>CAVPRW010000041.1:0-112656 GCA_963707985.1 uncultured Nitrospinota bacterium | reverse complement strand
GAAATAGGGGGCCAGCCGCCCTCCAATGTCCGCCACGTAGGCGAGGCCACCCTCAATGGTGCTCACCGTGGCATCGGTCGTGGTCAGGCCAGGTCCCTCCGTCGGGGCATCGATCTGTCGCATGGTTCCGTCCTCCCTCCATGAGTTTGGAACCAAGATACCAGTGGTGCGAGATTGTTACAACTGTAGTATTAGGGACTGGACCAGCAACGCCGTCGCGATCACCATGAGCAACCCTTTAACCCGGTTGGGTTTTTTGACAAACAACGACAAGACAAAAAACAGTGGATCTTTGAGAAACCGACCACCCCTTCAACTTAAGATCGACCTTTGTAGGCGGCAATGACTTCGGCACTGAGCAACTCGCTCCCGTCGATTTTGGTCCCCCGTCTCGTCATTCGAACGGATTTGGGCCTGGATTTGCCACGTGATGGCCTTGGGTGGGGTGCACGGTGTGGGTCGACCGTTGCCAGCGTCGTGTTTGTGTGCGCTCAGCTGATAGGACTCGACGCGGTGATACGTCCAGTGCTTGGCTAACGCCGCCAGGGCATCTTGGGCGCCACTGGGCGCACACAAGCGTTGGGCTTGCAGGTGAAAGAGTTACTTGGGATAGCCCGATGCTCGCGAGGTTTGGCTTTGGTGAGTGTCGCGGCGGCGCGCTCAAGGGCCGCCTGCGAATACACCAACAGCCAGCGCTGGGCCATGCCATAGTGGCACAACTCACGAGACTGATAGCGGAGGTTGTCATCAAAAGGCTGCCAGGTGTTCCACTCCAGCGCTTGTGTGATCACCTGTGAGACGACGCCGAAGGTGTTGGGAATACGGGTGATGAAGGCAATTCCTTTGAGGCTGAAGGCATTGTGCTCGTGATAGAATTTGGTATCTGAGACCAAATACCGTGGGCTGGGCGTTTTCGTGAAGGCGTGCATCAAGGCCTGGGCTCGTTCTGGAACATCTGGATGTCTGAGGTATGGCCATCTCAACTCATATCCATAAAGGGCACGAAACCGTCTTCCGAGACCATCTGTTCCAACACCGCCTGCTTCAGGTCTGGCCGGTGATCCTGGGAGTAGCCGTGGGTAATCGTCATAGCATGCTCATCATTGTCGGGTACAAACTCGCCGCTGAGCGAGAAGCTGGTCGTGTCAGGATGATTGAAACGCAGATCAATAGCTTCATGAGCACAGCCCGTAAGAGCCAGCTCCTGAAATAACCCGTCGTAGCCATAAGAATAGGCTTTATCGAGGGTGCAGCCAAGCTTAAAGTCCCTGACTATCGTAGACTCGATGCCCTCACGATACACGAGATCGAGGGGTTTGCTGGCAAAAAATCTGGGCCTCGACGACAGGGGCCGATTGGCAAAGCCCAAGCCATTGAGGATCATCCCGGCCACGGCTTCGCCAGGCCGAGTCATTTCTTGTGTATCTGGCACGAGACGAGTGTCGAGCAGATCCACCAGCCCTGTGTCGTTCATCACAGCAACGATCACACATAAGTAATCGAAACGCTCGACGCGAACTTGTCCCATTGTCAACCCCTCCCCTGAAGCCCCTTAAGGCAGCTAAGCAGTCAGCAGAGGATAGACGAGCTTTTCTCTTTGAGCACCTGCTCAATGTCAGATAGTACTAAGCACCTTGCTCATTCGTCGCCAGCGCTTATCCTGAACCCTCCCTGATACTCGCGCAGCTTGTTACGCAGCGTCCGTAAGCTAATGCCGAGCACCTTGGCCGCCTGCGTCCGGTTACCGTTCATCGCCTGCAGCGTTTCCATGATGAGCGCGCGCTCCATCTCTCGTACGGACATGGACGGTTTGCTCATAGATGCCTGAGGCAAGGCGGCAGCCCCCTCATTCAGAAACAGATGGCTTGTCGCGAGGAATCCACCCTGATAAAGTACGAGCCAGCGCTCCACCATATTCTCCAGTTCGCGGATGTTGCCTGGCCAATCGTATTGAAGAAAGTGCTGAATCGTCTCATGACTCATGCGCGGGAGCGGTTGGTCGCCATCGCGACTATGCTTGCGGACGAAATGTTCGATCAGCAAGGGAATATCGCCTTTGCGCTCACGCAGAGGGGGGATGTTTAGCGGAATGACGTTGAGGCGATAATACAGGTCTTCGCGAAACTTGCCGGCTGCCGTGTGATCTTTCAAACGACGATTTGTCGTCGCGATGATCCGGAGGTCTACAGCTACTGGTTTGTGCGCGCCCACACGCTCGATCTCATGTTCCTGGAGGACTCTGAGCAGCTTCGCTTGTAGGGGCAGGGGCATCTCGCTGATCTCGTCGAGCAAGATAGTGCCACGGTTGGCCCATTCGAACTTGCCAACTTGCATGGTGATGGCTCCGGTAAAGGCACCTTTCTCATGGCCGAATAATTCACTCTCGAGCAATCCTTCGGGGATAGCAGCGCAATTGACCGCCACAAATGGCTGTATATTCCGCGGGCTGTTGGCGTGAATATAGCGTGCTAGCACCTCCTTTCCGGTCCCGCTTTCCCCCTGAATCAGGACGGTGGCTTTACTAGAGGCCGCTTCCTTAGCCAGGTCGATGACCTGAAGCATCCGGGGATCAGCAGTGACGATGGGCCGCTCGAGGTTCCCGCCCGCCTCGCGGTGGTCGTGCTCCTTGTGTCGTGCGGGTTCCACTGGAGGTCTTGCCGGCGTATGGGGAGGCGTTAAGGCCTTGGTGACCACAGCTTTCAGGTCTTCGAGGGAGAAGGGCTTGAGCAGATAATCGAAGGCTCCAGCCTTCATGGCTTCTACGGCGTCCTCAATACGGCCGTACCCTGTCATCATGATCACGGGGATGGTGGGGGAGGTACGCTTCAGCTCCTGTAACAAGGCCAGCCCCCCCATACGCGGCATTCGCACATCGGTAACGATCAAGTCAAACGACTGTCCTTGAACCTTTTCCAGCGCTTCAACACCATTGGCGGCTGTGGAGATGCAGAGCCCTTCCCGTCGAAGCGCTGCTGTCAGTGCATCCCGCATATCTGGCTCATCATCCACCACAAGAATGTTTTCTCTTGCCATTCCTGCCTCCCTTCACCGCTTTAACACATCCATGTTGCAGTGTACACCTTTGAGGGATTTCTACCCTAAGGTATCGCTTTGTAAGTCTTTGTGACGAGACCCTCGATCGCCTGGAAGCGAGGTCGGGGCGCGATCGCATACGTGAGTTTTTCTAACTAAGGCCGCAGAAGCCACGACAATTTCTTGCGCCACACTCCTGTTTGGGGCAATCCCCCGAATTCTTGAGTCCGCTTGTGAGCCGTACTGCTGGCCTGCTGGCATTCTGGCTTAACATGGTCTCGACTAATATCATCAAGAGTTATCATATTATACTTATAGAATCGTATAACTGTCTACTGATGATTTCCCTCATCCTAAGTTTCCACGTGCTCATCAATCGGGGGTTGTAGCCAGACATTTCTCAGCATGAGCAGGCCATAGGCCTACCAATACTCGCTCAAGGCAGGACCTGACCACACCTTCGGAAACCACGCA
This sequence comes from uncultured Nitrospinota bacterium, assembly GCA_963707985.1. Classification (GTDB taxonomy): domain Bacteria; phylum Tectomicrobia; class Entotheonellia; order J063; family CAVPRW01; genus CAVPRW01. The sequence goes on along the minus strand of CAVPRW010000041.1, from coordinate 109,149 downwards.
ACTGTTCTGGAACGTGCGACCATGGAGGGGAAGCCTCTTGTGCATGGACGGGGAAATCCTGCGTTATGCTATTGGGACCGGTGTGCGCGAAAGATGCTCTGGCGAGAACCCTCGACAGGCATCTGGCAAAGAGTAGGCCAGCGATGACAAGCAGAACTATCGTCTTATGCTACCACCTGCGAGATCCGGGTCCCAACCGTTTCTGACGAACAGGGGAGCGTAATGACGAAGGTCGTCCCACGGTCGGGCTCGCTATCCACTGTCAGAGTCCCATCATGTCCTTTGATGATCGCTTGCGAGACACTGAGGCCCAATCCTGTTCCACGTGCCCCTTTGGTCGTAAAGAAGGGATCAAACACTCGGCGTTGCACCTCCGGTGTCATCCCGATCCCTGTATCGCTCACTCTCACGCCAACGGCAGACGCTTCCGCCCAGGTTCGGATGGTGATCCCTCCTCCCTTGGGCATTGCCTCAATGGCATTTAAGAGAAGGTTGGTCAAGACCTCACGCAATTCAGCTGCCCGTCCGAGCAAAAGTGGGAGGGCAGCCAGCGCCAGGTGTACCTCCACCGGACGTCCTTCTCGTCGCGTATGGTCGTGCCAGAGAGGCTGGGTCGTGTCAACAACTTCCCGCACAAGCACATTTAGGTCGAGCCAGTTGCGCTCGGGGGCGGCGCTACCCCGGGCCAGGCCTTGGAGACGCCGGACCAACGCCGCACCGTCGGAGGCGGCCTGTTCGATCAAAGATAAACCACGCTTCAACGTGACCGTGTCAGATTCTTGCTGCGCTAGCAATTGCGCCCGCGTCAGGATTGTTGTCAACACGTTGTTAAAATTGTGGGCGATGCCCGCCGCCATTTCTCCCACAGTGCGCAGCTTCTCGGCGTGGAGGACCTGTTCCCGCAAGCGACGTTCCTCCGTCACATCTTTTAAAATGATCGACAAGCCGGCACGGGTATCATGAGGACCCCGCAGCCGGGACAGCGTGAGCAACACATCACGAGGTGAACCTTGACACGGGGTGAGAGCCGTGTCAATCAGTAAACTCTGGCCTTGCCGTTCAACCTCCTCGCACCACTGGGCATAATGTTCGGCAGGAAGGAGCGTCGCGATCGGCTGGTGCAACATGGATGCGGCGGAGGCATGAAAGATACGCTCGGCACTGGCATTCCATGAAGTGATACGGTTGGCGGTATCGACGGTGATAATAGCATCGCCAGCATCATGGATAAGATTCTCAAGAAAGCTTTTCGTCGCGGCGATCTCACCGTACAGGCGTGAGTTGTGCACCGCCAGGGCGATGGAGTCCACCAACATACGTAACAGATCGAGTTCTACTGGGGTCAGTGGACCATGCTGTGCATCGCGCACGACTTTGAGCACGCCGACAGGATGTTCCGACAATAGAATGGGGGCAAGGATTACCTGAGCCTCGGGGACTTCGAGGACCTGTAAGGCTGTAGGCGGCGGTGTGCTCTCGTGCGGCCTCCAGCCGAGGTTACGACCAGCGCCGTGGGCTTCCTGCAAATGGCCGGAAGGGGAGGAAAGCCAGACGTGGAAGCCGGCATAGCCAAGTCCTGTCTGCAATTGCTCGGCGATAGCCTGGAGTGTCACTGGGAGTTCTAGTTGACCTAGGATAACCTGTGAGATCGTGCGCAAGATACCGAGTTGGGCAGCTCGTTGAGCGTGCTGCGCCGCCGCTTGTTGGGATGTTTGGTAGCGCTGCTGAGTGTGGATCGCGAACGCCAGAAGATCAGCGACCGTCTGTGCGAACTCCAATGTATGGGTATGCGGTACGCGGGCAGTCGTGGTGAGAAACGTCAGGAGACCAGCGACATCCTGGCTAATGCTGATGTGACAGAGCAGCGCACCGGTGTAACCTGCTTCGGATAAGGGCGATGGGAGAAGGGCTCCTGTACCCTGCAATGCGAGGTGCCAAGGGCCTGATTCCTTGGTGGTCATCAGTTGTCCGAGCAGGGTCTTCCACTCTGGACTTTCGAGGGCTTCACGCGCCTGTAATGGGACGTCTACCGCCACTGCACAGCAGAGCGGTGCAGTAGGCCCGGATCGAAAGTATAAGAGGGCTGTTGAGGTGTCGATGAGCCCCTGGACCTGGGCGAGGACAACAGCCACCCGGGCAAGCACGTCAGATGCCACAGTGGCAGTGGTAGACGTGTGCGCTAAGGTGCGAAGTTGGTCTAATAGCGCACGAACATCCTGCTGAGCCCCGGTGCGTTCCGCTCGTCGCTTCAGAGCTTTCGCAATTGCCTCCTCCACCTCCTTCTTGCTGAAAGGCTTCAGCAAATATTCTGAGGCGCCGTGAGTCATGGCATCTCGGGCGGTTTGTAGCGAGGCATAAGCAGTCATCATAATGACCTCGATACTCGCATCCGTCTCCTTGATCGCTCTCAAGACCTCAATGCCATTCATCTCACGCATTTTGATGTCGAGCGAGAACGATGTCCGTCGGGGTCTTGCTCAGCACCTGAAGGGCATCCGGGCCGTTGACAGCAGTGAGCACCTGATATTTGGATTTTAAAATCATGCGCAGGGCTTCGCGCGGTCCGAGCTCATCATCTACGACTAGATCCGGTGCGCATCCCCCATCGTGTATTCACCTCCTCTGATTCACGGGACACGGGCAAGGTCATGACAAACGTCACATGACCATTCTTATCCTGCCGGACATCAAGGTGACCACCATGCTCGTTGATGATTTTCTGGGCAACACAGGGACCGACATCGATCAAGGTACTTTGCTCAATGCTGAAGGGATCAAATACTTGCCGGAGCTCCTCGGTAGTGAATGCCTGTGTGTTCCCCGCAATGCTCAAAGAGATAGATTCATGATCGCGGTTATGATCGAGTTTTGAATCAATGATGATCTTATCCTGTATTTTCATAGTACGCATGAGATACATTAAAATATAAGTAATAGCATTTTCTAATTGTTCTCGATCAAAACGAAATAATGGCAAATTTTCATTGTTTGTAATTTGAATATTCAGTATCGTTGGACAGAATTCATCTGTATTATCCTCATTATTTGTCTGATAGCGTTGTACAAACTTTTTATTTGATATAATTGAAGATGTCGACCGATAAATCGCTGAATTGATGTCTCCAAATTCGAATCGGTACGACCTTTTATTTGCAAAGTTAAATAATTTCTCAGTAATTCGATCAAGATTTTGGACATCATATTTGACAATATGAAAGAATTGATCTCTCAAATCAGGATCATCATATTGATATTCTAAGAGTTCTAGAAATGTTTTAATTGAAATTAATGGATTCTTGATCTCATGTGCCATACGACCAATGAATTTATGCAAGAAATCAAGTTGATCTGTCCGACGTTGTTCCTCATAGAGATGTTTTTGAGCAGTGAAATCATCAAAGACTAACGCACTGCCAGCGATTCGTCTCTGTTCGTCAAAGATTTGATATGTGTTCACCTCCAGCAGACGTTTATCTGCGGCTAATGAGACCTCGTGTTTTTGATACGCAATACCCTGGGTAAGCGTTTCATATAACAAGTCACCTAACGGCGATGGTAGGAGACGGAGGTCTTCCTCAATCACTTCAGCTGCAGGCTTCCGAAGAATTTCCGAAGCTCGATGATTGTAGATATGGATTTTTTCATCTGTCCCAATCGTGATCACACCACTGCTCATATGGGTGAGGATATTCTCGATGCACGTCTTCTGCGACTGGAACTCCTCATGCAGATTGATATCTTGGATGCTGATAGCCACCTGGCAGGCTAAACCGAAGAGGATCTCAAGCTCGTCATCGGTGTATGGCAGGCCGGTGACGCGTTCACCGAGGTTGAGAATGCCCACGAGGCTGCTGGAGGCAATCAACGGGATGCTTGCCACCGAGCGCAGGGCTTGCATCTCACGATAGATATCCAGGGAAGTTGGTAGATGCCGATGGTTCTCCACCTCAGCCCGATGGAGGATCCTGGCCTCCGTCATGAGCCACAGCGGTAGCCCCTCGTTGCCACGGAGGCGTAGGCTTTCAGCGATCTGCGGCTGAAGTCCACGGTGGGCTCGTATTTCGAATTCGCGGGTAGTCGTATTGCGGACAAGAATCGACATCCGACTCGGGCGCAGGAATTCTCCGATGGCATCGAGGAATAGATTTAGGGCGCGGTGTAAATCGGACTTCGCACTAAAGGCCTTGGCGAAATCCCGTAGGATCTGCCCAATCCTTGACAGCGATAGCTCATTGTTAAGTTTGGGCACAACTGGAGTAGGTTGGCCTCCCGCCTGACCACGCACTGAGGCAAGTTCTTCAAGAAGGTGCTGTTTTTCCAAGGCTTGGTCAATGACCTGACAGAGATCCTCACGGGAAAATGGACGGCGCAGGACAAAGTCAGCGCGGGGGTTGAATGTCTCCTCCCCCGCACCGTCAGGAGGCGGCGGGGGGGCCAAGTAGAGAGTGACACAGTGGCGTTGCGCCGTTTTGATTTGTTCAAAAAACTGGACGATTTGTGGAGACCGCGTGTCAAAGGCCCCTATCACCACATCCACCTTGGTGAGCTGTAGGAATTCCACGGCGTCTGCCGGAGATTCAGCTGTGAACAGCGTATGCGTCTCACCGAGCAACTTCTGCAACTGGGTGAGTCGTTCTTGCTTGTTGGCCACCAGCAACAGTGCTCTCATACCCCTCGACTCCCTGTACCACCGGAAGTTTGACCGTGAAGACCGCTCCAGAGTCCTCGGAACTGTTCGCTGCGGTAATAGACCCGCGATGGTAGTCGATTATGCCTCGGCAAATCGCCAATCCCAAGCCGGTCCCCTGCTCCTTCAACGTAAAGAAGGGATCAAAGATCGTGGAGATGTGTTCGGCGGGAATGCCTGGACCCGTATCAGCGATCTGAATGACCAACTCAGATGGCTGACCGACAGGTTTGCCTCGACTCTCCACGGTCACTCGTAGCGTCCCACCCTCTCCCATCGCTTCAACACTGTTCAAACATAGATTCACAAACACTTGCTTCAGTTGATCGGGATCGCCCATGATCGGTAATATTGGTGACTGATAGTCACGTATGACCTTGATGCAGTGGCGTGTAAGCTCACCAGAGACGAGGGAGATCGTCTCTTCAAGAGGGTCGAGGATGTTGAGGGGATGCAATGGTACGGCAGAACCATTTGACAAGCTCCGCAGCCGACGTACTAACGCATCGATACGTTCGACCTCATTGAGCACCACTTTCGTAAAAGTCTCTCGGAATTCCTCGTCATCGTACTGCTCCGGTAAAAGTTCCCCCAGCGTCTTGATGGCAACTAAGGGGTTTTTGATTTCGTGGGCGATGCCGGACATGAAAGCGCCAATGGAAGCCAGGCGTTCGATGCGGCGCTTTTCCTCTTCAAGGGCTTTGATCCGAGACAGATCGTTAAACGCCAAGATTGCCCCACTCGGCTGATCATCCTCGCCATGCAGCATCGACGTGCTAAAGACGACTGCCAGGGTCTGCCCGGAAGCGGTCGTGAGGACGGCTTCGTGGTTAGCATAGGCCGTCTTCTCCAAGAGCGTATTGAGGAGCGGCAGACCCAGTCCATAGGTCGTGAGCTGGTCGAGAGGTCGACCGACAATCTCACTGGCATGTATCCCCAGCAGGCGTGCCGCCGCCTCGTTCACCACTGTGATCAGGTTGTCGTGGCTAACTACCACCAAGCCACTCTCCATATGTCGCAGAATGCTTTCGTTATATTCCTTCATCCAGTTAACTTCTTCGTGGAGGTGGCTCCGCTTCAACGCTGCGCCTGCCTGATGGCCAATCGTGGCTAGAAATTCGATATCCTGGTTGAAGAACGGATCGCCCGAACGCTTTTCACCAACAGCAATAAAGCCACCAACCTCCTGATCAAAGAACAGGGGGATAAGCATTTTGCTGCGCAGCAGCAGAAACTCCTCATGTAGATGTACCTGAGCGCTCGCGTCTGCCCAGAGGGCCAGATCATCCTGGAGAACGGGCTGTCTGGCGCGCTTGAGCAGCGCCATAAGGTGTGGTGATACCATACTAAGAGCGTTTTTCTGACCGGGCTCGCCGTCACTGACCTGTTGGAATGCGCGCTGTTCGATAAATGAGTGCTCGTGGCATAAATAGACAGCCACCTCTTCCACTTTAAGAGTGCCGAGAATAAACTGGGTCAGGTGCTGGCACAGAGGATCAATGCGAAGAAGACTGGCCAATACCTGGCTGATTCTCCGAATCGCCTGACGATAATCGTATTCCTGGCGGTAACAATAACGGTCAATCACATGCTGGATGACCACCCGAACCTGATGAAACACGATGGCGCCGGCAACGCTAATCATCAAGGGAAGGTAGGGAGATGCAGTCCGGAGTTGGACCTCAAACCCCTTGTCCATGACGCTTAACAGGCCCCAGATGATGCCGACCGCGGCTCCTGCCGACAAGCCATATGTCATGCTCTTGCGGATGATCAAGCGGATGTCCATGAGTCGATGGCGAATGATGGCATGGGCCGTCAAGCAGACGAAGAACACACTGAAGTATGGCCCATAGACACTCGCGTGCGAACTCCGCATCAGCATGGGAATCACAAGGTTGGTGGTAGTTGCGCCACCGATGAGCAGGCACAAACCTAGCCAAAGATATTGGATTTGCAGCCTACTACGTCCACGAGCTGTCCACCATTTCCTGGTCAATGTCCATATCCCATGGCCTAGAGCAGTAAAAAAAAATGCGGCAAATACCGGATATATAGGACCATAGTTACGTTGGATCTGTCCGTTGCCGGAGATGACCATATCATGTAGCACGAGTGGGGTGAGGCTCAATCCAGCCAGGAGTGTCCCCAGAAGAATGAACAGGCGGCTGGTCTTGCTCAAACTGTGCCCTGTGGAATCGGGAAAGAGTTGACAAAACACCACGATACTACTACCGATCAGGCTGGCGAAAGCAAAGGCTGGGCGTCCCCACAAGATTTCTGAAGCTGGCGTTGCACTCCCATAGACCCTTTGCACACACAACGACCAGCCGACCAGTGTCAAGACAAAGAAGACAAAAGCCTGGTTCGGTGGATTGCGCGGGCTCTGAAATAACACCATTCCCGCCAGGAATAGGTTGATAGCGCATAAGGTGATGGCAGCAATCAGCGTCGCATCCATCACCACTCTCGCATGCAATCCAACGTCCCTAACACCAGCGCTGAATCGGTCCCTCCTGTCCCATGGGCGTGGACGAGAAGGGTGCGCACACGGGCCTTGCGGGCTCGATTAGGCACATAGTCGAGATCGCAGTCAGGGTCTGGCGTGTCGTAGTTGATCGTTGGGGGAATAACACCATGTTGTAAGGTCAAGCACGAAGAGACGATTTGCAGAGAGCCACCCGCGGCAAAAGGCTGGCCGACCATCGATTTGATCGAACTGACGGCCAAGTTGTAGGCCTTGTCCCCGAAAACAGACTTAATAGCGCTTGTTTCAGCAGTGTCGTAATCCGGGAGCCCCACACCGTGTGCATTGATATAGTCGATGAGCTCTTTCGGGACTCTCGCATGGTACAGAGCCGCCTCCAAAACTCGGGCCATGTCGGAACCGCTGAGATCACATCTGACGAGGTTCTCCCCTTCACGTCCGGTCGCGAATCCGAGGACTTCGGCATAGATGAGGGCGTTCCGTTCCTGGGCCTGCTCTAGCGTTTCTAAAATGATGGCACCTGCCCCTTCACTGAGGACTATCCCATCACGGTGTAAATCGAAGGGACGTGAGACGGTCTGGGGTGGGTCATCTCGCTTTGAAAGAACGCCCGATGCGCAAACAGCGCCAAACGCGAATGGGTTTAGCAAAGCTTCGGCACTGCCAACCACCATGACGGTTGCTCGCCTGAGACAAATTTGCATATAACCCCAGTAAACAGCATCCAGGCCCGATGTGCAGCCGGTCGCAACCGATCCGCTGATGCCGCTGGTGCCCAACTCGATAGCCACATGGCTTGAGACCCCGTGGGGCAGAAATTCGATGAAACTCAAGGGATGGATTCCCCGAGTGCCCCGCTCCAGGAAGGCGAGATGATCAGTCTCAAAAATCTCCCCCTTGCCGGCTGACGTACCGAAACACACACCGGTGCGGTGGGCATTTTCTGCGGTCATCTGCAGGGCAGAATCGTGCAGCGCCATTTGGGCAGCCGCGACGGCGTATTGGGAAACTCGCGAAAGACGTTTTACGTCCTGCTTCTTGATGTATGATGCCGGCTGAAAGTTATCGATCTCTCCGCCAATATGGCATGGGAACTTGCTGGTATCGAAAAGCGTGATGTGCCGGATTCCTGAACGGCCCTGCTGTAGGCCATCCCAGAAGGCATCCTTGCCAGTCCCATTGGGGGCAACGACTCCAAGGCCGGTAATCACCACGCGCGGTATCTGTGCCACGGCACAGCCCTCCTCTGCAAACTAAGCCGGTTGCTTCCTGAGATCTGTGTCTTACGCCTGAGACGATTGGATCATTATATACCATAATTAATTTTTTTTGATAATATTTGATATGATATTTTGCTGTCCCCTCTCCGGTAACCGAAGTGTTTCTCGATGGTGCAGCCATTGAACAGATGGGAAGCGTTGATCAGTACCGTTCGTCAGCTCATCAAACAGCCGCAGCCGAGGAAATATCCCCCCAACCTGTGCGCTTAGGTCAGCCCAGCTATGGTGGCACTGACCAGACAGGCTGACAATCGTGTCGCGTGCCACCGTTCTCCTCATGTCGCTCGCTCGGGCTGTAGAACAGGAGACACACTAGAACAGCAGACTTTCGAAATACCTCATGCCTTGCCCATGGTGCTGACGGACAGAAATGAGCTTGACAGTGATTTTACCTTTGGACTACCTTTGGCTGACCATTTTCTCCCGCGTACGAGCAACGCTCGATAGAGCATCTAAAGTCTTCACAAAGGAGCGGATGAGATGAAGCTCGTGACCTTCGGCCATCGAGGCGTTCAGCGTGTTGGGCTGCTTGAACAGGAGCGTGTGATAGATGTCAACCGGGCTTATGAGACGCTTTTAGTGCACCGTGGAGACCCACGGGCCGCAGCGATGGCTGATGCCCTGGTCCCGGCAGACATGATCAGTGTGTTAGAGGCAGGCGAGCGAGCGCTAGAGGCCATCCACGAGGCCGCAGGGTACGTGCGGGAGAGACTAGGCTCTGGAGAGCAGACTGAAAGGCTTAGGCACAATGGGGTGGTATTCACGCGCGGCGAGGTGGAGCTCAAGGCTCCCATACCGAACCCGGGGAAGTTGATCCTCTTGGGCCTCAATTACCGCGATCACGCCGAGGAGACGGGGCAAGCGATCCCCGAGGTACCGACCGTGTTCGCCAAGTACAGTAATAGCGTGGTCGGCCCTGGTGCAGCTATTCTCATCCCACATGCCACAGAACAAATCGACTATGAGGCAGAATTCGCCTTCGTCATCGGACGCCGCGGCCACCATATCCCTCGCGAGCGAGCTCTGGACTATGTCGCGGGCTACACCATCATCAACGATGTGAGCGCACGCGATTATCAATTCGCAACCTCACAATGGATGGTGGGTAAGACTTTTGACACGCATTGCCCCATGGGTCCGGCCCTCGTCCTCAAGGACGAGATACCCGATCCACACAACCTCGACATCAGCCTCAGCATCGCAGGTGAAGTTTTACAACGGTCCAACACCAGCCAGCTCATCTTCAAGATCCCTGAGACGGTCGAGTACCTGGCGGAAATCATGACGCTGGAGCCTGGTGACGTGATCTCCACCGGGACTCCCGCGGGGGTTGGGTTCACTCGCAAGCCGCCGCGCTGGCTGCGACCGGGGGAAACCGTCCGCGTTGAAATCGCTGGGTTGGGGGTGCTGGAAAATCCCGTTGCCAAGGCGCCATAAGAGGTGTGCTCGGTGCTGAGTCCTGAGGGACGGCGCATATTTACCCTCAATGCTCGGCACGCTCTTCGGAAGGAGGGTTCTCGGTGTATCCTGAGATGATCGATTACGAACAAGCCTGCCGCGAGTTTCGCTGGGAAGTCCCCGAGTACTATAATTTCGCTGTCGACGTGGTCGATCGCTGGGGTGAGGATGCCCAGAAAGTAGCGATGCTGTGGGTCAATGAACAGGGGGATGAAAGGCGTCTCACATTCCGTGACTTTGCTGTACGTTCTAACCAGGTGGGCAATGTCCTGCGCATGATGGGTATCCGCAAGGGCGACCGCATCTTGATCATGTCACCCCGCCTACCCGAGTGGTGGGAAGCGGTGCTCGGCATCATGAAAATCGGTGCCATCTCTATGCCGGGCACAACCCTGCTGACTCCGAAGGATGTCGCCTATCGTCTCCAAGCGGCCGAAGCCGTCGCCGTGATCACCGACGCAGAAGGGGCGCTGAAGGTCGAACAGGTGGCCAATGAATGCCCAACGTTGCGTCTGAACATCTTACTCGGGGCGGAACGGGAGGGCTGGGTCAACTACACTCGGGCGGTGGCCTCGGCCAGGAGTACCCTCGAACCCGAGCCGACGCGCAGTGATGAGTCCATGATGATCTATTTCACCTCAGGCACTGTGGGCTATCCCAAGATGGTTTTGCACACACATGTGTCGTATCCCCTGGGACATATCGTCACGGGCAAGTACTGGTTGGATTTAAAGCCTACTGATTTGCATTGGAACCTCTCCGATACCGGCTGGGCCAAGGCGGCATACAGCAATCTATTTGGCCCCTGGAGTATGGGGGCGGCAATGTTTACGTTCGACGGGCGAGGTCGCTTCGATCCTCGGCAGACCTTGGAGCTTCTTGAGCGCTATCCCATCAGCACCTTCTGTGCACCCCCCACAGCCTACCGCCTGCTCGTCTTAGAGAACCTGGGCCACTACCGTCTTGCTGCCCTACGCCATTGCATCGGGGCTGGGGAGCCACTGAACCCGGAGGTCATCGAGGCCTGGCAGCGCGGCACGGGACAGATCATCCGCGATGGTTATGGCCAAACCGAAACGGTGATTCTGGTGGCAAACTTCCCGCCCCTGCCAGTGAAGCCTGGCTCCATGGGGAAACCCAGCCCAGGTTTTACCATCGCTATTGTGGATGATGATGGGCGTGAACTGCCGGCTGGCGTCGAAGGAGACATCGCCGTGAAGTTGACGCCGATGCGTCCCGTAGGCCTGTTCAAAGAGTATTGGCGCAACCCTGAGGCGACGACGAATTGTCTCCGCGGTGAATGGTACATCACCGGCGATCGTGCCATCAGAGATGAGGATGGTTACTTCTGGTTTGTCGGACGGGCCGACGATGTCATCATCAGCGCTGGCTATCGCATCGGGCCCTTCGAGGTCGAGAGTGCCCTGGTCGAGCATCCGTCTGTCGCCGAAGCCGCGGTAGTGGCGAGTCCCGATCAGATTCGGGGTGAGGTGGTCAAGGCCTTTGTCATCCTGGCGCCGGGCCATCAACCCTCCGAACAGCTATTGCAAGACCTCCAGGAGCACGTGAAACGTGTCACAGCCCCCTACAAGTATCCCCGTGAGATCGAATTCACCACCGAGCTCCCAAAGACCATCAGCGGCAAAATCCGCCGGGTGGAGCTGCGGCAACGCGAGCGGGACCGCAAAGCAGTGGGACGAGTGCAGGATTAAGGAGGTATTATTTCAGTAATGGTCATGAACCTAGGGTGAGGCATCCACGCGTGGGGGATCCTCCTTTACCTCTGGAGGCTTTTGCCAGCGGAAGATCTTGTTGAGTCGTTCGAACACGAACCGGGATTGCATGGTGAGCAATGGCCCCAGAATGGCTAAGATCAGCACATAGAGCGCAGCAAACGGTTGTAGGATCGGCAGCAGACCACCATGTCGGCCTAAATTAGCCATAATAATGGAGAACTCACCCCGAGACACGATGGTCAGTCCGATGTTGGAGGAGGCCCGTGGTGACAACCGGGCGCTGCGTCCGGCCAACATGCCAGCAGTGAAATTGCCAACCAACGTCAGTGCCACCGCCCCCAAAGCTGGCCATACCGCGCCGCCCAAGGCATAGGGGTCGATGGTCAGGCCAAAGTGGAAGAAAAACATGGCGCCAAACAAATCTCGGAAAGGGATGACCAGATGCTCGATGCGCTGACGGTGCTCTGTTTCCGCCAATACCAACCCGACCAGCAGCGCGCCAATGGCCTCGGCCACATGAATGGTCTCCGACAAACCGGCGACCAGCAACAGGGTTGCGAAGACGATCAGTAGAAACACCTCATCCGAAGAAATGTCGAGCGCCCGGTTCAACCACGGGGTAGCTTTGCGACCCACGGCGAGAATAGCTAGCATGAACCCAAGGGCGATCACAGCCGACATAGCCGCCTGGCTGAACGAGGTCGCGCCGCTGAGCACCAAGCCCGATACGAGCGTCAAATACACAGCGAGAAAAATATCTTCGAACATGATGATGCCAAGAATCATCTCAGTTTCCGGGTTGGCTGTGCGTTTGAGATCCACCAGCACTTTGGCGACAATCGCACTCGAAGAAATGGTCGTGATCCCAGCCGCCACCAGCATCTCACGTAGCGGCCAACCCATCAGCCCGACAAACCCCAGACTTAGCCCAAAATTCAGGGCGATGTAGATCGTCCCCCCCACGACAATCAAGCGTCCAGCCTTGATCAAGCGACCAAGCGAGAACTCCAGACCGAGATAGAACAGTAAGAACAGAATCCCCAGGCGTCCCATAAATTCTAGGAGTGGGGCACTTTGGATGAAGCGCAGGTCGATAATACCGAGTTTGGGCATGTGCGGCCCCACGACCATGCCGGCGAGGATAAGCAACGGCACGATCGAAAACCGCAAGCGGGCGGAAAGGAGCGCTGCCGCAGCGATGAGGGTCAGTGCCAGACCCACCTCAAAGACGATGTGTGCCATCGGCTATTGGCTCCCCTGGGCGATGAGTCGCTTGAATGCCTGAACCTGTTGTCGCTCTCCAGCAATTACCAAGGTCACGTCATCTGTGAGTGGTTGATCGGGGCCAGGGTTGATGTGCTTGCGGCCATCCTTTTCGATAATGGCCATGATGGTGGCACCGGTGGTCTGGCGCACCTGGAGTTGGCCAATCGTTTGCCCAATCGCAGCGGAGCCAGATTCGATTTTATACCATTCGATCAATAACCCTTCTAGAGTGATGCTCATGGATTCCAACGCCTTGGGTGTATAGTTCAGGCCGCCGATGATGCCGGCGACTTGGCGTGCTTCAGTGTCATTGAGGGTAACCATGGAGAGCAATTCATCGGGGTCGTTAGGATCGAAGTGGTACAGTTCGCGTCTCCCATCGTCATGAACCACGACGATAAGCTTGTCGCCGCTTTGCGCTTCGATTTGAAACTTGCGGCCGATACCTGGGAGATCCGATTCACGGATGGTGGACATGCAAAGCAACCTCCTTCACATGAGGCCAATCACCGCCGCATGGCATGAATGATATTCCTCACGAATGATTATACGAATACGGACCGGCAATAGAGTGACCGGCTGGCATCCCAATTTGAGGGGGGTAAAGGCGTGGGTATAGGCGTTGTCGCTTATGAGTGATGGGCCGAGGTCGCGTTCGTCAACACAACCCTCCTATGTGGGGAAGAGGCCGGCGGATCAACGATCGGCCGGCTTCGCCCGACTGCCACAAGATGACTAAGGATTGGCGGCTACTTGGATATTCACAGCTCGCGGTCCCTTGGGGCTGGATTCCACCTCGAACTCTACGGCATCCCCCTCTGCAACAGACTCGAAACGGCTGCTGCGCAGGCCGGAGCGGTGGAAAAAGATCTCCTGTCCATCCGACGTCCGAATAAACCCGAACCCACGGTCTTTGAACACGCGTTTAATCGTCCCCGTCGGCATGCGACACCTCCTTTGGTTGGTTGGAGTGGGACGGCACGGATGGGACAGAGGTCGTCTGCCGACCACCTCTCCATGCCAATGTTTCCAAGTAGCCAGGATTACAGCGTCTACGCCCCCATGATGACTCTCCCGTATGAAGAATGCTGCATCGTTCGCCAAACAACACCGTATGATCATTCGAGAGTATTCTGCTGTTGCCGGTCGGGAAGCTGAGGTCTATTCAGGGCCTGACACCCCCGTCATTTTCTGTGACGCTACCCTTTCGAACCTAGTCTCGTTATCGCTTTGCTGAGCTGGATGCGTACATCGTTGTAGTGGCAGCCTCTTCGGCAGTTTCGTTAAATCGTGATACTGGACGGTCTCGATCCGCCTAGACTTCTCCATTACAAAATCCAGGCGCATTATCGATGAATGGGATACAGGGGTCAAGCGGAAAATCTCTTTATCACTCAAAGGGATTATCGATCATGAGAGAGTGTGTGGAAGGGCGTCGGGCATAGCCTGAGAGGCGACGCGTAGAGGGCTTCTAGTGGGATGGCTCAGGGGTAACGGCTAGCGACCTCCTGGACCGGCGTTATGAGGGTAGATGAACGCGAAGATGAGATAGAGGAACGAATGGTATAGAGTGGGAGCCATCCACCTGGGTGAAATAGCCCCCGATCTCAGAAAACCCCTATCGCTGATGTTGATGCTCAATCGACTGTCACCCAGACATCGTCGCCATCGACACTCACAGCATAGCTGCGGACATGCCCATAGGGGTTGGAAAGGCATTGTCCAGAGGTGATATCGAAGGACCAGAGGTGCCATGGGCAGCTGACGAGCTTGCCCTTGACGGAACCTTCACCGATTGGTCCTCCTCGATGGGGACATTCGTTATCGATGGCATAGATGGTGTCCTGCATTTTGAAGAGTGCGATGAGTTTGCCGCCGGCTTGTACCACTTTGCCGTAGCTGCGAGGAATTTCCTTCAGCGTTCCGACTTTGACCCGTTGCTCTGCCACACCAGTCTCCTGAAAGCACAGCCGAGGGTGATGACTCCATCTCCTCCGGCAAAGGCCTCAATCTAGCCCTCGTGTGTGTCCATCCAGACAGCGGCGAAGGATAGCAGGACTGTCAGCTGGTTACTGTTTCACACAAGGACGTGTTGATGATATTCCTGCAGGGAGTTGACCGCTAGCGGGCCGTCAAGGAGTGCCTTGATGCCATGGGTCGCCGCCAACGCCCCGGGAATAGTCGTGCAATAGGGGACATTATACACCAATGCCGCGCGTCGGATATCATATGAATCACGGATGGACTCTTTCCCCATGGTGGTATTGATCAGCAATTGCACTGTGCCACTTTTGATGTAGTCGACGACATGAGGTCGTCCCTCGATTACCTTCATGACGACCTCAACTGGCAGGCCCGAAGCGCGGATCGCATCTGCTGTGCCACGGGTGGCCAGGATGGCAAACCCCAGCTCTTGCAAGGCTTTGGCGAGCTGGATGGCTGCCGGCTTATCTTTGTCCTTGACGCTGATGAACACGGTTCCACCCGTGGGAAGACTACCGGCAGGGCCAACACTCAACTGCGATTTGGCAAAAGCACGGCCAAACGTCAGATCGATTCCCATGACTTCGCCCGTCGATTTCATTTCTGGACCAAGAATGGTGTCCACTCCTGGAAACTTGATGAACGGGAAGACTGCCTCTTTCAGGGCGATGTGGTTGATCTGGCGCTCTTTGATGAAGCCAACTTCCTGCAAGGTCTTACCGGCCATGACTCGTGCTGCGAGTTTCGCGAGGGGGACACCAATCGCTTTGCTGACGAAAGGAATTGTGCGGGATGCGCGTGGATTGACCTCCAGTACATAAACATCGCCGTTCTTGACTGCGAACTGAAGATTGATGAGCCCCACCACCCGCAGTTCCAAGGCCAGGCGTTTAGTCTGATCTTTGATCTCCGCCATAATGCGGGATGACAGTGAATACGGCGGCAACGAGCAGGCGCTGTCCCCCGAGTGGACTCCAGCCTCTTCGATATGCTCCATGATGCCCCCGATCACCACCGTCTCGCCATCGGCAATGGCATCCACGTCGACTTCGGTGGCATCTTCGAGGAATTTATCGATCAGCAGGGGATGTTCAGGAGCGGCTTTCACGGCGCGCTCAACATATTCGCGCAGGTCACTCTCATCGTACACCACCTCCATCGCGCGACCGCCCAGAACATATGAGGGACGCACGATGACCGGATAGCCGATTTCGTGGGCAATGGCGATTGCTCCATTCACCGAGGTCGCCGTGCCATTGGCCGGCTGCCGCAAGCCCAAGTGGTGTAGAAGCTCCTTGAAGCGCTCTCGATCTTCGGCGCGGTCGATACTGTCGGGGGAGGTGCCAAGGATCTTGACACCAGCGTTGAGCAGCGGCACCGCCAGGTTGAGCGGAGTCTGTCCGCCGAATTGCACAATCACCCCTTCCGGCTGCTCGACATCAACGATGTTCAGCACATCTTCCAATGTCAACGGCTCGAAATAGAGGCGATCAGAGGTATCGTAATCGGTGCTGACGGTTTCCGGGTTGCAGTTGACCATGATGGTCTCGAAGCCGTCTTCTTTCAGCCCCCAAACACCATGGACACAACAATAGTCGAACTCGATCCCTTGACCAATGCGATTCGGCCCGCTCCCGAGGATCATGACCTTGCGCCGCGACGTGGGATTGGCTTCACACTCGCGTTCGTATGTGGAGTACAGGTAGGGAGTGTAGGCCTCGAATTCAGCTGCACAGGTGTCGACGCGCTTGAAGGTGGCATTGATGCCCATCTGTTGACGCAGCGCACGGATCGCTCGTTCCTCCTGCCCGAGGAGGGTAGCAAGGTGACGATCAGCATAGCCAAGTGCTTTGGCTTCGCGGAGGAGTTCGCTACTGCTATCCGGCCACTCGCGTATGCGTTCTTCGAACTCGACAATCTCCTGAATGTTCGCCAGGAACCATGGGTCGATATGCGAGAGCTTGTGAATGGTTTCAACGTCGAAACCGGCGCGGAAGGCCTCGGCGATATACCATAACCGTTCCCAATTCGGCCAACGCAGCATGTGCTGTATCGTCCTTTGCGCCTCAGGGGTGCAGCGCTGCTCTCCCGAGAATATCGGTTGCAGCCCATATCGACCAATCTCCAATGAGCGCACCGCCTTCAGCAGTGCCTCCTTGAAGGTCCGGCCGATGGCCATTACCTCACCCACGGATTTCATCTGCGTGGTAAGCGTCTGATCGGCCTGAGGGAATTTTTCGAAGGTGAAGCGCGGAATCTTGACGACGCAATAATCGATCGTTGGCTCAAACGAAGCCGGTGTCTCGTGCGTGATATCGTTGGGGATCTCATCCAGGGTGTAACCGATGGCTAGTTTGGCAGCGATCCTAGCGATGGCGAAGCCGGTAGCCTTGGAAGCCAGGGCGGAGCTGCGTGATACGCGCGGATTCATCTCGATGACCACCATGTCGCCGTTCTCCGGATTGACGGCGAACTGGATGTTAGAACCGCCCGTGTCGACGCCGATCTCGCGGATAATCGCGGTGGCTGCATCGCGCATACGCTGATATTCTTTGTCCGTCAGGGTCTGGGCCGGGGCCACGGTAATGCTGTCGCCGGTGTGCACACCCATAGGGTCGAAATTTTCGATCGAGCAGATGATCACCACGTTGTCGCGCAGATCGCGCATCACCTCCAACTCAAATTCTTTCCAGCCAAGTACCGAGGCTTCAACAAGGATTTCGTGATTCGGGCTGGCATTGAGCGCCCATTCGACGTGTCGATCAAATTCTTCCTGGTTATAGGCGATGCTTCCACCGGTGCCGCCCAGCGTGAAGGAGGGCCGAATGATCAATGGGAACCCCAGCGTGCTGGCGATAGCTTGTGCCTCACCATGTGAGTAGGCATGACCGCTGGCCGGTACGTTCAGGCCTAGTCGTTGCATCGAGGCCTTAAAAAGTTCCCGGCTCTCGGCTTTTCGGATAGCGTCGAGCCTCGCGCCGATCAACTCTACCCCATAGCGCTCAAGGACGCCAGATTCGGCAAGCGCTACAGCAATATTGAGCGCGGTCTGACCACCCATCGTCGACAGCAGCGCATCGGGGCGTTCACGGGCGATGATCTGCTCGACGACCTCGGGGGTGATGGGCTCGATATAAGTGCGATCGGCCATCTCCGGATCGGTCATGATAGTGGCGGGATTGCTATTCACCAAGATGACCTGATAGCCTTCCTCCTTCAGCGCTTTACACGCCTGCGTCCCCGAGTAATCGAATTCGCACGCCTGGCCGATGATGATGGGCCCCGCGCCCACGATGAGAATTTTCTCGATGTCTGTCCGCTTGGGCATACAACCGATTCCTTTTCCCTACGTCTGCCGTCGACCTATGGCGTTTATGTCCCGTAGAAGCAGTGCACACACGGTCCTCAGCTATGGACGGGCGAGAAGACTTCGATCCTGTTGCACCCCTTTGCGACGCGATCCATGCTCGCCTAGTATGACTCTGAAGCGTTCAAACAGATACCAGGAGTCATGCGGCCCTGGCGAAGCCTCAGGGTGATATTGGACGGAGAAGACGGGCAGCTCACGGTGGCGCAGGCCTTCAACGGTGCGGTCGTTCAGATTCAGGTGCGTCACCTCGATCTCCGCCGGCAGGCTGTCAGCATCGACGGCGAAACCGTGGTTCTGCGCAGTAATTTCGACCTGGTGCGTCGCTAAATGCATGACCGGCTGATTGCCACCGCGATGTCCGAACTTGAGCTTGTAGGTCTGACCCCCCAAGAGCCAACCCCAGAATCTGATGTCCGAGACAGATACCGAAGATCGGCTTGACGCCGATGAGTTGTCGCACCGCCTCAATGGCATACGGTATCCCTGCAGGGTCTCCGGGGCCATTGGAGAGAAAGATGCCATCAGGATTCAGCTGCAATACCTCTGACGCCGTGGTGTCGGCAGGGACGACGGTGACGCTGCAGCCAGCTGCTGACCAGCTTGCGGAGGATGTTGCGTTTGATGCCGAAGTCATAGGCCACGACACGAAATCGCTCCCCGGGGTCGGTAATGTCCTTGGCGTAACCCATCGGCCAGCTCCATTCGCCATCGGTCCAGGCGTACCGTTTGTCGCAGGTCACCTCGCAGACCAGGTCGCGTCCGATCAATCCTGGAAACGCTTGCACCCGGGCGATCAAGCTGTCAGAATCGAGATCAGTGGTCGAAATCGCTCCACGCATCGTCCCACGCGTCCGTAGATGGCGTGTGAGCGCCCTGGTGTCAAGGCCTTGAATGCCGACAACACCATGCTCCTGGAGCCATTCCTCCAGGCCATACTGCGCACGCCAATTACTGGCACGTTTGCTCCCTTCTTTGACAATGAACCCTTCGACCTGAGGCTGCACCGATTCAAGGTCAGCCTCGTTGATGCCATAATTCCCGATCAAAGGATAGGTCATGGCGACGATTTGACCTTTGTAAGACGGATCGGTCAGCACTTCCTGGTAGCCCGTCAAGTTGGTGTTAAAAACCACCTCGCCAAAGGTCTCGCCGCATGTTCCGAAGGGTTTGCCCCAGAACACAGTACCGTCTTCAAGGGCTAATAGAGCCTGCTTCATGGACGCTCCTTCCCCAACGGGCCCGATGATTCCCGACCCCTGCGCCCCCGTGTGCGGCGTTCCCCTGCGGGTGCAGACATAGAAGTAGTCCGCTCAGGTAGGCGCGAGTATACGACTTTTCCAGCGCAGAGCGTCATCACCGCCCGGCCCTTTAGAGTCCAGCCGTGAAATGGTGAGTTCCGTGATTTCGAGCGAAATTCCCGACGATCGACGACGTATTCGGTTTGTGTGTCAATCAGCGTCACATCCGCATCGGCCCCCACTTGTAGGGTGCCTTTGGCTAGCCCTAAGATCTGGGACGGCCCCCAGGTAAGCTTGCCGATGGCCTCGGCGAGAGTCAGGACGCCTTCGTTGACGAGTCGTAACACCAACGGCAGAGAGGTTTCCAAGCCGATGATGCCGACAGGTGCCTGGTCGAATTCGACTTCCTTGTCGGCGAGGTCATGCGGTGCATGATCGGTGGCAATGGCATCGATGGTGCCGTCCTTAAGCCCCTGCCGCAGGGCCTCGACATCGGCTGCAGCACGCAATGGTGGGTACATCTTGGTATTCGGATCATAGCCCCGCACTGCCTCATCAGTCAGGAACAGATGATGCGGCGTGACCTCGGCCGTGACGCGTAGCCCTCTGGCCTTAGCATCATGGACTAAGCGAGCTGCCCCGACCGTGCTCACATGGGCGATATGCAAGCGTCCTCCGGTGAGCTCAGCCAAGGCGATATCGCGAGCCACCATGATATCCTCGGCCTGTGCAGGGATGCCTCGCAAACCGAGTTCCGTTGACACCCGACCCTCATGCATCACCCCATGCGCTGCGAGTTGGGTATCCTCACAATGTGCAATCACCGGGAGTCCGAACATGCCCGCATATTCCAGGGCACGGCGCATCAACTGGCTATTCATCACCGATTTTCCATCGTCGGAGATGCCGACCACTCCCGCCTGGCTCAGCTCGCCGATTTCCGCCAGACGCTTCCCCGCCAGCCCTACAGAGACTGCGCCGATCGGAAACACCTGCACCAAACCGACAGCCCGCGCTTTATCGAGAATATACTCAGTAACCGCCGCATCGTCATTGACCGGATTGGTGTTGGCCATACAGGCAATAGCAGTGAAGCCACCAGCCACGGCAGCTGCAGAACCGCTCTCAATACTCTCCTTGTATTCATATCCGGGTTCGCGCAGATGGGTATGAATGTCGATCAAGCCGGGTACCACCAGCAAGCCACGCGCATCGATCACTTCCAGCGGAGTATCGAACATCGAACCCTCTCGTGTCCGGCCCGTCTCCATAGCATCCTTACCGACTGAGACGATTTTTCCGGCGTCGATGAGGAAATCCATTACGCCGTCGAGAGATGCGCTAGAATCGAGAAGGCGTCCCCCACGAATCAAAATGCTCATGCCTGCAGCCCTCCCTCACCTCGACTCCCTAGTGGAAACAACATGGCTATGGGCATGGAGCCTCTCACAGGCCAGGCCCTCCGGTCAGGAGGTACAACAGGGCCATCCGGAGGGCGACGCCGTTGGCAACCTGATCGAGAATCAGCGAGTAGGGACCTTCCGCTACCTCCGGAGCGATCTCGACACCGCGATTAATGGGGCCGGGGTGCATAATGAGCACATCGGGCTTGGCCTGATCCAGACGTGTGAGATTGAGCCCATAGAGCTGCGAATACTCGCGCAGCGAGGGGATCAACCCCGTCTCCTGCCGCTCCAGTTGTAGGCGCAGGACCATGATGATATCAGCATCAGATATGGCGGCATTAAGGTCCGTGAAAGCATGCACGCCCAGCGACTCCACCTGTACTGGCAAGAGGCTGGCAGGGCCGCAGACGCGCACTTCCATGCCCATCGCACGCATGGCGAAGATGTTCGAGCGCGCCACGCGGCTGTGGGCGATATCGCCGATGATACTAACGCGCAACCCTGTTAACGTGCCTTTGCGTTGCCGGATCGTGAATAGATCGAGAAGAGCCTGGGTCGGGTGCTCATGCGTCCCATCGCCACCGTTGATCACCGCACTTGGAACCTGGCGGGCCAGGAAGTGTGCCGCCCCGGAGGCTGGGTGACGAAGGACGATGACATCCGCGGCCATAGCTGCCAGCGTCAGCGCCGTGTCCTTCAGACTTTCCCCCTTGGCTGCGCTGCTGCTGCTGTGGGAGATATTGATGACATCAGCACTGAGTCGCTTGCCAGCAATCTCAAAGGACGTCCGTGTGCGTGTGCTCGGCTCGTAGAAGAGGTTGATGATCGTCTTGCCTCGCAGCGTCGGAACTTTTTTGACTTCGCGCGTGGACACCTCGAGGAACGATTCGGTGGCATCGAGAAGATAGGCAATCTCCTCGGCATTCATCTCCTGGGTGCCGAGGATATCCTTGCGTGTTAAGGTCATGCAGATCTCCCTCCTCGCGTCCGAGTAGGGTTACACCTGGCGGCGACGCCGAGGTGACTCAGGACGCTCCAGGATGACAACCTGCTCCGCGCCATCTTCCTCTCGTAGACGCACTTCGACTGATTCTGGCAGCGCCGTGGGGACATTGCGACCGACATAATCGGCCCGAATGGGTAGTTCACGATGACCCCGGTCTACCAGCACTGCAAGCTGGATTGACTGAGGTCGTCCGAAGTCCATCAACCCATCGAGAGCGGCGCGGATCGTACGCCCGGTAAACAGCACATCATCGACAAGGATAACCCGCTTGCCAGTCAGCGGGAACGGAATCTCTGTCCGTTCGACTTTCGGCTGATCGACGCGATGGCGTAGATCATCGCGGTACAGCGTGACATCCATCACTCCCAGCGGCACGACATCTCCCTCAATGGCACAGAGCTTATCCGCTAACCGCCGCGCCAGATGGATTCCACGCGTCCGGATGCCGATGAGAACGACATCCTGGCAACCTTTGTTATGCTCCAGAATCTCATGGGCAATGCGCGTCAAGGCTCGTTCGATCGCGACCTCGTCCATTATCACGGATTTCATCGTTGGGTCCGTCACAGCTTTCGTACCTGCTCAAAAAAAAACCTCCTTACCCACGGTAAGGAGGCCAACGATGCCATCGACAACATACAGAGATTCGCCACCCACGTATCCTTCTAGTCTCTCAGGACTATTTAAAGGTAGTACAATTGAGGCTATCATAACCGCTTCCATGAGTCCTGTCAAGAATGATATACACGCCGCAACACACGGTATCTAGCCTACGGCATAGCCTCATGCAGGGTGATCTCGATGAAGGCTCGATCCTTCAGTTCATTTGTCCAGTCTTGGAAACGTTGCTCCATTTTCCCCTGGAGCAAACGGCGCTCGATCTCAGCTTTGATTTCCGGGAACGGCTGTTCAGACCCTTTGCTGAAGGCTTCGATCTTGACGATGTGCAGGCCGTTAGGCGTGCGGATCACCTCGCTGATGTCCCCCTCCCGCATGGTGAAGATCACCTCTTCAAACTCCGGCAGCGCCTCTCCGCGTCTGATGACGCCCAAATCGCCACCGTTCGCGGCAGTTGCATCCTCGGAGTAGCGTTGCGCCAGATTGGCAAAATCACCCCCATTTCGAGCTTCTTGGAGCACCCGGGAAGCACGTTCACGCACAGCCTCCAGCTGCGATGGTGGCAAGCCTGGATCCATCCGGAAAAAGATGTGGCGGACCCTGGCTTGCGCGGGGTGGTTAAATTCGTCTTGATGGGCCTTGAAGTAGGCGTCCACTTCACTGGCATCAACCGAGACACGGGAGCGCACGGCCTGATTCATCAACCGCGCCAGGATAATCTGCTCGCGTAAACGGTCTTTGTAGTCCTGGAGCGTCAGTCCCTCGCGAGTCAGGAGATCCGATAGCTGCTCTTGGGTCAGATTGTTGCGAGTGAGCACATCTTTGAGAGCGGCATTGATGTCGTTTTCCGAGGCACTGATACCGATTTGGTTAGCATATTGTAGCTGCAAACGTCTGAGGATCAGTTGATCGAGGAACTCACGTTCGGCACGCTGGACGTGGGATTCAAGTTCCTTACCAGTGTAATTCGCACGCAGACGTTCAAACAGCGGCAGTCCTTCCTCCTGCAGCTCACTCAGCGTAATGACGTCATCATTTACCCGTGCGACGATGCGATCGATCATCAATGCGTGTGCGGGTCCGCTATCCCACCAGCCGAAGTAGAAGGCCGTGAAGGCGATGACGAGCAGACGGCGCCAGGGCGCGTTAATTGACCGAGCTTGAAGCTTTCGTCGTAGTTTCACGCCCTTCCTTGCCTCCACGCGGGATTTCGATCCCGACAATAACCATCATACCGGGTTTGAGGAGTCCATCGACGCTATCGACAGTAATGCGAACGGGGATACGCTGCTCGACTTTGGTAAAATTCCCGGTGGGGGGGAAGAGGGCAAATTCCGAGATGGCGGCGGCCCCAACGCTCTCGACGATACCTCGGAAGATACGGCTCGGGTACGCATCTACCCAAACATCGACAGGGCTACCAACATGTACGTCGCGAATATAGGTCTCCTTCACATTGGTGAGTACCCACACATCTCGAGGGTCGTTCACCACAAGAATCGGTTGACCGCGCTGGACCATCTCCCCATGCTCGACACGCTTACGACTGACCACCCCGTCAATCGGACTATGGATGACCGTGTTCTCCAGGCGTAACCGGGCAGCGGCAACTTTCGCCTCTTCCTCTTTTAGCTTGGCATCGAGCAGCTTGATCCGTTCACGTTTGAGATCTTCAATCCCAGCGTTGGTTAGAGCGAGCTGATAGGCTGCTTCGGTCTCTTTCACCTCCGCGCGCAATGTGGTGACGCGGCGTGACTGCAGCTCAACCATCTTCTCCGACGCGATGCTGGCGGCGTGGCGTGCCTTAGCTTGCTCCACTCCTTCGCGGGCAGACACGTACCGTGCGCCAGACTGATCGAAGGCAACCTGTGTCTGATCGCGTCTTTCGGTGGCGATAATGCCTTCGGCAAACAATCTCTTGGCGCGGTCGAGGTCACTTTCCGCCGCCTTGAGGCCATGCTCCATCTCCTTGAGACGAGACAACGCCGCTTTGTACGAGGCTTCGGCCTCGAGGATGCCATTCTTGCTCTTGTCACGTTCCATGGCGAGGTCGGTTTCCGCCTCGCTGAGCTTGCTCTTTTTTGCATCCACGAGCGCCTTGGCACGTGCGAGCTCGCTACCCTGGCGTTGAATCTGCAGATCAAGATCGCGTTGTGCTTCCAATAACTGTGTCTGCACAGCTTCGTACGCGGCCTCGGCTTGGGCCAACTGCGTTAGGTAGTCAGCTTGATCGATCTCGACCAGTACCATTCCCCTCTTGACTTCGTTCCCCTCATCGATGTGGACCTTACGTACGAGTCCGGAGACTTCGGGACTCAAGGACACCATCGTCCCTTTTACCCGGGCGTCATCAGTGTAGACGTGGGTCATGGTGTAAATCCAATACTCGACACCATACTTCGCCCCGATCACGACCCCAACGGCCAGAAACAGGATGGGAATCAGCAACCGCCAATTGCCGAAGATGCTCTTGAGTCGATCAACCATGATTCTCATCCTTCCCCGAGCATGACAGCCGCCTAGGACCCGATATGCTCCGGTTGCCTTCTGTCTCGATCGTAGAACGGTAGGAGGGAACTGGGTATGTGTAGGGCAAACGATTCGCAGTACGCGCTGAGGACCCTATCGTCGTAAATATGGGCAGAATCGTATCACTCTACAGCAACTGCTGCAAGACTTTTTTGACGGCGTTACACACAGCGTCCCAGGCGTCCTGCGTGAGTCTCAGTTCGAGGGTGTGCTCGGGGATGAAGCGAATCGTCCGCCGATGTTCATGCAGCAGCGCGACGATCTTTTCGGGGGGGACTGGGGTGATGGGATCGAACAAAAAGGTCACCGTCTGTTGTCGGCGCTCAATCTTCGATAATCGCAGCTGACGTGCGAGAGTCCTTAGCTCAACCAGGCGGAGTAGCTTTTCCACCGCCTCCGGCAAGGCCCCAAACCGATCGATCATCTCGGCCTGCACCTCTGCTAGCATGGCTTCATCGTCGACAGCGTATAAGCGTTGGTACAGATCGAGTCGCTGAGCGGTGTTGGGGATATAGTCTTTGGGGAGGAAGCCGCCGATTTTGAGCACGACTTGTAGTTCTTTCTCTTCCTCGACGTGCTCGCCTTTGAGCTCGCGAATGGTCTCTTCCATGAGTTTACAATAGAGATCGAAGCCGACAGCGCCGATATGCCCAGATTGCTGGACGCCGAGGATATTGCCGGCTCCCCGAATCTCCAAATCGCGCATGGCCAAGCGTAATCCCGCGCCAAGATCGGCGAACTCCAGCATGGCCTTAAGCCGTTCCCACGGTAGCCCTGTGAGTGTTTTCTCTCCTGGAATCAACAGATAGGCATAGGCCTGATCCTGGTCCCGGCCTACACGTCCGCGCAGTTGATAGAGCTGGGCCAGGCCGAATTGATCGGCCCGATTGACGATAATTGTATTGGCCGCTGGAATGTCTAACCCCGATTCAATGATGGTCGTACAGAGGAGGACGTCGACTTCGCGATTGATAAAGCGCACCATCACCCGCTCTAATTGCTGCTCGGGCAGTTGGCCATGGCCCACGGCAATGCGTGCCTGAGGGACGAGACGGTGGAGGTAGCGATACATGGCACCAATGCTTTCCACCCGATTATGGACGAAAAACGCCTGGCCGCCACGCTCGAGTTCACGGGTAATGGCCTCCTGGATCACCGCATCCCCGAATTTAAGCACATAGGTACGCACGGCAAGACGATTGGGGGGTGGGGTTTCGATCACACTCATGTCGCGGACACCCACCATGGAGAGATGCAAGGTGCGCGGGATGGGTGTGGCTGTGAGCGTCAGAACATCGACCTGTGTATAGCGTTGTTTGATGCGCTCCTTATGGGTGACGCCGAAGCGGTGCTCTTCATCGATGATCAGCAATCCAAGATTCTGGAAGTCCACGTCCTTCTGCAATAGTCGATGGGTAGCGATAACAAGATCTACAGTGCCCGTACGCAGGCCTTTGACAACTTTTTTTTGCTCAATCGGAGAGCGGAATCGGCTGAGCATCTCGACGGTGATCGGATAGGAGGCTAAACGTCGAGAGAATGTGTGCCAATGCTGCAACGCCAGAATCGTCGTCGGCACTAGGATAGCCACTTGTTTCCCATCCGTCAGGGCTTTGAAGGCAGCACGCAATGCCACCTCGGTTTTGCCATAGCCAACATCCCCGCAAACTAGGCGGTCCATGGGATGCGGTTTTTCCATGTCACCTTTGACGTCTTCGATCGCGCGTCGCTGATCCTCAGTTTCCTCAAACTCAAAGGCCTCGACGAACTCTTTATGCCAGGACGTATCAGGCGAAAACGCAAACCCTGGCTTCACCTCGCGCGCCGCATACAGCCTCAGTAGTTCCTGTGCGATCTCGCGGATGGCCGACTTCACGCGACGCTTGGTCCGACTCCATGTGCCACTGCCGAGCTTGCTGAGCACCGGGACCTCACCACCAGCTCCAAGGTATTTCTGCACCAGGTGAAGGGCATCGATCGGCACATAGACTTTGTCGTGATCGGCGAACTCCAAGCTGAGAAACTCGCTCTCTTCGGCACCCACTTTCAGGATCGTGGTCCCCCGGTACACGCCGATGCCATAGTCGAGGTGGACGATGTGGTCCCCAGGATTCAGATCGCGGTAATTGAACAGACGTGCCCGGGCCGAGGGGGGCGGGCGGCGGTCGCGCGATCGTCGTGTTCCCCACATTTCTCCTGCATCCACACACATCAGGTGCGCCGTGGGTAACACAAAGCCAGTTGAGAGACTACCGACGCAAATAAGCAGACCCGAGACGGATGGAGCTGTGTTCGAGATGCCCGCTCGCGTGGCATGGATTGGGGCAGAAGGTGGCTGTGATGCCTGGGCCATAGCGACGAGGAGGGCGGGTGGAGTGCTCAGAACCTCGGCAGCGAGCTCGCCCTCCCGGAGCAGATCTTGGATATGGTGGGCCTGCGTGAGACTTGCTGCAGTAATGAGGACCGTATAACCCTCCTGTAGACGCGTGGCCATCAGTTGAACGAGGGTGTCCCAGCGGCCCTGATATGATCCCAGTACATGACCCGTGAAGAGCTCGGTGGTCTGATTCTCACACAGACTTTCCGCCAGCGACTGCAGGATTATGCGTTGGCATGCCTGGAAGCATTCGGCGACAAAAGATGGCGCCAGGTACCGCGCCATGGGAGGTGCGACGAGATCTTTCCGCAGGAGGGCTTGTTGGTAGCCTTCTTCGACGGCGGTGTTAAATTCTTCTAGCTTGGTATTGATCACTGCCGGCTCGTCGAGTACGAGCACAGCATCGGGGGGCAGATAATTAAACAGCGGTTCTAAGGCATCACTGAAAACCGGGAGCAGGCGTTCCACACCTGGAGGGAAAATATATTGCTCAAGACAGGACACCACCTCCTGGAGTCTCGCGAGGTCGAGGTTTGCCGCTGAGGCCCGGGCCTCAATCTCATTCCAGGGCGGGAGCGCCTTGATAAACTCGCGAAGAGGTACAACCGTTACCTGCTCGACGGCTCTCAAGGACCGCTGTGTAGCCGGATCGAACTCCCGAAGCGATTCAATCTCATCCCCTATGAACTCTAGGCGGATGGGGCGTGGCAAGTGCGGTGGAAAGAGATCGACAATCCCCCCACGGACAGCGAAATCTCCCCATTCTTCAACCAGATCGACTTGGTGATAGCCACATCGTAGCAGGCGTTCGAGGCACTCCTGCCGATCCAGCGTCAGACCCGGCGCCAGCTCAAGACCCGCCTGTTGAAGTAGCACACGGGACATCACATAGGGAACAATGGCGTGGGGGGTCGTGACAATGATCTGCATGGCTGCTTGCAGCATGGACCGTAGGGCGATCAGACGCTGTGAGGTGAGGTCAGAAGTCTCGGATGCGGGTTCGTATGGTGCATGCTCCTCGGCGGGGAGCAGAACAATCCTCGGCGAAAGTTCAGCTGAGCTGGTGAAGAATCGCAGATCATGCGCAAGTGATTCAGCTTCAGTGGCTGTTGAGGTGACTACTAACAGCGGTCGCCGGAGTTGGTGGCATACGCTGGCCAAGAAGAGAGCTTTGCTAGCCCCGGCTAGATGGCCGAGGGTGATTACTTCATCGCCATCAGATAGTCGCTGGGTAAGAGTCGAAATCTGGCTCCAATACTCATGAGAGGATGTCATTATGGGCATCAGGAAATGGGTTCTCAGTATCTACCAACCGACAGCGCCGTTGATAATTATGACCCTAGCAGCGTTTGGCCGGGAACTACGCTCCGAAGCAGCCACCAAAAGGTTGTTTCACCGGTTCATGACCCTGCGCCCCATGTTTATGCGACCTGACAGGACTACAAATGGCGATAGAGGTGTAGCCACGAAGGGACGTATACGCTACTCACCACCAGGGATGCCGGCGCTACCGGCTGTATGCGATAGTAATGGCAGATGGATACGCATCGTGGTCCCATGGCCTAACTGGCTGTTGACCTCGATCTTGCCTTTATGATTATAAATGATTCGGTCGACCGTCGCTAGACCCAGACCAGTACCCCCGTCTTTTGTGCTATAGAAGGGCTCAAAGATTTTTTCCGTGACCTCTAGGGGCATACCAGGCCCTGTATCCAATACATCGATAATCAACTCCTGGGCGGGGGTGGTTAGTGGCCTGCTGCTGCGATAGGGCTGATGCGACTGCAGCTGTAGCGCAGTGCAGACGGTCAAAGTACCTTGGTAATGCATGGCTTCGACAGCGTTCAAACACAGATTCCAGAGCACTTGTCGCAATCCCTGAGGGTCAACCGCGATTACTGGGACCGTAGGTGCAAACTCAGTGCAGATGGACACGGCACTCCCCTCCGGTAGCCCCTGCTGAAGGAGATGCAGCGTCCCTGAGATCAGTTTGTGAATATCAATCTCGGCATACTGCAACGGCATTGGTCGGGCGTAGGCCAAGAAATCGGTGATAATCGTGTTCAGACGCTGGATCTCGTGGGCAATGATTTCCATCAGCCGTTGGTTCGATTCATCGAGGGCAAGTTCAGCGCGCAGGAGTTGGATAGAGCCACTGACCGAGGCCAGTGGGTTTCGAATTTCATGGGCAATGGCGGCCGACAGGCGACCAACGGCGGCCAACTGCTCGCCCCGTTTGATCTCGGCTTCCATGGCACGGATCAAGGTAATATCTTGAAAATTGAAGATCAATCCTCGGATTGTCCCTTGGTCATCTCGTAGCGGGGAATAAGAGACGCCCAACATGATTTCCTTTCCATCTGTGAGCTTGAACAAGCCCTCGAACCGATTGAGCCCCTGCTCAAATGTTTCGCTCTTCATCGCAATCTCATCGAGCTTGATAAAATTCAACACCTCCTGTGCCAACCAGCCTTGCCGACCCCCTAGCGGGAGCTGGAGGATGCGTTCAGCAGCATGATTCGATGAGACCACTTGCCCGCTCATATCAGTGATGAGTAGTCCACTGTTCATGCTATTCACGACATTTTCGTGGAAAGCATGCAGGCCTATCAGACGCGCCCTCTGCTCCTGGACGACCTGACCGGTCTGGCGTAGCGACTCGGCAAGATATCGACTGAGTAAGGCCACGACCCAAAATGCTGTCATCCGTAGCAGCGTCGCATACAGCACATAAGAGCCACTCGGAATGACCTCAGTTCTGAGCGTGAAGGGGGAAGGTAGCGGGTGAATAATTGCATGAAAATCGAGATAGACTAGGAAGCTATACAGGACACTTGCCGAAGCGGCGATACTGAAAATCGATCGACTCGGAAGGGCGGTGCTGGCCGCAATAATCGATAGGATGTACAGAAAAACGAAACCGGAGTCGAGGCCTCCTGTGCTCTGGACGATTGCCGTCTCAAGGAGTAGGTCCACCCAAACTTGCCAGCGGTAAAAGCGCTCGAGGTCTGGCTGATACCGCAGCACCAAGGCGTAGAGGATGGTGAGAACGTAGGTGATGAGAATGACGTAGGTCAACGGCAGTCGCGTGGGAGTGGGATCGCCGGTCAGTTCTAACACGACTAGCGCGACCCATAGGAAGGTGATCACGATCACCCGCCCCAGCACAAGGCCCTTGACTCGACGGATCAAGGGGTTCTGGGTGGCGGTTCGGTTCGGATTATGCACCATTCTTGGCTCACTTCAGTCACTGACGAGTGAGGCCATCTTGAAGATGGGTAGGTACATGGCCACGATGATGAATCCCAGTGCAGTGCCAAGGAACACCATCATCATGGGCTCCAACATCGCAGTGAGCGCCTCGACGGCCCGATCGACCTCTTCTTCGTAAAAATCGGCTAGTTTGCTCAACATTTGATCTAGCTCGCCAGTCACATCGCCAATTTCTACCATCTGTACGACCATCGCAGGGAACACCGAGTGCTTACCGAGCGGGGTCGCCAGCGTTTGGCCTTCTTTAATACTGGCAATCGACGCCAGCACTGCATCCTCTAATACTTTATTGCCGGCGGTCCGTGCCGTGATGTCTAGGCTATCGATGATGGGCACGCCGCTGCCCAGAAGGGTGCTCAGCGTGCGGGCGAATCGTGCAATCGCCGCCTTTTGCAGGAGGGGGCCCAGAATGGGGATCCTGAGCATATACCGGTGCACCACCCGCTTTCCTGACTCGGTTCGATAATACTGCTTGAACGCGAAAACGGCAGCGATGAGGACAGGGATAGCGAAGAGAGTATAGTTCTTCATCACATTGCTGAGGCCAATGACAAGCTGAGTCGGCCACGGCAACGTTCCACCAAAATCCTGAAACATCTGGGCAAAGACAGGAATGACAAATATTAGCAAAAAGACAATGACTGAGACAGCGACGAAAATAATGGCTGAGGGATATACCATCGCGGATTTCACTTTGCCTTTCAGTGACCGCGCTTTTTCGATATACCCCGCCAGGCGGGCGAATGTGGTGTCGAGCACGCCGCCGATCTCACCTGCCTGCACTAAGTTAACGTAGAGGTCGTCAAAAATCTTCGGATATTTGCGCAAGGCATCCGCAAAGGTGGTACCCCCCTCGACTTCCTTCTTGATTTCCACGATCGCCGTCGCGAATGTCTTGTTCTCAGCTTGCTTACTGAGAATATCCAGACACTGGACTAACGGCAAGCCCGCGTCGATCATGGTCGAAAATTGCCTGGTAAAGAGAACGAGGTCTTTCTCCGAGACCTTGCCACCAAATCCAGGGAGGGTAAGGTCCTTTGGCTTGGGCTTGATCGTGGTAACCACGATATGTTGTTGACGAAGGGTAGCGATCGCCTCATCTCTGGTATCGGCTTCAATCTCACCCTTGTGTAGGATACCCCCGCGCGTCCGTCCTTCCCACCTATACATGCGTACGCCCATAGTTCTATCCTTCTGGACAGGAACCCTGCAACATATCATGAAGATCGTAATATACCATTATAGATATTATATGATATATATAAAAGATTTTTTTTAGAAATTAATGAGGGAGGGAGGTAAAGCCAGGGTGTGCATCCTGAGACGTCCGTTTAATCGTTCAAGGTGACGCGCACCACCTCTTCGATCGTTGTAATACCCTCTTTTAGTTTATCAAGACCACTCATACGCAGTGTGCGCATGCCATCTTGGATAGCCCCCTGTTTGATCTCCAGCGCACTGCCAGCACGCAGCACCATGTCGCGTAGGTCCGGGCTCAGGGTCATTACCTCATAGATGGCGATTCGTCCTTTATAGCCGGTGCCACCGCATACTTCGCAGCCAGTGCCTTTGTAACAGGTCAACGAAGCAGCCTCTTCAGGGGTGAGACCAACGTCGACGAGCGCTTCGTAAGGCACAACCAGATGTGCCTTACAATGCACGCATATTCGTCGGAGCAAGCGCTGTGCCAAAATCAAAATCACCGATGAAGCGACCAAGAACGGCTCGATGCCCATATTCAGCAGGCGAGTGACGGCACTTGGCGCGTCATTGGTATGCAACGTGCTCAGCACTAGGTGGCCGGTCAATGCGGCCTTGACGGCAATTTCTGCCGTTTCAAAGTCACGAATTTCCCCTACCATGATGACATCGGGATCTTGCCGGAGGAATGAGCGCAGGGCAGCGGCAAAAGTCAGTCCGATGTTCTCACGGATCTGCACCTGGTTAATTCCTTTGATGTTGAACTCCACAGGATCCTCAGCGGTCATAATGTTCGTTTCTGGCTGATTTAGACGATCGAGCGCCGAGTACAGGGTAGTTGTCTTACCGCTCCCAGTGGGACCAGTGACGAGAATCATGCCGTAGGGAGCGCGAATAGCGGCTTCAAAGTCGGCCAAAGCCTTCGGGCCGAAGCCCAGCTTGGACATGTCCAATTTCAGGTTTGATTTGTCGAGCAAACGCATCACAACCTTTTCGCCAAACAGGGTCGGCAAGGTAGAGACCCGGAAATCGACCTCGCGTCCTTTGTATTTGATCTTCATGCGTCCATCCTGGGGGAGACGTCGTTCGGAAATGTCGAGATCCGCCATGATCTTCAACCTAGAAATAATTGCGTTTCTGAGGCTCATCGGTGGAGTCATGACTTCATATAACACACCGTCGATGCGGAAGCGCACCCGAAACGTCTTTTCATAGGGTTCGGCATGGATGTCGCTGGCCCCCTTTTTAGCGGCTTCGGCGAGAATGAGATTGACGAGCTTGACGACGGGTGCCTCTTCGACCGCCTGTTTGAGGTCGCTGAGGTTCGGATTGGTATCTCGCTGTTCTTCCATGACCTCCATGCCCGCATCTTCGATGCTGGCCATCATGTTCTGGAGCGTCTCGGAGGAATCGTAGAAGCGATCGATCGCCCGTCGGACCGCGCTCTCGGTTGCCACCATTGCCTCGACCTTCAAGCCGGTCATGAACTTAATGTCGTCTACGGCGAAGACATTGGTGGGGTCGGCCATAGCCATGGTCAGCGTGGTCTCCACCTTGCGGAGGGGAATCACAAGATGCCTCTGGACGATGCCCGAAGGAATCAAGCGTATGACCTCTGGGGGTATCGTTTGGCTATCTAGGTTGATATAGGGGATGCCGTACTGCTCGCCCAAGCACCGACTAACATCGTCCTCGTTGACCCAGCCGAGTTTCGTCAGAATAGTACCTAAGCGGCCTCCCTCAACTCTCTGCTGGGCAATGGCTTGATCGAGTTGTGCTTCGGTGATCAGGTTGGCGTGGAGAAGAAGTTCACCAAGTCTAGCGGCCATCGCCTCATTTACTCTTTCTGCGGCGGAGCACGGGTAGCCGACTGTTCAGCGACAGCTTCTAGCAACCGGGCTCGGATCATGGCAAGTGGAAACACGCGTGCAGTCCAGATTTCGAAGGCTTTCGCCCCCTGGTGGAGCAACATGCCCAACCCATCGACCGTCCGGGCCCCCTGCCGCTGGGCAGCTCGCAATAGCGGGGTCTGCAGGGGACGATAGACGATATCGCAGACCAGGTGCCGCGAGCCTAGAGCAGTGGATGGGAGGAGCAGGGGATCTTGGGGATGCATCCCGATGGAGGTGGCATTGACCACGATATCCGTATCCGGCAGCATGGCTGCCAGGGACGATTCCCCCATGGTGATAACACTGATATCGGCATGGGGGATATTTTGCTTAAGGAAGGCGGCAAGGTCCTCGGCACGTGTCTGGGTGCGATTGGCCAGCAACAAGCGACGGATGCCCGATAAGCACAGCTGTACAGCGATGGCTCGAGCCGCGCCGCCGGCCCCCAACAGCATGACAGACTGACCTGCCACAGCGCTACCCGCCTCATTGAGGGCTTCTAGAAACCCGATGCCGTCAGTGTTGTGCCCGTGTAGACGGCCATCCTGCAGGTGAATCGTGTTGACTGCCCCAATCAGGCGTGCCTCTGGCGATAATTCGTCCATGCAGGCCAGCACTGCTTGTTTATGCGGAATGGTCACATTCACCCCACCCATCTGTAGGGCTGCGATCGATTTGACCGCCCTCCGGAGATAGACTGGACGTACGGCAAATGGTAGATAGACTGCGTCGATCCTATGGTGGGCGAAAGCGGTGTTATGCATGAGTGGAGACAAGGAATGGCCGATCGGATAGCCAAAGATTCCGTAAAGCGATGTCTGTCCATGGAACGATAGCATTGGTTCCCTTTCTTTAGAAGAGGCAGTCAACAGTCTGGCAAGTATCGAGCAGCCGCCTTACCAAGAGGAAAAAGTCCCTAGGGATGTGAAGGTGCTACGGGAGCATTTCACGGGAGATGGTGTACTGGCGGAGGATACTGTGGGTTAGCTGCGGGATGATGAGATCGCGTCCGTTCAGCCTAAGATGCGTCGTGCGGGCATTCCCGATGGAAAGGATAAGGCGTTCTCGCCCGAGCCATTTGGTCGATTGCCCGGCACGCAGCACCATGTCCTGCGACTCCTGGTCGTCAATCGTCACTCGAAGCCAGGTGTCAGAGATGGCACTCACGGTCAGCATCAGTGGTGCCCCAGTCGATTGCGTGCTGGCCGTGTCTGAGCGGGGAGATAACGCCAAGCGCCCGAGGTTTGGCCTATTGAGGAGGCTAACGGCGCTCATGAGCACCCCACCGACGATGACTACCCCAGCCACCAAGAGCCACAGCAGCACGTGTTCATTCCACACGCGTCTGGCTGGGGACAGGCGTTCTGTCCGCGGTTCCACCACATCGTGAGCCATCCGGGAGTGGTTGTAAATGAGCAATGTATCTTCCGGATCGAGGCCGACAGACTGGGCATAGGAACGGATAAAGCCCCGTACAAACGTCTCGCCGGGTAAGTGGTCATACCGTTCTTCTTCAATGGCTTCCAGATAGCGACGGCTAATTTTCGTGCGTTCCGCCACATCGTCCAGGCTGATATGACGAAGTTCGCGTTCACGCCGGAGGAATTCGCCAAGACCATCCGCCATGATCATATTGCCGTTCGAGCCATTCATCACGCTGCGTGTCAACCTCTCGTGTGGCAATGCCAGCGCGCGGACGCGGATCAGAGATGTAACGCCAGTCGTCAAATCAAGGCAAAGCCCCCAAGTACCACTTTGCCACCTCTGCGAGCTCGCTCTCTGGGTCTAGCTGGATCACCTTCTGAAACTGGGCAGCGGCCTCTGCCTTACTGCCACGCTCGAGGTAGGCGACTCCCAGGTCATGGAGGGCTTCAGCATAGCTCGGACGTAATCGTATGGCCTCGCGGAACTCTCTGATAGCGTCGTCAACATGTCCTTGTTGAAAGTAGAGCGCTCCCAGATTACGATGGGCTTCGGGAAAGTTGTCGTGATAGGCTAGAGCATCCCGAAAGGCTCGCCGGGCGGAAATCAGGTCCCCCTTCCCCATATAGGCCAGCCCAAGACTATTGTAGGCTATTTCTGGGTGCTGATAAGTAGTGATCTTCAAGGCCTCGCGCCCTTGCGCGACAGCATCGTCCCAACGAGCCAGCTCCAAATACAGGCCCGCCAGATGGACATGAGCCTCAGCATAGCCTGGGGCTACTTCCAAGGCTTTGGCGTAATGGGTTAGAGCAAACTGATAGCGCCCCTCATAGTGGTAAGCAAACCCCAGAAGGTGGTGGAATTCGGCGTTTGTCGGGTCTAGCTTCAGAGCCTCATTCAGTTCTTTGACCGCTGCCTCAGCAGCGCCTATGGAGAGGTACTGCAGCGCTCGGGTGTAATGTTCTGTCGCTGAGGGGGCTGGGGCTCCATGACGCTGTGCCCCCATGCAGCCATAAAGACTGAGGAGACAAAGCAAAACGACCCAGAGGCGTTGCCACCACATCTTTACTCTCGGCAGGTGGGCTGCGCCATCGGCACCCGCCTGACTTGTGACCTCATCCCGCCATCGTCCCAAGGGTCCCCTCTCCCGCGCCCACCCCGGAGGACGGGAAGCAGCTCAGCTCTCCAATACGTGACGGCAGGACGGTGATACAAACCAGGAAGTTTGACGCGGGAGCACCACTTCAACCCCTATCCAACAAGGGCAAGAGCTTCAACAAGGGAAGGAACTTCACCTTACCAAAAACCCGCAGGCATGTAAAGGGAAACCTCTACGGCTCGGTTGCCGAGAGACTGACTGAGGTGCCAGCACCACGACGCAAGACCAGCTCCCGCAGATAACGTGCAAGCGCAGACGCTGAAGCAGGTGAACCGGAAGGAACAACATGCGCCAAGGCCGTGCTGGTACGGCGATTTGGCAAGGCGGTCGCAAGGGGGGATCACTTGCCGAGCGATAGCCCCTGCAATTCACACTAGAGATCTACTCCCTCTAGGGACCAGGCTGATCAACGGTAGAGGAGAGACCACCCCCGCCCAGCCGGTAGGGCACGGTTGAGACGCATTAACTTAATTCATGGCCCTGATATCGCATCCCTACGCAATCCGCTTGCGTTTCCGGTTGATGTAATCCACCAAGATATATTCGCCCAAGCGGCTCGGAGTTGTGTAAAACGCCCGTCCCCGGCAAATGCGGGTCATCTCCTTGACGAAGTGGATCAGCGAGTAATCATCAGCCAGCATGAAGGTATTGATGGTGATTTGGCTGCGGCGGCAGCGCTCCGCCGCTAGATAAGTTTGTTCCAAGATGGCAGGGTGCAAACCCCATGTATGAATGAACAGGCGGCCATTGATGCGTGCCGCTGTTGGGCGGCCGTCCGTGACCATGATAATTTGCTTGTTGGTGCCGCTTTCACGCGACAGTAATTTCCGAGAAAGCTCGAGCCCCTCCTGAGTATTCGTATGCTCAGGGCCAACCGTGAGGTAGGGCAAATCACCAAGCTTGATCTCACGGGCATAGTCCCCGAAACCCACGATGTAGAGCTTATCGCGCGGGAACTGGGTGCGAATCAGGCTTTCCAGCGCCAGGGCAACTTTCTTGGCAGCCGTGAAACGGTTGTAGTCATAGAGCTCCATACTGTGGGACAGATCCACCATGATGACCGTGGATGAGCGGGTCAGGAGTTCCGTGCGGTAGACCTCGAAGTCGACGGGATCGACCTCCACCGGCACTCCCTTGTACTGGCGGATAACGGCGTTTTTCAGAGTTTGTCCGATATCTAGCTGGAAGGGGTCACCGAACTCGTACGTTTTCGTCTCGTCCAAACGGTCACCCGAGGCCCCACGCAAGATGGCCTGGTGATTACCAAACAGGCTTTTCTTCATCTCTTTAAAGATGTCGCGCAGCGCCTTAGCGCCGATCTTCCGTTGTCCAGCGGGGGTGAGCTGCATCCCGTTCCCTGTGTTCCGCAGTAACCCTGCCTCCTCCAACATCTGGCGCAGGCGTTGCAGCTCGGACATGTCTTCATAGGCTTCCTGGCCCAGAATCTCACGGAGGGCTTCCAGGTCCATGTCGGCAGGGTCTCCGTAGCCCCAGCGCGCGAATTTAAGCAGATCTTCCATTTGCTGCATCTGGCGGAGAATCTGCTGGCCTTGCTGCATGCCCATCATTTCTGGGCCCCGGAAGGCAAATTTGTTGAGCAGTTCTTCCAATTGCTCCATCTGTTCGAGCATACTCATGAGCTGATCAAGCTGCTCATCGGTGAGCTGGTCGAGATTCTGCATGAGGCTATTGAGGTCAGCGGCAGAAGCTTCTAGATTTTTCAGAAAATTTTCCAGGAAGTTTGGATCGGAGAGGAGGCGGTTCATCTGCTCGAGCATCTGGCTGAGCTGCTGGAACGCCTCGCTTTCGGAACGTTGGGAGCGTGAGCGTTCGCCTTTGCCGCGCTTGCTCAGACGGTCACGAAGACGTTCTTTGAGTTGCTGATATTTTTGATAGAGCTCCTCCATGCGCTCGCCCATTTGTTCGGAGTGCTGCGGGAAACGCTGCATGACCTGCTCCATAAACTGCTGCAGGCGTTCCATATAGGCCTGGGCTTGCTCCATGAGGCGTTGAAGCTGTTCTTGATCAAGCTTGAAGGAATCCGGGGAGTACTTATTCAGTAGCTCTTTTTTCTTACGTTCAACCTCACGCAGCATGTCATCCAGTCCGCGCAGGGAACGGTAGCCATCTTCCGACGTGAAACCACGGCGAAGGAGCTGTTGCCACGCCCAGTCCAGATCACCAGAGCGTAAGAGCGCGTCGGCCAGCGCATCCATGGCATCGTCCACACCGATATGAAAGGGATCTTGCGAACCATCCCACTGCCAGTAGCGAAAGCTTCCCATGGTTTCCTCCATGCCACCCGTCCCAGCCGCCTGGGCCGCTACTGGTGGCCGGCTCACGTCGATAATTAGAACAGCGACCGCGATTGACCGCCGTCAACGTTAATACAGGCCCCCGTGATCAGCGACGCTGCCGCAGAAGCCAAAAACACCACAATTGGCGCCACTTCTTCAGGACACCCAAAGCGTCCGAAGGGGAAATCTGTATCGAGAAATCGTGCGATCTCCTCTGGGTTTTGCTGCTGGCGGCGCTCCCAGACTCCCCCAGGAAACATGATCGATCCGGGCGCCACGGTATTCACTAATATTTGGTCCTTGGCCAGTTGGCGGGCGAGCGTTTTGGAGAAACTGATCATGGCAGCTTTGGAGGCGTTATAGGTTGTGGGGCCCCCCCATTCGCGTCCATAGATCGAGGCAATGTGGATGATTCGTCCACCTCCCTGGCGCTCCATTTGGGGAATGACCAACCGGGTCAAGCGTACAGCCGACAAAAAATTGAGCTGCAGCACATCATCCCAATCAGCATCGCTGGCAGCCCAGCTTGGGTCCCCTCGTGCACCGCCGACATTGTTCACCAGGATATCAAGCTGCCCAAATCTATCGAGCGTCGCCCGCAACACCTTCTCCGCATCGCCGGAGAGGCTGAGATCGGCCTCGACAGCCAAGCTCTCCACGCCCTTAGCCCTGATGGCATCGCCTGCCTCGGAGAGGTCAGCGGGCGTCCGGCCACATATGCTGACGTGTGTCCCTTCCTGGGCAAACGCTGTGGCAATAGCCAAGCCGATACCGCGACTGCCACCAGTCACGAGTGCCACTTTGCCTGTTAGTCCAAGGTCCATATCTACCTTCTCCGCCTATACCTCACAGCGTAACTCCGGACACACATCGCTGATCCGCGTCTAGAATGTACATTTGTGGCGGCAATCTCGTGATCCTCTCGGCTCAC
This sequence comes from uncultured Nitrospinota bacterium, assembly GCA_963707985.1. Classification (GTDB taxonomy): domain Bacteria; phylum Tectomicrobia; class Entotheonellia; order J063; family CAVPRW01; genus CAVPRW01. Next base: position 69,533 of record CAVPRW010000041.1, on the reverse strand, counting down.
TCATGACATTACGCGCTCAGCCCCGCTCTTGCCACGCGCATTGGCCAGAGGAAAACAGTGATACACCAGGACGCCCGAAGGCAAGACCTGCAGATCGACGTATCTTTGGCGCGCCAATTCGTTTAAGGTAGCTTCCGCCTCTCGTAGCGAAAGTCCTGTGCCAAGGACGACATCCGCCACTGTTAGGCGCCCTTCCAGGCGCCTTGCCAGCTTGAGGATTGCTACCTGCCGCCAGCGCCGACGCCAGAGCCAAGGTGGCTCCCCCGCTCGCATCAGGCGCCACAGCAGATACCCGCTACCGACCAGGGGGAGAAGACCCCCTAGGACCAACAGGGTCGCAATGCCCAGTTTCCACGAAAAGTAGAAGAGCACACCTGAAAGCACCAGAGAGCCGGAGCCATAGAGCACCGCGGCAAGCACTCCCTTGGCCAAGCCTCCGCAGAAACGGACGACACGCTCCGTGAAAGCGTCGACCTGGGAATCACGAGTCTCGTCGAATTCTCCGCCGGGCCATGACGTCACCGCCACGGATCGTTTCCAAGTAAACATCTGCGTTCACCCTCCACTCACCCCCACCCTCTTGCACTCAAATAGGGCCGGATGCGGAGTCTTTTACCTAAACGTCGGTAGCCCGCCGGTGCTGTCGAACATCAACGGCTTTGGCCCCCACAAAATCTCCAGTGTCCCGCGTTGCCTCACTTCTGGTAAGAGCGCCTCTGACACATCTAGCTCTTCCAGGAGCAATGTATTCTGAATACGCACGATACGAGCCGCTTCGGGCTTCACCAACCCGATAGTTCCCAGCGCTGCCTCCACCGCCTCACGGTCGGTGTCCAAGGTGACCGGAATACGGGCACTCTCCGGCGACAGACCCGTGAGACCATTGATATAAGTGGCGCTCGGATCGATTTTGTTCGCCAAACGTCTCGACACGAAGTCTGCCAGGCCCACGCCCATGGCATTGCCATACGAGTCGTCGTGGAGGTCGCGCACATAGATGCGCAGGATGCGCGGATGCTGGGGGGGTGGTTCGATAATGTTCATGATGCGGCCGATCACTTTGGTATCCATACCTGTGCCGCTGATATTCTTCCCCATCTCCTCGACGATGAGCAAATGCATGAAGTCAAACGGCAAACGTGCGGCCAACTGTTTCGACAGGGCTTGCAGCTCCAGCTCTGTGGCTTCGAACTGAGTCGACCGTACAGCACGAATGACTGCCGTCTGATCATAGCCGTTTTCGATGACCCCGATCCCAAAGGCGATCCGCGCCTGTTTCAACACCGTACGGCCCACCGTGCGGATAACGTGCTCATAGCCATATTGAACGTTAGCCCGATGGTAATGCTGGGCACCATGGTATTTGCCGAGACCGATCGTCATCATCTTGAAGAGGCCACTCTCGATGGCTCCACTGAAGTCGGTGTGCGGCTTCACGCGGTTGATCACGCCAATGTGATCGGCCTCGGAGGCATATTTGTCGAGCCAGACCGGGAGACCATCGGCCGTCTCGCCGATCTGTACCACCTCCATGCTCGCCCGGAGCGGCACTCCCATGCTGTCCTCAGTGATGCCATAGTGGCGCAACACATCGAGCTGCCCCTCGGCGGTGCCACCACCGTGGCTACCCATGGCAGGTATGACAAAAGGCTTAGCGCCGATCGTCTTCAAATAGTCCGCCGTCGCCTTGATAATCGTCGCGATGTTTGCCACACCGCGGCTGCCAGCCGTCAGCGCCACTGTCTGCCCAGGCTTGATCACTGATGCCACGCTGACCCGCGCCAGCTCGGCCTGCACCGTCGCCGCGATATCGGCCACGGCTGGCCCTCCGAACGTTTGTCGAATGCGGTACATAGCGGGATACATAGTCTTCCCCCTTTGTTCTCCTGCCTCTTAACTGGGCACACTCGCAGGCACTGAGGGTTGAGGTAAGGGAACACGTCGCCGTGCCATGTCGGCCGCCAGCACAATGGCCTGCACCATATTCTTGGGGTCGGCTACGCCTTTTCCGGCGATGTCGTAGGCCGTGCCGTGATCGACCGAGGTGCGAATGATGGGCAGACCCACCGTGACGTTTACGCCGAGCTCGAATTCAGTCATTTTGAAGGGGATGTGCCCCTGGTCATGGTACATGGCGACGACCCCATCGAAGTCGCCGCGCTTGGCGCGGGCGAAAACGGTGTCTGGTGAGAGGGGTCCGCTGACGCTCCAGCCGCGTGCCTGCGCCTCCTCCACGGCTGGGCCGATCTCATGAATTTCTTCATCGCCAAACAGCCCGTGCTCGCCGGCGTGAGGATTGAGTCCCGCCACTGCCAACCGTGGCTCTTCCACACCCATGCGTTGGATTTCGTGATACGCCAACTCGATCACCTGCAAGACACGCGCTTTTTTGGCACGTTCGATGGCACCGCGCAGCGACACGTGGGTGCTAACGTGAAACACGCGGAAATCGCCGGAGGCTAGCATCATGGTGTAGACTTTTGTGTCTGTTTTGACGGCGAGCAGCTCAGTATGGCCATCGTAAGGGAATCCAGCAGCTCGCATGGCCTCTTTATTCAGGGGAGCCGTGGCGATGGCATCCACCTCGGCGGTCAGGGCCAGCGCGATGGCCCTCTCGACATACGCCACAGCTGCAGCGCCATTTCCCTTGGCTGCAACGCCCAATAGAAATGGGCCAGGATGCTTGTCCGCGAGGTCGAGCACATCCACTGTTCCGAGCGTGTATCGTCCTTCTGCGGGGCTGTGCGCCGCTTGCAAGTGCTGCGCGCTCTGCAAGACATCCCGCATCTGGGCGAGCACCCCCAGCGTGCCCACCACCAGTGGCCGGCATAAGCGGTAGACGTCCGGCTCGAGCAAGGCCTTCAGGCTGACCTCGGCGCCGATACCAGCGGGGTCTCCCATCGTAATGGCGATCAGTGGTCTTGTGTCGTGTCCTTCCATCGTTATCTCTCCGCCAGAGCGAGCTGTGCTCGCCACCCATGCAGGCTGCGAGCCGTCACCAGCAAGGAAGCGGCCAGATTCACGGCGGCCCCCAGCGCAACAATGAAAGCCATTCCCGCCAACAAGCCGATGGTCACGAGGAGTGTACCGGCCACTTGTCCGGGAAATTCCAACTGTTTCCACAACGGGCCAGGTACGTGCCCGTACGCCACATCCCGGAGCAGCGGCAGCAGCCATAGGGTCTGTCCCGTGACAAACAGTCCAAACCATCCGGTGGCCGCGGCGTAGCTATAGGCATACTCGACGGCAAGACTGTCCCCCACCGCCCCGGTCGTTAACAACATGGCCAGCAGTGTGGCCGCGACGCCAAAGAGGCAGGATGCTTCGGTATAGAGCAGGCTTCTGGGGCGCGTTTCACGCCCCCAGGCACCCGTGCCCACCGGCGCAGAGGGAACAGTATAGGTCCACATACTGGTGGAAAACGCGCCTGTGAGAAGAGTAGACATATTGGCCAATCGGGCGATCGTCCGCACCTGCATGGTATGACACATCATCGCGGCGAACGCCAACGCTGCCGATGCGATCCGCAGCTCAGGCCAGTCATAAGCATAGCTGAAAAAGACCCCCCAGAAGACCACATTGATCAGCGCACTGGCGGCGACACCCCAGCGCTGGGGAACGTTGTCCACGCCAAGCTCCAGCGGCAACAGCTTATACGTCAACCCCATGCTCGTGAGTGCTAGCCAGCCCAGCCCAGCGAAGTGGGCATGGACTTTCAATGATATCATGGTTTGCGGCACATAGCCGCCATTAAGGTAAAACACATAGCTCATACCGATGAGCCCGGTAATCGCCAGATAGAACACCGCCATCACGAAATGAACTTCGGGCAGATGCCACATTTTGCCGCGGCCCACCGTCGCCGCAATATTGTGGACGAAGATCACCAGGGCACCCAGCGTCAGCAGTCCAAACACGACCCGCCCCCGGGCCTGCGACACGAAGCTCATGGTCAGTGCCAAACCGGCGATCCCCACCACCTGCAACCAATATTGCACGGATGCCATGCGGAGGCTATGCGGACGCACCCCCAATGTCGCCGGCAACGTAATATACATCACCCCCATGAGCCCGGTGGTTAGCCAGCCTAATGCGGCAACATGCGTCAGCGCCAGAATATACGGCTCCCGAAAATAGAACACCTCAAACTGCCGGCACCACAGGAGCGTTCCGGCATTGAACACAATCCAGAATCCTAGGCTAGTGAGCAGGTAGCGCATCCCAAGGCGAGCTCCGGGGATACGGGACAGGCGGTTACTCACGGTAGCGCCTCCAGGCGGGCGGCAACTACGGCAACTACATTGATACCAGGTTGATACGAGAGATCATGGTAATGGAATATCATAGAAGCCCTGGGGTGTCGAGGAAAAAAGCACTCACAGCACATGACGAAACACGTCGACGGCGCGCTCGACATCCTGACGTGAGACGTCCAAATGTGTGACCGCACGCAGCTTAGTACGCCCCATAACGCTCAACCGCACCCCCGCCTCTTCAAGGCGTTCGCCGATCTCCTTGGCCCCACGACCGCTGGCCCCTACATCGAAGATGACAATGTTGGTTTCAACGTCCGTCGGGTTGAGACTCACCGTTCGCAACTCCGCCAAAACCTGAGCCAACCTGGCGGCATGCGCATGATCCTCGGCGAGCCGCGCCACATGATGTTCTAGGGCATACACTCCGGCAGCGGCAATGATACCCGCCTGACGCATCGCCCCACCGAACAGATGTTTGAGGCGACGGGCCTCTTTGATAAACGCATACGAGCCGGCGAGCACCGCCCCAACCGGACAGCCAAGCCCTTTGGACAAATCGATCCAGGCAGAATCAAAGGGTTCCGCATAGGTTCTGGCTGAGATGCCAGTGGCAACGACCGCATTGAGCAATCGTGCGCCGTCGAGGTGGGTCACCAGCCCGTACCGGTGTGCCATGTCACAGACGGCTTGCAGTTGCGCTAAGGGCCAGATCGAGCCCCCACCCAGATTGTGCGTGTTTTCGATCTCGACTATGCGGCTGCGCGGATAATGTGGGCTCTCCGGACGAATGGCCTCCTCTACTTGCGCCGCCGTGAACAGGCCGCGCGGACCATCAAGCGGATACAACATGAGGCGCGCCAGGTAGGCCGGTCCCCCGACCTCGAAATGGGCTGGATGGGCGTCGCGGTGGAGGATCATTTCATCCCCGATATGCGCCCACACCGCGAAGCTGATCTCATTGCACATAGTCCCGGAAGGTAGGTAGACGGCTGCGTCCTTGCCCAGGAGTTCGGCCACCATGTGTTGCAACCGATTGACCGTGGGGTCTTCTCCTTTCTGCTCGTCACCTACCTCGGCCGCCGCCATGCATTTACGCATCGCCACGGTGGGCTTCGTCATGGTATCGCTATAGAGATCGATCATTAGTATGCGTCCTCAGTCTGCGTCTTCTCGTAGACCATCGATCAGCCCTAGGCCACTATCTCCCTATCGGTGATCGGTGCGGGCCAACAAGTCGTCTCGGTCGTGCTATCCTTGCGCTCGGCCTATCATAACAGAAGGCCAAGCCCCATGGAAAGTTCCGCACTCGCCCCCAGCGATCGTATCCCTCGCACTTGCCATAGTTTGCTAAACACGCTATGCTGCGCAGGCTAGTCTATTCGAGAACTACCTCAATCACTCGGGAGAGTCGCCATGCAACGGGTCAACAAAAGCCAGCGTGTTAGCGCCTACAGTGGTGCAAACCCCCCCGCGATTCACGTCGGTATGGGAGAAACGTTTGTGATGGAGACCAATGATCGTTTCCAGGGCTATACGAGCCCTGATGATGCGCCGTTGGATCTCTTGATGTCCATGACTGGCCCGGTATACGTTGGGGGCACAGAGCCGGGGGACACGCTCTCCATCGAGGTGCTCGATATCACCCCGAGTCTGGGCTATGGCTGGATTGTGGCCATTCCGGGACGTGCGATGTTGAAAAACCGCGTCGATGAATGGCGCCGGCGGAAAGTGCAAATCGACGGTGACCGCGTCTGGTTCAATGACAGGATTGCCCTCCCATATGCGCCGATGATCGGCCGCATGGGCGTCGCCCCAGCCGGTGATCCTAAGTCCTGCAACAGCGTAGGTCCCTTCGGGGGAGCGATGAGTAACATCGCTATTGGCCCTGGTGCCAGGGTACTTCTGCCAGTGTTTGAGGAGGGAGCCCTGCTGACTATCGAAGATGTACATGCCGCCATGGGGGATGGCGAGAGTGCAAGTTCCGCGGTCGAGATGGGTGCAGAGGTTACGCTGCGCTGCGACGTCTCGACGGTGTTGCAAGTCGATCGCCCTGTGGTCCTCACCCAGGATGCCATCATGACGACTGGCGAGGGCGACACCATGGAAGCTGCCTCCCACATGGCCGTGAACGAGATGGCACGGTTGTTGATGTACAAGTTGGACGTGGATCCCATCGATGCGGCGATGCTGGTCAGCGCCGCCGTGGATGCCCGTTTTTCTTATGTGGGGGGTCCTCCCTACCGTGCCAAAGCGGTCATTTCACGTGCGTTGCTAGGATTATAGCAGAGGGTCACCACAGGGCAGGGTTATTGTCCCTGCCAGATACCTCCGGGGGTGTTGGCCTCGGCGCTGTGCGGACATTATAGGCCAACAGGCAAGCCTGCTGCGATAGGCGCTAAGTGCCTACATCACCATGCTGCTTCCCTTGACAACCCCCAGGCGTCTCGCTATATTTAAGCGCTGTGCAGGCCGCGACCGTCGCGGATCTCCACGATTTTGTCGATCTTAGGCGAGTCATTCGACAGGCTACGCATGGAGCCGAAACGCGCGGCAGTCATCACCTATGGCTGCCAGATGAACAAGTACGAATCCGAGCGCATCTCAGGCATTCTCATTGGTCTTGGCTATGAGATCACGAGCCAGACACGTGGTGCCGACCTGATTTTGTTGAACACCTGTAGCATTCGTGATAAGGCCGAGCAAAAAGTCTATAGCCAGCTCGGTCAACTCAAGTGGCTCAAACGCCATAATCCTGACCTTATCGTGTGTGTTTGCGGCTGTGTGGCTCAACAAGAGGGGGAACACATCCTTCAGCGTGCACCGCACGTCGATCTCGTCTTTGGGCCGCAGAATATTCCCAAGCTCCCCGCACTCTTGACAGGCGTCCAGGCGCGTCGCCACCAGCTCAGCGATCTCGCCGACAATCCGCTTTGGGACGAGCAACTGTTTCCCATCCACCGCGACAATCCCTATCAAGCCTGGGTGACGGTCATGCAGGGGTGCGACAAGTTCTGTACGTTCTGCGTTGTGCCCTACACCCGAGGACGTGAGCAGAGCCGGCCGACGGCGGCGATTGTCGACGAAGTGCAAGCGCTCGCGGACCAAGGCTACAAAGAAGTCACCCTATTGGGTCAGAATATAGACTCCTACGGTAAGCGCTCTCCCGAGAGAAAGGACCTCGCAGACCTCCTGGAAATGCTTAACCCTATAGTTGGGATTGAGCGCATCCGCTTCATCACTTCCCATCCCCGAGACTTCTCGGAAAAGCTCATGCAGGCAGTAGGAACTTTGGACAAGGTGTGCGAATATATCCATCTACCCGTACAATCTGGATCGACTGTCACACTGAAGCGTATGCACCGCGGTTATAGCCGAGATGAGTACTTCGTCCAGGTGGAGCGATTACGTGCGCTGGTGCCTGATGTCTCCCTCTCGACCGATGTGATCGTCGGTTTTCCCGGCGAATCAGACGCGGATTTCACGCAGACCGTGGAGCTTGTTCAAGCCGTCGAGTTTGATTCAATGTACCTGTTTAAATATTCACCACGTCCTGGAACGCGTGCGGCAACGTTTGACGACCAGGTATCCGAGGCGGTCAAGAGCGAGCGCTTCAACACGCTGCTCGCGCTCCAGGAAACCATTCAGCTTCGCCGCAATCGAGCCCGGATCGGACGGTGCGAGGAAGTACTGGTGGAGGGGCCTAGTAAAAAAGGGAGCGTGCAGCTTACCGGCCGCACGCGACAAAACCGCCCCGTGAACTTCGCGGGTCATCCGTCCTTGACTGGTTCCCTCGTCACAGTATGTATCGAACAGGGGGGATCACACAGCCTTGAAGGCAAGGTCTGCACTGACCGAAGTGACCGCGGAGGGGAGGACTGAGCCGTGTTACAAATGGTAGTCAAGGGTCTGACGCTTGATCCATTAACGAATATGCCCATTGTCATTCTGAAAGATGTTGAAGGGAATCGTGCCTTACCGATCTGGATTGGCGCCAATGAGGCCAACGCCATCGCAATGGAGATGGAACGGATCACGACGCCCCGTCCCATGACTCACGATCTCATTCGCAATATCCTCGAAGGCCTCAAGGCAAAGGTGTCGCGAATCGTCGTGAACGACCTGCGCGACAACACGTTTTACGCAGTCATCTTCTTGACAGTGAATGGGACTGAGGTGGCTATCGACTCACGTCCGAGCGATGCCATCGCCTTGGCCTTACGCGTGAAGGCCCCGATCTTTGTTGCCGAAAAGGTCATCCGCGAGGCCAAAAGTATCGACTTGACAGAGGACAAGCCCGCTGAGGATGCACAATCCGTCCGCGATTGGATTGAGAATTTAAAACCGGAAGACTTCGGACGAATCGAGTAGGTTCCGGGTCAAAGCTATCCCCATACTCCCCCAGTGGTCAGGTCGGGCATATGGGTGGCCCGGTAGGGTTGCGAGCACACGAGGCTTCCATTTTTCTGGCGCTTCGATCAATGCTACTCAGCATACAGAGGCGTAGTTGTATGAGCTGTAGATGCCTGACACACTCATCCACAGGCCCCCTGCTAAGGACTTCCCCAGCTGCTATGGATGCTCCTCATAGTCCGGTGTCACCAAACAATCAGTGCGATGAACCAAGCGCTGTCCTGCCCATGAGCTACGCTTGATTTGGTGCTGACCAAGGGTTAATCTGATCGCGGTAGCGGCTCACCCCGGGTTTCTGTGCCAGGACGTTGTCCGGGCATTAAGTTTTTTAACCACATGCAGACACGATCACTCACGCGCCGATAGGCCCAACGTCAATGGCGGGACGCGCGTGCTGGCCCAGCACGTCGACCTTTAGCTCGCCGTCTGGGACTCGCAACACGCCACCCGTTCTATTGCATCATCAGGCAGTGCGCCTCGAAGACATGGCGATTGCCCTGGGCAAGAGTAGCACACCCCGCAGCCTTCCTGGATCACTACTCTTCCGCTGGCGCTCCAGCTTTGTGACGCAGCGCCCGCCCCTTCTCGGGTGTCGGATCCTTGACAAGTCCGTAGATCTGTCGACCTTCGTGGTCTTCGGGGAGGTACTCAGTAATGGGGAGGCCATCATCACGCACGAACAGCAGGCAATGACAGTATTTATAAGCCTGCATCTCATCACAGGCGCAAATCCAGCGTCGTTTCTTGGCTTCCTCGGCCTTGTCAGGGTAGAAATTGCACGGGCACAAGGGTTTACCGAGTTCGTCCTGATGCAGCGCTAACCCCTTGACGACAACCTCAGTCACCTCGAGGTTCGGATGAAAGGAGGTGCCGCTCTTGTCCGCAAATGTGCGTGCAAACTTCCACATGCGATCGACGTTGGTCTTCGTGGGCTCTTTCTCCATATGATCCTCACCGAGTATGAGGGGAAGTTCTTTCGGACCATGACGTGTGCTACCATTGAAGGAGATTCCTAGCTACATACCTATTTATTATAGCACAAAATCCCCGACCACAATCGCTACCACTCTCCTCAGGTGCTACGACAGCCATGCCCTATGACCGCGAGTGGCGTCCGTGGTCATAAGTCTTCCGCCCGCCTGATATGGCTGCCAACCCGCTGTCGTCGGTCTTCTGGTGCTATCTAACGCGGGAAAAATTCCTTGACAAGAACGGCCAGGGTCAATTATGTTTGGGCACGCTTTCAGCAGGGCTCCTGGAGCCGGACTGGGTCGATGCAAAAGTCGGAAAGGACTGCAGCGATGGAGCATTTCTGGGAGATTCTCACCAAACCCGATAACCTACCCATTGTGGGGATGCTCCTGGCCGTGATCTTCTGTCTGTGGGTCGCCTTTCGACAGGCGTTGAAGCACGACAGGCTGATTGAACAGGGCAAGAAGGATGATATCTATAGTGAAATGATCAAATAGCTTGCGTGTGCGGCTACTGTACTCGTTGACTGCCGCGTGCGGGGGCATGTTCATGTTCATCACCATCGTTGTTGCGATCATCCTGGGGTTTGGGGTGATTTTCGCGATGAAGAAAATGCCGGCGCCGGTGTCGCAGGAGCAACAAGAAGCGGGTTTCGGGGATGGACAAGCACTCCTGCCATTGAGCCTCACGCTTGAGCGTTTTGAATGGGTTTCCCGGCGATTGTTACAGGAGCTGGGCCTGGAGGTCGAGCGCTCCACAACAATTGGTAGCCGACAACTTGAAGTGATGGCAGTGCATGTGGCACCGATCGTGGGTGGGCAGTATGTCATACACGGCGAGTTGTTGCAGGCAGGGGAAGTGGTTGAGGCGGTGCAAGTCCTCGCGCTGATCGACTCCGTCAAGGGCGAGGGTGCCTCGAAGGGCGTCCTCATTACAAATGGCTTCTTCTCGGATGAAGCCAACACGGCGGCGGTGGGGGGGCCGATTGAGCTGGTTAATGGAGTGCGTTTACGAGAACTTCTGCAACGCTTCGCCTTGTTACCCGCGGTCGGTCCGGAAGTTTAGCCTGAGATCAGCAACGGGACATAGTCCTAACGCCGCATCTCGGTATGAACGCGATCAGGGAGACGCAGAGACCTACCACAGAACGGTTCGATGTTGAGGGGGTGAGATAGTGGGGACGAGTGGGCAACGAGGCACACAAACGCCATCACCTCGAGGCTCGGGAGGTGACAGTAACGGACAGCCACCGAGCTTGAAAGAACGCGTCGCCAAGCTGTCCGATGAGATGTCGCGAGCGGTGGTGCGTTCTCCCCTATGGAAATCGATCTTCAGGCACGACTACGACGACACCCCGCGTAATCGTCTACTCATGGTGTTAGGTAATATCTGGTTCCATCTCCATCCAGCTAAACTCCCACGACATGGGGTGCGCATCCGCTTCACCTGGTGTATGGGGGGTATTTCCTTCCTACTCTTTCCTCGTCCTCACCTTCACCGGTGTGATACTAATGTTCTACTACCGTCCAGTCGGTGAGTATGCCTATCTAGATATGAAATACCTGGAATTCGACGTGCCATTCGGCATGTTCGTGCGCAATATGCATCGTTGGGCCGCCCATGCGATGGTGATCGCAGTGTGGCTCCACATGTTGCGCGTGTTTCTCACCGGCTCCTACAAACCGCCGCGCGAGTTCAATTGGGTGATCGGGGTACTCTTGCTGACATTAACCCTCCTGCTGAGCTTCACGGGATATCTCCTACCCTGGGATCAGCTTGCCATGTGGGCCGTGACCGTGGGGACGAACATGGCACGGGCGACGCCGCTGCTTGGGCACGAGGGGCCGTTTGCCGAGGTGATTGGGGTTGATCCACGCTATGACGCGCGTGCCTTCCTGCTCGGAGGGCGGATTGTCGGTTCGGCGACGCTTGCTGCGCTTTTATGTGCTGCACTGCATCTTCTTGCCCCTCTTCGCTGGCGCTCTGATGATGGTGCATTTTTGGCGTGTACGCAAAGATGGGGGCATCTCTGGCCCGCTATAGTCGACAGCCACACGGGCTGACGCAAGTGCATGCGCCCTGTAGACGAGCGAAAGAGACGTGTGGAGACGTGTCACGGCTGGTGAGAAGCGATGCCCTTCGACAGCGTCACGCGACGTCAGATGCGGGAATCTCGAGAGAAGACCAGCCGGTGAGGAGATGCCACGATGGCAGAAGCGACCCAGCCGACGCCTGAGGGAGGCACGCCGCGTGCTGCCCCTGCGACCCCTCAGTCGCCGCCCAAGCCTGTGAGAGCTGCGGATGATAAAATCTACACCTGGCCCTACCTGACCAGGAACGAGTTCCTGTGTGCCATTGCGTTGATGGCCTTTCTGACCGTCTGGTCCTTTGCTATCGACGCCCCGCTTGAGGAGATGGCCAACCCCACGAAGACCCCCAATCCGTCGAAAGCGCCCTGGTACTTCCTCGGGCTTGCAGGAGACGTTGGTCTACTTCGACCCATGGTTTGCGGGGGTCGTAGTCGCCGACGCTGATCATCGTGGGTTTGATGGCCATTCCCTTCATCGACGTCAACACGCGCAGCACCGGATACTACTCCTTCCGGGAGCGACGCTTTGCCATCCTGGTCTATCTGTTCGGATTTCTCGTGCTCTGGGTGGCATTATCATTTTGGGGGTGTTCTTCCGTGGCCCCGGATGGAACTTATTCTGGCCGTGGCATGAATGGGATCCACATAAAGTTGCGGCGCTTACGAACGTCGATTTGCATGCCATCTTCGGCATCCGCTCCGCACTGGGAGCCTTCATTTTCGGGGCCTTGTTTGTAGGTGGGTACTACCTGGTCGGTGCTGGTCTGTTCTATCTTGCGCGTAAGAGTAAAATCGCTGCGGAAGGGTGGGTGCGCTTCGGGGTGAAAGCGGTGTTATTTCTTACGATGATGCTGCTACCGTTGAAGATGATCTTACGGCTCGCTTTCAACATCAAATACGTCTGGGTCACTCCCTGGTTTAACCTCTAACGGCGCTGACCTAGCATCATAGGGAATGCGATATTCCATGGCTCAAGATTATCGACCGGATGAGGAACGCTCGCTGAGCCGAACTTTCTTTGTGCTGAGCATCATTCTCGTGGTTGCCGCCTTGTACACCGTGGTGGACGAGACCATTGTGCGCCGGCCATGGAAACATTATCAGACCACTTTCTATGAGCTGGAATACGACCAATTGCATGCTGATCTGCAGGCCAAGGAAGAAGTCTTGCTGCCGACTCAGGGGGAGCTTGCGACCAAGATTCAGCAAGCCCGAGCTGCGCTGGAAAGTAATGCGCAGGACCGTAAGGCGCGCCAGGAGCTGGAGCAGGTTAAAAACCGTCTGGCCGATCTCTTGCAGGAGCAACAATTCGCTAAAAGCCGCTTGGACGCCGAGTATTACCAATATAAAACAACCGAGCACGAGGGAGATTTGAGCACCGCGGCTCGGTATAAGACCAGGGTCGACCAACTTGAGCAGCAGATCGCCACCCTTGACGTACCGATCGCTGAGCTCAGAGCCCGTGTGGACGCGTTGCAGGCTGAAATCAAAGCGGTTGAAGCCCCGCTCTACGAGCTTGAAGAGGAGCGCCGCATCAGGCTGTCGGACTATCAACGTATCCGCGACCGCATGGATGACATCATGCGGCCGGTACTACCTGGCATCAGAGTCGCCAAGCCGCCGGAGATCCATCAGATCGTCCTCACCGGACTGAATTACACCAACTTCAACGAACCGCTCATGCGAGTAGAACGTTGCCAAACGTGCCACATGGGCATTGATCGTGCCGGCTTCGAGGGCACAGAGCAGCCGTATGCGACGCACCCGCATCGCGATGTCTTGTCGGCGCATCACCCCGTCGAGAAATTCGGCTGTACCATCTGCCATGCCGGACAAGGAGTGGCCCTTACCGTACCCACAGCACACGCCGAACTGCATATTTTCGATCAGACCCCTCGGTTGGCTGAGCCGCTGCTCACCAATACCTGGATTCAATCCCAATGTCGGAAATGTCATCAGCCGGAGTTGCCTGCGCTACAATTCGCTTCAACCGCCGCGCATGGACAGGACCTCTTTCAAACCATGGGGTGTCCTGGCTGCCACCTGGCACAAGGGTATGAGCAGCAAGATAAAGTTGCGCCTGACCTGCGACGAGTGGCCAGCAAGGTCGATCCCGCATGGCTTGTCGAGTGGATCAAGGAACCGAAAGCCTACTGGTCTGCCACCAAGATGCCTAATTTCCGCCTGTCGTGGGAGGAAGCGGAAGCGGCTGCAGCTTATCTGCTTAACTCCTCAACGCCATATAATGGTCCCAAATATCCAGGCAACGGGGATGCCGAAGCCGGGAAGAAGCTGGTCGAGACGATCGGCTGCGTGGGGTGCCATCAGATCAACGGCATTGGTAACGCCTTCGCACCCGATTTGAGCCGGGTGGGCAGCAAGGTGAACGCCGACTGGCTCTTCGCCTGGGTGAAAAACCCCCAAGAGTATCTGCCCTCCACGAAGATGCCTAACCTCCGCCTTAGCGATGAGCAAGCCGCCCATATCACCGCCTACCTGATGACCCTGGGCGCGAAGACCGAGCGGCCGGGATTCGCCCAGAAGTTGGCGGACAATACGGTCGTCGAAGCCGGAAATCGGCTGATTGGACGCTATGGATGTTATGGGTGCCATGATATCTATGGGATGGAGGCCCAACCCCGAGTCGGCGCCGAGCTGACTACCTACGCCGACAAGCGTCCATGGGAGATGGTCTTCGGCGATGTCCCGCTGGTGAAGAAGAAGGATCACATCATTACGCCGATCGATCGCCTGGTTCACCTCTATAACGATGGCAAGCAAATCGAGGAGTCGTGGGAAGGCTGGACCTACGGGAAAATGAAAAACGCCCGCATGTACGCCACGGACCGCATCATCCAACAGATGCCAGATTTTGCCTTCTCCGATGCCGATGCTTCGGCGCTGCTGGTCCAGCTGCGGAGTTTCACCGATGAGCGGCTACTGGCCTCCTTTGTCAGTACGCCGTCCGACGCGCAGGCACTGCGCGTGGCCGGCATGGGACTGTTCGACAAGTATAACTGTTTGGGCTGCCATAATTTGGCCGGACAAGGGGGAACGATCGCCCCAAACCTCGCCTATGAAGGGAGCAAAGTGCGTGGCGATTGGTTACTGAGCTTCCTCAAGCAACCGCACCAGATTCGTCCCCTCATGCAAGCCCGGATGCCGACCTTCCCCCTGACGGCACAAGCGGCGGCCAATCTACGTGATTACATCATGATGACGTTTCTTGACGAACGGGTGCCAAAAGTCGCACAGGTGGCGCAAACCATCACCCCAGAGCTGGCGGCACAGGGCGAGAAGCTTTACTGGGAGAAGTACCCCTGCTTTACCTGCCATCAGATCCAGGGAAAAACCGGTGGAGCCGCGGTTGGACCGGATTTGACGGATGCCTGGAAACGTTTGAACCCCGATTGGATGGTACAGTGGATCAAGAATCCACAGGCTTTTGATTCAGCAAGCTTGATGCCGAATCTGGGGGTGCCTGACGCCGAGGCTCTGGCCCTGGTCGCCTATCTGGAGAGTGTATCGCGGCAGATGACGGCTCAGGCTGAGTCGGGAATGGTCGGAAAAAACCCGCCGGCGCTGACACCGCAGTAATGCATTGAAAGTCGATTGTCGCGTGGATGATCGGCTCATCAACCTACCGGAGGGGGTATGGCGACCGATGGGCCCAATCTCAAATATGAGCTCCTACGCCAGTTTGGGGTGCTGGGCAGCGTTGGGTTACATCTTGTCCTCGGCACATTCACCGGCTTGGCGATCGGCTATTTTCTCGATCGGGCATTCAACACCAATCCGTGGCTCACCTTGATTTTTCTGGTATTGGGCGTGGCCGCTGGATTTACGAATCTCTTTCGCATCATGCGTTTGCAGCGGAAGGAATAGTATATTGTGGATGGCGACTCACAACTGTTGCGGCGCGTCGCATGGTACGGCTGGACGATGACCGGCTTGCTGATGCTCGGCGCTTTGATCGCCCGCGCCCCCCGCATCGCCAGTAGCTGCGCCTTGGGGGGGGCATTTAGCATGTTGCATTTCAAGTGTCTGGTGATGTTTCTGACGGCGGTCATCGACCCGCACAAGCGTCCTGATAGCCGAATCAAAAAACTGGCGTTTGGCGCCTATTTCGCTAAATACTTTATCATCACGGGGTTGGTGTATCTGCTGTTCAGATATGGAGTCGTTGAACCGCTGGGGTTTCTGGGCGGGTTATCGGTGATCTTTGTGGCCATCTGCTTGGCTGGGCTGCAACGTTCGAAGCCGCTTGGAGAGCCCCAACGATAAACGGAGTCTGCCATGAAGGAACCGCTTCTGTATCTCACCATCCCTGGACTCGAGGCATACCCGCACGTTACATACATGTGGCTCACCATGATTCTCCTGCTCGCCATCGCCTATCTGACCACGCGGCGCATGCAACTGCTGCCTAATACGGGCCAGGCCCTGACGGAACTCGTCATCGGAGGGCTACTCAGCTTTATGGAGCGGGTCATGGGGCACCACGCTAAAGCTCATTTGCCCATAATCGGTGGGCTTGTACTGTTGATCGTCACGGCAAACCTGCTTGGAATCGTTCCGGGGCTGTTCTCGCCAACCGCTAACTTGAACATGACGGCCGGTTGTGCCATCACGGTTTTCCTGTACTATCAATACATCGGCTTTCGACGCCATGGTGCGGCCTATATCAAGCAGTTTACTGGCCCACTGTGGTGGTTGGCGCCACTCATGTTTCCCATTGAGTTAATCAGCCACATCATTCGCCCGTTTACCCTTGCACTGCGGTTGTTTGCCAACATGCAGGGACACGAGATCGTATTGATCATCATCACGCTTTTGGTGCCAATCATCGCCCCGCTACCGATCGTGTTCTTGGGGATATTTGTAAGCCTCATACAGGGATTTGTGTTCATGCTGCTGTCGATGATCTACATCGCCGGTGCAGAGGAGGAGCATCATTAACCTGATAGACGCTGAGGTGGCGTCCGCTTGAGCGCGGGAAAGGGAGGTATTTGGATGCGGAGGAAGCTGGCATGGCTTGGATTGGCTGTGATAGTGTCATTGGTAGTGCTGAGCTCTGTAGCACAGGCGGCTGAGGCAGCGAAGAAGTCAGAGGCGGAGTTGCGGTATTTCGGAATCGTAGCTGCCAGCGCCGCCTTTGGCCTGACCATTGCTGCAATCGGAGGTGCCTTCTCGCAGGCGCGTGGTATCCGTAGCGCCTTGGAAGGGATCGCGCGGAATCCGGGAGCTTCGGGGCCGATTACCACCACCATGATCATTGGTTTGGCATTGATCGAGTCCCTGGTGATTTACGTCCTCGTGGTCTGCTTGATCCTACTCATCGTGAATCCGTTTGGCATCTAGATTCTGTGCGAGATCGGGCACGATCGCGACATCGGTCAGATGTAGACACCGCGGGAGACTAACGTGAAGCAGAGGCGTTAGTCCTGCGGTGTGCATCTGTGCCAGCCGGCTCAGATGCAGTGTGGGGAAAACCGTGTAAATCGGGCGATGCGCTATTGGCGGGGTATCTCTGGGCTGTTCTCGTAGCCCCAAGGGTATAGATTCGATCACCCATGCGAATTTTGGCCGTGGATACCTCGACGCTGGCTGGAGGGGTTACACTTATGGAGGCCGGTCGGGTCCTCTGCGACCTGCGAGTTGATGTCTCTGCCTCGCACGCACCCCGTCTACTGACCCTCATTCATCAAGCGCTTCGCCTCACCTCGGTTCCACTCGAATCAATCGATTTGTTTGCCGCCAGTCATGGCCCGGGCTCTTTTACCGGATTGCGCATCGGTATCGCCACGCTGCTGGGGTTAGGCCATGCGTTACAGCGTGATGTAGTCGGTATCGATAGCCTCGAAGCCCTGGCGCTGAAAGCTTGGTCCGCCCCCGTGCAGGTCGGCGCCCTGCTGGATGCACGCAAAGGTGAGGTGTTTGGGGCCCTTTTTCACCTCGATACGTCGGGCCCCTGCCGCATCACCCCAAACCTTGTCATGTCGCCTGAAGCTTTTTGTGCTAGAATCTCTGAACCGACTCTATTACTTGGGACAGGAGTCGAAGTCTATCGGGGTGTGTGGGAAAGACATCTGGGTAATTTGGCGATCTTCGCTCCGCCTTGGCTCAGTATGCCGTGCAGCGTCGAGGTGGCAGCGCTGGCGTTCAATCAAGCGATTATCGGCCACGGCGGGCCGAGGGCAACGCTCAGTCCTAGCTATGTGCGACCCTCGGAAGCTGAAATCAATTGGTCCCGCCGGCATACCCATGAGCAGTAGTTCCTATGAGGAGGTGAACAGCTGATGGAGACGGAAGAGAGCGCCCTCATCGAGCACATCAAGGAGACGAACCCCGAGTTCCGACAGCTGATGGTGGAGCACCTGCGATACGAGCGTCAGCTGGAAGAGCTCAACAATCTTCGGTTTTTGACCAGCGAGCAGGAGATTGAAAAAAAGCAGGTGCAGAAAATCAAGCTGCGGGGTAAGGATCGTATGGCAGAGATTTTGAAGGAGTATAAAGCCCGTCTCAACAAGTAGATGGATGCATTTTTCAGTTGACTTCAGTAAGGCTGTTTGCTAGGGTCTTCCGAACTACTCGCAGCCCACCCTAGCATCAACAGTCATGTGTGAGGGGAGTTGTACCCCCACGACCCGTTATTGGACTTCTCACCGAAATCCTCATTTGGTGGTGCCATAGCATGTGCAGGCCCCTCTGGTGAGCGCAGCCGAATCGCAACGAGCCGCGGTGATGAAGAGTCCGAGGAGGTAACCTCCGGTGAAGAAATGCGGTGCAGAGATCTTCGTCGAAAGCCTGCAGCAAGAAGGGGTGGACGCTATTTTCGGCCACCCAGGTGGCGTGGTGTTGAAGATCTATGACGTTTTGATGGATGCTCCCATCCGCCACATACTGATGCGCCACGAGCAGGGTGCTGTCCACGCTGCCGATGGCTATGCCCGGGCCTCGGGTCGACCGGGTGTATGCCTGGCCACCTCGGGTCCTGGTGCAACCAATTGCGTCACTGGCCTCGTTACTGCCAATATGGACGCCATTCCGATCGTGGTGTTCACTGGCCAGGTCCCGACCACGGCTATAGGCAACGATGCCTTTCAAGAAGCGGATATTTTCGGGATTACGATGCCGTGCGTCAAGCATAGCTATGTAGTTCGCCGCGTAGAGGATCTCGCCCGCACCATTAAGGAGGCGTTCTATATTGCCCAAACGGGCAAGCCGGGCCCAGTGCTGGTCGACATTCCGAAGGATGTGAGTCAGTGGGAGACCGAATTTACGTATCCTCAGGAGGTGAACTTACGGGGATATGCACCGACGTATACCGGGCACAGCGGTCAAATTCGGCGCGCCACGAAGGCCTTGGCCACTGCTAAACAGCCGGTTCTGTACGTGGGCGGCGGAACCGTAAGCTCAAATGCCGCCCCCGAGCTCCGCGAGCTTGCAGAGCTGCTGCACACCCCGGTCACGACTACGCTCCTGGGCTTGGGGTCGTTTCCGGAAACCCACCCACTGTCGATGGGCATGTTGGGAATGCATGGCACATACTGGGCTAATATGGCCATGTGTGAAGCAGACCTGATCTTTGCCCTCGGCGCGCGATTCGATGATCGGGTCACCGGCCGCCTTGATGCCTTTGCTGAAAACGCCGACACGATCATTCACATCGACATCGATCCATCGAATATCGGCAAGAACGTCCGCACGGACATTCCCATTGTCGGTGACGTGAAGACCGTTCTGCGGTCGCTCATCGAGTCTCTGCGCACCGTGAAAAAAGATTGGGTCACCGACCATGCCGCATGGTTAGCAACCATCGCTGACTGGGCGAACGCCCATCCCTTGAAATACGACCAAGGGGACGAGGTCGTCAAAGGACAATATGTCATCGAAGCGATTAGCCAACTAGCGCCGAAGGACGCCATCATTGCTACAGGTGTCGGACAACACCAGATGTGGGCGGCGCAATTCTACCGCTTCACGCAGCCGCGGAGTTGGCTTACTTCCGGAGGTCTGGGCACGATGGGATACTGTTTGCCGGCGGCTATCGGCGCCCAGGTGGCCTTTCCCCACCGGATGGTTATCGGCATCGATGGCGATGGCAGCTTCCAAATGACCTCGCACGAGATGGCGACCGCGGTACAATATCAACTCCCGATCAAGATCGTCATCTTGAACAATTACTACCTCGGTATGGTCAAACAGTGGCAGGAGTTGTTTTACAACAAACGCTACTCACACAGTTATTTAGGCAATATTCCGGACTACGTCAAATTAGCTGAGGCATACGGCGCTAAGGGCTTCAGGGCTACCAAGCCGCATGAAGTTATCCCGACGTTACAGCAGGCGTTCGCAACGCCTGGCCCTGTGGTCACCGAAGTCGTGGTGGACTCCGAGGAAAAGGTCTATCCGATGGTCCCCGCCGGTGCTGCGCTGCGTGAAATGGTTTTGGCATAAAGGAGACGACCACGGTTACGTCTATGGCACCACGACAGGCAACCGATCATGCCAATCACGACAAGGGGGTACGCGAGCATATAATCTCCGTGCTGGTGGAGAATCGCGTTGGCGTGCTCGCCAGGGTAGCAGGCCTGTTCACCGGCCGTGGCTTTAACATCGAAAGCCTGGCGGTGGCAGCAACCGAGGATCCCACCCTCTCCCGCATGACCATTGTGTCTAGCGGTGACGCGCGCATCATTGAACAGGTGACCAAACAACTCAATAAGCTCATCGATGTGATCAAAGTCGTTGACCTCAGCCGTGAACATTTTGTCGAGCGCGAACTCATCCTCGTCAAAGTGCGAGCCGAGCCCGAACAGCGCGCTGAGATCCTTCGTATCACCGATATTTTCCGCGGCAACATCATTGATGTGAGTCCAAAGTCGTATGTTATCGAAGTCACCGGCGATGGCGACAAAATTCGCGCCTTTGTCGACCTGATCAAGCCCATTGGCATCCTCGAGATCGTGCGCACAGGTCCGGTGGCCCTATCACGTGGCAGCAAAGCGTTGTCCTAAGAGGGGATGTCCCATGGCACAGTTGTACTACGATGCAGACGCAGACCTTCAGCTCCTCGACGGCAAACGCATCGCCATTATCGGGTATGGTAGCCAGGGGCATGCCCATGCAGGGAATTTGCGCGATAACGGCCAAGATGTGGTGGTTGGCCTGCGTCCTGGCAGTAAGTCATGGCCGGTGGCGGAGCGGGATGGTTTCCGGGTCATGACCACGGCAGAAGCCGCGAAGGCCGCCGACATCGTGATGATTTTGATCCCTGACGAAAGGCAAGGGGAAACCTACCTGGCGGATATCGCACCGCATTTGGATAAAGGGGACGCCCTGGCCTTCGCGCATGGGTTCAATATTCATTTCGGTCAGGTCCAACCGTCTGCGGATGTCGATGTGTTCATGATCGCTCCGAAAGCCCCCGGGCATATCATGCGCCGCCTCTTCAAAGAGGGTGTCGGTGTCCCATGCTTGCTGGCGATCCATCAGGATGCGACTGGCAACGCCAAGCGCATCGCCCTTGCCTATGCCAAGGGCGTTGGCGGGACTAAGGCAGGTGTCATCGAAACCACCTTCCGTGAAGAGACGGAGACGGATCTATTCGGTGAACAAGCGGTGTTGTGCGGTGGAGTCACCGAGTTGGTCCGAGCGGGGTTCGATACCTTGATGCAAGCTGGCTATCAGCCAGAGATCGCATACTTCGAGTGCCTTCATGAGCTTAAGCTCATCGTCGATCTCATCTACGAGGGCGGCATTAGCATGATGCGCTATTCGGTCAGCGATACGGCGCAGTATGGGGATATCACGCGAGGCCGGCGTGTGATCACGCAAGAGACACGTGAAGCCATGAAGAAGCTCTTAGCCGAGATCCAGTCGGGAGAATTCGCCCGTGAATGGATTATTGAGAACAAGGCCAACCGCCCAGTCTTCAACGCCCTGACCAAACGTGACGCTGAACATCCCATCGAAGTTGTGGGCGCCCGCTTACGGCAGATGATGAGTTGGCTGCGCAAGGAAGGGACTCTAACGCCTGTGCGCCTGCCTATCGCACGCGAGGGATGGCCATTTATCCTCCCTACGCTCGGGTTGGCGATCGTGGGACTAACGCTCATGCCGGTGGGAGGATGGTTCTTGCTAGCGCTCACCGGCTTTATGGTGTACTTCTTCAGAGATCCCGAACGTGTGAGTCCCGCATCACCAGGATTGCTGCTTGCCCCTGCCGATGGTACAATTGTTGTGGTGACCCCTCTACAGCATGATCCGGTTGAGCCCGCTGGTACGCTGGTCAGCATCTTTTTGTCAGTGTTCGATGTGCACATCAATCGTGCTCCTCTATCAGGGAGAGTGATGGATGTGCGTTACCAGCCGGGAAAATTTCTCCCGGCGTTTCGTTCCGATGCCTCGGACCTGAATGAGCAGAATATGGTGACCTTCCAAGCCGGTGAGACCTGTGTGCTCGTCAAACAGATCGCCGGGATCCTGGCTCGCCGTATTGTCTGTCGTGTGAAGGTAGGGGACAACCTGCAACTGGGGGAACGCTTCGGATTGATTCGGTTTGGATCCCGCGTTGATATTTTCATCCCCCCTGCGTACGCCGTGTACGTGTGTCCAGGACAACGCGTCCGAGGTGGCGAAAGCGTTCTTGCTGCATCCCTCTCACAGTCTGCGCAGCCCAGCCATGCTGTTGAGGCACAACCACATCAAACGCTCGCCTAGCTCACGGCCTATGTGACGGCACGAGGGGCCATGTCGTCCGCTTCGAGTGCGGCAAGAAGGAGAATAGGATGCGGAATGGCAGTCTCTGGAAGGTCGTCCCAAGTGTTTTGACGACTGCCAACCTATTCTGTGGGTTCTACGGCATCATCGCAGCCCTCAGAGAGGATTTTTACCAAGCCGCAATCGCGATTCTAGTCGCGGTTGTATTCGACGGCCTCGACGGCAAAGTGGCGCGTTTGACCAAAACCACGAGTAATTTCGGCGTCGAATACGACTCCTTGGCAGACTTGCTCTCATTCGGCGTCGCCCCGAGCCTGATTCTCTACCTGTGGGCACTCGAGCCGGTAGGGCGGTTTGGCTGGATTGCCGCTTTCATCTTCCTGATTTGTGGTGCCCTGCGCTTAGCAAGATTCAATGTACAGGTGGGCCAGAGTTCCAGTTTTCACTTCACCGGGCTTCCCATCCCCGCTGCAGCCGGCATGGTGGCGTCGCTGATCCTGCTCGGGAAAAATTTTATCGCCTTTGCCGAGCCACAACCCGTGATAATCCTGGGAGTGGCCTGTGGGCTGGCGTTTCTCATGATCAGCAATATCAAATATCGTAGTTTTAAAAATTTGCGCCTACGCGGACGTCATCCCAATTGGCTAATTTTAATGATCATTCCTATTTGTGCGCTGATTCTAAGACCTGAACTTTTGATTTTTGCACTGTTTGTCGTCTACATTGTGTCGGGACCGGTCGAACAGGTCGTTGCGCACCATCGCCTCATGCGTGAGTCTCGTGCTCACTAGGCGTCCCGCCGGGTCGGTGTCCCTAACCTCGTGAGCATGAAGCGCACTCAAGGGACCAGCTCTATCTGGGCAGCGTGAATCTGGAGTGCCCAGGACCGCCAGGGGCCAAGCGCTCATTCCCGCTGCATGGGAATCGAGGGGATTTTTTCGACAACGCCAGAATCATTCGCCGGTCTTCAGGAATCCGGCCGTCCTGAGGCTGCTATGCCCTCGCTGGGCGGAGGTGGGGACCGGGGAGTGGATGATGATCGCACACGTAGGAGCAACCACACTCGAGGTGGTCCAGGGGGACATCACCACATGTAGCGTCGACGCCATCGTCAATGCTGCCAATAATCATCTGTGGATGGGGGCCGGCGTCGCAGGTGCGATCAAGCGCCAAGGTGGCCAAGTCATCGAAGATGAGGCCGTTCGTCAAGGGCCGATTCCTGTTGGTGCGGCAGTGGTGACCGGTGGTGGACGCTTGAAGGCGCGGTATGTCATTCACGCCGCGGCAATGGGGCAGGATCTGGTGGCGAACGCTGAGCTTATTCGTCAGGCAACGATCAACAGCTTGGGGCAGGCAGCCGCTTTAGGTCTGATCAGTATTGCGTTGCCAGCACTGGGAACGGGCGTGGGCGGATTCCCCGTCGACGAAGCAGCACGCGTGATGATCGAGGCCACCTGCACCGTGCTGCACAACACCCCTCGGACATCTCTTCAACAGGTTGTATTTGTACTCTTCACACCAGATGCCTGCCAGGCCTTCGAGCAGGCGCTCGCCAAGGTACCGCAGTGAGCCATGACACGTCCAATTCCGGTTATTGTCGGCCCCACCGCGGTCGGCAAGACCGATCTCAGCCTCGCCATTGCCCAAGCCCTGAACGCGGAGATCATCGGGGGCGACTCCCGCCAGGTCTATCGTGGCCTGGACATTGGTACCGCGAAACCCAGCCTCGCTCAGCGCCAGGCCTTCCCACATCACCTGATCGACATCCTCAACCCTAATGAACCTCTGAATGCCGCGGGTTTCGCCCGGTTGGCCTGGGGCTGCATACATGTCATTGAAGCCCGCGGCAAGCAACCACTTGTCGTGGGGGGAAGTGGGCTCTATATTCGTGCTCTGACGGATGGTCTCTTCACCGGTCCAGGTGCGAATTCACAGCTACGCGGAGCCTTGGAAGCAGAAGCGCACACTCTGGGGCTCCAGGCCTTGCATGATCGCCTGGCCGTCGTGGATCAGGCCGCCGCCAATCGTATTCACCCACATGACCGTGTGCGGATCATTCGTGCCCTGGAAATCTATACATTGACAGGAAAACCGATTTCCCAGTGGCAATGCCAGTGGCGAGACCCGGTTCGACCCACGTCCTTCATCTTCATCGGCCTGACACGTGAGCGTGAAGATCTGCGGCGACGCATCGCAGCTCGTACCGAGACTATGTTGCAGATGGGGCTTGAACGTGAAGTGCGAATGTTATTGGGCATGGGCTATGCCCCGACCTTGCCCCCCCTCCAGAGCGTAGGCTATGGAGAAGTCGTCGCCTTTCTCGGTGGAGCATGGGGTTTGGCTCAAGCCCGAGAGCTCATCGAGCGCCACACCTGGCGCCTGGCCAAGCGTCAGATGACCTGGTTTCGGCGTATACCTGGTATGCACTGGATCTCCCTGACAAAAACGCCGATGTCCGTCGCCACTGAGCTGATTCACAGCCTTCTGGCCAGCCCCAGAGATGGCACGCAAGAGGCCTTGCGCTGATAGCAGGGAAATGGCTCAGGGCATCGGCTGTGCCTGTCCGGTTTTGAGGTGACCGTTTACATTTCTACAGAAGTCAGGTACAGTTGGAGAAATTTTCGCGTCCGCGCAACTGACAATTGTAGCGCATAGGCTAACGAATACAGACCAGCTGTCGCGTCAGCATTCCCGCTCCTGCATGTGCCGATTTTGGGGACATGGGGAGGGAGTAGAGGGGGTCACCCAGTGGCCGGAAATAGTTTTGGGGAGCTGTTTCGCATCACGACATGGGGAGAGTCGCACGGACGTGCCATCGGCGTCGTGGTCGATGGCTGCCCGGCGGGCCTCGAGTTGTCGGCCGAAGATATTCAGCACGATCTCGACCGACGTCGAGTCGGACAGAGCAAGGTCACCTCTGCTCGTCAGGAAGAGGATCGGGTCGAAATTCTCTCCGGTCTCTTCCAAGGACAGACCGTGGGGACCCCCATCTCGTTACTGATCTGGAACAAAGACGCTGATTCGAGTAAGTATGAACCGATCAAAGACATCTATCGTCCTGGTCACGCGGATTTTACCTACGAAATGAAATACGGCCTCCGCGACTATCGGGGAGGTGGGCGTTCTAGCGCGCGCGAAACCGCCTGTCGTGTCGCGGCTGCTGCGATTGCCAAGAAGATCCTGAGCACCGTCGGTGTGCAGATCTACGGCTTCACCCGCCAGGTGGGATCGATCGAAGCTCAAGTTATCGACATCGATGAGATCGAACGCAACATTGTCCGCTGCCCTGATCAGGAGGCGGCGAAGCAGATGGAAGCCCTGATTTTGGCAGCCAAGGCGGAAGGTGACTCTGTGGGTGGGGTCGTTGAGGTGGTGGCGACGGGGGTGCCCGTAGGCCTGGGCGAGCCCGTTTATGATCGTCTTGATGCCGACCTGGCGAAGGCCATCATGAGCATCAACGCCATCAAGGGCGTGGAAATCGGACTAGGATTCCGCAGTGTCATGCTCCGAGGCTCTGAGCATAACGATGAGTTTTACACCGATGCATCAGGACGGATACGTACACAGACGAACCATGCCGGAGGTATGCTTGGGGGAATCTCGAACGGAGAAGATATCGTCGTCCGCTTGGCGGTGAAACCGCCATCGTCAATCAGCAAGTCACAGCGGTCGGTTACCAAGGAGGGAGCGGCGGTCGATCTGGAAGTGCACGGCCGCCACGACCCCTGTCTCTGCCCGCGTGCAGTACCTGTCGCAGAGGCCATGGTTGCGCTCGTCCTGGCGGATCACTGGCTGCGCAGTCGAGCCATGAACCATTTGTAGCTCATCATCCCTTGTTCTACAGCCTCGCAGTATGCCCTTTAGCACCGTGTCGATGGGCAGGAGGGAGCATGGGAGGCGTATCCTGGAGGGAATGACGGCATGCAGCAAGAACGGATCGGTATCGGTAGCGATCATGCCGGCTTCCGCCTTAAAGAGTCGGTTAGACGCTGGCTCATTGAGCACTCATATACCGTCATCGATCTCGGAACTCATAGCGAAGAGGCCTGCGATTACCCGGATTTCGCCATCGCGTTAGCGGAGGCGATGGGGGCCGGTGAGGTCGAGCGCGGCATTTTGATCTGTGGTACGGGCGTCGGGATGTCCATTGTCGCCAATAAGTTTGCGCACCTGCGTGCGGCCGTCTGCCATGATCCCACCACGGCACGCTTCAGTCGCGCCCATAACGATGCCAATGTGCTGACGATGGGGAGCCGCATCACCGGGGAGATGGTGGCACTGGACATCGTCAATGCCTGGCTGCACACGCCTTTTGAGGGAGGCCGACATAGCCGGCGTCTGGAGAAAATCGAACGTCTCGCCTCCTCCCCTACATCGTTGCCATTCGAGGCAGACAGGATAGGTGGCAGGAGTTAAGCAGGAAATCGACGGGTCATGAACGTCATCCTCGACAACCTGACCCTCTTCTGTTACATACTGAGCACGTTGTTCCATTGGCTGCTGATGGCTTCCCGCAAGCGTATACTGTTGCCGTACGCCGTTGGAGCCGCGTGCGTCGGGTTTCTTTTGCATACTGGATATCTCAGCGTGGAAGTCTCTCGCGTCGGGTCCCTGCTCTTCTCTGAAGTACAAGGCGCCACGGCCTTCTTCTCCTGGACCGTGGTGTTGGCGTATCTCATTGCCGAGTTGGCTACACGCATACGTGCGCTGGGGTCCTTCTTAATGCCAATAGCACTCTTCGCCCTGCTACTAGGGGTGGCGATCCCTCCGGAGTCGGCTCACTTTCTTCCTCCGCTGACCAGCTTCTGGCTCATTATCCATGTCGTGCTCGCCTGTCTGGGGAATGCCGCCTTCGCACTGACGTTCTGCGGCGGCATTATGTATCTGATCCAGGATAGCTACCTCAAGGCCAAGCAACCGGGAGGGTTCTCAACCCGGTTGCCGTCATTGGAAATGCTCGATCGTTTGAACTTTTGGGCGCTGGCCTTCGGACTTCCGTTGCTGACTCAGGGGATCATTACGGGGGCTATCTGGGCTCGATACGCGCGGGGCTCTTTCTGGATCTGGGAGCGGACGACCTGGCCGCTGATCGTCATGTGGGGAATTTATACGCTGCTGTTTGTCGGCCGCTGGTACCTGGGGTGGCGGGGAAGGCGTGCGGCGTTGGCCGTGATCGTGGGCTTTTGCGCAGTGAGCTTTGGATACTTAATACACACCCTCGGCTAAGGCAGGGGGGGGCGCCAGTCATGGGATGACCCCCGTCTCGGGCAGAAGGGGATCGCGCTAGGGCGATGGAAATCATTGTCGTCGGTCTAAACCACAAAACGACGCCAATCGAATGGCGGGAGCGGCTGCATTTTCCCCCAGATACCCTCGATGGCCCACTCGAAAAGCTAGCCCACTATACCGACGGGGGTGAGAGGGTCATTCTCTCGACGTGCAATCGGGTCGAGGTCTACGGCCATGTCCAGCATCTCGTCCACGGCAGCAACCGCTTACAACAATTTTTGAGTGATTACCATGGCCTGGTCACCGAAACGCTGACACCGTTTCTCTATACACACCATGGTGCCGGGGCGCTGCGTCATCTCTTTCGTGTAGTCTCCAGCCTCGACTCGTTGGTCATTGGTGAGCCCCAAATCGCCGCACAGGTCAAGGAGGCGTTTGCCATCGCCCGCCGTGCCAACGCCACAGGCACTGTCTTCAATCAAGTGTTTGAGCGGGCCTTTGCGGTCGCCAAGCGTGTGCGCACCGAGACGCACATCGGCGAGCAGGCAGTTTCGGTCAGTTATGCAGCCGTCGAGCTCGCTAAGAAGATCTTCCAGGACCTCTCGGCTAAAACCGTTCTCATCCTCGGAGCCGGGGAGATGTCTGAGCTAACCGCACGACATCTCATCAGCCAGGGCGTGCGACATCTGCTGGTCGCCAATCGCACCCTCACACGCGCTATGGACCTGGCTTCTCGTCTCCAGGGAGAAGGTGTGGCACTGGCTGAGTTGCCTACATACCTGCACCGAGCGGATATTATCGTCAGCTCCACTGGCGCCCCTGATTTCGTTCTCCACAAGGCCGACGTGCAGAGTGCGCTGAAACAGCGGAAGAATCGCCCGATGTTCTTCATCGACATCGCCGTGCCTCGTGATATTGATCCGGCCGTGAACGGGCTGGCCAACGTCTATTTGTATGATATCGATGACTTGCAGCATGTGGTTGAGGAGAACCGCAAGGCGCGCGAGCGCGAGGCCGTCCTGGCGGAAACCATCATCTCACATGAAGTTGAGGATGTGCTGAAATGGTTCGACGAACAGCAGGTCGTTCCCGCGGTGATTCGCCTGCGCCGAAAGGCCGAGGCGATTCGCCATCAAGAGCTGGAAAAGCTCTTCTCGAAGCTCGGACCGCTCTCTGACGTCGAGCGCCAGGCGATCGAAGCCATGTCCTCCTCCATCATCAATAAACTCTTGCATACACCCATCGTGCGGCTTAAGCAAGAATCACAGGCCAAAGGGGGAGGGCGATACCTCCAGGCCCTCCGGGACCTGTTCAGTTTGGATGAATAATGGAGGCACGGCAGCCCCAGGATACACCTATCGAATCCCTCTGCCGAAGAGTGGAAAACCCATGTCTAGATCGCTTCGCATCGGCACGCGTGGTAGCGCCCTGGCCGTACAGCAGACACAGATCGTGGTCAATGCGCTACAGGCTGCCTGGCCCGGCTTGAACGTTGACGTCATGCACATCAGGACCACCGGTGACCGAATTCAGGACGTCCCGCTGGCCAAAATCGGTGACAAGGGACTCTTCGTCAAGGAAATCGAGGAAGCTTTGTTAGATAGTCGCATCGACTGGGCGGTGCACAGCGTCAAAGACTTACCAAGCGAGCTGCCGAACGGACTGAGCGTAGGCATGCTGGCGGCGCGCAGCGACCCCCGAGATGCCCTCGTTGCACGCCATGGGTTGCATTTGGCGACGCTCCCCCAGAACGCTGTAATTGGCACCAGCAGTCTACGGAGACGTGCGCAATTGTTACACTGGCGGCCTGATCTGGCCATCGTCCCCGTGCGCGGAAACGTCGATACGCGTCTGCGCAAGCTGGAGACCGATGACCTGGATGGTATTGTGGTGGCGGCTGCAGGATTGATGCGCATGGGTTGGGAAGGGCGTATCAGCGACATCATTCCGCCGGAGATCAGCCTCCCAGCCGTGGGGCAGGGTGCCCTGGGAGTCGAGATGCGTAGTGATGATGAGGAGGCTCACAGCCTGTTCCAACCTCTGACGGGCGCGGCTACACAGGCGGCGGTGACGGCTGAACGGACGTTCTTGGCACGTCTTCAGGGAGGGTGCCAGGTGCCGATCGCTGCCTGGGCCACCGTTGATGAGAGCCAGCTCTGCCTGCGTGGGATGATCAGTGATATGGATGGTCATACCCTGCTGCAGGGAGAACGCTGGGGTCAGGTACACGCACCTGAGCAGATCGGGGCGGTGTTAGCCGAAGAATTGTTGCAGCGCGGGGGCGAGGCAATCCTCCGTGATATTTATGGATCGACACGCAGTTCTGGAGTGGGGAAATCGCGATGACGATGTCGGCTGATCAGCGTCCGCCACGAACCGCAAAACCTCTGCTCGGCAAGAAGATCCTCATCACGCGTCCACGCGAGCGGGCCAGCCGATTTGCTGCCTTGCTGCGCGAGGAAGGCGCCGAGCCTGTCGAAGTGCCGACGATTCAGATCGTTCCCCCTACCTCCTGGGAGCCGCTCGATCGCGCATTGATGGCCCTTCACACATACCAGTGGCTCGTTTTCACCAGTGTCACTGGCGTGCAAGCGTTTTTCGGACGCTTCCAGGCCCAGAACCGGCTGCCCGAGGATTTGCGCGGGCTCAGCATCTGCGCCATCGGACCAGCCACGGCTGACGAACTGCGAGGGCGTGGTGTCCAGGTCGCCGTGATGCCGAGTGAGTACCGCGCCGAGGCGTTGGTGGAAAGTCTATCGGCGTTTCCCCTGCAGGACACCCGCGTGCTCATCCCACGCGCCGCTGTCGCCCGTGATATCTTGCCGAGGGCGTTGGCGGAGCGCGGCGCGCAGGTGGATGTCGTCGAAGCCTATCGCACCGTTCTGCCGTCTGTCGACCTTGCACCCGACATTTGTCGGCTCTTCGAGCAAGGCGCCATCGACGCGGTCACCTTTACCAGCTCCTCGACGGTGACGAATTTCGTGACGCTCCTCGGTGAAGGCGATCTCCCGCAATTGCTCCGAAATACCGTGGTGGCCTGTATAGGGCCAATTACAGCGGATACGGCGCGCTCGTATGGCTTGATACCGACGATCGTTGCGGAGGAATACACCGTTCCCGCACTGGCTCGCGCCATTGTGGAATATTTTGATAACAGGACTCAGTCATAAGAATTCAGGCTTGAGGAAGGCATGGCGACAAGTCAGTCCTCATGCCCCACTCCTCCCGGTCAAGAGGATCTGAACATGCGCTACCCGATCTATCGTCCCCGCCGTATCCGAGAGCAGGAGCATTTGCGTCGTATGGTGCGCGAAACCCACCTCTCGGTCGATCATTTCATCTATCCGCTGTTTGTCGTGCCGGGGGCAGGGGTGCGACACGAGATTCGGTCCATGCCGGGCAACTTTCACCTGTCGATCGACCGCCTGCTAGAAGAGGTAAAGGAGGTGCAGGATCTTGGCATTCCCGCGATCATGTTGTTTGGCTTGCCGGAGCACAAAGATGCGCTGGGTTCATCGGGATATGCCGAGGATGGCATCATCCCGCGGGCGGTCAGCGCTTTGAAAAAAGCTGTGCCGGAGATGACCGTCATCACCGATGTCTGCCTGTGCGAATACACGAGCCATGGGCATTGCGGGATGGTCGAGGGAGAGCATGTGCTCAACGATGCCAGTGTGGAATTGCTGGCGAAAGCCTCACTCGCCTATGTGCGGGCCGGGGCCGACATGGTGGCACCTTCGGACATGATGGATGGACGGGTGCAGGCCATTCGCCAGGGGCTCGATGGCGCCGGGTTCAGCCACATCCCGATCATGGCCTATGCCGCCAAATATGCCTCAAGCTTCTATGGTCCGTTTCGGGAGGCCGCTGACTCGGCACCGCAATTCGGCGATCGCCGCAGCTACCAGATGGACCCGGCGAACAGCCAGGAGGCCATGCGTGAGGTCCGCCTCGACATCGAAGAAGGGGCCGATATCGTCATGGTGAAACCGGCGTTGCCCTACCTGGATATCATCTACCGTGTCAAGCAGACCTTCGACTTGCCAGTGGCAGCGTATAACGTCAGTGGCGAATATGCCATGATCAAAGCGGCGGCCCTGCAGGGATGGATCGATGGCGAGCGCGTGATGCTGGAATCGCTCGCTGAGCATCAGGCGGGCCGGCGCTGATATGATCCTGACCTACTTCGCGAAAGAGGCAGCGCGCCTCCTCGCCAACCATAGGGCTGAATTCAGCCTGTGATAGGCATAGCAAATATTCTAGACTTTGATCACGACCGGTTGGCGCCTTTGGAAAGATAATGGTGAGCGCACAAGAGTTGAATGTTTTTGGCATCAACCGATGTACGGCGTCTGCGTACGGAACAATGTCATCGGGATAGCTTTTCGTTTCGATTGACTGCCTGATAATTCGGGTGTGTTGCCGAGCGGTGCGGTCGGTGTGGGCAGCTGGCTCGCAAGTGCGTGAGTTGAATAAGCGAGATCTAGATGGCCGACAGATTTGACCAGGCGACGCGTAGCCGAATCATGTCCACGGTGCGCTCAAGAGGTACCAAACAAGAATTCGAAGTCCGAAGAACTCTGCATGCGGCAGGTTTCCGCTATACCCTCCATAATACCCAGCTTCCCGGTCGGCCGGACATCGTTCTTTCCCGCTTCAAATATGCGGTCTTCGTCCATGGTTGTTTTTGGCATGGACATTCTTGCCGACGAGGCAAACTCCCTACGTCTAACTATGAATTCTGGCGTGAGAAGATTGGCCGCAATGTTGAAAGAGATGCCAAGACGAGCGCAGCGCTTGAGTGCATCGGCTGGCGGGTGCACGTGATCTGGACCTGCGAGCTGCGACTCTCAGTGGCGGACCTTCTGGAAACGCTCCGTCTCATGGATCGGTGCAATGGTCGATCGTCATCTCCTCGAACAATTGCGAAAGCGAAATGCGCGATTGCAATCTGGGCAGTACCCCGAAAACTTTCTCTGCAAGATCCTTTGGCCAGCATTCCGGAACTTCAATAGCGATCTTCCAATTGAAATTTGGTCGCCCTTGACGGCTATTGTGGGCAGAAACGGTACAGGCAAGTCGAGCGTACTGTTCCTCGCGGGAAGTGCGTATGCACCGCCTGGGGAAACGGGCAGAACATCTGGACGCACCTTCAACCATTTCGTCCCGGAGTCATATAGGGACAAGATTGAACTGGGAAGCGAATACGGATTTGAGTACGAAGACGGTACGCAGCAGACACTGAGATGGCACGAGCGGCAAGTCGGCCGTGTTGGGAGACGGGAATGGGACCGCCGCAGGCGACGGACTCGTAAGCAGCGAACCACCCTCTTCTTTGGATATGAGAAAATCATCTCTAACGCCCACTTACTCGCAGAGCATTTCGAAATATCCCAGCCCATCATTGCCAGGATGTTACAAACCGTCGGTGCGAATGAGCAGCGGATTGTACCACTGCCAAAAGAGGTTGTCCGGGCAGTGGAGATCATTGTTGGAAAAACATATCAAAGCATTAGCCGTCGGAGTGACATCTATTCAAAACTGACGGACGAGTGTTGGGGCTACATCATCGACGAAAGTTATTCGGATCTTGCTGCGGGCTCTGGTGAAATTGCCATCATCAGGATGGTGGACGTTATCTCAAGCGTGGCGGAGAATTC
Organism: uncultured Nitrospinota bacterium; assembly: GCA_963707985.1. Taxonomy (GTDB): domain Bacteria; phylum Tectomicrobia; class Entotheonellia; order J063; family CAVPRW01; genus CAVPRW01. The sequence goes on along the minus strand of CAVPRW010000041.1, from coordinate 36,192 downwards.
ATTAGTGCTGATAGACGAGCCGGAGGCTGGCATCCATCAAAGCTCACAAGAGCGCTTACTAGAGTTTTTTATCAAACAGGCCATCGAGAGGGACCTGCAGTTCATCTTCACGACTCACTCCAATGTATTTCTCGAGGTACTAACGCCAGAGTCCATCATTCTTTTGGAACGCTTCTCTCCATCGGGGAAAATACACGCGCGCCACACCAATAGCTCACTCGCTCTAAGGCAGATTACCGATCGTCAATATCCAAAGCTGAGAGCCATCGTCGAAGACGAGTTCGCTCGCGAGATCCTCGGACAGATTGTCGAATGGGACGTTACCATCCGTGATCAAATTGAGATACAGGCCGCTTCGAGCGCTGGCTATCAGCAGATCTTGTCCAATGAATTTCCTGCAATCTTCTCCCGTTACCAAGGAGACCATGCGACGCTCGTTCCTGTCCTGGTTCTTGACGGCGATTGTCGGGGTATAGCTTTTGATCGAGCCCGAGAAGAGTTTAGCAACGTTGTTCGTGTGGAACGGGAATTGAGGCGTGGAACGGCCTATGATAAGGTTGTCAGAAGACTCGGCACAATACTTGGCTGCAAACGTGTCTCTGTGCGGGCCGCTGCCAAAAACTTTACAAAGGCGCAGAATAGGTATCGACTCGACGCCCACTTCATTGTGAGATACGTGGATCATCTCGACCGATTTCACGTTTTCCTACCGGGAGTTGGCGCCCCGGAGGTTGTTATCTTCGAATGGTTACACCAGAATATAGTGCTTGAACCCAACCTGTCAATCCAGGACAAGCTACGGGGAATTTTGCCCCCGGATCAATGGGCACGCTTCTACAGTACTTTTGAGGAACCCCTTCCGCAGAACGGCAAATCCGGGATAGCCAAAAATCGATTGTTCGAGTTGCAGCAGCAGAGCGAATGGATGGCAAGGGCCTTCACTTTCGCGCTAGGGCTTTGGCTACAATCGTCTCGCGACTTCGTTGATGATGTTGTTCACTCCTTTCGAAGCATTTTAGAGGGGCTCGAATGAAGGTCCTCGCGGTAGACTTCTTTTGCGGCGCCGGTGGGCTCACGAGAGGACTTCTTGATGCCGGCGTGGATGTTGCCCTTGGCATAGACATCGATCCTAGCGCAAAGGCAACTTATGAGAACAATAATAGAGTCCCATTCATTGAAGCCGATTTGCACACGTTTTGCCCAGTGGTTCTTCAACAGAAACTGGAGAGGCACAATCTTGATAGCGCCGCCCTAATGTTCGTCGGCTGTGCACCTTGTCAGCCCTTCTCCAATTTGAACCATCGCCGAAATAACGGATTTGAGTCGGAAGATCTCCTGTCGGTATTTGGCGATTTTATCGCGCATTTCCTACCGCGGTTCGTCTTCGCAGAAAATGCTCCACAGATGCTGAAGCGACATGTTTTCCAGAGTTTTGTCGCGCGATTGGTAGCTCTCGGATATTTTCCTGATAGCCAGGTAGTGGACTTGTGCTCGTATGGGTTACCACAAAGGCGACGACGGCTGCTGCTGTTGGCAGCCCACCGCCAGACAATGACATTGCCCGCCAAAAGCGCAAAAGTTGCTACCGTTAGACAGGCGATCGCCGCGTATCCTGCCCTTGAAGCAGGTGAGGAGCATCCTGCAGTTGCTAATCATAAGGTCATGAGACTTGAAGCCGTAAATTTGGAGCGCTTGCGATATACTCCATATGATGGGGGCGATTCCCGAAGTTGGCCTGAGCATCTTCAGCTCCCATCAAGACGCAGCAGCCGGTCGTATTATGACGTTTACGGACGGATGGCCTGGGATTTGCCCGCCCCTACACTCACAACCCGATGTCATGTCTTATCTGCCGGACGATTTGGGCATCCGAATCAGCTTCGTGCTATTTCTTTGAGGGAAGCGGCCGCGCTTCAGTCATTTAATGATGGCTATATTTTTGAAGGAACCAGCGGCACCATTGCCAGACATGTTGGGAATTCAGTGCCTCCGTTGGTTGGGAAAATCATCGGCGAAAGGGTATTACACCTTGCAGAATGCGGTGGCGGATGTCCCGGCGACCAAGGGGTGCTATGGACCGGCCATAAGTTGTAATCGAAGGTTAAATCGGTCGTCCCCTCGCGCCGACACATTTCGGAATACGAGATGAGTTCCTTGGCCATGGACGCTTGAAGAGATCAAGCAAGCATTCGGAGGCCCTTTGGGTATCGCTTATCAAACGGCTTCAGGGTCATGCCGAGAGATCGCGATAGAAGATGACAGTGGCATCCAATGTTCCCGTCGAGCTGCGCGCGAATTGGGGAATAACCCCGACTCGCAGGTAGCCCATGTGAGTATATAAGCGCTCTGCATCGTCTCCCAACCGAGTGTCCAAGACCACCACATGACGCCCCTCCTGACGCGCTGCCTCCTCCACGGCTGTCATGAGTGCCTGACCAATCCCGTGTCGACGATGCGATCGCAGGACGATTAGCTTTTGCACCTCCGCGCGGTGCAGGGCATTGGGCATCGTGCCAAGCGCCAATTGCACACTGCCGACGATCTGGTCGTGCTGCACCGCGGCCAGCACGATGCGGCTTTGCCGGCCAACCTCGGAGAAGACCTCGGTCCAGTATTGGCGGCCGTCAGAATCGGAGAGCGGCGCTAGAAACCCAACTGACGCCCCGGCGTCGACCGCGTCACGCAAGAGTTCAACCAACTGCGGCACCCATCTGGCGGCAGAGTCTGTCTCCAGTCGCTGAATGGTATACATGTGGCAGCCGTCCTCCGGGAGTGTCAACATCTAACCCCCTGCAGATGTGGAGCTGCGTATAACTGGCTATGCATCATCATGCGGTTTGTCTCGTCCCACCGGCGAACTACGACTGGTGAAAAGCTGACATATAAAAGCCCGCCCACGGTGGACATCTGCCACGAGGGCTTAAGTGCAATATTTGACCTGTTTCAGCGCCGAGTTGCCACACCCTCCGCTCCCGTTAACTCTTTACGATGGCTTGCGGCCCGATGTACGTTCTTCTAACCATCGCTGCAACGAGCGCTGCCCCCCGCCGGAAGGGTTACCGGCGACGTAAATTCTCCACACTGATATCTTCATCGAGGTCGGGCCAATGTATACCCTTTCCCCCTCCAATCAAACGCCAGTGGCAGCGCTCCTCTAGCGTGGCGTGTAACAGCCGTGGATACCATCCAAAGGGTACGGAAATAGTGCGCCCGTCAACTAGGTCAACGGTGAAGGTATCCTCGGTCCCAGACACCTGTTGTGCCCTGGCAAACGGTACGTCAGTTGTTGAAGCATTCATCCCAGATCCTCACCAGATGGTTTCTGTGTTCCACGATGAGCCTTTGGATGCGGTTGATATCATTTCTCCTGAACCCCCGACTATGCTAAAGTCTGACGGGATCGAGCCAGGATTTAGCTGTATTATTCGCACGTTTGACATGAATATGAGGTGGCTTGTGCCGATTACCTGCATAGAAGTAGAATCTGTAGGGGCCGATTCGCAACACAGTTGGCATCAGATCGTAGTCCCATGAAGAACGGAGCTCACCCGTTCATACGCCGCCGAACTCGGGTTGATACCTCACGACTCCGCCCCGATCCTTCAATACCCCTTCATGCCATGCCAATACCATAAATACCTCATCTGGAACCTCATACTCGCTCTTGAGGCCATACCGGCTTGCTGGGACGAATCCAAAGCGTGGGTAGTAGGTCGGGTGCCCCAGGACCACCACGCAGTCATACCCTGCGTTTCGGCACTCGACCAGGCCAATCTTGACTAACTGTGAGCCGATCCCTTGCCTCTGCCACTCAGGGAGAACAGCCATCGGTGCCAATCCTACCGCAGGGAATGTTCGGTCAGCGAATTCGATCGTGACAGGGCTGAAGAGAATATGGCCAACGATGCGCTCATCCTCAACAGCGACAAGCGACAGCGTTGCCTTCCTCCTGGCACGTAAGGCGTCTACGAGGTCAGCCTCAGCAGGACGACCAAACGCCAGCTCATGCACCTCGTGTATCGCCGGGATATCCTCTGGGCGCTCCCCACGGATGAACAGCATCTGTCGATTTACCCCAAGCCGATGAGCTTTAGCTTTGCAATCACAGAGAGGACGCCGCCCGAACGAGTGAGGGTGTTGGTAGGGCGCGTCGATCTTGGCTCCCCTAGTTAAAGTGATACAGGCGGGCCGCATTTGCCCCGGCGATCATGACCTTTTCCTCATCCGGGACATCCTTCAGAATGCGCTCGACAATCTGACGTGACTTAGGAAATGTCGATTCGGCATGGGGGTAATCCGACCCCCACATCAGGTTCTGCACACCGATGAGGGAGCGGAGCTGGATGCCAAGGTCGTCCTCCTGAAAGCTAATGAAGACATTCCGGCGGAAGAAATCGCTAGGGACGAGGCCACCTTTGAAGCGTTGCAGTTTCCGCCCCACGGCGCGCTCGGTGTAGACATTGTCCAGACGTGCCAGGAAGTAGGGGGCCCAAGCCACCTCGAATTCGACCACTCCCACCCGCAGCGTGGGGTAGCGCTCGAATACCCCGGCATAAATCATGGCGGCGACGGCATTGCGGGCGTCGCATTCCCGGTTGGTAAAGTCCACAATATCCTGCACAGGGTCGTTGGGGTTTGTACCCGGTCTCCAGCGATAAGTGCCCACATGCAGGCTGAGAGGCATATCCAGGTCCTGGGCCGCGGACCAGAGCGGCTCGTACATGGGATGATCGTAGCGATGTTGCATGGGTCGTAGCGGTATCATGGCTCCGGCCAGCCCGATATTGGCGGCGCGACGCAGCTCGCTGGCGGCGACTGAGGGCTCGTCCACATTGAGCATGGCGATGCCTTTAAGGCGGTTCGGGTAGGGCTTGCAGAAGTCGGCTAACCAGTCGTTGTAGGCCCGGAAGATAGCCGATAGCAGCGCACTATCGGGCACCCGGTACACCGTCAGTCCCTGCGAAGGATAGAGCACTCCGCCGGCCACGCCGTCAACGTCCATATCCTTGACGTGGGCGTGCGGATCGACACCTCCCAACGGAATCGTGCTCATGGTGCCGCCGGCGGTGAGCTTGTCTGGCGCCTCGAAGCGCAATCCTGCCTGCTGATTAGTGCCGATATTCCCAAACTTCACGCCATCGGCATACCACTGGTCAAATTCTCCTTCCTGCACCAGGTGTGGTGCCCGATCGCGAAATGTGCGGTCGATACGCGTCTCCCAGAGGTCTTCGGGTTCGATGATGTGTGAATCCGATGAGATCAATGTGTAGGTCGACATGGCGATTTTCCCTTGGTGTGCAACTTCAGACTCGGGGCTCGTCACCGCGCCCTGCCCCTCTCACTCCCAGGCGCTGCGGCGCCGCGCGTTCGTCACTTCCTGATGTTGATTCGACACAGAGTACAGGAGTGTCAGCTTCACTTGAGTGTAAAAAGGATTACAGAGCGTGTCAACTGGCTCTTTCCAATGGTAACCTCACGCCGGGACACGCCTCATAGCAATAGCTGCAAGGGAAGGTCAGGCTGATTGGCGTTGGCCCATGTGGACCTGTGCCGGCACCGGTGTCCGTGGAGGAATCTTTCTGTTATGATGTCTCGATCTTAGAGCTCGGGGTCATACCACCGGCAACAGCACCCGGCAGTGCCCATAGAGGAGAGGCGCATGGATGCGACGGCTGATCAGGCTCACGCAGTGCCGATGTCCGAGAAGGGAAGGGCACTGGAAGTGCTCGGGGTGGCCACACGGCTGGGGCTCACCTCCTTCGGCGGACCGATCGCCCACCTGGGGTACTTCCATGCCGAGTATGTGGCCCGCCGCCGATGGTTGACGGAGCAGACCTATGCCGATTTGGTCGCATTATGCCAGTTTCTCCCCGGCCCTGCCAGCAGCCAGGTGAGCATCGCCATCGGCATGATGCGCGCTGGCTTGCTGGGGGGCGTCGCCGCCTGGCTGGGGTTCACTTTGCCGTCGGCCCTGGCACTGGTGGCCTTTGCCTACGGGCTGCAAGCGCTGGGCATCACTGAAGCGGGATGGCTCCATGGGCTCAAGGTCGTGGCAGTGGCCGTGGTAGCACAGGCCGTATGGGGCATGGCGCGGACGCTGGCACCAGATCGCGAACGGGCCAGCCTGGCCTTCCTGGCGGCGATTGCGATGTTGGCCTATCCGACCGCCGTTGGCCAAGTCCTGATCATTGTGACTGGCGGGCCTCATCGGCTGGTGGTGGCTGCCGGAGACCAGTGCGCCTCGCGACCCGGGAATACGCCTCTCCATCGGCCATCGTGGTGCGGCAGTGGCCTGGGTGCTCTTCTTCGGGTTGCTGATCGGGCTGCCGATCGTCCAGCCGTGGGTGCACAGCGAAGCTCTGGCGGTGTTCGATAGTTTCTTCCGCGTGGGCTCGCTGGTGTTCGGCGGGGGCCATGTCGTCCTGCCGCTGCTGCAAGCGGAAGTGGTGCCACCAGGGTGGGTCACCAATGAGCAGTTCGTCGCTGGCTATGGGGCAGCGCAGGCGGTCCCTGGCCCGCTCTTCACCTTTGCCGCCTATCTGGGAGCGGTGATGCGGCCGCTCGGTGGTGGGCTAGCCGGTGCGGCACTGGCACTTGTCGCCGTGTTCGCACCCTCATTTCTGCTCCTGATCGGCGCGCTGCCGCTGTGGGACTCGCTGCGCCCGCAGGCCGAGCTTTCAGGCGGCGCTGCGAGGCATCAATGCAGCCGTGGTGGGATTGCTCTTGGCCGCCTTGTATCAGCCGGTGTGGACGAGCGCCATTCATGCCCCTAGCGGACGTGGCCCTTGGTCTGGTCGACTTCGGACTTCTCGTGTTTTGGAAGTGGCCCCCCTGGCTCGTCGTGATGTTCTCCGCGTTGGGTGGGGCGGCGCTTGCGCATCTCTAACAGATCGGCCCAGCACAATGCGAAGCAAGCTTCTCTCTATCAGGAGTGGTTCCCAGGGCATGTGACCAAGGCGAATTGGCCGCGGTCGTGTGTTGCACATACATCTGATAACCTGTAAAGCTATGCAGGACCGCAGGGAACTTTATGAATGATGACGACCATGTTGAGATAGGACGTACCATTCGTTTGCCATCACGCCGATACGTGATGTCTCCACCACCCAGCGAATCTCGCGTGGGAGGGAACAGGCTCATGCCAAGTGTGTCTCGTTCCTAGCAGCCTCGATCCGTAGGTTTTCTCCCAACAGCCGACACCCGATGAGGGGATGTTCCATGAAAAGAGTCTTGCCATGGTTCGCCGTAGTTTTTCTGTCATGCTTCACTGTCTGCGCCTACGCCCAGACCATTGACATGAAGGCGCTGGTCGCGGAATTGCAACAGGGAGGCTACGTCATCGTCTTCCGCCACGGCGCGACCAATCGCGATCAGGCGGACACTGATCCGCTGAATCATGACAACATCGCGAAGCAGCGTCTCCTAAGTGAACAGGGCAGAGAAGTGGCAAAGCAGGTTGGGGAGGCCTTCAAAACGCTCGGCATTCCGCTGAGTCAGGTGTATGTCAGCCAGTTCAATCGCGCCGTAGAAACGGGGAAGCTGCTGAGTCGCGGCGATGTGACACCCAGCCTCGACATCACCGAAGGCGGCTTGGTCGTGACACCCATTGAAAACGACCGGCGCGCCGCGGCGCTAAAAATGATGGTGGGCACGATGCCGGAGGCCGGGAAAAATGTTCTTATCGTGACTCACAAGCCGAATATCCTCGATGCCTTCGGCAAGGACTGGTTCGAGGTGAAAGAGGGAGAGGCATCGGTGTTCAAGCCAGACGGTTCGGGCAAGGCGGCACTGATTGCCCGCGTGCAGGCAATTGACTGGATCAAGGCCGTGAGTGGCAATTGAAGCACGCCACACCAGTTCCACTGCTCCTGATCCCCGTGCCTTAAGGCCAGCGAGGCCAGGGGATCCGATTCACAGACATCTTTGATTACATCGAGCACACAGCGCTGGTGGATGGCGGTTGTGGGCGCCTGAAAGGCTTTTCACTGGACGTCTGCACGATAAAATTCTACACTGGGTGAGTAGCGTCGCGTTGCAAACTGGCGCATCTTAGCTGCCACATACCGGAGCCATACGGTGGTCCCGGCAGTGGTCAGTACGGTCAGAAAGAAGGTGCGGCCCATGCGCGTCATCCATACCTCGGACTGGCATCTCGGCCAGGAGCTGCATGGATTCGATCGCGGCGTCGAGCATGACGCATTCCTCGACTGGCTGTCCGGTCAGCTAATCGAATTAGACGCCGACGCGCTCATCGTCACGGGTGATGTGTACGACACCGTCAACCCGCCCATTCTCGCACAACAGCGGCTCTATCAATTTGTCAAGAGAGCGCTGACGATCTGTCCCCATCTCCAGATCGTGCTCATCGGTGGCAATCACGACTCGGCGGCCCGCTTGGAGCTTCCAAAACATCTCCTCGAGGCTGATCGAGTCCATCTCATCGGCGGTTTGCCGCGAGCGACCAGTCAGCTGAGCGCGTCGCGCCTCTTCATTACCATGCGTGACAAAACTGGCACTCCAGCTGCGGTTTGTGCTGCAGTCCCCTATTTGCGCCCTGGTGATCTGCCGCTACCGGGCGACTCTGAGAGCCCTATCAAATCCCTCTATCGCCAGGTAATCGACACCGCGCATGGCATCCGCGGGGATTTGCCATTGATTGTGACTGGCCATTTACATATGAGTGGGGGAGCCGTATCGGCGCTGAGTGAGCGCCGGATTGTCATCGGCGGCGAGGAGGCGGTCTCCACGGATATCTTCCCAGCCAGTGTTGCGTATGTGGCCTTGGGCCACCTCCATAAGCCACAGTTGATCTCGGGCCAAACGATCATCCGCTATGCCGGATCGCCCTTCCCCATGTCGGTCGCCGAGACCGACTACCACCACAGCATCGTCGTGCTCGACCTCGACGGCACCCATGCCGTGAAAACGGCCTTGCTAAGGACGCCGAGGCCCGTCGCGTTCTATCGTGTGCCAACCGTCGGCGCCGCCCCGTTGGATATGGTCGAGGACGCCTTACGTGGCATGGTACTCGATGATCCCGGTGAGCACAGCAGACCATTTCTGGAGGTCGTGGTGCAGCTCGATGGAGCCGAGCCGGACCTTAGGCGACGGATTGATGTGGCCCTGGAGGGGAAACCACTCCGCCTGACACGCATTGTACGGCAGACGGCGGGGCAGGGTGGCACATTGGCCGACACCGTGGAAGGGTCGACAACGCTGGACACGCTGGATCCAGCCCATGTGTTTGCGCGTCGGCATACCGAAGAATATGGCGTCGAACCACCAGACGACTTACAGCGAGCCTTCATCGATGTCTTTAACAGCATCGTATCGCCGGGCACCGATCGGGGAGGTGTGGCATGAGGATCCTCGCACTCCGGGGTGAGAATCTCGCCAGCTTGGCCGAGGTGTTCGAGGTGGACTTCGACGCAGAGCCGATCCGCAGCTCTGGTATCTTCGCCATTACAGGACCAACCGGGGCGGGGAAGACAACGCTACTCGATGCGCTTTGCCTGGCGCTGTTCGATCGCCTGCCTCGCATGGACACCGCAGAAAGGGGTGCGTCAATTGGACGTGTCGAGGCCGACAGCAGTCAGCAGGCTAAATATGACGACGTGCGCGGGATTTTGCGCCATGGCGCCGGTGCCGGCTATGCTGAGATCGACTTCATCGGGCAGGACGGGCGGCGGTATCGCTCCCGTTGGGAGGTCAATCGTGCCCGCCGCAGGGTCAACGGCAGGCTTCAAGATCAAAAGATCACCCTTGCCGACCTCCAGTCCGGCGCCATCATCGGCGACAAGAAGACCGACACCCTACAGCAGATCGAGAAGCGCATCGGCCTGAGTTTCGACCAATTCCGCCGCTCGGTCCTGCTCGCACAGGGCGATTTCGATACCTTCATCAAGGCTAGCTCCAAAGACCGCGCCGAGCTCCTCGAAAGAATCACCGGAACAGAGATCTACTCCCAGATTTCACAGGCGGTCTTCTCCCGTGCCAAAGAGGAACGGGAGGCTCTGCGTGCGCTGGAAACCCAGCTCGGAGAGCATCAGACGCTCAGCGATGAAGCGCGAGCTGCAGCCGAGGCGCGAGTCCACAACACCCGGGCCGAACTCGAGCGCATCGAGGCTGAAATGGCAGCACTCGACAAAGCGCAAACCTGGTATGAGGTAAAATCTCGCTTTGACATGCGGATCGCAGAAGGTGAGGCCGCGCTGATGCAGGCCATGGCGGCTGACCAGGCCGCCGAGGCGGATCGTACTGCCCTCACCGTGGTGCTGAAGGCATTTTCGCTGCGGGCCGAGCTGGAATCAGCAGTGCTAGCCGGTAGAAAACTCGTTGATGCCGAGAAAACGCTGGTCGACGCAGCGGCAGCAGAGCGCAAGGCCATCGAAGAGCGTGACCAGGCCATTACAGCAAGTAACCGGGCCAAAGTCGAAAGCGATGAAACACGTGCAGCCTACGATGCCATTGGGCCAGAGCTCGACAAGGCAAAAGAGCTCGATGCCAAGATCGACACAGCTACGAGCGATGTCGCCGACTACAAGAGTCACTTGGCTAAAAAGAACTCCGAAAAGGATGTATCGGTGCATGCTCTTGCCGAGGTCGAGGCTGCCCTGGTATCGGCACGGGTACAGCATGAGAACGATCGTCGTTGGCTTGCAGCGCACCAAGCCGTTGAAGCGCTATCGGTGCGGATCGAAGATGTTGCGAAGGACTTGTCAGAGCGTCTTAGGCTCGAACATGAAATGGCCTCGACGCATCAGCAGGTTGAGCACTTCGACCGTGCAGTGAATGCTGCCCAGATGTCATTGCTAGACCAAGAAATAGCACACGCGACTCTCCAGTCGCAGGAGCGTGAGCTCGATGGTAGAATCACTGCGTTCAAGCTGATCTCTGAGGCCATCGACGTCCCAGCGTTTGAGAGCAAGCGTGACGCGCTTATGACTGTCCAAGCCGCACTGGACGACGTCCGGAATGCCGCAGAGGACACCGGAAGAGCACATTCGGATCTCCGCACAGCAGTTGAAGAAGCGACAAGACAGGAGCTGATCATCCGCCAGGCCAGCGCCGTGATCAGTGAAGTGGATGTTGCCTTGCCCTTGGCCATGGCCCACCTGGAGGAGGCCAGGCGCGGTCTAGAGCTTTCGGAGGCGGCTGGGAGCGAACATGCCGAGTACTTGCGACTCAAGTTGATAGATGGACAGCCCTGTCCGGTCTGCGGCGCCGCGGAACATCCTGTCACCGAGGTGACTCTCCTGCTGAGGAATCGCGTAGCTGTCGATCGACAGCGCGTGGCAGAGTTGGAGGAGGAGGTGTCCGCTGCTCGGACAGACCGCACTCGGGCGGACACGCAGATCGCCGCGGCCAAAGATGCGCTTGAGGGGATTATTAGGCGTCAGTCTGGTTACGAGCAGGAGTTGCGAACGGCGCAAGATACCTGGCGAGCATCCATTGCTACAGTGCTGCAGACCTGTGGCACCCTTAGCATGGTCGCTCCTTCCTTCGGTGAGGATGCTACCGCGATCGAACTTATGGAAACCATTCGTCAGTTTCGAGAGCGGGTGGAAACGATGCTCCACGAAACCAGAGGATCCATAGCACGCGCCTCAGACGCAGAGACTGAAGCGAGAAAGCTCACCTTGGAGCGCGACGACATTCGCACCCGGATATTGACCGCACGCGATGAAATCCAGACGCTGAAGGATGAAGCTCACGCTAAGGCTGGCGAGGCTGCGACGCTCAGGGGAAGGCTGCAGGGAATGGACCAGAATCTTGCCGCCGTGTGCGGCCGACTCGACATAGCCGTTGCTGCGGTGTTTCCAGATTGGCGCCAGGCAGTCTCGAACCTCGGTGTTGGATTCATCAAGGTTTGTCGTGGCCTGGTTGAAGAGTGGCGATCCTGTCGAGAAAGAGCTGAGACCGCGCGTGTTGAGAGCTCTCGCCTGGAGGTCGACCTGGAAGGGAAACGAGCCACATTCAGGGCCGCCGAGGCAGCCAGCCTGGAAGCCGCTCAGCAACTGAGCGCCAAGCAACGCGACCTCGATCATCTGGTGGCGGAGCGGCTCACCGTCATCGGTGGGCGACCGGTCGGAGCCGTTCGGACTGAATACCAAGAGCGCTCGGAAACCGCCGAGAAGGCGTGGCATGCAGCCGAAATGGCGCGATCCACTGCGGAGCAACATGCTGTGGCCATGGCCTCCAACGTCATCGGGACCCGCCATGCCTGCGATGCGGCACGAAGTGAGCACGCAGCTGCCGAACGTCTGCTGGAAGGCAAGCTCATGGCCTGTGGGATCACCAAAGCGCAAGCAGATGCCTCGATCGCCAAGGGTGAAGCGTGGATTGCCTCCGAGCAGTCCCGTCTCGATGGGCTTCGGGAAGAGGTCACGAAAGCCACCGCAACGCTGGCTGCAATCAGGGAGTCCGCCGGAGAGCACGAAGCAAATGGGCGACCAGCACTCTCTCCCGAAGACATCGCCGCGGCCCGCTCGGACATCGAGGGTCGGCACACCAAAGCCGCAGAAGAGTTCATCGCATCGCGGGCGGTCCTGATTCATGACGATCAATCCCGTTCTCGGCTTGCTGAGATTAAGACCACGCTTGACGCTCGACGCGAGAAGGCGCGAGTCTGGGGTCAATTGGATGAGCTGATCGGTTCAGCCGATGGCGCCAAGTTTCGACGCTTTGCGCAGTCGTTGACCCTCAATCATCTGGTCCAATTGGCCAACCGGCACCTCGCCGACCTACACCCACGCTACGAGCTTCAGCGCGCCCCAGGCGGTGACTTGGTGCTGCAGGTCGTCGATCATCACATGGCCGACGAGGTCCGCGGTGTTCACAACCTCTCGGGCGGTGAGAGATTTCTGGTGAGCCTGGCGCTGGCGCTTGGTCTCGCCAGCATGGCATCAAGTCGTGGCGTTAAGGTCGAAAGTTTGTTCATCGATGAGGGCTTCGGGGCCCTCGATAGCACGAGCTTGGCTATGGCTGTCTCGGTCCTGGAGCAGCTACAAGCCACCGGGCGACGGGTAGGAGTCATCAGCCATGTCGATGAGCTGAAGGAACGTATCGCCGTGAAGGTCGAGGTTATCCCAGTAGGGGGCGGCCGCAGCATTGTAAAGGTCGGCACCGACTGATCGCGCCATTTCATCCGCCAGACAATTGGTTGTTCCACCACTCTCACGACCACCGAGAGTGCCGCCATTTCTGGGATGCACTCCTTGAAACTCCGTGAGGCTTGGACTAAGATAGGTTCTGGTTGGCCTGAGCCCTGACAACAGCGCGCACGATGTGCGCTCTTCGATGCCTCAATAGTTAGCGATCAACCCCTCATGAAGGAGTCGTGCGATGTGGGCACATAACTTGGACCTCGAATTCGTTCGAGTCACCGAAGCGACGGCCCTGGCGTCGGCCCGGCTCATGGGCCGAGGGGATGAGGCGGCGGCACAGAAAGCCGCAGTGACGACGATGCATGATCTGCTCAGTCGCGGCCCGCTGCGGTGCCGCGTGGTGGTAGGAGAGGGGGAGCCGGGACAGGTGTCGCGTCTGACGAATGGGGAAATCCTTGGCGATGGCGAGGAGGTGGTTGCGGATGTGGCCCTTGATGCGCTTGAAGGCACGAACATCTGCGCCTCCGGCCGGCCAAACTCGATCTCGGTGATGGCGGTGACCGAGCCTGGAGGTTTTCTTGCCATTCCCGATGTCTACATGGAAAAAATCGTCGTTGGACCGAGAGCCAGAGGGACCATCGACCTCAGTCTGCCTCCGACCGAAAACCTGCAGCGCATCGCTGAGGCCCGCCAATGCTACGTGGAGGACCTGACGGTGGTGGTGTTGGATCGACCCCGGCACGAGCGCCTGATCAAAGAAATTCGGGAGGCTGGGGCAAAGCTACGCTTGATCGGCGATGGTGACCTGTCGGCAGCCATCGCGACAGCGGTACGAGATTCCGGCATTGATGTGTTGATGGGCGTCGGCGGCGCACCCCAGGGGTTGCTGGCCGCGGCCGCGTTGAAAGGGATGAATGGCGATATGCAAGGCCGCTTCCTGACGCGGAGTGATGCCGAGCGCGCCAAAGTCCAACGGCTCGGGCAAAGAGATGTGCAGCAGATCCTCTCCATCGATGACTTAGTACCCGGCCGCGACGCCCTGTTCGTGGCTACAGGGATTACCGACGGCGATGTGCTCAAAGGGGTAAGGCTATCGGGGAAAGGGGCTACCACACACTCCCTTGCCATCCGCTGTCAGAGCGGCACCATCCGCTTCATCCAAACCGAACATCGGTTTCTCCCAACCTAGGGATTTCTCCCAAGCAACTATTCTGATGCCGAGATGTGGCAGGGACTGGAACGCCTGAGATCGCTGCGTCATAACTTTCGCAGCTTGACGCGCTGCACCACGTGATCGTGCCCTTTTTCCAGGATCAGGTGGGCACGCTCACGCGTCGGCAGGATATTCTCGACCAGGTTCATCTCGTTGATTTCACGCCAGATCGTGCTGGCGCGATCGCGTGCCTGGGCATCGGAGAGGCTGGAATAGCGGTGAAAAAATGAGGCGGGATTGCGGAAGGCGGTGTCACGTAGGGTGAGGAAGCGCTCGATGTACCAGGTCCGAACGTCTTCCACCTTGGCATCGACATAGATCGTAAAGTCGAAGAAGTCCGAGACGAAGACTCGCGGCTTCTGGCCTGGCAGACTCTCCCCCGGCTGCAACACATTCAAGCCTTCGACGATCATGATGTGCGGTTGATCGACCACCTGGAACTTGCCTGGAATGATGTCATAGCGTAGATGGGAGTATACTGGTGCCTGCACCTTGGGCAAGCCCGCCTTCACATCGGAGACGAACTGAATCAGACTCCTCAAATCATAGCTCTCGGGAAACCCCTTGCGCTGCATCAGGCCGCGGCTCTGAAGCACCTGATTGGGATGCAGGAAGCCATCGGTGGTGACGAGATCGACCCTGGGGTGATTCGGCCAGCGTGCCAGCAGCGACTGCAGGATACGGGCGGTGGTGCTTTTGCCGACGGCGACGCTGCCAGCCATCCCAATGACGTAGGGGACCTTAGGATCATGATTGCCCAGAAACGTGGCCGTGGCGCGATACAGCTCCTGGGTGGCGGCGACATAGAGATTCAGCAGCCGCGAGAGGGGGAGGTAAATCTCCACCACTTCATCCAGGGAGACCCGTTCATTGATGCCACGCAACTGCGCGAGGTCGGCCTCGGAGAGCGTCAATGGGGTATCGGCCCGACGTTGCGCCCATTCTTCCCGGCTGAAGGTAATGTATGGGATGGGACCAGCCCCGTTGTTATCCATGCCTGCCAGCCACCAGGGTGTGCGCTTCACGGTCTTTGCTGCCGTGGTACAGTTGTCGTCTGAGGTAAGACTGTCGCCGCTCATCTCGATCCGAGACTCCGCTGAGATTGGCACGGCCTTCGCCTCTGTGATGAGACAAGGATTTTTCTCGACATAGCTTACACCTTTGGCATGACCTCATCGGCGAATCGGGCCATCACCTGTTTCACGTCCTCGATCGACAGCATACATCCCTGGTCGAACCAGCAGATCAGTTGGCACAGATCGAACTCATCACGCGCCGCTTGCAGGCGGTCGATGCATTCCTGGGGATCGCCGAACACCCCCTGCTGCTGACTAAAGCGCTCGAAGGGAAAGTTCTCTAGCATCTTGCGCAAGTTGCTCAGCCGTTCCTGCTGGCCTGTATAGCTCTCGGGCAGATAGGAGAGCATACTGAGCATATTGCGGTAAAACTTTTCAACGCCCGGGCGCATGGCCTCATGCGCGGCGCCAGAGGTGGAGGCAACATGCATCGGCATCATCAGCGCGGCCTGATTGCTCTGCCAGGTATGGCCGGCAGCGTTCAAGTGGGTGCGATATAGCGCCATACCATCGCGCAACTGCGGCATGGGTGTCGTCGTGGTGCCGGAGTATATCGGTAGACCGAGATCGCCCAGGTGCGCAAAGCTCTCGGCCGTGTGCACGCCAACGCGGATCGGTGGATGCGGCTGCTGCAACGGTTTTGGCACGACGGAGAGGTTTTCGACCTGGTAGAACCGTCCCTGGTAGCTGAAGCGCTCCTGGGTCCAAGCCAAATGGATGATTTCCAGCGCCTCGTCAAAGCGGGCGCGGTTTTCTTCGAGCGGCACGCCGAACCCGTGAAAGTGTGTGGGAATGGAACCGCGCCCGACCCCGAATTCGAGACGCCCACCGGAAAGAAGATCAGCCGTGGCAGCCTGCTCGGCAAGACTCAACGGATGGTGCAGCGGCAACAACGTCACCGCCGTGCCGATGCGAATGCGCCGCGTGCGCTGGGCGATCACCGGCACGACCATGAGCGGCACCGACACCAGGGAAAAGGCGCCACCGAAATGTATCTCAGCCATCCACACGACGTCGAAGCCGAGGGTCTCGCCATAGGCCATCAAGTCCAGCATCTCGGCATAGCGCTCGGCGTGGGTAAAGCGGGAATCTTCAGGCGCTTCATAGAAGAGACCAAATTGCATGATCGATCCTTTCCAATGACCTGAGAGGGCTGCTGCGCGGTCACCCCTCCCGCATCCGAGCCAAGCGTGTCTAACGCATTATAGCACCTCTATGGATGCCGTGGGCGTTCCCTTTTGCCTCTTCCCCTAGACAATGACTCCCCCCTGTTGCACAATAGCGCCGTCAGCGTTCACTCACCACTACACCTTCACTCCAGGAGGCATTATGCGTTTACCCGGAAAAGTGGCCATCATCACGGGTGGGGCTCATGGAATGGGTGCGGAAGAGGCCCAACTGTTCGGTCGCGAAGGGGCGAAAGTCGTCATCGCGGATGTCCTTGAGGACGAGGGCAAGAAACTCGAGGCCGAGATCAATCAGACGGGGGCCGAAGCCTTGTATAGGCGCACCGATGTGACCAACGAGACTGACTGGAAACGCCTGGTCGAGGCAACGATCTCACGCTTCGGAAAGCTGGATATTCTGGTCAACAACGCTGGCCTGAGTAGTACCTCGGAGGTGGATCCGATGGATACCGAAGGGTGGCGCCGCATCATGGAGGTCAACACCACAGGCGTCTTTCTCGGCACTAAATACGCCATTCCGGCCATGCGACAGGCCGGCGGGGGATCGATCGTGAACATTTCATCGATCATGGGCTTCGTCGGTGGGGAATCCGGCCATCCCGCCTATCACGCCTCCAAGGGCGCAGTGCGGATTTTCACCAAGGCGACAGCGGTGAAGTACGGACCGGACGGCATTCGCGCCAACTCGGTGCACCCCGGTTTCATGCCACCCATGCGCTCGGCCCGCCCGCGGGAGGCTGCTGATATGCAACGCCTCATCGACTGGACGCCGCTGCGGCGTACCGGCAAGCCGATCGAAGTGGCCTACGGCGTGCTGTTCCTGGCCTCCGACGAAGCGTCTTTCATCACCGGCACCGAACTGGTCATCGACGGCGGCTTCATCGCGCAATAAGCATAGACAAGGAGCCGTTGCATGGCCACCTTCCAAGCCTTTCCAGTTGCGTATTGGCCACGCCCCACGTATCATGCTCGCCGACCTGGCCTCGGCCACACGCCGTCTTGTGAAGGGCGAGGGCGAGCTTGTGCGGGGAATCATGTCGCTATATCATTCTGAAGTCGGGATATCCGGCCTACCCGTTATGAGCGAAGTGGATATGACATTGAGAGTGATGGGGGCGGTACAGCTTTCAAGTGGCAGAGGACAGAGACCGACTGCCTCTCTTGGGTGGAGAGGGTTGGCGTGCGGGAGACAGCTGGGGACAACCAGTGTGAATGAGGAGAGTGAGTGATCATGCGCGAGAATACCCTGAAGCAACGGCTGTATGCTGGGAAAGCGGCCTTCGGCGTCATGTGCACCTTCCCATCGCCTACGGTGGTAGAGATGCTGGGTCACCTGGGGTTCGATTGGATCCTGCTGGACAACGAGCATGGCTCCATCACGGTGGACACCGCCGAGAGTTGCATCGCCGCTGCCGAGCTCAGCGGCATGGCGCCGATTGTGCGCCCCGTGGGGAACAAGCCGGAGATCATCGCGCCGTTCCTGGATCGGGGCGCGTGGGGCGTACAGGTACCCCACGTCAACACGGCGGAGGAAGCCCGCGCTGCCGTGGACGCCGTGAAGTACGGTCCGGAAGGTCATCGAGGCATTTTTAGCGGCGGCCGCCCGGCCAACTACGGCTTCCGGGGCACCACTGGGGACTACGCCAAAGAAGCCAACCGCCAGACCCTGGTGTGCTTGATGCTGGAAGAGGTGGAAGCCATCGAGAACCTGCCGGAGCTGGTCACCGTGCCGGGAGTGGATGTATATTTCATCGGCTCTGGCGACCTGTCTCAGTCGATGGGCTACACCGGCCAACAAACGCACCCGGAAGTGCAGCAGCTGATGGAGCGCGGCGTCAAGACAATCACTGAGGCTGGCCGCATTGCCGGGTGCAGCTGCCCCGACAATCTCATTCCCAAGTTTTTAGGCCTTGGGGTACAGTATTTCCATAGCAACGTGGGTCGCCTGATCCAGCAAAGTACTGACGTGTATCTGAAGACCGTGCGCCAGGCCGCCGTCGATGCGGGGAAATGACGTAGGGGTGGAGAGCGCATCGGGCGAGGGTCGCGAGGAAGGCTCTCCCTCGTGTTCCGGGGGAGAGGGTTGGCTATGGGTGCGAGACGGGGCCAGGCCGAAACCCCTGGCAAGGCTGGCGACGCCAGGCTCGTAATATCTGGTCCCGATCAAACCGTAACACATATTCAGTGCAAGGTGCACTCGGCAACAGCGTCAGGCCGGGACCTTCCACTGTGAGCCCGGCTGGGCTGCCGTTCGCATTTCCATCGTGCCAATACGCCCAGAGGCGTTGGTCGGCACCATAGCTCCATAATGTCTCACCATCCGCTAACGGCCATACCGCATCGGGCTGCCCCAGATGTTGGGCGACGACGGCTTGAGTCTGATGATTCAGCGCTGCCCGTAGAACATGCGTTTGAGGGCTGGCGCAGGATGTCAGGACCAAGACCAGGAGCCCCCAGTAACCCCACGTGGACAACCGCATCATTGCATGGTACCTCTTTGCCCGCAGTATCCGGGGTGATTGATCACGACTCTCTGCAAACATTGTAACCTAGTACGTCAACCCGATCGGGCACGGCGTAGCCCGTCACTCCGTATCGCATCAGGCTGGTATTTTCGGGAAGGTCGAGGGTATCAACCTGTTTGCCCAAAGCTACAAGCTTCGCAGACAGCCGATCGATTGCGTGAGCGCCGTCTCATGCAGGTTCTCACCTCCTGAGGCATCTGGCGGTGGAACACTCTCCCGTTAGCTGATGCAGATGCCTCTCACCAAGGAACACGTGGGCGTCGGCATCGGCGGGTCAAGCCCTGTGACATCGGCCTCCGAGCTGCCGCGATTCCGGGTAACCCGGCAGCTATCCAGTGCATAGCAGACTGCTTCACGCCACGTATCCGCTAACATGCTATGATAGGGCGCAGGAGAGCAGACCGTGGGCTGACGAGCGACGAAGCAGCATTCTGGACAGGGAGAGGGATGATGGCGAATTCCGAGACCATTAGTTTGCACCAACAAGCCGAGAGGCTGCAAGAGTGGCGGGATGGGTTCCAAGCCGTGTATGTCATCGCGACCGGGGTACAGACCGGCTTTTTCGATCAATTGGCCGCACATCCGCAGGGGCTGACCGCTCAGGAGTTGGCCCAGCGCACCGCCTGCCATGCCCCCTACGTGGCGATCTGGTGCGCCAGCGCTTATCGGTATCACCTCTTGGACGCCGACCATGGACGATACGTCATGGCCCCACATGTGGACAGCCTCCTGGCTGGACGTGCGCATCCTGATAGCCAGGCCGTGTTGTTCCTCAGTGCCGTCCGGGAGGCCGGACCGCGTCTGGCGAAGCAGGCGGACTATTTGAAGAGTGGCGCCGTGGGGTCGCATGCCGAGGCCTATGGCACAAACCCTACACGCCTTGATCCGCCACCGAACCAGGAAGCCCTGCAACGGCGATTGTGGATCGAGGAGATGCAGTCCCGTGTGCCCGCCCTGGACGAGGCATTGCACAATGGTGGCCGAGTCCTCGATGTGGGGTGTGGTCCTGGGCTCATGTTGCTGCAACTGGCCGAGTACTACCCCACCGCCACCTTTGTGGGACTTGATGTCGTCGAAGTTGGTGGGTTAGAAACCGCGCGACGCCTGATCCATGCGCGCGGCTTTGACGATCGCATCCACGTGGAGCGCACACCGGCCGAGGAGATGCCCTATACGGAAGTCTTTGACGGGGTCCTGATCACGCGCGTCTTTCACGAGATTCCTGTGGAGGTGCGCGCGGCGCTCTTCCGTGCCTGTTACCGCGCCTTGAAACAGCCTGGGGTCTTCCTGAACCTGGACTTTGCGTATCCTGATACCCTGGAAGAATTTCGTCAGCCACTCTTCTGGTCCGGGGTCAACAATCAGTATCGCGAGATGAGCTGGGGGACTGTCCATCCCACCTGGCACGAGCAACACCAGATGCTCACGGACGCCGGTTTTACCGCCATCGAGCGGCATTTTGTGAGGCATATGCCGCAGGGCGCGCACTACCTCGCCGTCGCTTACAAGCGCTAACCGATGGGCCCCGTAGCTGCGTGGGTCTTCCGTCGGCGTCCGTCGCGACGCGGGCGCCCAGGACGAGACTGGTGCCGGGGCATACTTCCGTTCCATCGGCGGTGATGAGCTGCCATAAAGCTCAAAAAGTTAAGGTCGTACTCCGCGCTTGACAACGTGGCAGGCATGGGCTATAGCAGAGCGGTCAACCGGCTCGGCAGTTGTATCGGCTCTTCCCCCCGGGAAGATCTGCACCATGGTTGCTGGCAGCTGGAGCGCTCCCGCACTCCAGTATTCTCATAGGAAAATGGCGGAGCAGCAGATGCGGGCTCTACCACGTTGCCTTATCAACGACAGGCGCACACGCACCGTTACAGGCGGTGGATTGCCTGACCGATAGGAGAAGGTCCCCATGGGAGTCAAAGTCGCGAAGGACGCGATCGATCTCGGTATCGTCACCACGAATGGCGAGGCCATGCTGGCCTTCTATCGCGATGTGCTCGGCTTCGAGCATGAAGGCGACATCGCCATGGAGCACGTGGGCATCAAGGTCATGCACCGCCTGTGGTTTGGCAAGAGTCTGATCAAGCTCGTGGTCCCGGTCAAGGACCCAGGGGTGCCTGCCGCTCCGGGCGGCATCCAGGGTGGCACCGGGTACCGCTACTGGACGATGACCATCCATAACCTGGATGAAGTCCTGAGCGCGGTGCAAGCCTCCGGTCGGAAGATCGTGCGGCCTCGGACAGAGGTGCGTCCGGGGGTGGTGATCGGCATGGTTGAGGACCCTGATGGCAATTGGGTGGAGTTCATCCAAGCCCCGTGACCAGGGCAGTTGAGTCTTGCAAGGGATACAGCCACATGAGCGCATCGCAGCAGCACACTTAGCGGCCTACTGGCGCCCCTACATGGAGACCTGCATCGAACGGTTCGGGGCAGACCGTTGTATGTTCGAGAGCAATTTCCCCGTGGAAAAGATGGGGATTAGCTGGGCAGTGCTGTGGAACGCGTTTAAGCGCATTGCAGCAAGCGCGTCTGCCGAGGAGAAGCTGGCCTTGTTCAGCGGTACGGCGCGACGCGTGTATCGACTGGAATGATTCCGCGCAAGGCCTTGATTTCATGCTCGCGAATGGTATCAAAAGCACACAGCAAACAAGCACGTTTGGGGGAGGAGACATGGCAGGACAGCCTTGGCTTCCGGCGACATGGGACAGACAGGCGGATGTGGTAGTGGTTGGCTTCGGGGCCGCGGGCGCCGCGGCGGCCATCACGGCGTACGATGCAGGCGCGCAGGTGATCCTGCTGGACAAGGCGCCCCAGGGGCACGAAGGCGGCAACACACGCGTGGCAGGCCAGGGTTATCTCAACACCTCATCGGTCGACAAGGCCATCACATATCTTCACGCGCTCTGCGGACCCTACCGTGTTCCAGACCCCATGGTGCGGGTGTGGGCCGAGGAAATGGGCGAGAATAATGCCTGGGTCGAGAGCATCGGTGGCGACCCTCAGGAGCATCAGCATCAGCCCGTGGGTATCGAGTTTCCCGATCTCCCTGGAGCGGATTGTGTACACAAATTCCACCACGGACCTGTCGTGGGGTATTCGAACACCTGGGAGATGCTAGCGCGTGCGGTCAGGGCGAGAGACATTGAGATTCTGTATGAAGTCCCCTGGGAAAGAGCTTATCCAGGATGGTGTGACGAAAGAAATCCTCGGTGTCAGGGCGGAACGGGACGGCAAACCCTGCTACATCGCAGGCTCGCAGAGCAGTCGTCTTGACCTGCGGGGGCTTCGAGAACAACCAGGAGATGATCAGGAACTATCTGCCGGGCCTGCCGTACTGCTATACCTCGGGATCGCCGTATAACGAAGGGGACGGCATCACCATGGCCATGGCCGTTGGCGCCGACCTGTGGCACATGAATAACTTCGCCGGCCCATCGATGGCGCTCAAGGTCCCCGACTTCCGGACCACCTTTTCGATGGTGGCGCTGCACTTCGCCAAACAGCCGCCTGGCGGCATGATCGTCGTGGGACCGGACGGAAAACGCTTTGCGGACGAAAAGTACAAAACCTCGCACGGGAAGGTCAAAATCGCTGGGCGCTGGACCCCTCTCTCCATACCATGTCCGATGTTCATGATTTTCGATCACACCATGTTCGCCTCGGGTCCACTCTACGAGAAAGAGCCGCGCTCGGGATGGAACCCACTCGTCGAGCGCTATGACTGGAGCGACGACAATAGAGCCGAGTTGGCAAAGGGCTGGATCAAGCAAGCCGAGACGATCACCGCCCTGGCGCAGCATCTGGGACTGTCCCCGACCGTGCTGCAGGAGACCGTCAGCCGCTGGAATGCACACTGCCAGGCGGGAGTGGATGTCGAGTTCGGCAGAACCAAGATGCTCTGCCCCATCCAGTCCGCACCCTTCTATGCGCTTGAGCTCTCGCCCTCGATGCTCAATACACAGGGGGGCCCCAGACGCAATACCAGGAGCCAGATCGTAAGGCCTGATGGCAGCCCGATACCTCGGCTCTACAGTGCTGGTGAGCTCGGATCAATTTACAGCTACATGTACCAGGGCACCGGAAACATTGGAGAATGTTTGGCTTTCGGCCGCATCGCGGGGCGTAACGCCGCAGCAGACAAGCCCTGGTGTTGACACCATCTGGAAGCAGAGCTCTTCCTGAGGCGACCGCCGGGCGAGCGTGAACGAGGTCGAGGCCGTGACCATGCGCCGGCCTGGATGATGAGGGTCACGCCACTTGAGTAGTGTAGGAAGGAGTTTGCCATGACCGTTGCACGCGAGTTGGCCGAGTTTCTCACGCAGGTCTCCTACGCCGACCTTCCGTCGCAAGCCGTCGACCATGCCTCGATGCTGATTGCCAGCACGATTGCCAGCGCCTCTCTGGGATCGGGGATTGTGTCCTCCCAGATCATCCGTGCCCTGGCTAGAGAGAACGGTGGGACGCCCGAAGCTTCGATCTGGTTCGACCCAGGCCCCAAGCTTCCGGTGGTCGATGCTGCACAGGTTAACGCCGTCATGAGCGATGCCGCAGCCTCCGACGATAGCGACCTGCGGAATATCGTGCATGCCGGGACGACACTGGTGTCAACCTCACTTGCCATGGCGGAGCGCACGGGCGCCAGCGGTCAGGACGTGTTAGCTGCCATCGTTGTGGGCTACGAGGCATCGGGTCGCATTGGCGCGGCGATTACGCCTAAATTCCGCATCCAGGGTTTTCATGGCTGCCTCGTCGCCATCTTTGGCGGTGCAGTCGCGACCAGCCGGTTGCTGGGGCTTGACGCCGCGCACATGGCACAGGCCATCGCCCTATCCGCGACCTCGATGGGTGGACTGGCGGCCGCGGCGAACACCAGTGTCGCCCGCGAGTATCACGCCGGGCTGGCGGCCATGCTGGGGGTACGGGCCGCACTCGCCGCACAGAAGGGGTATGTCGCGGAAGAGAGCATTCTCGAAACGCGCCAGGGGTTCTTTGAGGTCTACGGTGGTGCGGACGGCGTCGGCATACTATATGACCTGGGGAAGGAGTGGGATATCATCACCGACATGGCGATCAAGCTCGTGCCTGGCGGGCATCCCAGCCACGCGCTCGCCGAGGCCGCCGCCAATGCCGCCAGAGCCGGCAACATTTCTCCTGATGACGTCGACACCATCACCCTGTCGAGGCCAGGCGTCACGGCACTTTCCGGTCCTCTCCACCCGACCGACCTCATCGATATGGCACACAGCCCCGCCTACTTCCTAGCTGCCGGCGTGGCCGATCGCGACTTCTCCTGGGTGCATGCGACTGAGGGCAAGATTCAGGACCCGGTCATCCATCAGCTCCTCGACAAAGTCCGCATTGGCGCGCCGCCTACCGACAATGTCGAGCGCTACAGGCAGGGGGCAACCGTGACCATTCGGACGAAGGACGGGCGCACCTTTTCGAACACCGTCTATGCGCCGAAGGGGGCAGGCATGCTCGGCATTGATTGGGCCGACGTCGATACCAAATACCGCACGCTGGTGCCGGCGGCGCAGCTAAGTGAGCGGCAGATCGAAGAAAGCTTGCGTATCATCCACGACTTCCGCCGCGTCACGCACGTGTCTGTCCTGATCGACCTGCTGCAGGCGCGCTCGTGATACGCCCCTCTGCGGCACCTGTTGCACACATGGCGCGCCGAGGTGGCGCCGCTGGTCCTAACGTCCCATGCCGTCAAAGCGGAAATTTTTACATCCCAGCGTATCCTGCAATGGCCCAAGTAGGATTGAGCCTGGCTCATGGGAGCCACTCAGTCCTCGGCAGCTGCCCGGGAAAGTCCTGATAGCACTGCGTCACTGTCGCGCCCAGCCTAGCTCGTGATGAAACTCGTCACGCAGTCCGTACAAACCACAGAGGTACCCACCCTGGGTGGGCTCTTGGACGATACCATGAAATACGCCCTGGGGTTGTGTATACCACACCCATCTCTTGTGGTTCCGGATCAGCCCAGCGCTCGGGTGACAAGGTCGACGTGGTTCTGAGTCAACGGAGATTCAAGTGGCGGAGCCTGTAGGCTGATGACCGCCGAGCTATCTTGGTAGATATCTTAAGACCTTACCCAAACCCTACAACACACATGACAAGCATAGAAATTCTTTCATTCATGAAGGAACACCATATATTTCTGTTGACATTTCTAAGGAAGAAGAAAACACGTATGATTTCATCATCATGAGCGAAAACCTCAAAGAATTTACCGATACAATGAAATTTGTTCGTTTATCTGAGATAAGAAGTATTTTGAAAGGCTTCGATGAATCAATGTCCATACTCAAGAATCATATTATCGAACTGTACACTAACCTCCTCTGACGTGAGGAAATGGGGCGGTTAGGTGGGGGGGTGCGATTTCCGGGCGGCATCGCGGGCCAGCATGGCGGCAATGATCTCTGCAGGCGGATAAAACGTGGTGGCTTGTAGGCGAGTAATCGCTGTAGGGAGGTCGAGCAAGTCCCGTAGGGCGGCACGCTCCAGAATACCAAGGGTTCCCGTCACCTGCATGCCCCGTTGTATGGCTTCTTCGCGGCCTTCCAGGTCATCGGTCAGAAGTGCATCAGCACTTAATTTTTGCACCAGCATGAGGGCTTCCCGTTCCCCGGCACCCAGAGACATTAAGGCAGGATCGGGGTTCCCTGGCGCTTGCCGTATCGCACACCACCGCGGTAGAGCGTCCACCCACCCCCGGACACGGGTAGGCGCCCTCGGATGCCGCAATTCTGCGGCAACGGCCTGTGGTATGATCACCTGGCCATACAGGGGGGCAAGAATGTCAATGTAGCCAATCAGGATCAGATAGTTAAGCGGCGTGGTGTCCGCTACCACAAGCATGTTAGACGCCAAGCCGGTCATGGGTTTGGCGGTCGTGTTCGAGGTCTTCAAGGTTGTAGTTCATAGGAACGCCGTGTTCCTTCAGGAAACGATGCACGTCAAAGCGTGTTTCAAAGCCTAGCCACTGCTGTAGGCGTGACTCCCCAATGATCCGCTTGCGGTAGGCTTCAAGGGCGGCCCCTTCCAGCACATCACGAGGGATATCCCCCTGGGCCTGCCAGCGGTCGGCTATATCTTCAGGTACTTGGATCGTCACTTCCATCAGATCATCCTCACAACTCGTTCTCACAACCTTTCAGGCAAACTTCTTTAGTCCATTTGCTATCTTTGCACTATACCACGATCTCAACCAACGTCCACTGCCGATGCAGTGCTGGCAAACTGCAGGGTGACTGAGTCCTCAGGGTGTAAGGTTCTCGCCGGCAAGAAGGAGAAGTGGCTAAGGTGGCTTCCATGCTGGGCCATTCAAACGCTTGGCAATAGCAGGGATAGAGGATACCAGGCTGCCTACTCAGCGCGGCTGGCGAAATAGAGTGTCGGATCGACTGCACAGGTTTTCGGTGAACCAGGGGGATACGACCTGGAGGTGGCAATCGACATCATGAGGCTGTGTTCGACGCTCAGCGTCCTTTTTACAGCAGGAGGACATGCATGCCATTTGGGTGCACACCCCGATGCCAGACGAGACGCATGCCGCTTCCCTGAATGCTCTCGGTTACTCGGCCGAACTGTACCCCGGTCGCTCTCCAATGGCGGCGAAGTAGGATCATAGCCGGGCGATTGAATCGTAGAGCTTCCGCGGTGGCGCGGCCTGTTGGCTTTAGCCCAACGCTGCATGCACCATCAGGACTCCAGGCAAGATTGTGCGACCGCACGTCGTGATGAGGGGGAAATAGCGTCACTGCATGCCTGGAAAGCGGCACATCCATCCCCGCGCCATGGGTGAAGATCACGTCCGTGGGGCCCCTCCGCGTGTGAAGAGGCTGGCGCGATACTCACAGGTCGAGAGGCGACATGGCGTGCTCGACTTCATGCAGGAAGCTGGCGACCATCCATGGTGCCTACAGGGACTCCTGGACCAACTGTCGTACAGGCTCGCGGGCGCCAACTCGCAATCGACCTTGCTACCAGCCGAACTGGACGCATGGCCGCCTCTGGCCATGTTCATCCATCATGGTGTTCCGTGGGGCACGACAACTGTCGGGAAAATTGCTGGGACTTTAGTGGGACAACATAGGGAATCGCGGGCATTGGAAGGCATTCACCCAGCAAGGGTTTCGTGATTTAAGAAGGAGAAGATGCCTGTCGATCAACGATTTGCGAACTCCCCTCAAATGGGATCGGGAGGCCGTTGCTCCGTCCGTGCTGAGCTACAGGGGCATGAGAATTCTGCCGACCAAACTTGGGCCAAGAATGCTCGAGCCGGAATAGCGGAAACGCCTTGATCTGCCTAGTCAACTCTTTGGTCAGAGGGATCAGAAGTGCCCCCTGCGTCTTGGTACCCTTCGAGCTCACGATCGAGGGATACAAAGCGGCTAAGAATCATCTCACGGATGACATGGGGAGCCGCCGTTGGACTGACCAGGTCAGCTGCCACCCAGGCCCGCACCTCATCTTGCATGTCCACCTCCAAGGTGGACACGAGCGCTCGTAATGCAGCAATCTCCTCAGCATAGTCCCGAGCCGCCAGCGTCAGGCAGTCTGCTACGACCGAGTAGTCTGTCGCCGACATCGGACTGCTATGCAGCTCTATACTATCAGGGTCGCGCACCAGGCAGGCGATCGCGGTGCACACTTCTTCAAGCGTTTCACGGTCAGTGGGCATCCCTTGCTGGGCAAGCTTGACTTGAATGCTGGCGTGAATACGATCGAGCTTCTCCGCCACGGTCATCGGGGTTCTCCCTCTGCAGTGGGATCGACATTGCCCCACTTCCCAATACTGATATCGTAGGTAACCAGTGTATGGCCATAAGGGGGATGTGCTACATCACTCGCGATGTGTCGGACCCTATGGTCGCAACAGGGTAGCACAGCAATCATGAGGGGAAGGTCCCTCCAGTTGGCTCAAGTTTTAGCGCCCGTCAAGACGCTGTGTCAACAGCGATACATCGGTCACGGGACAGAGGGCAGGCAACGGTGTCGGTCTACACTGCAGTTTATCTGCGAGGGAGCCCATGGCATACCACCAACACTGTCAACACCACGGACCTCCACTCATCACACTGAGTAAAGTTGGCGCTGAGTCGGACGATAACGCGACCAACACCAGCAGTGATCGCATCGTTCCCGACCTCGGCCGACGGGCAAGCCCCCGAGGCAAGAATTGTGGAGGCTCACAATGACTCCATGTACCGAGCATCGCGACACCGATTTCGAGCGCGCTCATGATGCTCATGGGTATGAAATCGTCTATGTCATCAAACGGCCAGGATATGAATTCGCCTTGGCGGTTCCCACCGCTCACACAGCTGACGTCAGCGAGGCGTCGGCACGTTTCCAATTACGCTTCCGAGGGGCACATCGGGAGCGAGAAGTTGTCCTTGACCTGAAGGACCTTGAAGATTTCTACGAGAGCCTGAGCCGCTTGATGGACTATGTCAGGATCGAACGGCAAAAGTCCCTACAACCGTAGGAGCTCAGACGTCTCTCCACCGATCCGACCTACAGGCGAATGAAATGACGCACGTCCCGGCTCTCGACCACGGTCTGGGGCCGGTCAGCACTCCGCACCCCACGAATTTTCCAGTAAATCGGCTTCCCTTTTGGGGCCAAATTCCACAGATTCTCTGGCATCGTCCAACTGTTCTTCCGGATGATAATCCCACCATCATAGTAGGTCGAGTAGTTGCGATAGCTGAAGTTCGGGTCCAACGACAGGTTAACGCTGAAGGAGTCATTGCCGCCTGAGGTCCACTCAAACGTCGGCGGCGTGTTGAGTCGCACTTCATCGGCTGGACTGAGCAGCGCCAGATGCTCGCCCATCTCAAAACCGGTCAAGGTGTACTTGAGAACGACCGCTTCCCCCTGGCTATTAACAGTCCGCAGGCGGATGGGTTTTTTCCAGAGCTCATGCAGGTATTCCAGCGTTTTCTCGGCATACTTGACATCCAGCGTGCCGCGATCCCCCTGTTCATGCTCGAGCAACAGGGTGCCGTCATCCAGTACCTTGCTGATGAGGATTTTCGGCGCACCATAGTTGAAGCGGGCAACGAAGAGGCTTTGCAGCACCTCTTCGAGGTTACGGCTTTTAATCTCGATCTCGCCGCACTTGCGGCACTTTTTACGGTCGTGCTCGCCATGCTCGCACGCATAGCCGTAAGCGAATAATTCCAACTCATCGGCAAGCTCTTGGGTGAGATAGTTGGCGAGGAATGAGATATCATTCTCCTGCCGGCGGATTTCGAAGAGCTTCTGGCGCCCGGTGAGGGAGGCTTTGCCCGCCGCATATAGCTTATCCCAGCGGCGCTCGACATCGACCAGCAGGCGATATCCCAGGTAGTATGGATTAATGCTCATTCGATGCCCGGGATTCACCACGCCCGCATGCAACACCCCGAAATCGATCGTCTCACTAGGAGTTAACTTCATATATTGGTTGAGAATTTCTGCATGCCAATAGGTCGCCCAGCCTTCATTGAGAATCTTGGTTTCAAACTGTGGATAAAAGTAGTACGACTCGGCCCGGATGATCTCCAGAACATCACGCTCCCAAGGCTCAATGGGGGCATACTGCGCCAAGAACCAGAGGATGTCCTTCTCCGGATGCGGAGGCACAATGTCGCCAACCACCACCTTTTTTAGCGTAAATTGTTCTTCGCCGAAGAGATCCGCATACTCGCCTCTCTTGACCTCGCGCTCGACCACAGCCCGGGCGGGATAGGGCTTGCGCACTAGTCCCTTATGAAAATCGATGTGGCGATCGATGGCGAAGCCGATATCCATCAGGCGCTCGACACGATCGAGTCCATAGCGATCGATGTATTCATCAATGCGGAGGGCATGTTCGACCGCGGTGTTCACCATGTTGCGGTTGGTGTCGGCGAAGTAGATGTTATGCTTAAAAAAATCGACGTGGGCGTAGACGTGAGCGACGACGAGCAGATTGGCGATCTCCGGATTCGTATCGAGGAGAAACGCGTAGCCCGGGTCGTTATTCAGCACAATCTCATAGATCTTCGACAGTCCCATCTGGCCATGCACGCGCTGCCGATTATACACTTTGCCGTACGACCAGTGCCGGGCCCGAGTGGGCAGGCCATAGGCCGCAACCTCGGACATGATATCCTGCGGTACGACCTCGAAGATCACATCGAAGAAATCCAGACCCAATTGCCGGGCAATGCCTTGCAATTCCTCGAAACGCATAT
Source organism: uncultured Nitrospinota bacterium (assembly GCA_963707985.1). GTDB lineage: Bacteria > Tectomicrobia > Entotheonellia > J063 > CAVPRW01 > CAVPRW01. The sequence continues at coordinate 5,854 of CAVPRW010000041.1, read as the reverse complement.
TCTCCATCGCACATCACCCCCCAGCGATCGACCGTGGAGAAGGGGCCACACGCGAGCCCTCAAGACCTCTTATGCCTCTCTTCGGATTTTACTGCTGGCGTCTCTTCAAGCGCTGAACTTCTCCCGCCTGTCAATTCTTTACCGACGGCTTTAAACTCCTTGACGGCTTTCCCAAGGCCCCGACCAATCTCAGGCAGCTTCCCTGCCCCGAACACCAGAAGCGCGAGGACCAGCACGACAACAAGTTCAGGTAGACCGATGCCAAACATGCATCACCCCCTGCACCATTGTGGAAAAGCCCCTTAGCTACCCCATGCCCCTACTATAGCATATTGTCACGCAATCAGCTGCGGGGCGGGGCTCTTTGTGCCAAAATATAGAGACAGCTCTTGGAAGCAACCGACGACAGGTGTACCGGGGCTCAGGGGACTGTCCAGCGCAGCTCATCGCCGATCTCGATCCCCGACTTCGCGACCGTCCCAGCGTTTACCTCTAGCACGAATTGGGCGGGACCATTTGAGCGATACGTGGGACAGCGCGACGGTGGTCGGCAGGGAGGCACAGAGGCAGAAATGGAGGTGATACGCCGCTCGACATTGACAAAGATGATATCCAGGGGAATCAGCGTATTGAACATCCAGAAGCTGAGAGGTTGGGCCACCTCGAAGATGAACAGCATACCGTGGTCCACAGGCAGTGAGGCCCGTTCCATAAGACCATGGGTGCGGGTCTCAGGCGTGGTTGCCAGTTCGGCGTCGACTGTTAACAATATCACCCCCGTGTCAGGGCGCAGAACTTCCACACGCGTGCGGGACAGATCAGCTCCATGCAACGATTCCAGACCACAAAACGCCAGACAGACGACAGTGAGTATCAGCACCCTCCGCGGCCGGTGCATCATGCACCGGTCTCGTGCGTCGTGCGCTCGACGATCTGTACCCCCGCTAGCGCATAGGCTTGCGCTGGCACGACATACTCTGCTGTGGTATACCCGGCCACGCTGCCGATCACCGGTTTCCCTGCGGCCCTCAGCTCAGCGAGGACAGCCAGATAATAGGGTTGCCCCGGATTCTCGATGCCACACCCCTGCACCTCTTCGACACGTGCCTGAGTTGTCGTGGTCTTGATGACGACCGCGCCCGTTGCCAAGGCCGCTAACTCCCGCAGCTCCTCATGCGTTCCTGACCATGCGCCGGAAGCATTCATCAAGCATGACGGGAAGGAGAGACCCGCCAGTGTCGTCGATAATACCGTCATCATCCATCTCCTGGGTAGGTGGCTTTGGCCGTAATTGACCATCAGTACCAGCCTTCTGCCGGAAGAATGTCTCCTCAAGAGCATTCATTGTACCGTTATCGAGCGAGAGGGGTCAAGTCTCGACGGGGACGAACCTCCGCTGGAAAAGCTCTCGGAGCCATCTGGACAGGTGTGGTCGTTTGGGGGATAATATAATTGATATTTATCGATCTCACACTGGCCTTCTCCTGGTCAATGAGGTGGAATTCGATTCAAGAGAAATACGGGAGAGGCCATCACGCCGAGGAGGTTCTGTGCCGTCATACGAAACGCAGGTGCAACGTTCTTTACACCACACCACGATCTCCCGCAAAGCCCAGGAGATTCGCCCTTTCCTGGCCATGGACGTGTTGGAGCGTGCCCAGGCCATCGAGCGCGAAACCGGGGTAAAGGTCATCCATCTGGAGGTAGGGGAACCCGATTTCAACACGCCGCCGGCAATCGTCGACGCAGCCGTCCGCGCCATGCGCGATGGTGAAACGCACTATACGCACAGCCTAGGGCTTCCGGAGCTGCGCGAGGCGATCGCCGCCTGGTACTCTGCCCAGTATGGCGTCAGCGTGTCACCCGAGCAGATCATCGTCACTTCTGGCTCGTCCCCGGCGATCTTGCTGGCGCTGGCAGCGCTTCTGGATCCCGGCGATGAGGTGATCTTGTCAGACCCACGGTATGCGTGCTACGCCAATTTCATCCAACTGTGCGATGGCGTCTGCGTCGACGTGCCCGTCGATGAAACCGAAGCATTTCAGTATACCGCCGTGAAGGTACGCCCCCATCTGACAAGCCGCACCAAAGCCATCCTCATTAATTCTCCCGCCAATCCCACCGGCACGCTATTACCGTTTGATGAGATGGCCTGCATCGCTGGGCTGGGCCCGCTGGTGATCTCAGACGAGGTCTATCACGGATTGGTCTATGACGGACGAGCCCATTCGATTCTGGAATGTACGGACCAGGCCTTGGTGTTGAATGGCTTCTCCAAGCTTTTCGCCATGACTGGGTGGCGATTGGGCTACGTCATCGCCCCACTGAGCTTGGTGCGACCGATGCAAAAGATCCAGCAGAATCTCTTCATCTCTGCTGGCGACTTCGTGCAACACGCTGGGATTGCGGCCCTACAGCAGTCCTGGCCAGACGTCCAGCGCATGGTCGAGATGTACAATCAGCGTCGCCTAGTGATACTGGCCGGGCTCCGCGACATTGGCTTCAGCGTGCCGTATGATCCCACAGGCGCGTTTTACGTCTTCGCCGATGCCACGCGTTTCGGTCGCGACTCCTACACACTCGCCTTTGACATCCTTGAACGCGCCAAAGTCGCTGTCGCTCCAGGTATCGACTTCGGACTCAACGGCGAAGGCTACCTACGCTTCTCCTACGCCAATTCCCTGGAAAATATTCAGGAAGGCCTGCGCCGATTGAAGCAGTATCTGGTGCATGGGATCGCCCATTCGTAGGCCATACGGCTTGCCATCTTTGTGTTGACAGGGATTGTTGACCCTTACACGTATGAGGGCGATGGAGCGGCGAGCTTAGACCACTCGTGTCTCAAGGCTACGGCCCCCGCGTCAGGGCATAGCAACCCTGCATGAGTGAGAGCGGCCCTACGCGATGGTAGGCGTGAAGAGCATCCTGTACTCGCCGGTTGCAGTCGATCGAGCGACTTCACTGGAGCGCTCACTCACGGATGGCGTTAATGACATCGTCGACACTGGCCACCCACGCCATGCGGGGGAACACGAGGTCCATACAGGTGTCATGCTCTTGCGCCGTGGCAGCGGCACAGCCCTCCCGCACCACCACGCAATCATAATCCTGGTCGCGGGCGTCCCGCAGCGTCCCCTCGACGACACCAGTAGTCGAGTACCCCGTCAGGATCAGCGTCGTCACGCCGAACCGCCGGAGGTAGACGCCGAGATCGGTGGTGTGGAAGGGGCTGGTAGTGTGCTTGGTGATGACGACGTCCTCCGGGCGGGGTGCCAGCTCCGCAACAATCGCGGCTCCCTCAGTGCCTTCAATGAGGCTGGGGCCCCCGCTACTGCCGGGCGGTGTGCCCAAGGGGGGACGGGGCGCATCCTTCAGATCCGGGCGGCGTGACACCCGCACATAGATCACCGGCATTCCGACGGCACGCGCCTTGGCCAGGAGTTTCTGGCAGTTGGTGATGAGCTCCGCGCCGCTCAGCGGCACGACCGGCCGGCTCCCCTTGATGAGCTCGTTCTGCAAGTCCTGGAGCAACAATGCTGTGGTCTTTGCATGGAGCGTGACATCGGCCATCGTTCCCTCCTGATCCCTCGACTATAACCCGCAAGAGTAACCTGTGGCCTCCCCCTGAACGCGCCGCTGGCAGGAGAGCCACCAGCACCAAGGGGCTACAGCCGACGCGGTGGGTGGAACTATCCGTCCCCCCAATCACGCGCGAAGACCACGATGCTGTTCGCCGGCAGGGTCACTCCGGCGGAATGTGGCAGGCCATGCATGGCCGGACCGTCGGCGGTCACGCCGCCAAGGTTGCCCTGAGACACGGGGTTGAGAAAATTGTCGTAAATGTCGCTGTTAAACACCTCGTTCCAGTGACCACCGATGGGAAAGCCAATCTGGTAACTATGGCCATAGAAGGTGCCCTCATTGAGGCTGGTGACTACCACGACATCCCGTCCGATGCCGGGAAGCCATCGATGGAACGCGATGACGCGATTGTCATTGTGCACATGGAACACATTGATGCCCTCGCCCCGCAGAGCTGGCTGTTTCCGGCGCAGCCAGATGAGGTCCCGGGTGAATCGGTGATGGTCGGACATCGCTTTGTCTCCGCCCTCGAGCCCTTTCCACCAGATCATCAAGTTCGTGGCATGCGGATCATCCGACCAATACTTGTCTTCCAGAAACTCTTGGCCCATAAAGATCATTGGCATGCCAGGGGCTGTCATCAGTAATCCGGTCGCTACGCGAGCACGGCTGCGTGCATACCAAGAACGCGTATTGGTCGAATCGGCCAACCTGACGATCCGCGGCTGCTTATCATTGCCCGTGTGAGAATCGTCGATTAAGTCATGATTCTCGATACATTGGAAGGACTTCCACACGGCAGGAAACCCGTCGGGCGCATACAAGGCATGACGTAGCTCTTCCAGGGTGACCCTGGTGTCTCTCCCGCCCGCCACCTGTGCAATCACGCGGCGAATTTGGTCGCGTAGCCCATCATTGTAACCGGCGTCGAAGCCCATGCCGTCGGGCGGATTGACGATGCCGCGCCAGCGCTCATTACCCCAATATTCGGCGATGTGCACAGCACTGGGTTTTATGAACTTCAACGTGCTCGTGAGGTCTTGACAGAAAAACCAGCCGCCATGCTCGTCCATCACAGTGACTTGGTCATAGCGAATGCCATCGACGTGATACTCGTCGAGAAGCATTTTGGCGTTATCGATCAAGAACTGCCTCACCTCACGTTTCCAAAACGCAAATATGAGTCCGCCCGCATGCCCATCCGGGAGGAAGTAGATGCTGTCTTTATTATCCGTACTGGCCGGGCGGTCGAAGAAGTGTATGCTCTGGTCGTCAAAATTACCGCCAGCATGGTTGTAGACCACGTCGGTAATCACGGCTATACCGTACAAGTGCGCGAGGTCGATCAGCGTCTTGAGCTGATTGACTTGGCCGGCCAGGTGCGCCTTCGTCAAAGGCGGGCAGTTCTTCTCAGCCAATAACCGATTGACCTTCCGCAGATAGGGGTCAAGACCGGCCGTGTCGACCGCGTAATCCATTTCCGGAGAAAACAGGTCGGTGCCATTGTAACCCTTACTGTTCTCACCCTGGAACTCGACGAATGGCAGTGGCATGATCGCGTTGATACCGAGGTCCGCCAGATACTTGATGCGATCCACGGCATCGAGGAATTTCGAGACGCGTCCGGGCCTGATATCCCGACCTTGAGCATCCGTGGCGTAAAAGACGCCGAGGTGGTACTGATAGATGATGAGATCGTTGAATGCCGGGGGACGAAATCCCTGATCATGCCATGGATAGGCCTGCGGGTCTCGCACGAGGCCATTGCAGTTTGGGTAGCCATGCATCGCCAACTCGCGCGCATAGGGGTCGCGCTTGAATCCTTTGCTGCCGCTCCCCACCACCCAGAACCGATATGGCGTACCATCTGTGACCCCGGGGAAGAAGCCGGCCCAGTAGCCTTGTTGATCTCTGACGAGTAGGTGAGCATCGTCTAGGTGCGCCTGTGCATCCTGATCGTTAAAAATCACATACACAGCGTTTGCGCCCGGTGCCCACACGCGAAACGTCGCGCCGTTTCTAACAAGTTCCGCCCCCATCGGGGTACCTGTCTGAATGTGTTCTTGTGAAGCAGGCATGATGATCTCCTCGACTGAATCTGTCGCAACGCTGATGCTTTGTCGCAGGTCGCCAAATAAGCCCGCACCACCCTCGCGCCAGTCTTCCGAGTCGAGCTGACTAAGGTTAGATGGCATGTCAGTACTCCACACACTGCGTCGTGTCAAGCGGAAAGCACGAGACGCCCACAGACGTGAGAGCCGAGGAGGGAGGC
>CAVPRW010000040.1:0-76955 GCA_963707985.1 uncultured Nitrospinota bacterium | reverse complement strand
AATGGCCGAGCCCCCCGCCCAGGGTGAGTCCGCCAACGCCAGTGGTGGAGATAATACCGCTGGGCGTGGCCAGGCCAAAGGCGTGCGTCGCATGATCCACATCGCCCCAGGTACAGCCCCCCTCAACGCGGACCGTCCGTGCCACGGGATCGACGCGAATGCCCTTCATACGCGAGATCGATGACCAGCCCATCATCGCACATGCCAAGACCACCGGCATTGTGGCCGCCGCCACCACGCACGGCGACGAGCAGGTCGTGCTCGCGGCCGAAATGGACTGCGGCGATAACGTCGGCGACATTGGCGCACCGCACGATCAGGCGAGGATGCCGGTCAATCATGCCATTATAGACCTTGCGAGCCGTCTCGTGGCCCGGCATCGTTGGCTTGCAGTAACTCACCGCGTAGACGTGTCTTGAAGGCTTCCAGTGTGGCTTGAGCAGGCATGGTGTTCTCCTTATGGCTATGTGTGCAGCGCCTTTTCGCTCCTGAGGATTCTCTCAACCAGGGTCGCTGCCCTGTCCTGCCTGTAATGTACGTCGCCAGCCCCCATGCGTCTTGACGAAAACCGAACCGTTTCCGGACCATTTCCGGACCATTTGTTCGCGCCATCTCTTATAGGAGAGCATACAGATCTGGGGGCTACGCCGCCTGGGCTTCACTCCTGCTCAACCGGGAAATCCGGATACCAGCGGCGGAATACGGTCGCTAACTCATGGTTGAGCGTCTTGACCCGCATTTGTAGCAGCAGATGGGCGGCGCGTTTCGTCCATTGCATCTGCTGTTTCTTGCAGAAGCGTTTGCTCACCACCTGATTCACGGTCGATTCCACAAAGCCGGTGCTGATGCGTTCCCCGTTACGGTAGCGCTCGCCATAGTTGGGAATGAAACCCTGATTATTCGCGATATAGGTATGGAACTCCTCGACGGCTTTGAGCAGTTTTCGAGCGGTGTGATCACGACTGGTGGCCACCGCCGCGTCGAGGTCCATCTCGACCGACTGCACGACCTGCAACGCCTTATAGACGTTGCCGTGCCACAGAAACCATTTGAGGCGTTCCAACTCCCGCACCACCGAGTCACGCAGCGGATGGTCGTGTACCTATAGTCTGTGGATGATTGCTGGCCTCGAAAACCCGATACAATGCCCCCCCATTACACCACTGTGCCAGGGGGCAATGTGATGATTCCACACTTTTTCTACAACCAGCTCGTGGTCCTGGGACTCCTGGGGCTGTTTGTTATAGTGTATTATGCGTGGTCCAGTGGATGGGTTACGGGCGGGCAGAGGCCAACGACGCCCCTCGCGCCACGCCGTAAGCGCTGCAAAGAGCCGACACCGTTTGCTGGCCTGAGCAAAAACCCCGTTGCACTGCCTGTGAACATGACGCCACGTCTCCCAAAGCGCTCCCTCCCGGGCGACCCGATCCGATGCCCCCGACCAACCGGCGCCCGCGCGAGATCGACACCTCAATGCACTTTTGCCCTCGCGCTGGCTGTCCGTATCAAGGCTGTCTGGGGCGAGGGAATCTGCGCGCCAATGGCCATCCCTGTGGCGGCCCGTGGCGCCAGTTGCACTGTACAAGCTGCGACGGTTACTTTCTGGAAACTCACGACACAGTCTTTCATGGTAAGCGAGTGCCGGTGGAATTGCTCGTACGCGTACGAGCATGCTTGGCTGAGGGCTTGGGCATTCGCGCCACCGCGCGGGTGTTTGAGGTGGACCCTACGACGGTTTTGCAATGGTTGGTGGAAGCAGCGGAGCAGCTCACAGCCTTTACGCGTGCCTTTCTCTGTAATGTGCACGTGAACTAGTTGCAACTCGACGAGTTGTACCCCGTGCTGCATCACGTCAAAGAGGGTGAGCTCAGCGAGGATGACGCCATCAAACGCCTTGAACGTTTCCCCTCCTGGGTATGGACGGCGATGGACCCCGAGAGCAAACTGCTGTTGGCCATCGATGGGGGCACCCGGACCTTGGCCATGGCCCAGCGTGTCGTGCATGCTGTATGCCCAGGTGGTAAAGTCGTACCGTCGCAGACGCCTCATGGCTGTTAAACACTATGTGATGTTCGGGACAACAGCACGGGTCAAGCAGGTGTTGGCGGCCTGTGGCTGGCAGATCAATACGGCCTTTGTGGAGAGGCTGAACCTGGATATCTGTCAGCATGTAGCGGCGGTGGGGCGTCGTGTCAACACGCTGTGCCAGGCAGAAGACGGCTTGCGCCAGCAGCAGGTGGTGGTTCCAGACGTACCACAATTTTTGTCTGCCCCACGCCAGCTTACGGCAGCCCTTATTGGTTTCTGAGCCGACCAATGGCCGTGGCTCAGCCAAGCAGTGGCGGCCGTATACGCCAGCGGTGGCAGCCGGATTGACGAATCACGTCTGGACGCTTCGTGACGTGCTGCTCTTTCGGGTGCCGCCGTGGCCACAGTGCCGAGAGCTGTAGAAGGCAGTGCGTCAAATGATGGTGGACCTGAGCAAGGTAGGTGTATCGACAAGCCAAGGAACAGAGCTGGAAGAGAGTCTGAAAACGCAGTTCAAGGGCTGATCACCGGCTGATTCACCCCGGGCAGATGGCTCGAAGGGGCTCCGTCACGATTATCCGCAACCTGCGGGTACACGACCCTCCGTCCCCTCGATGAAACGATCTATGGCGTGATGATGTGTGGGTGCCTCCGGTCCCGTCGTGCGACCCGAAATCTCGAACTTCTTCGGGGTCATAATCCCTCCTGCAACTCTTGGAAGAGCGCCTGCATTTCCTCGGCGGTTTGCTGCGGGGATCATATTCCCCCACGCTCATGCCTTGAGCGATGGCTTCCTGGTACGTGATCCGATGAGGCAGTGCCGGTCTCGAGCACCGGATAGCCGAGCACTTTCATCATCGTTTGCCCCGACGTATTATAAAGGTGGTGCCGGTCTTGAGCATGCTGAGGAGAATGGCCCCGGAGATCCGCCCCTTCCTCCACAACGTCTTGAAAAAAGTGTTGCGTCGAGCGGGCATCCGGGGTACTCGCCAATGTTGGCACGAGCAGAAAATCAGCCACCGCCACCGTGGCCCGAGCCGTCACGGTGATGCGCCCGCCGCCATCGATGAGGATAATGGGATAGTTCGTTTGGAGCCGGGGATTTCGCGGTGGAGATGTGGCACCGGCAGGCCAATGACGGTCACCGGGGGTAAATGTGCGGGTCGATCGTGTTACCAATCCAACGAGGAGTCCTGAGGGTCCGCATCCACCAGCAACACCTCGCATCTCTGGCTGGTGAAGAGCGCCGCGAGATTCGTCGCGACCGTCGTCTTGCCAGTCCCACCTTTTTGATTGACCCCCGCGATGATCGGCATCCGACAGCCCTTTCCAGGCCCTTCGAAAAAAGTGCTGGCCAATCGCCCCCCATTCGAGCATGGTACAGGCTTTCAAGCAAACTTCAAAGCAAGCTGGATAAATTGTCAAGGACCACAGGACTGCCAGGTCGGCGGCGTGGAGTTTGCCACGTCCGGGCGGCTGCTAACCCTAAATGATCGAGGCGCTCAACGTGCACCGATTCCATGCTAGGCTCCTCCCTAGCATCCCCTTGCGGTCGCTAGGCATGCAGTGGAGGATAAACAGTTTTTTCTCTTTAAGCATCGGCTCAATGTCGGTTCATATAGAGAAGCTTCGCTATATGAAGGCCTACAAAGCATGATACACTGAGCGATCCGGATGCACGCCCCGCTAAATGACCTGACGCGCTCTCAGCGCCGCAATCGCGTCCGTCTCGTAGCCCATCTCCCTGCAGGATGTCGTCGGTATCGGCGCCACATTCGGGCGCGGCGCTCACCAGGCGGCTCGGGGTCCGGCTGAGGCGGAACGCTTGGCCGATAATCGTCGTCGGGCCTAACTTGGGCGACTCCACCGTCTGCGCAATGCCGAGATGCTGCACTTGGGGGTCGTTGAAGGTGTCCTCCAGCGTATAGATCGGCCCACACGGCACCCCCGCGTGGTTCAGGATGTCGATCCAGGCGGCGGACGTTTGCGTTTGCGTCACGCGCTCGATCTCCGCGTTCAACGCCTCCCGGTGCGTGACGCGGCTCGCCGCCGTGGCGTACTCCGGCCGCTCCAGCAGCGCCGGGGCGCCGAGGGCGATGCAGAGCTTGCGCCACATGGGCCGCGAGGCCGCGATGGTCATGTATCCGTCCTGGGTGCGAAACACGCCCATCGGCGCATTGGTCGGGTGGTTGTTCCCGACTTGGGCCGGCAAATCCTGCGCCATCGTCCAGCGCGCCGCTTGGAAGTCGAGCAAGAAAATCATGGCTTCAAGCAGGGACGCCTGCACCCATTGGCCTGCGCCCGAGGTCTCGCGCTCCAACAACGCCGTCAAGATGCCATTGGCGCAGAGTAAACCAGCGCCAACGTCCGAGAGCGCCGCCCCGGAGCGCATCGGTCCCCGTCCGGGTTCGCCGGTCACCATCATATGGCCGCCCATCCCTTGGACGATGGGGTCGACGCCGGGGCGGTCCGCATACGGCCCGTCCTGGCCGAACCCGGAAATGCTGCCATAAACGATGCGCGGATTGATCGCGTTGATGGCCTCGTAGTCAATGCCCAGCCGGTGCTTCACGTCGGGGCGGTAATTCTCGACGATCACATCGGCATGGCGCGCCAGCTGCTTGAAAATGTCCAGCCCTTCGGGGTGCTTCAGATTCAGGGTCATCGACCGTTTGTTGCGGTGCAGATTTTGGAAATCCGGGCTGTGCCGATCCATGAAATCCGGGGTGTCGTCGCTGCCCGGCATTTCGATCTTGATGACCTGCGCGCCCCAGTCCGCCAGTTGCCGGACGGCCGTGGGCCCGGCGCGGGCGCGGGTGAGGTCGAGGACGGTATACTTGGCCAGCGCTGTGGACGCGGGTGTGTGGCGCATAGGTGCGGCCTTTCTGCTGGGCCGGTCCTGCGCACCTGCGAGGCCAGGACCAGCCGTGGGAACGTTGATGACCAGGTGCGCTCGGGCGTGATCGGGCCACGGGGCCACGACCGCTCCCCAGACGCGGCCTCTGGCGAGGCCGTTGGAACTGATGGGTCTGCTCAGCGTACCGAGGCGCACCGCTGGGTGCGTAATCATAACATAGTCAGGCCATGCATGGACAGGGGGGGCCACATAAAGCCTGGATCACGGCCTCAGCGCTGACCACCATGGCTTGGCGCGGGAAAATGCGTTGCATCAGCATCGTGTGCACCTCGGCGTCGCGGTCGGCACAGCCATCCTCCACGACTACCAAGCGATAGTCCGCGTCCGCGGCATAGCGAACCGTCGACAGAATGACCCCGGCGGAGCCGTGGCCATCGTGGTTTCTCCCTAGGTCACATCATTAATGCCGTGAGAGGACAGGCGTAAGGGAGCTCAGGGCTCCCCCGGCCAAGATTGCCCACGCAGCACTTAGATCGGCAAGATCGGCTCGGTCCGCTCTGCCGGGAGGTCGATCTCGAACGCGTTGGCGTTGAAGGCCAGCAGCGCATAGTAGCCCATCAGAGTCGTCAGTTCGGTCAGGCCCTGTGCACCGAATTGGGCCAGCGCCGCTTGAAACGTCTCTTGGCGAACTTTATGGGTGCTGAAAAATTCTGTGCCATAGTGGACTACCGTGGCCTCATCGGCGGGCAAGGGTGGGAGCGGTTGCCTGTCCCGCAGCGCATTCACCAAGGCGTCGCTCAAGCCCTCGCGCCGGCCACGCGCGGCATGGGCATTCCAGATAAACTGGCAGTCCATGGCGCGGGCCGTGATCAGCATCGCCAGCTCCTGGATTTTCTTGGGGAGGGTCGATTCGTCCCGCAAGTAGTTGACCAGGTGGTTGGCGCGCCGGCGCATTTCAGGGCTGTTGATCATCACGGACCCTGGACCCGTCGTGACCACCCCACCACTGCTGGCAGTCTCAGCGTCAAAGGCGGCGCGCAAGTGCTCGGGAACTCGGTCAGGGGTCAGCATGGGTGTTCGTGCCATAACTCTCCTCCTTGTACTTCGAACCCGTACGGTTGAAATAATCAGACGCCTCGATTGTAGACCATATCCTAGGTTCGTGTATACTGGACGATGCGATGTCATCACATCCTGAACACCTGGGGGGAGGCCATGATCCTCCAACTGCTGCTCGCCACGCTCACCTGGTGGATCAATCGCCACCAGCCACAGGTCATCACTCACGTTGACTGACTTATGCTCTGGTGCAGGGGAGTGTTGCACAACTAGCCAGCGATCTGATACACGTGTCTGCATGGTATGGACTTGAGAGCACTGGAGATTCTTATGGGCACCCCATGAGCCCCGTTAGACTGCGGGCATGACCCGAGGGGAAAGGGAGGACACCGTATGTCACAAGCCCGGGAGCGGTTCCGCCAGGTGATGTCGCAACCCACCTGCACCGTGGCGGCCAACATCTTCGATCCGCTGTCAGCGCGCATCGCCCACATGTTGGACTACGACATCTGCTTTTTGTCCGGCTCGGTGGGGAAGGTGGCGAACCTGGGAGTCCCAGACATCGTCCTGTACAATATGTCCGACGCGGTGGACCATTGCCGCCGTATTACTCGCATGGCCGACGTGAGCTTGATGGTGGATGGCGAGGATGGATTCGGGAACGCCGTCAACGTCGTGCGTACGGTCAAGGAGCTTGAGGCTGCCGGCGTGTCGGCTATCGAAATCGAGGACAATATCGCCCCCGTGCGATTCAATGCCGAAGACCCCGGGCTGCACTCCAAGGCAGAGCAGGTGGGCAAGCTGGAGGCGGCGGTGGCCGCACGCACCGATCCCACGACCGTCATCGTCGCCCGCACGGCCGCCCTGACCTATTGCCCCCTGGAGGAGGCCTTGGACCGGATGCGAGCCTACGCCCAGACGGGAGTGGAGGCCATCCGGCTGGTGGGCTTGCGGACCCGCGCGCAACTGGAGGCGGTGCACCAGGCGACGTCCCTACCGTTAACCGTCTTGAGCCCGCCCCCGGATCTGATGCACGATCGGGCGTTCCTTGCTGCCAACGGGATCAGGGTTCTGATGCTGGGCAATCCGGCCTTCGCTGTGGCCGTCAAAGCGATGTACGATTGCTTCAAGCACTTGAAGGACGGTGGCGCCGTGGAGGACCTGTCTGACCAGCAGGCCTCCGCTGACCTGCTGCGGGCAGTGAACCGGAGCGATGAGTTTCTGCAATGGCAGCAGCGGTATCTGCGCTCTTGACAGGGCATTGTCAACTTGTTGAGGTTGTTGGCCACTTTTGATCCTGACATGAAAATACGGTTGCCTTGAACTTTCGATTTTCATGCCTCGTGGTGTCACGTGGGACATGAGAGGTCTGTCGGAAGTTTTCCCTGGGGACATCCTTGGCGTACGATCTCCCGCTGCGAGGTCGCCGGCACGATGTCGATCTATGGCGGGCGCGCCACGGCAGCCCGCTGGCTGAGCTGTGCTGCAGGGCAAGTTGCTCTACGCCTTAGCGGTTGACAAACGCCTGCGGCGCACGATGGGTGCCAACTGGGGCCGCTTGCACCAGGAGCGGACGGCCACGATGAGAGAGAGGAGCGGAAGCCAAGGCGGAGCGCCGGCGATAATGTCACGCGCTCCATGATGGCTACTTCATGTTCGCCACGATGTCGACGTAGGTACGCACGCGGTCAATGTCTACGCGACCATCCCAGCGGTCTAGTTTCAGGCAGGCTCCCACAAACGCCCCATCGGCCTCGGCGAGCCGTCGGGTGACATTGTCATGGGTGGTATATCCGCCCAGGATCACCGGCACATGCGGCATCGCCTGTTTGATTTCCCGAACCAAGCGAGCATTGGCCGCTTCATCCGGATGCGCCACCTCCACCGCATCTGCGCCCACACGTGCAGCCATGCGGGCGATGTCGGCCGTTGATTGATCCCCCAGCCAGCGGAAGTGCCTACTGTTGACCTCGGCAATCAGCTTGATCGACTGAGCACCGATGCGCGCACGGTAGGCGAGGAACTCATGTGGGTTGGCCTCGACCATCCCGGAAGCGCCCACCGTCGCCCCAACCAGGGCCGTACAGCGTATAAACGATCCGCCACACACTTTGGCCACGGCAACGGAAGCTTTGAGGGCATTTATCATGATCTGCACGCCGATGTGAAACTCAGGGCCGGTGGCATCAGCGACGGCCTTGGTCACCGCGGCCATGGCGGCCACACGCGCGTAATCGGCTTCATCGGCGGCAGGATAGACGCGGTCAACGGTTTGAATCAGGCAGCCATCGGCGCCGCCATGATAGAGTGCCGTGGCGTCAGCCACCGCTTTCTCGAGCGTCTGCCCCATCGTGCCTTCTTGATAAAACGGCGTCCCCGGCAAGGGGAGCAGATGAACCATCCCGATGACGACTTTCTTTTTGCCCAGTGTCTCGAAGGTGTGCATCGTACCCCGATTCCTTTCTTGACGGTGTCTGCGGACGAGCATTCAATCTGGTATAGGGCGACCTGCACGATGATCTCGTGTATCTCCCTAGGTGCCATCGGTTTACGGGCAAGGACGGAATTGGGGATAGCCAATAGCATCCCTGACAACGGATACTTTACAGCCTCACCATCACGTCGGTGTCCATAGCTACTCGCATGGGCTAAGCATGTCATATTGTGCGCCCTATGACCAGGGGCTTATCACGAGTTGAGACACTGTTGAGACACTATGGTACGTGGGGTGTGTTCCCTGTGAAGTCACCCTGCCGCCGCGCCTCTCCGCTCCAGCGTACCGTTGATCTCACGACTTGACGCAGTGAGGCGTTTGGCGTAGGCTGCCGCCGACCTGGTGGTTGTCGGCACGTGTGAGTTTTGGACTCCTATTCTGTCTGTGAGGCGTATGCGCCAAGCCCAACTGTGCAGAATTGACCTGAAGGGATGGCTGGAAGGCCTGTTAGAAGGAGACACGCCCATGAAACGCAGCACCGAACGCATCCTCACCACGCACACCGGAAGTCTGCCCCGTCCCTCAGACCTGACAGCTACTCTGGAAGCTCTGGATGCTGGAATCATACCAGACCCTGAGGTCTTTGATGCCCGCGTCCGCCGGGCTGTCGTCGACATCGTGCGTAAACAGGTGGAGTCGGGCGTCGATATCGTCAGCGATGGCGAGCAGGGTAAAGTCGGCTACTCCACCTATGTCAAGCATCGCCTCACGGGTTTTGGAGGCCAGAGCGCGGTTCCTGTCAGGGCTGATTGGGCTGACTTTCCAGAGGCTGCGGCACGGTACACCCGCGCCACGGGAGAGCGCCCGGCGTGCAACGGCCCCATCGCTTGGCAGGACCGCGAGGCGGGACAGAAGGATATTGCCAATTTCAAAGCGGCTTTATCAGAAGTACAGCCAGAAGATGCCTTCATGACCGCCGCTTCTCCAGGCGTCATCGCCCACTTCTTACGCAACGAGTATTATCCCAGCCGCGATGCCTATCTGGCACATCTGACGGACATCATGAAGGAAGAGTACGACGCCATCGTCCAGGCCGGGTTTATACTCCAGCTCGATTGCCCCGACCTGGGGATGGGGCGCCATCTGGCCTTTCCCGACCTCAGCACACCAGACTTTGTGAAGATCGCCGAGGCCAACGTGGAAGCGCTCAATCACGCATTGCGGGATATCCCGCCGGATCGCATGCGCATGCATTTATGCTGGGGCAATTACGAAGGGCCCCACCACCGCGACATCCCCCTCAAGGAGATCATCGGCGTGGTACTCAAGGCACGACCCCAGGCCATCTCGTTCGAGGGCGCCAACCCCCGCCACGAGCATGAGTGGACAGTCTTCCGGGATGTGAGGCTCCCAGACGGGAAGGTGATCATCCCTGGCATGCTGGACTCCACAACCAACTTCATCGAGCATCCGGAACTGGTGGCACAGCGGATCGTCCGCTATGCAGAACTGGTGGGTAAGGAAAACGTCATCGCCGGCAGCGATTGCGGTTTTGGGACCTTCGCACGATCCAATTACCAGGTGGAACCCGAGATCGTCTGGGCCAAGCTCCAGGCCATGGCTGAGGGCGCCAAGCTGGCGTCCCAAGCGCTGTGGAAGTAATGGACGACTTCTGCGGTGCTGTTGATCTCCACGCGCTGGCCGCCGGGTGGACTCGTAGATGGTCGCAAGGGGAGTACGACCCTGACGCGACTGTCGACCTCAGGCCCTCAGGAATGCCAGCAGGTCGGCATTGAGCTGATCCTTGTGCGTGTCGGTCAGGCCATGGGGTGCGCCTGGATAGACCTTCAGAGTCGCGTTCTTGACGAGTTTCGCTGAGGCGAGCGCCGCGGCACCGATCGGCACGATCTGGTCGTCGTCGCCGTGCAGGATCAGCGTCGGCAGGTCAAATTTTTTGAGGTCTTCGGTGAAGTCCGTCTCGGAGAAGGCCTTGATACAGTCGAGTGCATTTTTGTGACCGGCTTGCATTCCCTGAAGCCAGAACCAGTCAATCATGCCCTGCGAAACCTTGGCGCCCGGCCGGTTGAAGCCGAAGAACGGACCACTGGCGAGATCCTTGTAGAGCTGCGAGCGGTCGGTGATGGAGGCGGCACGGAGTTGGTTGAAGGCGTCAATCGGCAGGCCGCCGGGATTGGCCGCTGTCTTCAGCATCAGCGGCGGGACAGCGGAGATCAGACCTGCCTTGGCCAGACGTGTCATGCCGTGGCGTCCGATATAGCGGGCGACTTCACCACCGCCTGTGGAGAAGCCGATCAGGACGGCGCCTTTCAGGTCGAGTGTGTCGATGAGCGTGGCGAGATCGTCGGCATAGGTGTCCATCTCGTTGCCGTCCCAGGGCTGGCTCGAGCGGCCATG
Source organism: uncultured Nitrospinota bacterium (assembly GCA_963707985.1). Classification (GTDB taxonomy): domain Bacteria; phylum Tectomicrobia; class Entotheonellia; order J063; family CAVPRW01; genus CAVPRW01. Next base: position 66,162 of record CAVPRW010000040.1, on the reverse strand, counting down.
GCCGCGACGATCGTGGGCGATACAGCGATAGCCGTTAGACGCCAGGAAGACCATCTGTCCCTCCCAGCTATCGGCATTGAGCGGCCAACCGTGGCTGAACACCACGGGTTGTCCGGTGCCCCAGTCCTTGTAATAGATCAGCGTACCATCTTTCATCGTGATCGTGCTCATGGTATTCCCTCTTTTTTCATCAGTTGGGGTCGTCGACAGAGTCGCCCGCGTGGTTGCCGCACGCCACCTATTGTAGCTTCTAGGGGTTGTCACGGCAACCTCAAGGGCTGCCCGTTCGTGCTATAACACCAGGAAGCCGCTAGACTTCTTTCAATTAACGCCACGCCGCAAACCCCATGGCACAACCGGTTCCCGCCGGAGAGCGGTAGCAGGGCACGTAATCGATCAGCGTCATGTCGAGGTGCTCCACTGCCCCCGCCGTGGCAATCCAGTTCCTGACCTCGGAGGTCCCGGAGTTCAGCCGGCGCGGTGGCAAGGCGCTCAGCACCTCGGCATCCTTTGTCTGCATAGCCTTCAGGATCTGCTGATCGAGCTCTTCATCGATGACGAAATGGCTCAGCCCACCCGAGCCGATGACCGCTACCCGTGCATCGTTGGGCCAGGTCTCGATGGCAGCCCGCACGGCTCGACCAAGGTCAAAGCAGCGCTTTGGCGTCGGCTGATTGGGCGGGTAATAGGTGTTCACCATGATGGGGACGGTGGGGATCGTCTGGCCATTCATGAGGCGACCATACACGAAACTGAAGGCATGGCCCATGCCTTCGCCGGGTTTGAGCTTGCGGGAGTGCGCCACATCGAAGCCCGCGCCAATCAGGCTCTCGATCACGTGTCGGCCCAGGTTGGTAGCCACGGGGAAAGTCTTGTCCATCTCCCCATATGCCCAGGCGGCAGCTCGTAGACCCGGTGAGGCCGCGCTGGCATAGTGCGGACGGTTGAGGAGCTGTTCTCCCCAATACACCAACATCGCAGGCATATTCTCCTCGGAGAAGAGTTCTTCTTGATCGTCTCCGAAGATGACGAGGATGTCAGGCGACACCTGTTCCAGAGTCTGCGCCAGGGTGGCAATGCCCTGCTGGCAAGCGTCATATCGCACCTGCCACTTGGCCGTCGTCACTTCTCTTCCAAGTGATGGACTGGCCTTGGCGAGCAATTCATCATAGCTCACATGTCGACCATCAGTATCCAAAAGCTCCGGATTGCGCTTGTCGCGCTCCCCATGCAAAGGCCAGAGATCGGGTGGTGTGCTGAGCTGTGGACTGTGAGATGTGGCAAGACCTAACACAATACGAGCCATTTGTGACCCCTTTCGTGAAAGTTGACATCCTCAGGCTCACAACCGGTCAAGGGTCGGCTTTCAGAGTTCGCCTGAGGCGCTGGTGATGTTGGGCGGCACCTGATAGAGGTAAGCGTGGAGGTGATGGATCTCGGCGTCTTTATCGGCCATGTTGACCCGTAGGAGATCGCGGATCGACAGCATGGAGAGGAGCTGGCCTTCGCTCACGACCGGGAGGTGGCGTATGTTGGCCTGGTCCATCTTGTGGATGGCCGACTGATAATCCTCATCGGCATCGGCAACGACCAGGTCGGTCGTCATCACGGTGCGCACCGGCGTGCGGACCGGGTCGAGCCCGCAGTCCAAGACACGCTGAACCACGTCGCGTTCCGAAAAGACCCCGACGAGTTGAGCGCCGTCGAGGACACAGGCAATACCGACGTTGTTCTTGGCCATGATGCGCACGGCCTCTGCCACGGTTGCGTCCTGGTCAACTGTGAACAGAAAGCCATAGCGCATGATGTCACGAAGTGTTTTCATTGCCGATCCTCCTCATTTTTCCAGCCACACTTGCTCCATAAACAGATAGGCCTGGTTGTCAAACGCGTAATTTTTCACATTGTGGCGGTGGGCCTGAAACATGGGATAGCCCGTCACGTTGATCCAGTAGAGCTGCTCGGCAATCAGGCGTTGCATGTCGGCGCTGAGGTGTTTGCGCCCCTCCGGATCCAGTGCCCGTCGCCATTGACGCACCATGGCCTCGAGCGTGGGATCATCGATGCCCGTGTAATTCGAGGCGCCACCCTTGAAGAAGCTCACCGAGCGCATGTTGATATCGAGCAAGCGGGCCCAATTCGACACCACCATCTCAAAATCATGCGCCACCAACACGCGCTCCACCCAGGCGATGGCATCCAACAGGGTCACGTGGGTGCGTACGCCAATCTTTTCCAACTGATGGGCGACCAGTGTGCCAATGTCGGCCAGTGTCGGTTCGTGATTCGGGATGAGGATGGTCAGCGTCAATGGGTTCGCCTCGTCGAATCCCAGCTCTTTGAGCAATCGCTTGGCTTCTTCAGGGCGATACGGATACATGTCGTTCAGGTCGATCGCATCCGGCACCCCTGAGGCCAACACGCTCACGAGCGGCTGTGCCCGTCCGCCAAAACCTACTTTGGCAATCTTGAAGCGATCGATGCCCATATCCCCCGACGGCACGACGGGCTCGCACGTCGTCGAAGGGTTTGACACGCATGTTCAGTAACGCCACGACCGGAGCCATCTCCGGTCCGGTCACGCACCTGAATGTTGGGGCTGTTTTCGAGGACAAACACCTGCTGGATGGGCACACGCGCCATGAGGTCCACCTCCCCCGATCGCAGCCAGGCGGCGGCTCCATAGGGCTCCTTCATCACCTGGAACTCGAGGGTGTCGAGGTAGGGAAGTCCTTTCTTGAAGTAGTGGGGATTCTTTTCCAGAATCACCTGCTCACCAGGGACCCACTGCTTCAGGATATATGGGCCTGTACCGCTGGGATGGCGCACCCATTCCTCACCGTAGGTTTCGAACGATTTCGGGGAGGCCATTGGAATACCCTGGAAGTACCCCGCCAGGGCCGTCAGGAGGGCGCCGGAGGGTTCTTTCATGCGCACGCGTAGGGTGTACTTGTCGACCGCCTCGATCTGTTGGACTTCTTCGTAGTAAGGCTGCACCCAGGATTTGACCTGAGGGTCGAGAATCCGATCGAAGTTCCACTTGGCGGCTTTGGCATCAAAGTCGGTGCCATCATGGAACGTGACCCCCTCCTGCAAATGAAAGATATAGGTCCGGCCACCATCCAGAATCTCCCAAGATTTGGCGAGCTCGGGAACGACCTTGAACTCGGGAGGAGGTGTCAGGGTGACGAGCGAATTAAAGATGTTGTTGGCGACCCAGGCGGTATTGCTGCCAGGAGCTGATCCCTGGTGGGCATTGAAAAACGTCAAATCCCCGGGCAGAGCGATGCGCAAGGTGCCACCATATTGCGGCTGCTGAGCCCAGATGAGGCTCGACCACAACACCAGTGACATGCACAAGCAGAAACGGGCGAGCCAACATCTCTTCATACGCACCTCCCGAGAAGCGCAGGCTGAGATCTGAGTGATGCCAAGCACTCCTAACGACTCGTGACTCAGCACGGTTCTCCGTGAGACTGATTCATGCCTTCAGTCGTGGATCAAGGGTATCGCATCGACTATCTCCCGGCACATTGCATGCGACCACTCAGTGGGTCCGTTCCCGACACGACGGGACCATCGATGAGCCAGTCGGCATACCTACCTGCGACAGTGATGAGGGGGATTAGGAGTAGCACGCCACGAAGAAGATATCTTTGCATGACTTGCACAGCCTAAAGGTTCGAGAGAACCAACGTCAGGTAGAGGATGAGCGTAGAATATCCTATCACCCTTTCCCACACTGAGATGTAGGAAAGGGATCAGGCTCGGATGAGCAGATACTCAATGTAGAGGCGCGAACCGCTTGAGCACTGACTGGTCATCGAGGCACCTACAGCCCTTGTAAAGCGTCTTGCGGGCGGGATAGAGACGATGTGGTTCCGTACAAAGAATGCCCATTGAGCCTAGACGAGTTTGTCAAAGGATGTCAACCTCTATTTTTGGCGCGGCAGAGATGCGCACCCTGACGCAATTGTGCAGACCACCGGCTTTGGTCCCCGCTGAACGACCCCATTGACACCACCAAGCACCAGGGCTAGAATGCCGCCACTCGCCAGGTTTGTAGTCTCTATGGTCATTATCGGCCCAGCAGAGGCCGTTGAGGGCGACGCTCATGAAACACATTGGGATGTTCCTGCCAGCGAACTGCGCCGTCGTTCCTCACTTTCTCCTCCGACCGCAGCTCCTCACGCGCCTGTAAGGTCCCTCCCGCAGGGGGGACGTCCCGTGTCGTTCCGGCTTTTTACGCATGACCGGGGGTTGGTCATCTGTGACGACTGACCCCCGTTACCATATCAACTGAAGTCATCTCGAATCGAGGCAGCCTGGCACACGGGGCGCCCTCAGCGCGCTCATGTCGAGGGGTAAGAACCACTGTGAGGAGGGAAGCTCATGAAGGGGCACAGACGTGGCTCTGGGCTCATGATGGTGGTAGTCGGAGTGCTCCTGCTGGTGCCGCTGGCAGTCTGGGCACAACAACCCAAGTCCGGAGGTACACTACAAGTCGCGTGGGAATCGGATGTCACCGGACTGGACCCCCATCTCTCCGCAGGCATCCAGGCCTATCGCGCTGTGGGCAATCTGTTCAACAGCTTAATCACCATCGATTCTGACCTAAACTATGTCCCAGACCTGGCCGAGTCCTGGGAGATCCTGGAGGGCGGCAAGGTTTATGTTTTCCACCTGCGCAAAGGGGTGAAGTTCCACGATGGCACCGACTTCGATGCCGAGGTGGTGCGCTGGAATTTTCAACGCATCATGGATCCCGAGGAGAAGGCGTTCGATGCCCCCAATTACAGCATCGTTGAGTCGGTGGAAGCCATCGATGCGCACACGGTCAAGTTCACCCTCAAGCACCCCAGCATCATCCTGCTGCCGGTGATGGCCGCCTATCGGACCGGGTTTCTACAGATGTCTCCAGCCTCCTACAAACAGTGGGGCAAAGACGACGTGCGCATGCATCCCGTGGGCACTGGACCCTTCAAGCTGGCGAGGTGGGAGCAAAACCAGGTCATCGTACTTGAGAAGAACCCCAACTACTTCAAGCCCGGGCTTCCTTACCTGGATCGCGTTGATCTGCGCATTATGAAGGAGGGGGTGACTCGCGTCGCGGCCCTACGGACGGGGGAAGTCGATTTCGCGAATTGGATCCCGAGTGAACATATTGAACGGCTCACCAAAGACCCGCAGCTGCACGTCATTCGGGGTCGAGATGTGCAGCGCGCCCAGTGCTACTTCAACCTCCGCAAACCGGCCTTCCAGGACGTACGGGTGCGTCATGCCTTGCTGGGATATGGCATCGATCGGCACGCCATCGCCAAGACGGCGCTCCTGGGGTTTGCGCAGCCCCTATGGAGTTTCGTGCCCCCCGGAGCCAGGGGACATTTCGACTTCGGCGACCAGTTCGCCTATGACCCCGAGAAGGCGAGAGCCCTGCTCAAGGAGGCCGGGTATGATGCGAAGAACCCTCTGCGCTACACCCTGATGACCAATGCCGCGGAAGCGTCGCTACCGACGATCGCCACCATTATGAAGACGCAGTATGCCAAGCTCGGCGTGGAGGTGACGGTAGAGGTCCTCGACCGGCCGATCTTCTTGCGGCGATATACGCATGACCGTGACTGGGACCAGCTCCTCAATTTGAGCGGTGGCTCGTTCGATACCTATTCGTCGACCAGGCTGATCGATACGCGGTCCGGAAACAACAGCAGCAACCATCAGGACACACATGTGGATGCGCTGATCGACCGTCTGCGTGAGACGACCACGGAGGAGGCATTCCTCCAGGCGGGGTATGAGCTGCAGCGCTATGTGACCGAGAACATGTTGTACCAGAGCGTCACCACCCTGCCCTTTACCCAAGCGGCCCGCACCTATGTGAAGGGCTATGAGAATTTGTATGGCTACAAAATCCGCTTTGAGACGACCTGGTTAGATAAGTAAGGTCGCACCAGGCATTTCGTCACAATAGTCCTGATGGCTGTCTACGGAGAGCTGGCATGGGCGTATGGAAGGAAATAGTGGTGAGGACTCGCCCCCGGGCGACCCTTGTCGTCTTGTTGGCTTTGGTGAGCGGACCGCTGCTCCTGGTTGCCACAGTGCAGGGAGCGCCTGCAGGCGAGATGGTCTTAGCCTGGCATGTGACGATTGCCCCCGCCTGGTTCGACCCCATCGATACCCCCGCGCAGATTACCCCTTACGGCGCCCTGCATGCGCTGCACGATGCCTTGGTACGCCCGTTGCCGGGGGAGAAGATGGGCAACAGCCTGGCCGAGTCCTGGACGGAGAGCTCTGATGGACTGGTCTATGAGTTTAAGCTGCGCGAAGGGCTGAAATTCCACAATGGCGATCCGTTCACGGCCGAAGACGTGAAGTTCATGCTGTTCACGGCCGGGAGTGGGGGGTCGGGCAATGCCGCCACGCGCATCGAAGCCTTTGTTTACTCCAAAGGGGCATATGCCATGGGTGGCTCGGCGGACCTCGACGAATTGTTCGAGCAGCAGGCAGTGGAGCGTGACCCGACAAAACGGGAGGCACTGCTCCATCGCATCCAACAGCTGGTGGTGGAGCGCGTGATGTTTGCCCCCGTGTATGAGTTCAGGGCGCTTATGGGTGTGGGGTCAAGAGTCGCTGACCACGCCATCAACGTCATCCCCATGTATCCGTTTCCAGCTCTCGAAGAGATGCGGCTGAAGAGCCAATAGTGTGACACACGAGAGGACCCAATGCGCTGACAGACATGGGACGGAGAGCGTGCAGTGAGACCCGAACCGTCAGCGCAAGTGCCTGGATTTGGAGCCTTTCAGCAGCAAAAAGGGTGCGTGCAAATCGCACCTGTGAGTGTTATAGTAACTCTCGGGGTGGCGGCATCTTCTGATCGTGCCTGACATTGTCGGTCAAGCAGTATGGGTACAGGGTGCAGCAAAACTCTATATACTGTGCTGCTGGAGGAGAGGTGGACATGTTTGGGTTAGGTTTTCAGGAACTGGTCATTATCTTGGTCATTGCCCTCGTCATCTTTGGTGGCAAAAAGCTGCCCGAAGTAGGCAGTGGGCTCGGTAAGGCGATACGCGAGTTTAAGCGCGGCACTTCGGAGCCGGATGAGCTCGATGTCACCCCAAAGGCAGCCAGCGAAGAGAAAGCCCCCGCTGCGCCAACCGAGCCGGGGAGGACAAGCCAGGATCGCACCCGGACGTCATAACACGGCTGTGATGATTCTGACCCGCCGTCGAGGCTTCTTCGAACCTCGGGCTGATGGCCCCTCGCATATGTCATCCCAAGAAGTCGATAATCGCCTGCATGAAGCGCCGAAATCCCGCCTCGTAGCTTGGATGCACATTATAACTTCTGACGATGCTGCGGGTGACTCCAGCCTGCCGGACATCCGCCAGGCTGAAAGGATACTCATGCGCCCCCAGCGACAATAGGCAGTCCAGTGAGCCAAACGTCTCCCCCATGCCGGCCGGCGGGACCACTGTGTCAGCCGTATTACCAATAGTGAACAGACGCGGGCGAATCCGCTGCAGCGGTGAGTCGAGCACGTTGTGCTGGGCTCGGAAGATGGCCCGGCACCAAAGTCCCTGTGGATTATCTAGCCAGGGCTCGGCTCCCGCCGACCCATAGAACTGCCGTACGCGCTCAGTGGCAATCCCATCCAGGATGAAAGGGCTCAGCGTATTGGCGATCAAGGCTGGGTCGGGATGTGCAAAGGGCGCTCCAGCAGCAAAGATCACCGCTCGGCTGATCGACAAATCGGGTCCGTCCCCTTCTCCCAACAACAGGCTCAGAGTCAGGTAGCCCCCGATCGAATAGGCGAGAAAATCGATTCGAGTGCCCATGGCAAATGGTTGCTGAGGCACCAGCGTGCCATGCTGGCCATCCTCCACCATCAGTGTGCCGGAGCGCAGACTTGCCGTCAGATCGAGAAGATCGCCATAGCTCTGTAGGCCCCCCAGAAACAGTCGCTCTGGATGGCGATCCAGCCGTTCACTTAAGAGCGTGTTATAGCGGGTGGCGACAGAATTCCCTGGTATCCCCTGGCGCTCCTGTAAACAGCGCTGCGTCACCGCATTACCCATCCAGTGCCGTGGGCGACGATTGACCAAGAAGGTGATGGGGAACATGGCCACCGGGAAGCCAGTGCTGGCCAGTGTGCAGGCCCAGGGGAAAAACTTGCGATATTCGCTCTCATTGAGGCCGTGCAGGATGATGATGACCCGCTCGAATGGCCCCGGGCGCCGCGGCAACACCAGTGGCAGCGCGAAGGCTACATTTTCAGCCTCATCCTGGTCGTCTGGACATAACTGCTGGGCATACTGGGAGCGAAAGTCGGCTTTGATGCAGACGAACTGGTCGGCCACCACCGGCGGATGCGTTTCCCCCCAGGCCAGGAGGTTTTCGTGAAAAGCCTTATAGTAAGGCTCGGCCGACAGGACGTAGGGAATGGCTGCCATGTTTTAGAGGAGCTCAAGGAGCTCGGTGAGGCGGGTGATGGTGTAGTCTGGTTGCGCCTTGTCCAGATCTGGGGGAGTTTTCTGGCGATCGAACCAGGCCGCATCCATGCCGACGCTTTTCGCTCCAACCACGTCCAGCGCAAACGTATCGCCGATGAATAGTACCTCCTGAGGGAGCACTCGCATGGCCCCCGCCGTATGCAGGAAAGCCTCGCGTCGTGGCTTCCGGTAGCCAATGGCTTCGGAGATATGGATCGGGCTGAAGTACGGGTGCAAGCCGTGCGTGGCAAGGATTTTCATTCCGGTCGCAGCGCTATCGAAATTCGACAGCAACCCCAGCGGGTAGCGCGCCTGCAGGGTTTTTAGCACCTGGATGCGTTCTGGGGGGCAGACCGTGGAGTCGTGCATATAGCGATGATGCGTAGCGAGCATGCCATCGATGCAGGACTCGGTGGAGGCTTCCCGCGGCATCCCGAGACGATCGCAGAGCATTTCATAGCGACGGCGCGCCGGGATTTCCAGATGATCGCGCTCTCGTATAGCCAGCAATTCCTTCGTGACGGCGCTGAGCACCTGGTAATATGTGTCAAAGGTCGTGTGCGGCGCATAGTTGTGCCAGGACCTGATACGTTTCCCCTGCCGTTGAGCGTATCTCGCGGCCATCGATCGTCACCGTAGGAATCTGCGTGCGATCGAAATCCACCAAGGTGTCGAACAGGTCGAAGATCACCGCCTTATACGTTTTCATGCTGCTCCTTCTGTAGCGACTGGATGATCAACTCGGCGAGGCTGACGACTCACCATGGCCACCTCTTGGATCGCCTCTGGGCTGGCAGCGGCGATGGCGTTGACGCTGCCGAAATGCCGCAGCAGGGCTATTCGGCGCTTGGACCCAATGCCGGGGATGTCGTCGAGGGCCGAATGCACGGCTGCCTTGGCGCGGCGGTTCTTGTGATAGGTGATGGCAAAGCGATGTGCTTCATCGCGAACCCGCTGCAAGAGAAACAATCCCGCAGAATTGGCCGGCAGAATCACTGGATTCTTCCGGCCCGGAATGAAAAAACGTTCGTCGGTGCGGTGTTTCTCCTCCGCCCCCTGTACCGGTTTAAGGCGGCTTTTCGCAATGCTGATCAGGTCCGGTGTTTCGATGCCCAGCTCCCACAGCACGGCCTGAGCGATATTGAGTTGACCTTTGCCACCGTCTACCATGATGAGATCAGGTAAGTCATCCTCCTCTAAGGCCCGTGTGTAGCGTCGAGACAGCACCTCATACATACTCGCGAAATCATCTGGCCCCTCGACGGTTTTCACCTGGAACTTCCGGTAGCGTGCCTTATCCGGCTCCCCATCCGTGAAGGCTACCATTGAGCCCACCGGGTTGGTCCCCTGAATATTGGACATATCGAAGCACTCGATGCGCCGCGGAAAATTGCGCAGGTGCAGACGTGCTTGCAACTGCTCCAACGTCGTCTGCTGGCTGCGTTCCCGGTCTTTACGCGCCAGGAAGCTGAGCTCGGCGTTTTTATTGGCCATGGCCACCAAGGCCCGTTTTTCACCACGCTCCGGTACCAGCACGTTGACCCGCTTGCCACGTCGCTCGCTGAGCAGGTCAGCCAACCCCTCACGCCCCTCCAGGGCAAACGGGAGGAGGACTTCGTCCGGCAGCTCCTGGCCTTCGGCATAGTATTGGTTGATGTAGGATTCCAGGACGTCGGCATCCGGAGAGAGTTGTTCGGTGAAGAGGTCAGATTTCCCCGCGAGCAACTTGCCGCCGCGAATCGTCAAGCGCTGAATCTCCACATTATCCGCCTCACGGAAAAACCCGAAGACATCCTGGTCACGCTCCTGGCCACTCGTGACCTTCTGCCGTTCGATCGTGCGCTCGATAGCGCCGATGCGCCGATAGATACGTCCAGCTTCCTCAAAGCGCAGTGCCGGCGGATGCCTCCCGCATCTGCGTATAGAGCATCTTCAGCAATTCTTCATCGCGTCCCTTCAGGAACAAGGCGGTTTCTTCCACCAACGCCTGGTATTCGTCATCTGACACATGGCCGGGGACACAGGGCGCCGAGCAGCGATGGATCTGGTGGTAGAGACAGGGTCGGGTGCGCGAGTTGAACACATGATCGGTGCACAGTCGCAGCGGAAAGATACGCGACAGTGTGCGCATGGTCTCGCGCACCGAGTTGGCAGAAGCATAGGGTCCGAAGTAGAAGGCACCATCGCGGGCAGGGCGGCGCACGACGGTCAGGCGTGGATATTTGTCGCGCGAGTCGAGCCGCAGATTGACATAGGACTTGTCGTCGCGAAAATTGACGTTGAAGCGCGGCTTGTGCGCCTTGATCAGCGTATTCTCGAGGATGAGGGCTTCTTTCTCCGTATCGGTGACGATGAACTCGATGTCCTCGACATTTGGAATCAAGAACTGGATGCGGAAGCGGCCATCCCCCCCCTTGCGGAAGTAGGAGCGCACCCGGCTGCGCAGGTTTTTGGCTTTGCCGACGTAGAGAATCGTGTCGGCCCCATTTTTCATAAGATACACGCCGGGTTGCGACGGCATCAGCGCGAGTTTATCTTCCAGGTCCATCGTCACACCTAATGTCGAAACAGTCACAATTGGTTGAGGCTCCACAAATTTACGCCTAAATGGGCTTGCTTGCAACCTTGCTGCGCCGCCCAGAGGCGAACCCTCTGACTATTCTCACCCTCCCGGACAGCCGACTACTATAGGTAGGGGGTGCGATGGAGAGAAAATTTGTACGTAGGAGTATGCGCCGATACCTATCAACAACGCTGCCGTGGCTTCCCGTCTCTGGCGCGCTTGACGGGAGCACAGATGGAGACATTCTACATGAAACCTGGATGCAGAGTCATCGCAACCCTCGCCTACCACTCCCCCCGTTCCAACTCCAGTAATCCCGCTCATCGTGCCCCGTAGTTGCGTGCCACGATATCTTTGCTCAGGCGGAATCTGTGCTTGGAACACTGACTGTAAGTAACAGCGTGGCACCTTGCGATGCGTCTCGGCCTGGTGACAATCCTACCGGTACACAGCCTCTTGGGTGAAATAAGGTGTCAGCGACCTGGGTGGGTTGGCCTTATGGTAGCGTTTTTATTGACTCTGGACTATGATAATGAAGCAAGAAAACCCGTAATGAGGAAGGGGAACCACCGTAGAGAATTCGCCTAGAAGGACACCCGTTGCACGTCTAGTGTCTTCAGATGAAGACCAGCTCTATCGCGTGTCGTGGCCTGTTGAGGAGATCTCGCTTATGCAAATTGGCATTCATCTGACGCCATTCTTTAGCCCAACCGATCGCGCCCCAACGCAGGTCGTCGATGAGGTGGTGGCCATCGCGCGCCGGGCGTCGCAGCTCGGGTTTGCCTGGATCTCCGCGCCACACCACTGGGCGGCACATCCGAGCGTGTGGCCGCAACCGTTCCCGCTCCTGGCTCGCCTCGCCCCCGAGACCGGGGAGATGCGGCTGATGACGTTGGTAATTCTTCTACCCTTACTCAACCCTGTCGAAGCAGCAGAACACGTGGCGACCTTGGATGCCATCTCACATGGCCGGCTGACGCTCGGCGTGGCCATCGGCTACCGCGAAGCGGAACTCGAAGCTGTGGGGCTCACACGTAAAGATCGCGTCCCCAAGCTCGAAGAAGCATTGGCCTTGATGAAACAGCTCTGGACCGGCGAGGAGGTGACCTTCGCCGGTCAGTACGCCCGGGTCACCAAACTGCGTATGGGCTTGACGCCGGTGCAAAAACCCCATCCACCCATTGTCATGGGGTGTCAGAGCGAGCGTGCTACGGCACGGGCGGCGCGCCTCACCGACGGTGTGTTCTTCGGACCACAGGTAAGCTGGGCGGACATCGGCAAACTCATCGACACCTACCGGCAGGCCCGCGCCGAAGCCGGACAGCCCTCGCCGGGCGTGCTCGGCGCCTCGCGGGCGTTGTTGCTCGGGAAAGATCAGGAGGACGCCGGGCGTATCGGTCGCGCCTACCTGGAGCGTACCTTTGCCAATTATCGCGCCTGGGCAATGCAGGAAGCCACCATGGTGCCGCTGGCGCTGTCCTTTGATCGTCCCCTGCATGATTGGACTGTGCATGGGTCGACCGCTGACTGCGTCGAAACCCTGTTGCGCACGCGTGAGGAACTGGGACTTACTCACATCAGCTTGACGATGTATAACTTGCCTCGTGAGCTGCCTGCTCGCCTGGACTATCTGGAGCGAGTCGCGGAGGAAATCCTCCGGAAAGTGGCTTAAACGCGATCATGATCAGATACATAGCTATGCTTGCCACAGCTGTCAACCTGTGTTAGGCTGCCCCATGCTGATGTGTCTTCCTGGCTCGTGCCATACAAGCGGCATGGCATGTCTTTTAACAAACAAGGAGGGATCGAGATGGAACGGTTCAATATGCGATCACCTTCAGCGTTCAGGATGACGGCCGAAGTCCCAGCCGAGCGCGTCACCACGTTTCTCCGGAAAGTCTATGGCTGGATGTTTATCGGCCTGGCCGTCACCGCGGTTGTGGCGTTCATGGTAGCTGGTTCGCCAACGCTGCTTCGATATATCGTCACCAACCAATTCCTGTTTTTCGGTTTGATCGTGGCAGAGCTCGGGCTGGTCTTCTACCTTTCGGCCAGGGTCGAAACACTGGCGCCGACCACGGCAATGACGCTGTTCATGGTCTATTCCGCCTTGAATGGCGTGACGCTGTCGTTTATCCTGCTCGTCTATACCGGAGAGTCGATTGCGTCTACCTTTCTGGTGACCTCTGGCATGTTCGGCGCGCTGGCGGTTTTTGGCTCGACCACCAAGCGCAGCCTCGCCGGCGTCGGTCAATTCCTCTTCATGGGCCTGATCGGTCTGGTGTTGGCGTCGATCGTCGGCATGTTCTGGCATAACGATGCCCTGCAATTCCTGATCTCCACCATCGGTGTAATCGTGTTCACCGGGTTGACAGCGTGGGATGCGCAGCGCTTGAAGCAGATGGCGGCGACGGTGCCTGAGGACCGCATGGGCTCCTACGCCGTTGTCGGTGCCCTCGCCCTCTACCTCAATTTCATCAACCTCTTTCTCATGCTCCTCCGTCTATTGGGCGGCCGTCGAGATTAAATCCTGATCGGCTGGAGGATGCCCATGATCTACCCGGCCTCCTCCAGCCTGAGCTGCGTCCTCTCAATGCTTCCGGGACGCCTCGGTTGTATTCCCGTCAAACACTCACGTCACCGCGAAGATCATCTATTCCTCAGGCAGCAGCCGGCGATGCTCAGAAGAGAGTTGGTCAGTCAAGCGCATGCTCTCATGGGGATGATAGGCGCCACAGGTGGCCCATGGAGGTCATCAGTGGCCACCGGCATGCGGACCACAGCCGCCGTGCTGGTGCCGGTGATCATCGGGCAACTCACGGACGATAGGTCTCTTGCCATGATGGTGGGCATCGGTGGGCTGAACGTTTCCCTCGCCGATATCGGTGGCCCATACCGGATGAAGGCAATCACCATGGGCCTGGCAACGATCAGTCTGGCGGTTGCTGCATTGCTTGGCACAGTCGTTGGCTGGTCGCTGTGGCTCTCCTTGCCGTTGATGTTCTTGTTCGCGAGCGTGGCGGGGTTAGCCGGTCTCTACGGGAATGCTGCAGCAAAGGTGAGTTTTTTGTCGCTTATCCTTTTTGTCCTCATGGTTGGGGTGCCCGCCGGAGTGACCGAAGGAGCTGAGCGCTCTCTAGCACTCATCGGCGGCGGCCTGTGGGCGATGGTGCTCTCGTTGTGGCTGTGGCCTCTGCATCCATATCAACCGGTCCGGGAATCGGTGGCGGCCTGCTATCGTGCGATAAGCGTCTTCATCGGCGCGGCTTGCCGAATCGGGGTGGGTCGGGAAAACGCTGGGTCGGGCTGGTCGGAGTCGGTGACGCAAGAACGGGCGGCCGCCCTCGAAGCGATGGCCCAGGCTCATGATATGATCGTCACCATGAGAACGTCCAGAGCGGGCATGAGTCCGACAGGGCAGGAACTGCTCGTGCTGTTGCGCAGTGCGAGATCTATCTTCGACACCACCATTGCCCTGGCGGAGACGCTGGAGGGACCTTTCCGCCACACCGACGACGTGCGGATACGAGCGCAGATCGAAGCTGCTGTGCAGCAACTCGCAGCTGCGGTCGCAACGCTGGCGACGGCGATCGTGCAGGAACACGATGGACTGGACCTGAAGGCGCTGGATCAGGCCACAGCGGCTGTGGATGCTATGCTCACCGGACGGCAACAGGTGTCGCAAGCTTCTTCACAGGACCGTGCCGAGGTCCTCGACCTGCAAACTATCGTTCGAGCGCTGCAGGTGGTGACCCGGCAGGTGCACGCCGCTGCGGACAGTCTTGCCCAAGTCGATGGTCTGCCTCTGGTGGCGCAGGATGCAGGGATTGCAAGGCGGACAGTCAGGGCTCGACTAGACGTCGTCGTCAGTCAACTCCAGGATAACCTGACCTTTCGTTCATTAACATTCCGACATGCACTGCGGCTGGGTGTCACAGCCACCGCTGCAGCCACGCTGCCTACCCTCCTTAGCCTGCCACATGGAGCCTGGGTGGGACTCACCGCCATGGTGATTTTGAAACCAAACTTCGGTGGCACCTACCAACAAGCCAAGCAGCGCGTGATTGGTACCGTTGCTGGCAGTGTGGTAGGTGCCATCATGGCGGCGGCGATCACCGGACCGATTGCTCTCGACTTCCTCCTCCTGTTGTTTGGTATCCCGGCGTTTTCCCTGATCGCTCACAACTACGGACTTGGCGTCCTGTTCTTGACACCGTTCATCGTCCTACTGCTGAATACTGTCCAGCCAGGCAATTGGGAAGTGGCTGCCATCCGCAGCGTCGACACCGTCATCGGTGGTCTACTGGCGTTACTCGCGGGTTACCTGCTGTGGCCGAGTTGGGAGCGCGAGCGCCTCCCTGAGCAACTGGCCCGCACGATCGCCGCTAATCGGGACTACTTCCTGAGCGTCATCGCGGGGTACCGCGGGCAGACAAGCGGCCCCGATGTGCTGCGCTCGACACGTATGCAGGCACAATTGGAGAATGCTAACGCTGCGGCCGCCTTCCAGCGGTTACTGAGTGAGCCGGAAACTCAGCATGGCCCTATCGGACCGAGTTACGCACTGGTCACCTACAATCAACGCTTCTACGATGGTGTGACCACCCTGGCAGTCAATGTGCCGGCGATGACTGGCCGAGATATCCTCCCCGGCCTTGAACCCTTCACCAAATGCCTGGAGGTGATGCTACGAACGCCTGGCAAAGGCCGTCCAATGTAGGTGCCTTCCTGCAGACCTCCCTGCCTGCGATGCCAGCCTCGCTGCAGCCCAGGCCTCTATCCATCGGCTGACCTCCATGGGGGCGGCCAAATCCGCTACGGAACCGTCGGAGAGGCTCAACGACGACGCCATGTCCAGCATCATGGCGCTGAAATCAGAGCTCGATCGGTTGGCAGATGAAGTTGTCGGCATGTCAAGGGCACTAAACCCAGGGCAGCAGCGCCATGCAGATCCGAGGTGAAGGAGTAATGGGCGATGACCGATCGCGCGCTCATCGGCGGCGCGATCGCCTCCCTGATGGCGCGTGGCAAGGAGGTGTGCCAGTGGTGAAAGCCAGCAGATAGACGCCGTCCGGTGCCAAGGTGAATAAACGGTTCGTGTTGGTGGCTGAGGTGAGATCAGCTATCGCCCAACGGTGAGGATGTCGTCAGTGCGAATCCTGGTCGTGGAAGACGAAAAGAAAGTCGCCAGCTTCATCAAGAAGGGTCTGGAGGAGGAGGGGTATGCTGTGGACGTCGCTGCCGATGGCGAGGAGGGCTTGGCCCTGGCGCTGACGCGCGTGCACGATCTGATCATTCTTGACATCCGCCTTCCCAAGATGGATGGTCTGCGTGTGCTCCAGGCCTTGCGACACGACGGCGTATCGGCACCCGTGCTGCTCCTGACTGTGCGCGCCACCATTGAGGACAAAGTCTTAGGACTCGATGCCGGCGCCGACGACTACCTGACCAAGCCCTTCGCGTTTCAGGAGCTAGTAGCGCGGGTGCGGGCCTTGCTGCGACGGCGCACGGAAGGGGAACCGACGGTCCTACGCATCGATGATCTGATGCTCGATCCTGCTCGGCGCACTGTCACCCGAGGAGACGAAAAGATCGACTTGACGCCGCGCGAATTTGCCCTCCTCGACTATTTTATGCGTAACCCTGGTCGCGTGCTGACCCGCACCATGATCGCCGAACATGTATGGGATTACTCCTTTGATACCTCCACGAACGTCATCGATGTCTATGTCAATTATCTACGCAAGAAAGTCGATGCCGGTCGAGAGCCCAAGTTACTCCACACGATACGTGGTGTCGGTTACGTGTTGAAAACGGAATGAACTATGCGCCTGCGCTCCATTCGCGCTCGCTTGACCCTTTGGTACACGAGCCTCCTGACCGTCACGCTCCTGATCCTGGGCGGTACGGCGTATGGGCTTTTGGGCTATAGCCTGGCCCGCGACATCGATCGTGCCCTGCAAGGGGTGGCCTTGACTATCGCCGCACAGCCTTCCAGAGGAGGTTCTCCCCCCATCCCCGCGGAGGTCGAGGCCATCTTCCGCCGGTTTTTCGGGTTTTCACCCTGGGATCGCTATGTAGAAAGGCGCCATCCCTGGGGTGACCGCGATTCCCAGGAAGTACCCCCGCGCTCTGAAAGGTTGCCCCTGAGCTCCAACGCCGTGCAACGTGCCGCAGAGGGCTTGCAGACATTTGAGACGGTGGAGGGGCTGGGGGCATATCCGGTGCGTGTCCTGGTTCAGCCCGTGCGCGAAGCTGGCCGCGTCACCAGCTTGATTCAGGTAGGAATGTCGTTAGAGAGCGTTGCCGTCACGCGTCGGCGTTTTCTGTTGGTCATGGCCACAGTGCTGCCCCTGGCGCTTTTGTTTGCCGGTGGTGGTGGATGGATATTGGCCCGGCGGGCACTGCGCCCGGTGGACCGCATGACTGAGGCCGCGAGGCGCATCAGCGCTGAACATCTCAATGAGCGTTTGGAAACCACCGGCTCCGATGACGAACTGGATCGGCTCGCAACCACGCTGAACGAGATGCTTGGTCGTTTGGACGCAGCCTTTCGCCAAGTACGTCAGTTTAGCGCCGATGCCTCCCACGAGTTGCAAACCCCTCTCACCATTTTAAAAGGGGAGCTAGAGGTGGCCCTCCGTGCCCCCAGAAGCCCGGACGAATATCACCGTGTGCTGACGAGTGCACTGGAGGAAAGCGAGCGCATTGCACGCCTCGTCGAGGGTTTGCTCCTGTTGTCGAGGGCGGATGCAGGAGTACTTCGCATGGACCGACAACCGGTGGATCTGGCCAAGCTCATGGCGGAAGTCACCGAGTACATGCGAGTTTTGGCCGAGGCCCAAGGGGTAGTTATGGAGTGCAAGTCTGTGGTGCCCATCACCATTCAAGGGGATCCCGCACACCTCCGACGGCTCCTGTTAAACCTGATCGACAATGGTATCAAGTACACCCCCGCTGGTGGGAAGGTGACGTTGACCCTGCAACGGGATGGGGGGTGGGCTGCTCTGCGCGTCGCGGACACCGGCATTGGCCTCACGCGCGAGGAGCTTGAGCAGATCTTCCAACGTTTTTACCGGGCTCCTGCAGCCGTGGATCAGGGCAAAGAGGGCTCTGGGCTTGGGTTGTGCATCGCCCGCTCTATCGCCGAAGCCCATGGCGGACACATACAGGTGGAGAGCTTTCCCCGGCAAGGGAGCACATTCACCGTGTTCCTGCCGCTGCAGGTGTGAGCCCGGCCTCTCCTCCTGGGAGAAGGACTCCCTTCGATGGCTTGAGACGATTGGCCTTCTCACGTGGGACACCTCTCAAATTGCGTTTGCGCTGACGCCATCAGACCTTTAGGTCAGTGACTTCCCATCGCTTCACAAGATGCTCGGTCGGATTCAAAACAGCAGGAGAAAGGTTCTGGTTCCGCGCCAGCGAGTGTTCATCTCCCAGCATGATGACGGCCTGCATGTGGATCGCCTCTGACTCGACAGAAGCCGCTACCTTGCTGCCGGCCGCTCGGTGACCGGCTGAGTGGTGGGCTCCGGCAATGGCGCTTTGGCCCCGCCGGCCGCTTCTCCTCCTAAGAGGGCATCCACGCTGGCATAGGCATAGATGGTCGGCGCATGATTTTGCATCAAGCCACCCGTATCAGCGGTCGGCCCATAGGTACTGTGCAGGTCTCGCCCGAGCTGGCGGAGCATCGCCAGCAGTTGCCCGCGGTGCTGGGCAGTATGGGTCATGCGTCGCGTCATCACCCAGGCCCGCGAGCGTTGCACGTCGAAAAAGGCCACATGCTCCTCCCACCACGGTTCGTCCTTCATCCGCAACGCAGCCAGGCGTTTGCCGCTATCTTCCGCATAGCGGCGCATGAACGCTCCACGGGTTTCCTGCGTCGGTAAGGGAGGTGCCGCCACGTCGATGCCAAGCATGGTACGAAACCACACATCCTCACTGACGCACTGATGGACCATATGCTCATGAACGCTCCGCCCGCGAGGGTCGACTTGATGGGGCCGTATCGGGAGATCTTCGTCTTTGAACATGCTCCAGACGCTGATGACCTTCATGCGCTCGCTTGCGTATGTGTCAATGAGAAAATCATAGGCCATTGCACAATCTCCTTCACGGGAGCAGCTATCACCTCAACCGGGTAGTCAGCCTCAGGGGTTCATGGCTGGCACGATCTTTAGGTGCAGCGGCGGCCCGCAGATCTTACTCCGCCACCTCGTCGCGACGGTCTTCCTCGCGTTGTTGAATATCCCTCGCCAGCCACTGGTGCTCTACTTCGGTGATGTGCCCCTTGGTGGCGAGCCAGGCAGCATAGACGCGGGCGTGCTCGGTGTCGAGAACCAGCTGCGGCTCCTCACCATCACCTCGCGCTTCGTAAAAAAAATCCTCTGGCATGCCCTGTTCGGCGAAGAATTCGTTGACATACTGCTGCCAGCGCTGCTCGACATCAGTAAAGTCCATGGGACAACTCCCTTCACAGCGATATTCTCGTCCACGATACTCCTGCCCTGCCCGCTCACAGCGCACCTCGGACTGACCGAGCCGATCGATGATGAGGCGATCAAGCCTGTACGAACCCCGCGGCATGTCGGGTTTCCAGTCCCTGGAACCTTCCCACCACTCCGTAAAGGGGAATCCCTCCTGATCCCGATTGCTCCCGCGCCGCCGCGTGACGTCCGCCCGTGGAGCGCTGTTCAGGTCGGCCTGCGTGCCGGCACCACTCGCGTGCGTCACGCCAGGCTGCTGTCGGGGCTCGGCTCCCAGCGCTCCAGCCATCACGGCGCGGTCACCCGTATGGCGCTGCAGGGCGTGGGCAGCGCGTGCATCAGGGATTGGGGGGAGCGCATGGTCCACGCACCCATCATACCGCAGAAGCGGTGTGAGACTCAACATGTCCACACAGACATACACAGACGTCACGGCGTGCCGGAGAAGATCAGCATCGACGGGAGTACGGCCCATGAAGCGGCCCTCAAGCGCGACCATGAGGCGCACGGCACCGCGATCGACATCCGCCAGGTGAAGTATCTCAACAACATCATCGAGCAGGATCATCGGGCGATCAAGCCGGTGACGCGTCCAATGCTGGGATTCACATCGTTTGACGCGGCCCAGTCAACTCTCGTGGGGATCGAACTGATGCACATGCTCAAAAAACGGTAGCTGGGGACTGAGGAGGGAAACGAGGGCCTCACGGTGGCCGAATGGTTCTGCGCCTTGGCCGCCTAATCCCCCCACCGACAGAGGTAACAGTTTCTTCAACACCTCCTGAGCAAGACTTGCGACACAACCCAATTCTCTCCATTCGCCATTATTCCATGAACGAGAGCTGTCCCACGGGCAGATCGATCGCATCCAACGTATATCTGACGCCACGGCGTCGGTTTGTGGATTGCGGCGCGAGTAGTGCAAAATCTGACAGTTATCGATTAAATCTTGCCGATCTTTCGCAAGCCACTCCGCTACGGTTATACGCTCCAGCACAAAGCGCACAACGGTCATGAACTTACCGTGAGTGATGGCAATGACTTGCCCGCCGGATCCCTCTTGTTGCAATGTGTCCATAATGCTCTCAAACCGCGGACGCACATCAGTTCCCAACGATTCGCCACCGTAGGGGCGTCCATACCATTTGTGCGGCTGCTGGCTATTAAGGCCTTGAGAAGTTGCGCCGGAGTTGCGCTCGCGCCAACGATCGTCGATGGTCCATGAACCATCGAGGGCTAGCAGAGCGGCGGTCTGACGAGCCCGGAGGTACGGCGAAGTATAGTAACGGTCAAAATTAGTTAGCCCATTACGAAGGAGCCAGTCACCTGTGGCTTTGGCCTGTGCGATCCCTCTCTGCGTCAGTTGTGTGAGGTTGTCACGCCCCTCATTTGGCGTGTCGCCACGCGGGTCTAGCTGTTGGGTGTTGGCTTCGGATTGGCCATGCCGGATGACGATCAGGTCAATGGGCAGAGTCATGGTCATTCCCCATATGAAGTGTGGAGCGATAGCACGACGCTCGTATAAAGCTACCTCTCATGACCCTCAACCCTGTATGGGCGGCTCCTCATGCGAATGCACCCTATCGATTGCAATGGTTCTAGAGACTCGACGTGAACGTGTATCATTAGAGGAATCCTCCCTGGATGATGGTCAGCGCTTCTTGGCGGCGCATGACATCGTGCTCCAACACGCCGCGCACCGCATAGGTGATCGTACTGGCATCCGGTTTGCGCACACCACGGACCGACATACAGGAATGACCAGATTTCACCACCACTACAGCCCCGAGGGCCTGTAGACGGCACTGTGGATTCATCAAGGCGTCGGCAATCTGACTCGTCAGTTGCTCTTGAAACTGGAGTCGGCGTGCATAGTTGTCGACCAGTCGGGCCAACTTGGATAATCCGGTAACCCAGCCATTAGGAATATAGCCCACGTGCGCCACCCCGGTAAAATGCAGGAGATGATGTTCACAAATTGACTCAAATTCGATGTTTTTTACCAGCACTAAGTCTTGGCCATCATGACGAAACACCGTATCGAGCACAGCATCTGGGTTGGGTTCATAAAAGCCGGCCAAAATTTCGGTCCAGCTCCGTGCCACCCGGTCCGGGGTATCGCGCAGCCCCTCACGCTCGGGATCTTCGCCAATGGCCAGCAAGAGTGCTCGGATAGCCGCCCGGACTTTGGACAAATCACACTGTCGCTGCGCTGACGGCACAACGGCTTTATGCGAGGCGAACGTGATAATCGAGGCCGTCTGATCCAGTAATTGATCGAGCATGACTATCTCCCTATTTGATCTTAGCCGTTAGGCCACAATGAATCCGATTGCCAGGAGTGACAGCATAAGCCCCACGATGCGGTTGCGTTCGATGTGCTCATGCAGTAGCAAGTGGGCAAGTGTGATGGTGATAGCCGGGCTTAACGCGATCAGAGTGCCGGCGATGGCCAGTTGGTCGGCGCGCACCGCAAGGAGAGCCAACATGGTTGCACTGACTTCCACCAATGTGGCTAGAGCGCTCAAACCTACTCCTCGACTCGTCAGACCCTCGGGTGGCTGCACCATGACATAGGCGATGATACCGACCACTGGGGCGGTGCGAGCGGCTGCGAGCGGCCAGAGTCCGCTGGCCGCACTGGTGCAGGATAGGAGGACGTGGTATACCCCCAAGGCACAGCCCGCCGCAATCGGCATGAGCAACACGGCACGAGACGGCTGTCCTGGGCCAGCATGATGTGAGTGTTGTAAAGCGTAGATGGCATGTACCGCCAGTACTATCCCAGCAATCTGGAGCCAGCTCGGGCGATTGCCAAACAGCAGGCCCGCAGTCACGGGCACCGCCGCAGACAGGATGCCAAAAACCGTACTGGCCATGGCCATGGTATCCCGAGCCAAGCTCTGATAGAGCAAGGTCTTCCCAACGCCGCCGACCGTGCCGGCGAGCATCCCCAACGCCATATCCGGCCAGTTGGGGTGTCCTGGTGTGAGTGCAGCGGCTATGCCAATGGCGATAAACGCTACCGGCTGGCCGATGAGTAGGGTCGCGGCCACTGATTGCTTACGAGTCGCAAATCCACTCAAAAAGTCAGCGGCACCGTATCCAAAACAAGCGGTTAGGGCATAGTCAATCGTCATGTGCTCGTCTCCTCGCACGCTAGGCTGCTGCGGGGCATGTATTCCCGAGGGCGTTGTGGCAAAAGAGCGTTTGAGTTTTTCCCGACGTTTCCTAAGGGGTTCATCACGAGTGAGCCGGCCGAAACTCCTGTTTACGCAGTATGGCTATGGCAGCTGCCAATTCTGGACGACTCCAAGGCCCCGTATCCCGCTTTATGGAGCCAATGCGAAGCGCTTACCCGGTATCAATTCACGAGATTCTTCGGAGATGGAGCCGCATCGGGTCGTCGCCCTATCATGAAAGCCGCCGCTTGCTTGTCCTGAGCCAGTCATCTGTGTTCTGGATAGAGCAAAGGCGGTGCCAACTCCGCACCCGCCACCACGAGCTTCCCTCCACGGTCGGCACGTGATGGATTGATACGGTTTATTTGACAAAATGGCGAGGCTCTGGCGCGGGCGGGAGCGCCAGGGCATCCGCTCAGGCAGCGCCTACCCCCACATGTGGGGCCATTGATGGGGCTTCCCCCCGCTTTACCCCCACATGTGGGTTACGGCACCAAGTGGGCCTCAGTGCTTGGTCGCTGGCTCCCTCGTCCACCGAGAACGGGTGGAGACCGTCTTAAAATCCAGGGGGCCATGACGCCACAGACGAGGAGGCCAACGACGCGATAACTGGCCAAACCGCCATGAACTGGGGGACGTGGCCATGGGTGCGGCTTCGTCGTACGTATGGCAAGAAACTTGATGATCGGCACCTGCCGGCGGAACATGTGCAAGTCACGTCGATCGAGGAAGGCATCGTTGTATTCAGGTGTCACAAAGAGAATGGCGTCTGCCGCCTCGGAGGCGGGCCTTCAACTCCACGACCTTCATTCGAGGGTTCGATTCCGCGTCCTAGTTGAAGCCTGGGATGTCATCGAGCTCAAAGATGTCGAGTATAGCGTCGCAGGCACGAACGGCTGAGCCGCCCGTAATGCCGCTAGATTACAGGAGGCCCAGCGAAGACTGCCAGCGATCCGGAATGGCCATGGTGCCCTGCGTCAGGGTCATATTCCTGTGCGCGGAGTGGTCCCCTGGCGCGACTTTGCCGAAATTTGGGGCTTCGCTACGTTAAGGCCGAAGAGGCGGGGAAGACCGGGGGAGAACTCTCGTTTGCCGAATGACGGTATCAGCCTCAATCAGTTGACAATGCTGTCGCGCAGCTGGGGGGGCTCGCACCGCGATCCAGCAGCCGTCGGTGGCTGCCCACGGCGCAAGTCCCTCTGGGCAACCACCGGTATGGCTCAACGTAGGGGGAATGATCAGGCGAGGGGCCTCAATTGCCTTTGCCGGTCTCCTCCAGTAAGTAGGCCCGTTCCCCCGGGCTCGACCCCACAGTTCCCTCCCTCGGCGCCCCTGCGGGCAAGGGTGTGGCCTGGGCTTTGACGTAGTTTCCAACGCCCAACTCGTCGATCAACACGAGATGATCGCCGCGTTTGATCCAAGTTCCCGGCATGATCGCCAAGATCACGTCGCCTCCTGCTTTTTGCGCAATCACGATGGAACCCTCACACGACCCCGGTTGGAGACCGCATTTGTCGATTTTAATCGACTTGATTTGCCCCTCATACGCCTTGACCGGTGTCTGGTGCTGTTCCCCTGCCGCTCCCAGCGACACCAAGCCCACGGCGAGCGCCGTACAGAGCAGAAGCACCACCACAGCATTGATGCGCTTCACGTGACTACCTCCTTCCTATTGGCCCGAATCCAACAACTATGTCATGAGCCGTAAAGTAACACTGCAGAGTTTTCAATCAGCATCCAATCGTCTGGCCATGTCAGTTTACGGCGCGGTATGAGAAGGCGACTGGCCTTTGACTTCGATATATGTCTCGTCCATGCGCCAGCTGCAACGCACCGGCCGCTTGTAGCGGTGAACCCCCTTTTCCAACAGAGCAACGGATGCCCATGCGAATGATTTCCTGGAGGAAATGGGCCCCTCTCAAGCATACAGCCATCGTCGCTCTCCTTGCATTCACCTCTATCCCCCCGCCACGTGGGAGGTCCAGGGCTTCTCAACAATCGTTGCCGCCCGTACGCGGCGTGATGGGAGGGCAAACCCTAGCAAAAATGCGCCGCCCACCACCGACGCGGTCATCATGAACTGCCGTCGATTGATCTGGTGCTCGACTGCCATGGCGTCGCCTCCTCTGCTCAGCCCTCGTTCGCCTGAATCATCGAATGCTGTTGTCACCGGGGCTACGCTTGGCATCCGACCATAGATGGACCTGCGATAAGGGAAGAAGTCGTCGCCTAACATGAGAAATTTCTAATCTTGGGTTAATCCTCGTCTCATCTCCAGCTCCTATATTCATTTCCATACTAGCCACACGGGTGATGCGCCAGAGCGGTGCATCACACCAGCGCTTCTCAACAGACCTGAAGGAGGAGTATAGATGTTCCGACAATGCACACAACACATCAGCAACAGGCGGTTCGGGGCGAGGACACTCACCAGTGTGGCACTGTCCTCCCTCTTCGTTGGCCTGCTGGTGGCGTCCGGCTTGCAGGGGACCAACATGTCCGTGGCGCAAGGGTTCGGTCAGAACGGCACGCTCGCGTCAGGCACGGCAACGGTGCCCGGCTCTTTCGCCGAATTGGCAGAGCGGCTTGGCCCGACGGTGGTGAACATTCAGGTAACCAAGATCGCACCAGTGGCAGGCATCCCCGGCATGCCGGAGCCTGAAGGTCCTTATGGGGAGATGTTCAAGCGCTTCTTCAAAGATATGCCCCAGCGCCCTGAGCAGTTCCGCACCCAGGGAAGTGGGTCAGGCGTGATCATCAACGCTGATGGGCATGTCTTGACAAATAATCATGTGGTGGAGGGGGCTAAGGAAGTCACTGTCACCTTGGCTGATCAGCAAGTCTATCAGGCTCGCGTTGTCGGACGTGATGCCAAGACCGATCTGGCGGTGCTGAAGATCGATCCGAAGCACTCGCTACCCGTGGCACCAATGGGCAGCTCTGCTGAGCTGAAAGTCGGGGAATGGGTGGTCGCGATCGGCAACCCGTTTGGCCTTAGTAATAGCGTGACGGCGGGAATTGTCAGTGCGAAGGGGCGCGTCATCGGCGCCGGCCCATACGATGACTTCATCCAGACCGATGCGTCGATCAACCCAGGCAACTCCGGTGGGCCTTTGTTCAACATGAAGGGGGAGATGGTCGGCATTAACACCGCGATTGTCGCCTCTGGGCAGGGCATCGGTTTCGCCATTCCAGCTGACCTGGCCAGGCCGTTGATCCCACAGTTGGTCAGCACTGGTGAGGTGACCCGTGGCTACCTGGGTGTCAATATTCAGTCGATGACGCCGGACCTGGCCAAGGCCCTGAAGCTTGAGGAGCACCAGGGGGCGTTGGTCGCAGAAGTGGTGCCTGGTGGCCCAGCGGCCAAGGCGGGCATCCGCCAGGGAGATGTGATCGTGGGCTTCAATGGCGAGTCTATCAAGAGCTCCCATGATCTGCCGGCCATTGTAGCAAAGACCCCAGTGGGAGGAGAAGCCACTGTGACCTTGCATCGCGATGGCAAGACCCAGAAAGTGCCCGTGACAGTTGGTAAGCTCCCGTCGGATAAGGTGGCACGCGAAGAGTCCAATGTTGAAGGTCAGAGCCAATGGGGTCTGCAGCTGCAGGAGATGACACCACAGATGGGCCGCCAGCATGGGCTCACCACTGAATCTGGCGTGATGGTCGTCGGCGTCCAGCCGGGCAGCCCCGCGGAGCGCGCCGGCCTGCAACGTGGTGACCTCATCCGCGAGGTGAATCGCCAGCCCGTGCAGTCAGTGCAAGAGGTGCGCGATGCCATCGCGAAGGCTGAGAGCCAAGACGCACTGGTCCTTCTGGTGAAGCGTGGCCAGGGTAGCCTCTTCGTCGCCATGGCTAAGTAAGCCATAGGGCCGAGGTCGTCGGTCAAGCGGGCGAGCAGGTGCATCCTGCTCGCCCTTTTTTATGGCGCTGTACTCGTGGTCATGATGCTGTCTCGGTACGCTGCCGCGCCTGCTCGTGCTCAGCTTTTAGCGTCGCAATGAGAGCCTCACGACGCTCATACAGGCGCCTCAGAGCACGTGTGGGATGCTTAGACAGCGCATAAGCGCTGATCAACGGCAGCGCAATGGTTGAGTCGACGTAACACACGACAGCATCGGGTAGGCGGTCGGGATCGATCTTGCCCCAGCTTACTGCCTCACCTGGGGTGGCACCGGAGAGCCCGCCGGTATCAGGCCGGGCGTCGGTAATCTGCAGGAAATAGTCATGGCCCTTCTCGTCGATGCCGAGCACCTCCTGAATCTGCGGTTCGGTCTGTAGCAAAAAATTCTTGGGAGAGCCGCCGCCGAGGATGAAGACGGCGGATTTGCCGCCGCTCCGCTTGGCATCCAGCACAATCGCCGCCGTTTCGTTCACATCACGCGACACGTCGATGCTGAGTTGATTGCCGCGTAGCGCCATAGCCGCGATATTCATGCCGATGGAACTGTCGCCGGGCGATGAGGTGTAGATCGGCACGGCATGCTCATACGCCGCGCCAAGCAACGATTTTTTCCCGACCCCAAGGACACGCTCCCGTTCACGGATGTACTTGCCACACAGATAGTGGAACTCGGCACTGCTCATGCTGTGCTGGAACTCTGGGCTGGCGATGATCTGGCGAAAAAAGGCATCGGTGGACAATAAAACATGGTAATCGAAAAAGATGTCATAGATACGCACCACGCCCTCTTGGCGCAGCACCACATCATTGGTGTAGGGATCGCCCTGATGCAGAGAAAGCCCGATGGCAAAGTGTGTGTCGTGATAGAGGTTGGCGCCTGTAGAGATAATCCAGTCGATGAAGCCATGTTCGATCAGCGGGATCAGCGCGGAGATCCCAAGACCCGCGGGGGTAAGCGCCCCGGTCAGGCTCACCCCGACGGTTACGTCGGGCGCCAACATCTTCTCGGTGAACAGACGGCAGGCTTCGCGCAGACGCGCTGCATTATAGGCCAAGAAAGCGTTGTCGATGAGCTCCACCACGGAATCAGCACCGCTGATCGGGCGTGGGTCGATACGCCGTCCTTGGAGAAATCGCCCTGGTTGTGCCATGAGTGCTCCTGTGCAGCCAGGCATTATAGGGCCGCTGGCGGGCCAGTGTGGGTGACGGCGGTAGAAAATGATAACAGGCGACAACGGTCAGAGCGAAGACAGTGTATGCCACGGTAAACGCCCAGACCGGCGCATCGTAGTACAACAGCCGATAGAGCAGCTGGCCGACAAACGAACGTTCATACCCAGCTGTGCCCGAGGCCGCGAGCAAGGCGTGCTCAAACCAGGTCAACGGGCACATCACACCGAGAAGTGCTTCGACAGCCACGATGGCCGTACACAGCAGATGTGCGATGCGGAAGTGGCGCGCCCGTACCCAACGCCAATCCAGCCAGGCGCCAAGCACTACCACCAGCAGGCCGCCGATCACAAAAGCGGCGTAACCGACATGCAGGAGGAGCACCACGTCGGCTAACAGAAGCATCATCTCAACACGTCGCCCTCAGTCCATGCTTCTAGCGCTTATGTCCCCTTCCCTTGGAGCACGGCCAGGATTTCATCGGCGTGTGTGTCGGGCTTCACTTTGGGAAAGACAGCCGCGATTTTTCCTGCCTCATCGATGATGTAGGTGACACGGTTGGTGCCCATATACTTTCTGCCGTACATACTTTTTTCGCCCCAGGCTCCATAGGCTTCGACGAGGCGCTTATCGGTATCGGACAGCAATGTGAAGGGCAAATTATGCTTCTGGACAAATGATTTGTGGGACTTCTCACTATCGATGCTGACGCCGAGGATTTCGACATTGAGTTGGCGAAACTGGGCGAAGTTATCGCGGAAGGCACAGGCTTCCTTGGTGCACCCGGAAGTGTTGTCTTTCGGATAAAAATACAGAATCACCTTCTTACCCTTGAAGTCGCTGAGCGTATGTGTCTTCCCATCCTGATCGGTCGTCGTGAACTCTGGTGCCTGCGTACCTACTGCTAAAAGACTCACCACGATCCCCCTTTATCGTAGGCCAGCGTGACTTGCCAACCACCTGTCGACACGATCCCTCCTTGAGAGACAGGTAGTTCCCCCGAAAGGGCCTCGATCAGACGACACCGCCGCCCCGGTCAGTCGGACTGCCGGTTACCATTCCAGGTAGCGGAAAACAAGGACATCAACTCATCGCTGCTCGCCTCGTAGTCAAGCTGACGATTCACTCCTTCAATCACATACTGGCCGTAGAGCGGAACCCAGTAGGTGTGTTCCATAATCGATTTCTGAAGGGCGCTATAGATCGCTTTGCGTTTCTCAGGATCGATCGTGGCGCGGCCGTCGTCCAGGAGTTTGTCTAGCTCCGGGCTGGTGTTATAAGCATGGGGTTGCCCCGTGTGGAACAGCGGATAGTATACCGCATCAGCATCGAATGAGGCTCCGTTCCCCCAGGCCAGGAGCGTCAATCCCTCCATCTTGCCCTGCCGCAGCTGTGTATAGAACTCGGAAGCATCCGCGAAGGGGTGCATTTTCACCTTGATGCCAACTTTTTCGAGGCTCTCCATGAGGTGATTACTCAGACGTTCGGCACCCGGAACCACCGCCGTCGAAAAATTTAATGGAATCTCAAAAGCTTCCGTGTAGCCAGCTTCGCTCAGAAGGTTCCGAGCTTTCTGCAAATCGTAGGGGCGTGGCGCTAGATTGGGATCATACCCAAAGTATAACGACGTCAGTCCGCCGGGAGCTCGCGTGGCGAATTTTTCCCAGACGGTAGCGATCATGTCATCCACCGGTAGGGCGTAACTGATGGCACGCCGGACGCGCCGGTCCGTCAGCGACGTTTTGCTCGCCCGCCCGTCCCCATCGATCTGCAGAAACACCAGACGTGGCGTCAGTTTGGCACTAACTCGCGCCACACCGGATTGCTCCAGGAGGGCGGCCTGCTCGATCGTGAGCCCGCGCACGATGTGTACTTCCCCGGCCAGCAACTTTCTAAAACGCTCTGCTGGATCAATGATGGTCTGGAAGGTCAAGGTGCGGATCGACGGCCGTCCCTTAGGCCCCCCCCAATATTCATCGTTGGCCCGCATAATGAGCGGCCCGCCCCGTGTGCGGGAAACAAATCGATATGGCCCAGCCCCCACCGGAGCGTCCCCAAACTTTTCCTCTCCGACCTCGGTGAAGTACTGCGGCGGCAGGATGTGTAAGCGGGTCAGGACATCCGGCAACGAGGCGACGGCACGATGGGCATGGAGGCGTAAGGTGAGGTCATCGACGACTTCGACATCTTTCACCCAGGCGAAGGCATTTCGGTGCGGGGATGTGGTGTTGGCCTGCGCGAGGTAATCGATGCTGAATTTCACCGCCGCAGCATCAAGTGGCTCGCCATTATGAAATCGTACATGCGGCCGCAGCTTAATTTCCCACGTGAGATCGTCGATCGCTTTCAACGACTCGGCCAGGTTCGGCACCGGGCGCAGGGTTTTGGGATCGCGGAAGAAGAGCTGATCGTGGATGAGCCCATCAATGATGGCGTTCAGCTTGTGATTGTGACCGTATGGATTCAGTGACTGGATGTCACCATCCAGCGCGACGACAATGCCACCGTTGGGCACAGGCACTGCCCACGTAGGTGACACCGCAAGGAACAAAAACAACAGGAATACGCCCATCACACGGGCGCTGGTCGGTTGACTGGCCCAACCGCACACGGTTGATCCCCTTCATCAGCCCCAGGCACAACATCCATGGCGACCGCAGCAGTCATGACTATCCGGCTAAGATCTTACCCAGCTCGCCGACATCCATAGGTCACAAGACACGTCGGAGGGGGACACACTGGTCAAGCCCAGACGATCGTGAGGGCCGAAGTCACCGGTCGTGCTTGACGAGTGGTACAGGCATCGCTCGATCCTGAATCATAGCATAGACGACTTTGGTATGACACCGTATGACATCATTCCTGGCCGCGCCGCCTCACGGCGCCGGCACATAGCGGATCGCCTCAGGTGGGACAGGTGCATCAGCCAGGTCCAATTGCTGGCGCTTACTGACCAACGCCAGGACGAAATTGTCAGTATCCAGATAACGCTGTGCCAGCTGTTGGATCTTCTGAGGGGTCAACTGCTGGACCTGCCGAATCTCCAACTCCCAATAGCCATCAGGGAGGCCAAAGAAGTCGCGGTCGAGGAGAAGTCCTGCCACTTGCCCATATGACTCCGCACGACGGGGCAGGCTACCTTCGTAATAGAGCTTCATGTCGGTCAATTCATCGATGCCCACGGGCACCTGCTTCATGTCGTTGATGACTGCGAACAAACTCTTGAGAGCCTGTGAGGTGGTGTCGATTTTCGTCTGCAATCCTGCATAGAAGAAGCCTGGAAATTGGCTACCTCCGACGAAATCCGAGAAGACCGAATACGCGAGGCCCTGCTCTTCCCGAATCGAGCGTGTCAATCGCGACACAAATCCGCCCCCACCGAGGATGTAATTCATGGCGCGAATATCGGCAAATTCAGGATCGGCCCGGCGCACCGACAAATATCCAAACTGCACATAGCTCTGGTTCACATCCATATCCACAATGCGCACCACCTTGCCGCGGGTGGGCGCAGGTTGTGGTAGGCTAACCTGCTCGGAAGGTCTCGCCTGCCACCCCCCAAACGCCTGCTCGATCAGCGCCAGCATGCGTGCTGCCGAGAAGTCGCCGACCATCACCAAGGTGGCATTATTGGGGACATAAAAACGTTGATAAAAGGCCAGGACGTCGTCACGGGTGATTTGCGACACCGTCGACGCATAGCCTGAAATCGGGCGGTGTAATGGATGGTCGCCGTACAGTTCTTCCCGAAACACTTCGGACACAACCTGGCGTGGATTCACGCGACGCTGTTGAATTTGCGACAACATCATGAGACGCTCACGTTCTAACTCTGCCGTCTCAAAGTGGGAATCATGCAGGATGTCGACGAGCAGATGCAGGCCACGGTCGATATCCTTGGCCAACAGCGACAGTGACACGGTGCTTCCTGTGCCACCGGTACTGGCATCGAGGCGGGCCCCCAGGAAGTCAAGTTCCTCGGCAATGGCAGTCGCCGTGCGTGTCGTCGTCCCTTTATCGAGAAGGCGGGCGGTCATATCGGCGAGCCCGGCCTTGTCCTCTGGATCGTAGGCTGAGCCGACCTTGAAACGGACGCTGATCGCGGCAACGGGCAATTTATCTCTGGGGGACACCACCACAGTCAGACCGTTAGGCAAGGTCATGGTTTGGGATGGAATATGGAGCACCATCGTATCCGCCGCCAGTGCTGCACCGACACCGCTCAACGCTAGGAAGACCGTCATCAACAAGCAATACTCCACGAGCTGACGCGCCCTGATGGTCATACTAACACGCCGTGTGCGTCTGCTGCTGTGTCTGTCGCCATCCCCATGTTGGTCTGTCCCCATTAGCCCGCCTTTGGGGGACTCATCGGCACGATAGTTACCACAGTGCGATTGGTTTTGGTGAGATAGGTCCGCGCCACGCGGGCGACATCCTGTTTGGTCACGCTTCGTAAGCGCTCGATATACTCGTTGATGACCTTATATGACTGCAGGATGTGAAACGACCCGATGGTGAACGCCTGCTGCTGGATTGAGTCTTGCCGGAACACAAACCCGCTCACCGCCTGGTTGATCGCCTTTTCTAGCTCGCGGTCGGCGATCGACTCCGCGGTCACCTGTTCGAGTTGCTCGTAAACTGCTGCCTCAACCTCCCCCGGTGTTTTCCCAGCCTGCACCATCGAGACGATGGTAAACACACCCGGATCAACGCGCAAGTCAGCGGTGGCACTGATGGACGTGGCTATCTGGCGCTGGTACACCAAGTCATGGTACAGTCGAGAGCTTTGCCCCTGGCTGAGAATCTGGCCCAACACTTCAAGGGGCAAGGCATCGGCATGATCAAAGGCCGGGATATGATAGGCCATGGCCAGGGCGGCAAGTGCCGTCGGCCGTGGAATCTCGGCGCGGTGCTCACCCAATTGCGGGGGCTCTGGGGGACGCACAGGCGGCGGCGGTGCTCCCTGAGGAAGCGATTCGAAGTAGCGACGTACAGCCGCCATCGTGTTGCTGGTGTCGACATCCCCAACGATAATCACCGTGGCATTGTTCGGAATATAATAGGTCTTGTAGTGGGCTTCCAGTTCCTCGCGGGTGATAGACTCGATATCGCTCATCCAGCCGATGGTTGGCCAGTGATAAGGGTGAGCCTTGTAGGCCAGGGCACCCAAAACTTCGTACATCGGTCCCGTGGGGGCATTCTCTCGCAACCGCCGCTCCTCCTTCACCACTTCGCGCTCGGCTTTGATTTCCTGCGGATCAAGCAGCAGATGCGCCATCCGGTCGGCCTCAAGGTCGAGAGCCAACTCCAGGCGGGCGGCCGGCAACACTGAGTAATAAGCCGTCATGTCATAAGAGGTAAAGGCATTCTGGGTGCCGCCGTAGCGCTGGATCAATTGCGTATACAGCCCCGGGCCATATTTTGGCGTGCCTTTGAACATCATGTGCTCGAGGAAGTGGGAGATGCCCGTGATGCCCGGGCGTTCGTTGCGCGAGCCGACGCGGTACCAGGCTTGCACTGTCACCAGCGGCACGGCATGATCTTCCAGGATCAGGACTTGGAGGCCATTATCCAATCGAAACTCATTGATGTCCAAGTGAAATGCTTCTCCCGCCCATCCCACACTGCAGCCGATGATGAGAGAGGTCATCAGCAACATGATAAGTCTGCGACACCCACGTCGCTCCATACGCTACCCCTAACGAGAAAGCCCAACTGCTCTCGCAATTGGGCTTTCTCGATGGCTCGAATGCGGAATGTGATCCAAAAGATTACTTTTTTTCGAGGGATTTAACGTTCTTCGTCTGCTGAACCACTTTTTCCGGCCCGGCAGCTCGCGCTTCGTTATTATTGGCCTGTCGATCGCCAATCGTTTGCGACATCGTCGGTCTGCACCAGTTGGGCCTTGTTATGCCCGGCACAGTCGGCAAACGCGATGGACATACCTCCTGCTAACACAAAGGCGGCCACTAGTACCGTCGCCACGAGTTTCATCGTGTGTCCCCTCCTTATACTGTGACCGCCTCTCCTCCAACAGCCTCGGTGGACTCGGCTCCTCCCACCGTTGGCCACTTTACCAAAGGCATCTGCGAAAAGTCAAGCGTCGGTTTTTCCCAACATGTTAGCCCTCGCCGCTCTCCTCTCCACTATCCTCCTTATGGCATTCATGGCAGACGGGGCGGACAATCGCCTCATCCAGAAACAGTACCGAGGGGTCACGGACCGGATGTGACTGATGACAGGTGACACACTCAAATGGCATGTTGCGGTGGTTGCGGTCGTTGTGAAAAGCACCCGCGCGCGTCTCCGACTGCCCGCCATGCGTGTGACACTTGAGGCAAGTACGATCGCCCAGGGGAAAACGCAGATGATCGGGCTCTTTGAAATTGCCAATGAAGTATTGAACGGTATCCCATCCGGCCATGGCTTTGACGATAAGCTTGTCGGTGTGAGTCGCCCCAATATGGCAGTCGATGCATTTGACCTCCCCTTTGTGATTGTGGGCGCCAGCCAGCGCCACTAACCGCGGGGTATCGGTCATGAAGTTGTTGAAGATGTCCCCATGCAGATGACAGGCGATGCAGAAGTGATTATCCTCTTCGAGGTAATCGGTTATTTCCATCGATGCCACAAAGCTCACGAAACCAAAGGCTAGCAGAACACCAGTCCACTTCAACCAGCGCACACCTGCCCCCACTCTGTTGTGAGATATTGGCCTCCTCGACCACCGGCAGAGGACGGGGGTGAGGGAAATTCTGCGAGGTCATCATCTCTCCCTCACCCTAACCCTCTCCCACAGGGAGAGGGGACGAAAAACCTACCCGCTTCGGGGCAGGCGAGGGCAGGAGGTCCTACTTCACCGCCACCGTCACCGGCTCAGAGAATCTAATACGCCCCGAGGGCCCTGAGCGACCACCCGGCGGCTCCTCCAACTTCCCGCTTTTCATCTCGTCGGGATCCTCCGTGCCGTGGAGAAAGGCCGCGGTGATCGTATACGTACCCAGATCGATCGGCGCCCGCAAGGTCCAGGTAACCTTAGCGGTTGGAAGGATCTTTTTCTCGATGTCCGCCTTCTCCTGCACCAGTACGAAGCTCAGATTTTTCTTTTCATTCGCCCGCTTATCGAGCCACCAGGTTTGCTCTTTGCCATCAGCCCCGATCACCGTAGGCTTACCCACCACGTACCAGCCGTCGGATGCAATTGGACGAGCCTGGAAACGTAGAGGCAGGTCCACCAGAAAGACACCGACCACCGGCCCAATGCCCCCCTTGGTCTCCACGGTCACCTCGATCGTTTGACCTGGCTTCGCGGTGGTAGGTGCCTTGAGGGTTACGCTGGAGTTCTCGTCCACCCACTTCACCAGTTCCAAAATGGCTTTCCGCTTATCCTCGGGGACCAACTTGTAGCCTTTGTCGGCAGATTCGAGGGCTTTATAGTGCTTGTTGACGGGCAACTCGCCTGTCGAGAAGTCTGCGGGCCGCTCTGGCGTGTACTCAGCTTTGATCATCGAATGGCAGGTTGCACAGGTAGGAGTCAGGTCTGTGACGAACAGTGTCGGACCAGTAGGATAGGCGGCCACCCTCCCAGACAGGCCAATGAATACGACGATTGCACTCAGACCGACCAGCATCATGCCGCCGTGTTTCTGCATGCATCCACCTCCTCGCTTGTGGGTTCGCTCCTATGTCACTGCCGATGATCCTGCTGTAGATAGAGATCACCTGCCACACTGAAAAATTCCCTGCATCTCCCTCATCTCAATCCTCGCTCCCAAAATCGGGATCGGAAGCACCTCCTAGTGAGCTGCTTCCAAAAGAATCAAACGACCCGCCCGGTGTGACTCGATGAGACCGAGTCTGTCTCTCGCCCCCAGAGCGAGGAGGGATTGAGGGATCGCGGTCCGCCCTGAGTTTACCTGGCCCGCCGGGCGGTCGCAGGGGGGACGATGCCGTTCATGCGTAGATAGATGACGAGCTGTCCGTGGTGATAGGCAAACTGTTGGAGCGGCCCTATCCAGAACCTGTAGCGGGTTACCATCCGGTCCCCGACAGGAAGCTTCACTTGCTCAAGCAGCTGGGCATCGGTCAGGGAGACAAACATCTCCTTGCCTGCTTGAAACGTTTGCTTCAAGAGACCAATGGCTTCCGCCTTCGACATGGTCTTGTGCGGCTGCCCCGCCTCGCTCTTGGTGCCTTTCGCGGTGTCGATGTAGCGCTGCACGACGGCGGCGGTGTGGACCAACTGCTCGCTGAACGTTGGCATCTCCGGTGTCGGCTTGAAATCATAACGTTCCTCGGGCATCGCTTCGGCGATCTCGAGAATGCTGGCAGTTTCCCTGTCCCAGTCCGCTACGAGTTCTTTGGCCATGTTAGACGCGGTGCCTTGCGCGAAGAGCGGAGACGCAGTGACGGCGACTACGACACCGCAGAACAACAGGCACGCATAGGTGACATTCTTCATGTTCGCCTCCCCTTGATTTCATCCCACTGAAGCCTACCACATTATCAAGACCTACTCCGCATCCCAGGTACACGGCTGTCGGCGTACAAGGGATGGGCTCGTGGTCCCTCTTGCTGCGGTCTGTATCCATGGGTTGTTCCTAGCCATACGTAATGCGGGGGTCCAACAGCCCATAGACGATATCGGCGATCACGTTGAACACGACGATGAGGATCGCATAGATGAAGGTAATGGCCATCACCACCGGGGTGTCAGAGCTTTGAATGGCGGTGATTAACAGTGAGCCGATGCCCGGCACACGGAAGATTTGCTCCGTGATCACCGCCCCTGTGAAGATGCCAGGCACTTGGAGCGCGACTACAGTGACGACCGGAATGAGTGCATTGCGCAGCACGTGGCCCAGGACAGTGCGCCGCTCGGACAGCCCCTTGGCCCTGGCTGTGGTCACGAAATCCTGGTGAATGACATCCAGCATCGCGGCCCGTATGAAGCGCGTGAGCGTGGCTGACTCGAACAGGCCCAGGACCGCAATGGGCATCGCCCCCTGCCGCAAATGCTCGATGACCCACGCCAGGCCCTTGGCCTCGATGGTCGTGCTGTAAATGAAGGGGAACCACCCCAGGTGGAGGCTGAAGAGGAGGATGAAGAGCAGCCCCGTGAAAAACGTTGGCAGGGAGTGGCCGATGAAGGCGAAGGTCGTCGCGAGATTGTCGAAGAGAGAGTACGGCTTGACCGCCGAGACGACCCCCACCGGGAGGGCGATGCAGAGGGCAAGCCCATAGGCTGTGCCGAGCACGAAGAGGGTGGTCGGCAGTCGCTGCCAGATCAGTACGACGACGTCGACCCGACTGGCGAAGGAATAGCCCCACTCCCCCCGCAGCATGGCTGTCAACCATTGGAGATAGCGCAGGGGTAGCGGCTCATCAAGACCGAATTGGTGCCGCAGCTGCAGACGCACCTCGGCCGGGATGTCCGGATTGAGTGCCATCTCCTCGAAGGGATCGCCGGGCGCCAAGGCCAGGATGCTGAAGAGCACCGCGCTGATCCCCAGCACGGTGGGAACAGCGATCAGGAGCCGGCGCAAGAGATATTGGTACATTTTCCCCCCTACCCTCACCCTAACCCTCTCCCAGAGGGAGAGGGGACTCAATGGTGGGGGCGTTCGCCTATACCTCCCGGTACCAAAACGCCAGATCCCAAAGAATCACGTCCCAGGGGCTCAACGCCATGCCCCGTAATGTATGGCTCACCGCGGACACCTCCTGACGCCAGACCATCGGGATGACCACCACATCCTCGATCAAGAGATCGTTCATCCGAATGAAGAGTGCGGCGCGGTTGACCGGGTCCAGCTCGGTCTCCGCTTGCTTCCAGAGGCGATCGTACTCGGCGTTGGTCCAGCGTACGACGTTCCGGCCGGCCCAGTTGTTGGCCTTTTGCGCGATCTCCCAGCTCACGAAGAAGCGCATCGGACCCTGCGGATCGAACCCAAGGCTATTGGCAAACCAGCTGCATATCCGCGTAAAAATGGGAGAATGTATCGGGATTACCCGGGTCGCTGGCGAAAAAGACGTTCGCCGGCACCGCCTTTAGCTCGACCTCGACGCCGATCCGCTCCAGAGCATTCTTCACGATGGCCTGCGTCTTCTGGCGGACCTGATTGGCTGAGCTCTGGAACAGGACCTTCATGCGTCGGCCCTCCTTGACGCGCATGCCGTCGCGCCCCCGCCTCCAGCCGGCCTGCTCCAACAACTGTGCAGCTTTTTCGAGATCGAACTCCCAGCGGGTATTCGGTGACTAAACTGCTTGGGGGCGTTGAGGAAGTTGCTGGTGGGTTGGCCGGCCGCGCCGTAGAGTTGCTCGGCGATGGTCCGCCGATCCACAGCTGCCGCATAGGCCTGCCGCACCAGGTGGTCGGTGAAAAAGGGATGCGGCGCCTTGACGCTGCTGCGCTCGCCATCCACCTCGGTCCACGGGTCGGTGCGATTGAGCCTAATGTGCTCGACACTCGTGCCAGGGAACATCCGAAACGCACCCGTACGCCCCTGTTGTTCCAGCCGCTCCATGACGTCCTTATCGATCTGGGTATTCCAGGCGAAATCGAACTCGCCCGTCTGGAGCACAGCTCGCGCCGCGGAGATGGCATCTCCGCCCCCCTTCAGCTCGACGGTGTCGAAGAAGGGCCGGTTGGGCACGTGATAGTGCGGATTGATCTCATAGAGTACCACATCCCCCGGCCTGAATGTCGACGATCTTGTACGGCCCGGTGCCCACCGGTTTGAGATTATACGGTGCCTCGTGCGCGCGTTGCCCCTGTGTACTCGGCGAAGAGGTGCCTGGGCAGAATCTGCCCGCGGCCGGCTTCGTGCCAGCGAGGGGCTGGGTTCGGCAAACACCACCTTGATTGTCTGGTCGTCGAGCTTCTCGATGCGGCGGATATTTTCATACATCCCGCGGCTGGTGGTGGCCGTGGCCGGGTCGGTGGCATACTCCCAGGTGAAGATCACATCGTCGGCGGTGAAGGGCTTGCCGTCGTGCCAGACCACCCCCTGTTTGAGGCGCCAGATCGTCCAGGTGCCATCCTGCGAGCGGCTGCCGTTCTCGACGCTGGGGATCTCCTCCGCTAGGACTCGGGATGAAATCGCCATCGGGATCGATGGAGAACAACGGTTCGTAGACGACGCGCGAAGCCGCAACGTCCTTCGTGCCGGCGGCGAAGTGGGCGTTGAGGATCGTAGGCGCCTGCCAATACAGTAGTCGCAGCTTCCCCCCACCCCCGCGCCGGGTTGGGGTGAAGGTTGGTTGTGCGACTCTGATCCCCTGAGCTATTGCGGACGTATGCGTCGCAAGCATCTCCGCGATGAGGGATCCTGAGAGGCCAAGCCCCAGCATGGCGCGGATGAATCCCCGGCGGTTCGCCTCCCCGGTTGCCACTCGAC
This sequence comes from uncultured Nitrospinota bacterium, assembly GCA_963707985.1. Lineage (GTDB taxonomy): Bacteria > Tectomicrobia > Entotheonellia > J063 > CAVPRW01 > CAVPRW01. The sequence goes on along the minus strand of CAVPRW010000040.1, from coordinate 26,965 downwards.
GCACCCATGTGCGCAGGTCGCATTCGTCAAGTGCCATAGACACCTCCGTTGCGCATCCGTGGTCCCGCCATATCCCACCTCCCGCGTGCCGCTCTTCCACAGAATCTTGGCCCGTCATCTCAGATGAATATGCCCTATGTAAGGGCGACCGGCCACCCGGCCGGCGTCTTCAGTAGTTGGGATCAGCGGCCGCGGAGAAGGCTTCGCAGGTCAGGATGCTTGCCGCCTGGAGGAACGGCCATGGGATCTCCTTATTTCGGATCGAATCCCGATCCACCGAGGGGCTCTTGAATCTGTATACTGAGCAGGAGGACCACGACCAGAGTCAGCGCCGTACAGAGAACCCCCACGCCGCCGTAGCCAAACCGTTCGAACAGGATGCCACCAAGCAACGCCGTGGTGGCAATGCCGATCTGGGAAGCCGCGTTGCGCATCGCAATGAAGGCCCCCCGCCCCTGCAACGGCGCCAGTTCAGTCATCAGCGCGGTCACCGGCCCCTGCCGGCACGCCGCCGCGAAGTTGGCAAGGGCGAATACACCCACGAGGAGACCGCTCCACGGCAGTAACGGCAGGAGCCCTAAGGAGAGGGCCAGCAGGACGCTGCTAGCAATGCCCACCGACTTCTTGCCGTACCGGTCTGACGCCGCACCCCCCAGGGCGGCTCCCACCAGCGCCATCAGGCCTCCGGCCAGAAAGACCAGCCCGATGACCCGCGTAGTCACTCGAAACTGCACATTCATCCAGGCGCCGGCATACGTAGTCGCTCCAACGATGCCCCCAGACACACAAAAGGCGATGACCAAGCAGCCGATGAGGTCAGGGCACGAGAGAAAGCTGCGCGCCGTGCCAGCGGGCCGCCTTGCGGCACAGGCACTGTCAAGCTCCCTGGCGGAGAGATGCTCCGCCGCCGAGCGGTGAGGGCGGAGCCGCGGCAGGCAGACGAAGTTCAACATGCTGACACCCAACCCGGCAATAGCCAGTCCGAGGAAGTTTTTCTGCCAGCCCAGGCGCTCAGCCACGTAGGCCGCCACGGGGACCACCACGACCGTGGCAGCCCAATTGGCCATGGAGATGTATCCCAGCACCTGTCCGCGAATCCGGTAGGCGAAATAATCCCCGGCGTAAGCGATCGAGCAGGCCGATAGGACCCCGGCCGCCATGCCCGTCAGGATCCGGCATAGCAGCAACCACCCCAAGTCCGCCGCGTAGGCCGTGGCCAACGAACTCAGGGAGAACACCAGCAGCCCCCCCGTCAGGAAGACGTTGCGGCCCAAGCGGTCCGACCAAACACCCGCCACCAGAGCCGCACCTGCCGCAGCCAACGAGTAGACCACCACCAGCAGTCCTGTGACGCTGACACTGACCCCCAGGAAGGCTGCAATGGCCGGCAGCAGTGGGGCAATGATTTGATAATCAGCCACCCCAATGAACAGGATCAAAAAGAGATTTGCGATGACCCATCCGTCCAGCTCTTGGTGCATGGCTGTTTCCGAACCCTACGCCAAGCTGCGGGCCGGCGTTTCAGCGAGGACCGCCGCCTCACCTTAATCCTCTTCCCTTGATTAGGAGAGGAAAGGTTACTCTCTCCCCTGCGCTGGAGAGCTGAGGGAGCATATGGTGAGAGTGTCCTGAATCTTCTGCTGCATGACTGCCGTCACGACTTCGATCGGCTGGCTGGCATCGACGGAGTGCACCTGGGGGCCCATCAAGGTACGATATACACGATCGACTTTGGTCAGATGATCTTCCCGTTCGAACACATCGTCCGCTTGACCCCGCGCCTGGCGAATACGTTCGAGCGCCTGCGCTGGCGGAATCATGAGCAACAGCACCAGATCGGGCACCGGGGCAAAGACCTCGTTCAGACGCCGAATGTATTCGGGGTCAATTCCCCAAGCCCCCTGATAGGCGATGGTGGAGAAATAATAGCGATCCATCAGCACCAGCTGTCGAGCAGCTAACGCCGGGGTGATATGCGCTGCCACATCGTAGCGCCGATCCTGTAGGAACAGCTCCAACTCTTGCGATGGTGCCAAAACGCCATAGCCCGCGGTGGCCGCTTCGCGGATGCGACGACCCCAGGGGCTCAGCGTCGGTTCGCGCAACAGGGTCACCGCATAGCCCTGCTCGCTCAGCAGCACGGCAAGACGTTTCGCCTGGGTGCTTTTGCCCGTGCCGTCAATGCCCTCCAGGGCCACCAGGACGCCACGTGCCAGAGGTCGCTGAGCTGTCATCTGGCATGCCCATTTAGGGCTTCGACCGGATGGCCGATCAGGTCGTACTCCGTGACCTCAGTCACTTCGACCTGCACGAACATTCCCGGCGTGAGGTGTGCACTCTGCACGTAGACCACGCCATCGATCTCCGGCGCCTGCCCCTCGTAGCGCCCCTCCCACATCTGTTCCGCATCGGAGAAGCCGTCGATCAGCACCAGTAGGTGTTGGCCAATGAGTGTTTGGTTGAACGCCCAGGAGATGTCACGCTGGCATTCCATCAAACGATGCCGCCGCTGCTCTTTGACCCTTGTGGTAATCTGGCCGGTCATTCCACCCGCTGGTGTACCGTCCTCCTGGGAATAGGTGAACGCCCCCATGCGCTCAAAGCGCGCCCATTCGACAAATGCTTTCAGCTCACGAAACTCCGCCGCTGTTTCGCCGGGGAAGCCGACGATGAACGTGGTGCGCAAGGTCAACCCTGGGATGTGGTGGCGGAGCTTGGAGATCAGCTGCTCCAGTTCGGCACGACTGCCACCGCGGTTCATCGCTTTCAATACCCGTGCATCGCAATGCTGCAAGGGCATCTCGAGGTAGTTGCAAACCTTGGGTTCCTCAGCCATGGTGGCGATGACATCATCTCGGACGTCCGCCGGATAGGCGTACAGAAAACGAACCCACGCAATGCCCTCGACCTGCGCCAAGGCACGCAACAAGGCCGGCAGGCACGGCTTGCCGTAGAGGTCGCGCCCATAGGCCGTGGTGTTTTGGGAGATCAGGATAAGCTCCTTGACGCCGCGTGCCGCTAAGTGATGGGCCTCCTGCACAATCGATTCGATGGGGCGGCTGCGCTGATCCCCACGCATCGAGGGAATGCTGCAGAAAGCACAGCGATAGCTACAACCTTCAGCCACTTTCACGTAGGCATAATGGCTCGGCGTCGACAGCAGGCGTGGGGTATCGGCATCGTAGAGGTACGGCGGATCGCCTAACCAGACCTTCGGCTCCACGGGCTTACGGCGTGAGGCCGGACGTCGAGGGGGAGTAGAAGGCGCGGCGGTCACAGTGTCGCAGACCTCGACGATGCGCTGCAAGTCGGCGGTCCCCATGAAGGCATCGATCTCGGGCAGCTCGCGGCGCAACTCCTGGGCATAGCGTTGTACCAGGCAGCCGGTGACCACCAGACGTTTGCCCCGTTTGCGCCACTCGGCGGCCTCAACAATGGTGTCGATCGACTCCTCTTTGGCGGCGCCGATGAAGCCACACGTATGGATGATGATGGTGTCCGCCTGCTCCGGATCGGCCGCCACCTCATAGCCTGCCTGCTGCAACAAGCCGAGCATGACCTCGCCATCGACCCGATTCTTCGCACATCCCAAGCCGATCAACCCGACCGTCTTTGCCACCGACTTATCTCCTTTGACCACCGGTGCATCTGTTCCCGACCCCATCGCCTTCCGCGTGACCTGCGTGCTTTCGGTGCCTCCCGCGTCGACACGCACCACGCTGTAAGCGTGTAAAGCGTGTATAGAGCGTGAGCCAAAGCATGAGTGACGATGCCCTTAGGGTGTACGAGGCCTGTAACAGTGCTAAAAATCAGAAGAGTTATGCCGCGTTATGCTAGGCGACATCTCCCTGAACGTCAACCATTTTTTCACCAGCAAGGGACCGCAGCACGGCAACACTGGACGCGATGCGACACGGTGTGACACTGCCACCCGGATGGTTTACCCTTCGAGCCCCATCAGTTCGAGATCGACACCTATAACGCTTGCCACAGCATAGGGCGACGAGTACTATAGGGCTGCTAAGACTGCTGCCACCCCTGGAGCTCAGGGGCTTTGCGACTGGAACTGAACGAAGCAGCACGGGAAGAGTGTCCGTTTGCACAAGGGGAGGAGGACTGTTATGGCACGTGTACCCATCGTTAAGCGCGAGCAGGTCCCGGAACAGTTTCGCGAAGCGTTCGACGCGCTGACCGCCGAAAGCGGCGGAGTCATTGCCTCCGGCCCAGGGTCGATTACCATCAACAGCCCGGAGATGGCCCGCCGCCGCAACCATTTGACCAGTTACCTGCGGTACGAAACCACCTTTCCCAAGAGAATCCAGGAACTGGCGATTATCACGACGGCCCGGGCGATGGACTGCCCCTATGTCTGGAACGCCCATGCACCGGCTGCCCGTCGAGCCGGGGTGAGCGATGCCTTGATTAACGCGCTGCGGGACCGTCAACCCTTACCGCCGATGAGCGCCGATGAAGCGGCGGTGGTCAACTACGCCATGGAGTTTTTCCAAACCCACAAGGTCAGCCAAAAGACCTTCCAGGCTGCCCTGGATCAGTTCGGGGCTCAACACCTGTCGGAACTGACAGTCTTGATGGGCTCCTACGCCCAGACGGCGTTCATCCTCAATGCCTTTGACGTGCAGTTACCAGAACAGCGTACCGAGCCCGTTTTGCCGGTCTAATGGCTGATGATTGCGCTTCCGGAGCGCGTGCGTGAAGGAAGCGTTCTGGGAACGGTCCATCCGGCTCTCTGCTAGAGAGGAGAGCGTGCCGTCCGACCGGGCTCGCGTGATGGATGATTGCCGTCGTATGACTCCTATAGCTGAGGCGAGCTCCCAATGCACCTGATGCCGGCGTCGGCAGCAGAGGCGACACGATGAGCTACGGTCGAAGGAGACCTCAGGTGTCCGGGGTGTCTCTTAGGCCATGGTCGGGGACCTTCAGTCCCCAGCGTCTCCCCTTCTTCTATGGCTGGGTCGTCGTGGCCGTGGCCTTTGTTACCATGGGCCTGGGCGTCAGCACGCGTACCGCCTTTTCGCTCCTTTTCCCTCCCATTCTCGAGGAGTTCGGCTGGGAGCGCGGCGTGACGGCAGGGGCGTTCTCTTTTGGCTTTCTGGTCTCGGCCGTCCTGAGCCCCTTTGTCGGCCGCCTTATGGATCGCCGCGGCCCGCGGGTGGTGATCGAGATCGGCGTGGGATGCATGGCGGCCGGATTGATGCTGGCCCCGCTGGTGCGCCAGCCGTGGCACCTTTATGCCACGCTCGGCGTGCTCGTCGGCGGTGGCGCCAACTGTCTGGGATATACCGGTCAATCGCTCTTTCTCCCCAACTGGTTTGTGCGCCGTCGCGGTCTGGCCATGAGCATCGCCTTCTCTGGGGTGGGCGTGGGCTCGATCATCGTTCTGCCCTGGTTGCAGACCATGATTGGGCGCGCTGGCTGGCGTGACGCATGCTGGATGCTGGGTCTTCTGGTGTTGGCGCTGCTGGCACCGCTCAACCTGCTGCTGAAACGGCGCCCCGAAGATCTCGGGCTCGAGCCTGACGGCGACCGCACCGGGCCCATCAGCGCAGGAGACGACTCGATACCCAATGTTGTGGACCCCGCTTGGGTCGCGCTGGACTGGACGCTTGGCCGGGCCATGCGCACGGCTCGCTTCTGGTGGATCGCGGTGGGATATGGCTGTGGTTTGTACGCCTGGTACGCGGTGCAGGTGCACCAGACGAAATATCTAGTCGAGGTGGGAGTCAGTGCGACGCACGCTGCCTGGGCTCTGGGCTTCGTCAGCCTGACCGGAATCCCAGGCCAAATAGTGCTGGGGCATGTCTCAGACCGCATCGGGCGCGAATGGGTTTGGACGGTGGGGAGTCTGGGTTTCGCGCTCTGCTATCTGGCCCTGCTCGGTCTCCGCCAGGGAGCAACGCCGATACTGCTCGTCCTGATGGTCGTTTCGCAGGGAATGCTCGGCTATGGCCTCACCTCGGTCATTGGCGCCATCCCGGCCGAAATCTTCCAGGGCCAGCACTATGGGACAATTTTCGGCACCTTGATGCTCGCGGCTATTGCAGGTGGGGCCGCTGGGCCGTGGGTGACCGGTGTGGTACACGACGCCACCGGCAGCTACACTCTGGCCTTCTGCATGGCCATTGGCTGCAGTATGCTGTCAGCAGGGGCCATCTGGCTAGCGGCGCCGCGACAGGTGCGAGCGGTTGCTGGGCGCATGCATCCACAAGTGCGTTCGCCGCGTAACCCTGAGGGCTGAGCCTTCGCGCCAACCCCCCTAGCCGCTTCAGGCCCGGCATGTATGCGAACCGCTAGTTCCCGCTATGGTGCAGCGAACCGCCACAAGCGCCCCGATCTCCCCCTAAAGACCTCTATCCAAACTCTCCGCACTCTCCGCAATACTCGGGAAGAGGCCAGGCTCGCATGATTTGCCCCACGATATCGGCTAGGAGCGGTGTGGGCGGCGGAATGAAGTTGTACCAACCGCAGTGCTTGACCTCTGCCTGTTGGCGCGCTATAAGGAAGGCAGTGACACCCCGCTGTCACAGAGCTACGGATGAAACTCCTCTCGGCGCTGGAAATGACGTCCATCCCGAGCGTTGTATGAAGCTGGACCTCCAGCGCTTTGTCGAGCTTCTCGACGCGTGGGACGATATCGTTGGGCCGAAGCTACCCCGCCTCCGGTATACAGGCGGCCGACACGGTCCACACTGTCCTAGAGGGGTGCAGATGATGGATATGCTCCCGGACACGGTCACCACTCGCCCACGTGTTGAAATGAGGCATGAGCAGGAGGCCTCCTACCAGCTGCTTTTCCTGCATCACCCTACCCCCATGTGGTTTATGGATGAGGTGACGCTGGCGTTCCTCGAAGTGAATGAGGCTGCCATCCGTCGCTACGGCTACACACGGGACGAGTTCTCACGCATGACCATGCAGGACCTCCGCCTGCCGGAGGAAGTCCCCCTTGTGCTATCCCACAGTCAACGGTCGCCTGTCGCACAGGACCGCACGGGTGGCGAGCTGCCCAACATGTGGCGCCACCGCACCCAGAATGGCACGATCATCGATGTCGACATTGTCCGGTCTGCGGTCGTCTTTCGCGGACGCAAGGCTATCCTGGCCATGGCCCATGACGCTACCGAGCGTGTGCGGGGCGAGGCGGCGCTCCGAAAGTCCTATGAAGAGCTCGATCGACAGGTACAGGAGCGGACGTCCGCACTAGCTCGGGCTAATGCGACGCTGCAGGCGGAGGTTGTCGAGCGCGCGCGGGCTGAAGCTAGCACTGAGGGACCGGGAGGAGCGCCTGTACCTGGCCTTGGAGGCAGGGCAAATGGGTGCCTGGGAGTGGGAAGTCCAGACTGGCACACTGCAGTGGTCCACGGTGCTGGAACCTATGCACGGCTTTGCCCCTGGCAGCTTCCAAGGCACGTATGAGGCCTTTCTCGACATCATCCATGCGGAGGATCGCGCTTGGTTCAGGCAAGCGGTGGCCCATGCGTTGAAGTCCGGGACTGCCTTTGAGGCGGAATTTCGCATTCTGTGGCCGGACGGCAGCGTCCATTGGATGTTGGGTAAGGGGCGAGTGTTGTATGATGAAACCGACCAGCCGCGGCGCATGCTCGGTGTGGGTATGGAGATAACCGCACGTAAACAGGCGGAGGCGGAGCGCCTGCAGCGGCAGCGTGAGGCCGAAATATTGGCCCAGCTGGCACAGACCCTCAACACCTCGCTGGAGCTGGACATGGTCCTGCAGCGGGTGGCTGAAGGAGCACAAGAGCTGTGCGACAGCGAGCGTGGACTCATCATGCTGCGCGAGCCAGGTAGCGAATCCCTGGTCAGTCGCTATCAGGTGGGCTTTCCACAGATGCCTTACATGGACCTCCGCATCGAACCTGGCAAGGGGATGGGGGGATGGGTGGTCGCGACTGGACAACCGCTGCGGACGGCGGACTATGCTGCAGACACACGCTTCAGTAAAGACTACGTAAACTATATACGCACCGACGGCAGACTGGCCATCCTCACGGTGCCGATCATCATCGGCTCCCGGGTTGAGGGGGTCCTTTACGTCTCGAATCCTGCGTCCCGCCCTTTACGGCACAGCATGAGGTCGTCCTGCTGCGGCTGGCGGACTATGCCGCGACGGCCATTCGCAATGCTCAGCTCTATCACGCCGCCCAGGACGAGCTGGTCCGTCGCACGGCAGCGGAGGCACAGCTGCAGACCTCGCTCAGGGAAAAGGAGGTTCTGCTCCGGGAGATTCATCATCGGGTGAAGAACAACCTGCAGATTGTCTCAAGCCTGTTGAATCTCCAACTCCGTGTCATTGACGACCCGCACCTCCAGAGTCTGATGCAAGATTGTCGGCAGCGTATCCAGGCCATGGCCCTCATCCATGAAGCCCTCTACCAGGCGGACGATCTGTCGCGGGTACCTTTTGATGTATATGTGCGGCGTTTGGCAACGCAACTCCTCCGTGCCTACGAGATGACCCTTCGGCGTATTCGGCTGAATATACACGCCGATCCCCTCACGTTGGACATCGACAAGGCAGCGCCATGCGCCCTCATCTTCCATGAACTCTTCTCTAACGCTCTTAAGCATGCCTTCCCCGCTGGCAGAGCCGGCACGATCGATGTGGGGCTGAACTGTACTCCGCACCAGCTCACCATGTGGGTGCGAGATAGTGGGGTGGGCGTTCCACCGGCGTTGGACTGGCAGCACACCAACACCCTGGGGCTCAAACTCATCTCGATGCTCACCGAGCAGCTCGGGGGGAATCTCCACTTGGATCGAGAGGGCGGCACCACCTTCACCCTGACGATCCCTCTCCTCTAAAACCAGGAAAAAGCGGGTCGTGTGACACCAGCACTGCTGACACGGCCATACTGCGCAACAAAGGGGCGGTTACACCTTTCCTGCGCCTACATCGTCTGCACACAACCCTTCCTCGGAGATATCACGCAACAACACCACATCCTGATAATGTGTGAAGTCTGCCATATGTACCTCGCTGGCATAGTCAGGATAAAGGATGATCATTCGTTCGATCGCCTCAACCTTTGACTTCACCTGGATGATCCAGAAGCTGCCGAGTAGCTCTTTCGTCTCGGGGCAGGGCCCATCGATCACGATGTGCTTCCCTCCAGAGAACTTGAGGCACGCGCCCTTCGCAGCGGCCATCGAAGAAAAGATAGGGTTGGAGTTGCATGGCATCTCCTCGTCAGGTGTTAGAAGTGATTGTCGCACACCGCGTGACCGTCGAGAGGGTGTAGACGACAATCATGGTCGTGAGCAAGAATTGCTATACCTTCGATTGCAACAGTTGTATTGCGCACCACCCACTCACGCGTGTCAAAGGCATGGGGGGTTCCAGGAGCCTTTAGCGGCATATATACGGTTCGCAGGGATGACTGGGCCTACCGTACCTACTATCGTGCAATCAGCGGCTGAGTGCCCTGGCGCTCATGGCGACTCCATTCGCCGATAGTTCGCCACCATGGCGCCGTGCCACTCCCCGTCATGGCCCAGCAGGTACGAGGTCAGCACCCGGTGATCGTCGCCGTGAACTCGATCACGTCCTTGTACGTCGTCATCTTCCCCTCAGCGGCCGGGTGGGAACCCTCAGCGTTGAGCGACAGCACCCTTCCGGCCGCGTCCAGCGCACCGTCGTATACTCAGAGATGGGTCATCATCGATCCGATCCACGTGCCCACGTACCGCTGCTTTTGCGGGTCATAACCCAGGCGATTTGAGCTGATGTGTGAGCCGCAGGGATTCCGCGTCACACGCCTCCCGTGTGGTCTCACTCAGAACCCGCTCGTCCATGTGTCTCGGCAACATGTTTTTCATGGGTGTCCCTCCATCGGTTAGTCGAATGATGAGTACCCGGATGGACATTCAGGCGGGAAATCATTAAATCATTTGAGTGTGACCAAAATCTTTGCGACACCGTCGGGATCGACACAGGACTAGAGTCATGGTGAAATGAGCAGATCCTACCTGATTTTCTGGGTCTGCAATGATCCGTTCGTTGTAAGTACACGACCCGAGCAACACGGCCCGTATCAATGAAGGGTATAGGTCGTGTTCATATGGCAAGTATTCCACACCTATCAGTCACTGTATAGATGTGCTGGCTATTTTGATAACGCTGGCCAGGGTGTCCAGAGCATTGCCCATGGGCTGAACCTCAGCGTCAGCTCGGCTGGCGGGTTGCGCAGGGCGATGAAGCCGGCTGGGTCCTCCGGCACTGGGAAGTACTCGACTCGTTGACCATTTGAGGCCACCCACGCGGGGTGATAACGGTACCGTAACACGACCAACTCACGTTCGGGGTGTACCCCCGAAAGCTGCAGTCGATTGAGTGCTGCCTTCACCTTGCCTTCCCCGATGAGGAAGCGTCCGGTCGGAGGACGTACCGTAAACACCTGGTAGGCTCCCACCAACTTCCCCGGCTCCCCGAGTGTTTTTGCGAACAGCGCTCCCGCCTCTGGCGTGAGCGTAAGCACGAATGCAACTCCATAACGATGCAGCGCCTTACGCAGCTCCTCCGATTGCCAGGCGCCTAAACGTCTTGCCAAAGACGGAATTTGCCTCGAACTGGATGGGATCATTGAGCACGGGGAAGGTATCGCCGATGACTTCACGTCCCAATGAAAGCGGCATGGCCTTGGTCTGCTGGTCTAGGCTCTGAATGAGCAGCCGATCGCCTGGCGAAGTATGCTCCATCACGAAACCCTTTAATACTTGGGACGCCGACGTCTGTTGCATGGGCTGTAGCCAGCCCTGGAATACAGTCAACCCCGCTAGCTCTACGGCGATAACCACTGCGGCGAGCTCCGGCGCTACGCGTATCTTCCTCAGGAAGGCTTCGACCAATACACCCACTGGTAACCCCAGAAACACCGTCGCTGGAATCAGCAACCGCAACGGCTGCATGTAGACAATGACTGGCACGAACGAACCGAACAACCCCAGGAAGAGGCAGGAGAATCCTGCTAGACCGCACGCGATAGCAGCTCGCCGTCCAGCTTTCTTTACTAGCAGCATAAGCCCAGCCAGCGCCGCGCCTACCCCCAAGGCGTAAAGTGCCATCTCCAGAAGAGTAAGGTGCGCCGCCAACTCTGCCCAACTTTTAAACATGAAGAATTTGTGCAGAAGCTGGGCTGGCACATCTGCCCACGGTGGTCGTGGCATACCCAAAGCCAGCATCAGGGGTACGAACCAGAACGCATTGAGCGCTGCAATGAGCAGCGGTGTCAACATCGTTGCCATGCGCCACCGCACGGCTAATGGCCGCGCCAGAAGTGTATACAACACGAGCGGCGTCACAATTGCCATCGGACCTACCACGTGTAGTAGGAACAAAAAGCATCCCGCAGTAGTGAATCCGAGCCACCGCCACACAGTCGGCTGATCGATAAAGCGAAGAAAGTGTGTCATCGCCCAGGGCGAGGCGAACGCCGAGGCGACGTACGCGACCATCCCGAAGACCATAAACTGGTACAGGAGGCCGTTTATGAGCCAGAGTGGTGCCAGTATGCTGATTAGCACCCACGCCTGAACGCTCAGAGTGAGTTTCATGTGGCAGCATGCCAAGACCAACAGCAGTGGCCCTGCGAGGAGTACCACGAAGGCGAAAAGCGCTACCACCGTCGCAGGATGGAGGAACGGAAGTAATACACCTAAGATCTGCTGCGGCTTCCCTGTGTCTTGGGCTGGGTCTATCGCAAAGCCTGCTGAGAGATTGGGGTCATATCCCCACGGTAGCCCCCCTTCACGTAATGCCACTTGCATCAAATACACCCTATGCGTGTGGACGGGATAGTCATTCCCCGGCAGTGAATCATCGCGCGGGATCGCCGTCGGCGGCAGCACGTAGCACGTCGCCGCCATGTGTAGCAGCAAGACGGTCAGCAGGGCGAGCCTACCAGTGCGATCGCTGGGCATCATTGCCTCGGCTAACTTCATCTCCTTGGCCAGCGGCCTATCACTGAGCCACACCTCAAGGTGATCGCCACGACATTACATGTATCCTCCTTCCAGAGCACCGTCGCGTGCCGATGACGTGGCATGAAACCTTGTACACGACCACTCGTTCGCCTGCCATGGATTGCTATACAATGCAGTCTGCGCGTGTATACCGCGATGGCGTACGATAGCGGACGCAACCGTCCGCCAAGCAGCCATGGAGTTCCAACTACATCCTTGCCAATGGTCTGTCGATACTGCCGCTGCTCTCTATCGCTCGATCCGCTGTCTGGTGCTTCCATGGTGCCTTCTCGAAAAAAACCCCAGTATCATCACCGTCAAACTGGCTGTTCCAATAATGCTAGCGAACCTCGTCTTGCTATCAATACTCCCTCCAATGTAATACCCGGTCGTGGTGATCGTGACGGTATCCGCCGGGCTGTCGACTATGCCGTTATTGACGATGAGCTGTACCACGTAGTCGCCCAGCACATCAGCGCCAAAGGTGGGGCTGGGGCTGTTCGGATTGGCCAGGGTGGCCAGGCTGTAGAGGGGCCGGCTGGTGAAGCTCCAGCGGAAGGTCGCGGAAGGAGGTAGGGGATTGCCATCGGCTTCGCTGGAGCCACTGCCGTCGAGTTGTACCGTCTGGCCTATGAGGACGGCTTGGTCGTCGCCGGCGTCGGCCACCGGCGGCCGTCTGGACACTACAATGGTCACCGTATCCGCCAGGCTGTCGATGGCCCCATCATTGACGATGAGCTGTAGCACATAGGTACCGAAGCCGCATGACTCAAAGGTAGGGTTCTCCGTGGTGGAACGGAACAGACTACCCCCACTGCCGGCAGGCAAGCTGGTGAAGTTCCAGCGGAAGGTCAAGGGATCGCCATCAGCATCGCTGGAGTCACTGCCGTCAAGCTGCACCTCAGCAGACTCGACCTCGCAGAAGCCGAGAAGGCCCTGGGAGACGACGGTCTGATCGGGGCCCGCGTTGGCCACCGGGATGGTGTTGCCCGCGGTGATCGTGACGGTAGCCGCCGGGCTGTCGACGGTGCCATCATTGACGATGAGCTGCACCACATAGGTGCCGAGTTGATCGGCGACGAAGGTGGGATTCGGGAGGTTCGGATTGGAAAGGGTGGCTTCGCTGCCGGCAGGCCGACTGGTGAAGCTCCAGCGGAAGGTCAAGGGATCGCCATCGGCATCGCTGGAGCCGCTGCCATCGAGCTGCACCGGCTGCGGCACCGAGACGAGAGGCTGATTGGGGCCAGCGTTGGCCACCGGGCGGATGTTGTCGGCGGTGACGATCACCGCATCCAGTGGACTGTCGAGGGTGCCATCGTTGACGAGGAGCTGCACCACATAGGTGCCGAGTTGATCGGCGACGAAGGTGGGGTTTACCAGGGTCGGATCGGAGAGGGTGGCCTGACTGCCGGCGGGCCGGCTGGTGAAAGCCCAGGCGAAGGTGAGCGGGTCGCCATCGGCATCGCTGGAGCCGCTGCCGTTGAGCTGCACCGGCTGCGGCACCGAGACGAGAGGCTGGTCGGGGCCGGCATTGGCCACCGGGCGGATGTTGTCGGCGGTGACGATCACCGTATCCGCCGGGCTATCGACAATGCCGTCGTTGACGATGAGCTGCACCATGTAGATGCCGACCACATCGGCAATGAAGGTGGGATTCGGGAGGTTCGGATTGGAGAGGGTGGCTTCGCTGCCGGCAGGCCGGCTGGTGAAGCTCCAGCGGAAGGTCAAGGGATTGCCATCGGCATCGCTCGAGCCGCTGCCGTTGAGCTGCACCGTCTGCGGCACCGAGACGAGAGGCTGGTCGGGGCCGGCATTGGCCACCGGGCGGATGTTGTCGGCGGTGACCATCACCGTATCCGGCAGGCTGTCGACGGTGCCATCGTTGACGAGGAGCTGCAGCACGTAGGTCCCAAGCGCATCGACGACGAAGGTGGGATTGACCAGCGTCGGATCGGAGAGGGTGGCTTCGCTGCCGGCAGGCCGGCTGGTGAAGCTCCAGCGGAAGGTCAAGGGATTGCCATCGGCATCGCTCGAGCCGCTGCCATTGAGCTGCACCGGCTGCGGCACCGAGACGAGAGGTTGGTCGGGGCCGGCACTGGCCACCGGGCGGGTGTTCTCGGCGGTGACGATCACCGTGTCTGGCAGGCTGTCGACGGTGCCGTCGTTGACGAGGAGCTGCACCACATAGGTGCCGAGTTGATCGGCGACGAAGGTGGGATTGACGAGCGTCGAATCGGAGGGGGTGGCCTGACTGTTGGGCGGCTGGCTGGTGAAGCTCCAGCGGAAGGTCAAGGGATCGCCATCGGCATCGCTGGAGCCGCGACCATTGAGCTGTACCGTCTGCGGCACCGAGACGAGAGGTTGGTCGGGGCCGGCATTGGCCACCGGGCGGATGTTGTCGGCGGTGACCATCACCGTATCCGGCAAGCTGTCGACGGTGCCATCGTTAACGAGGAGCTGCAGCACGTAGGTGCCGAGCACATCAGTGACGAAGGTGGGATTGACCAGGGTCGGATCGGACAGAATAACCTGGCTGCCGGGCGGCCGGCTGGTGAAGCTCCAGCGGAAGGTCAAGGGATTGCCATCGGCATCGCTCGAGCCGCGACCATTGAGCTGCACCGTCTGCGGCACCGAGACGAGAGGTTGGTCGGGGCCGGCATTGGCCACCGGGCGGATGTTGTCGGCGGTGACCATCACCGTATCCGGCAAGCTGTCGACGGTGCCATCGTTAACGAGGAGCCGCAGTGCATAGGTGCCGAGCACATCAGTAACGAAGGTGGGATTGACCAGGGTCGGATCGGACAGAATGGCCTGGCTGCCGGGCGGCCGGCTGGTGAAGCTCCAGCGGAAGGTCAAGGGATCGCCATCGGCGTCGCTGGAGCTGCGGCCGTCAAGCTGCACCACCTGGCCCACGAAGAGGACGGCTTGATCGGGGCCGGCGTTGGCCACCGGGCGGACGTTGTCGGCGGTGACCATCACCGTGTCCGGCAGGCTGTCGACGGTGCCGTCGTTGACGAGGAGCCGCACCACATAGGTGCCGAGCACATCGGCGACGAATGTGGGGTTCACCAGGGTGGCATCGGAGAGAGCCGCCTGACTGCCGGGTGGCCGGCTGGTGAAGCTCCAGCGGAAGGTCAAGGGATTGCCATCGGCGTCGCTGGAGCCGCTGCCATCGAGCTGCACCACCTGGCCCACGAAGAGGACGGCTTGATCGGGGCCGGCGTTGGCTACAGGCGGTCGGAGATTGGCAGCCCGCATATTGATGGTCACATTGGTGCCGGTCGGAGAGACATCGGTGGTTGTGCGGCCGATAAAATTGGGGATTGCGGAACCGGCAGGAAAGGCACGCACTTCGAACAGTCGGTCATTGCCCACCGGCACGTTCACCGTGACGCGGCCGGTGCTGGTATCAATGTTCTGCTCGATAGGAGACATGCCCGGGCCAGTGACGATGAGCAGGAGGCGGGCGACGTTAGCAGGGATCACTTGAGCGTATGCGAGCCGGACCGCATAGAAGCCTTTGAGATTGTCCAGCAGATTTGCAAAGGCGGTCTGCTGATGACGCGGGTGCGGGAGAAGTCCTATCGGGGATGTCCCCCGGCTCAAGAGAGGCCTGCTGGCCCGGAAACACCACCCGAACCGACGTGGCCGAGCTGCCTTCGCCTGATGGCCCTTCTGCGCCGTTACAGCCCCATAGCGCGAACAGCGCGATCGTCAGCAGCGACACCCATCCGACGCGGCAACCGGCGGCGCAGTATGACATGTCCCATATCGAACCCCCGCTCTGTTCATGTTCATGTGCAGGCCAATACCCACGCATCATGGTGCTTCACACAAGCTAGGCATCTGATAGTGGCAGATGGTTGAGAAGCATCTTCCTCAGAGGGGATCCACGCCCGAGGTTCCCGTTAAAATCGCAGCAGGGAGCCGAGGAAAAATTGGTTGGACTCGAAATCGTTCAAACCGAGGATGCGCTTATACCCACCGTTAAGTTTCCATGCTCTGCTGAGACTCCATGAGACCTCGATCCCGAGATCGAAATAATTGTCGTCCGAGTTGCTCAGCGGCTGTTGATAATTGGTAACATCGTAATTCCACGTACTGAACAGATTGACCACACTGTTTTGTCCGATGCGGACACCAGCATTGGCGCCTATTTTGATCAGATGTTGGTGATCATTTGGGAGGAAGGTGTCGTCGCCATTGAATTGGTAGGACACGGCGCCCCCGATGACAAATATGTCTCTATCCATGGTCAAGGAGACGCCGACACCACCGCCGAACGTATTCACATCCTGAACATTATGCTCGAGGAAGGAATGGACATAGTTCCCATTCGCGATGAACCCCATGGTGTACATAGGACTGAAGTGGAGGCTATATTCGCCGTAAAAAATGGAGCCGATCTGATTCATGTTGAAACTGCTGAGGTCTAAGTACTCGTAGGGAATCAAGAAACCGACGGAAACATCCTCGACATCCCAGGCCATCTGGACGTTCGTTACATAGATGTCGCCATCCAGACCAGAGGCGCTATTCCCAAAATCCACATGCTCATAGCGAAACATCCCACCGAATGTTCGCGGCAGTCTCGATACTCGCTGAGCGAGCGCTGCCTGTTCGCTCTCTCGTTCGCTCCTGGTCTCCACTTTCGGAAGGATCACTTGATTAAACATGATGGAACTGGTCATACCAGCTGCCGAAATGGTCGAAATCGCGAGATTGCCGCCTCCTGTGCCGCCCACTGCTTGTTGACCAAGCGGCTCGAATTGGACCGTCACCGTCACTGGAACCGTTTGCTGGGCGAACGCCAAGAAGGGTACCACGAGCAGGCTTCCTAACCATGCACTCAAAAATTTCCAGGAGATCCCCGGCGGGTGTCTTGGCATAGAAGTTCTCCTTTGCAGGCAGCGCGGCAGTTGTCAGGACAATCCCGGCACAGCTACGTTCTTGGATGCGCGCGCTCAGCATCCTATCCATACAATTGTGAGTGGTTGGGAAAACTTCTATGAAGCTCGGTAGTAGTATTTATCCAGCCTGTGAGGGTGCTACGATGCAGCTATGTAAACCACGAGGAGAAAAAAGGCAAGAGAAAAGTTTGAAAAGTTACCTTTGATGCCAAGTTTGGCATCACCTCCCGGCCCGATCGAACCGCTCCAGGGCCTTCAGCACAGCATATTGCGTGGCTTTGAGGGTGGCTTTGCCGACGGCCGACTGATCGAAGGCCAGGCGGGTATCGCCGAACAGGGACAGATTCACCGTGTGCGCATATTTCCCCTCAGCGGAAAGTGGATCGGTGGACCCTGGAATATACTCGCCGGTGGCGGTCTTAGCGATGCGCACCTGCACCCCAACGCTGGTCACACAGGTCAAATTCTTCTGCACTAAGCCAATGCTCTCGATTGGCGAGCAGGCGACAAAGTCGAATACCTGAGCGTACACCAGAAAATCCGGAGCTTGCAGGGCAGTATCAGGCGCCACAGGGTTCTTGACCAGGATGCCGTCCTCGGTCATCTCCCACAACTCAACGAGACGCCTGAGGATCTGTTCTTTGTCTTCCAAGAACGTGAAGCGACCCGTGTCAAAGAGGGTCTCTACCAAAATGTTGCTGAGGCCGAACCCCACGCGCTTCTCCCCCAATTCGGGGTAGTGCTTGATATCGTCGGCCGGAATGTTGATTTGCACCACCTGGATCCTCTGCTTTGGGCCACGATATGGTGGAAATTTGACAGCCTCCACTTGCGGCGCAGTGGGCTGCACCGTCCCGTGGGGTCCCTCACTCGCAGCACATCCCCATCCCAACCAGCCGATGACCATCAAACAGGCCATCTGTCGCCACATTACAGGATTCCTTCTACGGGGTAAACTGTATGCTCGCCATGAGCGCTTGTACAGCCGAGGTTACGGCCTGCTTCGTGGCTAGGCCCGCGGCAGTCTTCTCGAAATCAGGGCGATCGTTGCGAAACGTATAGATCACCCCTACTCCGTCCTGTTGGGCCATTCCTTCACCTGGCCGGCAGAGCGTTTGTTGCGTTGATATCTCGTACAGGCAAACGTCGATGTTGATGCGCAGCGTCTGCTGGTATCTCCCCACCGGACCGATCTGGATGCGCTGGCCGGAGGTCCTGGTATAGTCGACCTTCCCATACGCCAGGAGGTCTGCCTCAAGCCGTCTTTCAATGCCCGCCAATTCTGGCTGTACGCTCTCGGGATGGGATGGGCTCCAGAAAAGGTCTACCAACTCCTCTATCACCTGGCGTTGGCGCATGTCCTTCTCCTCCACCAGGCGGAATGCCCCGGTCTCGTAGAAGGACTCAGCCAGCAAAGAGGTGAGCCCAAATGCAACGCGGCGGTCCTGCCAGATGGCATCATCGGCACCAGAGCCATTTTCCCCTGGCGGTTTCACCCCAATGGCGGCAAGGACTTTGCCTGCAGACAACGACAGTGCCGGCGTCGCAGATCGAGGATCTCCGCGTACCGAGGGACCTCCGCATGCGACCAGCAACGGACAAAGTATGCTGGCAAGCAACACATTTCTCAGCACTGTCACCTTGATCTGCCCCGGCTTCAGCATGGTTATCGTGCATCACTTGCGGACGAACACAAATTCGCCCTGACCGAATCCAAGGCGCCCGAACACTGGATTTTGTGTGTTGCGTGACTCCTCCAGCACCTGGGGGGTGATGTATCGATACAGTTCACTGGCGGTGATGTAGCCATCTTTATTGAGGTCCGCAGCTCCAGCCAGGCCACTCAGCAACGATTTCGTGAATAATCCGTGTCCGCCGGTCTCGGCCACCTTCTCCCCCTCGGCGCCCGCGGTGAGCACTTGCCGAGCCGGGACCGTCGTGAGTTCACCAGGAGGCTCATTGAGGGCTTCGCCGCGTAATTGCAGGAGCAACCCGGAGAAACAGGCATCCATGGCATAAAACATGTGCTTGGCGCGGATACGGTCGGCCAGACGCTGGAGTTGTTGCATGGAGATCGCCGTGGAGTAGTAATTATTCAAATCACCATCTACCGGAATGATATAGCCGTCTTTCCCCCCACTGGGTAAATCCTGGGTTTGGCCGTGGCCGGCAAAGAAGATAAACACCCGATCATCATCGCGCGTCTTGGCATACAGTTCATCCCCCAGGACCCGCAGGATGCGTTGTTGCGTGGCCTCTCTGTCGAGGACCATGATGACTTCGTCGAACCCGAGCTTGCGCACGAGGGTTTCGACGGCTTCCGCGTCATTGACGGCATACTTGAGCTTTGGCCACTGCTGATACTCATTGATGCCAATCAGTACAGCCCAGCTCTTTGCATACCCTTTGGTATATATAGTCTTGAATGTCAGGGGTATGTTTGGGGATGTCCCGCCAGGGCCGACCCCGGGAGAGGGCTGGCGAGATCCTGAGTCCGGCTCTGGAGACGCTTTCCGCAGATACATGGTCTCGCCTTCCCCCGCCACCATGTCGAAGGTGCCGAGTCCGAGGTTGGAGAGTTGTGAAAAGAGGCTTTGCTTGAATGGTAAATCCTGGGCCTTCTCGACGCTGACATTGAGCTCGGCAACATTTTGCTTGGAGCTGTGCTCATCGACCTGCCGTACGCCCTTCACGCGATGCCGCAGGCTTTCCTGAAAAGCCAGCGATTGCGAATCATCGACGTTCCCGACGACGAGACGATAATCCGTGGTGTCGCGATTCACAAATTGCTCAATTCCTTGAAGTAATTTTGCCGCTGCCGATTCGGCCGCCATCTGCAGAGCGCTCTGACCCGTGGTATCAAATGGCTTGCGCTGAGAGGCATTCTCGGCCACGATGACCCTGCCACTCTTGGCTAGCACCGCCTTGACGGTCACATCTCCCTGACTAATAGTAACCTTTTTTCCCTCTAACAATGTGTAAGACTTATCCACGACACGGAACTTGGCCTCACCGCTCACGACGATATCCGCTCCTAGATTGGAGCCTAGGCGCTTAGCGGCTTCGGTTTCAGCCTGTTTGCGGAGATAGGCACTACGGTTCAGACTTTGGGTTACCGTTGCAGCATCGATGACTTTGTACCCTTGTCGCAGAAACGCCTGGGCGAGTGTGTTTTCGACGACTTGGCTCCTCTCCTGGTCAGGCCCTTGGATCATGAACATCACTTTGAGCTGGTCGCTCGCTGTGACTTTCGTATCAGCCGCAAGCCCTGAGGATGGTGGGCCTACCGCAGCGATACAGCACACCACAACTGCACAGGCGAAGCCGACCAGAAGCCACCGCTGCCGTATGTCCATAACGCTCATGGCGCCCTCCTCGTGCCGGTCCGGAGGAGATTAGATCCACCGGTATCCAAGACCAACCGACAAAGTTTGTGCAATTATATGCCTTCCTCCTCGTGTTTTATAGGGCAATAATGATTAGGTAATGGGTCAGTTTGGACTTAACATTGGGTGTATGGTCGATCCACGATGCCGATCCCAAGCTGTTAACATGAAATTGACCCACTACCCTGCGCTCAACCATCAGCGTCGTGGGGGAAAGCGCTCCCGCAATCGATCGGGTTGATCCCAGCCGATTACCACCTTGAAGGTACGTGGCTCGGGAGGTAGCGTAATCATCGCGTAGACGCGATCTGCCGACAACACCCCGCCGCGACCACGACCTACGACAAGCGACATCCCGTTAATCGCCTTGGCATGCTGGTCCACCCAGCTGATGAACGTCCCGTGCTCCACCGCATGGGCGAGAAAATCATACGCAACGTCGGGTACCTGCTGCGATCCGCTACCGAAGAGCGAAGGCCCTCCAATCGTTAGCCGTCTGAGCACCCCCTCGGCATTGGCAGCCACAGCGCGTACCTCCGGCCAGCCTTGTATTTCACTCTTCATCACAATCGCCACTCTATCCCCTGGTTGTCCTTCCCACACCAAGGTAGTCCAAGACTTCCCTAAGCTCATGGGAACGACAGCGCTTCGCGATGGCGTGCTGCTGCCATAGCCAGAGTCGGTGAGGAGCTGAAGGTCACGGCCTGGGATCATCGCTGCCGAGGGGAACTCTAATCGATCCAGGCGCCCTTCCAAGCGTGGCATCACTTCCTCCCCGGACGTTCCTGAGGGTGCTTTTTCAAGGTAACGGGCAAAGGTGCTAAAGTCGATGTGCGTGACCAGTAGGTGGTACTGGATTGAGGCTGGCTGCGACACCGACTCAGCAGCTTTGACCTCCTGTGGTCTGGGGCTCGGTTCTTCTCCAGTGCGTGGTCTGACGCGTGGCGTCTCGACACGCGGTCTCACGTCGGTCGTGCCCTCCTTGGGTTGCGGCATGAAAAATACGAACTCTCCTTCCCCCTCCAAGGTTCCAAAGACAGGAGTCTGCCGATTCGCCGACTCGGCTGAAACCTTCGACCGTAGGTAATTGCCCAATTCAAATGCCGTCAGTACGCCATCGCTATTGAGATCTCCGCTACGATCGAAGGCCTCAAGCAAGCGCTTGGTGAAGAGGCCATGCCCCTCGCGCTCGACGACCTGTTCACCCGCGCCGCCGGCGGTGATGATTTGTCGAGCCCTGGCACTCGTGATCTTCTCCAAATAGCCAGGCGTTTGCGAGGATATGGGAGATGAACGAGCGAAGGCAAGGCCAGAATAGCAGGCATCCATCAGGAACAGGATGTGCTTGGCTGGAATACGCTGGGATATATCGGCAACCACGTTCATCGGGATGCTCTTGGCGTAGAGGTTGTTGAGATCCCCATCAACCGGGATGAGAAAGCCGCGCTTGATACCTCCAGGCAGCTCTTCGGTCTGGCCATGGCCGGCGAAGAACAAGAGCACCCGGTCATTCGGACCGGTCTTACGGGGCAGATCGTCGGCAACGACGCGCAGGATATTTTCCTTAGTCGCCTCTCTATCGTACAGCTCAAAGATTTTCCCCGACTCAAAGCCGAGGTCCAGCAATTTTGACCGCACGCCTCTGGCATCGTTGACGGCGTAATTCAGTGGTGGCCAAGTCTGGTAATCATTGATGCCGACGACAACTGCCCAACTGCTACTGTAAAAGTTCCCGGTTCCAATCGCGGGACCTGAGGCGGCCACACGCGGTCGGCTAGCCTCATCACCTCTGGCCACGGCCACCAGTTTCTCATGGATCCAGCCTTCCCGCCCATCCACCAAACGTATGCGATACCACTCCCCGCGCTTCTCCAGGGCGGCATACTTCTCTCCCTGCCGTATCTCGCCAATGATCTCGTGTGCAGCGCTAGGACCAGAGCGGATATCGCCTCGACTTGCCGCGACTTCAACAATCGATGCGGCGGCTGCGATGGGGAGGAGGCGTATAGCCATCAACAGAACCAGTCCGAGCACGAGAGTGACACGCATCACGGTTGCCTCCTACTTCGTGAGTGTCAGAGCCTGAGACCATGAGGGCTTTTCCCTCAGCATGACAGAGGATCGCCAGCTATTGTAGCAAAAATCGCCAAGCTTGGAGAATCTCCGGCAGCCCTCCATGATGTGGCTTGGAGAGGGACGAGCCGAAGTCATCTCGATCGGAGACGATGCGCCCCCCAGAACCGGCTGCGACAATGCTTGCCAGCCTTCTCAAAGTGTTCTAGCATTGCCGCTCAAGAGGTTTATGTTGATCGGGCGGAGTATGGGAGATCACTGTCACGCCTGGCCTTCTGAATGAAGGCGAGCAGGAGGAGCCATATGTCACTGCAGGTCAACCTCATGGTTTTATTGATGCTCGGGGGCCTCATCACCGCCTGCTCGAAAGGCTTGCCGCCTTCGCTCATGCCGGCGGTGCTGAAGGCTGACAGTAAGAATGTCCAAGCGTCCCTGCGTAAAGGAGCGAACGTCAATGAGAAAGACTCCCGAGGCATGACCGCCTTGATGATTGCCTCAGAGCGCGGCAACATAGAGATTGTTCAGGTCCTGCTAGACAAGGGTGCCGATGTCCATGATAAGGAGGCGAGGCAGGGTCGCACAGCCCTGTTACTGGCCGTCTCCAATGGGCATGCGACCGTTGTTCGGGCGTTGCTGAAGAAGGGGGCTGACGCGAAGGACAAGGATAATGGCGGTTGGACCCCGCTGATGCTTGCTGCAGAGCGAGGCGATACGGCGATGGTGCAAGTACTACTGGCAAGCGGGGCAGAAGTCAATGAGAAAGAGTCAAAGCAGGGTCGAACAGCTTTATATTTAGCCACTGGCAATGGCCACGCATCGACGGTCCAGTCACTGTTGGCGAAGGACGCTGATGTCATGGCAAAAGACAACAACGGCTGGACGCCATTGTTGGCGGCAGCCGATCGGGGGTATACGCCGATCGTTCAGGGATTGCTAGAGAAAGGGGCCGACATTCACACGAAAGAGCCGAAGCAGGGGAAAACCGCCTTACATCTGGCTGCGGCCAGCGGTCACGGCGCCGTGGTGCAGATACTGGCGGACAAAGGGGCGCGGCTCTCTGAAAGAGACAACAATGGCTTGACACCCCTCATGGTCGCGGTAGGTAATGGGCACACTGAGTCCGTGCAAGCCCTGTTGAGCAGTGGTGCCGATGCTGGCGAGCGAACGACGGCAGGCCTGACGCTGTTGATGCTCGCCGCAGAACTGGGGAATACAACGACGGTGCAGGTTTTATTGCGTAATGGCGCCGGCGTGCAGGAGCAAGATAAAAGCGGCAATACCGCCTTGATGCTTGCCGCAGAGCGCGGACGCAGCGCCGCTGCGCAAGCACTGCTCGCTGGTGGCGCCAATGTCAATGAGCGTGATGCCACAGGTTTTACCATTTTGATGAACGCGGCCGCGAACGGCCATGCCGAAACGGTGGAAACCTTGATTGCGCGCGGGGCCGACGTCAATGCTAGACATCGGAACGGCTGGACGGCGTTGATGGTCGCGGCCAATAAAGGTCAAGCCGCTACGGTACGCCTTTTACTTGATAAGGGCGCTGACGTCCATGTGAAAGACCTCGATGGCCGGACGGCCATGATGATTGCAGGTAAAGAAGGTCACAGCGATGTGGTACAATTGCTGCGCAGGGCGGGAGCCGGGGAGTGAGGGCGCGAGACGGCCGCTGGCCACCAGAGTGTGCGCTCCTGTTGAGCCGGAATGACTGCCAACTCCGAATGTGCAGAAGTAAACAGTCAATGTTCATTGATGATCAGCATGAACAACATCCGACTCCGCTTAATCTGCAAGCCATTGCGGACACTTCTCCTTACTCATACACTGTAGGTGCTCAAATCTGCATACTAGACGGACATAGTGCTAACCTGAATGCCTGAATTGCCCCATGATTCTTAGATACTTAGCATTCATAGCCCGGCAGGCATGGCTTTTGCCCACCAAAGAGACTGCACCGCTGGCTACATGCAGCAGAAAAGACTGTCACAGCGGCACTGGTCGTCATAGTCCCGTTGTATGTAACCAGAGATAAAGATTTCACGACCAGCGCGCTTATTCTCGCGGGACTAAACTCTTGACTTTGATTTCTTGAGGTGCCATAGTCGTGCTATATTTGATACAAATAGGGGTTTTTTCTTGTTAAATGGTTATCAGGCTGTCCTTTTCCTTACCTGGCTAGGTTCTTAGACTGTTTCTCTTTGATGATAGGAATCCCAACCATGGACGCCAAAGAGCTTCTCGATGCTGGACAGCTCTCCGCTGCCATTGAGCAGCTCAATCAAGAAGTACGATCTCACCCAAGCGATTCCCGTCTTCGCACTTTCCTCTTCGAATTGCTCTGTTTTGCGGGAGACTATGAGCGGGCGGAACGGCAGCTCGACGTCATCGGGCATCAGAGTGCCACCGCCGAGGTGGGAGTCCAAGTTTACCGGAACATCCTCACCGCCGAGCATAGCCGCCGTCGGCTGTTCTCGGACGGACTTCGGCCTGACTTCTTGTTCGACCCCCCAGCCTACACACACTTGCACCTCGATGCGGTCAACCGCCTGCGCGAGAACCGGCTAGCCGAGGCGGAAGCCCTGGTCGAACGGTCTGAGGCCGCCCGGCCCTCCCGCAAGGGTGGATTAGAGGGCCAGCCCTTCGCCGATTTTCGCGATGCGGATGATCTCTTGGGCCCCTTCCTTGAGGTGATCGTCCACAACAACTATGTCTGGTTCCCCTTTGAGCAGATCAGTCATCTGACAATCTCCCCGCCCAAGCGGCTACGCGATCTGCTCTGGATCCCGGGCACACTTGAATCCCATCTTGGCGCTGTGGGAGATGTGTTTCTCCCCGTGCTTTATGCTGGTTCGAGTGAACATGGCGATGATCAAGTCAAGTTAGGTCGCATGACTGATTGGAAGGCTGTGAGGGAGGGTCTTGTTCTCGGAGTCGGACAGCGCCTGTTCCTCATAGATGGGGCGGAGAGACCCATGCTGGAGGTTAGGGAGGTCGCATTCGATGCGGCGGAGAGTGCCGAGCAAGGGTAGGAAGAGGAAACAACTCTATGGCATCGCCAGTGATTCTCGACTTCGAAGCGCTCCTTGCGCCTATTCCTGGGGATAACCCGTCAGGCGAGTCCTTGCGACTCGCTGCTCCGTATGATGCGATCCAGGAGGCGCGCCGCTCCGATGATGATCTCGACAGGGGCGATTGGGTGCGTGAGATCAAGGTCGCCGATTGGTCTGCTGTCATCAGGATCGCAACTGAAGCGCTGGTGACGAAGACCAAGGATCTGCAGCTGGGCGTGTGGCTAGTCGAAGCGCTGGTCAAGCGCCATGGATTTCCAGGGCTCCGCGACGGCCTGCGCTTACTTCGTGAGCTCCAGGAACGCTTCTGGGACTCGCTCTATCCGGAGCTCGACGACGGAGACTTAGAGTTTCGTGCTGGTCCACTAGGGTGGTTGAACGAGAAGCTCCCGTCCTCCATTCGACAGATCCCACTCACACACGACATGAATGCCGAACGCTATACGTGGTTGCACTGGAAGGAATCTCGCGATGTGGACAACAAAGGGCGCCAAGACCAGGCTGCGATGGCTGCGCTC
This sequence comes from uncultured Nitrospinota bacterium, assembly GCA_963707985.1. Classification (GTDB taxonomy): domain Bacteria; phylum Tectomicrobia; class Entotheonellia; order J063; family CAVPRW01; genus CAVPRW01. The sequence goes on along the minus strand of CAVPRW010000040.1, from coordinate 1,016 downwards.
GTGGGAGAGGGCAAGATTACCGGCGAGCAGTTTGACAAGGCAGTTGAGATGACCCCTCTCGCATATTGCCAGACGCTCTTCGAGGATCTGCACGAGACGTGGCGCGAGTACGAACAGCTCGACCATGTGGTGGACGACAGGTTTGGGCGGGAAGCCCCGGGACTCACAGGCATTAAACAGGCAATTGCGGATTGCCTTACGCTGGTGGCGGATATTCGTAAGAAAAAAGGCGGCCTCGATCCCGAACCGGAGTCAGAACGTATATCCCTGACAGCCGAGGCATCAGCCGACATTGTAATGCAGGAGGTCTCAGAACCTGTCATATATTCCCCCCGCCGTCCTGTTGTGGCGTCTCTTGAGCTACAAAGCCGCGCCGATGCCCTGCGCCAGCTGGCGGCGGTGGCCGACTATTTTCGACGCACCGAGCCCCATAGTCCGGTGTCGTATCTGATCCAGCGTGCAGTTCGCTGGGGCGAGATGCCTCTGGAGGCATGGCTGCAGAACGTGATCCATGATGAAAGTGTGCTCGATCAGTTACGTGAAACGTTAGGCTTGAAGGATTCGGACAACCACAGTGACACGTAAATAGAGTGACGACAGGCATGCACAAGAGAGGGAGAATAGCCTATGGCACGAGAAAGCACCCAACATAAACTTGATCGTGTGCGCAGCCCGCGAGTCCACATTACCTATGATGTGGAGATCGGCGATGCGATCGAGATGAAGGAGCTCCCATTTGTGATGGGCGTCCTAGCTGATCTCTCCGGCAAGCCCGATGCGCCATTGCCGCGCCTTAGAGATCGGAAATTCGTCGAGATTGATCGAGATAATTTTCATGATGTGCTAAAGGGCATGAAACCGCGCCTCACGTTTCGAGTCGACAATAGGCTCACCGATGATGACACCAAGCTCGGGGTCGAGCTCCGCTTTCAGAACCTCGATGACTTTTCCCCCGAGCGCGTAGCTGAACAGGTGGAGCCGCTGAAAAAGCTCATGGAGGTCCGCCAGCAGCTTAA
>CAVPRW010000039.1:0-112442 GCA_963707985.1 uncultured Nitrospinota bacterium | reverse complement strand
CCATACGCCCAAAGTGATTCAGTCGTTATGCAGCCTGCCGACAGCATTGGCTATGGTGGCTTCAGGGCTCCTGGCCAGAAAATCTTTTTCTTGAAAGCTATATCAGCTTTGTCATGTCAAATGAAGTTGACTTCAGGGAGGACAACTCTTCGATGTGCTGTGGATATACGTATGTACCTCCTGGTGTTACCAATTTCACGGACTACGCACCTGCTGCGATTCCTAATTCCATGTATTTGAGATATGCAATAACTCGATCATCCTGACTAAGCATCAGCTGCCACCGCGTTTGGATGGACAAGCTGCAGATGTTGGTATGGAGCTGATGCAAGGGGTAGGTGAAGTGAAGATAGCACTCTTACTTGAACTGTAGAAGAAGAGCTACTTGATTGGCCCACTTGAGAGCGCCCGATTTGCCGGGAAACCATTCTCAACCTCTGATAGCGCCTGCAGGCGCTCCAGTTCAACCAGAATCCCACGGGGATCCATATGCACCATCTCCCTCGTTTAGCACCCTCTAACAACCTATGCTAACCGTCTTGCAAACAAGTAAGCGGAGAGCCACGGTTTGCAAGTCCGCGTTCACCCGCCGGGTTAGCCGTCCTTTCTGTTCTTGTGTAATTGTCGGTCGATGTCCTTATCGAGCAAGGCCGACTTCAAGGCTCAGTCAACATCACCGGAATATTCTGTATTTCCCTTTACCAGCCGCGCCAGCATTGAAAATGCCTCCTCAAAGAGCTTCTCCATGTTTAGTATTCCGCCCTGCAGTTCAGCGAACTGAGCCTGGAGGGTTGCGCGGTAAAAAACCAATCATCGCTATCTAGCTGAACGAGGTCGTTGGCTCTCGAGTCGCGACTCTTACTCTGGTTCTGGTTATTGGTCGTCAGGAGGACAGGGCTGAAGAGCATTGGATCGGTCGTCTCGTAGATGCGCGTTATGACCCATACATCATGAGATAGTCTAGATCCACGCTGCGCCAAGGCGAACTTAGTGGCCGTTTGGCAGCCATCAACAATCTGAAGATCGTTCAGCTTGACATCAGGGTTGTCGGGATCTGTCATGGGGTCGAACTGATCGCACACAATGGTGATCCCGTTGTTTAAGAACCAAAACTCGTAACTAGACTTCGACATTCGAGCAGGTCGAGAAAATATCTCTATTGACGCCACCGTGCGTGCCCTGAAAGCGGCGTATGTTCAAGTCGGCGTATGTTCAAGTCAAAGATCGACCCATCAGGATCGTCGTTGACCAACTTGGCAATTTCCAAGGCCGGTACGGAGCAGACCAGCCCTTTGAGATCTCGCGAGTAGTAGTTGATGAGCGACGGATTGTTGCTGTCATAGCGTATGCGTAGATTGGCGTCGACGCGCCTCGTTTGCCGCTCACGGGCTTTAGAAACCTCGATAAGCTCATCACAACCGAGCGCTTCTAACGAGAAGTGCTCGAACGTATCATTATCGTAATCAGCACGGACGGCTGCCCGCTCTCGCTTGAATTCCGCCGAGATCTCTTGGGTTGATCCATTGGCCACGAACTTGACCTGAACGCGGATATTGGAATGACCAAGATGGCTCAACGTCGCTCGTTACTTGAGCATTTTGTCCCTCAGCGCCTTATTGTCGAAGGTGTCAATGTCTTTCCTGAAGGGCTCGAAGAGCCAACTGAGGCCATCGTGCAATTGAATAAGAGCGTTAGAAGAGAACGAAGTTGTATGCTTGCTTTGGATGACATATACGTCGGTGCTTTCATTGTTTCCTTCATCGCCCCCTTTGACCTGGAGGCCTTCGTGAACGCGGCGACCATGCTGAACCAGAGCACTTTGGAGGGCTTCACCACGCCGTTCCCCAAAGGCCCCGACCGCTGGCTCTCCCACTACCAATTCACGCCTCGCCCGATCGAGTTTACCGCGGCGGGCGAGGTCGAGGGAGGCCTCAGTTGGCTGCTGGGGGCGACGATCGATCTGCGCTTCACCCGCGCCCTCTTTGCTCCCTACTATTCGAAGGAAGGCGGCCACTGCTATGATCCGGCCAGTTCCTTTTTCCTGGAGGTGGCCTGTCGGCTGGATGGCTATCCTGACTATGCCCGCTTCTGTGCGGATCTCCACCAGCAGGACAAGGGCCGCCGCTATCGTGAGCTGGCTGGGCTGTACACGTCCATTCCGGGCGAGGACGATCTGAGTAACTTCCGCCGCCGCGTGGACGTGGAGGCGATTGAGGCTGCTTTGGCGGTCTTTGTCGGCCTCTTCCGGGACTTTGGCCTGATCACAGGAGAACTCCTCGCCACGGACGGCCAACTGGAGCCCTCCTGGTCCCGCTTCAAGGGCTGTGCCTACTTCCGTCCGGCCTGCCGGCAGCTCCCGTTGGATGAAGCTGCCCGGCAGGAGCTGTGCCAGCAACTGCAGGGCGGGGCGAAACGGCTCGAGCTCCGCTGCCCCTTCCCCGAGGTGGTGCAGAAGGTCTGCCAAGCGACCGCCAAACAGGGCAAGCCCCGCGAACCCAAAGTGGCCCTGCTGGAGATCGAGTATCGGCCCGCCGAGCGCGCCCAGCCCCCTGGGGCCCAGCAGCTCGCTGAGCTGCTGGGGCTGCCTCCAGACCAGCTCCCGCCCCTGCGCATCAAATGGTCCCACCTGACCAAGGGCCCGCAGGGCGAGCTGTGGGGCTGCTGTCCCAAGGTCCCCTCCGATCTCGAGGCCAGGGTCGGCTATCACATCGACAATAAAGACCCGCAGAACAACGAACGGGTCTTCGGCTACCTGCACCAAAAGACCACGAATCTCGCCATCGAGCTGGGATTGGAGTTGCCCGTAGGCACTTCCACGTACCCGGCCAATGCCACTGAAGGCCGTCACTTCCTGGAGCATCGGGCCAACATTGCCATCCCCTGCCGGCCCCAGCAGGTCGAGCTCGCCGACGCGGGCTACGACATGGTGGAGAACTACCAAGGGATCCGGAGCCGGGGAGGGATCCCCATCATCGCGTATAATCCTCGCCGGGAAGATCTCTCCCCCGAGGCACTTATGGCCCGAGGCTATGATACCAACGGCACCCCCTATGCGCCCTGTGGGCGGCTGTGCCGCTCCAACGGGTACGATTACCAGTCCGACAGTCGCCAATATGTCTGCGGTCGGCCATGTCCCCTGGAGGAACGGGCGCGGTGTCCTCACGGCCAGCAGGCCCGGGGCTATACGCACAAGATGTCTTTCCATGCACACCCGCGCTTGATTGGCCCGATCCAGCGAGGGACCGAGGACTGGAAGATCCTCTATGCCGCACGGACCGCGAGCGAGCGGACTAACAGTTATGATCAAGAGGTCATCGAGCACGGGCGCCCTCCGAAGTTACGAGGACTGAAAGCCTTTCGCTTCATGGGGGCCATCCGAACCGTCGCCCACTTGCTCCGCCGGGCGTTCACCTTCATCCTCGATGTGACAGACACCCTGGGCACGTTACAGCCAGTCAAGACCTGAGCGCCGTCGCTCTTTGAAAGTTCACCGGTTTCTTCGGCCAGACAGAGCGCCTCTCTGGGGATCAGGGGGGCAGTCTATTCAAAATCATCGCCAAACCTGTTCCCGGTTCTCCCTCTGGACTCTACTGTATTGATAAACATTTAGTTCTTCAACTGATGGCATTCAAATCCATCTGCTTGTCTTGACCGCCGTCCACGACATCGTTAACCAGAGCGGCAATTGGTGCAGCAGCGGACGGTGAACTGCGCTCCAAAGCCCGTAGGAGCGGACCATGTGGAAGTCCTCAGGCGGCACGTGCGGCAGAAATCGGCGGATAAATTCCAGGGCCGGCAGAGTCATGGTCTTCCAACCGTGATGGCGGGAGTCCTCATCGCGGAAATAGACCTGTCCATCCTCTCTGAGGGCTCGGTCATCATCAAGGGAACATGTTCCCCACGAGGGTGTAGAGTGTTGGCACCGCTCGGCAGGCAGGAGATTTTCTTGACATCGGTCGTCGAAAATGTTACCTCCTGAATAATAGGTGAGATCGTCGCTATAGAGGTGAAACTGCTGGGAAGAGGGTGCAATTCCCTCACGGACGCGCCACTGTGATCGGGGACGAAAGCCAACAGGATGAGCCACGAGCGGGATTACCGCTGGGAAGGCGTTGGCGAGTAGGCTGATCCGAGAGTCAGGAGACCGGCCTCTATAGTCTTGACCAACACTCCTTCGCGGTATGAGGAGCGTGAGGCATGGTGTTTCTGCAAAACCCCCACAATAGTCTGCGATGGGGGTTTTTGTTTGCCTACCTTCCGATCCTCGCCGCCCGGGTGATGCCGTGGGGCGGAATGCTCTCCAGCGGTTTCCCGTTGCATCTTGGCTCATCCTCGTCATCGAGCGCCTGTTGAACGCAGGAGTAGAGGGACCATCCCTCTCCGACAGCGACCTCGAACACGCGAGCCAGGACAGTTGGTTGCTGGTCCGCGACCTGCAGATGCATGCGCTTCTCCCTATCCTACCCGTCCATCGCCGACAGCCCTTGCCTTGCAGGCACTCAATCACTGTGCTCTCCCACGCTGTAGACGGCATATGTTCCGTACGTGGTGTAGCAGCCGGTACTGAACGCGCTGAAGCCATTCCTGACGAGCGGGACGTGGTGTGATGATCGGTCGAATCGTAACTCGCCAAGGTGCTGATCCCTGCCCATCCAGATGTGGGCCGGGCTCGGGCTTTAAAAGGAGGTTGTATGGAAGAAGGAATGGGTCCTCTAAGCATCAAGCGTGTCTGGAGTGCCACCGATGGACAGTCAACTTGCCAGATCGCCTGGACAACTGAGCAACTTCTTCGGATTGAGCAAGCAGTCGAGTCTGGGGACGATGCCTTCCTGGCAACCGTTGAAGAGGCCATGCGCCGAGCGTTGGACGCGGCTCTGAGCCGCCCGCAGGGCTAAAGGACACATGACACGCACAGGCGCGAGCGTTTGTCCGGTCACGCTTTGCCTGGAGTGGGGGAACCCAGTACTCAGGCGTGGGAAGATGCGGAGGTCTAAATGGACAACATCAAATTGGAAAGCCCAATTGACACGATGTATCTGATTCATAAAGCACTTCGTGCTGAAGCGAGACGTGTGGAAAATGTTGTGAGTCAGATTGAAGAGGGTGAGAGCTTGCAGCCCTTTCGGCAGGTTTTTTACCGCTGGGTCACAGCGCTGGCCTACCACGCAGACACAGAGGATACATATATGACCCCTCAGTTGCCAGGCCTGCCTGCCGCGCGGGAGTGCGAATTGACGCATGGCCGGTTAGCCGACCTGCTTGAGGACGTCCAGGTCTGTCTGACTGAGGAGATCGGGCGCACCATGATCATTGCCCGGACCCAGCGCCATCTGTTCGGGAAGGTCGTGGTCGCCCGCATTGCTCAGGATGATCACTTAGAAGAAGAGGAAGCCTTCATCTTGCCGGTAATCCGTCGGCAGATGAGTGAAGCCCAGCAGTGGGAGATCGTTTGGCACCTCCTCTTCGATCAGGAGGCTGAGGACACACGGTGGCATCTGCACTGGATCATCGACTATCTGGCGGCAAGAGAGCAGCAGTGCCTGGCAGAGCTGGCTGCACATTGCCAAGCGAGCTTCCCGGGGGAAAAGGCGCTGTGAGGTCATCTTGTAGCTATGCTAAGGGCGGGCATCTTGGAAACAGAGGATGCGGAGGTCCACCTGTAGCCGGACCTCCGTCGAAGTGGTGTGCGGCCAGGAACTTGTCGCGTGTTACTTGACCTCCGAGAGCACAGCGCAGGCATCGAGTGCTTGCGCCGGATCAAGGGCTTCTTGGGCCATGAACACCTGCTGCACGATCCCCGCGCGGTCGATAACAAACGTCGTGCGGCGGGCGACGACATTTTGTTCATCGAAGACGCCGTAGGCTCGGCTGACGTCGCGCTTGGCATCGCTCAGAATGGTGAACTGAGCACCTAGTTTCTCGGCGAACGCGGCATTGGCCCATGGGCTGTCCACACTGATCCCAAGGATCACGGTGTTCTTCGCATTGAAATGTCCGGCAGTTTCCTGATACTTCGACATTTCGTTGGTGCAGCCCGTTGAGAACGCCGCGGGAAAAAACGCCAGCACGACATTCTTCTGACCTTTGAAGTCACTGAGTTTGACATCCTTCCGCTGCCGCCGGCCGTTGACGTCAGGGGGCGTGAGGTAGTTCGCGGTAAAGTCAGGGGCCTGCTGCCCGACCTTGACGCTGGGCGGGGGTGGTGGGGCAGGTGCCTGGGCCTGGAGCACGGTCGTTGCCAGCACAGCAACGGCCAGCACCATGGGCAACGTTCTCAAGTACGGGTGAATGTTCATCGGACGACTCCCTTCACGTATGGGGATTTCAAGAGCAACGGTTGGAACATGTCCCAGGTAATGCCACTATACTACACTGCGACTGGGCACAAAAGCGCTAAAATTTGAGGGGTGGCCTTGGAAACGATCGTAACCATGCACGACTCTCAGCGCCTTCAACCGCTGCTCACACAGCTGCAGTGCAGCGCTCGCCGACTTTGACCAACTCTAGACCCGACTGCTGCCTCTCCAGTGAGGCACGACCTACCCTGGTCGGGCTAGCGCGATGGCGGGGGAAATTCAACATCGCTCCTTGCGGTTGGACAACCGAAGCTGCCGATGAGTGCCTTGCGTGTGACTTGCTCGGCGAGCGTCACGAGGGTCTCGTCCTCAACGGACACATGTCCCAAGGGATTGCAGGCAAACGTAAGATCGAGGGGGATCTTGTCGAGAGTCCCAAACAGGCGGAAGCTATACGTGGTCGCGACCGTTGGATAGAACACTACTTCGTAACGGCCGGGAGCGCCGTAAGTGGGCCTCAAGTCGAACACTCTGGCATGTGGGCCGGCCTTCACTTCCACCTTGAGGGTCTTATCAAGGTTGTCGACAGGCTTCACCCCTGGGGCTCTGGCATCGAGGGGATTCGAGGGATCGGAAAGTATAATTCTCAAGTCCAAGCCGCTCCTATCTCCGGTATAGACCGGCTCAGAGAGAAATCCAACGACGAGGAGGTAATTGCTCGTGCCTATTTGCACTAGTTGCCGCTCATGTGCCACGGCGAGTGTGCCCCAGAGCGCCAGCACTGCAACGGCACAGGCCATACCATAGAACCGCACACGTCCTACCCCATGAATGCGCATCTTCTTACCTCCTGTCTGGCTGAGATACTTGCTGTCGGTGACTAACGGCGATGCGTTGGATTGCTAACTTAAGGCGGCGAATGCTCATCAGGAGGAGGAATAGGGTCAGACCAACGATCCCAAGGTACGCCAGCGTGGTGACCGGATTCAATCCGATGGACGACGGGGGTGGTGCGTGCTGATCTGTGTGGCCCGTCAGCGCCAGCTCGAAGTGATCGTGAAGATCATAATCCCCTTGACGTTGGATCGTCACCTGCCCCTTCCACCTGCCCTCCATTCCAAGTATCAAGTCTTTCGCGCGGAAGATACCCGGCGACTCCTGTGTGAGTGTGAGGCCAATGGGTGCCGTCTCGGAGTCCACAACCTGCAATTGCAGCAACGCTCCTGTGGCATCGGTGAGCGGCTGTCCATCACGTCCGACGACCGTCAGCCGAATCTCGTTGGGCCCCGGCCGTAGGGGCTTAACCTCGATGGCTAACAGCGCATCATCCACCGCACGCGCCTGCCGAAAGGTTTCGTCGACGTGCGGCTGAGAGGTGGTGGGTGGAGAGGTGGTTCCCAGGAATGCGGCTAAGAGCAGCGCCAACAGCGCCAAGAGCGCTTCGATCCGTAGCGTTTGCTTGAACTTCTGGCTGATAGGGTTCGCGTGACGACCTGATAAATCGAGACTCCCGACGATACGTGGGTGAACGATGAACTGATGATACCCCCCAAGGGCAACCATGAGCCCCACAACGCAGAGCTTCGCAAGCAGTATACGGCCATACAGGGTTGAGAGCAGATCACCGAGGGAACCCAGATGCAACTGGGTCAAGTAGAGTCCGCTCATGGTGAGCAGACCTACAGTCCCAGCGGCCAGTATGGAAAAGGCCGGGATGGCCCAGGCGAGCTCGCTGGCTGCTGACGGTTCACGAAACGTACTCCACCAGAACAGCGTGGCGAAATACCACAGCCCACCCACCCATAGCGCCACCCCGAGCAGGTGCACCAGTTCCGCGCCAAGCGCTAGACCTTTCCACACCAAAGTTGCCGAACTATGGCTCACCCACGCATCGCTTACCAGCAAGAGGACGGTGAGGGGAAGTGCCAGCGCCCAACACCACGTCCGTGCGCCGGAGATCCACCAGTAACCAACCAAGACCCCAACGAGCAGAACGGCCACACCGAGCTTCGCCACGGTGATCTGACCAATGGTGGTAGACATGAGAGTCCCAAGCCCCGCCCATCCACCCCCCTCGACAGGCAGCCGCTGCAGTCTGACGAGTAGGATAAGGCTGCTGGAGAGCAGCAGCACTGCAAGCCATGGAAGCACGTATGCGGGCGGCGGGACATGGGGGAGTTGCTTGTGCCAGAACACTAACGATGTAGTCAGCATGCCGATCAAGGCGATGGCTCCAAGCATGCCGAGCCAACGGGCAAGCGCATCGAACCAGCCGGTGACGGCGATTACCTGGCTCACCTCAGGAGACCCTGAAATCGCCGCCCCCCCAACCACGAACACGTATGCTCCCTCGGTGACATGGCCGTCATCGGCCGACATGACACGCCATGAGACGGTATACACGCCGACATCGAGCGGTGGGAGCGTTACTTGGTAGAGCCAGGGGTCAGCAGGAACAACGGCGGCCGTGCCGTCATCAAGACGAGTACCACGCGAATCCAGGACCTGTAGGGAACTGGCGTGGGCCTCCACACGCTCGCTAAAGCGGATGGTAATCTCCCTCGGCGCCTCCTGCAGTACGGCATTGGCAGACGGCAGGCTAGTTCTTGGCACGGCGTGAGCCCAAACAGCTGAGGGCTCCAGCAGCGAAACGATACCGCCGACTATGAACAAGAGAAGACCCCCGCACATGTTTATCGCCACCGCCAGTTGATCCCACCGTAAAAGGCGCGACCATCCCCCGGCAGGAAGTAGCGGCTGTTGGGGTCGTCCACCGTGACGGCTGAGATATACGACTTATCGGTCAGGTTTTGCGCGAGAAAGAAGGCGCTCAGGTTCCAGGGTTTATAGGTATAGCCAGCGCCGATATTGAACAGAAAATATGCCTCCGTGCGGGCGGTATTGGCGCTGTTCACGGGATAGCTAGTAGGTACCCACTCGATATTCGGTGCCAGCCAGAGGCCGATTGGATGGTCGTAACGGAGCTCACTTCGGATGTAATTTTCAGGGAAGCCAGGGATATCGTTGTTCCCAAACGTCGGATCATTGACGTAGACAAATCGCGACCAGGTATAGGCCGTGCGCCAGCCAAGCGTATCACCGCCGACCCCGAAGCCCATACGTGTGGCGATGTCCGAGAACAGCAGTACATTGGTCCCGGCTTCAACGCCGGCATGGCGTGAGCGTCCGATGTTTTCAAAGCGTGGGATGGTAAACGGGGCTCCTGGAAAGGGACGGATGTTCGCGTTACGAATTTCATCCCAGAGCTCGATGTCATACAACGACACATCCCAGGCGAAGCGGGGCCCCCATTGCCCACGCGTGCCGACCTCGAATTGCCAGGATTTTTGGGGGTCGAGCTGACGGAGGTTACCGTTGAGCTGCCCAGGCGCCGTGAGTTCGAGGATGAGCGGCGGCTCATACGCCCCGCTGACGTTGCCATAGACCTGCATGCTTGGGGTGGTCCGCCAGATAAAGCCGACCTTGGGGATGAAGGAGAAAAAGTCGACATTGCCGGTGTCATCGCTTGAGGGGTCCATCTCGGTCTGAAAGCGGTCCCGCACCCCACGGTGGGCATACCCCCCGCGCCCCCCCACCACCACCGTCACGTTCTCGGTCGCATCGAACTGCTGCTCGGCGTAGATGCCGACGTTCGTGGCGGAATTGATCTGGTCCTTGGTCTTGGCGCCACGGTCGCCCTGCACGTTGGCAAAGTTGAGGTCACTCTGCCGGGTCCCGAAATACTGGGCACCGATGGTGAACCGCGCGTTAAGGCCGAACAACGGGGTCCAATCAAGATACCGCATCTCGGCCCCCCAGTTGTTCGTGACGTTGTCGATGATGGCAAAGCTGAGGGGGTGGTCTAAGTCTTGATAATTATACTGCAACGCCCATTCGAGGGCCCGCGCATCACTGAGCGGTGAGCGGACGGTGAAGGCGCCGCGGAGGTAGGGATAGTTCCGCGCCTCATCGGCAAACGCCGCGGCCGGGTTGCGCTGGCGAGGGTCGCTCTTAAATTCTTGCAAGGTCAAAGACCCGGGGAGATTTTCCTGATTATTGACGTAGGTGAAATCGAGCCGCATCGTGGTGCCGCCCGGCAGCTGATAGCCGAAGGTCGAATAGACCCGATCGCGGCTTTGCTGGGCGTGCTGGCGATAGTTCTGCAGCTGCGTATCGGCGTAGCCGACGTAGTAGTCGAATGGACCCAGCACCTGCCCACTCGCGATGTAATTCTTGAAGAAGTCGTACGAGCCGGCCTCGCTACGCAACTCGACCAGACCGGCATCATAGCCGGTTTTCGTCACCAGGTTAATCGCGCCACCCATGCTGTTGGCTCCGAAGCGCAGCGCATTACTGCCCTTGAAGACCTCGATGTACTTGGTGGAAAGCAGCTCCAATGATTCGAAATCGCTGAAGCCATCGGCGTTCCCGTACAAAAATCCATCGATCAACACATTGATGCCACGGAGATGAAAGTTGTTCCGCAGGCCTGAACCGCGGATTGAGATCTGGCTCTCGTCGGCGGCACCGAAGCGTGGACGGACCAGCACCCCCGGCACAAAATCGAGCACATCTTTGAGGTTCGAAGCACGCGACTCCTCAATCTCCTTGGAGTCGACAATTTCTGCACCACCAGGAATGCGCTCGATCTCCTGTCGGGCTTGCTCCTGCGTGCGGAGACGGTCAGGGATAGCCCCCGAAGGCAACGGAACGCCTTTGACGATCACCGGGGGCAGCGGCGTCGTGGACTCTTGCGCACTGGCTGTGGAAAGGTATAGGAGCGTCGCAACCATGAGGATCAGGAACAACATGATGAGCCTCCCAGCTTGAGGATCGAATGTAAGCGAATGGTCCGATCACAACTGACCTGAGAATTGTGGGCCACACGGAACCTGGCAGCTTTGTGTTAAAAGACCTGGTTTGCGCGTGACCCACTCCCGTGGAGGACAGGGATAAGTCCTCAGGACAACACGCCTCCGAGTTGGGATGCTCCCCTAGTCGAGACCGAACGCACGCGTCCCCGTAATCGAGGGCGACCGAGGCGTCTTCGGCGTTGGTGGCGTGGCACAGGGCCTGACAATTTAGGAGTGCGCCATGATTGGTGGAGAGCGGGCCTGAACGGTGGGTCGAGGAGTGCTGGTCGCCTGGAGCGGCTGCGCGAAGCTTGCGTGCCCCGCTGTAGAGAGGAAGATTGGCGGAGAGGCGAAGAAATCCCCGGCGAGCGGGATGTGCTGCATCAGCGAGAGGACCAGGCAAGCCGTCGGCTGAGATGTGTGGGTATGTGGGTGGGGAGGCCCTGGATGCGGGTCTGCCAGATGGTGCACCAGGTGTGGCCCGGACACGGCTATCAGGAAGCCGAAACACAGCAGCGCGCCAAGGACAATCAGCCGGTCGGTGATGGTGATGCGCTGCCCCACAGCATGGCTCAATGGAGGTCTAGAAGGCATCCGGGCTCCCCACCCATGCATTGGTTGCGACCGGCATGACATCGTGCGCCCGTCCCAACGCCGCTCACTGGGGCTAGTCGTCGCTGCTCAGTACGGTGATCTGCTGCAATTGATCACCTGGCATGGCAACGGCCTCAGCCATGACGTAATTGCCGACCGCCAGATCCTCGATGTACACGAAGTTCGCGCCGCGCTTGAGCCATGTCCCCGGGCGGATTCCCAATGACACCTCACCACCCCCCTTCTGGGCCAAGACGATCGAACCGATGCATTGACCTGGCTCTATCCCACAACGTTCGACCTTGATGGCTTTGATTTGGCCTTCATAGCGTTTCACCGGCAACTTTGGGCCGTCTCCTGCCAGTCCTACCGACACAGTCGCCGCTGTGACGATGACGCACATAAGAAACGCTAGCACCGCTTTACTGGTCTTCATGTCGAATTTCTCCTCGATTGTTGCTTCGACATCCATTTGTCCTCGCGACCGCCGTCGCGGTCACCTCATCGCTGCACGTCTACACCAATTACTTCACCGCCGCTTTCACGGACATCTGCCCCGCTTTCTCAAAGCTCAACCCAACATTGACGGTCTCTCCCGGTTTGAGATCCTGTTTGAGCCCAAGTAGCATGATGTGGTAGCTCCCCGGTTTCATTTCGAGCCTTCCGCCGGCGGGAATATCAACTCTTGGGAGTGGTCGCATGACCATTTTGCCGTCTTGCTTGATAGTCTGGTGTAGCTCGACAGTCGTCGCTACATCCGCCGAAGCCGACAGGAGTGCGTCGGCCTCGGTCCCATGGTTGCTGATGGTAACATACACGGCACCATTACCTGCGGTCCTTGCACCTCCACCTTCTCCACTTTGCCCTCCGGCCATCGATGGCGCCCGTCGAGCCCAGGCGTTTTCCAGCTGAATCGTGGCGTGACGGTGTTCCATATGGCCGGCGGACGCCTGGCCGACCACCAGCAGCCCATACATCCCAATGAGGACTCCTACAGCACGTAAATATTGCATGATCTAGCTCCTCAACAGCTGTTTGATGTCATCGGCCATTTCCTCGATCGATAGGCCAAAGGGGAACAGCAGACGGAGCCGTCCCTCGGGATCGATGACGTAGGTATAGGCCGAATGGGCGATGAGATAACCTGCTGCGGTGCCGGTAACCGCCTCTTTCTCAGCCACCACTCCGTACATGGTTCGTACATAGGCGAGCTGTTCTGCACTCCCGGTCAGCCCGATGAAGGTCGGATCAAAAGCCTTGGTATAGATGCCCAGGCGCTCAGGGGTATCGCGCTCGGGATCGAACGTAATGAACGCCACTCGCACGCGCTTGGCGGCGTCTCCTAGGCGGGCTCGAACCTGTGATAACTCCACGAGTGTCGTCGGGCAGACATCCGGGCAGAAGGTGTACCCAAAGCTGAGGAGGACAACCTTCCCACGCTGTTGGCTGAGTTTAAACTCAGACCCATCCGCAGCTTGGAGGGTAAAGTCCATCGCAGCTGGTGGTGGAACAAGTGCTTGGCCAGCGAATTGGGCACTCTGTAGGACCCCCGGTGCGGCCAGTACACAGTACAGCCCCGTCATCCAGCGAACAAGCGTTGCTCGCATCTCGACTCCTTGCCAGCAGACTCCTCCCACGTCCCTGCACGAGATAGGCGTCTGACGGCGATGAGTAGGTTCGATGTCGATCGTTCACCCCAGCACACACATCCATGACGATCTGCCATCGAGGTAAGCCGCTACTATGGCATGGTAGCCTGGAATGTCGCCCGCACCGGTATCGCTCATACGCTGCAGGAGACACTCACGGCCTGCATGAGCAGCGCGCCTGCCCGTAAAATATCCAAATTGACGACGGCAAAACTCTGAATTGCTAGGTAAGCAATGATGGAGGAGCACGTGGTAGGTCGGCACCACAGCGGAGGATAAAAGTTGGCACCTCAGGATTCGCGAGAAACGCGGACGTGACAGATACCCCAGGAGCACGGATGTCACAGGGTTCGTCGAGGGTTCCAGACACATGCTGGGACGCCGAGAATACCAGACACTCGGCAGCTTTCCCAGGAGCTGAGAGGTGATGGACTGCATGGACAGCAGTCCCGAAAGTGAAAGTGCTGACAGCTAACACGAGACTGAGCGCTGCCGTTCGGCGCCAACGCCGGAGCCCATGGGCTACGGCAATGACCAGTAGCGCGAAGAGGACAATAGTCAGAGGTGCCTCAGGCATCCACGCTGACGTGCATTGAGCTTCTGGAAACCATGGCTGAAGCGCTTGACATTCAGATGGTGCAGTTTCCATTGGCGGAAAACTGACTGTGGGCGCATTATGCGACCAGGATGGCAGGGAACTCCCAAGCATGATCGTGAGGACTAGTGCATATCTCACCGAGGTACGGAGATGACCGGCCCACCTCATGGGTCGTGCTCCATCCAAATGGCCCAACATGACGAGTGCTGCACACGAATCGGTCTGTGATCCTCGGCGAAACCTATCAGCCAACAGAGGTAGTGTCGAGCTGGGGTCTATGCGTCTTGGGAGCTCTTTTGCCATGCCTACCGGTCACCGGGGATGAACTCCAGCACAGCCCTGGCAAGCTGCTGGCACCGCTCTCAGTAGCGCTGATCCTAACCGCTGATCGCATGCATGTCAAGCAAAAGCTGCTGCAAAGGATTGTTTACACAACGCCGTTACAGACCCATATGCCTCCCTCGACCATGGCTGGCCCCTCGACCGCGCCAGACGCTGGTGGGTGCCCATTGGCACCACTCGGTCGAGCGGCGCCCAGTGGTGCCGGATGTCCCCACATGGCGATCGGTTTCTCCGACCCCAGCAGGGGTGAGGAACACGATCGATTGTGGCAGTGTGTCATTTTGCCTCAGCACAGTTCGCTTATCTGCGACTCAGCCATAACGCCGATGCTACCTCAGCGCTTTGCACGCTTATGCCAATTTCCCATAATGTTTACGTTTCAGTTCCCTTTCACCCGTTCCAGCGCTGGCACCAATGCCTCCCTGTGCGGTTCGGATGCCTTGTGCACTGGCTGCGAGTGTGGCACCCGGAGATTTGGCTCTGGCTGATGGGCTGGACGCGTCCTCCAACCCCCCAACGTATAACCATTCCATTGGCAGCGATTTTGCATCTACGTTTGGTCGAAGCTTTTCGCACTCGCCGGCCATCTCCGCCGATTGGCGGAGAACCTTATCGTCTCTCCCCATGTTATGGTCATCAGAGAAATGCCAAACGTCTGGTTCCGAGGGGTCGCTGTGACAAACGCTCTGCACACCGCCGTGAGGGGGGGCAGGCGGCAGGCCAGCGCTGGACAGGATAGGTACACGCTATGTCATGGAAGAGGTTACACGCTGAAGAATTGTATAGGCCGTTCGTCAGCATGGCGCTGGGACATCCATTGGTGGTCATCGGCACAGCCGTGCTTGCAGTCGTCCTCTCACTCCTGCTCAGCTCCACACGCTTGGAATTTCACACCAGCCATCTAGACCTGGTGTCATCGGGCAATCGTTACAAACAGCTTGACCAGGCTTTCAGTCGCGAATTCGATGACATCCCCGAGCGTGTCATCGTGGTTATTCGCGGCCAGGAAAAGACCCAGGCAAAAGCCTTTGCCACGGCTCTAGCCCAGCGTTTGGAGGGCGAGCCGAGCATCGATAAGGTGCTGTATCGGATCCGCCTGGACACTTTGCAAGATAAGGCCTTGTTATTTCTGAGCGACGGGGAACTTGCCGAGCTACGACGACAGCTTGAGCAATACGGGGAGTTATTCCATGAGTTTGCGGCGTATCCGACACTAGAGCGGCTATTTGATCTCCTCAACCGTGAGGTCACCAAAGCCCTGGTGGGTCACGTCTTCACGGATTTTCTAGAGGACGAAAGGCAGGCTAAGCCACTTGACCTCACCTTCCTACTGACACTGCTGCGGCAACTGAACCAACATCTCGATCCGCAACAGCCCTACCACTCTCTCTGGCAGGAGCTGTTCACCTCGACGTCCCAGGCGGCGCATGATGGCTTCCTATGGTCCGATGACCAGCAGTTACTCTTCGTCTTCGCCAACCCAAAGGTAGAGGCGGGGGATGTGAATCGATTTCGGACCGCCGTGCAGCAGATTCGAAAAGATGTGCGTGCGCTGCAGCAGGCCTATCCGGACCTCGAAATAGGCATTACCGGTAAGGCCGTCCTGGAAACCGATGAAATGACTTCTGCGCAACGCGATATGACGATTGCCACCGCGATCTCCTTGGCTGGCGTTGCCGTTCTCTTTGGCGCCTTCTTTCGGAGCATGGTCCGACCCGGCCTCACAGTCCTTACGTTAATGCTTGGCGTGGGCTGGACGCTTGGCTTCACAACCCTGACCATCGGCCATCTCAATATTTTCACCATTGTCTTCGCACCCATGCTCATCGGGTTGGGAATCGATTCGACGGGCATTCACTTTCTGACGCATTATGAAGCCCAGCGAGCCGCTGGCAAGAACGTCCGTCAGGCATTGGAGCACACGTTTCTCGGCACTGGCGGCGGCATCGTCATAGCGACTCTGACCACAGCCACGGCCTTTTTTGCGCTGGTCCTGAGCGACTTTTTGGGACTTCGCGAGCTTGGCTTCATCACGGGAAGTGGCTTGATGCTGATCTTGCTGGCGACGTTTGCCTGCCTGCCTGCGCTACTAGTGCTCGAGGAACGCTGGAGAGGGCCGAGGGCACAGGTCCATGTAACCCCCTTGGCTGAGGAACAAGCAGGCTATCTGGAGCGATTATACAGGTATCCTTGGGCAACCCTGGCGGCGAGCGCTTTCCTGGTCATCCTATCGCTCCTGGCCTTAGGGAAGATCGGCACCGACTTCAACCTGCTGCGCCTACAGTCGGAGCGCAATGAATCGGTCGTTTGGGCGGAACGGATTTTCGCGAGTACGCGGCGGTCGGTTCTCATGGGCGAGATCATGGCGGACTCGATCGAGGACGCCGAGCGCAAGGTCACAGCGCTTAGTCGCTTGCCTTCGGTGGAAAAAGTGGATAGCATCCTTGCCGTGCTTCCCCCGGAACAGGAACGCAAGCTGGCCCTGATCCGAGAGCTGCGCCCACTGCTTGCCGAGACCACTATTCAGGACCTCAATCCCGAGACTGTTGATCTTGCCGCTCTACAGAACACATTGGGACGCCTGAACGCCAAGATCACGGTGAGTGACGAAGCACCTCAAACAGCAGTCGCGGAGGAGCTGCAACAGCACCTCCGCGAGGTCCAAGGGCTCATCGAGCGATTCTTGCAGCGCACGCAGGCGATGCCGCCGGCCGATGCCCAATCGACGCTATCAGCGTTCCAGCAGGAATTGCGCCATGACCTCGTAGACCAGCTAGCGATCCTGCAGAACAACTTGCAGGCTAAGCCGGTGACTATTGCAGACCTTCCACCCGAGCTCCAGGCTCGCTACGTTGGCCAGACCGGGAAATTCCGCCTTTTTGTGTTGCCCAATGAAAACGTCTGGGAGCCGCTGCCGTTAGCCAGATTTGTGCGTGATTTACAAGCAGTCGATATTGATGCCATTGGTGCCCCTGTGACCAATTTTGAGTACATGGAGACCATCAAGGCAGGGTACAGCAAGGCCAGTGTGTACGCCATGAGTGGCATTGTCTTTCTGACCTTTCTGATGTTTCGTGGGGCGTTGTCCACCATCCTGGCCTTGGTGCCGCTGTTGGTGGGATCGGTATGGACCTTGGGCATGATGGTCCTATTTGGGGTCCAGTTCAATATGGCCAACCTGCTCTTCTTACCCTTGATCATTGGGATCGGTATCGACAATGGGGTGCATATCGTGCATAGTTATCGAACCACTGGGAAGTATGAAGGAGAGAGCGTTCCACTGGCCAGAAGTACAGCCAAGGCCATCATCCTGGCAGCGCTGACAACTATCGTTGGCTTCGGCAGTTTGATGATCTCCGGCCATCGAGGGATTTACAGCCTGGGCCTACTGGTGGCTTTGGGGGTGGGGGGTGTCCTCATCGCGTCGCTGACAACGCTGCCGAGCCTTTTGGCCATTCTGGGGTCTGCCGCCGGTGGCCAAAAGGCCACCTTGAGGACCTACCAGGAAACGGGCGTCTCCTCGATGTCAAACCGAGTCCGCACCTATATGGCAACGGCCGACTCCGTCATATCAGACCATCCAGCCCTGGATGACTGAGGGAGGAAAGATCGGTGTCTCAGGCACGGAAACCACTGGCGCGATATCTACTTCTGTGTGCCATCGCGCTAGCGGTATCGATCGATCTTCACCGCGCCCGTCCTGCTCTCGGAGCAGGACCCCAGGAGCGTGTGCAGGCGACCCTAAATGCGGTCTCGGCCATCCTAGGGGATCCGACCCTCCAGGGGTCCGAAACAGAACAGGAGCGCAAGCACCGGGTACGACAGATCATTTTCGAGTCCTTCGATTTTCGCGAGATGGCGCGCGAATCGTTGGGGACCCATTGGGGCAAGTTAGAGCCAGCGCAGCGCGACGAATTCATCGAGTTGTTTGGTCGCCTCTTTGAAGGCTCCTATAACCGTTTGGTGTTACGCTTCCTGGGCGAGCGAACGACGCTCTACGGCCCGGAATCCATCCAGCAGGATCGCGCCACGGTTGCCACAACCCTGGTCAGCAAGCAAGACGCCAGAATGCCCGTCGATTATCGGTTGGTACGCCACAACGAACAGTGGGCAATTTATGACGTGGCCATCGACGGCGTGAGCCTGGCGACGAACTACCGGGCCCAATTCAGTAAGATTCTCCGCACCTCATCCTACGAGGCGCTGGCCCAGCGCCTCAAGACCAAGTTGGAGGAGGATTCGTTGTAGGCAATGTCCTGACATGGCGGGCAGGTGACGCCGGCAGCGGCAGGCTTTCGGGATTATTCCCGGATCATGCGTTGGCGGCGCTGCAAGTAGGCGTTTCGCACGGCGGCGTAGAGGTCAAAGGTCATCTGTTGGAATTCCTCGAAGGTTTCCAAGTTGAGCGAGCGGTCGTTAATTAGCTCTCCCCCACGCATTGCCGCTGAAGCTTCGAATGGCGCCACATAACCCAAAGGTTGCATCGCCGAATCCGCCGCATAACCGAAGCCATCGCGCACCGTCATCGGTGGCAGGAACGGTAAGACCAGATATGGACCTGGCCCCACGCCATAGTGTCCCAGGGTTTGTCCGGTGTCTTCATCGCTACGTCGGATGCCCAGCTCTGTCGCCACGTCGAAAAACCCTCCTACCCCCATAGAAATATTGAGGAAAAACCGTGCCAGTTCGCGTCCAGCGCCCTCGGGCTTCAACTGTAAGAGGCTGTTGATAAGGCGGCGCGGCATAGTAATGTTATCGAAGGCATTGGCGAGGCTCTGCTGGGCTAGGTCTGGCACCACAAAATTCCATACCTTGGCCACCGGTTTCAAGACATAGCGGTCAAGTTTCTGGTTGAAGGCGAACATCTTGCGGTTGAAGGGCTCCCACGGATCGTATTCTGTCATCTCGTCATCAAAATCCTCTTCATCCCGCGCTAGCGCCTGGGCAAATTCCCCAAGCGATAGGTCTCTTTTTAATGCGATTTGGCGCAGGGCTTCTGGCGAAATGTCCGTGTCCGTAGTGTCAGCGAGCAAGGTTTCAAAGGCGCTCGAGTCGAGAGCGTGCTCTGTAACGCGTAGGCCACCCTCTTGTGCCACCACTCCAGACCTGGAAACATCTCCAGGTAGGGGACGCGGAGGAACGCCGGCACCGAACACGGGCGTTAGATGGACGATTCCTATAATCACGACGATCACAGCCGTCCACCGCAACCATCGACCCCTCAAACGTGGCACGCAATCCCTCCTCTAGCTGCCTGATGTGGTCCTATGCTCCCATCATCTTGTCGTGCACCGGCTTCTGACTATAACCGCCCCTCCTGTATGAGGTCAAGCCCGGAATCCCCTCACGTTATTACGGGTGTCGGGCACCATCGCGCAATTGCTTTCATCACACCACAGGCAAGATACGATTGCCAAAAGTTGCCGTGCGAGGTATCCCGCTTGAGGGCAGGACAGATAGCGCGGATAAGGGGATGGTCACCTATCAAGCCTCCGGCCAGGCGCAGGGTAAGGCACAGCATCAGGATTGACCTGGCGGTCTTGGGGTACGCGCCGGGGTAGGCCTGCGTTGACGAGATAGCCCCCCACGCAGGACAGCCGAGAAGCCAAAATAGGCAACGGCATCTTTCATATTCGAGATGAACCGGTGGAAAGGGCCCATCGCCGGGTTGGTGACATATTCCATGGTGAGAACAATGCGCTCCGCTCCTGCTTCGAGCGGGGAAATCGCGTGCCAGAGCTTATTGCCATTGAAGATCACCATAGCGCCAGGGGGGGTGGCCAGCCGGAGCTCCTGCATCGCGCGTGTGGAATCCCCTTTATAGAGCTGACAGATCAATCGACATTGTTCGGAGCGTTGCACGAGCCCCATTAGGATGGTGTATCGCGCACCCTTATAATACGAGGTATCGTAGTGGAAGCCGATATGGTCGCCTGGTTCGGTGTAAAAATAGAGGGCACAAGCATGCGGGTCATCGTCTGGGCAAGGCATCACCCCTACCCCGACCAGCCGACTGATGAAATCGATAAACACCGAGGAGCGATACAACTTGATGAAAAGCGGCGCCTTCTCCACCAGGGTGTAGTAGCTGACGCTTCCCCCCTTCTTGTGTTTCGGGATGTAGTTGCGATGTACCTCAGAGCGGAGCTGCTCGACGTCCGGTAGGAAGTGGTGTTCAACCACCTCGGGCGGCAGAAACTGTTCGAGGAAAATGCATTCGTTCTGTTCCCAATACGTGCGGTGCGTCTGCGCGAAATCAAGTGCCTGGATGGCACGTGGGACTTCCTCTGACAGCGGTATCGTCAAGCTATCCATGCCCCCTCCTTCAGTATAAGCCAGGAGAATAACGTCCGCCTATATCTCCTTCAAGTCTCAGCGGGATAAGCATAACAGCGGTCGCGGACGAGCATAGACCGGAACTCGACCACTGCTGGCAGGCTCATTGTCCCGTATTGCCGGTGTAGCGTCAAGACATTCACTGTCACCCCGCGCCTGCACGACGTTCAGACGCCAATCACCTGTCTCCCCGCCAAGCCTGCCACCCTATGCAAGGAGCGGTGAGGTACGGAGAACACTCTTGGTCGGTGCATGCCCCCACATGTCGATCGGGCGATGTAGGAAATTTTGTTCCAGTCCGGAGGAAAAACTTGCTGCATCGAGACGAGGCACAAGTGGAGGTTGATGTACGAGTATGCTAGGCTTGGCAGAACAGATGTGGTCCACCAGTGACCGAGAGATCATCGACGAAGGGAGGTCTAGGTCATGGTACAGACGCTGGAGTTCGTGGTGACGGGTGAGGAGAAGATGCATTGTGCCGGGTGTGAGCAGCGCGTCAGTAATGTGCTGCGGCGTCTTCCCGGCGTCCAAGAGGTGCAAGCCAATGCCACCACGCAGCAGGTGCGAGTGACGATCGATCCGAGCCAGGTGGGTGCCGAGCAAGTCCGGGCGAAGCTGGAACAACTGGGCTATCAGGCAAAAATCGCTTGACATCAACCGTGTAACATGATTGTCTGCTGTGTGACATAGATGTGCACTGCTATATAGTCGCTGGCGCGAAATTCGAACCCCCTGAATCTCAAAGGATTGGAATGTTTGAACTCCTTTCCAGGGCTCTGTGCCGTTCCATTCTCCTTTTCACCCCATCGTCTTGATGTCTTTTCCAAGCAGGTGCCGAAGAAGTTGGCGCAGGTTGAAGCCTCCAATTGCGCCATAGCCCGCTGCCAGGGTGGTGTCGTCTTGTTTCATGCGACTTGTGCCGAGCTGACCGCCGTGTTTGGCGTGGCCGATCAGGGGCTCGATGCCCGCCCGGCGGTTCACAAGACGGGTGTAGGTCTCCGCGTCGTCTTCCGATAGACTACGGGAATCGAGTCCAGGTTGCTGAAGGCAGCATTCCTTGAGCCCTTCTAACGACCGCAGATACTTGTGATTGGCTCCACTGTAATAGCCTTTGTCTGTCCCGCATGACATCAATGTCTCGTCGCCAAAGAGCCCCTGATGTTCGATGATCATGGGGCGAACCGAGGTTTTGTCCTCCATCCGGAGTGAGGTACACGCGCCCACAAGAAGGAAGTTGCCCCCGATACGCCCGAGCTGGAAGGCACGCCCGAATTGCAAGCCCTTGGAGAGCTTACCTTTGTTAAAGCAACTTACCGCCTGAGCATGGAACGATAAGGCTTTGTCAGGAACCATCTCCCCACGACACATAAAACTCGCCACGTTGAGAAAAAGGTCAGAACAGTGCGCGTTAATCTGATCAAACGCCCGACGAATGTTCCAGGGCATGTGGTCAATATCGTAATCAAGCAGGATCTGGAAGTATTTCCGGACATGATTGATCTGAGTGAAGGCTTCATGCCAGAGGTCTTGAAATAAGCGCTGCGTCCCATCCACATTCTTACGGTCACGAAACCAGTAGGCCCTGGCTTTGGCTTTCACCGCTTTCACATCAACACTTGGGATAAAGTCGGCAAAGAACGATACGTTCTCCTTCATGTACGTCCAAACCTTGTTGACCAACAGCGTCATCTTGACCATCAGCTGAGCATCAGACGGATAAGCGATATTGGCTTCTTGGATCGTGGAATCAATATCCATTTTCGAGGGGTCTGCAAAACCGAACTCTGTTGCCCAGACGGCGACCCGATTGGCAACTTGTCGCTGCGTCTCAGGTGACAGACGCGAGCGAAACTCTTCAATCTTGGTATGGTCAGGTGCACGCCAGTGGTCCACAACACCCCGCCCACAGAAGAGCTGGTAGGCGGCATGGTCCTTGATAGCCCAGTCAACCTGTCGATCGGTGAGGTTGTAGAGCCACTGGAGGAGGAAAGCCCCGAGGTGGATACGCAACGTGAGTTGTCTGCCGAGCCACCATTTCCCCTTGGCCGTGGTGCACTTCAGATTCTGGTAGCACCATATCGGCGAGGGCTTGCCAGGGGATGACCTGGGCCAGTTGGATCAAAGGATGGGTGGGTGGAACGTCGATGGTCACGGGCTGCACACAGCAGGGGGTGTCGAGCCCAGAGAAACCGATGCTCATGAGGATGCCTTCTCGGTTGCATGTGTTCTGGTTAGGTTGACCCGTGACAATGAAGGCATCATAGTTCTCGCACAATTGCAACCCCTCACTCTGTGGTTGGTGTCTATCCCAATTTTGCGCAGCGACTAATGCTTCCATTACCTGTGGAGCAGAAAAATGAAGAGAACGACGAAAATGCGCTTTGGCTGTATGGTTTTGGCCATTTGCATAGTGTTTGTGTTTGGGGCATTCGCTGTCGGCGGGACAGATCAGTTCAAGGAGGTTCGGGGAAAGGCAGGGTTCTGGCGTGTCGCACAGACCGAGGGCGGCGTGTGGTGGTTTTTATCGCCTGAGGGTCAGAAGGAGTTTCTCAATACGGTCACGCACGTCCATCCTGCCCAGAGAGGCAGCGCCCAGGCAGGGCCGCATTTTGTTTCGCGGGACTGGAATGGCGGGCCATACAGAGAAGGCGGGAACCATGATGCGTGGGCGGCCAAGACGCTTAAGCGGGTACATGGGGCCGGATTTAAGGGTTTGGGAGCGTGGTGCAGCCCAGTGTTTCACAAGTATAACGTCGCCATGTCGCGTGCTTTGAACGTATGGAGCTCGATAAACAAGAGCAAGCTTTTCTATGACAGCGATTGGGCAGGTGCTGCTGAAGAGATCATTAAAGGGCAAGTGGTGGCACTGCGGGACAACAAAAACGTCGTGGGGTATTTTATCGACAATGAACTGGACTGGAAGGGCGACTTCGGTGGAGCGGGGCATTATTTCGACGGTCTAGAGCGCGACAATCCGAACCGCCGGGAAGTGATGAAAGTCATCCAAGGCGTATGGGAGAGCGTCGAAGCATTTAACAAGGACTGGGAAGTGCATTTGCATAGCTGGGAAGACCTTGAGGGATGGAAAGAACTGCCGAGGCAGCCTGCGAGCGCACACGTGAAATTGGCCAGTGCGTGGGTCTATCATTTGGCGAGGGATTATTTTAAGCTGACGACCGAACTGATTCGCAGGTATGACCCACACCATTTGATACTGGGCGCTCGCTACAGGGGTGGTGCGCCGGTGGAGCTGTTCAGCGCATCCCGCGGTTTGACGGACGTTCAGTCGATAAACATTTATGCGGCGGATGCCCAATTAGACAGAGAGCTTTTCGAGGCGATGTACCACCAGGCGCAGCAGCCGATTGTGATATCGGAATATGCGTTTCATGCGTTGGACGGCAGGAGCGGGAACAAGAACTTCGGCGGTTTTATATGGGGTCACGTCATCGACCAGCAGGCCAGGGCTGACGGGTACAGGCTTTTCACGACGCGGATGGCGCGGGTGCCGTATATCATCGGGGCGGACTGGTTTCAGTGGAACGATGAGCCACCGTCGGGGCGGGAGGACGGGGAGGACGTCAATTTCGGCGTGGTGGACGTGCACGACAAGCCATACAAGAAGCTCGTCAAGGCGATTCGGGCGACGAGGCCTTGGCTGAACAAGCTGCATGCAACAAGTGCCGGCGGCGCGGGGGAGGATATGTGGAAGGCGTCTGCGGGGGAGAGACCTGTATTTGATGTGCCCTATACGAAAGGGAGCATGAGCATAGACGGATCTTTGGACGAGTGGCCCGAGCAGTCCAGCCTGGACGACCTTCCGTACGTGCAAAAGGTCGGCATTGAGCGGTCGGATGAGCTTGTGTCGCCGAAGGTGTTTCTGGGCTGGTCGGAGGAAGGGATCTATATCGGGGTGCAGGTGTACGATAAGGAGATACAGAGTTTTGCCATAGATGAGATACCTCGTGAGCACATCTGGCGGGCAAAGAGTTTTGACTACGTGGAGCTGTGGTTTTCGACACGGCTGGTCGAGCCCGGGCAGAAATGGTATGACCAGTATTGCCGTAATTTTATTTTTCTGCCGAATGTCAAGCAGGCCAGCGGAGGGACGGTAGTACAGTGGCACCAGCCGGGTGACGCGATTGCAGACCACATTGTGGACGGCAGCGATATAAAATACGCGGCGCGGATGTGGAAGAACGGCTATACGTTGGAGATGGTTGTGCCGGCGAAGATGCTGAAAGGGTTTGACCCGGTCAACGCGCCTGAGATGTTGGGCAATGTTTTTGTTCGAAACTGGCAGGACGCGATAGACTATTACTGGGCAGCGACGGAGTTTGGCGGGCCAAATACCTGGGGAGTGCTGAGACTTAGCGGAGGCAGGGGCAAATAGAGTGACGCTCTTATACCTACGGTATCTCTCGGGGTAACTTCCGCGGTGGTATACACTTACGGGTGCGATGAGGGTGTAGTCTATGTATGGACAGTCTGAGCGGATCACTAAATCCTAAATCCCGAAGATTTCAGCAATTGCGAATTTCGCGCCAGCGACTATATAGGGAACGCTTGCGGGAAGAGGGTGTGATTCCCTCACGGACGCGCCACTGTATGCGGGGACGAAAGCCAACTGGACGAGCCACTAGCCGTCGAACGGCCGGGAAGGCGTTGGCAAGTAGACTGATCCGCGAGTCAGGAGACCGACCTATATAGTGACCACTAATTTATTCTCTCACGAGGGGATTGTCCTGTGGATCGGATCGTCGTCTGCTGAGGCTCTCTTCCGCCCTACTCTATGGAGAGCCAACGATGCCGCTCTTACAATACCTCCAGCATTGGCTGACGGGCCGAGGCCCGTGTTTGCAGGTGGCAGACTTCGTCCCCGAAACGCACCCCATTCGCCAATGGGCCGAGACGTTTCCGTGGGTGGCCCTGGTCGCCGCCGTGGAGCGCTCGTTCGCCCAGCGGTTCCCCAAACCCAGCATGCGGGGACGTCCGCCCGTCTCGACCCGGGTGTTATTGGCGCTGGAACTTCTCAAACATGAGCTGGCCTGCTCCGATGCACAGATCTGTAGCCGAGTGCGGACCGACCTGGCGGTGATGTATGCCTGTGGGATCCGCGAGGTCCAGGTGGATGGGTCCCAGGAACATGTTGTGCTGCCGGAGGTGCTGGCCCAGTTTCGCCGTCGCCTCGATGAGCCCTTGATGGCGGAACTGCTGGCGATCCAGGCGGCGGCCGCGATGGAAGACGGGCTGGTCAGCCCCGCGCACCTGGTGGTCGACACCTTTCCCCGTGAGCAGGGCAGCCAACGCGTCAATGACGCGGCCACGTTGTATAAGGCCCAAAAAAAGTCCTCCAGATCACCACGGCCATAACCCTGCCGTGCGCCACCAGGGGCACGGCGCTGCAGGTGCAAGCCCAGCAACTCCAGTACGAACTCCAGCAGGTGATGCGTCGCTTCGGTCGCCAGTGCCGAGGGATGGGGAAGGTGTTTGTGACATTGGTGCGCCAGACCGAGAGGCCATTGCTGGCGATAGGAGAGCCGGTCCTGACGCTGGCCCGAGCCGCCCAGGTATGCCTGCACGGCGCGCCGCCGCTGTCGGAAGCGCAGCAGGCGCGTCTGGACACCCAGCTCACGGTCGCGCTTGAGGCCTATCACCGGATCGCACACCAATCGCGACGCCTGATGCAGGGCAAGGCCTTGTCCCATTGCAAGATCGTCAACGCGTACGATCCCACGATTGCGCCCATGTGCAAAGGTAAGAGTCATGGCCCCGCCCAGTTTGGCCGCAAACCCGGGATGATCGCCGAGCCAGCCGCTGGCTTTATCGTTGCCCTGCATCTGCCCGTGGGCAATCCCGGTGACAGCCGCTATGTGGAGCCGTTGGTCGACCACGTGCAGCAGGCGATTGCGCGAGTGGCGACTTTCCCCCGACCCACCATCCGCTCGCTGGCTGGCGATCTGGCATTCAATGATGCCGCCCTGCGAGAAGTGTTGCATCAACAAGGCATTCTCACCGTGGGGATCCCCAAAACGGTCGAACCCCTCCCTCCGTCGCCCACGCCGGAGGACGTCCGGCGTCTTCTGAACGCGGAGGGCGTGCCTCAAGCACTGACCCCGTGCCAGGTGGAGCTCGCGTACGCGTGTGGATACAGCCGACCCGTCGTGGAAAGCATCATGGCCAGCCTGCTGTCCCGTGGAGCTGCCCGCGTCACCTACAAAGGGCATCGTGGCGCGATCGTACACACAGGGATGGCCGTCATGGCGCACCACGCGGCGACATTGGTCCGCATCCACGAATATCGCTTGTCGAAGCGAGCACGCCAGTTCCGCCGACGGCTGCGCTTGAGATGCCGTAAAGTCAATCATTGCAATGCCTGAATAAATTAGTGACCACTATGTAAGCACGTCGGGGTTTTTGCCGATCAACAACTCCTATCGCGATTTCACCATCAGCTCAGCCCTCGACTACCAGCCCATCGAGGCGCTGAAACTGGCGTTCAGCGCACGCTATAGCGACAGCCATTTCGAGTTTCCGACGGAGTCGGCTGGCGATCGACTCAGTCCCCTCGATCCCGACCAATATTCGGATCGGCAACGTCTCGTCCTGTCGCTGCGGACCACTCACGCGATTTCCCAATGGTGGGAGCAGGTGCTCCTCCTGGGATATAATCGTATCGAGTCCCAGTTCGTAGACCACAATAATGGTCCTCCTGTCGACTTTGGTGATTTTGACTCTGACAGTCTGGAACAGCGATTACTCCTGAACTATTACTGGAACATGACCCTGCCAGAGTTTTATCAGGTGGCAACGACCTGGACCCTCGGCATCGAGGCCACGGAGGATAAATTAGACCAGCGCTCGACCTTTGAATCGACGACCGATACCACCGAGCCCTCACGCACGGAGCAAGGCTATTACACGCAATTCTTGCTGAATTGGCGGAAACAGGCGACGCTGCAGGCTGGCGTTCGGGTCGAAGACAGCTCAACCTTTGGCGTAGATACCAATCCACGAGTCGCGGCCTCGTATACCCTCCCCTGGACCCAGACCAAGCTGCGTGGGAGCTATGCCACCGGCATCCGCGCTCCCAGCTTTGTCGAAAATTTCGGTACGGGCAGCCCGTTTGTCGTCGGCAACCCCAATCTCCAACCCGAGGAGTCCGAGAGTTGGGAGATTGGTCTGGATCAGCCGTTCTTTAATGGCCGCGGCCTGCTCACCGCGACCTATTTCAATAACACGTATAAGGACCTGATTACCTTCGTCAGTGGTCCAGGGGTCAGTTTCCTGAATGTTGGCAAGGCGGAGTCGAGCGGTGTCGAGGCCGGTTTTCAGGTGCTGTTGCCCTGGCAGTTCCGGCTAGACGGCAGCTATACGTTTCTGGAGACCAAGGTCCTACAACAGGATGGAGGCATCGGCGGAACGGCGTTCCCAGTGGGACAACCGCTGCTACGCCGCCCGAAGAATCAAGGGAGTGTCGTGCTGTCGTATCTCGGGGACTGCTGGACGGTGGCGTTCATCGCCAATGTGGTGGGTTCGTCCCGCGATCGGGATTTCAGTCAACCTGGCTCCCCACGGGTGACGTTGCCTGGGTATACGACCATTGGCTTGGCGGGCTCGTATGTGGTGTTGCAAAACGTCTGGCACATGAGGAGCCTACGGCTACAGCTGAAAATCGACAACCTACTGGACGCCGACTATGAGCAGGTGTTAGGCTTTTCGCAACCAGGGACTAGTGTGCGGGGCGGCGTCGCAGTCAATTTCTGAGCAACGATCTCCACGCCGAGGGAGAGAACGAGGGAGGACACCTGTGAAGGGGGCACGGCTCAGTGGATTGTTGCTGGCCATTGTGGCCACGGCTCTGGGATTCTACGTTCTGTGGCAAGCCGCTTCCTTCTCCTTTCCAACTGTGGATCAGGGGACTCGAGTGGCTGGGGATGGTTTCCCCAAAGTGCTGATCGATCAGACCGGTCGACGCGTAGTGCTCCCTCAGAAACCCACCCGGATCGTCTCGGTGACGCTGGCGACGGATGAAATTCTCCTGGCACTGGTCGGGCCCTCGCGGTTACTCGGCGTCACCTATCTGGCCGTCGATGAACGTATATCCAATATGCCCCAGGAAGCGGCGGCTGTTCCTCACAAAGTACGGGCCGATCCGGAGCAGATCATCTCCCTGCAGCCAGACTTGGTCTTCGTGGCCAGTTATTTACGAGGGGAATTCATCAGGCTCCTCCAGGCTGCGGGGTTGGTGCTGTTCCAATTCCAAGAATATGATTCGATTGCCGAGGTGGAGCAAAATATTCGCCTCATCGGCCAGGTGGTGGGGGAAGAGGCCAAGGCAGAGGCCCTGGTCGCCACCATGGAGACCCGTCTGCAGGCCCTGACGGAGCAGCTGCGTCCGATTGGCACGCGCCCCCGTGTGCTGTACTGGGGCTCACAAGGTTATACGGCCGGCCGCATGACCTCGATGGACGATCTTATCACCTATGCCGGCGGCGAGAATCTCGCTGCCACTTATGGCCTGATCGGTTCTGCCAACCTCTCCGCCGAGCAGGTGTTGACAATGAATCCTCAGGTCATGGTCAGCGGCAGTTTCGACCGGGATGGGGAACGCGGCTTACCCCCCGTGCTGATGCATCCGGCTCTACAGGGAATCGATGCCGTACAACATGGGAGAGTCTATACCATCCCCAGCCGGTATCTGGTGACCATCTCACAATTCATTGTGGACGGCGTCGCAGTATTCGCCCGCGTGTTACATGGCACCGCCTTCGACCCCGGAGGGCAGCTATGAAGCCACAGAGTGTGTCGGTATCGGCCGCGGTGGCACTGCTCGGTGGCTTGCTCGGACTCGTTGTCGTGGCCGCCCTAGCGATTGGCAGTGTGAACGTCCCTTTCGAGCGTACCATCGCCATCTTGCTCCACCAACTGCATCTGACCCAGGAAGTAACCTGGACGCCCATGCAAGCGACGATCATCCTGCAAGTGCGTTTGCCACGCGTCTTGATGGCAGCGTTGGTGGGGGGAGGGTTGGCTCTGTCAGGGACAGTAATGCAGGGGATCTTTCAAAACCCCATGGCCGATCCAGGACTCCTTGGGGTGTCTAGCGGGGCCGCCCTGGGGGCTGTGTTGGCGCTAACCCTGGGGTGGGCTCTGCAACATTACCTCATATTGCCAGGCTGCGCCTTTCTAGGAGGGCTGGCGGCGGCCGGCCTGGTCTATGGTTTGGCCACCGCGGGTGGTAAGACCCCGGTTGCGACCCTGTTACTGAGCGGTGTGGCGGTGAGCTCGCTGACCGCTGCTCTGACCTCGTTCATTCTCACCCGATCACGGGACAGCATGATCCGTGAGATCCTCTTCTGGCTGATGGGTGGCCTGGAGGCCAGTAGTTGGGACCACGTCCGTCTCACGACCCCGGTGGTGCTCCTTGGCGCGGCGATCATCTTGCTCTTCACCCGCGATCTGGATATTCTACTCTGCGGTGAACAGCGCGCTCTGACTCTTGGGGTTGATGCGCAATGGTGCCGAATGCTCTTGCTGACGCTGGCCACAGCAGTCACGGCCGTGGTGGTCTCTCTCAGCGGTACGGTCGGCTTCGTCGGATTAGTTGTCCCGCATATGTTGCGTCTCCTGGTCGGACCCCAGCACCATCGCCTCCTACCGCTGAGTTTTTTGGGTGGAGCGTTGTTCCTCATCCTTGCCGATCTCGTGGCCCGTGTCCTGGCGCGGCCTCAGGAGGTGCGCCTGGGCATTATCACCGCGTTTGTTGGGGTGCCTTTTTTCCTTTACCTGTTGCGCACCCATCGTCGTGGGTTTGACTCTCTATGACTGTTCCACCACGCGCCGATGACGCCGCTGCACATACCCTCGCCCTGCAGCATATCACCTATCAGGCTGGAGAGCGCCAGATCTTGAAGGACATTTCCCTGCAGGTGACCAGCGGTGAACTGATCGCCATCGTGGGTCGCAACGGCGCAGGGAAATCAACGCTGCTCCACGTCATCGCCAGCTTGCTGCCGGTTCGTCAGGGAGAGGTGCGGCTTGATGGCCAGCTCCTGAGCCACATGACGCGCAAAGCCATCGCCCGCCAGATGGCGTTGCTGCCCCAGCAGGTGCGTATCGACTTCGGGTTCCATGTGCACGACATCGTACGTATGGGCCGCCATGCCCACCGTGGACGCTTTCGTGCAGCCTCCCCACACGATGAGGCCATGGTGCACCACGCTATGGCGGTGACAGGTACAGCGTTTCTGGCCCAGCGCCCTATCACCGAAGTCTCCGGCGGCGAGCGGCAGCTGATTTTTCTCGCGCAGGCGTTGGCGCAGGAGCCGCGGTTCTTGCTGCTCGACGAGCCAACAGCCAATCTGGACATTGCCCATCAAGCGCATGTCATGCAGCTCTTGCAACGCTTAGCGAGAGATGGTATGGGGGTAGTAGCGGTCATGCACGACCTCAGCCTGGCCGTGCGGTGTTTTCCTCGGCTGATCCTGCTCGATGACGGCATGGTGGTCCGGGATGGTCCGTCGATCGAGGTGCTGAATGTCGACACGATTAAGCGCGTGTTTCAGGTGCAGGCACGGTTTTACCATGATCAGGAAGGTGGGGCACCGTTGCTGTGGTTTCCTATGTAGAGGAGCGCGAGCAATCGCATGGCTCAGGTCGTGTCCTCCTTGGCGTTATTCGTGTTGGCAGGAGTGTGTGAAATCGGTGGCGGATATCTCGTCTGGCAATGGTGGCGGGACGGAGCCCATGGGGCCGTGGGGATTGCTGGCGCGCTGGTGCTATTTCTCTATGGGATCGTTCCGACCTATCAGCCGTCGTACTTCGCCCGGGTCTATGCCGCTTATGGGGGAATTTTTGTTGTATTGTCAATTATTTGGGGATGGGGTGTGGACCGCATCGCACCAGATCGGTATGATCTACTGGGTGGTAGCCTCTGCCTAGCTGGGGTCCTAGTGATCATGTACTGGCCACGATGATGACCCACCCATCGGCAGTGAGTGATGCTCATGAGGCCCTGCAGGTTGGCGACCGGCCAGTGTCTATGGCTTATCAGCGGGGTATCCTCCACACTATTCATTGGAGGCAGCGTTCGAGGTCATGCACGACCACTCCGTCCAGATGGGGGTCGATCGCATGGAGGCACCTGGCGGAGCATCCTCGACGAGTCATCACACAGGCCGGTTGCTCGGGGCTCTCGGGCTGACAGCGAGCCTGATGGTGATCGAGATCGTCGGCGGGTTATGGACTGGGAGTCTGGCGCTCTTGGCCGATGCTGGCCATATGCTGACCGATGTGGGTGGCCTGAGCATGAGCCTGCTGGCGGTGTGGTTCGCCCAGAAATCTCCCACAATGGAGAACACCTATGGCTACTTGCGTGCAGAGATTCTGGCTGCCGTGGCGAACGGCGTAGTCCTCTTCTTGGTGGCGGGCTATATCCTGTATGAGGCTGTCCTGCGGGTATGGGCACCGCCCGAGATTCACGCCGGCCCCATGCTCGCCATTGCGGTCCTGGGGCTTATCGTAAACCTGCTTGGCATGGGGCTTTTACATCATGGGGCAGAAACGAGCCTCAACATCCATGGCGCCTACCTGGAAATGCTGAGTGACACCCTGGGCTCCCTGGGCGTGATCGTCGCAGCTGTCATTATCCAGACCACGGGATTTTACCTCATTGACCCGCTGAGCAGCGCCGCCATCGGAGTCTTCATCCTGCCTCGGACCTGGGTTTTGGTGCGTCAGGCCTTGCACATCCTGATGGAGGGAGTGCCGCCACATCTGAACATTCGTGAGATCGACGCCGGGATGATCACCGTCCCTGGTGTCCGTGCAGTGCACGATTTGCATGTCTGGACGCTGACGTCAGGAAAGGACGCCATGAGTGGCCACGTAGTCGTGGACGACCTAGCGGCAGGCACCCGCATTCTTGGCGCGCTCCATACACTCCTGCACGAACGCTTTGGGATTGAACACACAACCATTCAGCTTGAATCCGAGCCGTTGGTACAGCTCACGTCGCGGCCGGACAACTTCTTACCAGCCGACCCTGCCGACAGTTAAGAAGGGCCTCAACAGCGACAAATCTGACAAAAGTTTGTCCTCTCCATGAGATAGTGTATGATGGGGAAAGGGTGTCATACGGGAGTGGTGAAGCAAGGGACGATGGTCGCGCCGCTCGTGGCAGCATGCAACCGGTGGGTCTCCTGATGGTGACTGATCTGCGCAAAGTTTGGAAATCCAGGCCTCTACTCCTCGCCATGATGGTTACGGTCCCAGGGATGCTAACGCTTCTCCAGCTCCAGGGATATTGGGCGGATGGGACCACCCCTGCCCTGCCAATGTCAAGCAGAACCGTTGTGGCACCGGATTTTGCGTTACGGGATCTGGATGGAACCAGGCGAGATGTGGCGAGTTTTCGCGGCCGGGTGGTTTTACTGCACTTCTGGACCACCTGGTGCAAACCATGCCAGCCTGAGATGTTGTCCATGGTCGGGTTGCACCAGACCTATCAGGATGCCGGCCTTGAGGTTGTGGCGGTCGCCAGCGACGTGCAGGGGGGTGAGGTAGTCCAACCATTTGTGGACCGACGCCAGCTGCGCTTCATCACCTTGCTGGACACCGTGGGACAGGTTACGCGCTTGTATGGGGTCACCTCGCTTCCGACCACCTATCTGTTGGATCGTGAAGGGCGGGTCGTGACCGTGAAGATTGGTGGCTATGATTGGGCGCAAGCCGATGCCCGCGCGCTCATCACCTCGCTGCTCGATCCGGCCCCACAGGCTTCCGCGCCGCGCAATTCAGGGGCGATGTGACCGGTATCGAGTCCGGCGAGGTGTAGCAGCGCCAATAGACCACAAGCGACTCCGGAACCATGCGACTGGTCGTGCGGGGTCAGAAGGAGAACGCGATGCGACGCAAGGCCGTAGGCCATGTGACCATCATCGTGGCAGCCCTTGGGTTGCTTCTAGGCGAGAAAGTGACCGATGCACGCGAGCAGCTCTTAGAAGCCATGGGCATGGCCAAGGTTCCTCCGAAAGCGGCCCCAGACTTTACGCTGCTCAACACTGATGGGCAGCAGGTCTCGCTGCAACAATACCGTGGCAAAGTGGTATTCCTCAATTTCTGGGCCACATGGTGTATCCCTTGCCGCGAAGAGATGCCAGCCCTGGAACGACTACACCAAACGTATCAAGAGCAAGGTTTGGCCATTATCTCGATCGATCTCAAGGAAGGTGCCGACCAGGTGAAGGCCTTCTTTCAGAAGCACGGCCTGTCCTTCCCCTCGCTGCTTGATCCAAATGGCTCGGTGTTCCGAGACTATCTGGTCGCAGGGATGCCAACGACCTATCTCATCGACCGTGATGGCATCCTGCTGGCCCGCGGCGTAGGTGGGAGAGACTGGACGCGGCCCGAGGCCCTGCAGCTCATCCAGGAATTGCTGAAGCCGACGCCTGCGGTGCTAGGGACGGCTCCGCTGGTATCACCATAATGAACACTACAGAGCAGGCGACTCGGACACAACAGCGTACGGCCCTCTTCATCGTCATTCTGGGGATCGCCGCTGTGGCTGCGGTCATGTGGTGGGAACATGTGTCGCAGCCATCAGGTTTGCCGGGGAGCACTCACGTCAGCGGACCTACTGCCTGGTCTTTTGCAGGGCTTGATCCCTTGTATACAGCCTTGGGTATGCGCCGCCCTGCGGAGCCTGCTGCGGCGCCGGATTTTACCCTGCTGACCCTCGACGGTCGACCGGCCCAGCTGCGAGAATTCAGAGGGAAGCTGGTGCTGCTGAACTTCTGGGCCACCTGGTGCGCTCCCTGCCTGCAAGAGATGCCCAGTATGGAACGGCTCTACCAGACCTTCAAACAGACAGATTTCGTGCTGCTGGCGGTGTCCATGGATCATCAGGGGGAAGGAGTCGCCAGACCCTTTGTGGACAACTTGAAACTCAACTTCCCCATTTTGCTGGACAACACCTTGGAGGTGAGTCGCCAGTACAGCGTGCGCGGCTTACCCACGAGCTATCTCATCGACCCCGACGGTCTCCTGATTGGCGTGGTCATCGGGGCTCGAGACTGGTATAAGACCGAGGCGAAGGCCCTCATTGCCGGCTTGCTGCGACAGCTCCCAGTGCCGCCCGGCCATGTGGAGCAAGCGCTCAAGGGACGGCTTCCAGGAGCTTCGGGGACTCAGGAATAGTCAGGTCAGGGAGGAGGAACCATGGAGTTCGGCATGTGCATCCCGCATTACGGCAAGCCCATCGACATCCCACAGATCCTCGACACGGTGCGGAGGGCTGAGGCGCTGGGCTTTGATTCGGTGTGGGTGACCGATCACATCCTGGTGCCGCAAACGCTGGAGATCATCTACCGCGACCATATGCTCGACCCCCTCGCACTGCTCAACTATGTCGCGGCCATCACCACACGGGTGAAAATCGGCACGAGCGTCATCATTTTGCCCTATCGCAACCCTATTGTGGTGGCGAAAATGCTCGCCACCACCGATCAGCTCTCGGGCGGCCGCCTGATTTTTGGCGCCGCCGTGGGCTGGATGGAACCAGAGTTTGCGGCCTTACGTGCGCCATTCGCTGATCGTGGGGCATTTAGCGATGAGTGTCTGCGGTTGATCAAAACCTTGTGGATGCAGGAAAAGGTGAGCTTCGAAGGACGGTACTTCACATTTGCCGACATGCAGGCGTCACCCCAGCCCGTGCAACGACCGCACCCGCCCATCTGGATTGGTGGCAATAGCCCTCGGGCACGGCGTCGTGTGGCCGAGTTTGGAGACGGCTGGCACGCGACCGCCATGCCATTCGACGAACTCAGGGCAGGTATCTCTGATGTGCGCCGCAGGTGGACGCGACAGGGACGTATGGGAGAACCGGTCTTCTCCCTGCGCATCCCTTGTGCCATCGAGGGGGTGTCCCAGGATGTATTGCACTACCAGCCCAGACGACCTGGCCGTGATCAACTCACAGGAAGTATCGCGAGCATTGTGGAGCGGCTAGGAGCTTACCAAGATCTCGGCATCCAGCATTTCGTCCTCGAAATGTCCACACAGTCGCATGCAGCGACCAGTGCCAGCCTTGAGGCCTTCGGCAACCTCATTCGACCACAGCTAAAGGGTTAGATGCCGCTTCGGCACCGCCGCGACCTGTGCAGAAGGCCAGTGCTTAAGGGCAATCACCCCCTCTGCCGCATCTAACCGGCCAGCGGACTCACTCAGACGGCCTGTCGCGGCGCTGCTGCCGTAGGAATTGCTCCAGCTCTTGGACCAGCTGATCGCTACTGGGTAATTCGGACTCCCGGCGTGGGGGAGCTTCTTCCCCCTCGTCCGTATCGCGCTCTTCAAGCTGACGGACATACGAGGCCACGGCGGGATTGTTAGCGATCACCTCTGCGACCTTGGTTTCAAAGTCGCTCACGGCCGTCTCCACATCGTGTAAGTCGAGCGGATGATCGAGGACACCAAGGACGCGGCGTACTAGGGCATACATGGCTTTGGGATTCGGAGTGTTCGACAGGTAATGTGGCACGTTTGCCCACAAGCTCACCGCTGGCACTCCCTCCCGTCGGCAGGTGTCGTTCAGAATGCCGACAATCCCGGTAGGGCCTTCATAGCGCGAGGTCCTGACATTGAGGTGTAGCCGTGCCGCTAGTTCAGGGTCGGTCGTTGAACCAGAGATCCGCACCGGCCGCGAATACACCACCTCTGCCAGCAAGGCGCCAAGCGTTAGCACCATGCTCACCTGGCATTGGCGCGCCAGGTCGAGAATCGCCTTGACATAGGTTTTCCATCTCAGATGCGGCTCAATGCCGACGCCAATCACCAAATCCTGGACGAGGCTGGGATCCTGAACGTAAAAAAACTCGTTAGCGGGCCAGGTGACTTCCCGTTGACCTTTGACCAACCGCACGCGTGGTCGGAGCTCGGCAAAATTATAGAACTCCTCGGGCTCGAGACTGGCAAATTTCTCGGCATTCAATCGTGAACACAGGAATTGCGCCGCGCTGGTGGCCGCCTCTCCGGCATCATTCCATCCGGCAAACGATAAAATCAGAACTGGCTGGCGGAGCGATGGCTGTGTGTGAATGATTAAAGGGTCCACAAACCCCTCCTCCTCGAGTGAACTCTCACTGTCCCCTATCTCCCACCCGATCCGTCGCTAGCCTTCGAGACGGGTCAACGGAGAACAATTCAAGTGTATACCAAATTGCCGCCGATGTATATGGCATTCCCTCACTGCGGTGTCGACCCTGGCAGCTTGAGCCATTCAGGGTTCGCTCCTAGCTGCCTGGCTTCCAGGGGCAGCGTCGTGTGTAGCATAGTCTCTGCCTCTTTGATCTGCTTCTCGGTTTCGGCCATGGCTTTTTCTAGGCGAGCGCTGTCGGCATATATCTTGCCACGATCGGAGGTGTCCCGGGTATAGCTCGCGAGATGGCGCGCATAGTTGTAGAGTAATTGTAGCCGGTCGCGCTCCTGAAGATGCTGCTGCAGCTGGGTACCCCAGTGCTGAGCCAATTGCTGCCAATAGTCGGGTCCCCGTCCCAGGCGATCCGTCGGTGGGGGAGCTGGTGGTAATGCCCCGGGCGTTGCGGATTCGTTCGGTGGAACCGAGGCGGCATCCTCACTTGGGGTGGGGAGTGGCGCAAGCGGAGTGGCCCTTTCCACTTCGACATGGGGCCGGTATTCCGACGGGATCCGGCTCGGATTATCGGTAAAGTGTATATTGCCCTGGCGGTCCACCCACTTGTAGATCTGCCCCCAGGCAAACCCTGCCCAGAGGAGACTCAGCCATGTAGCAACCAGCCACACCGGCATGCTTGGTTCTCTCCCCATGTGAGCGTGCACCTCAGCATAAGGCAAGCACGGTCAGCAACTGCATCGCCCCCCGTCTCCCACTGAAAAAGGCTGGTGTGAGGGGACCTCGACCGGTCGATCATCCCCTGTTGTCCCCTCCCTCACCCGCTCCCAACGGCAGAGGCCGAATCGCCTCAACCTAGCATCTGGCGTCTCATGGCCCTGGATAGGGGAAGACGGGTTTGATTTCCAGGTCGGAAATGACCTCTTTGACGCCTGACACGGTTTGTGCGATGTGAATGATTTCGTACTCCAGCTCTCCAGAGTCGATGAGGCCGGTTATCCAGATGATGCCGTCATCCGTGCGCACCTCCACATCAATCCCGCTGGTAATCGGATTGGCAGCCAGCAACGCCCTGATGCGGCAGCTGAGCGTCAGGTCGTTGAGCTTCTTCTCGGAAGCTGGTGTTGGCTGATATTCAGGATGTTGTGCCATATAGATGACCACATCGGCCGCCGTCTCCAGACTCATGTGCTCGATATTGAGCACCACGTCGTAGAGGGCGGGGTCACGCCAGTCGACGTTGAACAGATAGCGCATGCGACGCAGGCGCTCCTCATCCACCTGCTGGAGGTATTGCCTAGCGGCTTCACGGCTCGACAGACCCTGACGCTCGATGGCGATTTTGAGGCGATACTCCAGCGGCGCGATTAGGCGCACCTTCATGATGTGACTGATGCCCTTGAGGAGCTGCTGGCCTCCCTGTCCATGGTAGATCAGTTTGCCTTGCTGAGCCAGCTCGCACATCGCCGCCTGGATGAAAATGAGGTAGAGCCGGCGTGATTTCGTGAGCCGCTCCCAAAAGCTTGGGGTTTTCTCGAAAACTTCCGAGAGCTTGGGCTCGGAGACTCCATACTTGGCTGCCGCTTCGATAAGGGTTTCGCTACTGATGCACCGATAGCCTAGCCGATCAGCCAGCCGTTCGGCCAGCGCCCTGCCACCACTGAGGGACCCTCGTGAAATCGTAATAATCGACATGGGCTCCTCCTTTCGAGCTGAGCCTATCCACCGAGGGCGCCCTGCGGCTGCGCCCTCACCCTATGGTCCCTGTCGACGCTGCTTCGCCTCGGCCAGCGCCTGCGTCAGCGCCGGAATGATGTGCAGACAATCGCCCACGATGCCGTAGTTCGCTACCTGAAAAATCGGCGCTTCGGGGTCGGTATTGATGGCAACAATCGTCTGAGCGCGCTGGATACCGATCGTATGATTCATCACCCCACGGATGCCCAGCGCAAAGTACAGTTTTGGCGCGATCGCTTTACCGGTCAAGCCCACCTGATGCTGCCGGGGCAGCCAATTGGCGTCCGTCACGCGCCGCGTGGCCGCGATTGCCGCCCCGAGAACCTCCGCCAACTCGCGCACCAGCTTAAGATTTTCGCGGCGCCCTAAGCCGGTGCCGACGCCCACCACGATGTCCGCCTCTTCCAGGGAGGTTTCGCTGGCGTCAACCTCTTGGGTAGCCTGCACCATCTGGGTCCGGACCGGGCCGATGTCTGCCAGCTCCAAGCGTTGGATGCTGGGTTGGCGCGACCAATCTGGTTGCATCGAATGCAACATCCCGGGCCGCACCGTCGCCATCTGTGGAAACGTTTTCGACAGAATTGGCGCCACGATGTTGCCCCCGAACGCCGGTTTCAGCTGGATCAGGCGCTCCTGATCGTCGATCTCCAGGCCAATGGCATCACCGGTCAGCCCAAGCTGGAGGCGTGCGGCAACCCGCGGCGCGAAGTCACGCCCCTTCACCGTCGCTGGGATCAACACAGCATAGGGCCGGAACTCCTGAATGGCCTGCGCCAGGGCATTGGCGTAGCCTTCCGGCGAGTAATCGGCGAGCTGTGGCCCCTCGAGTTGCAACACTCGATCAGCCCCGAACGCGGCCATCTCGGCAGCCTCATCACCATGAGTTGAGCCGATCGACACACCCACTACATCCCCTTGCAATCGATCCGCCAGCTCAACACTTTTCCCTAAGAGCTCACGAGTGGCACTATGCATCTTCCCGAGCAGCGTTTCATTCACCACCCATATAGCGCGATCCGGACGCGCTCCAGGAGTCCTGGCTGTGACACGTGGCATCTCGTGCACCCCCTGCCAGGTGTCGAACAGTCCATGGCTCAGCAAATGGTCGGTGAGCGTATGTACCACGTCGTCCGCGGAAGACGCATCCAGCATAAGAGGCTGACGCGTGGTGGCCACTGAGTAAATCTCGGACACCCAGGTGGGTGAGCCGGCAAAGCCGAACACCGCCGGATCCTGGGCAAGATCGCTGGCGGTCAGCACCTCGATCGGCCGGTCGCGGGCGGCCTCAAACGCCGGCGCCGGGGTCTGACCAGGCCGATTCAGACGCTCCTCAGCCGTCAGCAGGGCCGGAAGATCGCACTCGACCACCTCTTGTCCCTCATCAGTGCCACGTGTGGCCTTGATATGGCGTCCGCCGTCGGTCACCTCCAGCTTAGTGATGCCGGTGATTTGCGGGATGTCGAGTAACTCGGCAACCTCGGGGCCAACCTGGCCGGTTTCGGCATCGACTGAGTATTTGCCGCAAAACACGAGGTCAAACCCCTCTTTCTTCAGAAACAGACTGAGCGCACGTGCGGTAGCAAGGGTATCCGACCCGGCGAAAGCACGATCGACGATGTGCACGGCCCGGTCGCAGCCAAGCGCCAGGGCTTCTACCATGGCCTCGCGCGCCTGTGGGGGCCCCATGGTCACGGCCACCGCCTCCCCGCCATGGGCCTTCTTTAATTTGACACTCTCGACGATCGCGTAGCGATCATACGGATTGATGACGTTTGGGACCCCCTCGCGAATGAGCGTCTTCGTCTCGGGGTCGAACTTGAGATCCGTTACCAGCGGGACTTGCTTGACTAAGATAACCACTTTCATACGGCATGCTCTCCTCGTCTCCCGGTCAGCCACCGATAGCCTGGACCCATGCGCCTGCCCCTATGATGGTCCCACAGTCACACGCTCGCTGAGGCGAGCCCTGATGGAGGTACGGGTCAGCGAGCAGGCGTATGCTAGCCCTATTTCCATCAAATGTAAACTCTTTCCGAGGTATTGGCTTGTCGCCTGGGCGATAGTGTGCTACAAGAAACGGCTCAGCAGTGAGCAACCAGAGTATGCAAACCTGAAGCAGTAACCACTCAGGAAAGTGATTAAGCCCTATGAGGTCCCCGAGGAATCTCCCGACAACCCCCTCTTCACCGGAGGACGCGTCACACGGCAGTCATTAGTCACACCTGAGATGGGCAATGACTTCAATATCAACATCGTCAATTTCAGCCCTGGCGCACGCAACAAAACGAGATGCATATCCACACCAGTAACCAGGTGTTATGCGTCATCGCCGGAAAAGGCATCTTCGCCACGGAAGCGATCGAAGAAGTTATCACCGCCGGCGATATGATACACGTTCATGCCGGGGAAAAGCACTGGCATGGGGCGACCCCCGACTCGGCTTTCCCCCGGATTGCCTTGACGGCGAAGGGTAGCCAAACGACAAAGGTGGAGAAGTGAGGAGGGGCCTCCCATCACAATTCCTCTGTGCTCACCTCCGCCGCAGGCGATGCCGCATGTGACCGCCGTACCATCGTGTACAACAGATGCTCGAGCACGGCCGTTGGATCCTTGCAACAACCAGTATGTACAGGTGAGGTCTGAATGATGGTGCTTCGGGGTGCCACGAGCCAGTGGAAGCGTTCCCGCTGCGAGAGTCGCCCCATCGGCCCGGCCTGCTCTCCGCCAGCACATACCGTGGGGAAGGTGGCCAGGTGGGCTCGGATGGTCTCGACATCTAGCGTCGGATCAACGGCCAATAGCCGCCGCTCATCTAGCTCGATGCGGGCCTCGAGGAATCCTTTGGCCGGGCATGAGACGACCACGCCGACGTTGATGAACTCTTCGCGCTCGACCTTGGGAACGACACGGATGATGGCGTAATCATAGGTATCGTGATCGAGCACGGATGGCCTCCTCCAGGAAACCATGCGGGGGTTCGAGCCGGCTTAGCAAGTACTCCATGTATGCGTCGCGGTGTTCGTGGGTTTCGTCAAACACAGAGTCTCCCCCTAGCCAGGCGTCAGGAA
The DNA here is from genome assembly GCA_963707985.1 of uncultured Nitrospinota bacterium. Classification (GTDB taxonomy): domain Bacteria; phylum Tectomicrobia; class Entotheonellia; order J063; family CAVPRW01; genus CAVPRW01. Next base: position 70,822 of record CAVPRW010000039.1, on the reverse strand, counting down.
TCGATTTCACGATGCGGTCAATGATGTCTGACGTGAGCCGCCCAGTCATCTGTGGGTCGACCTCTTGGAGTGCACTGGCACGTGGGAGGAGGACATGGTCTTTGATCATGGGGAATGGGTCTCGGCTGCGCTCGCGATAGTTGTGCCAGGTGTGGTGAATGTAGAGGGTTGCACCGTGATCAATGAGCCAAAGTCGCCGATGCCACACCAGCATGTTCGTATTGCGCGGTGTCCGATCGACATTGGTGACGTAGGCGTCGAACCAGACGACCGATGAGGCGAGATCGGCGTCAGGCTTTTCGACCACCGGGTCTAGTGTCACGGCACCGGGCAAGTAGTCGAGCGCCAGATTGAGCCCGGCACTCGCCCGGATCAGGTGTTGGATCTCCGGGTCTGGCTCCGTGCGAGCAAGCTCGGGGTCGAGTTCGATGAAGACGATCTCGGGCACTGGCAGCCCTGCCGTCCGGGCGATTTCTCCGGCCACCAATTCGGCGATAAGCGCTTTGGGTCCCTGCCCCGCCCCACGGAACTTGAGTACATACATGCCATCATCATTAGCTTCGACAATCGCTGGCAGCGATCCACCCTCGCGCAGGGGGGTGACATACCTTGTGGCCATAACCGTTCTTAAACCCATCGACTACCCACTCTTTTGCGAAAATGAACCCCCTCGGACGTCCAGCCGCGACGTTGTACGCGTGGTGCAGGCAGCTTAGCTGGGGCACTTGCCGAGCATGATCCAGCCGCCACCGAGCGGCGGTCCGAACCCCGCCGGAAAAATACAGCCGCGGCGCCCAGTTCGCACGCTCCCCCCGCTGGCCCCCGCGTGCGCCCCGGGCAGTATGTGTCATTCACAGCGTCTCAGAGGGGTTTGCTGAGTGCATCAGGTACAGGGATTACCCTTGCAACCGTTCCCTCCATGCTCAGGGTGGTATGGTAACCGAGAAGCCCCATGGCCATCTCTCCAGGCCTTGCGCAGGCATCCATAGGGTAGTCGAGCATAGTGCAGGTCGTTGGCGCCTGTCAATCCTCTATCGTGTCTGTTAGGGATCGGTGAGAGCGGAGAACCCTGAGCTGCGGCTCCCAAGACGGATGTCGAAGGTTGCGGTGCTACGCATAGCCGTGCTGCTGTTCAGAGCTGAGAGGTAGGCCTATGACGTCGAGTGCAGGGGAGTGCAATGCCGCCCGCTCAGCGACAAGGCCGAGCTTGTTAAGCATGCCATGATAGGGCGAAAGCGGGAGGAAGGCAGATGTTCGTTTGTATCAACACTGGCAAGGATGGACAGCCCGACATCCATAATGAATGAGGATACAAAAAAGGATAGGAATGCAGGGTGATACCTGCCCTGAGGCTACTTCCTCTTGCGCTTTTTGCTCCGTTTCTGAGTGCTCTGCGAGCGCCGATGCCCGACATGGTAATGGCCGCCGAGTGGACATTTGTATGCAGCTAACCCTGGTTCTGCGGAGGTGTCGACGAAGGCTAACGCCTCAGTTTCGGTATAAGCTTTTTTTTTCAGACAAGATGCGAGGATCGGGCTCATGAGGCCGGCTCATCCTAATGTAGACGTGTGCACATCATAGTTTGCCTAGCATTTCCACAACGATAGCAATGATACCATGGGGAAATTGCGGCGGCTAGGGGGTAGCATCCGCAAAGCCTATCGTAAGCGCACTGGGGAGACGGCCAAACCATCGGGAGAGTAGTCGCTGACCGTCCCATTTTGAAGTTTGAGTTGCCCTCGAGGAGATGCGTGCTTGTAGGCCTCCGGGTGAGGGCTTGTGTGGCGGCGGTCAGGGCTGCTGTTGCGCGGGTAATCGAAGAGGTTCACGGAAACAAAACGAGGGGTGTCGTCGTTCTGGAGGCTTCCCCGAAGAGTCGGAGCAATGATGCCAAGCTTGGCATCATTGCTCCCTTACCACTGGAAGCCTTAACAGCAGTCGTGATGGCGCCAAGGGGGGGATGGTCCGGGTGCTCACTAGCGCATCGAGATGACGACGGCATCACCCCCAAGGCTGAGCATCAGCCCCGTACGCTTCGCCTTCAGGTGCAGGATCACGCCCGACTCGTTCTGCAGCCAGAGATCGCCCCCGCTCGCTGTGCCGATCGCAAAGCCGTAGCGGGCCTGGCCGTAGGTACCGGGGAACTGCCCAAGGTCGCGGAGGTTGTACACCTCGCCCGTCGCATTGATGGTGGAGAGGCCAAGGCCGCCGACCCCGACCCCGCCGACCTCAAACGGATGCTGCGCGCCGCGATAGAATAGGATGCCGCTGCCCGCGCTGCCGCTGCCGATGTAGGCCGCCTGCACCTCCTGCATCTCGACGGTGCCGTCCGGTGTCTGGCCCCTGACGGCGTCCGGTCCGAGCGCGACGTTTCCGACACACCCAGAAAGATACAGGATGCACGCACTCATGACCGCAAGGCGCACCACGATTGGCTTCACCCTCTGTTTGGCCATCCACTTTCCCCCTGTGTGCCCTGTACGGACATCCGCCCCGCATCGACTCCCTGGTTGTACGTCCAAAGGACTAAAATCTTTAAAAAATCCTGGTGTTTGATAGGACAAGAAATACTACACCGCCAACCGCCGGACACTGTTCGCTGCGGAGGTGCACCGACTGTCTGTCGTCCGGGTCCAGACCGCGTATGCTCTCAGGGTCTGCAAGACTCAACCGGGCCTGACGGGCCGTCAAGCGTGCTCGGGCAGGGCTCAACCGCATTATATGGCCGGCCGCCCGGCCGCCCGATTGTATATTGTGTGCTCGAGCAGAAGCAATATGATCAGGGCTTCAGCATCAACAGACGCAGGCGACAGCTCAGTATCAAGGAGCGCTCCTGCATGATCCCTCCTCTGAGACGGTTCAAGAGAGCTGTGAACCCCAGAAGTCGGTTGGCATGGTACCAGCTTGCTGTTGGCGCGGATATTGGACTTTAGAGCGACCTTGATAGGACTTAGGTCCTAAACCAGCCCCACCCGGACCAGATGAATACGGCCATCTACGAGCACTCTCCGGAGATCCCGCAGAAGTTGCACGAGAGCGGCGACGAAATCCTTGGACACGGTCTCACCAACTCCGAGGCTCAGGGAGATCTTGACGAAAAGACCAAAGCCGAGCTCATTCGGACGGCGACGGAGACCACCCAACGCCACGAGAGGCAACGTCCTGTCGGCTGGATGAGCCCTTGGGTGTCGAACAGCGAGGTCACCGCCGATCTTCTGTAAGAAGCCGGCTATCGCTATTTCATGGACTGGACCTGCGACAATCAGCCCATCTGGATGAAAACTCACAACGGCCGCATACTGGCCTTGCCGTATCCGATCGAAACTATCGAAACTAATGATAATCGGGCTATCATGTGGCTCTGCTACACCTGAAGCGAGCTCGCCGACATGCTCATCGATAACTTTGACGCGATGGTCGACCAATCGGCACGTCAGCCGCTCGTGTGTTCGTTCTCCTGACATCCCTTCGTGTCGTGATGGAACGGACCTACCGCGTTCGTCAGTTACGGCGGGTGTTTCAGCATATCCTGCGGCATCGGGAGCATATCTGACTACCCCGCTCACGCGACATTTGCGCCTCTATCGAGAGTCTCCCAGTGGGCATCGTGCCAGGGGGCTGAGGGCAGTGGGTCTGAGGTTGACAGATGTGCCTGGCGGTGGTATAAGAGACCGTCTTTAGCCTCACATCAATTTTACTAGCCTTGTCTCTGATCCCTTGGGGATTGGATGACGCACGACACGATGAGGACCCTGCGAAGCGCGCATCTGGCGGTCTGCATGGGCAGGCAGTCTGGGATCTGCTGAATGTGGTCACTGAACTGGAGGAGCGCCTCTGCAACAAGATGGACCCTGGTTTCCCGCCTATCATGTACCCAGTGCTCTGTCAAGCACGCGTCTGGAAGAAGCCTCTGTGCTTCTCCGCGCGTGGTCATCGCGATGTACGAATCGCGTGAAGCGGCTGTCCTGTTAACAACAGCGGAAAGGAGACCAAGATGCGCCGTATGAATCTAGCGCTTGTGCTGCTACTCATGGTGGGGATCACCTTGCTCGGGGTTGTGGCTCCTGTCGTCGCCGGGCAACAGGGTGCGGCTGGAGGTGGAGCGCCAAAACCTGATGGAAAGTTCCGGATGATTACCACCTCGATTGCTCCTAACATGGGGGTTACTTGGGCAGATGGCCGGTTAAGCTACAACAACCAAGACTATAAGTTTCGGGTGGAAGCGAAGACTTATACCGAATCGCAGGTGTTGACCAATCTAGCCGGGCAGCAGATAGCTATCGAGGGGAATGTCTACAACCTAAAGAATGTGGGTGACTTCGCAGGCACCTTTACACATATCAAGCCCGAGGCGGTGAAAGCCATGGGGGGCACCGGCCGCAATCCTGCGTATCATAACGAGAAAGGTGTTGTCCTCGTTGTCACAAGGAGAATAAAAGACACTTATGGTTTGTACGTCAACCTTATCGGTGACAGCTTCAAAGTCACGCTGAAGGATTTTTAAGCGTAACAGAGTAAGACATCTTCAGACGAGGCTGGGCGCTGTATGGGCAAGTTCGAACGGATCGGTGCTTAACCTGGGATAGCGCTATGTGTTTCCTGTTGACCCGTGCTTGACAGGGCACGCGATGAAGCCCTCAGCCAGCCACCCGACGTAATGGCTGGCTGAGGGTGCAAAAGGTTTCCGACGTCCTTGTTCTTTGGCTCCGCTAATCCTTCCAATCCGGTTTACCTTCAATCCCTTGATGAAGATGTCCCGAGTTGCTCATAGCGATCCAGCTCAGTGCCTGGCTACATCGGTCTCAGCGGAGGTGTAGGCCCGCGGTTCCGCACGACCTTTGAGCGATATGGGTCTATCCCAGGGCGATTGCTGGCAATACCCTGCCAGAACTCGCCATGGCAAGGGGCTTTGCACTGCGAACCAAAGAGTGTACCATAGCACATCAGATCGGACGACCTTTAACCAGTAGGTTATTTCATGAGAGTGGGAGCACCATGCACATCGAGATCATCTGTACAGGCGATGAAGTATTGACCGGCAAGACCATCAACACAAACTTCAGTCACATCAGCCAGAAGCTGGAGGATGTCGGACTTGCGGTACGCTGGGGCACGACCGTGGGTGACGATCGCGAAACCCTTCTGCAGGCCTTTCGCGCCGCTGGGGAGCGTGCCGATGCCGTCATCGTCAACGGTGGGCTCGGCCCTACCGTCGACGATCTCTCACAAGAGGTGGCGGCCCAGGCTGCGGGTGTTGACTTGGTGCTACACAAGGGTTGGCTAGCCCGTATGGAAGAGCGCTTCCGCCAACGTGGCCGGGTCATGTCGCCAAACAACCGCAAGCAAGCCTTCCTCCCTGCCGGGGCGGAGATGATCGACAATGCCATCGGCACCGCCTGCGGCTTCGCTGTAGATATTGGCAAAGCGCGCTTTTATTTCACTCCCGGTGTTCCCCGCGAATTGTATCGTATGCTTGAGGACCAGGTCCTGCCGCGGCTGCTGGCGCGCAGCGGCCAGCAGACAGCGATTTATCTGAAGCGTTTCCATTCCTACGGTTTGGGAGAATCCCACGTCGACGAGATCCTCAAAGGCGTCGAAGATCTCGCTCCAGATGGCAGCGTCAAACTCGGCTTTCGCACGCATTATCCCCAATTGGAAACCAAGCTCACGGTGCGCGGCAAGGATATGGACGACATTCAGTGCAAGTTGGCGCCCGTGGTCCAGGAGGTACACAAGCGCTTAGGAAATTTCATCATCTCCGAAGACGATCACACGTTGGCAGGGGTAGTGTTGGCGCAACTTACCGCCTGTCACGGTTCCCTTGCACTCGTCGAGACGTATACTGGCGGCCAAATTGCGGCACGTCTCGCACCGTTACAAGGGGCTGAAACGGTGTTCCGCCGTGGCCTCGTGGCCCGGGACATGACTGATCTTTACAGCGCTGTTGGTCTCCCGACGCCATCGTCCTCAGCCGGCTTCACCCCAGAAATGGCGACGGAGCTGGCGGCCGTCGTACGTCAGCAGGCGGGTGCTACGCATGGTCTGGCTGTCCTGGTGGACGTCGACGCAGGGCCTGATCGCAACGATTTAGGTGGGACGATCTGTCTGGCCGTGGCCACGGCCCAAGGGGTAGCTATGCGGCGCAGCCGAATCGCCGGGGGACGCGAGTGGGTGCGCCTGGGTGCCATCGAGATGGGGCTGGATAGCTTGCGGCGTTACCTGCTAGGGTTACCGGTCGACGAACGCATCGACTTCGAGCGCACTGCAGAGAAGCCATAAAGGCTGTGCCGCGCGCACGATGAGGCGGGGGCACGACACCCGCGACACCGAGGATGGCCATAACCGCACTCTTCATGAATTGGCGGCAGGGCTATGAGGCCGGGGTGATGACCTGTGGTGGCTAGGGCTACCACCTGGCCAACCGATACTGCGGGGGCTCGTAGGGCAGGTGCAGCAGGGCTTCGCCTTGTAGGAAGCGGGTAAATCAAGTATGGTAGCGTCGCTCTGGCCGATTCGTCGTCTCCTACTCGAACTCGGGTGCAGGTTGGTGGCGAGCGGGCATATAGAGCGACCGAAATAGGTTTTCCACTTGAGCAAGGTAGATCTTTTTGGCTTTGTGTCCGGTCAGTGGGATGGCCAGGGCGCAGGGACATTGGCGCACGGTCACGCCACCCAATGCGGGGCCTGGATCCCCCTCACTCCCCCTGATGTGATCATCGACGGGGAGGGCACTGCTGGTTTGGGATTGGTCCAAGAGCCAACATGTATGTCCGACCGTTAGGTATGGCACGGCATAGGCGTGTCGTCAGGGCGTGTCACTACCGTGGTAGGCCCTATTCGCCACCCTGATGAGGAGACTCGGCTCGGTGTCGGGGAGATCCCCGTGGCACTGCCGACGGATGCGGGGTGGACGCCGTTATTTGTACGGGCGAGTGCCGTGGTGATGGAAACCGGTGGCTATCTGTCGCACGGCGCGATTGTGGCGCGTGCATATGGCTTGCCGGCGGTGGTCAACATGCCCGATATTCTCAGATACACCATGGATGGTGAACCTGTGACGGTGGATGGCGATAGTGTAAGGGTTGGACGAATCCACTGACCGAGAGTCTGCTGTGGGCACGTCACCGCATCCACCGCTACACAGGCCTGCATGCCATCCGGGACTGAGCCGGCCTACACATCGTCTTCGTGATCGCCGCAGTACCAGAGATGAAAGGAGGTTACCGATGATTCGGGGCTATGCCGCGGTCAAAGGCAATTTACGCCGCCCTCGCAAGGGTGCAACCGTGTATAAGAGGCCGGAGGTCGCCGTCGTTTTTGGCGCCCTCGAAGCTGTCCCAGGAGGGGCTCTATTCGAGGGCTCTGTGTCCGATATCCCCTCTACAGCGGCATGGCAGGGGGGACTGCTGATCAAGGGAACCTTCACGGCTGACCCGATCCAGCAAGGCATTACGCCGACTATCAGTGATGCGCAACGACTGCGACTGGCATTGCTATGCTACCTACACGTCCTCGGCAAGGTGCCGAGCGCCTCCTCAGAGCTACAGCGCTGGTCGCGATGGGCGCAGACCTGGATCGAGGTGCGAGCCGAGGAGGCGACGGCAGGGCTAGCAGACATGGTCAACCTGGAGTGGCCGTACCCGGGACTTAAATATCTGGTCCATGCTGGCTATCAAATCTCTACGGGTAGGGTATTGCGGGATATCACCTCAACGGTGGTCACGCAGGGGATGACCGACCTCCTGAGGATTGCGGATCAACATGCGCTCCGCATCGAAGACGACGTGCTCCTGGCCATCTTGCAGGAAAGCCGCACGCGGTAGCGACAGCTGGCTCCGGCCAATTCTGCCATAGGCCCGTCTCTCGCTGACGTCATGCAGCCATTTACCGTGCTTTCCACCGCGTGTATGGCCAGCTTGTTGGACTACTTGGACTGGTTGATGGGATGGGCCACCCGCGACAATCCAGAGGATATTGACACACTATGCGTGTTCATCTCTCAGTGATTGCTTTGATTTTCTTGATGATCCTTGGTGGCTGTGCGTCGATTATCGTCCCTGATCCTTCTACCAAATCGTCGGCTGAACAAGAGAAGGATCGGGCTGAGTGCGCCGCTACCGCAGCTCGGGCGGCTCAGGATTATGCCTGGGACCCGCTGGCCGACCTGGACGCCGTCCGGGCTGACCGAGAGGCAGACTGTCTGGAAAGCCGAGGCTATATCGTCACCACCAAGGTCTACATGCGTCCTTCAGACGATGGAAACCAATCGAGACAAGCCCAACCGGACCCCGTGCGACGTTGCTATCAGCAGGCCTATGCCTGGCTCGGACGCTATGATGGCCCGGTCGACGGCCGAGCGAATGTCATCTGGAGAGCTGCCCAGGTCGCCTACCTGACCGAACTACAGATCACCAGTAGCCGTTCGGATGCGTCAAATCTGGTGCAGAATGCGATTCGGCGGGATCTCCATGGGCTGGGGAGAGAGGCCGAATGGCAGGCATGTCTACAGGAGGCGATGAAACGACAGTAGTGATTATACTGACCCCACCTGCCAGTATGGCCTGCGCGATCGAAGTTCTGCTATTGGGGCTGGTGACTACCTGTGCAAAGGTCTCGGGCCTTCGGATGAAAAATGCTATGAGTACGCAATGCTTTCCACGATCTGGGTGGAACTCGGCAAAATACGCTCTTGCGTAAAGAGCTGGAAGGCTTCAGTGGCTTCGCTGGCATTGCCGGCGAGAGCCCATCGATGCTCGGCGCTGCCTAACAGATCCCCGCATGCGGGATGACCGCACTGGGTTTGTCCCTTGGGTCATGACGCGCAGGCGCGGCGCGGGATACTGATGCAGGATGTGGCGTAAGGGAGCTACGTCTCCGCGCAAGTGTCCATCCGCTGCCAGGTGCCCCGAGGCCGCTGGCTGCGCCACCGCAACTGCGGTCGCACTGCAGCCGCTTGTTATACGCGTGTTGCTTCCCATGCTTTGAGAAGCTCCTTGAGATCAACTCCCACCCCCCAGAGTGCAGGTTTCAGAACGAACGCCTCCGCATAGGCACCGCCATTTCCAGCCGTAATCTGCTTCGCGACCGCGAAGTCTGTGAGCCGTTTCTTTGCTGCAATATCTCGAAAGATCTTCCTCTATCGCTCTGATGATTTCAATCACTTACTCATCTGTAGGCATGTAATCACTCTTGCAATTTCACGCACTTACGCAGGCTAGGGCGAAGGTGGGTCCGTGCCGTCCAGCAGCGACTTTGCACGAGCCGATTTCCGGTGATCATCCCGCCTCGACGAAAGCATAAAGCCAGATAGTGGTGTCCACAAAACAGCGTGCCGGCGCCTTGTCAGGAACACTCATACATCTCATCTCTGGCGAACGGCCTGAAACCGGCCACTTTGACGGGGTGCTGCAGGAGTTGGGCCATGAGATCCACCGTGGTCTTTTCTTCCTCAGCAAGGAGGATCACCCGAACGCGATCTTTGAACCGATGTCTATACACCTCAGGGATTTCAATGGTTCCATCTTTGACCTTCGCCTGAAACTCAACAGCATACATGCCGTTCTCCTACAAACCTCCAACAACGAACCACCTCTCGCAAGAACGCGAGATAATTTCTGCAATTTCGGCTATCAAAATGGCGGCTAACGAGTAAGCGTTGTTGTGGCGCGTAGCCGCCACAACAACGCTGTGGAACGGCACCCCCGCTCATGTCCTCGGGAATGGTCATCCAGCTGGCGCCGCTTGAGAAGCGTTTTCGTGGGGATGTCGGCGGATGGCCTAGGCGGCTGGGAGGGAGGAAGCGGCCTGACTGGGAGGGTGCTGGATCGGCCCCAGCGCGGTGCGAGGGGAGCGATCCTCCCAGGACGGTGTTCGAGCGACAGACGCACCAGCGCAGCCGTTGGCCACTGTGCCTGTCGGCCAGGTCGCATCCGGTCCGTGATGAGGGCGCGTTCAGACTCGGCCACGGCACCACGGATCTGGAGCCGGAGCTGATCGTGCGGATCCTGACGCATGGGCCGGTCCAGGAACTCGACCCCACAGCCCCGCTGCGCGAGTTCCTGGATGAGGAGCATGTGGTGGACATCGTTGCGGGCCAGCCGATCGGGGGCCGTGAGCAGGACCCGTTCAAAGGCGGCCAAGGCGGCACGATTCCGCAGCCGATCCAGGCACGGACGATTCAGCTTGGCCCCACGTTCACCATCGTCCCGGTAGATGTGTTCCTCAGCCACATGCCAATCGGGCCGGGTTGCCACATGTGCGCGAAGACGGGCTAGCTGTGGCGCAATCGTCGGTGGTGTTCCAACTATGGTGTGTTACGAAAACAATCCTGGTAGGATGCAGGTCCTGACACAGTCATCCGGCGAAAACCGCGATCACGATAGGTAACGGAGAGCGCCGTGGCCTGCCATCAGATTCATTGTCCCTGTTGTCAGACCAGCGCGGTGATTAACCATGGGATCACGGCCCACGGGAAACCACGGTACCGCTGCACAAATCCCAGCTGTTCATACCAAACCTTGCTGGTCGAGTACAGTCACCATGGGCGCGTGCCTGAAGTCAAACAGCCAATGCTCGAGATGACCTTGAATGGCAGTGGCATTCGCGACATTGCACGTGTCCTGCGCATCAGGCCCACAACCGTCATGCAAGAGTTCACAAAACGAGCCTCAGCTCCAGCACGTCAAGTCCACGGCAATTCAACACCGGGATCCAGGTGCGATCATCGTTGAGAGCCAGCAAGTGGACGAAGCTGAAGTCGACGAAATGTGGAGTTTGGTGGGGAAGAAAGCCGAACAACGATGGCTCTGGCAGGCCATGGATCATGGAACGGGTGTGGTATGAGCCTATAGGTTCGGCACACATCAGGATGAAGTCTTCTGACAGTTAATCGGCACGCTCGAGGCGCTGTAGTTGATGATTAACGGGGGGAAACGTGCTGGGCGGCAGCTGTCGCAGACTGGTCTGGGCTATAGCCGTCACCTGCGCGTTGGCCGTGTCGAGGCTCGCATTCGTCTGTAGAAAAATCTTGACGATCGCTTGACCGTTGACGGTGGTTGATTCTATGTGTTCGATGTTGTCGACCGTGGTCGTGAGGATTCGTTCGAAGCCTGTTGCCAGCCGGCCTTCCATATCCTCCGGGTTCAGGCCGGTAAACTGCCAGGCGACGGCGATCACCGGAATATTGATGTTCGGGAAGATGTCCGTCGGGGTCCGTGAAATGATCACCGGACTTAGGATGAGAATGAGCGGAGCCAGAACGATAAAGGTGTAAGGACGGCTGAGCGCGATTGTGACGATCCACATCTTGCAGTCACCTTAGGAAGCCAACACACGTTGGGTGATAATGTTCCAGGGTGAAACGTTCCTGTTTCAAGAATCGGGTTCCGACTATTCCAAGCATCGACATATTTAGCGAGAGCGTACATGTTAGTCCTTCGGTGTTGCGCAATCTATGATGAGACATGATCTCGCCCGTGATCGCTTCATGAATCGCGATGAATTCGCACGCCGATCTAAAACCCATGTCAACAAATCTGGGATACTACCAGGCGTTGCGACGGGTTCCACCCACCGGACGCTGACGAAACTGTTCGATGGGTATCAGCAGACTGTCACGGCTGCTGGTGCAAGAGACCGAGTTTCTCGTACCAAGAAAACCACCGTCAAGGGTTGTTTCGACGGTAGTGTTGCAAAAATAGCCAGTGATCTGATACAAGCATCTGTATGATCGGAGCTCGGCTCACTGGAGATATCCTATGGACACCGTATCTCCCGTCCAATGGGGGCATTTTGAAGGTGAAATTATTCTGCTCGGCGTCTGCAGATACCAGCGCTAGGCCTTGAGTGACCGGGATGTGGAAGAACTCGCGCGAGCATAGGGGCTGTCGGTGGATCATCCCACGGTGGTTCGCTGGGTCCAACGCGATGCGCCGGAGCTGGATAAGCGGTGTCGGCCGCATCGACGGGCGACTAACGATTCGTACCGCATGGCTGAAACGTACCTCATATGAAGCCATGCATCGGCTCCACAAAGGCCAACTTGAAGGAGTCAGCAAGCGTGAGGTCCTCGCCCACAACCGCGTCATCAACCAGCTGTTTGGGGTGGCCGCATCACGAGCGCTCAGCAGCTGCTCCTCACACTCCTGGGAGTTTTCGCAACACAACCCTGTGTCCTGTTGGACCTGAGGAAGCATGATGGGCGATGTACCCATCTCTGCTGAGCCTGCCTCTAAGCAGGCAGGTCTAGTTGTTCCTGGAAGCAAGGGCGGTGGCCGCCTGCTGCGGCGGACGTTCGTCATCGCCTTTATTCTGGTCAGCGGAGGCCTGCTCACCAGCAGTGTAGTGGAGCTGTTCTTCCGCTACCGTGAGAGCGTTGAAGCCATTGGAGCGCTGCAGCGAGAGATGGCTCAGGGAGCAGCCTTCAAGATTCAGCAGTTCGTGGCGGATATCGAGAAGACATTGCGGGCGTCGACTCAGGCGCAAGAGATCATCGCCGCTGGCCTGACCGAGGCCTACCGGTTTGAGCTCATCAAGCTGTTGAAAGTGGCCCCAGCGATCACCGAGGCGGTAGCGCTGGATGCCGACGGCCACGAGCGACTCAAAGTCTCACGCGTACGGATGTTGTTGCCGGAAGATTTGCACGATCGTTCAATGGTTGAGGCGTTTATGGGGGCGCACGGCGGTCGAACGTATTTCGGGCAGGTGTATTTCGTCAGAGAGTCTGAGCCCTATATGACCATTGCCGTCCCCATCGAGCGCTTTGCTGGCGATGTGCTCGGGGTCCTGATCGCCGAGGTCAATCTGAAATACATCTGGGGGGTCGTAGCACGCATTACGGTAGGAAAGGCCGGGTATACCTATGTGGTGTCCGGTGGCGGCGATCTGATCGCTCATCCCGACATCAGCTTGGTCCTGCAAAAGCGACGCGTCAAAGATCTGCCTCAGGTGCAGGCTGCCTTGGCCGGTGGGTCTGGCCCGTCGATGGCACAGCCCAATCTGTCTGGTCAGAAGGTGTTCTCGGCCTCTGCTCCCATCTCCGACCTGGGGTGGGCGGTGTTGGTGGAGCGACCAGCGGCTGAGGCATACTCTCCCTTGTATGCCTCCATCCTCAGAACTTCCATTCTCTTCCTGCTCGGCCTTGGTATGGCCATCGTGGCAAGCCTGCTCATCGGGCGACGGGTAGTACATCCCGTGGAGATGCTGCGCCAGGGTGCAGCCCGCATTGGCGCTGGCGATCTCGATCATCGTCTGGAGATCAAAACGGGAGACGAGTTGCAAGCTCTGGCCGAGGAGTTCAATCGCATGACGGCTCAGCTTCAGGAATCGTACGCTAACCTGGAGCAGAAGGTCGACGAGCGCACGCATGAGCTAAGCGAGGCTCTTGAGCGGCAGACGGCCACCAGCGAAGTCCTTAAGGTCATCAGTCGCTCAACGTTCGATCTGCAGCCCGTTTTGGAATCGCTCATTGAGAATGCCACGAGACTGTGCGGTGCCGACAAGGGATTCATCTTCCGGCTGGACGGTGAGCTGTTCCGGTTGGCGGTCGCCTACAACGTCCCCACCGACTTGAAGGATTTCTCTGAGCGAACCCCAATCGGCCCGGGGCGAGGCACTGTCGTCGGGCGGGTGGCCCTTGAGCACCGGGTGATTCACATCCCAGACATCCTGGCTGACCCTGAATACGCATTGAAGGACTTGGAAGTCCAAACGTGGGGGGAAGGCCGAACGATCCTGGGAGTTCCCATGCTCAGAGAGGGCGCCCTTATTGGGGTAATCGTGATCCGGAGCACCGTAGTCCAGCCCTTCACCGACAAGCAGATCGAGCTGGTCACGACGTTCGCCGATCAGGCGGTCATCGCCATAGAGAACGTCCGCCTGTTTCAGGAGTTGCAAACCCGCACACGCGAGCTGGCGCGCTCGGTAGAAGAGTTGAGAGCCCTTGGGGAAGTCAGCCAAGCCGTCAGCTCGAGCCTGGACCTGCAAACGGTCCTTACCACCATCGTCGACCGCGCCGTGCAGCTCTCCGGCACCAACGGCGGGGTCATTTACGAATACGACGAGAGCACACAGGAGTTTGATTTCAGGGCCTCTCACGGCATGGACAGCGAGTTATTCGAGGCACTTCGGTTCGGAGCCCGTATCCGTCTTGGTGAGGGCGCGCTTGGGCGGGCTGCGGCGACCCGAGCGCCGATTCAGGTGCCTGACATTCTGGATGAACGGGCGCTTGTCTTCGCAAAAGTTCGCCCCATTTTAGCGCATTCCGGCTATCGATCGCTGCTGGCTGTGCCACTCCTGATCGAGCAGCGGATCGTGGGAGGCTTGGTGGTTTGGCGCCTGCAATCCGGCAGTTTTTCGACAGACGTCATGAACCTCCTCCAGACCTTCGCCACGCAGTCCGTGCTGGCGATCCAGAACGCACGGCTCTTCCGGGAAATCGAGGAAAAAGGCCATCAGCTGGAGATCGCCAGCAAGCATAAGTCGCAGTTCCTCGCCAATATGAGCCACGAACTGCGCACGCCGCTGAATGCTATCCTGGGCTATACCGAGCTGATCATAGACGATATCTACGGCGAGGTGCCCGACAAGATTCGCGAGGTGCTGGAACGTGTGCGGAGGAGCGGTCAGCACCTCCTGAGCTTGATCAACGCTGTCCTGGATTTGTCCAAGATCGAAGCTGGTCAGCTAACCCTCTCCCTCAATGATTATTCCATGAAGGAGGTGGTATACACGGCCATGACTTCCGTGGAGTCACTCGCGGCTGAGAAACATCTCAAATTAAGCGTTGAGTTGGGTCCAGACCTGCCCATCGCCAAGGGGGATGAGCGGCGCATCGTTCAAGTGCTGCTAAACTTGCTGGGGAATGCCATCAAGTTCACCGAGGCTGGTGAGGTGAAGCTGCGCGTCATCACAGCGGACGGCGCTTTCCTCGTGGGCGTATCGGACACCGGCGCCGGGATCTCCGAAGCGGACCAAGGAAAGATTTTCGAAGAGTTCCAACAGGCCGACAGCTCGAGCACGAAACAAAAGGGTGGAACCGGCCTCGGGCTGTC
This sequence comes from uncultured Nitrospinota bacterium, assembly GCA_963707985.1. Classification (GTDB taxonomy): domain Bacteria; phylum Tectomicrobia; class Entotheonellia; order J063; family CAVPRW01; genus CAVPRW01. The sequence continues at coordinate 55,772 of CAVPRW010000039.1, read as the reverse complement.
CATTGCCAAGCGCATCATCGAGATGCACGGCGGGCGCATCTGGGTGGAGTCGAGTCTGAGGACAGGCTCGACGTTCTGGTTTACGTTACCAGTGCGGATTGACCGCCAAAGGGGATCTCATGAGTAAGCGGATTCTGGTGGTAGAAGACCAGGAGGATAATCGGCGCATTGTGCACGACCTCCTCACCAGCGTCGGTTATGAGATCGTCGAGGCCGTCACCGGGGAAGAGGGGGTGAGGATGGCCGAAACGCGGGCCCCCGATTTAATCTTGATGGACATCCAGCTTCCGGGGATAGACGGCTATGAGGCGACGCGGCGCATCAAAGCCAATGCAGCGCTGCGGCAGATCCCGCTCATCGCGGTCACATCCTACGCCCTGAGCGGCGACGACGTGAAAGCCTTTGAAGCCGGCTGCGACGCGTACGTTTCCAAGCCTTTCAGCCCCCGAGCATTGTTAGCCAAGATCCGTGAATTTCTGCCGTAGCCCATCACGAGACTGCCGGGAGGAGATGACCATGAGAACACCACCTCGGATCCTCATCACGGACGATCAACCCATGAATGTGGACATTCTCCAATCGCGGCTGGCAGTGCATGGCTATGAAATCCTCACAGCCACGGATGGCGAGGAGGCACTGGCCACCGCGCGCGCGCAGCTGCCGGACCTAATCCTGCTCGACATCATGATGCCGAAGATGGACGGTATGGAGGTCTGCCGTCTGCTCAAAGCGGATGGGATGCTCCCCTTTATGCCGATCATCATGGTCACCGCCAAGGCGGATAGCAAAGACATCGTCGCTGGTCTCGAGGCAGGGGCCGATGAGTACCTGACCAAGCCGGTCGACCAGGCGGCCCTTGTGGCTCGGGTGCAATCGATGCTGCGCATCAAAGCGCTCCATGACACCGTGCAGGAACAGGCCACGCGGCTTGAGACCCAATCCTTACAATTGGCGGAGTGGAACCGCACGTTGGAACAGCGAGTTAGCGATCAATTAGCCGAGCTAGAGCGTATCGGGCGCTTGAAGCGATTCTTTTCGCCACAGGTCGCCGACCTCATCGTCTCCGCGGGTGAGGATCGCCTGTTGGAGAGCCATCGGCGCGAGGTGACCGTCGTCTTCTGTGATCTGCGAGGGTTCACCGCCTTCGCCGAGACCACCGAACCCGAGGAGGTAATGGGGGTTCTCCGGGAATACCATACGTCACTTGGGGAATTGATTTTTCGCTTTGAGGGAACCTTGGAACACTTCGCTGGCGACGGTTTGATGGTGTTTTTTAATGACCCCGTCCCCTGCCCCGATCCCGCGGCGCGCGCCGTGCGGATGGCAGTCGCTATGCGGCACCGGGTCAGCAAATTGACCGAAACGTGGCGCACGCGCGGTCATCAACTCGACTTTGGGGTAGGGATTGCGCAAGGCTATGCCACGCTAGGGAAGATCGGCTTTGAGGGGCGTTTCGAGTACGCCGCCATCGGCACCGTGACCAATCTCGCCGCCCGCCTCTGCGGGGAGGCCGAGGGCGGCCAAATCCTCATCAGCCAACGGGTCTGGGCCACCGTGGAAGCCCTCGTTAGCGCTGAACCCGTTGGGGATCTGGCGCTCAAGGGCTTCGTCAAGCCAGTGCCAGCCTTCACTATACGGGAGCTTAAAGATGGATGAACAGGGGGCTGTAGGCGTATTCGCCGAAAAATTTGGCTTCCCCGAACAATCGGAGAAACTTTGTACGCTAGACAAATACGCCCTTTGTGAATCATCATACGCGGGCACTCTCAACAAATGCAGGGACGCTGTGATCAGACGCAATAAGACGCTGTGTCACCGAACCGGGAACGACCTCATCGCCTGCTCGTACTCGGCTGAGACATCCGCCAGCGCCGGATTCCTCTGATCGCTCTCACTTAATGATTTTGTCCGCCTGGAATAGCACCGACTGCGGAATGGTCAGGCCAAGCTTTGTCGCGGTTTGCAGATTGATGACCAATTCAAACTTCATCGGTTGCTCCACAGGAATGTCGGCCGGCTTTGTCCCTCTCAAGATTTTGTCAACATATCGGGCGCCGTCCCTCCCCTCGATTCCGTAGCCGGGTCCGTAGGCCATCATACAACCGTTTTCTGAATAGTCCGAGCGGGCGCAGATCGATGGCAAGCCATTATTGATGGCCAGGTCTGCAATCTTTGTTTGGTTTGAATTGGCCAGAGGGTTCAGTGTCACCCAGAGAGCGGTGTTACGCGCTTCAACCGCTGCTTTGAAAGCTACCTCATATTTATCGACACTACTAACCTCCATCGAATACAGTTGCAGACCGAGTTCCCGCGCCGGCAGTTGACTGTCTTGCCACTGTGGCACGGAGCCAGGAGATTGTGGATCCCACAGGACCGCCACGCGGGACACTTGGGGAATGGTTTCTTTGAGTAACTCCAGTCGTTTGCCGGTCAAAATCGCCGCCATGTTAGTAATCCCCGTGGTGTTTCCCCCAGGCCGAGCCAGGCTTTCCACCAGTCCAGCCGTCACCGGGTCCGTCACGCCCATGAACACGAGGGGGATCGTCGTAGTCGCTTGTTTTGCGGCTTGAGCCGCGTTCGTGGTCACGGCAACAAGGACGTCGGGCTTTTGCCCAACCAGCTCGGCCGCAAGCTCGGGAAGCCGCTCGAAACCGCTGCCCTCATGACGGTACTCAATGATAAGGTTCTGTCCCTCAATGTAGCCGAGATCTCGCAGACCTTGCCGAAATGCCTCCAGGCGAGGCGCGTCTGCGGCAGCTGAAACAGCCGCGAGATACCCCACTCGCGAGATTTTCTTCGGCTGCTGCGCATCGACAGGAACGCCAAGAGCGAGCAGAAGTGCGCAAAGAGGAACCCAACACATTTGTCTCATCATGGATTTCTCCTGAAGGTTTGCTGATGGGGTAGCTCCACCGTTAACCTTAGTCATAAGCACCACCGTTCTATCGCCTTTGAGTAGCAACGGAGGTGGTCACGAGAGGTTCTCCCATTTCACCAGAGGAGTGATTGCTTGGCGTGGGTGAAACAAGCGATCGATCGGAGGCTTTACGTCTCATCGTGGGCGTCTCCTTGATGCATCGAAGCTTCGTGACCGCCCCTATATACTCGCAAAATGCTCCGATTTTCAAGGGCTCAATCTGCCCGATTCCCGACACCATGTTTGATCACCCAAAGCGGCTGACGTTTGAGCGCGTTCGATCTATCCGCACAGGAGATGTGTCATGTCGACGCCTGACATGAGTGAGGTGGGTGCTACAGCTCGGCGTCGCACTCCATCCCTGATGTTGTCCGAAGCCCCCAGCCCTATACCTGTCAGTGCTGTGTTCATTCGTTTCCATAGCATATGTCTTCCTCTCTCTCGTTCTACTCTAGCGGCCCCATCAGCCACGTGCTGACGAGCCATCCCCACGTGGCATTCGTTCCACATGACCGAGACTGATCTTGGCGAAATAGCGTGGCGATGTGTAGGATAGCTAGGGACATATGCACGACGTGGAACATACAACATACAGGTAAGGAGCCATATCATGACGAAGCACCTGGCAGGTAAAGTGGCATTGGTCACCGGAGGCTCACGGGGTATTGGAGCGGCGATTGCGCAGCGGCTCGCGCGCGACGGTGCTGCCGTCGCCATCACTTATGCTAACGCCCAGCAGAAGGCCGACGAGGTGGTGCGCAGCATCGCGGCGGCGGGTGGTCAGGCCCTGGCCATGCGGGCCGACAGCGCCGACGTCGAAGCGGTGAAAGGCGTTGTCGGCGAGACGGTGCGAACGCTCGGCCGCCTCGACGTACTGGTCAATAATGCGGGGATCGCGGTGGTGATGCCACTGGACCAGTTCTCCATTGACGACTTCGACCGCATGGTGGCGGTGAATGTCCGCGGTGTATTCGTCGCCGCGCAGGAGGCGGCGCGCCACATGGGCGAGGGCGGCCGCATCATCACGATCGGTAGCGTCAATGCCGACCGCATGCCCTTCGCGGGGGGCAGCGTCTACGCCATGACCAAGGCGGCCGTTGCCGGCCTCACCCGTGGGCTTGCCCGCGATCTGGGGCCGCGCGGCATCACCGTCAACGTCGTCCAGCCCGGCCCGATCGATACCGACATGAACCCAGCGGATGGGTCATTTGCCGAGCATCTGAAAGGCTTGATGGCGCTGGCGCGTTACGGCCAGGGCCACGAGATTGCCGGCCTGGTCGCCTACCTTGCCAGTCCCGAAGCCGGCTTCGTCACCGGCGCCAGCTTGACCATCGACGGCGGCTTCTCCGCCTGATCACGCCAGCCTGCCGTGGAAGGATGGCAGGCTGTTCCGAGCATACGAGAACTAGCGTTTAACTGCCCAGAGATACGCGACGGCGTCGCGCCAGGTCCCGTGTCCGCTCTCCATTAGCGGTTGGAGATGCGTGACACAGCGTGCCATCTCCTCCGGTGTCAACGCCTCATGCATCGCTTCTTCGAGCGTCGGCAACAACGGATGGGGAGAGCTGCGCACCCAAACGTCCCAATGCAGCGGTGGCATGGGCATGATCCTGACCTGCAACTCCAAGTGGGTTTCCCGAAACCCCGCACGCTCCGCCATCATCAGCAGGTCGCGTTCATCAAAGTCCACCATCGGATTGGCGTCCGACGGCTGCAGGCGCTCATACACCGCCGATATTTTGTGCCAAATGTCCTGAATCGGGGCAATATCATACCCCGGCGGTCCCGGAATGCCGAAGTAGCGGTTGATCGGCTCCAAAATCGATAGGCGGCCGTTGGGCTTGAGGACCCGGTAGAACTCCTGGAAGGCGCGCTCCTTGGCCGCCACGAAAATCAGCACCGATCGGGTCGTGATCACATCCACCGAGGCTGCCGTCAAGGCCGTGAGATCGTCTGCTGAGGCGCATAGAAGCTGGCACCGCTGCGCCACTCCCAGCTGTTGCACGAGGTCTTGACAGTACGCCATGCAATCCTGGGAAATATCGCTCAAGATCACCCGGCCCTGCTCCCCAACCTGGTCCAGAGCACCGAAGGCAATGAGTCCATCGCCACTGCCCACATCGAGCACGACGTCATCCGCAGCGATCCTGGCGTTTTGGAGGATGTGATCACGCACAGGCAGCAAATACTCTAGATTCCTTTGCTGTTGCTCGGCATCACCACCGTGGCGCCGATGTAGTACCCACTGTGCCCAGTGATCTCGTATAGGCTCCGGCATGCCTGGTTCCCCTTGACCGAAACGGTGGTCAGCGCAGCACCCACACTTGAGGTGTTGCAAGACTTGGCTGGAACTTGCGTGGGACTCGCAGACTATCCTGATGCAACATATGCAAACGTATGGTCGACGGCACGATTCTGTAGCAGCACGGCTTTACCTGTTCGCCACCCATTTGGAAATGACCCGCACAGCGGATGCCACCCCATCTTCAGCGCGGATCGCTGAGCCGATCGTGTGTGCCTGTTGACGCATGGCTTCATCGTCCAGCATCTGTCGTAGCGCCTGTGCCAGCCCCATTCCGGACAATCGCGCCGCAGGTATGGGAGGGGGCCCAGCCCCGAGGGCATGGACGCACCGGCCCCAGAGGGGTTGATCGGCCATGAATGGGATCACTAGGGTCGGAATCCCTGCCCGCAGGCTGGCCGCGACCGTCCCCGCACCCCCGTGATGCACGGCCGCAGCGACGCGCGGGAATAGCCAATGGTGTGGGGCACTGTCGATCAGCAGGACATTGTCCGATCGATCGGTGGTCTGCAATTCGCTCCAGCCTGATGCGACGATGGCGCGTACCTTGGCGTGCTGAATGGCCTCCAAAATCGTGTGCATCAGTTGGGTGGGGTTAGGGTCTGCGATACTCCCAAAGCCGATGTACACGGGCGTTGGACCCGATGCCAGAAAACGGCACAGCCCCTCAGGTGGCTGCCACTCCTGGGGCGGCAGGAACCAGTAGCCTGTGACATGAATGTGCGCACCCCAGTCGGCAGGTTTGGGCAACACGATAGGGCTGAACCCGTAGAGGGTCGGCCTACCCGATTGGCGTAAGGCCGAGAACAAACCAGACCCCTGATAGCGGGGCAGTCCCAGGGTCTGAGTACGCCAACGGTTGATGCGGCCTCTCAGGAGCAGCGTCACGAAGGCTTCCGCCAGCACGTAGGTGAGCCGATTGTACCCGCCCCCGAGCGGCAAAGCGGGCATGCCCACAACGGGAAATGTCCGGGTCGGGGTCAGAAACGGCTGCAAGGAAGTGGGAAGGGCAGGGATGCCCATGTGTTCGACCAGGTGCGGGACCGAGAGGAGAAACGCCGGAGAATAGATGAGCGCATCGGCCCCTGCCGCCAGTTCTGGCGTGACTTGGAGGATCATGCGAAAGAACGCCCAACGGGCGGCGCGCGCACTGCGGCAGTGCGCGAGCAGGCTGCGAAGGTCCTGCTGCGTAGTAATACAGGGAAGCCCAGAGTCTTCCGCGAACGACCGGAAATCGGCGGTGGTGCCGAGCGTCACATCATAGCCGACACGCTGCAGGCCCACCCCTAACGCGACGTACGGCTGCACATCACCGCGTGTTCCCATGGCGAGAATACGAATGTTCATGTTGCCCATGACCATGATCGTCGGGAAATTGTGTCGCTATGCCGTCAGCACCCAACTCGACAACTTCGTACTGTTCGGGTTACCATTAAAACCGTCGTGCGATCTGATCGTATCTGTGTTTCTAGACAAAGGTCATATCGGCCCAGACACCCGCATGGTCGGAGGGCCACAATGTCGGATCGGTGGAACTCGGGGTGTTGAAACATACGCCGCTGGCAAGGACAGCCAACGGTCCCGCCAGCCAGACATAATCGATGCACCGATCAAACCGGGCCCAATTGGGATGGGACACGCTACCATCCGTGTCTTGCAGGGGAGTAAAAGCGGTAGGGGCGGTCTGCGTCGGGCGAAAGAGGCTGGCCATGAGCTGTGCCGAGGGCATCTCCAGGGTGGCATTGAAATCGCCACATACGATCCGGGCCGCCACACCGTCACGCGTCTGGAGCCAGGATAACAGCTGCTGCACCTGATACAGGCAGAGCGCATCATCACCAGCTCACGACGCGCGTCCCAGCGTTTGTGATTTTGTTCGAGATTGAGTGTTACCATGCGCCATGGCATCATAGACGCTTTCATCTTCGGAGGTGTGCCGATCGTCTGTAAGCTGTCATGGGTACACCAACAGGTAGCAGCTCCCAGGAAGTGTTGAGTGCGTCATCATACGAGAGAACGGCAGGTCTTGCAAGGGCCACCCGCACCCCAGAGCAGCTTGTGGCGGAATTGCCACCATTCCCCCTGCCCCCGTGTGTCGAAGCAGGGGAGCGCTACCTGCTGGGAAATTTGCTACAGCACATCATCTGTACGAATCTCGCGTGGTGCGATCGAGCACACGCGACATGCGTTCACTGGCATGGAGGTCGTCATGAAGGTCAAAGCAGCGATCAACGTCGAAGTCGGCGGACGCTTAGAAATCGATGATCTGGAGATCGGGGACCCCGGTCCCACCCATGTGATCGTCAAACAGTTCGCCACGGGGGTATGCCACTCACAGCTCCACCAGATCCACAACCCGGCTTTGCCCAGGCCGTTGGTGCTGGGCCACGAATCCACCGGGGTGGTAATCGCCAAAGGGCGGGAGGTCACCCATGTCCAGGAGGGTGACCGGGTGATGCTGACCTGGGTGCAGCGTGATCGATTGGAGAGTACTCCGGATCCGACGCCATGGCCGGCTACCTATCAGGGCAAGCAAGTTCGCCACGGCGATCGCTCGCCAACGGGTGTCTTCACCTGGGCGGAAGCCACCATTGCCGATCAGCAGTATGTGGTGCAGCTGGCCGATACTGAAGCCCCCACCGACATCACCGCCATCGTCGGGTGTGCCGTCATGACGGGCTGTGGTGCCGTGGTGAACTCGGCCCACGTGCGCCCTGGGCAGTCGGTGGCCGTCATCGGCGCTGGGGGGGTGGGGTTATGTGTGCTGCAGGCGGCGTATAACATGGGTGCCTACCCGATCATCGTGGTTGATCTCACGGATGAGAAGATCGCCTTTGCGAAGACGTTTGGTGCCAGCCTTGGCGTCAACGCGTCTCGAGAGGATGCGGTGGCGCGCATTGTGGAGATCACCACGGGCGGTGCCGACTTCGTGTTCGATGCGATCGGCCTCGGCAAGACGACGGAACAGATGCTGGCCGCGACACGACCAGGGGTGAATGGCCTGAAAGATGGGGGTACTGCCGTACTCGTGGGTGTGCCTCATGGGGCCCCACCGACGATCAATCCCAGAGATCTGTTCGTCGGGAAGATCTTCCGTGGCGCGCCGGGCGGTTCATGCCGGCCTGACCGCGATCTCCCCATGTTCATCCGGTGGTTCCGGGAGGGCCGGCTGCCACTGGACAAGCTGGTGACGCGACGCTACACGTTGGATCAGATCAATGAGGCGTGTGACGCCTTGGCTCACGGAGAGATCGCTGGACGGGCCATCGTGGAGCTCTAAGGCTGCTGTCCACACCCCAAGGTGTCTGCATATTGTAGAGAAACCCTTGCAATAGGAGACTCGTATATGTTCGAAGGCTTTAAGCACCTGCAGCTTCAGACCAGTGATCCACAGGTCACGATCAACCTGCGCTATGGTGGCACGGGCCCAGGGCTCTTGCTCTTGCATGGGAACCCGCTGACGCACGTGACCTGGCACAAGATTGCGCCACGACTGGCAGAGTACTTCACCGTGGTGGCCAGCGACCTGCGTGGCTATGGTGACAGCTCGAAACCGCGCGGACTGCCCGACCATAGCAACTATACGTTCCGGCGCATGGCGCAGGATCAGGTAGAAGTCATGGAGCAGCTTGGTTTCCGGGAATTCTTCCTCGCCGGGCATGACCGCGGTGCGCGCACGGCTTTTCGACTGGCGTTGGATCACCCGGACCGCGTCCGTAAATTCGCGAGCATCGAGATCGTCCCCACCCACCGGGTGTGGACGGAGTTTCCCCGCGGTTGGGCGCTGCATTCCTACCACTGGATGTTTATGGCTCAACCCTATGACTTCCCCGAACGTCTACTCTCCAGTAACCTCGAGTACTATATGCAAAAGAAGCTGGAGAAGCATATGCACGGTCAGGGAGGGCTCGAGCCCGAGGCGGTAGGCGAATATCTGCGTTGCTGCACGCCCGAGCAGATCCATAGCGTGTGTGAGGACTACCGTGCGGCGGCCACACTGGATTTCACTATGGACACGGCAGACTTCGAGGCGGGGCACAAGGTCACCTGCCCCGTGCTGGTATTATGGGGAGACAAAAGCCACGTCGAGCAGTATTTCAAGCCGCGGGAAGCTTGGCCCCTGTATGCGACCAATGTTGTACAGTACGTCGTCGTGCCTGCTGGGCATTACCCACAAGAACAGGCGCCCAAAGAGGTCTACACCGCACTTGACCATTTCTTCCGCGAGTGATTCCTCGAAAGGGTAGGAGGTACGGCAGGCCTTGTCGGCTTCATGCCGATCTCAGTCTCAGCCACGGGCTTACGCTTGCTGATTCCTCAAATCCGCAATTTCCTGACACGAGGGTAGCGTACGTAGGGGGTTCCGGTAGCAACCGCGCAAAACTTGACGTTCTGGCCTCCAGTGTACTGGACAGTCCGCGAATAATCAGATATCTTCGGCCACATAGACACCTCTTGTGCAAACCCCTCAGGCTGCCGCCCCCTGAGGGACATTGAGACGGATCAGTTCGAGCGGTTCACGACACTGAACGGTAGAACGGCGTGTTCGGTTCCTCTGCGATCCGAACCCCATCACTGGCGACGTCATGGTGGGCGTCGAAGACATCATCGCTTGCCGCCCACGGGGAGACTGCTATGCTTCCAGCTCCGGGCTTCCATCATTTGCATCTCAACTCCGTCGATCCCGACACGGCGATCGACTTCTACGCCAGGCAGTTCCCAACCTCGGTGAAAACGCGCTGGGGCGGTCTGCCGGCTCTCAAGGCGCAAACCAACGTCCTGATCCTGTTCACCAAGGTCGCGACCCCGCCCGCGACGTCGCCGCAGACCGCGATCTGGCACTTCGGCTGGCACGTTCCGGACACACCCGCCCGCCGCGATACCTACCGCGGGCGGCCAGACGTCGAGTTGCTGCCGCTCTACACCGGGGACAACGGCGGAGAGGTGTTCATCAGCAGCGACACCTGGCCCGGCAGAGACGGTGTGCTCGGCCTGACGCAGGCGCAGATTGCCGACGCCAAGGCCACAAGCGTGCAGCCGACCCGCAGCGGCGGCTTCGGGTACATGCGCGGCCCCGACGACGCCATTGTGGAATACGCCGGCAATCATCCGGCCGAGCGCTTCAACCACGTGCACCTGTACCAGGAGGATCCATTCTGTGCGCAGCTCTGGTACCAGAAGCACCTGCACGCGCCGGTGTATGCCGGGCGCACCAGCCGCACGCCCCTGACCGAGGCCACCTGTCAGGTGCCCCGCGGGCCCGATCGCACCTGGCCGGCGCTCGAACAGGAAGGGATGTTTCGCACGCCAGCGGCTGCCGTCGAGTTCGACGACGTGGCGTTCCTCTGGTACATGCGCCAGGGGGACCAGCCGCTCGCCAGCTCGCGCGGGCATGTCTCGGATCACGTCGCGCTCAGCGTCGCCGACCTCGACGCCTGGGTCGCGAAGCTGCGCAGCGAAGGCGTCAGGTTCCTCGAAGAGCCCTATCAGCTCGGCGACACGCGCGCCGTGATGATCGAAGGCCCGAGCCGCGAGGCTCTAGAGCTGGTCGAGGTCAAGTAGCTCGACGGCCCGCGGTTTCCGGCCGTGTAACGGCAATCAAGGGGCCGACGTTGCTCACCAGGTTCACGCCAACTCTTCGGCGATCCTCTCGTCCGCTGTGATCACGCTCACACCGGAAGGCGTGATCCATGAACGGGGCTCGACAGAGGCCATCTTGCCACCGAGGTGTCGCTCGCGCATGTCTGTCCGCCTACGACTGGGGGCCCGGCCTGGGGAGCCACTGCTTCTTTTTCCTCCTGACTGCTCGGCCTCCCCCATGCCGTCTTGGGCTTCAGCACCGAGACTAGCTGACATGTCCCTGACTTCAGGCCTGCTTCGGGGAGCGCTTACGCGCACCGAAAGAGGGTCTCCGAGTCGTGAATCATCGCCACGACAATTTTCCAGCCGTCATCGGTCCGCTGGAGGGTGTAGGTTTCCTCAAGCCGCTCCAATTCCTGTCCATCTGATGTGTACCGCACCCGACTGACACTCACGAACGCCGTATTCTCGCTCATCTGTTGCACGTGGAGGTCCGTGATCTCGCTCCGTGCATAGGTGTGGGCTTTGAGGCCCTCCATGACGACGGAGATGTCGACCATACGGTCCCTTCGGGTGCGAGATAAGACCTACGAGGCGGGCTCGACCACCACGACCTGCACCCGTTCGGTGCCGCGCTGTAGCAGTCCTACGTGCGCGGCCGCCGCTTCGGAGAGGTCGATGATGCGCTTCGAGCCGCCCCCGTAGGGTCCGCGATCCGTAATGGTGACGACCACCCGCTGCTGCGTCCGCAGGTTGGTGACCATGACCGTGGTGCCGAGGGGTAAGGACCGATGTGCCGCTGTGAAGCTCCCCCGCGAGAAGCGTTCCCCGCTGGCGGTCTTGCGTCCCTGATGCCGTTTCCCATACCAGGAGGCGACGCCCACCTGTCCTCCCTGCGAGGTGCTTCCGTCGGTGACATCGGGTATCGCGGCAAGTAAGAGCCCAACGAGGCCCACGGTCGCGAGGAAGGTTGGGATGACAGGCCAGCGATGTCGATCAGACATCGCTGGTACTCGAGCTTCCAGTCTCCTCCCTGGCTCACCGATCTCTACAACGGCCGCGACGCGGTGAGCTGGCGTGTGTCCAGTCGTCTTGACGTCTGCGTGCTGGGGCATTGCGTTCCCCTTTCGTGGATGTCCTCCGCACGCGCAGTATGCTAGTGCCCCGGGTGAGGGGATGTGGATAAGCAGGTGTCACGGTCGTGGGCCGACGGGGCGCCTCACGGCGACCCTGATGGGGCCACCAACCCTCTGCGGGGGAGGCATCTCCATGGATGATGGGAGCTGCGTTGTGAGGACACAGGGGAAGGACGGGGTCAGCAGTTGGGGCGGACCAAGGACCGGGAGCGACGAGGAAGCACCGGCAGAGCCGGACGCTCAAAGGCGGGAGACAGACTAGCAGGCCGCTTCTTCATGCACGCACTCCTTCGCTGATGCCGCCTCGGCCATCATCGGCATCAGCCAGACAGGTGTCCGGACAGAACTCTAGTCTAGTGAAGCGGGCAGGAGATGTCAACACGCCTATCAGGCAAGCGGTACCACGTCGTCAGGCTACTTGAGCAACGCATGCCCCACCTCCAATGAGGGCAAGGGTGTCGCTCCGGACCTACTGGTGTGGCTTCAAGGCTATCCACGAACAGTACCTACATACCTGTGCGGCGACGTATGAAGCCATAGCCAATGCGACACGGGTCACACCGGAACTGATCCAACGGATGTGCCTTGGTGGTCTGTCAAGACATACTGGCTACAGATGGACCAATCCACAGTTCCACACCCGCGAAGACATTTCAGATTAATGACATTTTATGTAATAAAATCTATATTATTGATTAAATTATTGAGATTAGTTGGTACTCGAGATAAGTCCCCTGTGTCCTCATGCAAGCAGGAGAGCTGCATGCCCATGTCCCATCCCCACCTTTTACTGGTCTATCCGGCATTCCCTACCACCTACTGGGGGATGCAATACAGCCTGCACCTATTCGGCAAGAAGGCCTTGATGCCACCGTTAGGACTCCTGACGATCGCGGCGCTAACCCCGCCCGTGTATGAGGTCCGGCTCGTCGATCTCAATTGGGCGCCGTTGACCGACGATGACCTGGCGTGGGCGGACATGGTTTGCTTCTCGGCTATGCTCCCGCAAAAGCTCTCGCTAGCAGTTCTGTGCCGAGCTGCAGGCGGTCTACGACACCGGGTACCGGGGCGTGGTGTTCATCGTGGATGATAATTTCATTGGGAATACCCGCGAGGTCAAGCGGCTTCTGCCCGAGCTCCATGCCTGGAATGAGGCGCACGGCCAACTCTTTATGTACGGCACGGAGGCCTCCATCAACCTGGCCGATGATGCAGCCCTCCTGCAGCAGTTAGTCGACTGCCAGTTCCGCTGGGTATTCATAGGTGTCGAGACCCCGTCCACGGAGAGCCTCACCGAGACGAGGAAGTATCAGAACACCCAGCGCTCTCTGCTCGCGTCAGTGCAGGTGATCCAGAAGGCCGGACTGTTGGTCTATGGGGGTTTCATCATTGGATTTGACCACGACACCGACGATATCTTCGATCGCCAGATCGAGTTCATCACCCAGGCAAGCGATCCCGAATGCCATGGTCGGGCTTGTCGTAGCGCTGCCGGGCACGCCCCTCTACCAACGAATGCAGGCAACCGGCCGACTGAGGCCAGAGATGTATCAGGGTACCGGTGATCAATGCGGCTACACGAACATGGTCACCCGCCTCCCCGCCCGACAACTTCTGGAAGGGTACCGCAAGGTGATCGCGACGATCTACAGACCGCACGAGTATTTCAGGCGAAGCCTCGACGCCCTCTGCCGGTTGCCCCATCCCGAGGGGCTGCTCCCTCGGGTGCAGCGCGTCCTGGCTCAACAGCGGATCAATGGGACGTTCATTCTGAGGCAATTCCGCGCCACGAAGACCATGCAAGGGCGATGGGGAATGCTAGGGCGTAACGCTACCAATCTAGGCGTACATGGTCATGATTCTGTCGCGAGGACCGTTTGAGGGCAGATCAGAACTCCAGTAGATTATCGCGGAAGTGAGCGTACGTGTAGTCCGATCGGGCCAGGCCGCGCCGCTGAAGCGCCGGGATGAGACCATCGGTGATCTCGATGATGTACTTACGGGTCAGGCCCGTCATCCCTGGGCGGGTGATGAGGAACCCATCTCCTCCGATTTCGTCCATGACCTCTCCCATACGCGCTGCCACCTGCTCCGGTGTGCCAACGAGCTCGATTGACCGGTCGACCCGTTCCGACGCGAGCTGCCGCAAGGTCTTCCCGCTCCCCCATTGCGCGAACTTGTCCAGCGACCCACGCTCGCCGTTCGTCGTGATCGGGGGAAGCGGGGCATCCAGATCGAAGGTGGAGAAGTCAATTTCGGTGATGGATGCCATCCCGATGAGGGTCTCCTCGATGTAGCTCGGAGCCGAGATCATTGCCTGCCTCTTCCTGTGTGCCTCCTCTGCAGTATCCCCGAGGATCGGTGACACGAGGAACAGCACTTTACAGTCGTCAGGCTTACGACCGTGGGCTTTCATTCTGGCGCGCACATCATCGCGATAGGCTTTCATGCCTTCGATGCCCGTCGCCGTGGCGATGATCGAATCGGCATACTTCGCCGCGAACTCTCGGCCTCGGGGTGAACCACCAGCCTGGATAAACACAGGACGGCCTTGCGGCGGACGCACAGTATTTAAGGGCCCACGGCTCTTGTAATAGCTCCCGTTGAAGTCGATCGTATGCACTTTTGAGCCATCCGCGTAGACGCCGGTGTCACGATCCATCACCACCGCGTCGGGCTCCCACGAGTCCCACAACTGGCATACCAGGTCGACGTACTCATCGGCCATGTCATAGCGCAGATCGTGCTCAGGTAGCCTCTCCATGCCGAAGTTCTGCGCGGCGCGGTCCTCGCCCGAGGTCACGATGTTCCAGCCGAATCGCCCCCGACAAATGTGGTCGAGCGTGGCACTGAGCCGTGCCAACAGGAACGGTGGATAGAAGCTCGTGGACATCGTGGCCACGACGCCGAGGCGGGACGTCGCCTGCGCGATGAGTGGGACCAGCGGCACCGGGTCGTGCTTCGGGGCAAACACGGCATGCTTGAGCGAGCTTTCGAACGATCCGCCGTACGCATCGGACACCATACAGGTGTCCTCGAGGATCATGTAGTCGAAGCAGGCGCGATCGAGTGCACGCGCCATGTCAACGTAGAAGCCCCCCGTCCAGTCTGGACTGTTACTATCCGCCCACGGATCGTTCCATGCGTTGACAGTGAAGTTCACGAACCAGCCCAAGTGAAAGCGCTTCGGCTTCGCCATCTCAAGCTCCTCCGGGTGGTATGCCAAAAGTGGAGACAGCCATGTTTGCAGCGCTCGCCCCTTCAGCTGGCGGCTCGGCGCCTCCGTGTATCCCTCTGAAGAGAGATCTCCTCACGCAGGGCGCTTGGGTCGCACCCGCCGTGAATCCCCAAGGTGCACGGCTCATGCCAGTTAGATGCGTGGTATCCAGGCATGCCGGCAAACGCTTGCCTGGGTTCCTCTCTGCCGGACCATAGACGACATAGACACCACAGGGCCGAGGTTCCTTGTCTCTCTGACCTGTTGCTCGATCAGCACGTGAACCAGCAACTTGCGCATCAGCCTACAAGAGAGGTACGTCCCGAGTTTGTAGTTCACATGCATCAAGTCCCCTGTCCGAAGACATATCAAGACATGATATCTAACCCAGGAGATTTTCTGGCCGATGGTTCGATCGACCTGTGCACCCTCTTTCTCGGCACTCTGCTCATGCACCCGGTCGAACATCACCCTCTGGCCCAATGCCCTCAAAGACTTGCAGATCACACCACTTGTTCGGGATGTGCCTGGTCCCTACCAGTGGCGGATCTCGTCGGGGGCGATCATGGGCGAGGACCTATCGATGATCAGAGGGACTGCGTACCGCTCACCCGAATCCAACTATGTATTTTGTTAGGATTGAGAGGTAATTCGGTCACCTGAATTCTCAGAGAGGCCAAGGCATGGCTAACGGCGTTGGCCAGGGCGGCACCGGTGGCGACAATACCTCCCTCCCCGGCTCCTTTGACTCCCAGGGGATTGAGCGGTGAGGGAGCCTCTTCCAGGATGATGCTGTCGATAGCTGGGGCATCCGTGCTCGTGGGCAACGTATAATCCATGAACGTCCCCGACAGCAGTTGGCCATTGGCACCGTAGACCAACTCTTCGAGGATCGTTGCACCAATGCCCTGCACAGCTGCGCCGACGGTTTGCCCATGCACGATCAACGGATTGATGCAGCGTCCGATGTCCTCCACCACCACATAGCGGAGGACCTCGACCTTGCCGGTCTTCGGATCAACGGCGACATGGGCGACATGGGTACCGTAGGTGTAGGTGAGTTGATTAGATTTAAAGTAAGCGGTGGCCTCGAGCCCCGGTTCTTCCAGATTATAGGGGCTCGCCGGCCCGGCCAGTCGCACCAGTTCATCCAGCCCCAGGAGCACATGGTCTTCCGCGCCTTGACGATAGACCTGACCATTCCGGAAGACGAGTTGCACCGCATCCAACTTGAGGTAGCGACTGGCGATGGCCAGCGCCTTGTCGCGTAACTTCTGGCAGGCCAGGTGGACGGCGTTGCCCGCCATCACGGTGCCACGACTGCCAAAGGTCCCGACGCCGAAAGGCATCGTATCGGTGCCGCCATGAAAAATCGTAAAGATGTCCAAGGGAAGTCCAAGGGTGTCGGCACAGATCTGTGCCATAGTCGTCTCATGGCCCTGCCCCAGAGAAGTGATACCCAGATACACGGCGATCTGATTGGCGCCGTTTACCGCTACTCTCGCTCCCTCGAACGGACCTTGCCCGGTGTTCTTCACAAAACATCCGACCATTTCACCGGTCTCCCGAGTTTCATAGCCGCGAATGGAATGAGAAAGTCCTCAGGATAGAACTCCCCGCGTATGCCAAAACCTCCCCCGACGTCGGGCTCGATGAAGTGTATCGTAGACTCGGGCACATCGAGAAACAAGGCCAGGATGGCCCGGTTAAAATGTGGGACCTTGGTCTCCCCCCATACGGTAAACTCACCACGCACGGCATCGTAGCTCGCCACTAGGCCGCGGGTCTCAAGCGGATTTCCGGTGTGGCGATGCACCTTGAACACTTCCTTGCGACGGTATGCGGCGCCGCCAAAGGCCTCCTCGATATCGCCGAGGTCGAGGGTGTAGCGGGCGGCCAGATTCGTGCCTGGCTCCTCGTGGATGAGCACCTGTTGTTGCAATGCCTGATGCACATCGGTGACCGCTGGTAGCGGCTCATAGGTAACGTCCATGGCATCTAGGCCGTCCTCGGCCAGGTAACGGTTTTCGGCCACGACGACCGCCACCGGCTCGCCCACATGGCGGACTCTGTCCCGTGCTAGGGGATATTGCAGAAACCGCTCCAAACCCGGCAATGGATAGAGTCTGACCGGTATCGGTTTGGCCAATGGGGCAATGTCCTGAAAGGTGAACACCGCGACGACGCCGGGGATCGCCAGTGCCCTCGTCGCATCGATGGCGGTGAGCCTGGCGTGGGCATGTGGGCTGCGCAGGATCGCGGCATGGAGCATGTGGGGGAGCTTGATATCGTCGGTAAAAGTGGCCTGTCCGGTGAGCAGGCGGAAATCCTCCCGTCGCCGAATCGGTGCCCCGATGTAAGTCTGCTGCATCTCATCCTCCCTGACTGGCTTGCAAGATGGCCTGCACGATGGGGGCGTACCCGGTGCAACGGCAGATGTTGCCGGAGATCGCCTCTCTGACCTGCGCTTCGGTGGGGTTCTGGGATTCCTGGAGGAACGCCACAGCGGTCATCAGAAACCCTGGGGTACAGAAACCGCATTGCAGAGCGTGGTTCTCGTGAAATGCCTGTTGCAGCGGATGGAGTCCCTCGCCTTGAGCCAGGCCCTCCACGGTCGTGAGATCAGCTCCATTCGCCTGCACGGCAAGCAACAGGCAGGACCGTACCGCCTCGCCGTCAAAAAGGATCGTGCAAGCGCCGCACATGCCATGTTCGCAGCCGAGATGCGTGCCGGTGAGATCCAACTCGTCGCGCAGAAAGTCGGCCAGGGTCAGGCGCACTTCGACTGTACGTTCGTAGGCTCTGCCGTTCACTGTCACCTGAATCGTCCGCTTCGCCGTCATTGCTCGCTGTCTCTCCTCGCGTTGCCGAGGGCCATCTCGACTGCCCTGCGGGCGACCACCCCGCCGACCTCTCGGCGATACTCGGCGGAGGCGTGGATGTCCGAATCCGGCTCCAGTTCGGCCGCTACGACACTCGCCAGCCGGTCAAGTACGTGACCCTCCAGTCGTTGTCCCAACAGCAGTGCTTCTGCCCTCGGCGGTCGAACTGGGGTGCCGCCGATCCCGAACATGGTGAGGCTCGCCGCCTGGCATAGCTCGTCGCTATCCATGTGCAGCACAACCACGGCGCCGACCAGGGCAAAATCCCCCTCTCGACGGCAGACTTCATGAAAACCCCAGCGCCACTGAGCTTGCCAGGGCGGAAAACGGATCTCCGTGAGCAATTCGACGGGTTCGATCGCCGTGGTGAGATAGGTGCGAAAGAAATCTGCCGCGCCGATCGTGCGCTGATGCATGGCGCTATGCAAGACAAACTCTGCCTCCAGAGCCATGCACAGCGCTGGAAGCTCCGCCGCCGGGTCGGCATGCACGATCGAGCCCCCAATCGTCCCCCGGTTGCGGATCTGGAAATGCCCGATAGATGGCATCACTCCCGCCAGCAGTGGATACTGTGTTCGGATCAGACTGGCGCGCTCGATGGCTCGTTGCCGCGTCAGTGCACCGATAGTGAGCGCACCATTGGCACTCTGGGAGATGTGGCTGAGCCCTGAGAGCCGATTGATATCGATGAGGACGTGTGGCCTGGCCAGCCGCATGTTCATCAACGGCATGAGGCTCTGACCACCGGCCAGGATTTTGGCCTCGTCGCCATAGCGGGACAGCAAGTCCAGCGCTTCCGCCATATCCGTCGGGGCAAAATACTCGAATGGCGCCGGTTTCATGAGTTGTTCTCCCGAGCCCCTTGCTGACCGTCACTACTCGGCTGATACCCCTTGATGGCCGGAATCACCTCCTTGCCCAGAAGCTCAATGGAGCGCATCGCGGCGGCGTGTGACATCAGTCCCTCGCGCGCCCACAGCACCAGCCAGGCGGGATTCACCACGTCGATCACCTTTTGGAGTTTGGGGATAATGCTGTCCGGAGTGCCGGTAATGACCTGGTGGAACGGTCCAGGTGTGGTCCACGTCGTGACGATGAAGTCGTGAGCCTTGGCTGGATCGAAATAGGCATTGGGTAGCATCAGGGCGGTATAGCCGCGTTGCGCGGCAACGTCGTGCGGATAGCCGGAATAGGCCTTCTCAGTGAAGAAGAATACCTCTTGCACCATGGTACGCCTCCTCCTATGGCAGGTCGAGGGCGTAGAGCTGGATCGCGTTCCCCCGCACCATACGCCATTTCTCCGACTCCGGGACGCCCTGAAAGTCGCGCTCGACCACCTCCTGGGAGTGTGGCCAGGTGGAGACGGTATGCGGATAATCCGAGGACCACATCATATTGTCGATGCCGATGAATCGACGGGTGGCCACTCCGACCGGGTCATCGATGAAGGTGGCATAGCACTGCCGCTGGAAATACTCGCTGGGTTTCATCTTGAGGGGAGAGGGATAGAGATACTGGTACTCATCTTGCGCCTGATCCAGCTTTTGCAGGAAGAAGGTCAGCCAGCCGACCTCGTTTTCGGCCGACACGAACATGAGCCGGGGGAAACGCTCTAGAACGCCAGAGAAGATGAGCGTGGTAAAGGTGCGCTGCACTTCATGGCTGAGCACCGTCGAGCGCAGGTAACGGTCCATCGGGTCCTTGACGAGCAGGCGGCTTTCTGGTCCTGCGCCCGTGATGCTATGCAGGCTGATGGGCATGTTCAGCTCCTGGGCTTCGGCCCAGAAAGGATCGTAGAGCGAGGCGTTGTAAGGGCGGTCCTGCGGGGGTGAGCACCAGATCATCGCGCCGCGTAGCCCTTGTTTCGCGCAGCGACGTAGGTCACGCACCGCCTCGTCGATGTCATAGAGCGAGATCATCGCCAACCCGATGAGGCGCTTGGGGGCGTAGGCACAATACTCGGCTAGCCAGTCGTTATAAACCTGAAAGCAGGCGCGCTGAAAGGCCGCATCTTCGAGCCAGAATTGCCGGAATCCCAGAGTGGTGTATATCACCTCAGCTTCGACGCCGTCCAGATCCATATCTTTGAGGCGCTCGGCTGGATCCCAGCCGCCAGGACGGACATCTTTATAAGTGAAGGAACGGAAAAACTCTGGGAGCTCTTCGGGCTTCTTCCCGGCGCCGATCCCTTGAGCCATGTGAATGGGGGGCATGCCTTCTAGCATCAGATAAGCTCCAGGTCGCTGCCCGGGAGGATTTTCGACGATGCGCGGCGCGCGTTCACGGAACGATTTGTCAATGCGCTCCACCCATAGATCGCCGGGTTCATTCACATGCGAGTCTGCCGAGATCAATTTCAGTCCGCTCACAGCCTACCTCCTTTCCCCTCTGCGTCGATGTTCCGTCGGGGAGCTCGATCCCCTTCGTCAGGGTTCCCCTGCACAATGTGTTAGTTGTAGTGCGCACTTCTGCGCGATCCGCCCGATTACCTCGATCAGTGCAACTCATGCTGTATTACGCAGTCAAATATCGTGGCCTGATACCTTGGTAATCGCCTCTAACGAATCGCTTCGGTTTGCTCTGCAGGAAGGCTCGCCAGATAACAACGGACCTCCTCGTTCATTCTGTCGATGTCCAACAGGTAGGCACTCGAAATGACAGCATAGTTCTCAGCTGTTTCGGACCGGCGCAACTTGAGTAGCAGGTCTTGAAGCCGCCGAATGCGCTGTTGCGTCACCGCGAGCTCCTGATCGTCCATAATCATAGGTCCACCTCTACAATACCTTGTTGTCCGCCACTGCGCCCAAGTTGCCAAGTCTCGAGGAAAGCGGTACGATCGGTGCGAGCTGTAATCCAGTAAATGCATATTCCCCATACGATAGCGGCTCGACTACGATCAAACAGCAGTCGAGCACGCCCGACGACTTGGTTGCTCGAAAAATCTCGCGACATGACTAGGAAGAGATCTATGTCAGCCGGCGCGGCCTTGGCAGTTACAAAGCTGCCAAAGATATAAGCCGCTTCCAGGCTTTCTGTGCTCCTGGCGAGCGCTATCACTTCCCTTAGGATGCTGATCCAGCGCTCCCGGATTTCTCCACCGCAGAACCGCAACACTATCTCCGCCATTGAGGCTCGGTGGATGCCGGGTGGGAGGTGCCCCGCTTCGTTGAAGGGAGGAACCCTTGAGACACTCAACACTATTCTCCCATGCTGGGCGAAGAATTGTTTTGGCGGTTCCCTCGCCTTACAGGCTTCACTCCTACATTCTACCTTTACTCTACCTGTGCCAGCCCCGCCTCTGCCTGGGGCAGCCAGAAGGTCATCTCCATGGCGCGGTAGAGTTCAATGGCGGCGGACAGCTCGGCGCGGTCCTGCTCGCGTCGGCCGATCTTCGTATACAGCGTGCCGAGGCCGAAATGACAATGGGCCTGGAGCGGACGCATGCCGAGTACCTCGGCCAGGGCCAGGGCCTGCCGGTAGTGGGCTTCGGCCGGCGCGACATCGGGGGGGTCGGCGTGGGCATGGACGACGCCAAGCTGGTGCAGCGCGAGCGCCTCATCCCCGCGTGCCTTCTGCTGCCGGGCCAGGTCGAGCGCCTGGCGCGCATGCTGCCAGGCCTCCTCGCTGTGTCCAGCCAGACGACACACCTCGCTGAGCCATGCGACCCCGTAGGCAAGACCTACCAGCCCGGCCGGGCTGGTACTTTCGCTGATCGCCTCCTCCAGCAGTGCTCGCCCCTCCGCGAGGCGCCCCTGGAGCGCAGAGGCATAGCCCAGGCCCGTCACGCTCGCTTGCAAAAAGCCACCCCGGTAGCCGGAGGCACGACAGAGGGCCAGGCACTGCTCCAACACCCGGATGGCGTGCTCCAGGTCCCCTTGGGCGAGGTACAGCTCGCCGAGGCAGACGTGGGCAACGATCGGTGTGACCCCTCGGCCTGCCAGCGTGGCGAGGCGGAGCGCCTCCTCCCCGTGGCGCCGGCCCTCGGCGAATGTCCCGAGCTGGCCCAAGGTCTGCGCCAGCCACGCCCGAGACTGGATCCGCACGTCTGTACTGGGCGTGCCAAACTCCCTGTCCGCAGCCTCCACGTTCCGCCGTAGCAGCTCGGTCGCCCGGCCGAAGTCGCCGATGGCAAAGTATGCCATCCCCAGGCGATAGGATGCTTCCCCCTGCAAGGCGCTGTCGCCGAGCGCGACCGCGAGCGCGAGGGCCTGCTGGCCCGCCGCCATGGCGCCGTCGTAGTCTCCCGTGAGCCTGAGTACCGCGGCCATCTGGGCCAGCACCCGTCCCAGCTGAGCCCGGTCGGCAAGCGCCCTGGCCAGGGCCTCGGCCTCCCCCATCAGGGTGAGGCGCCGCTGCTGCTCTCCAAGTGCGTTCAGCGAGCGTCCCAACGCGAGGCGGAGCTCGATGGCCACCCCCCGGGTGTCGCCGGACTCGGGCAGGTGCGCGAGGACCTGGAGGGCCTGCTCGAAGGAGGCTACTGCCTCGGGGAACGCGGCACGGTCATGGGCCCTGGCGCCGGCCTGCCGGCAGTAGGTGACGGCCTTGTCCCACACCTCGCCCCGTAGGGCATGGTGCACCAGGCGTTCGCCCTGCTCGGCCACCCGCTCGGGCGCGAGCACCTCGAGGGCCTCGACAATGCGCGCGTGTAGCCCCCGCCGCCGCTCCAGCAGGAGGCTACCGTAGGTCACCTCGTGCGTCAGGGCATGCTTAAAGGTGTATTCGTGGTCGGGGAACAGGCGTGTCTCATACAGAAACTCCGACGCTTGGAGGTGCGCCAGGCCACGGTGCAGCGCCTCGTCGGGCAGCTCGGCAATGGTCTGCAACAAGGGTAAAGGGACTTCGTTGCCAATCACCGCCGCCGTCTGCATGAGGCGTTTCTCCTCAGGCGGCAGTCGATCAATGCGCGCCGCCAACACCGCCTGCACCGTCGCGGGCACCTGCAGGCTCTGGAGGGCAGTATCGAGCCGATGAGCGCCCCGTTCCCCGCCGAGTACCCCCGCTTCCACGAGCGCTCGCACGCTCTCTTCCAGAAAGAACGGATTACCCTCCGTGCGTGTAATCAGTAGCTGCTTGAGGGGCACTAGACCGGAGTCGTTCCCAAGGAGCACCTGCAAGAGCTCCTCCGCGCTCACGAGGGGCAAGGGATCGAGCCGCACCTGCGTGTAGTAAGTCTTCGCGCCCCAGCCGTGCTGGTATTCGGGGCGATAGTTCGCCAGGAGGAGCAAGCGGGCCGTGGGCAAGCTTTCGACCAGACTGTCGAGCAGTGCCCGCGTCTCGGAGTCGATCCAATGCAGATCTTCGAAGACGAGCAGCAGGGGTTGCACGTGGCTCTCTTGCAGTAGCACCCGCTTCAGCGCGGTCAGCGTGCGCTGGCGTCGCTGCGATGGATCGAGCTGGAGGAAGGAGCTGTCGTCTGGGAGGCCGTCTAATAACGACAGGAGTGCAGGGATGGTGTCCTGTAACGCTTCGTCTAGGGTCAGTACCTGCCCGGTGACTTTGGCACGGATGGCGCGCGGATCATCGTGCTCCTCGACATGAGCGTAACGCTTGAGTAGATCGATGACCGGGAAATACGGTGTGGCTTTCCCATACGACACCGAGACGCTCTCCAACACCAGCCAGCCACGGATATGGTGGGAATGGGTGAGCTCGTAGACCAGGCGCGACTTGCCCACTCCCGCCTCTCCGACCAGCGCCACCACCTGACCGTGGCCCGCCCCAGCCTGCGCCAGGACATCGGTGAGGGTGGCCATCTCCGTCAGCCGACCGACAAACCGCGTCAGCCCACGTGCTGCGGCAGCCTGTACGCGTCGCTGGGTACCGCTCGCTCCGAGCAGCTCGAAGATTTCCACGGGTTCGGCTAAGCCCTTGACTGGCACAGGTCCCAGGGCATTGACCTGCACCAGGCCCTCCACCAGACGCAGGGTCGCAGCCGTGAGACGGATGCTGCCCGGAGTGGCGAGCTGTTCCATACGTGCCGCCAGGTGCGTGGTCTCCCCCACAGCGGAATAGTCCATGTGCAGGTCATTGCCGATGGCGCGCACCACCACCTCGCCGGAGTTGAGCCCCACCCGGATACGCATCTCCAGGCCGTGGGCGCGACGTACCTCCTCCGTATAGGCACGCATGGCGGTCTGCATCGCCAGGGCGGCATAGCAGGCGCGCAGGGCGTGGTCTTCATGCGCGATGGGGGCGCCAAACAGGGCCATGATGCCGTCGCCCAGCACCTGATTCACCGTGCCCTCGAAGCGGTGCACGGCGTCCATCATGCGCTGCAGGGCAGGGTCCAGCAGCCGCTGGGCGGCTTCCGGGTCAAGGCCGCGGATGAGCTCTGTCGAGTCCTTGAGGTCGGCAAAGAGCACCGTCACCTGCTTGCGTTCGCCTTCTTGAGCACTTTTCAGCGTGAGAATCTTATCGGCAAGGTAGCTCGGAGTGTATATGTGCGCGGCACGCGAGGTCGAGTTGGGGGGTCGGTCGGCGGGAGTTAAAGCGAGGCCACAGCCGCCGCAGAATTTTTCCCCCGGTTCGTTCGAGAACCCACAGGAAGCACAGGGGAGAGCCAATGGCGCGCCGCACTCGGCACAGAAGCGACGTCCTTCGCGATTTTGGGCCAGGCAACGGGGGCACTGCATGCCATGGCCTCCACTCGGCTACACAGGTGAGAGAAAGAACCCGTCCGCGGCAATCGTGCGCTTGGATATCAGCCTTCGGGCGGCCGTCAAAAGCCCTGCCAGCAGGCCAGAGAGGTCGAGCGGCAACCCTGTCATCGCAACAGGGGCATTACTGCTTTGGCCAGGCGTGTCAGCTGCCCTACATCCAGCTCGGTTGGCGCCGGAATGATGCTCTCGGCCCCCAGCAGGGGGCAGAGGAACGACCCTCTCCCCTCCCCTGACTCCACCGCGCTCAGGGCCTAAAGTATGCAAAGCATTTGCTGGAGTTGAAGATGTAGGTTTGGACCAGCGCTGTCTCGCTCGGTTTCCGTCCAAGCTCCGCCATCGCTCCCGCCAGGCACATCCAGTTGAGCATCTCTTGCTGGCCGCTTTCCTCGATCGCCGACAGCGGTGTGTCGCGCCACTTCTGATAGTCACCAGCGCGCAACGCCTCGTAGAGGGCGCGATCGGCCTCGACGTCTGGGTATAGCAAGTGATTCTTGGGCGTGAGGAAGGCGTGCGACCAGCTGGAGGAAGCAATCAGCGCGACCTTCCAGGGTGAGTCTTTCAGCACCCGCGCCGTCGCGGCGCCCAAATCAAAGCAGCGCCACGGCGCCGGCGATGGCGGGTCGAGCTCATCTTCTGTGGGCAAATTGCCCCAGCCCACAACCCCGCCGCGCTGGGAGATGACGCGTCGACCGTAGCAATTCACCTGGAAGGGCACGACGGGATGCGTGAACCCCTGTCGATCGTAGTCCAGGTACAGCAGGGTATTGAGAAAGGCATGTCCCAGATGGTGATGTAGCGGTTTGTAGGCGTATGACAGGTCGAATCCGGACTCCAGGAGTCTGTTGGTGAGAAACTTGGCGGCTGCGGGGTGACCCTGGTAGGTGAAGGTCTTGTCTTTCGGTTCATCCCAAAAGTTGGGGCCACGACGATCTTCCCAAGGTTTGACCTCGAACGCTTCGTAGGCCATCAGGCAAAATGGTGGGATGATGTCTTCTTTGAAATTCTCATACTGATCGTCGCCCCAGATCACCACGAAATCCGGTGCGAAGTCATCGAGCAGCTGTTTCGCCTTGCGGAAGTGCATCGCATGGGCCTGACGATGGCGGGCGGCAGCCGCTTTCCCTTCATCTGCGCCGTATTCCTGCCGCATCGCTTCAGGCCAGCCCTCAGGTCGTCGGTACTGTTCGGGCAAAGTTGGGTCTTGCAGAGCACGCTTTAGGATCCATCCCATCTGCTCATCTTTGCCCGTCAACGGTGGGAAATGCGTCAGCCCGATCCCCAAAATCTCTCCCATGGGGTTCCTCCCGATCGATAGTTACACGTTACCGGTCTCCCTATACCTTCGCCCCCTCTCCCAGTGGGAGAGGGCCGGGGTGAGGGATACCCAACGGCTCAATCGTGACCTGCCGCCCTCACCCTAACCCTCTTCCGGAGGGAGAGGGCACCGGGGATCACTTCGATGACGTGCCGTCCCAACCGGTATGGGACACATCCACCACCACGCCGTCAGGAGCCGCCCACTTCATCTCGAAGTTCCGGTGGCTGCCGGCAGCCATCATGGTATCCAGGTTATCCTTTGCCGTGAGCTGTTGCCCCTGTGCAGCCTCCAGTTTTTGACAGGCTTCGTCAAGGTTTTCGACCTCAAAACCAAAGTGATGGATGCCGCTGAAGTTAGGTCCATGGGCGCCC
Source organism: uncultured Nitrospinota bacterium (assembly GCA_963707985.1). GTDB lineage: Bacteria > Tectomicrobia > Entotheonellia > J063 > CAVPRW01 > CAVPRW01. The sequence goes on along the minus strand of CAVPRW010000039.1, from coordinate 29,390 downwards.
ACGTCAGCGTCCTTCTCGGTCTTATAGTTCAAAATCGCTAGGTTAATGTACCCATCGGTGAGGAACACCGCACCGTTGGGGCTGCGGCGAACCTCCTTCATGTCGAAGGCTTCCTTGTAAAAGGCCGCCACCTTCTCGGGGTTTCCGGTCGTCAGGGCGATATGTTTGATTCTCGGCATGGCTTTCGCCTCCTCGCTAGTTGGACATCACACTCGATAGACACCCTCGCGATAGCGCTTCTTGGCCCGCTATTGTCGATCCGCTGGAATGGCGGCACGGGCCGTAGCCAGCCATTCGTCCGTCGATGCTTCCATGTTCAGGGGATCCCCATGCGGCTGGGGCACTGGGAACCCGGTCTTGTAATACACTTCAATGCGGTTCCCTTCCGGGTCGAAAAAGTAGAGCCCCAGCGCGTTACCATGGCTGACAAAGCGGTCGATGGTAATCTGCTCAGCTTGCAGCCGCCGATGATAGTCCTTCAAGTCAGCTGGGCTCTCGACTTTGAAGGAGATCTGCTGGACCACTTTGGCGCCCTGGGGTACATCTCTCCCTCTGGCCAGCACAAATTCGTGGTGCTCATAGTCCGGATTGGCGCTCAAAAACACGATACCGCGGTCGAGATTTTCATCAGCGATTTGCAAGCCCATGACGCGCGTGTAAAAATCACGCATTTTCATCAAGTCTTCGGTGTGGATGCCTACATGTCCTAAGCCCTCAATCCCTGGCATAGCTAGTGTCCTCCTGTTCAGCACTGGGCCGACACGCACCTGCAGTGCGGCCGAGGTTATTTCTTCAGCCAGACCGTCTCAAAGCGCTTCTTAAAACCACGCATGAACACATACCCCTGCATCGTGTCGCGGGCGGCCTCGATATCGGGCAACGTGGCGATACCAAAGTACAGCATCTGGCGCGTCGCATACACTTGCAGGTCCTCCCCCGCCTTGAGGTAGTCGGCCTCGGTGCTGGCTTGGCGCAGACGATCCAGCAACTCGTCGATCTGCGGATCTTGATGGTTCGGGATGTTGACCCCGGCATGGCGGTCGAAGGAGCTGGCGCGGTCGTAGGCATCCAACATATGCGACGAGGCATTGAGAAGCTGTTCGTAATCGTGGCCATTGGAGCGTTTCAGATAGATCGGGCGGTCGAGAACTTCGATATTGAGCTGGACACCCGCCTTGGCTAGTTGCGTCTTCATGATGGTGGCCATGGTGGGGAGAGACGACTCCCCCGCGTGGGTAATCAGCGAGTACTTGAGTGGGTTCTGCTCGTCAAATCCAGCCTCTTTCAGTAAGGCTTTGGCCTTCTCCGGATCATACGGATAGAGCTCGGAGAGATCCTGAAACCCTTTGGCTCCTGGCGGCAGGAAGCCCCATTGCGGTCCTCCATGGCCCAGCAGAGCCGCCTTGGCGATGGCCCGGCGATCGATGCCATAGCCGGCGAGCGCAACGCGGACCTTTGGGTCATCAAAGGGTTTACGCGAGACGTTGAACGCACTAAAGGCGGTGGAGGACCCCTTCCCCGTCCACACCTGGATCTTGGGATCCTTCATCACCCGATCGGCGTGCTCGCGCGGTACCCAACTGACGTAGTCCACTTCCCCGGCCCGTATGGCGGTGGCGCGCGTGACCCCATCCTTCATGATCTTGAACTCGATGCGATCCAGATAGGGAAGTCCCGGCTTCCAATAGTTTGGATTTTTCTCCAGCACGATGAGGTTGTTCTGCTCCCACTTGGCGAGCTTAAAGGGGCCGGTCCCCACCGGATTTTGCTGCGCATCTTGTTTGCCGACCTTGGCATACGCCGTGGGGGATTTGATCAGTAACCCTTCACGATACTGAGCGAGGGCTGGGAGCAAGGTAAACGTGGGATACTTGAGGGTGATCTTTACGGTATGCGCATCGATGACCTCAACCGTCTCGATGGTGTCCAGGAAGGCGTCCATGACACTTTGATTGTCGCGGTCCGTCGTCCACTGAATGTTCCAGCGCACGGCCTCGGCGTCGAAGTCCGTGCCGTCATGAAACTTCACGCCTTTGCGCAGGTGGAAAACATAGACCTTGCCATTCTCCTGCGTCTCCCACGACTCGGCTAACTCGGGCACAAAGTTCAAGTCCTCATCTACCGTCACCAATGGATTAAAGATATTTCCTTTGAGGTAGTATGCCTGAATGCCGCGTGAAAATCCGGGATCGAAGCCGGTGGCATCGGCTTCCCAGGCCACGCGCAACGTGCCCCCAGGTGTGGGGACGGCCCCCCAAGCCATGGAGTGTACGAAGAGGAGACAGACTGCGATCAGGTACCACCGTGCAGCGGTATGTTGAGGTGCGTTGCATCCTGAGACCTCCTTTAGCCCATGATCGTAAGTCAGAGCTCGGCCACATGCCTCTGCTCTGTCCATCACACCTCTTCCACTGCTGCGGTGATCCGGAGGGATGCGGTGCAGGCCGAGTATAGCCGTGCGCATGTCAGGAGTCAACTGACATATCGTATCACCTACGGCACCGTCGCTGCGGGCTGAAGGCCGTGCCGATAGTCTCCCCCTGCCGTGCGGATTCGGGCGGCAGCTGGATCACAACCCGATCATCCTGAACAAGCCTGAGGTCCGCCAGGTTCCCCCAGCGTTAGCGCGGGGCCTCGGTTCGCCCACAGTCGAGACCCCTCCTGTTTATAGCCCTGGCGGGGTCGGATAGCGTTCGTGGAGGATGTCTTCCATCCGTGCCTGGATCCACACGTTGCCTTCCGGGTGGATGAACACATAAACTTTGTCCGTTTTGATCGCGCTGAAGACATGCTTGGCGACGTGAGCGGGCGATATCCCTGCCTGCACCTCTTGGCGTTTGGCCTCCCGCATGGCCCCATCTTCAGGAGGGAATACCGCTGCCGTCGGTAGATGCCCCGGACGATTGCGCTCGGCGTCGATAATCTGGGTGTCGACCGCCCCAGGGCGCAGAACCGAGGCCTTGATGTCCGCCCCCCTGGGCCAGTTGATGGAGGAGTGTTTCCGAGCGATGAAGTCCCCAACGACCGGCGATCGAGCGGCAGATGCTCAGCGCCGCCCGCTCAGGACTAGCCGGTGGTGGGTTGATCCGCTCCAACCGCTGGTGAGCCGGCAGGCGGCAACAGCCCGAGCTGACGCAGCAGGAGGGCCGAGTCGAAGTAGCCGCGCTCACCGGCGATCTTATCATGCTCGTCGAAGATGAACACAGCGCAGGCCGGCATTTCGAAGTGACGGCCAGTGGGGGGAATGCCGAACCATGTGCCCGTATGCGTGCCGCTTAGCACCATTTCCACTGGGATCGCCTCTTCGGCGACGTGGAGGCTCTTGATGTCGAACTGAAGGTCTGGAAACCCGCGGAAGAATTCGGCATAGAAGGCGCGAACGGCCTCTCGCCCATCATGCAGTTCATTGTTGGCCAGGAAGCTACACGTGTTCCCAAACGTGTCCATAACCGCGTCGAGGTCATGGGTATTCTCGATTCGGAAATGCTCCTGCACGGCCATGATGCGGGTCGCGCGCTGGCGGTCGCTGAGCGGTAGCATGGCAATCCTCCACTACGCATGGGCCTGTTTGCCTGTGTTCCGGTTGTGCACTTCGAGGTGGTTCCAATCCGATACCGGATTCCTCGGCCTATTGGCTAGTCGGGTGCCTATTATCGTGGTCTGTGGGTCGTCTTCGAAGGGAGTGGCGTTTGAGATCTGATAGTCCAGAATGCCTGCTCGTTTCACGTCCTTCTCCGCCAACGTAAGCTCAAAAGATGCAGGAAGTCGTCGATCGTCAATACGTGGTTCACGGACAACGCCCCCGATGCTGGCCTCCAGGGAGCCCTTCTCGCTTGGAGTCGACGAAGAGGTCATCGCCAAGGAATACGGTTTTCAACGTTTTGCCCAACTCACATAATGCTTTGTCGGTCGGCTGCTGCGTATTGTTCTTGGTGAAGCGCCGCAGGATCGATTCGGCGCCCACGGTCCTGAGTCGCAAGGCGGTGGCGAACCGGAGGTTCAGTCATCGTCGTGCATATGGCTCGGCGTGGCTTTCATGACGAAGGTCCGCACCTCGATGTCTGCCGTGAAGGCGACCCTACCGAGATCATTCAGAGACGGCTCCCGGAAAGATGAGTATACAGGACCTTTCGCCAGCGGATCGGGATTGCTCTTAGCCACCGTCGTCACCGGCCCGCCTCGACTAGTGTGACTGCTGAAAATCTGCTGCCCCAGAGCGTCGAATTTCTCGGCTTGGAACGCCACGTGGCCGAAGATCTTCAGCGAGGGGTCGCTCACGGAGGCGAACTGGCCCGTGGTGTCTGCGATCGTGGTGAGGGGTCCGCCCTTGCCGAGGGAAATTCCCTGCCGGCGTTGGCGCTGTTCTGGAGTGCCGCAGTGCGGCCGCATCATGAGCCGGCGAGGATTTCTCTGGAATGCTACTTCGCCCTTCTCATTGATGGAAGGCTCTGACGGGATGCTAGTGAGGCCATCGTCGCAGAAGGTCGGAAAGTCCGCGATGGGCTGCGTGTCCGCGACGACCACCGGGGCATCGTGTGCTCCCCGCTTCGTCACGAGCTTGTTGATGCCGAGCGCGTCGTCCCGCACCTGTACTGCGAGCGTCCCACGCGTGTTGATGGTAGCGCAGCGCGTGGCTTCGAGCCCATCCCGCTGGCTGTCCAAGACCGTCGTGCATCTATACAGCGTCGTGGCAGACCCATCGGCCTCCGTGAGTGCTCCTCCGAGGAGCAGAAGCGCCACAGTCCATACCCCAAGCACTTTCTGAATCGTGTTGTGATCCTCGGTCAGTCTGTCTCCTTTCGCCCTATACGCCCGAACATCCCCATCATCACCAGAGCCTCTGAAACGCCTAAGCAACTCGGATCATGTGAAAATCTTTGGCATGGCTCTATCCGTTGACGACACAGTGAGCTTGATCCGCTTTGGTGGACGCTGGAACGACGCAGGTTGCACACGCTCACTGCACGCGACGTCAGCTGGGCTGACGTCGCGCAAGGGCGAGTGCCGGCCCGACAGGTTGTCGAACACCTCGATGTCGTCGGACCATGGCGCCTTTGCCTGACCGTAGATCTCGAAGCGCTCCCCCAACTCGCTTTTCACCGTCGACACCCAGCACTCCATGACCGCCTGGTCGTAGCAGCCCCCGCGTTGGCTCGTGCGGCACAAACCGTGTCAGGACATTGCTTACGGTAGTGGGGAGTGCGGCCGACTGTGTTGAATCGGCGTCATCCCACGGATATTAACACCCTGACGGTGACGCATCGCAGGCTTCTTCATCAGCGCTGTGCAGCCCTGGATACTCGTTGAGCGGGGTATCCTGGGCAAGGCCGAGTGGGGGGCCCACCAGTGCAAAGGATGTCGTGCGCGGTTTGCAAGGTACAGCGGTGTGAGGTCTGGCCTTCCTACAATGAGGGTGAAAGGCGGGTCAGGAGTTGCGGCCGTGTCAAAAAGCGGAATGAGGCAGAGAACCTACACGGGATGCAAAGAAGTAGTAGGAACGTTGCGAGCACCATCGGCATTCTCCTGAGCCAGAACAACAGAGGACCTAGTCGTATCATAGTGAATGGGCGCGAGCATAGGGGAGATGCAAAAGCGTGTCAAGACAATATTCTAGGAGGTCAATTACGAGGATAAAATAAGGTTATACAGCTAACGGCCTCGCTGATATCGTACCCCCTATGAGGAGGTCCCGGACAAATCACCTCGATGACGGTAACAGGCTCGCCGTGTGTTCCCCTTCCCAGCCTCCGGGTGAGCTGGGTTCAGTCCTCACCAGCCTCAAAGAAATGATGACGAGCTTCGGTCAGTTGATGTTCGGTAAGGATTTTTCAGGCACAATTCCCACTGCGGCTGCAATCAAAATACAATTCAGAACTGCGGGGAATATGGTTACGGCGCAATTACTCCACCGTCGTTATGGCCACTTTGCAAAGCTCGCCACGGGGGCAACGGAGTGATCAACCAGCAGGTTCGCCGTCGGCTGGCGCTTGAACCGCCAGGCACACGGCCTCGAACGGTCGGCCGGTATAGAGCCTAGCGAAGTCGAACACCTGATTTAGACCTCATGGTCGAAGGTCTGCTGCTGGGTGACGATCCCTCGCAGGTGCATCTCAGCGGGTGTTTAAAAAGTTTCCAGTAGGTACGTGCCCCATGGTAAGATTGGGGCATGGAACCCCGAAAACCCTATCCCACAGACGTAACCGACAAAGCATGGGCCTTCATCGAACCCTATGTTCCCAAGGCCAAGCGGGGCGGGCGACCGGCTCAATACTCCAAGCGCGAGATCCTCAATGGCCTCGTTTATCTCCTGCGTGGTGGGTGTGCCTGGCGCCTGCTGCCCCATGACTTTCCCCCATGGGAGATCGTCTACCATGACTTTTGGCTCTGGCGCCGGGAGGGCACGTGGCAACATATCCATGACATGCGGCGTGGGGATGTGCGTGTCGCCGTGGGCCGGCAACGCCAACCCAGTGCGGGCAGTATCGAGAGCCAGTCCGTCAAGACCACCGAACCAAGGGGGGTCCACGGCGACGATGCGCATAAGCCGGTCAATGGTCGCCAGCGCCATATTGTCGTCGATACGCTAGGGTTGTTGCTGGCCGTGGTGGTCACCGCGGCCAACGTGCAAGACCGCGCTGGTGCTGAAAGCCTGCTCGCGTGCCTGCAGCACCACTGCTCCCGTGTGCGGTGCATGTGGGCCGATCAGGCCTACACCGGAGACCTCGTCACCTGGGTGTGGGGCCTGCGGCCATGGCGGAAGGTCCGCTTGGAAATCGTCAAGCGGCCGGCGGGGACCCACGGCTTCCTCCTCCTGCCGACACGCTCGGTGGTGGAGCGGACCTTCGCGTGGTTAGGCCGCTACCGCCGCTTATCAAAGGATTATGAGTATGTAACCCAAACGAGCGAAGCCATGATCCGCGTCGCCATGATCCGCCTGATGGTACATCGTCTGGCGCACATGACAGGTTTTTAAACACCCTCTAAGGTCCAGGTCGCACGTCCTTCAGGAGGTTGACTACAACACAGGGCAATTAAATGGGCTTCTTCTTTCCCGGTCATTTTACAGCGATGCATATTGGTCACAGGTTTACGATACAACACGGCTTCATAGCCTGCTGCGACAAAACGTTTTTTGACCTGCTCTACTTTCTTTGTCGAGACATGGTATGACTCTGCAATATCCTTATTACTCCAGCCACATAATTTATCGGCCTTCAATAAAATAAACGCGTTCACAATGGTGTTCCGATTGGCTTTATTCTTTGAGATAAGCTCCTGGAGTTCGTTGCGTTCAGGTTCCGTCAAGGTGACGACATATCTGACAGCCATAGCACCCTCCCTGAGATTGGGGGTATAAGAGTGCTATGATAACAGATCATTTTATCTGGACATTGCACTAGCCGCTGACTTCCGCCGAGAGCCGGTGCCAATGGTCCACCACAGCCATCCAAACCACCCACACAGACGGAGTTGCATACCGGCTGAACAACACCGTTCCATCGAAGTAACCCATTTTCCCGCGAATCTCGCCATATACCACTTCAGGTGAAAGAGAATTGCATCCGACGGGTTCAGCTGTGCTTATGGCCCCTGGTAACAGCCGTGTTGGGTTTGTGGCTGCATGCACGCTCGATATCGATGCTGCCCCCACCCTCGGCCAGGCATCCAATTGTCGCTCCCGTCGTGCCAATGTCGCTGGCCATCATCTGTCTTAGCTCTGACGATGGTTCATCGGCCATAGTCCCTATCTATTCCTTGGCAGCTGAAGACGTCCAGTGCTTGAAGCGTTTGGCCACTTTAGAGCGCTTGCAGTACATGCCCAGCATATTCTGACGCTGTTGCACAACTCTGTCGCACGTTATGAATGAGCTGCAGCAAGGCGGAAAGATGATTGGTGGACGCTGTGGAGTGTATGCTTCTGAATAGGGTCATTCGGCCATCAACTTGATGTGAAATTTGCCATGCGATACCCAGTAATGACGCGAATTAGTCGCTGTTAGTCACGCGTCATTATGCCTGCTATCTCCCTGTGCACACGGCATTCCTGGTAATTTCTCATTAAATAAAATTAGTCGTCCACTTCTCTGCCCTACGATATTAAACTACCAGAACGTAATAGAATTCATACAATCCTGATTATTCTCGTCGTTGGCCATCATCTCCAGCGTGATCGTCTCGTATCGCGATTATTTGATTTGAAAAGTGTTATTGTTGTGTTATAGTAATCCATATCGTATTCCAAAACAACTGTAAAATCTCCACAGACGTAAGGAACTGTTGTCATGATGTTGGATCAGCTTCTCGACACTGCCATCCGCGAGGGATGCTTTCAGCCCTCACGCGTCAAACCCCTGCGCAGTCATATCAAACGCTATGCGGGGTGGTTGGGCGCCGATCCTGCCGCCTGCCCACCCGCGGTCTACCACCTTCCCAAAGACCGTCGCGATGAGCTCATCAACAATGCCCCCGGCAACTTCTCCGCCGCCTACCGAAAAAATATCCGGAATGATGTCGATAATCTCCTGGAGATCGCCGTCACCCGGGGCTGGTTGCCGCCCCTGGCCGCTCCACTCAAGGATTGGCGCACTAAAGGCCATAGCCGCACTTTCGAGCAGACCTACTATCATCGCCTGGGGGGTGCCGATCGCACCCCATATGCCCTCGGCAAGCAGGGCTTGACACGACGCACACGGGGAGAACCCATCCCCGAACAGTCGCCTCCCGGTTTCGGCGAATTAGCGCCGCAGCTCCATGCCGAGTTGGAAGCCTACCTTAGCTCCTGCCTGGATCAATTTGACCAGCGGACGCCCCACTTCATCCAAAAACGCCCCATCACCTGCAAGGCGGTTCGGGACGTTGTGGAACGGCTCGCCGGCTATGCGGCGTATGAACTACAGCTCCCGGCCGAGTTGTTGGACCTCCGTGAGTTGTGTCAGCCGACCTTGCTCCGGGCGTTCATTCCCTGGTGGCTGCGCCGGCGCAAGCGCAGTACCGGAGGCCTTCGGGTCTTCCTACGGACGATGCGCACCATCGCGGAACACCATCTCCATGACCTGGCGCTCGCCCAGGCGATTTCCGCGCTCTATGACATGCCGGGGTTGCCACCGGAAGAGGCGATGTGTGATGCTGGCCCCCCCTGGCTCGATCTTGAAGAACTCGATCTCATCGGACAAAGCCGCCATCCGCTGAACGAGCGCCGTCTGCAAGATTCGCCCTACGCCCAAGAAGTCGCCTTCTATGTGGCGCATCCCAATACTCGGCCCCCGCGGGCCTATCGCCAGCATCCCCAGGGGACAAGTCTCAAAAACATGGCCGTCTGGGCTGAACATTCGCTCATGCTTCGACTCTGGGTCCATCGGCCGATCAGACAGCGCAATATGCGCGAGCTTGGGCTCTTTCAGGGAACCTGGAATGGCGTGCAGGTCAACCAGAACCTCATCCCTCAAGCGGAGGGCACGTATCGGATCCACTTCGAGGGCGAGGAGTTGAAGAAAGGATACCGCCGGGCTGGTCGACACCAGCGCCGCATCAATCGATGGGATGAATCGTTTCCGCGCAGCCTCTTGCCCCAACTGCAGGAATGGCTCACCGTCTGGCGACCTCGATTGATCCCGGATGCCAGCTATCCCTACCTGTTCGTGTCGCGCTGGGGTGATCCCTACAACACCCCGAGCATGAGCCGTCTGGTGGAAAAGATGGTGTGGACCTTTACGCAGGACCGGCTGGGGGGTCCCGTCGCCATCAACCCACACGCAATTCGCTCGTTTTGGGTCACGCAAATGACCCTCGCCGGGCTCGACTTCGCGACGCTGACGCGGATTTTCGGGGATTCAGTGTCGGTGACGTGGGAACGCTACTTGAAAGTGGACAAGTCCCGCCAAATTAGTCAATGGGCGCGGGACCTAGCCAAGGCGATAGGCGATGGGACCGACTAGTCTGATCTGCTGGTGAATTTAGCAGAGTCGGGCGCGAAGAAGCCCCGCTGGCTCGCCATGTATGCCCAAGGCCAGCGGGGTTCTTGTGGGAGAGGTGTAGGGTTATCCTAGACAGCCGGAGCTGACTCTACCACGTTTGGCATAGCCAGGCCGAAAGGCAGGCTCCCTATTGCTGTTACGTACAATATTTGATAAGGTCACTGAGATATCTTCAATCGGTCCAAAGCAGTCGTCGATGATGATATGATCATCGTGCAACACGTATCTTATTCACGGATGGTGATGGAGCGAAACGCGTGGCCGTGAGCACTCAGCGGAAACGCCAGATCGCCAGTGCCCCAGGAGCATGCCCCTACAACTCGCGTCTTCAGAAGGGGGGAGCCCTTTTTGAAGATATGCGCCTCCTCGTCCGCCACTGGCAAGAGAGCGGCGTAAATGGACAGCACGACACCGTGGTTGCAGAAAATTTGCTCGGCAAACATACACGCGCGCGTGCGGCTGACACATTACGCCGGGCTTTTCTTCCCCGCTTCGTGAATGGTCAACCTGCTAACGCATGGAAAATTGTGCGTGAGCTTGAGGACCGCAACCTTCCGGTAGAAATTATCCGGCCCATCTATTATTGGATGACCGCACGAACCGAACGTTTGCTCTACGACTTCGTCTGTGTCGAGCTGCTGCAGCGCAGCAAGAATCAGGAGCAGCGTATGACGACCGATGACGTCGGTCGCTGGATCGCTTCGCAACTGGCGACGTGCGGCAAACATTGGTCTCCCTCAGTGACGGCAAAAGTGGCGCGAGGTGTGCTGGCCGCCTTGCGCGATTTTGGCCTCCTCGAAGGGGCCAGCAAGAAGCGTCTTGCACCGGTCTACCTCCCTATCGAGTCCTTCGCCTACATCGCCTTTGCCTTGCACCAGGAAGGGGTCAGCGGACCGCAGCTGGTCCAGCATCGCGACTGGCAGTTGTTCTTATTGTCGCCGCCGATAGTTGAACAGATGTTCCTGGAAGCTGATCGCAGTGGTCTTCTCCGGTTCCAAGTCGCTGGGAAAATCATGCGCATGGACTTTCCCGCGACGAACTTCGGGGAGATGGCCGATGTCGTCGTTGCACGAGCGCATTGACACCCTGGAAAAGGATCTGCTGGCACACCCGCTTCGGATCAGCGCCTATCACGATCTCCCGTTTGCCATCTGCCGCTATGACCCGAGCGCGGAATTCGAGGCCCGGAAGCAGATCCGTTTGTTCGCCACACGCCTCCAGAACGCTGGCAAACGGGTGCACATCATCTCGGTCGCCCGCATGCTCTGGACCGCCATCGACGACACTGAAGGCATCGACGCCATCGCCGACGAGGAGCAGCAGTTCGGCTTTGCCCGTGCCCAGGAAACCGTGTCCACCTTGTTATCCGACGACGCGTTCAGACCGCTTCCAGATGCCATTGAGCAACGCATGCAAGGTATGGAGCCGGCCATTGACGTCGTCTTTCTCGTCCGCGTTGCCGCGCTCGCGCCAGCCATCTACCGCTCGGCCAAACTCCTGGATGCCATGCATGGCCGGACGTTGGTACCAATCATTTTATTTTATCCAGGCCCCCTCGATGGCGAACACAGTCTACGCTTCATGGGCTTGCCGGAACGCGACCAAACCGGGGCCTACAATTACCGGGTGAAAATCTATTGAGGTGGCTCATGCACACCATTCGGGATCTCTTCTCAAAAAAAATCGATCGGCGGATCGAAGAAGTCATCAAGGTCGACCAGGCAGATGAGAAGACGGTCCTGGATGAACTGCAGGAGTATGTGCTCACCGAATCCATCAGCGAGCATTTCACGACCGTGTACAAGGCCATTGCTGATGCCCCCAGCGAGCCGCACGAGGGCATCGGCATCTGGGTCTCGGGCTTCTTCGGCTCCGGGAAGTCATCGTTCGCTAAAATCATTGGCTATACGGTCGCCGGGCGTCTGGTGTGCGGTCAGTCGGCCAGTGAGATCGTGAAGGACAAGGCGCAGCGCGAACTGCCCCGGTCGCAAGCCGATACGCTTGCGGCCTATCTCGACGTGATTACGGCGAACATCCCGACCCAGGCCATTATCTTCGATGTGTCCATGGATCGGGGGGTACGCACGGCGAACGAGCGTATCACGGAAATCATGTATAAAGCCCTGTTACGCTCCCTCGGGTAGCTCCACAGCTAACCGTGGTCCCCGCACCACCGCTCAATCAGGCGTTTGAGCGCATGTGAGGGACGCCCACGTTGCTTGGGTGGTGTCCAGCGCGGCGGTGGCACATGAAACGACAGCAGTTCCTGGACGGTCCAGCCATGATCGGTGATGCCAGCGGCCATCGCCGGTGTGGTCCCGCGCCTGGCGTGGGACAGACTCGCATGCGGCGTGCAAAAATTATAGACCGTCCCGATCAGATACATGCCATGCTGCAGCGTCAGGGTGTGGCGCGCCAGCGCGCGGCCTCGGCGTGTCAGCGGGGCGAGCCGCTCACGGAACGTCGCGTTCAGCCGCTCAATGTACGCCGTATTGATGACCCCGTCCCCTTGCGACCGGCGTCGGAGCGTCTCGACGCGTGCCGGCGTGCCATCGACAATGCGGCGTTCGGTCTCGACCACCCGCCGCCGCTCGTAGCGCTTGACGACTTGGGCGATCAAGACATTGCGCCACGGACGCAGCCGGGGCCGTCCGCCCTTGCCCGTGTGCACGGGATCGCGAAAGGTCTCCCGAATGGCCCGGATGTACGACACCAAGCCATCGGTACAGACCAACAGGGGACGACGTGCCGCACAGCGCCTCACCCGCTCGATCAGCCGCCGGATCAGGGGCATGTCGCGCTGCTCGCTGACCTCGCCGCCCAGCCACAAGCGTGTCTTGACCATCATGGCCAGCGCCATCCACACGATGCCGCCCTGTTTCTTGACGCGGATCTCATCGGCTTGCACCTGCCCCAGGTCCCGTGGTTGTTCGACCAGATGCTCCTGCACGGCCTGCCCCTGTCGCCCGGCGCGTGCCCACCCATCGGCGACCGTCCGCTCGTCAAACCCAAAGGCGGCCACGATCGCTTGCACGGGACAGCCATGGGCGAGCAAGGTCACGACGAGCACCACGGTCTCGGCCGAGGTGCGCAGGCGATAGAAGACCGTGCCTTTCGTGGCGCTGAACGTCTTGTGACACGCGTGGCAGATGAAGCGCTTGTCCTTCCGCGAATGGATACCAATATTGCCCTGGCCGGTTTGGCCTCTGGCAGGGCACGCCAGATTGGGGCAGAATACCGTTGTGGGGTCCATGACGTGTCTCCTCTCTGGTCGTGCTGGGGAGCATGCCAAGAAGGAGTATGTCTGGACCCCCATTTTCATTGCAAGCTGCACCTCACCACGGTTTAGTGTGGAGCTACCGTGAACGTCGTGCGCATGAAAAGCCGATAGCTGAGATAGAAGACGTGCTGGACGACCTGCGTGCCTTTGCTGAGCGCATTGATGCGATTCTCCAACGCGGGTACACGCCACACATCGATGACGGCGTGCTGATCAACATGGCTCCCCTGTGGGAGCTGATGCCCTCGTGGCAGGCCGAACCGAAAAAGTGCTGGGACGCGCTGGCGCGAGGCGACTACGACTGGTCGCACCAGGCGATGGACCACTGGCCCGAGCGGGTACGCCAAAAGTGTCAGACGAACAAATCCTACGCCATCGCTCACGGCCTGGCATAGTTTGGACTCGCAAGAACAAGGCTTCAAAGACTGACGGAGTTCAGATGAGGAAACACGATGGAGAAACAATACGTTGAAAAGCAGGACGAAGGATATTGGGTTGCCGGCACCCGTGTATCGCTTGATTCGGTTATTCTTGCCTTTCTAGAGGGGTTATCGCCTGAAACGATTGTGACAGAGTGCTTTCCGACTCTCACCTTAGAGCAAGTCTATGGCGCCATCACCTATTATCTTGCCCATCGTGCTGACATTGATCGCTATTTGGACCAAGCCGATGCCGAGTTTGAGGCCTTGCGCCAAGCCATACGCAGCGCCGATCCCCAATTTCATGCAAAGCTGATCCAGGAGCGGCGGCGATCACACATGACCCAACCATGAGAGTGCGTTTTCAGGCGGACGCTGACCTCAACCACATCATCGTGAAGGCGACGCTGCGGCGCGAGCCAAGCATAGACTTTCAAACGGCGCACGCTGCGCAGCTGGCTGGCGTCAGAGATCAAGAGGTGTTGGCGCTGGCGGCGCAAGCAGGAAGAGTGTTGGTCACGCACGATCGCAAGACCATGCCCAGACACTTTGCGGAATTCATCGGTCAAGGCACCAGTCATGGGGTGATCGTGATTCCGCAAAAGCTGCCTGTGCGTGTTGCGGTAGAGGATTTGCTCCTCATTTGGACAGCAAGTGAAGCGGAAGAATGGATCAACAGAATACAAATCCTCCCACTGTAGGGAGCTGCTGCCATCGCGGGAGGCCGAACCGAAACAGTACCGGGAACAACTGGCAGTGAGGCCATCACCGTGGTCGCAACAAGCCATGGACCACTGGCCAAAGCGCGTACGCCGACGCTGCGATCGCCGCCCAAGGGCAGAAGAACGAGGCCATGCGTCGTCTCCTCCGGGAGTGGCTGGCGGACGAGTCAGGCTATGACGAAGAAGTCTGGCCCGAGGTACAGCAGTTGAGCGAAGATAACCGGTTCTCGCCCAGAAAGCGCTTCTGTGATGAAACCGCTTGCATTCGATTCTAGCTTTCGAGCACGTCTGAAGGTTGGTCGTTAAGCGTCATGACGAAGGCCGAGGAGAAAGATGATGTGTGGGGCGAGAGGGCGAATCACATTAAAACCGGCTGAAGAGAGCTTTCGACAAGGGTGGCAGGAAGCCCTGCGGGGCAAGACGCGGCCGGTTTCAGAACTCTGGGAAGACATCATCGATGCCGGATAACGTGGTGTTTGAGTGATCTCGCGTTGTACATCGAGAACGAGTAGAGCTATAGGCGGCAAGCAGAATGGGAAAAGTCACCGAAGAACTCGTGGCGCTGATCACCAAGCAAATCCAGGACCATGGAATCGTCGTCTGGTATGACCCCGAGCGCGTGTACGGTGATGTGGTCAACCAGCTGCATCCGCCTGAGACCACCGTGCTGCGCTACGAGGATAGCGTCTTCCAACTTCGCCATCGCCTGGAGCCGTTTCTGGAGTTCGTGGACGACGAGGGGAGGGTCCGCGCCAACGTCGAGACCCCGCCGCGGGTGCTGCTCTATGTGCCACTGGATCGCTCGAACACCCAGCATGCCTTGATCGAGGCGGAGGCAGCGGGTGTGGTCATGGAGCCCGGCGGCAGCCCATGGCAGCGTAACACGCGGCTCAAGGTCCTGGCCGAACGGGTCTTCAAAGGCATTGCGCCTGACCGAGCGAATGCGATCGCAGCAGAGGTGGATGCGGGACGACGGACGCTGGCCGAGCTCGACTGGCTCGCCGACCAGACCGGAGAGTGGGGCGCGCTCACGCTCATCTTTGGCACCACAGCCGTCGCCGATGTGGTGCTGGCATTCCTCAGCTCTGACGCCCATGACGAGGCGATTCTTGAGAAGCAGGCACTCCCTGAGCTGGCCAGCCTGTGCGCCACCGAACTCGGGCTCAGCATTCGCTCAGATCAGCCGGTTGGACAGGTGCGACATGAGCTGTGCCGCTCGTTGCTGTTGGCTGAGATTGTACTCAAAGTCGGTGCGGCCGGAGGAGACACCTCAACGCTCGCCGCCATTCCCGTACCGGACACTGCCAGATCATGCGAGCAGCTGCTGGCCGTCTGTCAGCAGTGGCGCAATCGGCTTGATCTGCGAGAGTCGTATGTGGCCTGGGCCAATACGGTGCAGACAGAAGCCCAGGTGCTCGGGTGGGGCCTGCAGGCCCCGACGCTGAGGGAGGTCGAAACCTTTGCTTGCGTGGAGTCGTTGCTCCTCGATTGGGCGGAAGTGCACCTGTTGGATGGCGCGGTGAACGACGCCCTCGACCTGATCAGGCGGCGCAAGACGTCCTTCTGGTCGCTGTACACCGGCGAGTATCAGCTGCGGTGGACGTTGTTGGAGTTGGCGGCGCAGCTCCTCCTGACTGCCGCTCGCGTGGAAACAGAGCTCAAGATGGTGCGGAAGGACGCCAAGGCCATGGTCGAGGCCTACACCACAGGGATCCCTGGTGCCGGCAGTGAGCCGGCCATGCCGTGGTATCTGCTCGATCGTGATCATCGGCACCTGGAACACCGCTACACGCTGCTCGACCTGCATCTGGAGGGCCAACACGCCCAACTAGAAACGCTGATGGCCTCCGTGCGCCGCCGCTATATGGACGTCGTCGGGCCAGTGTGCGGAACGCCTGGCGGAGGCACTGGTCACGTCGGGGTTCGACGTGGAAGGCCCGATGCGCCAGGATGAGGTGTATCGCACGCAGGTGCGTCAGCGCGCCACCGAAGGCAAGACGGCCTATCTGCTGGTCGACGCGTTGCGGTACGAGATGGGCCAGGAGCTCCTCGAAGGCTTGCGGTGACGGATTCGACAGTGCGCTGCGGCCGGCGATCGGCCAGTTGCCAACCATCACCGAGGTGGGCATGGCGGCCCTGATGCCCAAGGCCGATGAGGGGATGGAGCTGGTAGACGTCGGAGCCGGAAGAGTCGGCATCGTGATTGGCGACACCCTGCTCAAAGATCGTGCCTCACGGGTCAAGCACTTCCAGTCTACGGTTCAGGGACGTACGGTGGTCTTGAAGCTCAATGACCTCATGAAGCCGACCAAAAAGCGGCAGCAGGAGATCATCGAGGCCGACATCCTGCTCGTCACATCTCAGGAAATCGACCGGCGCGGCGAAGAAACCGAGGACGAAGAAGAGGCCCGCCAGTTCATGGACGACGTACTGGAGAAGCTGCGCCGGGGCATCCGCCGATTGGCCTCATTGGGGGTGCAGCAGATGGTGATCGCCGCGGATCACGGGCACCTCTTCGTCGAAGAGCCCGACGAGGCGATGACCATTGACCCGCCGGGTGGCCAGACGGTGGACCTGCATCCCCGCGTCTGGATCGGTCGCGGTGGCATGGCCGCGCCCGGATTCATCCGCGTCCCGGCCAGCCAACTGGGCCTCGCGGGTGACCTGGAGTTGGCCTTTCCGCTCGGGTTGGCGTGCCTTTCGCACGCGGGGCAGTCGTCGTGGATACTGCCATGGCGGCATCTCACTCCAAGAATGGCTGATCCCCGTGGCGACCATCAGCGTCCGTGAGCCTCAGCCATCGAGCATGGGCACGGCGACCGTGCTGCTCACGCTGGCAAAACCCAGCATTACCACGCGGTTTTTCTCCCTTGAGGCGCGCTATGTGGTCGGAGGCCTCTTCGGCGACGACACGAAGCGGATCAAAGTGGTGGTGCGGGCGCACCGCACCGAGGTCGGCGTGGCCGCCATGGCGGCGTATGGCTTCGAAGAAGGCACGCAGGAGATCGTCCTCGAGAAGGACCGACCCAACGCCATCACCATGATGCTGACCTCGGAGGTGGAGGCATCGACGGTCTCCGTCCATCTCTTGGATGCCACCACGCAAGTCGAGCTCGCCGCCCTCAAAAATATTCCTCTTGATATCGCCATGTAGCGAGGGCAGATGCTCAATGTCGGACCTCGATCAGAAAACCAATGCCGTCTTCGCAGGGAAGGTCGTGCGGAAGGATCTGGTACGGAAGGTGAAGGTCGGTGCTAATGTGCCCGTCTACGTGCTGGAGTATTTGCTCGGGAAGTATTGTGCCACGGACGATCCGCACGCCATCGACGCAGGGTTGCGGTTGGTCAACACCACGCTGGCGAACAACTTCGTGCGCCCCGATGAAGCGAACAAGGCCCAATCGTATGTCAAGGAGAAGGGGCAATACACGCTGATCGACAAAGTGAAGGTCCGATATTTATCCGACGACGATAAATACTGGGCGGAGATCGTCAACTTCGGCCACAGATACGTCCACGTGCCGGACCACTATGTGCGCCAGTACGATTTGCTGCTGATGGGGGGCATCTGGGCGCAGATCAATATTCGGCACGAGTATGACGACGAGGCGCGCGGCAAGCGCAGCCCTTTTTGGATCGACGACATCAAGCCGATTCAGCTGGGGTCGTTCGATTTCGACGACTACTGTGCGTGTCGGCGGGCGTTTGATGCCGATGAGTGGGTCGATCTGCTGGTCCGGAGCATTGGCCTGGAACCCTCATACTTCGACCGCCGGCTGAAGCTGCTCCTGTTGATGCGTCTCGTGCCGCTGTGCGAGCCCAACTACAACCTGGTGGAACTGGGGCCGCGCGGCACCGGCAAGTCGTACGCCTTTCAGGAAATCAGCCCCTATGCCATTTTGCTGACGGGGCCGACCACCGTCGCCAATCTCTTCTACAACCTGGCGACGAATAAGATCGGACTGGTGGGCCTCTGGGATGCGATCGCCTTCGACGAGGTAGCTGACCTGCAAAAGATGCCGCGAGAGGTGGTGACGACGCTCAAGACCTACTGCGAATCTGGGACGTTTGCCCGGGGGAAGGATGCCCTGACCGGTCATGCCTCGATGGCGCTGTTCGGCAACACCAATCAGCCGGTCGACGTCATGGTCCGCTCATCCCATCTGTTTGCGCCGCTGCCAGACGTCATCCGCGAAGACTGGGCCTTTCTCGATCGCCTCCACTTTTACATCCCTGGCTGGGAAATTCCCAAGATGCAGGTGCAGTTTTTCACCGACCATTATGGCTTCGTCGTCGACTACCTGGCCGAGGCGCTGAGAGAACTCCGCCGCCATAATTTTACCGAGATCGTCGACCGCCATTTTGTGCTGGGGTCCCACCTCAACGCCCGAGACGTGAAGGCCGTCCGGAAAACCGTGTCGGGTTTAACCAAATTGCTGTACCCCCATGGCGAGATCACCCAGGACGAACTGGCGGAGCTGGTGGAGCTGGCGTTGGAGGGACGCCGGCGGGTGAAAGAACAGCTCAAGAAGATGGGCTCGTTTGAGTATTACCAGACATCGTTTTCCTACATCGCCAATGACACCCGAGAAGAGCATTACGTCGGTGTTCCCGAGCAGGGCGGCCGGGATATGAT
This sequence comes from uncultured Nitrospinota bacterium, assembly GCA_963707985.1. Taxonomy (GTDB): domain Bacteria; phylum Tectomicrobia; class Entotheonellia; order J063; family CAVPRW01; genus CAVPRW01. The sequence continues at coordinate 10,359 of CAVPRW010000039.1, read as the reverse complement.
TTCAGCCGACCCCCTTGCTCCTGGGTCAGTGTATACCGCGGCAGTTGATGATCAGGGGAAAGTCGGGCTGTATCGCATCGAGGTCGGCTGCGCACCCGGAACGGGGAAGCTGCGCATCGCAGGCGGTGTCGAAGGGGAGATGAAGGACGCAATTCAGCGCGCGTTCGCGTATATTCAGGGTCACAAAGTGGCGATGGGCATCGCCCAGGCGGTTGACACCACGGATTTTCACGTCGAGGCCATCGACCTCCTGAGTAATCGAGTGCCCTGCGAACCTGGCATCGCCCTGGTGGTGGCGGTATACTCCGCGCTCAAGAAACACTCGGCCCTCGCCGCCCTGCTCATTCTGGGGGATTTGAGCATTCAGGGGAACCTCAAGCCCGTCCGGTCATTGGTCGAACCGTTGCAAGTAGCGATGGACAATGGCGCCAGGCGCGCCTTAATTCCCCTCGAAAACAAACGGAACTTCCTGGACGTCTCCGCCGACATCATCGAGCGCGTCGATCCCGTGTTCTACGGCGATCCGATGACGGCTGCGCTCAAGGCCTTGGGCATCAACTGAGAGAAGGTTGCCCGCGTTACATCTATCCCATAAAGGGAGCAATCCATGCCGCACTCCTGGATTCTCTGTATGAGTGAGGACAACTACATGGTCGCGAAGCAGCATGGGCTCATTGGCATGTCCGAGCGGGCTGGAAAGACTATTCATCGCATCGGCATGGGCGATATGGTCACGTTCCACATCAATCCGAAAAGGGTCGATTCAGATCCGACCGACCCGGCTGCGAAGGTCCAACAGTTTCGCGGGATAGCTAAAGTCAGCGGCGAGGCGTTCGAAAGCCATGACCTCATCTGGAACATCCGAGAGGGTGAACTCTTCCCACACCGGTGACCTGTGGAATTCGTTTCGGACATGAGTGCTCGTGTCAGGCCATTGATTGAAAAGCTTTCCTTCGTCACAAACACTATGTATTGGGCGCTTCCCTTGAGGCGAGGATATGTGGAGATTACGGCGAAGGATTTAGCGACGATTCAAGCAGCCATGGAAGTCCATGGTCGATAGCTAGAAGAAGACCGTCTCATTGAAGTAGCAGCTTCCCACCAAAATTCCTCCTTCAAACAATTGTGTGATTGCAGGTTCGGCATGCCCGATGGTCTGCTGGACATCTTCCGGCTTCGCACTGTTTTCGAGCGCTGTGGTGATGCATGCGGCACGCATGAAATGCGTGGAATATCCCTGTCCAAATCCGAGCTGACTGATGTACTTTTCCAACATATCGCCCATGCGGTCTGGACATAGCTGCCGACAGATGAGGTCGGGATGCCGCCCAATCGTCATCTATCGCAAGAGCGGCTCATCCCGATCATCGATGTGTCCAGCTGCCTGCAGGTAGGCACGAAAGCGTTGTGCCGTTTCCGGATGGATCGCCAGGATATCCTGCTTGCCACCCTTCCGCGTCGTGCGTCAGGCATCACAACCACGCGTGGTGAGCAGACCGGGGACCTTGAGGCGGATGATTCCTGAGCGGCGTATGCCCGCTTGAAGCCCGACTGGGAGCATAGCGCGATCGTGAACGGGCCCCTTCCGCCAAAGGATACATTCACCAAAGAAGAGGGAGTCTGTTAGGTTTTGTCGCGGCATCCTTCGAACGGGGCCATACTTGTCCTTAGACCAGCGCTCCCTGCCTCGTGGTAGCACGATCGGCACTCCCCCAACCCCTCTCTTCCCCTCAGGAACAATGACGTTGCGTAATGGACATCCCACATGTCACGCTTTACTGCGTGAAGTTGCTCCGAGTAACCCTTTTGCGCAAGCTGCACGGTCTCGTCCGGCGCTTGACCCAACATGTACCCCAGGATATGCTCACGTTCTTGCTCAGTGGCTTTCAGCATCTTGTAGTCAGCCTCTTCACGCGCTACGAGATGACCCAAGCGGCCTGCAAGCGTTCTCAGGACAGAGAAGTCAAGCATTGAGTCTACCATACGGCAATCAGGGTGGCTACTGATCGATGCTCGCCAGCCATCCGAAACTTCGCTTTACACATATCCGAGTACCTTCGGCGCTTTCGCAATCCCTTGTAAGGTGCTGACCTGGGGTGCCCATCGCGCACAAAATCAAGCGAGGCCGGGCGTGTCGTTACATGTTGGGTCACTGCCGATAGTGACACTATCGACAGACCCTACTACATTGCTCCTATTGAAGAAACGCACGCTGGGGCCGATATTGATGCTGTCATGTATGTTCTCGAACAGCAGGTAAGGAGGGTGATGGAATGGCGCAAAACAAGCCGAAGCGGAAGCTACCTAGGGGGATTTATTCTGATAATGGAACATACTGCATCCAATTCTTTGTCGATGGCAAACGCCACCGGCAGCGCATAGGACCGAACCTACGACAGGCGGAAGCGGTGCTCGGCAAGAAGCGTGCAGAGATCCGTGAAGGACGCTTCTTTGATGCACCGAAGCGTACCACAGCCACATTCGATGATCTCGCCAACGAGTATATGCGCTGGATTGCCCCCAATGAGCAGGAGGGAATTCCGGCGCGTAAGCGATCCTGGAAGACTTTTGACCTGTACGCGGTGAACCAACTGCACCGTTACTTTGGCGGCAAGCGGCTGATCGATATTACGCCTGCCATGGTGAGCCATTATCGCGACTGGCGACGTTCCACGATCTCGCGCAGGAAAACGCCCGTCTCGGTGGCGACATGCAACCGTGAGCTGGCTGTGATGCGCCGCATGTACACAGTTGCTATGAAGGGATTGATTACCCTCAACGGTGGCGCCCCAACAGCGAATCCTGTAGCGGCGCATCCCACTGAGCGTGAACATAACGAGAGGGATAGAGTGCTGTCGGCGGAAGAGTTTGGGCAGGTGTATGACACGGCAAAAACCTGGCTGAAGCCCATGCTCTTAATGGCCTATCACACCGGCATGCGGGAAGGTGAAATCCGATCGCTGCGATGGGACCAAGTAGACCTGAAGACGGACACGATTCGCTTGCAATCTAGCGACACTAAGACCGATGAGAGGCGCATCGTCCCACTCAATCAAACCTTGACAGCGTTGCTGAAATCCGCTACAAGGTATATCAGTTGCCCGCTAGTGTTTCCGAATCCATTAGCGCTTGGGCGTAGCGACCCACGCTATAAGGGTAGCAGTATCGGGCATGCCTTTACGCGGGCCTGCCAGAAGGCTGGCGTGCACGACGCGACGTTCCACGATCTGCGGCATACGTTCGTTACCAACGCCAGATGGTCCGGCGTCGATGCGATTACCACAATGGCCATCACAGGGCACAAGACGATGGCAGTCTTCAAACGATACAATACGGTGGACACCAGCGACCTCCATGCTGCTCTGCGGCAGATGGAACAGGCAAGTGCCACAAAAACTGCCATCGCGGTTTCTGAACACGCACCGGGAAGTGACGTATCCCCACGAAAAACCTAGTGGAGCCGACGTAGCTCAGCCGGCAGAGCAACTGATTCGTAATCAGTAGGTCGGCGGTTCGATTCCGCCCGTCGGCTCCAAAGATAATCAATGGTTTACGGGACATCAATCCATCATTGCGAATGCCCATGTAGTCATCATAGTAGTCATTAGGATGGCTTTCGTGCGGTAGACTGGTAATGGCTTGATGATTCTATCGACGCCTTCAGAGAATTCTCTAAATTCCCGCCGATGTCTTGACGACTATCCCTATACCAAACATCTGATAACAACGACATATCCAAGCGAGCTGGTAAACTCCCTGCTTCTTCAAAACCGCTATGACGACCTCCTCACTGTACTTTAGGGGGTACCTTTGCCGTGAGAGGGTCGCTTTTTCTCTTACCGTTCCCCTGTCGGTCCAGTTGGTGCCCTTAAGGATATCGCCATAGCTCAAACCACCCAAATGTCTCTCCCCATCAGTCATCGTCCTGAACACCACCAAGCGTTTCGGGTCTCCCGATTTCACGGTGTACATCGATGTAGCCGTAGGGCACTAGCCTCGCATCGAGCCACGCCAACGGTAGCTCGGTGGAGCCCTTGTCCTGCAGCCCCATGGCTTGTCTTTCCGGCAGCAACGTTTTCGCCTGCTCGACGAGATCAGCCTCATCCTATAGCACCCCTAGCCGCTTCTCCATCTCGACCCTGCCTTCCAACAGCACCAGGTGTGGTCTAGTATGCCCGCCAGCTCATCAATCGGACTCAATGTCGGTCCACTCTCTGCTAACGGTACAACTGCATGTCCTTCCTATTTTAATGGTCTCCACTTAATATCCCTGTAAAGGGTGACAACCAAATATAAATTGCTCATATAGGTCATACATTATCCTTGAGAGATGACTCCACTTCTTGCATAATGCGCCCTGGGGAGGGGACTCGATGATCAAATCGACGCTGAAGGTTCGCATGGCGGAGCGTGATCTCACCTTTAAGGCCCTCGCGCAACAGACGAGAGATTACGCCGCGCACGCTCTCCCATATGGTCAACAATAACGCGCTGAAGCTCGACGTGACGGTCTTGGCCAGACTCTGCCAGGTACTCGGATGTCAAGTCTGGGATTTGCTGCAGTGGGTGCCGGATGGCGATGAGCTGCCGAAGAAACGCAAGGCGCAGGGTATCCCCGCGAACCCCAGCGCGGTGCATGCGAGGCGCCCACGGCGGGTCGGCTGGCCAGTGACTGCCGCAGTGGTACGATGGTCGCTCAGACGGGCTAAACGCCATGTGGGCATCGGGGCGAAGGGCACGTCGTCGGGGTGCGAACTCGCCTCCTACTCGTACGCGCGACCGCTGGCGTGTCGACTCGGTGGCAGCACCACAGAGCCGCCGTCTCCGCCGAAATCGAGGCCAGCTCCGAGTTTCTTGCCGGCGTCATTGCGGATCGATTGGCCAGGATGCTGAACAAATTGCTGTCGTCCCGTACCGGTCAAAATCTCGGGCGTCTGAGGGAGCTTCCCACACAGAGCTGTGAGGTCGTCGAGGGTGAGATCACCACCATGAGGTGGATCGACATCCCCCACAATTACCGTCTCCACCAACGACCATCTTGACTGGTGTGAAATCCCTGCCGGCAGCACTCATGACGCCTCGTGCTCCGCTTGCACTGCCCTTGATTCTTGCATGGCCTGCCGAAGCTGCTCGACGCTCATCACCCGCAAGGCCTGACGCAACAGCTCGCTCCTGCACCGCCGTGTACCTCCGCACAGTGCGTCACGCTTGGCCTGCAGCTCCGTCCCCAACCGCGCTCGCCGACAATTCGATCCATCGTTGTCCTCCCGACTGACGCCGCACATAAAAAAAGCCCGGCAGACCTCTCCCAAAAGGACCGACCGGGCTTCGATGTGTACGAGCGCTAGAGGCAGTGTAGTAAGATGTTAAACGGTGCTGCGACCGTGGGACATTATGGTCGAGGGTGGTAGATTTGGACAAAGGAACTGGTGCTGAGATGTCAGGTGTGGTCGGGGCCGATACGGTCAGGGTGCCGCTCGTCAACGCGACAATGCTGGTTGCTACTGGTGGGTATCCCCCACAAAGCTCGCCAACTCATCCCTGACTCTGGTGGGGAATACAGCCAACCTTTTCGTGGTCGCCCGCGTGAGACCCCCTTACGTCACGATTGACATCCCCTGCCGGGCCACCTACACTCGCGCGCACGCACCATACAGAGGCTGCGGCATCAGCGACATGTGCACGAATTGCAGGTCCACGAGAGGAAGGGCGCCATGAACATCACATTCGCAGGTTTGAGGCTCGGAGCGATCGCGCTGTACGGGGTATGCCTCGTCAGTTGCGTCGTGAGCCCGCAACGACCCGCCGCCCAGTACAGCGTGGCGCCTCAAGGGCCTCACGAGCAAGCGGTGGCCCAAGCCTTTGAAGCCTTAGTGCGGGCCTATGGCCGTCAGGACTGGGGTGACGTGATGGCCTTGATTGCGGACGATGCCCAGATCGAGCCAGCGGTGCCGAATGCGCCGGGACCCTCTGGAGTCGACTCCCCAAGGGTCCTCAATAAGCACGAGTTTGGGCAGGCCCTCAAGCCAATCATCGCCAGTATGCGGGGCTACCAGGTGGAAAATGTCAAGCTGATGACGGTAAGTCCCGCGCAGGTCCAGGTCAGCGGCACCGTGACGCTGCTCATGGAGGGCAGGCCGTCCCTCCACGATCGGCATCGCTTCTGGGTGTTCGAGAAACGGGGTGAGCGCTGGCTGGTGGTGCGAGCGCAGGATCTATGAGTGGTTACCCAGCCAAACATTGTGATGGTCAAGTAAAAACGGACACTGAGTTAAGACACCCTGGCCAACATCTCGAAGTCATTGGGACTGACATACCCCAAATATGAATGTAACCGCTTGCTGTTATAGAACATCTCGATGTAGTCAATGACATCATCCCGTGCTTCCCGGCGGGTGGCATAGTGACGGAGCGAGGTGCGCTCACCCTTGAGGCTGCCAAAGAATCGCTCGGCGACCGCATGGTCCAGGCACTCGCCCTGCTCACTCATGCGACAGACGATCCCCTGGTTGGCCAACTGAGCTTGATAGGCGTGGCTGGCGTATTGACTGCCGCGGTCTGCATGATGCCTGAACCCCGCAGCAGGAGCGCGACGTCCGAGCGCCATCTGCAAGGCATCCTGCACCAAGGTGGTCTCCATATGAGGGTCTATCGCCCAGCCTACGACTTTGCGCGAAGACAAGTCCACCAGCACCGCCAGATATAGCCAGCCCTCAGCCGTCCCTATGTAGGTGATATCGCCGGCCCACACGTGATCGGGAGCCGTCACGTCAAACTGACGCGCCAGCAGATTCGGTGCGACCGCATCGTGATGTCGGCTGTCTGTGGTCATGGGACCTCGTCGCCTGGGACGTGGCACCGCCACCCCCGCCTTGTGCATCACCCGCCGCGCCTTCGCGCGGCCCACGTGAAAGCCGTCATCCTGGAGTTGTTGGGCCAGGCGACGACGCCCAGAACGGTGACGCGTTTCCGCGGCCATCGCGTTGACACGGGTGCATAAGGCGACTGCCTCAGCATGGACTGACGCCTGGGCGTGTCGCTGCAGGTACGCATACAAGCCACTGCGACTCACGTCGAGCACTGCGCACAGGACCGAAACCGGCCAGATGGCCTGGGGCTCGGCCATCAAGGCATACCTCAATTCGACCCGCTGGCAACGTCACCCAAGGCTTTTTTTAACATGTCACGCTCCATCCGAAACCGCTGATGGTCCTCGCGTCACCGCTGGAATGCTTCTTGGTCGGGCGACACGCGACCGTTCCCAGGAAAGGCTGCGCTTGGTCGCGCTTCAACCTCACGTGTCCAACGACCCCGCATATGGGCATTGATCCCCAGATTGCGGGCCGTTTCGGACACCCCGTAGCCAGGCTCGGTCACCAGCCGGACCGCCTCTCGCTTGCATTCCTCGCTATAGTTGCGTCGTTTCGCTGTCATGGTGGGACACCTCCTGAGTCTATCGTATCACCCTTATCAAGGTGTCCGTTTTCATTAAACCACAACAGGCTGACGTGAGCGGAGATACCACACCCAACGCCGCTTAGTATCTGCTGCTCCACGCGCGGTGGGACCCCAAGGCCGTCCGTATCCACCTCCAAACCTACATCGTGCCGCATATGGTAGACGTGCCCGGCGTGCGGGTGATTGATAACACCAGCCTGCCGAATAAGGGGTGGCGCGCCTGCGAAGTGTGACAATGGCCCAATGGCCTGATGCTGGGCGATGCCAGTCCGCTGGACCATGCCGTGCTGGATCGCGAACGCTATCGCCTCAAAGAGTGGACCAACAATCGTGACCGCTGCCAGAGGGCGGGCATCCTTGAGGACCGGGACTTTGCCACCGAGCCGCAGCTGGCTAAAGCTAAACAGCAGCGGGCTGACTGGCCACACTGATGAGGGATGGCTTGCTGCCGGCGAGTGTTATTCCTTCTATGGAACGGCGCGATCTGCGGGATCTGAAGCGGTACCGCACAAAGTTGGTGCAGGAACGGACCCGTGAGATCAACCAGGTGGAAGGGGTGCTAGAATGAGCCAACATCAAGCTAGCCTCCTGACGACAGACCTCATGAGGGCCTCTGGGAGCCATCTCGGCGGCGGTGATCGAGGGTCAGGCCGATCCACCTACCATGGCAGAGTTGGCCAAGGGCCGCCTGCGTGGCACAATTCCGATGTTGGAGCAGGCCCTGACCGAGATCGTGCGGGACCATCATCCACGGTTGTGGGCAGGGGCAAGGAACGTGGCATCATCGCCGCGGAGCACTCGATCGTAATCGCTACTTTCCACATTCGCTCTTGCAACGAACCGTATCATGAGTTAGGAACGACCTACATTGCTGAACATCAACGGGAACATCTTGTCCATCGCCTGGCACGGCGGCTGGAGCACCTAAATCAGTCCACACGAGATTGGGACACTCTGGTTCTCCGAAAGACTCGGGCATAGTGGGGACGCCGCAATCCGCGTGTACCAATGTTGGGTGGTTCGATTTAGGCTATCGCGTCAGCCTCAAACCGGTACCAATTGCATAATGCGGTATTTTCGACATCGTCCCGACATTGAACAACTCTATCCAGCGGAGAGTTGCTCAAGTCAGCAAACCTTGTGCCCAAACAAGTGTAGACCTTTGAGGTGTACATCATTGAGGTCTTCAATGAGATCATGCACCTGACCTTGCAGGGTCAGCTGGACCTGGTGAATGCCTTCCAACTGCGGGAAGGCCCAACGTAAGGTCGGCAACGGGGTGAGTTGGCTGATTTGGTTCGGCACGGTTTCATGGTGCAGAGCTCATGGTTTTCGAAGTTGGCGTTGCGCTAGTACTACAGTGGTGACTAAATGATTAGGCGGCCATGAGCCCCGGTCATGCGCCACGACGTTTGTCATGATCGTATTGGGCCAGGCGTTGATGCCAACGGCGCCAGCGGGACCAGGCCAGGATCTGCTGGGCGGTCTGCGGCACGGCGAAGACCAACCGCCACAGGAGCCGCTGCAACTCTGGGACGCTCAGCGGGATCGCAGGCCCCGCCGGGCCTTGAATCCTGCCAGGATGCTCCGCTCCTGGGTTGGCGGCAGGCTTTTTTTTCAGGCGTCCACCGCGATCGCCCCCGCCCGCATCACGACCAAGCACGCGTCAGCCCACATGGCCAGGGTGATATGGCGATACCCGCCGGTCCAACGCCGCACTTCATCGTGATCCAGGCCGACTTCCCCTGTCGCCGCCTCAACGCCGCTCTCAATCGTCCAGCGGCTGCCTGCGACCTGCACGGCCTCCTCCAGGGTGGTGGCCTGCCGTGCAAAGACCACCTATGCCGTCAGCTCCGGAGGCGCACTCACACGCCGCCGGACCAGCCGCCAGCGGCGCCAGCCGGGTTCCAGCGGGGTAGCCAGCGGCAGCCAGCACCAGTCATACCCGCGCGGCCCCTGGGCTCCATCCCCTGCGCTGAGACGAGTCCAACCGTCCTCGGGCAAGGCGGCCAGCATGGTGTTGACCTGCCGTTGTGGCCCGCCCAGCCGGACGTACTCCTGCCCCGTGACCGGCTAGGACATCGGCGTAGGGTTGGGCTTCCAACCACTGCCGCAGGCGCCGATCATCCCCATCCACACGGTCACCGGTGACCCATGTCGTTGGCACGCCCGCGGCGAAGGCTTGGTCCAACATCTGCTGGGCCAGCGGCGGTTTGGTGGCGAAGTGACGGTCCTGTGGAATCCCAGCCTGCCCGCAGCGCTCGGGGTCGTCGGTCCACTCGTTGGGCAGAGACAGTTCACGATCCAACCGCGCATGGCCCAGCGGACTGGCATCGCCCAGAAACACGCCAATCTGACAATGGTCCACCTTGCCGACGGTGCCGCTGTATTGGCGGGCGACCCTGGCCGAGTGACGCCCTTTGTTCACGAGCCCGGTCTCGTCGAGGACCAACACCCCGCCGAGGTCCCCCACCTGCCGGATGATGTCGGTGCGCAGCTCATCGCGCACCGCATCGGCCTCCCCGTCAGCCCGACCCAACACGTACTGGAAACCATACGGAGTGGGCTCCCCGCAGCTTTCCGCCACTTGCCAGCTGTGCTTACGCTCCGCCTCACTCAGCAAGCCGCGCCGAGAGGTCAGAGCCCAGTGGCGGGACTCCGAACGAGCGAAATAGGGGGCCAGCCGCCCTCCAATGTCCGCCACGTAGGCGAGGCCACCCTCAATGGTGCTCACCGTGGCATCGGTCGTGGTCAGGCCAGGTCTCTCCGTCGGGGCATCGATCTTGTCGCATGGTTCCGTCCTCCCTCCATGAGTTTGGAACCAAGATACCAGTGGTGCGAGATTGTTACAACTGTAGTATTAGGGACTGGACCAGCAACGCCGTCGCGATCACCATGAGC
>CAVPRW010000038.1:0-36658 GCA_963707985.1 uncultured Nitrospinota bacterium | reverse complement strand
TCCTTGTGTGGCGTCACGCTTTGGGAGCGATTGCACTTAGGCATTGCAGGCTGCCAAGATTACCCGAAATGTACTCCCCTTGCCGACTTTGCTCTCGACTCCGATGTGTCCATGGGCATTTTTGATGATGCCATATATACTGAACAGATAAGCCGAGTCCCATCCCCCCCTTGATCCGCTTTCGTTGTGAAGAATGGATCAAACAGATAGGGGATATGTTCTGGCGCGATACCGCATCCACTATCCGAGATACTCACTTCCATACCAGCATCTGCTGGAGAGGTCTGAATGCCCAAGTGCCTCCACCAGGCATGGCATCCTCGGCATTGCGCACTAGATTTAAGAGCACCTGCTTCAAGTGATCTGGAGACATCTGCACTAGTGGGATTGTCGGATCGAGCATGACGCTGAGAGCAATGTGCTTTTCTTGGAGATTCTGCGCGAGCAAGAATTCCAGGCTTTGGATGACGGCATTCACGTCCACCATTTGCTCAATGGGGCTGGGACGTGAGAAATCGAGCAGTTCTCGGAGGATTCGAGCAATCCGATTGATTTCTTCCTCGATCATCTTCAGATGCTCATTGGTCAAGTCGTCCTCACGGCTCTGATTTCTCAGAATGCAAATACCCGTCTTGATAATGGCGAGAGGGTTATTGACCTCATGAGCCACCCGAGCAGCTAACTTGCCCACAGCCGCCAAGCGCTCACTCTGGAGGAGTTGTTGCTGAGTCTCCTGCAATCGGCAATTAGTTTCCTCTAGGCGTCGTTTTTCCTCGGCCAAATGGGCAAGGTGGCGCCGCAACGACGTGCGCATCCGCTCAAAAGCTTCTGCCAAATAGCCTATTTCGTCGCTGGCATCAACTTGAATGGGACGATCGTAGGCACCACCTGCGAATTGATGGACTGCTACCACCAATTGGCCGACTGGTTTAGAGATGCGCATAGCCAGAAAGACAGCAAGTGACGTGCCGCAGAATATCGAAGCTAGGCTGAGCAGGGCGAGATCGCGTCTGGTCTGATGGATAAGTTCATAAGCACGCTCGAGGAAAATCCTAACCGAATCGTTCCCCACTTCTTAGGGCTCCCCGGGGCATAGACTGGAATAGCCACATCATATCCCGGCGCGTTGGTCTGAGGCATCAAAATGTGCTGTACCAACGGCGTGTCCGCCGCAAGGGCTTGCTGACTCACGGGATCATCGAGTGTTTTGCCCTGGAGTTCATTGCGCCCACTGAATGCCGCGACTTTTCCATCCCGTAGATGGGTTACGGTATACACCACGTCCGCTTCGCTAATCGTCACATTTTCGGACGCCTGTTCTAGCTTAACGAAGTTATAGCTCAGCAAATATCCTTCACTCAGAGCAGCTAAGCTGGTTCCCAGTGATAACGCGCGTAATCGTGTTTGCTCCAAAATAGCTCGACGCTGATGTCCCTCTACCACAAACGTCACTGCCCCCATCAGGACAATTTCCAGGGACACGATGAGGACGATAAACTTCACTCGCAGGCTGCCTCGGAGCAGCTGGAGCGTGCGGCGAGGCAGATTCCTGAGAATATTCCATAGCCCGCTCTGGACTCCGCTTATATAAGCTAGCGGCGGCAATAGCAGCATAAGATTACTGCACTGCCTTGGCATTCGATGCTGTCCCCGTACCGGACCCTCTCGAGGTGCCCTTCAGCCAGATCTTGTTCATCGGAATCCACCGATCGCCCAAGAGGCTAACCTCGACGCCTTGCACATATGGCTGATACAGGTATTCGAAGATGTGGTTGTGCTGAGCAATCCATGGCGCATCTTCCATGACAATGCGTTCTGCTTCACGATAGAGTGTGACCCGCTGCACGTAATCCAACTCCTCCGGCCCGTTCCAGCAGTTGATCCACTTGAGGATTTCGGTAGCGCATATAGTTGGGCTGACCAGCAGAATGGAGGAGTGGAAAGAAAAAATTATCAGGGTCGGGGAAGTCCGCATACCAGGCATAGCGGAATATCTGGAGTTCCCCGCGCTGTAACATTTCTGTGTAGCGCGTCCATTGGTCTATAAAGTGGATGTCTATCTTTACGCCTAGCTCGGCCAGATACCTTCGATAGGCCGCTAGCTCTGCCTTCGTACTCTCAGCTTTGGAGACCGTCCAGAGCTGGACGACCGGGAAACCGGCCCCGTTCGGATATCCTGCTTCTGCCAAGAGCTCCTTGGCCTTAGCGGGATCATAAGAATACCCCTGGAGATCAGGATCGTGTCCAGGCATGCCAGGGGGAAGAACCCCGTTCGCTGGCAAGCTGCCCATTTGAGTGATCTCCCGGACGATGGCTTCCTTGTCCACCCCATAGTTGAATGCCTGTCGCACACGCTTATCATCAAAAGGTTTGAGATGCGTGTTAAACCCGATGAAGAGCAGGCCAAGCGTTGGCCTTCGGAGCATTTGATACTGACGGTACCGCGGATCGTTTTGGACCTCTTCCGTCTTCCCGCTGGGGATGATTGCCTCATCTAGGTTTCCCGCGAGGAACTGGGTGAATGTCTGCTCAAACGTCCCGCCAATCTTGAACACGACGGTATCGAGAAAGGGTCGGCCCTCATAGTAATGCTCATTGGCTTCCAAAAGATTTCCTGGCCAGTATCCCACCGTACCAACTTAAACGGTCCAGCCCCCACCGGAGCCTGGGCGAAGCGGTCTCCCAATCGCTCCACCTCTTCTTGAGGGACGACTGCGGCATTGGCCAGTCCCAGTACAGTCAAAGAAGGGGCGAAAGGTTCGTTTCAGAGCCAACTGCAGGGTATAGCGGTCGATGGCTTTCAACCCTTGAACTGTGGCCGTTTTTCCCTCAATGAACTCATCCGCTCCCTGAATCCGGCGGAGAAAATCGGTCACGGGCCCAAGTGCTTTGGGGCTAAGGAGGCGCGTAAAAGAATAGACAAAATCCTGCGCTGTCACTTCCCTGCCGTGATGGAACAGGACTCCCTGGCGCAAGGTAAAGGTCCAGATGCGACCATCACGGGAAGCTTCCCAGAACTCGGCAATAGCAGGAATAGGGTTGAGGTGCGCATCGAACTGGACCAGGCCCTTGGATAGTCTGTGTGACGACGGTGCGGCTATATATATCGCTGACGAAAGCAGGATCAAGCGTAGCCGGATTGTTGGCCAGCGCCCGGCGGTAAGTACCCCCGAACTTCGCATCCGGCTCCAGCCCCCCCAGAGTTTCTGCCAGACCGAAGGAACTTCCTGTCAATACATAAAGGCAAACCCACAACCACGTCAGAGATCCCGTGCGTACTAACTTTGGCATCTGACCTCCTTCTTTTCCCTTTGATTCCCTGGCATGGGGATGAGATACAGACCTCTTACCTTTCAAACCCGGGCAGAAGGCGTTGATCGCATCCCCACGTTAGGGGTCATTGCCCTATAGGTCGTGTGGCGAGTGCCTTTCCGAGCTTCCCTCACCGTAACGGTTTGAGAGGTCTCTGCACCAACGTCACCGCTTGAGAGCCTTGATCATGGCCTCTACATCGATCAATCCCGCCCCCTGGCGCTCCACCGGCTCGCCGAGATCCCTAGCCGTCTCCTGGAAAAGCGTCATCGCCTCCTCATAAGACATCTTTGGATGCTTTTGTAACACCAGTGCGAGGGCACCAGTGACATGTGCGGCCGCCTGGCTGGTCCCACTACCCCACCCATAGCCTCCCCCGTTGTTGGTAGAGAAAATGCGCGGCCCGGACTGCGAGCCGCCAGGGGCCGCCACATCAACCTTTCCAGACTGACTGTAACCCGTTACCTTGTCATCACCATTCGTGGCCGCTACTGATATCACCCAGGGATAGCGAGCTGGGTAGTGGACAGCTTTTTGAGAGGTTTCGCAGCCGGCATCCCCGCCTCCATCGTCGCCGCCGCCATCTTGGGCGATACCATCTCCGCCCCCATCGTCTCCACCCCCGTCATCCCCGCCACCGTCTTGTGCACAGGTAGTGCCTCCGTTTCCAGCGGAGGCCACCATGATCACACCCGCCGCATAGAGATGTCGGATCGCCCGCTCTAAGAGGGGGCTGTCTTCAGAGAACCCCAGGCTCATATTGACGACTCTAATCTTGTTGGTACTAATCCATCCTAGTCCGTTGATTAGATCGGATAGTCGACCATTTCCATTCTGATCAAGCACCTTCACGGCCACCATTTGGGCTTGGTACGCTGCACCGACGACCCCAAGGCGATTCATACGTGCCGCAATAATCCCTGCCATATGTGTCCCATGGCCGTTGTCGTCTTGATAGCCTCGTAACTCCTGTCCGGCCATTGCGTTGTAGCCACCTTTAATACTCTTGCTCAGATCCGGGTGTTTCATATCAATACCGGTATCGAGTATGGCGACTATTACTCCAGATCCTTTTAGGCCCGGCTCTTGTTGATGCACGTCGGGAACATGGATTGTGTCTAGTCCCCAAGGGTAAAACTCTTGAGTAGGAGGATCGGCAGGAGTGATGACAATAACGTTGTCACCTCCTCCATCCTGTCCTGAGTTGGCGAGGTCATCGTAAATCCCTACCACGATTGGATCCGATTGCAGGGCTACCAGAGTCTGCGCGGCGTTCTCGGTAGGTAGCTCGATCGCGACGCCATTAATCAGTGAGAGGAGATGTAGCACCCGACTACCGCTCCGCTCGACCACTTGTTGTTGCACTTGCACAGAAGTCCCATCCTGAAAGATGATGATTTTCCTGTCACCGGTGGCGGCATTTGCAGCTCCGCTTGTCAACCCCGTGAGCATTACTAGGCAAACAACGACCCTCAAACCAACTTTAAGAACACTAGATGCGTCATCATGGAAAACCCTTGTGTGACTGGCAGCGGCAGCCTGCAATGTTGGCTGCCGACACGTAATAAACCTCATTGTGATGCACCTCCTGCTTATCGTGCCATCCTAACGGTCAAGGTATCTTTTCTCCCGATGGCTGATGGCTATCCTCAATACGGCCGTACACGGCGCCCAGCCCTGCCAGAGGTGCTGTGGGTGCCCGGCAACCCTGCTGCCATATCCCGCAGCTGCGAGACGCAGGCCAGTGGCTTTGCGCCCCACCCTTTCGAGTGGTTTGCCCTTAACAGGCTATAAAGCAGGGTAGAGCGTTGGCAATGCGTGTTTGAACTATAGACATTAGCTCTATCGCGTGATCAAGGCTGTTGATATCCTTCCTCACAAAGAGGGTGATCCATTAAACCACACGACCTCTTTCATCCTACTGTACGCTTGTACTCCTTCTTTCATGGACCAAAAACAGGTTCGTTGGCATCTCTGTACTCATCTACGCAACAAACATGCCAGCATTTACTCCTCTGAATGTAGTACGTTTTAATGCATATTCGACTATGCACCTCTCCCTTCTTATCGTCAATATTTGAAACCTATTACAGTTGGGATAGGCAAAAAAGTAGGATAGGCAAAAAGTTCGGCCATGACACGAGATGCTCCGTGGCATTAACCTCACGAAAAGCAATTTATGGGAGTATCCATGACGCAAGGAACCGGGATGGACAAGGTACCCGTATTTGCGCAGCACCCATGCGATCATCCACACATGTCTCAAACTTGAATCTGGCGTTGTCATGGACTTCACCCCTGCCACATCTACAAGGCGGGGAAGGGAGTCACACGCAGAGTGGCCCCTCTGCCAAACCCACATCCAGGGGCGAATTCATGAGCAGTACGTCGCAGACCTAGAGCTGGGGGAAATGCTCCCTCAAATTGGGCAACCCCTCACTCGTTGGGAGCATCACCATGGCACGTCAACACTAGCCCACAGAACAGAGGCTTGTTAACGGCTTGAAAGAATATCCTCATGGTTCGCTCAAATTTTGAGCGGTTTCAAAAATTGTAGTAGGGTCTCGGCCACAGAGGAGGCACACTATGGCCGAGACCCTGAAGATTATCAGTGCACGCGTCGATGACATGCCTGTGTTGCTGGCCCAGTTGGAACGAGCGTGACCGTTTTGAGTTGAGTCAAGCTACACGCCTCAATCGGGGCGTGGGCCTATATTTCGGCTTGCGAGCGTAGAGGCGAACTCGCACCTGACGGGCACGGAACCGCCAGTAGTCCGGAGATCATGCGTCGTGGCTCTTCTTGAGCGAGCGCAGCGCCAGCATGGCCTCGGCTCCTGCGAGGCTCCACCGCTTGCCGTCGCCCTCCATGCGGTGCTTGACCACGGACCCGCAGGCCGACTCGATGTGTCAACCATAATACGGTCATCCAGACACTTTTTTTCACGGTCGTGCGACATGATCGATCTCCTCTGACAAGATTAAGCGTTGGTCAAACGGGATGCATCCATCTGCTGAGCGACTTGAGCCTCAAGCCATGTGTTGTGGGTCACCTCTCCAGGTGACAAGGCACCACGCGCGTTGAGGCGGTTGAGTTCGGCCTCATCGGCCCAGACCACCCAACATTTCTCCGGCTCATGCCAGCGGGCCTGAAGCCAGCCACGCGTGCGCCACAGATGCAGCGTTGAGTTCGATCGTCCCAACTCGCCTGCTCACTCCGACAGCCGCCACTCATGCGGGCCCACCGGAGGGCGGGGCCGCCTGCGGGGGTGGTGAATGCCGAGGCGCCGCATCAACTCCATCACGGTTTGTCGGTTCAAAGGGCGATCCTGTTTCGGCGAGCGGAAGCCCTCTTGGGCCAGACAGGCCGTGATCTTGACGGTACTGTACCCTTCTGCTGCCAGCGTGCGCAAACGCTCACAGAGCAGCGGATCATAGCTCAAGGGCTCGGTGCGGCTCATGGGGCGTGTCGTGATGCCAGCGGTCGTGCCGCCTCCGACCCACTCAATCGTGATGTACAGACGTTCGCTCACACCTTCAGCCCGCACCATGACCCGCTGGACGATCTGCCGGATCATCTCTTTGTCGGTCTGCCACCGTCGTGGTCGGGGCCTGCCAACGTGCCGGAATATTCTGCGCCAGCTGCGTGATGGCTTCTCGCTGGGCATGCGAGAGCGCTTGGGACGGCGTGTGCACAAAACGCTGGTACATCCTCTTGCAGTTGTCGCTGAACCGTGAGCTTGTCTTCCCAGTCCTTGGCCAGTTGCCGCGCCACCAAGCGATGCTCGGGTTCGACCAACCGATCGTGACGCGCGGCCCGCTCACGTTCGTACGGCCGCGCGCTCCAAGCGCTGTTGCCACAGCCGGTCTCACGCCTGACGCGCGTGCTCCAGGCGAGCGGTGGCCTCCAACGACCGCGTCAGCGCGGCCGGTTCAAGGGCTTTGAGCACCCACGGCGTGACGAAGGTATCGATCGGTTCACCGGGGAGATATTGGCCATAGTCACCCCCGTAGTCGATCACCGCACGGCCACAGACATAGCTATGTCACGTGCGTGGCCCCCCATAGCGGACCTGCAGGCGGTGGTTGCACGTGCCGCAGACGACGAGCCCGGCCAACCGTGCAGGGCCATGACGCACCGCGCCAAGCGTATCGGCATGGGCCCGGTTCGCGGCTCAGCGGGCCAGATTCTGGGCGTACGGCTCCCAGGTGATAGAGGCGGGAACAAAATCTTTCAACAACACATGATAACCCTGTGGCGGGCGCGCCACGCGCCCACGACTGGGGCGTCCCGGCGGCTTTTTGCGCCCATCGACCTGGCGTCGCCCATAGGCGTAGGCCCCGGCATAGATGGGGTTTTTTAGGAACGCTTGCACGGTGGAGCGCTTGGGACAGCGCCACTCCAGGGTTCCTTTGGCAGGTCCTTCGCGCCGGCGTACGCCGAGCTCGATGCCCTGCTGCACGAGATCACGCACCAGGGCGTGCCACGTGCCGAGTTCGTCAAACTTCCGAAACATCAGGCGCACCACGTGTGGCACTTGCGCATCGGGATCAAAGGCCATCTCGCCACCGCTGTCCCAGACATCGCCGATCGGCAGGGCAACGCGCCGCTCGCCTCGGCGGGCTTTATGGCGCTTGCCTTGATCCATCCGTTGTTTGAGCAGATGGAGCTCCGCCTCGCTCATGGTGCCTTTCAGTCCCAACAACAACCGGTCATGATCGTGACTCGGATCATAGATCCCGTCCAAGTCCGCGATCAACGTACCAAACAGCGCACAGGTCTCCAGCAGTTGATGCCAATCCTTGGAGGAGCGCGCCAAGCGCGACATCTCCACGCCGACCACCAACCCGACATGATCCAAGCCCACTTCCGCCACGAGGCGCTGAAACCCCTGACGGCCCTCGGCCGTCGTACCCGACTGACCCAAGTCCTCATCAATCACCAGCACGCGGGTTTCCGACCAACCCCAGGCCACAACCCGCTGCACCAGCCCGTATGGCAACCGGGTCGATTCTTGATGATCAAGGACCTGCTGCATGGTGGATTGCCGCACATAGACGACCGCCAGGCGATCCAGATGCCGAGGCAAGATTTTGTCCGTATAGCCATGCCACGGCTCAGTGACTTGGTACCGCTTCATGACTGTCCTCCCCTGGTGTTTCCAAGCCGATCAGTTGGCGCTCCAGCAACTGACTGAGCAGCCCCATGAGGCGTTGGCGATTCACAGCGGGCAGCCTCACCCACACATGAGTGATCTCGTGGCTGCCTAGGGGCGGGGGGGGAGGACATGGGTTGACATACGGTCCCTTTCTCTTCCACGGCGTGAGACTGTAACTTGTCGACAACGGCGACAAGGTTCAATAATCCCGTGATACCAATCATAGGATAAGAGGAAGTTGTCTGTATAGGGGTAGTATAGTTGGCTAATCTCCACGACGCCGGTCCCGACGGGCAAGCCCGCGGCCAGGTACGCGTCGTACGTGCATCCAGCGCCGGTGGTTGTGGAAGCACGTGATGACTTTCGCGAGTGTCTCCCGCACCGACTTCCGGAGCTGCTGCTTCGTCAGGATCTGTCGCAGTCCGCCGATGACGTAGCCCACCCGGCCGCGGAGAATCTCCGTCAGCTTCTGCTGCACCCAGCGCTTTCCCGCCTTGGAGCCTTCCCCGAACAAGGCGTTGGCCGCGCTCCAGAGGTAGCCCACGACGTGCATGATGTCCAGCACAAACGTCACGCGCTTCCACGGCTTGAAGAGCTTGGTCGCCAGGTTCCACAGGCCGAGGGCGCCATCGAGCAGGACGACCAAGGGTTGGCGGTGCTGGGGATCCCGGCGCTCGGCGTCGGCCTTGATGCAGCTCCATCACCGCCTGCTTCGTCCGCACCAGGCTGGCGAGCCGCCGGACCTGCTGGGCTCTGGGCGCATCGTCCGTGTCGCCTTCCTGCTGCCGGCGCGCACGCGCCGCTTCCGGATCGACCAGGAGTTCCGCCAGCGCTTCTGGCGACCGCGGCTTGGGCATCGACGGTGTCGCTGACCCCCACCAGCGCTGCCTTCTGCTGCTGCCGCTTCTCGCCCGTGCCCAACGTGGCCTTGAGCTTGACCGCCTCCGCCTTGATCATCGGGACGCCCTTGCCGTCAACACTCACCACCAGCAGCTCTCCCTGCGGTTTCCTCTGGGGACACGGGCCGCTGCGCAGAGAAGTCCTCGTCGTCCTGCGGTGCCTCCTGCGCCACCTCCATCAGCACGCTCTCGGCCACCTCGAGGTCAAAGAGCGGCGCGAACCATCCCGCACGCTCCTGGAAGGGGTGCTCGACCGCGAACACGGTCATCCACTCTTGCAGGACGTACGAGTCGCACCGCTCAGGGAGGTTGACCTGCGCGTCCAGCGGGAAGATCCCCGGCTCCCCGGGCGTGCGGTCGCAGGTCCGGGCCACCGCGAACGTGCCGAAGAGCGAGCAGTCGTCCCGTTCTCGCAGCCTCTTCTCCCGCGGCAGGAGCACGCCGTCGGCCCGCGTGATGGCCGGTCCGACATCGCCCGTCCCGCGCTGGGCGAAGTGACCGCTTCATCGCCGCCAACCCCATGGGCAGCCGCCGCTTGAAGATGCCCTTCTCGGCTTCGTGCGCCTCGAGCTTGCCGGCATGTTCCCTGGCACACTGCAGCAGCGCCTGGAGCGCCTGCTCGTCCTTCCGCGATACTCATCTCGACCTCGAGGGCCTCCATGGGGATCCTCCTGACGTGGTCAAACCATCGGAACACTGCGCAGATGTTCCCAGGTTTCTACCATAGACGGAGGGTCCCTGGCACCCAGAAACCGCCTTCCCGTGCCACTTTGAGTCTGACACTCATTTCATGTACACTCATCCCATTTTGCTGTCGTCGGACGAGGACAAACTGCGGGCCTACAGCGATCCGGCGGTGCGGCGCAAACTGCACCAGGAAGTGGTGGAGTGGACGGCCGACTTACCCGGCGCGACCATCGGGCGGCGCTGGTATGATTATATCTGGGTGGGGGAGACGGTGTTGCCGCAGAACAAGGCCTGGCAGGGCAAGTCCATCCGGGAAATGGCGGAAGCCCAGGGCAAGGGCATCATCGATGCCTTCCTGGATCTGGCGGTCGAGGAGCACCTCGACACGGTATTCTTAGAGGGCTCGTCGAACGTCGATAAGGCGGCCATGGCCCAGATCCTCAACTACCCCAACGCCTATATCGGGCTCTCCGACGGCGGCGCCCACGTGCAGTTCCACGGGGGCTATGGGTACAGCACGCGCTTGCTCGGCTACTGGGTGCGCCAGGAGGGCATCATGTCGCTCGAGCACGCGGTGCGCCGGCTGACCTTCGAGTCGGCCTCGACGTTCGGCATCTACGATCGGGGGCTCCTGCGCCCGGGCCTGGCGGCCGATATCACGATCTTCGATCCCGACACCATCAACCCGCTGCCGGAAGACACCGTGCACGATTTTCCGGCCGGCGGCTGGCGCATCCGAGAGCTGGCGACGGGGATTCAGTACACCATCGTCAATGGCCAGGTGTTGCTCGAAAACGGCCACCACACCGGTGCGCTCCCCGGGCGTGTGCTGAGAAATAGCCAGTATCACGCCACGGCACAGGTCTAAGTCAGCGTCGTCCGCTGTCCCCCTCTCCCTGGCCAGGGAGAGGGGCTCCATGAGTAGTGGATAGTACAGGTGCAGGCCTGCTTGGATGCAGGCATACGGGACATATACCACCCATTACCTAGACAAACGCCGTGTCTCCGAAGACACGTGCGATCGACTCTCTCAACCAAGGTGCCCGTGCCCCGGACGACAGGGCGGAGAGGCGAAGCCGGTGCGAGTCCGGCGCTGTCGCGCAACTGTAAGGACATGAGTCCAAGCCAGGTCGCCCGCCTCAGTTGAATCGTCGGTTCCTCGAGGTGTGGGAGCTGGGAGATACGGCAGGTTTTAGGCACCTCTGCCAAACGGAATTGTCGAGTGGGACGATGAGCCCATTTCGAGGCCGTTTTATGACCCTCAATGGGATGTCTGAGCTGTATAATCGTCCTCCAAACCACCGAAGTGGGAGAGGTTGTACAGCTTACCCATTAAGTTGACAATGCCATCTTCTGCTATACTCAGACAACAGCTCACTGGCACTCAGCTGAGAGACGGCACTAACCACCGCGGGAGGGAAACCATGGCGACGCGCATCGGGTTCGGGAACTACCAGTACGAAGTGGTCGAGCATTGGCCCAAGGTGGAGATCCGCGGCGCGGTCGCAGATGTCTGCGTCGA
This sequence comes from uncultured Nitrospinota bacterium, assembly GCA_963707985.1. Taxonomy (GTDB): domain Bacteria; phylum Tectomicrobia; class Entotheonellia; order J063; family CAVPRW01; genus CAVPRW01. The sequence goes on along the minus strand of CAVPRW010000038.1, from coordinate 25,082 downwards.
CGCGCAGGGCCGGGTTTACGCCGGCGTCCGCAACCCGCGCGAGGACGGCTCGGTCAGTAACATCCTGGGCGGCATCGGGCACGTGCTGGTGCTCGACCGAGATGGGAACGAGGTCGGCAGCTGGGGCAACCTGGCCTCCTCGCCGCACGGGATCTGGGTCAACCAGGCCGGCGAGATTTACCTGGCCGACACTGGCTTCCACACCATCACCAAACACTCGCCGACTGGCGAGGTGCTGCTTTCGATCGGCACCCAGGGCCATAAGGGCCCCGACGGCCAGCCATTCAACATGCCGACCCACGCGGTCGAGGCGCCCAACGGCGACATTTTCGTCTCGGACGGTTACGGCCAGAACCGGATCCACCGCTTCTCGGCCAAGGGCGAGCACATCCTCACCTTCGGCGGCGGCGACTCGGTCTTCATTCCGAAGCGGTTCAATCTCGGGCCTGTGACCGGCACGCCCGGAACCGACCCTTGCCAGTTCAACGTGCCGCACGAGCTGCTAGTCACCGAAGACAATCGAGTCTACGTGATGGACCGCGAGAACCACCGCTGGCAGGTTTTCACCACCGACGGCGAGTTCGTCAGCCTGCAGGAGCACGTCAGCCACCCCAACCGGATCGCCCTCGACGCCGACGGTACCTTCCACATCGCCGGCGGCGCCGGCATCGAGATCTGGAAGCGCGACGGGACCAAGATCGGGAGCTGGGGTGAGAAGGGCGAGGCGCCAGGCCAGTTCGTCGCCGGCAGCGTCCACGGCGCCTGGATGGACACCGACGGCTCCCTCTACACCGCCGAAGCTAGCCGCAACAACCGCCTCCAGAAGTTCGTCCGCGTCTGATCGGTACGGCGGGCGGTGGACGAGGTGAATCCCGTCCACCGCTCCTGATCCATCATTCCGTAGTTGTGTCGCATTGGCCGCGCGAAGCCCTCAACCGGAACCGCCTCAAGTTCTTGGCGCATCTCGCCCGTAAGTCGAGCGCCCAAGCCCTCCAACGTGCCACAGCCGCTTTAGGCTCGCCCGCATGGCCTAGATGGCCGAGTTCCCCGCTGACCGGCTGCCCTGGTCAACTTCCACCATCGGTGGCCGCTGAGCCAGCGCTGGGGCGGGGGGACCCTGTCGTCCGGTGTCATTCGCCGCTATAAGCAAGAGGATGCGCAAGCCACAGTGCCTGCATATCTCTGGCCCTATCGCTCAGGCCAGTTCATCACAGGTCAACTACCAGGCTTTCCGTGTCTGGCTTCACATCCCGCTTGCATCCCCTCGCCTCTTCACGCATGATAGGGGCCATGATGAGGCATTTTCTAGCGAGGCCAATGGGGCCGGTATGATCCGAGATGGAGTCCACGTATGACGTACAAGGAGTTTGCAGAAACGGCTTCCAGCGCCCAGGTCAGCTATTATAACAATTATGTCACACGACTAATTGCCGAACGGCGGCGGCCAGACGGCAAAATAGAGCGTATGGTGCTGGCGTGCCCGTCCTGTCAAAGCACCGCAGTGACCCGCCTCAATTTTTCGCGAGCGCTGATGTATGGTGAACCGCTGAAGGATCAGTGTGATCGCTGCCGCCACCAATTCTTGGAGACGGAAGCTCTGGTGCTCCCCGAAACACCATAGGACTAGCGTGGGCTCACGACGTCACAGCGTTGTCGGGCATGCCCACGCAGAGGTACCCTGGCCGGGTAACCGCACAGTGTCCTTGCCATTGCTCTGAACCTAGCGGGTCTCGCGTTCATTGATCTGTAACATGACAGCGTACAAGCATTCGAGATCAGTGAGGCCCTGCGCTGAGAGCAACTCATCGAGATCGGTCTGGAATGGCTCGAAGAACCACGTGATGGTCATTCCATCGGTGGTGCAGTATGGCGAACCCCAACCGTGCTGACGCAGCCACTCACGGCCTCGCTCCCAACTCGGTAGCGGAAAGAAACGGTCCGCAGGCTCGCGCAAGGACGGTGTCGACGGAGCGGCACCTGTGGGGCGCAGTTCCAGTAGTCCCTCCCAGACGTACTCCACCAGGTGGATATCGGTCTCCTCGGGGTGTTCCTTTGCGAGACAAGCCCAATCGCCAATCTGCCAGGGCCACTCCTCGTATAGTGCCCGTCGCTGGGTATACCACTGCTGTGCCAGAGAGAGTTGGCTTTGGGTCACCACGCTCACGCCATGACCTCCCGTCAGGCCGAGACCGGCTGGGATTCCTTCGGTCCGGGGACACGCATGGCAATCGTTTCTGGGACATTCCAGGGAAAGATCTCGGGTTGAATGATCTGTGCCAGTAGCTCCAAGCCGTCGACGAGCCGCGGACCTGAGCGGCTGAAATAGGCACCGGCATCCACGGCATAGAGGCGGCCGTTGCGCACGGCAGGTAAATCGACCCAGCCTGGCAGCGCCTCCACATCATGCAGCTCGCTGAGCGTCTTGGGAACATCCGCACCGCAAGGCATCAAGATCACCACCTCTGGTTGGTAGTCACGTACAGTCTCCCAGGCAATCTGCGTGGAGGGTGTGCGGTCATTCCCGACGCCATCGATGCCCCCGGCGATTCCTACCATCTCAGGCAGCCAATGGCCGGACACAAAGAGGGGGTCCAGCCACTCCAGACAAAAGACCCTGGGCCTTGTGGTGGCGTTGGCGGCTTGCTGACGTACGGCCTCGATGCGCTGCTGGAGTGCACTGACAATGGCCTGAGCACGGTCGGATGTGCCACTCACTTGGCCAACCGTCAGAATATCCTCCAAAACATCGCCCAACGAGGTTGGGTTGAGGGAAACGACTTGTGGTTTTTTGGGCAAGTCTTTGACCTGCACGAGGACATCGTTATACCCTACGGCGCAAACATCGCAGAGTTGCTGGGTAAGGATGAGATCAGGCTCAGCAGCGTGTAAAGCCTCCATATCGATGTGATAGACGCTCTGGCCGTTACGCGCATGTTCTTTGACGATGCGATCGATGTCGCTGCTGGTGAGTCCCTCCTCGTCGAGGATGCTGCGCACGACGATCGGCTTGCTGAGTGCCTCAACCGGGTAATCACACGAGCGTGTCACCCCGTAGAGTTGATCGCCAAGCCCGAGGGCGTAGACGATCTCGGTGGCACTTGGTAGAAATGAACAAATCCGCATCGAGCGCTCTCCTTTCTGAAATCAGTGTGGCGAGAAACCGCCAGCTCTCGCAGCTGTGCGAGGCTTTCTCTGCATACCATCCGGCAACTCTTCTGGCGCCACGTGCCAGCGCTTCCAGGAACATTGATTAAGCTATTCTCGTTGAGGTGAGGAGCGAGCCCTCGAGGCAGGCACCTTGACCACACCCTATTGTAACCAGAGTCAGCTCATCACACAACGATATTCCCAAGAACCTGAAGTCTGGGCTTGACGGTGGGATATACAGTACAGAGGCGCACATGCCATCTCATGGGCTTCGCCTATCAGGCAACGCAGGTACCACCGACGCAGGGGCCGATGCAACAGGGAAGACTCGCACAGGACTGTCCGCTGCCCATGCTTGACCTGGCCTCCACTGGCGTTGGTGCCAGAATCGACGCCAACAGAGGAATTCCTCCGGCGGCGGCCATACTTAGTAGCCGTCTGGAAATAAAGTATCCGAATCGGCTTTTCGGTGTTATGATCGTTCTATGGCACAATACGACGCGTTAGCCGAGCAGTTCAAGGCGCTTGAGCCTGTGCTGAATGAGCTGGCGCGACGCCGCTGGGCTGCGACCGAAGCCTTGGCGATTGGACGCGGTGGCATCCGTGCCGTAGTGCTGGCGACCGGTTTGTCCCGCAAGACGATTCGCGCCGGAATCCGAGAGAGGCATGGCGAAGCGCCCTCCGAGGCTGCGCCTGCCATGGAGCGCCGACGGCGTGCTGGAGCGGGACGCCAGCGCAGAGTTGAGCGGGAGCTGACGCTACTCAGGGATCGCGAAGCACTGGTGGAATCGACGACTCGTGGAGATCCTCAGTCGCCATGGCGTTGGACAGGCAAGAGCGTCCGTCGCCTTGCCACCGAGATTCAGGCGCAAGGGCACCGGGTCAGTCCGCAGCTGGTCAGTGAACTGCTGCGCGGCGCTGATGACAGGTTGCAGGGGACACGCAAGACGCGCGAAGGAGGCCGGCACCCGGACCGTGACGCCCAATTCGAACCCATCGCCACCCTCGTGCGGGACTTCCACACGCGCGGCCAGCCGGTGATCTCGGTGGATACCCAGCAGAAGGAACTGGTCGGCGACGACAAGAACGCCGGGCGTGCATCGCCTCCCAAAGGGCAGCCCCCAGCAGTGCGCGTCTACGATTGCATCGACCCGAAGCATGGAAACGTGACTCCCTACGGGGTCGACGATGTCGGTGCCCACGTGGGCTGGGTCAGTGTCGGGATAGACCATGACACGCCTGCCTTCGCAGTCGCCACGATCCGCGCCTGGTGGCTCCAGAGGGGCTCGTCAATGTATCCGAAGGCCAAGGAACTCCTCATCATTGCCGACATGGGGCAACGAAATGGGTATCCCAGAGTCACTTCAAAAAGATTCCCTCGCCAGACATATGTGGAAACGCTTAGATCCGGCACTGTGATTAAGAGTTCAGTCGTGTTGAATGAGACTGAAATAAAGATTGGAATAGGCTCCGATGATCAAGTGTCGGAGATACTTGCCTTATGCCGGGTCCTGTACTCGGATGGCGGACAGATAAATCAGCATGATGAGTATTTTGATACAAGAGAAGAGAATCTCAAAGAACAAGACTTCGCTGTAAGGCTGAGGTCTGTTAACGGAAATCTAAAGGTAGCATTGAAAGGCCCGCGCATATATTTGCCTGACAATGTTTATCAAAGAATTGAATTAGAGTTTTCTGCCGCAAATGAACTAGAAGTGCGCGAACAGCTTGCGAGCCAAGGCCTTGTGGCGACAGCAGTTATTGAAAAGCAACGCTGGGTTTTTACTGGTGAAAATGCCGAGATTGCCATAGACCGACTCCCCTTTATCGGTTCTTTCATAGAGGTCGAAGGAGACACCCCCTCTGCAATCGAAACGGTGCTCGCGTCGTTACAACTCTCTTCCAAGGACGCGGTACGCGAGAACTATAGCGAATTGCTGGAAGCCAAGTTTAAAGAGATTGGCTTACCAGTACGGCCAGGCCTGCAGGCAACCTTTGAAGCTGAGGCTCAATGGAGAAGGCAGGCTTGAGTACTGGCTGCGATTGGATAGCAATGGTGGAGAGTGCCATGGAGAAGTGCAATAAGACGTCAGACGAGAAAGCTCCTTCCTTTACCCCGAGGACGCCTCTCGCGAAGCGTCTGTGGGAGCTGCGCCAGGAGGTGCTGGCGAGCGGTGTGCCACTCCTGAGCCTTGAGGAGATTCGACAGGAACTCCAGGCCCGGAGAGGCGGCGTCCTCGACGAGGAGAAAGCTTGACACGGACCTTTCTGGATGCCGGCGTGCTCATTGCCGCGATCCGAGGCACACCGGAGATCGCCGACCGCGCTATGGCACTGCTAAACGACCCGGAGCGTTTATTTGTGTCCAGCGATTTCGTACATTTAGAAGTCCTCCCGAAAGCCGTATACTTCCGGCAAGCGGCGGAGGCCTCTTTTTACCGAGCCGATTTTGCATCGGTCACGGAGATGGTCCCGGTGTCTCAAGCCTTGGTTGCGCAAGCCTCAGAGCAGGCCCAACGGGCAGGGTTGGCGGCGATGGATGCGCTCCACGTCGCGGCGGCAAGAGCTGGCGAGGCCACGGAGCTCATTACGGTCGAACACCCCAGGAAGCCCTTATTTCGTGTGGAAGGGATGACAGTGTGGACGCTTCTCGACCAGTAAGGAAGGTTTCTCGCGGCCATACGCCCGCCCCCATTCGCCGACGCGCCCGCATCCTCCACCGGCACCTTCCACCCCAAGTGATCAATCAGCATATCACTATCGAGGAGGACCTCAGGCATCGGGGCATTGCTCTGTGAGGCGTTCGTCCCACTCATCACGCAGGGTGGGGAAGAATTGCCTTTGCATTTTTTGACCCTACGGGTCAATACAGATGACACGACACCAGATGGTTGGGGGCTATCTCCTTAAGCTCTGGCTCAACCTCGGCGCACTGCCTCATGGCGAAGGGGCAACGCGGATGGAAATGGCAGCCGGCTGGCGGATTGATCGGTGAGGGAACTTCCCCAGAGAGAATGATCTCCTCGTGGTTGATGTCCGGATGGCTTGGTAAGGCGGCGGAGAAGAGGGCCTTGGTATATGGATGCAGGGGATTCTTGTAGAGTTCCTCGGTCTCGGCGCGTTCGGCGATCTTCCCCAGATACATCACCGCCACCTCATGGGCCATATACCGGGTGGTGGCCAGGTGATGAGCGATCAGCAGATAACTGACCTGGAACTGCTGCTGCAGATCCACCAGCAGATTCATAATCTGGGCCCGGATCGAGACGTCCAATGCCGAGACCGGTTCATCGAGAACGATGACCTTGGGGTCAGAGATCAAGGCGCTGGCCATGGCGATGCGCTGGCGCTGCCCGCCGCTGAACTCGTGCGGGTAGAGATTGGCTTGTTGTGAGCGTAAACCGACGGCGGCTAACATCTCCTCAACCCGGGCCTCGACCTCCGCACGCGATGGCCGGCGATTGATCACCAGTGGTTCGGCTACGATCTCTCGTACCCGCATCCGTGGGCAGAGTGATGACCAGGGGTCCTGAAAGACCGCCTGCACCATGGTCCGGTATTCTTTGAGATCGTTGCCTTCGAGGGTATGGACATCCTTGCCGTCGATGAACACCTGCCCACTGGTAGGTTCTTCCAGCCGCAGGATGACCTTGGCCGTCGTCGTCTTGCCGCAGCCGGACTCACCGACCAACGCCAAGGTTTCCCCCTGTCGAATGGAGAAGCTAATGTCATCGACAGCTTTCACCCAGCCGACGACCTTCATGATCAACAGGCCTTTGGTGACCGCAAAATGCTTCTTCAAGTGGTCTACACGCAGGATTACTGGTTTTTCCATGAGTCTTCCAGCCTCCAGCAGTCGGCGATATGGCCCTCACCAACCGTGAACGAGGGCGGATAGGCCTGTTGGCAGCGGTCGTCGGCATAGGCGCAACGCGAGGCAAACCGACAGCCAGGAGGCACATCCCACAGCGCGGGAGGCTGGCCCTGGATCGAATAGAGTCGATCTGGGCGCTCCTCCAGCTTGGGTACAGAGCTCAGCAGCGCCTGGGTATAGGGATGCGAAGGCTTATTGAAGATCTCCCGCACCGGCCCGCTTTCAACGACACGACCGGCGTACATGACCATGACGCGGTCGCACATCTTGGCCACGATCCCAAAGTCGTGGGTGATGAAGATCAACGACAGTCCCGTGTTCTCCTGAATTTCTCGCAGAAGGCGCAAATATTGGGCCTGGATGGTGACGTCCAGCGACGTGGTCGGCTCGTCAGCGATGATCACGCGGGGCTCACACGAGATCGAGATGGCTCCCACTACGCGCTGTTTCATGCCCCCGCTCATCTGATGTGGGTAATCTTGCACGCGACGCTCAGGTGCCGCCACGCGCACCTGTTTGAGGGCCTCGATCGCCCGCCGTACCAGCGACTGGTAGCCCTCCTGGTGATGGTGAATCCTGATCCCTTCGATGAGCTGATTGCCGATGGAGAACACCGGGTTCAGCGATGTCTGTGGATCCTGGAGGATCATTGAAATCCGGCGTCCTCGAATGTGCCGCATCTCGTTGTCGCTCTTGTCCAGTAAATTCTCCCCTTCCAGCATGATCTTCCCTTGCACGATCCGCCCGCCTGGCCGGGGCACTAGTCGCAACAGGGAGAGAGCCGTCATGGTCTTGCCGCAGCCGGATTCGCCGACGATCCCCAGGGTCTCGCCCTGCCGCAAATAAAAGCTTACTCCGTCGACTGCCTTCACCACCCCCCAACGGGTAAAAATATGGGTGTGGAGGTCATGCACTTCCAGGACCACGTCACCGATCTGTCGAGGCATGCAGCACCTTTTTGGTTATGAGGACTGAGGGCCGAGGACTGAGAAGATGTCGGTGCTCAGTCCTCGCCCCCTCGGAGCCTATCACGGGGTTTATTTCGTCGCCTTCAAGAGATAAAAATGGGTCGACCTTCCGGCCCCCGGACCGGGATAGGTCCAGTCGGCAACCACTTTGGGATTGACGGCCACCTCGCTGAAGATGGACAAAAGGGGTATAGTGGAGAACTCCTCGAACAGGTGATCGCCAATCTCCCTGGCCACGCGCTCGCGGTCCTTGGGGTCCACGGTCTTTGCGAACTCGTCGTACTTCTTTTCAATGAACGCGTCCTCGAATTGATGACCATTTGTCTTGCTGTAGTGCGCGGTCCGGATCCACTCTTCGGTGGGCCGCAGGCCGATGATATTGGGCTCCATGCAGCAGCTCATTTCCTTGGCTCGCCTCATGCTAGAGACCTTCGCCACGTCGATGGGCTCCAGCGTCGCCGTGATGCCCACCTCATTGAAATACGACGCCACGGCTTCGGCGACCTGAGGGAGCTCCGCTTCACCAGGCTCGGTATACTGCAGGAGCTTGACCTGCACGGTCTTGGGAGGATAGCCGGCGGCCTTCAAGAGTTCCTTGGCCTTGGTCGGGTTATAACCATAGAGCTGGTCAAAGCGCTTCGCCCACTCTGGGTTCCAGCCTTCCAGATAGGGTGCGAACCCGCTTACATACATGGGCGAGCCCTTATCTTTGAAAAGATTATCCATTAATTCAGTGCGGTTGACGGCCATGTTCATGGCCTGTCGGACGCGCCGGTCGGTCCAAGGCACCTCGGGTTTGAACTTGGGGTCCCCTGGGATGTAGTACTGGCCGCCGAAATAGACCGACAGCCACTCCGACGGGAGGCTGGACGAGAGGATCTTCATGCCCCGGTTGATGGCCTCTGCCTGGAGCTCCCGAGGCAGGTCCACGACGTGGGCTTCCCCGGTCAGCAGCATGGCCAGCCGAGTCGAATCTTCTCGGGCGATGCGGATCTCCAGTTCCTTGAACGCCGGCTGTTCACCCCGCCAGTGGTTCTCGACCCTCTCGAAAGAGATGGACTGTCCCAGTTGGCGGTTGACATACCGGTACGAGCCGGTGCCCGCGGGCCGTTTGTCGAACCCTTCTATGCCCTCTTTATCCCACTGGGCCTTGCTCACGATCCGCAGATCCGCAGAGCGGGACGCCGCATAGGGCATGGTGGCTGCTGGACTCTTCATGCGGAAGACCACCGTATAGTCGTCGACAGCTTTCACCTCTTCCGCGTTCCGCCAAAATCCGACTAAAGTCGCGATTGCCTCCTCGCGCAACATGAGGGAGTGCGAATGCACGACATCCTTGGCGGTGAACTCGCCATACCCGAAGTGAAACGGCACACCCTTCCGCAGATAGAACGTCCATTCTTTCTGATCAGGGCTGGATTCCCACTTCTCAGCCAGGCGGGGGATGTAGTCGCCGGTCTTGGGATCCAGGTCAAGCAACGTCTCCAAGAACGGATCAAACTGCAGATGCTGCGGGCGGGTGATAGTCCAGAAGCGGTTGCTCTCATTGAAGCCGGCAGAGACAAAGATCAAGCGTTGGACCTGGGGTTCTCCTGCTTGCAGATCGATAGGGGTAGAGGCTAACACCATCAGGAGCAGCAGCAATGAGGATCCATACATGAATAACCGAGAGTGCATCAGTCCGTCGTCTTTCATATCCTACTCCCTGAATGCCATTTGACTACTTCGCTGCCTTCAGCAGATGGAAATGCGTCGAGCGGCCCCCGCCAAGGCCTGGGTACGTCCATTCGGCTACCACCTTGCGGATTCACGGCCACCTCATTATAGAGCCAGAAGAGCGGGATAGCGGCGAATTCTTCGAAGAGATGGTCACCGATCGCCCGGGCCAGGCGCTGCCGTTCACCAGGGTCAACACTCTGGGTCAGGGCATCGTAGTTCTTTTGGATGAACTCGTCTTCAAAGGTGTGCCCGTTCGCATACCCGGAGTGGGTGTTGCGGATCCATTCTTCCGATGGCCGCCAGGTCACGATATTGGGCGTGAGGCAGCAGTGTGCCGTCTTGCTTCGGCCCATGTCTCTGATCTTAACCGGGTCGAGTGTCTCGATCGTGGCATCGATGCCTACCTCTTGGAAATACACGCCCAAGGCCTCGGCCACCAGTGGGCCCTCCGACTCGCCCGGGTCGGTGAAGGCCACGACCTTCACCTTGACCGTCCCAGGGGTATAGCCGGCTTCCTTCAGGAGATCCCTGGCCTTCGCCGGGTTGTAGCCGTAGAGCTGATCGAACTGCGTCACCCATTCCTGATTCCAGCCCTCGGAAATGGGCAGCCACGCGCTGACATAGACGGGCGTGGCCTTGCCGGCGAACACCGTCTCGACCAACTCCTTGCGATTCACCGCCATGTTCATGGCCTGCCGCACCTTCTTGTTGGTCCACGGCACCTTGGGATCGAACTTGGGATCCCCCGGCAAGAAGTACATGCCGCCAAAGTAGATCGAGATCCAGTCCACGGGCTGCGCGGAGGAGACCAGCTTCATCCCCCGCCCGATGGCCTCCTGCTGCAGCTCCCGGGGCAGGTCGACGATGTGCGCCTCGCCGCCCAGCAACATGGCCAATCGGGTCGTTGCCTCCGGTGCCAAGCGGATCTCCAGTTCCTTGAAATCGGGTTTCTCACCAGCCCAATGCTTGTCCACCCGTTCATAGCTGATGGAGTACCCAAGCTTGCGGTCGACATAGCGGTACGAACCGGTGCCCGCTGGTTGCTTGTCGAACCCCTCGAGGCCCTCTTTGTCCCACTGGGCTTTACTGACGATCCGCAGGTCGCAGCAGCGGGAAACGAGATATGGCATCATGGACACGGGGCGCTTCAGCCGGAAGACGACCTGATAGTCATCGATGACTTTGATTTCCTCGACCAAGCGCCAAATCCCGACAAAGGTCGCAGTGGCATCCTGGCGCAGCATGAAGGAATGGGAATGGACCACATCCTTGGCGGTGAATTCGCCACAGCCGTTATGGAACTGCACCCCCTTGCGCAGCCAGAAGGTCCATTCCTTCAGGTCCGGGCTGGCCTGCCACTTCTCCGCCAGGCGGGGGACGAACTCCCCGGTCTTGGGGTCGATGTCGAGCAGGGTTTCCAAAAAGGGGTCAAATTGCAGATGCTCAGGGCGGACGATGGTCCAGAAGCGGTTGCCCTCGGTGAAGCCCGCAGAGCCAAAAATGAGGCGTTGGACCTTAGCTTCCCCAGCCAACGCCGGTGTGAGCCCGGCGGATAGGAGAAAGCTCATGGCCACCACCAGTCCTAGCCACAGAGGAAGCAATCTCGGCATGGTCATCATGTCACGTTGCATGGCGCACCCCCCCTAGCAGAAGTGTGCTGAAGACTGAGTGCGGCACTTCCACAACTCAGTCCCCAGTCCTCGTGACTCAGTTCTGTCTTTGACCCCACTTAGGCGTGCTTGAGTTTGGGGTCCAAGTGGTCGCGTAACCAGTCGCCGAATAGATTCAGAGACAGCACCGTGAGCATGATACCGATGCCGGGAAACATCGACACCCACCAGGCCGTGACGATCAGCTCGCGCCCATCGGCGACCATCACTCCCCACGCCGGTGTTGGACGCGGGATCCCGACGCCGAGGAAGCTCAGGGTCGATTCCAACAGAATGATGGAGCCCACCTGCAGCGTGGCCAGCACGACGAGGGTGTTGACGATGTTGGGAAAGATGTAGCGCAGCATAATGCGGGTGTGAGACGCCCCTGCCACGCGCGCGCGGGCGACGAAATCCTGTTCCCTGACGGTTAAGGTCTCAGCCCGGGCCTGCCGGGCATAACGCGCCCAGATGATCAAGGCAATCACCGTGATCACCGTGCCAAAACTCGGGCCTAAGGCTGAGACGAGGACAAGGGCGAGTAAGATCGTCGGCAAGGAGAGGGTGATGTCGACCAGCCGCATGATCAGTGTATCGATCTTGCCGCCGAAGTAGCCGGAAATCAATCCCAGCGCCGTGCCCATCGAGCCACCGACGATGACTGTCATGAACGACACCAGGAGCGAGATGCGCGCGCCGTAGATCATCCGGCTCAAGAGGTCGCGTCCCATTTTATCGGTGCCAAGGGGGTATTCGATGCTTCCACCTTCAGCCCAGGCAGGCGGCTTCAGGCGTTTCGACAGCGACCCCTTCAAGGGATCGTGGGGCGCCACCAGTGGCGCGAAGACAGCGGGAATGACCAGAAAAAATAACAGAATCGCCACGGGCACCACGGGGTAGCGTTTGGCATTAAACACCGCCCTGGCGATCTTGGGCGGATTATACCAGGGAACTGGTTGAGAGACAGCCGTTGCCATGGTTTGGGCTCCTCACTTCAAGTAGGGTCGAGGCGGCTAGACAGCCGACGTCATTGGTACCGGATGCGCGGATCCAGATACGCATAGAGTACATCTACCACCAGATTGGTAAAGATGAACACGCCAGCGAAGACGATGACGACCGCCTGGACAACCTGGAAATCCCTGGCTCTAACAGCGTCTACGACCAGCAAGCCAGTCCCCGGCCAGGCGAAGACACTCTCCGTGACCACCGAACCGGTCAACAAGGCGCTGGCGGTAATGCCGAAGTAGGTCAGCGGCACGATCGCGGCATTGCGCAAACAGTGCTTCCAGATGATTTTCCACTCCGGCAGGCCTTTGATGCGAGTGAGTTTGACGAATTCGGTATCCAGCACTTCTAGCATCGAGGAGCGTGTCAGACGCATGAGCGCGGCAACCTGGAACCAGCCGAGGGCGATGCCAGGTAAAACCATATAGCTGAGGCCTCCACGGCCCGAGGTCGGAAACCACCCGAGCTGCACGGCGAACACCCACATCAGCACGATGCCGAGCCAGAAGGAGGGCAATGACTGGCCGAGCAGAGCGATCAGCTTCGACAGCGAATCGACAGCTGTGTCTTTCATCACGGCGGCCATCACCCCGATGGGCACGGAGATGACGACGCTAATCAACAGGGCCAATCCGGCCAGCTGCAGCGTGGCGGGCAACCGGTCTAACACCAGGCCCATGGCCGTGTGTCCCTGCCACTTCCAGGAGGTGCCGAAGTCACCGCGCAGGGCTTTGCCCATGAAAATGAGGTACTGCGTGTAGAGGGGTTTGTCGAGCCCCCAGTGTTTCGCCACCCGTTCGTATTCCTCTGGCCCAGCCTCCAGCGGGAGCAGGACGTCAAGAGGGTTGCCGGTAACCCGTGCCAGGCTGAACACGATCATGCTCAGCACCCAGATGGCCAAGAGACTGTGCAAGAAACGCCTCAGGATGTAGCGCTGCATCGACCCCTCCCTCATCCTAGCCCTCTCCCCGCGGGAGAAGGAGTTACGGCACCAGCTTGATGTACTCCAGGTGCGTGTAGAAGCCGGTGATCACCCCCGGAAAGGTATACTCGGCGATGTACTTCGGATTTATCGTCGCATCGGCGAACAGAGCCGCCAGCGGCATCTCGGCGAACTCGTTGAACTTATGATCGCCGATCGACCGCAGCAACCGCGCCCGTTCATCCGGATCGACCACACGCCCTAACTCCTCCATCACTTGATCGATGAAGGGGTGTTCATAGGAGTACACCACGCCATTCTTGCTAAAATTGAAAATCCGCACCGTATCCAGGGCGTTGGGGGAACGCCGCACACCCCACATGGCGCCGTGGATTTGCTTAGTACGGTACAGCTCACGCACCCTGGGAAAATCGACCTCTACCAACTTCGGCCGCAATCCTACCGCCTCGAAATCCAGCGCCAGGGCTTGCCCGATGTCGATGATCTCTGGCAGTCCAGGCAGCGTGAAAAGATACATGATGAACTCAAAGCCCGTCCCATACCCCGCCTTGGCCAAGAGCTCTTTCGCTTTGGTAGGGTTGTATCCATAGAGATTATCGAATTGCTGATCCCATTCCGGATTCCATAATTTAGGTTCGACGCGCTTCTCGAAGCCAAAGACCTTAAGCGGCTCGCCTTTGCCACCAAAGAGTTTGTTGACGATCTCCTGCCGGTTGATCGCCATGTTCATGGCCTGCCGCACATCTTTTTTAGTCCAGGGTACATCGGTTTTGAGCTTGTCTGGGGTGGCAAAATAGAGACCGCCAAAAGCCCAACCAGCCATGATGGCGGGCAGGCGGCTCGTGATGATCTTCATGCCTTTGGCAGTCGCGTCGCCCTGCAGGGCACGTGGGACGTCGGAGATATGGACTTCCCCGCTGAGCAGGGTGGCGAGGCGCGTCACGTCTTCCGGCACCCAGCGGAACTCCAGTTCCTTGAATTCCGGCGTCTGGCGCCAGTGGTTTTCAACCCGCTTGTAGAGGACGTGCGAGCCGATCTTACGCTCGACGAACTCGAATGGACCTGTACCCACGACCTTTTGACCGTATAACTCCTTGCCACCGGCATCCCAACGCGCCTTACTCTCCATCCCTAGGTCAGCGTTGGCCGAAATGGTGTCGACCAGCTCAGGTGTGGCGAATTTTGTGTTGATGACGACCTGATGGTCATCGATGATCTCGACGTTCTTCTCCACTTTCCTGGCCACGACCTCGATCGAATCATCTTTGTCGATGCCCATCATCGAGCGCCAGAGGCCGGCATCGGTTTGCACCGACTCCGGCTGGCTGATCAGGAAGATCGAGTGGCGGACGTCCTTGGCGGTGAATTCTCCCCCGTTGTTGTGGAACTTCACGCCCTTCCGCAAGGTGAGGGTCCAGCGCTTGCCGTCGGGAGACATCTCCCACTTTTCGGCCAACTCGGGAATGTAGGCACCGGTGTGACGGTCAATGCCGACCAGGTACTCCAGGGCAGGCCGCTTATCGAGCTGACCACTGCGGCTCTGTAGCCAGGTATAATTGGTGTCCCAGCCCAGCGGCGCGATGGCAATGCGCAGTCGTTCCAGTTTTACCGGGACCGATGATGGAGACGTGAGCGAGGTCGTGCCCGCGTCTACGCAGGTCAGGGATGTCACCAATCCCAGCGCTGCCATCCCTCCCCAGATGATCTTGCGGTACAACCACTGCTGCATGCTGCCCTCCTCTATTGCTTCGTCATAAGCCTCAGCCAGGTGGCGATGACCATAGGGCCATGGCTACCGACAGGGTGTCGCTTGCTTGCACGCCTGAATCAGCCAGGTATGCCCGATATCGCCCCCATCCCAGCCGGGGAACGGCCAGTCGGCGACGATCTTGGGATCGACGATGACCTCGATAAACACATTGCACAGTGGGATGATATTGCACGCCTTTTTGCAGCTTCATGGTCCATGACCGTCCATCTGGGGCCACCTGCCAGCTCTCGGCCAACCATGGCATGTACTGTCCTGACTCCGGATCGACCTCGACGAGCCACTCGAGCATCGGGTCATGTTGAATATAGTTGAATATTGTGGTCGGCCGTGCCATTGATCCACGGGCGCGTATAATCCAGATAGGGGGTGATTAACCCCATTACCAGGCGGTCCACCTTGGCCTGGCCTGTCGTGCTTGTTGCGGCTGCGGTAAACGTAACCATGATAAGTATGACGAAGAGCACAGCCAAAGGAAAGAAAGTACAGCGCAGCCTCGATTGTTCGTGCACGACCATCGAACCTCCAGATCCTTGTAACCACGACGATGTGGTTACAAGCGATGTTCAGAGTCCGACCAGGATGGGGAAATCTTCCTGTATAGGCATGTGATCCAGGACGTCGATGGGGAATCTCTCCAATGGAGAGTTACACATAACCCCTCGATGTATCGTCAACAACAAGGCAGAGGGATGACGTGACGTGCGGGCTCCCGTGCCTCAGGAAGAGGTCTGGGAGCGTGTGAGGAGTTGCGGCCTCCAGAGGAAGCGAGCCACCATGGTATGGACCTTCATTCGCGCGTTCTCCCATATGGAAAGCTGTCTGCAAGAAAGACCTTAAGGGCCTCTTCACTAACATAAACGAATATTTATGTCAAGGCCATTTATGACTCAGGCAATGGATGATGGACTCCTACTGTAGGCATGGTGAGGAGGCCTGGCCTAGATGAGATGAGGGCATGACCCGGCGAGCGGTGGGGTGTGATCGCTAATGCTGGTCGGTTCGACTCTTATGCGTCAGTCCCTAGAATCCGCAGTGTATTGCAGACTGACCCTGCGTAGAGTCGTATCAACGGAGCTCAAGAATTTCGTGCACGGCTCGATAGGCCTGATCGATCGCTGCATCGGTATAGGCGTAGGCTGCCCCATCGCTGTTGGCGATGGCAATGCGCCCCAGGCGCTGCCGCGCGACCAGACAGGGTGGTTCTCCGCCCGCGAGCCAGAATGGATCCGACAACGAGTTGTATTGGTAGGCATACCCGTGTGGCCAGCGGTTGACGGTGATGGCCAGAATGTCGTCAGCCGGGTCGAAGCCAGCGCTGCCTAGCAAGCGCACGAGTTGCTCACGGATGCGGCGCTCGATGGTGTCGAATGGGGTAGACAGTAGCTCCATGCGCCCAGCGCGATGTTGTGCACGCGCCTCTAGCCCTGGTTGACATGGGGTCTTGGACAGATGCAGCACGATCGGCTCATGGGGTGACTGGGGTGCGCGGTATGTCCCGAGGCTGACCGGTGCATCGAGGCGCACCGAGGTGTGCCAGAGACCTGGGGACGCAATTGCGTGCACGCCCAGACGCTGAAATGCGGTCCACTGGCGAATGAACACGTTCGTGTAGACTAGCGGTACCTTGATGGCATAGGCCAGCGCTGCGCGCTGACGCTCAGGCAGCTCAGGACACAGATAGGGGATGACACTGTGCCAGCAGGCCAGCACTGCCGCGCGGGCCCACACACGGTGCAGCTTACCGTGCTCCACATATACCACCTCCACCCCTGTCGCTGATGCTCCAGGCCGATCATGCCGCACCCGGACGACCGTGCTGCTCAATCGCAGCCTCACCGGCGAACTTTTCATGTCCAATCGAGCGTAGTCGGCCCGTGCCGTCACGACATCGTCCATGCTAGTGCCAGGAATCGCGCCAGGGATCAAGCGTCGAACCAACAGCCGTGCCACTGAGGCATTGCCATCGGGAAAATGGAAGAAGTAGTCCTCCGCCTCTGGTTGGCGAATGGCATCGTGGTTCTGTCCAGGCCCGGCGGCCGGGTCGAGCTGCATGCCCTGAAAACCGGGGAAACCAAGCCCCCAAGCATCTTGGGCAGGGACGGCGTCGATGCCGACACCGAAGAGTCCGTGTGTGCGTGTCTGGAAGAGTGGCAACACGCCGGCATCAAGGTGCCACACGTGTGTCAGGAAGTGCGCGTAGCTCATCCGCGCGAGCCGGGCCTTTTTATCAGCAGATGACAATCCAGCCAGCGGATCCCATTGGTCTGAGAGCAGGCGCCTGACATCGCGCTTGACCAACTCGGAAAGCGGTGCGGCACGCAGAAACTCATCCGACAGCTGGCGCGAGTATCCGCTCAGCAGCTGATCGACCCCAAAGGTTTCCTTATCGAAGAAGAACGCGCGTTGTAACCCGAGCCCGGCATACAGATTGCGGTCGAGCACCTGAACGCTACGCGACACATCGATGCCGAGCTCGGCGATAAGCGTTTTCGCAACCGGGCTGTATGGCGCCGGGCTATCGATCGATTGCGTCCCTCCGAACCCGAGGTAGAGACGACCATTGCCGGTGAACTCGTTGCGCTTGGCGTGGCCACCGAAGTCGTCGTGGTTGTCGAGGACGATGATGCGGGCCTTCTTGCCCGCAGCTTGGCGAAAATAATATGCCGCAGCGAGGCCGCTGATGCCACCTCCGACCACGGCGAGATCATATGTTTCCCCGGTGGAAACGATCGAGCCTGCCGTGTCCCAGAAGGTTCCGTCTTTGAGGGCGTGAATCGTTTCGAACGAGCCGGCATGACTGCCGCGAAGACCGGTGAGTGCAGGTGGGTAGACGGATCGTCCAGTCGTCTGCGCAGACGCGGACGGGTCGCCCGCCCCAGCCTCCAGGAGCACCGCCTCCCAGGGAGGGAAGATGGCTGCACCGCCGACAGCCAGAGCCACGCCGTTCAGAAAGTCGCGCCGGGTGATACGGCGATGCATGCCAAGATCTCGATCGGTCACAGGCGACAACCCTCCAGCACGGGTGCCCAAGCTCACCTGATACGATGCTGAGTTCCGCGACGGCACACCATATGGCCTCCACACTGCCAAAATGGGAAGTAATGGAGAAACGGTGCCGGCGAGGATTAGAGTGTCCTGAAGTGGAGAAACCGTACCATAGGAAGGCATTGTAACGAAGATAGGTCAGAGTAGAAAGAAAAAACCAGGGTGCGCTATACTACAGCCCTGATCCTATCCCAGGCCTGTTAACTGAAGTCAGGACTGTGGTCATTGTCGATCTTTTCATGCAGCTTGTTGCAGCATACGACGGTCCCGATAGAGCCAGCTTTCTACTTACTGCAGTGGATGCGGATATCGGAGTCTCACGGAGAGGGTTGTTGAGCATGTGTACACTCATTCTTTACTATAAACTGTTGGAGCACTATCCGATCGTCGTGGCTGCCAATCGTGATGAGCAATACGCCCGCAGGGCTCGTGCGCCGCACCTGATCCAGCCACATCCGCGGGTTTATGCCGGCACTGATGAACAGGCGGGCGGGACCTGGCTCGGCGTCAACGAGTTTGGTCTCTTGGTCGGCATCGTGAATCGCCATTCGCGCCAGCCACAGGACCCCTCCAGGCGGTCGCGAGGACTGCTGTGTCGCGATTTATTGTGTCAGAAGAACGCCCTTGCTGCCAGAGATGCCCTGATCGTTGAGGGGAGAGCGCAGGTTTATAACAGCTTTTATTTCATGTGGGCTGATGTCGAGCATGCCTATGTGGCAGCTAACGAGGAGGATATCACGATTCGGGAACTCGATCCGGGGCGGTACCTACTGACCAATTCCAGCCTGATCGATCTCTCGCGGCTTATGCCGCTGGGCCTAGGTGACCTGTTGTCGGACCCGGCTCCTGGATCGTTAGACGCCATTTTCACTGCTTTTCAGGCGGTGTGCCAAGGGCATCAGGAGGTTGAACGCATCGTGGATGCTCCGAATGAGCATCGCGGCAATCGTGCGATCTGTGTGCATGCCTCAGAAGAGTATGGGACGGTATCCTCCAGTGTACTGGCCATCGGTAACGACTGGTCCACTAGCCGTTATCTCCATGCCGAGGGGCCGCCGTGTCTCAAACCCTATCGCGATTTTTCGGCGCTGTTCACTGACCGGCATGGGCCATCACTTCAAGCCGGTGTATGCCATGTAGATGCCGAGCAGGAGCCCAGCTAGGGCTTCTCTCTCAACGACCATCCCATGAGCTCTGCCCCCATGGCGTTGTGGCGAAGATGCGCAAATCATAGGTCTGTGTCGGCGAGTCTTGAAGGCTCGGAAGAGTCTGCGCGGCGAGATTGTCGGTCTGTAACGTATACACCTCGCCTGCTCTGATGCGTGGAATGGCGAAAACCCTTGCACCGCTTTCGAGGGAGGTTTCGACAACGAGGTTCTCGCGTGTCCTGGGGTTGATCGAAAGATTGACATCGATCCAGTCGAATGGATCCTGGTTGATAATTAAGAATTGCCTTCCGGTAAAGTTTGCATGGGATTTTAGTCCATTAGACACTCTATCGATGATTTGGTAATTATCTGTGTTGATTTGATAGATTCTAGAAGGATAAAAGACTGAAGTACAAAAAATTCCTACAAAGAACAATATACATCCAAGAACATACTTATCCATATTCATCACCTAATACACCTATCTGCTCTGCGAAAATCGAACGAAACATTAGAATTCAGCATCCCTCTTATTGGCGTGTAGAGACAAGCTCAACCTTGTTCTCACCCTTCGGATATGGGAAGCATCTCCTGGAGAGCTTTGTCCAGCACCTTATCACGGTCATAGATGTCTTTACGGAAATGGACGACGCCATTTTCCTTGACCCAGCTGGTCCAATACAATAAGTGCACCGGGATGCTAGTCGGCAAGGGGACAATCTGCTCGACTCCTCGCTTACTGCTGACAAGATTCTTTTGCTGGGACCATTGGGGATCATCGCTCAAAAGATATTCAGCCAGCTCCATAGGCTTCTCGAGACGAATGCACCCAGAACTGAAGGCACGTTCAGTGTTGGCGAATAGCTCGCGTGCAGGGGTATCGTGAAGGTAGACATGATATGGGTTTGGGAACATAAATTTCACACGGCCAAGAGCATTCTGCGGCCCGGGATCCTGACGCAGCTGATAGGGGAAGTTCCGGGCACTGACAGACGACCAATCGATCGACCTGGGATCGACACGGGTGGCTCCTCCCTCGCCGTGCCGGAATAATTTAAAATTCTGTCGTGCCAGGTAACCCGGATCACGCCGAATCAATGGCAGCTTGTCCTGGATGGCGATCGTTGGTGGCACGTACCAATGCGGATTGAGCACCAGATACGTCATCTCAGCGCTGAAGAATGGCGTTCGTCGGGCAGGCTTCCCAACCACAACTCGCATCGCCAGAACCGATTGATCTCGTTCGACAACATCCAGGGTAAAGTTGGCGATATTGACGAGGATATAGCGCTCCCCCAAGGTCTGCGGGAGCCAGCGCCAGCGCTCCATATTGAGCTCGATCTGAGCCACACGAGCTTGCGCCGGGACATTTAACGCCGCCAATGTCGAGGTTCCGACTGTGCCGTCCGGGTCGAGTCCGTGCCTTTCCTGGAATCGTTGCAGGCCGTGTTCCAGTGCAGCGTCGAAAACGTCGTCGACCACCTCTGAAGTTCGATCGAGATCCGCGGTAAGCAGTAGTCGATTCTTTAACGCTGCCACACGTGGACCGTGCGCCCCTCTCTGGAGCGTCGGCCCATCCGGGATGGCTGGCCAGCCGCCCCGTGCTGCCATGTTGCGATAGGCGACCAAGGCTTTTTGCAATGCAGCATAACCGGTATGGGTGGGTCGCATGTTGCTCAGAGACTCCGAGACACGGCCGGTTTCCGAGGCTCGTTGTAGGATGGCCCCGAGGTCAACCTGCGGCCTCTCCTCAAACCATTCCTCTTTGATGTCACGGGGGTTGATCTGGCCAGTTAACACATGCGAGCTATACATGAAGAAGGCATCGGTCAGCAGCAATTCGAGATCAACCCAGGTGTGCAGGTTCGGTGATTGATCATGTGAGTCATGCCGTCCGAGCGCTGTCATGAGCTGTTCGATGCTTGCCAGATGATAGACCATAGGCTTGAGACCTTGACGCTCTGCCTGACGGATCCCCTGCACAAGGGCATCTGCCTGCGGCAGCGGTCCCTCATCACCAATCCATAGAGGTTGAAACCCTTGGGACTCGTAGAAACGTACTAGGGGCGCGCGCGCGCCGAGTATTTCACTTCGAATGGTCATAGTGGGGAGGCGTCCGACAGCTGCGATCCGGATCTTCAGCTGTTGGGACATCGAGGCAGAAAGTGGCTGCCCCACCACTGATTGGGGAACAGCGAGGCCATTGGCACAGAGCGACGCGAAGATGACCATCGACAGCATATAGATTCGCCAACACACAGTTACCTGCATCATCTGCATACTCTCTCAATTCGTGGTTGTTGATGAGCCCTTGGAAGGTGAGGTCTCAACAGGAGAAGCGGACCGAAGAGTCCAGAGGAGACCATTTCTCTTGATTTATCGTCCTTTACCCGGCAGACTTGACCGTCGCACCAGCACTGACGAGGTCATCTGGCGCCTAGCAGACGTCCTTTCGTCCACGGCAAATGAACGATAGGAGACACGTCAATGCCGGCGGTAACGCCATTGGGCGCCAAGCTCGATAGTCTGTCAGGGTCGGAGACTGACCCGCCTTACCGAGTGAATGATTACAAGCCAATGGGGTTCCCGGGCAGGTATAACTTGTCGTGGTAGGCAGCTGCTCCTGCGCTCATGGGACTTGACAGCACAGGGAGCAGCGTCGAGATGGACAGGGGAACCCAACAGCGAGGAACCTTTGTCGCCTATCAAGCGCTGACGACTGGTGTGGCTAGAGCTTTCGCGGGCAGGGGGTGCCGCATCTTTTCGATATTGCTCTCGCGCTGGAGGAAGTGTGCCAGCATGCCGAAGGCGCTGCTCTGAAAGGGTTCGAGCGTGTTCGCGTAGACCTTCGGCGCATCGGGGAACTGCAGAGGTTTAGCGCTTGCCTGCTTACCGAGGGGATAGGTGCGTGTCGGGCTCAATGACTTCAACGGTTCCAGCGCCGCGAAGGGCTGCGCGGCACGCGCCAACCCGGCGAAGAACGCGTCACGCTGGTCGTACCGCCGCGTAGACATCGACCCCGACCACCCGTGAGAGCTGCTTGATCAGTCGACCTGATCTGCCGCGCGGCGGTTCCCGATGCGAGAGTTCTGAACGCGAGCATCGCGAGGACGGTGCTGCTCGCCACCCATTCGCGGCCTGGAGCCCGATTGACTCACGGGCCTTCGTTCACAAGGTTCAGTCGTTAGCGCTTTTGCTTCTCCTGCTCGATCAGCTCTTCATAACGTCCTCCATGATCTGGTCCACGCTGAAGCTCGGCGGCCGCTGCCTGGGCGGGTATGCCAGAGGCTTCGAGGAATGCCGCAGCCTTCATCGTAGCCTGGGCGCTGTAAGATACCGTTTGACGAGCCAGTCATTGTACTGGTCGGACGTGATGTCAGCCCGCTCATACGGATCCCATCCGGAGATTGAACACCTTCGGGAGCCAGACGCGTGAACGGGTTTTGCCAGATATTCAGGTTCCGCGGAGCCCGCTGCTCGCGAGAATACGAATTTCCCGCTTCTCATTCCGCATCGCCACGAGGACGCCATCGTCGTTGAAGTAGTAATACTCATTCGTGGTGACTTCGGTTCCTTACCCTCCAGGTAGGGCAGGATGTAGCCGTCCAAATGCACCTTGTAGGTGAGCCCTCCTGCCTGTGCCCTCCCCATCCCCGTCAAAAGCCGTTCCTTCACCAGGGTGGTTGTCGCCGGCAGCCGCAACAGCGTCGGAAACCGTTCCATTCCGAGACCATTTCGAGGGAATCTCGCCGGGCTTGATCCGGCCCGGCCAGCGGATCATCGCCGGCACCCGGAACGCGCCTTCCCAGTTGGAGTCCTTCTCGCTCCGGAACGGCGACATCGCGGGGCGTCGGGCTACAAAATATCTTCAGGCGTCGGTGGTGTAGATGACGATCGTGTCGTTGGCGATCCCAAGGTCGTCCACCGCCTTGAGGAGCAGACCCACGTCCTGATCGTGTTCCCACATGCCGTACGGCACGTATTCGTTGCCGGGCATGCCGCTTCCCGACATACTCCCGCCGAACGTGCGTGAACACGTGCATCCGTGTGGTGTTCATCGCGACGAAGAACGGCTTTCCGGCCTTGACCTGGCGCTCCATGAACTCGATCAGGGCTTGCGTCGTTTTCGTCGACGATGGTCTCCATCCGCGTACGGTTCAGGGGGCCGGTGTCCTCGGTCTTGCCGTCGGCAAACGAGTGGAGGACACCAGGGCGAGAAGCCTTTGACGAACGCCGCGTCGTTCTTTGGGTAGTAAGGCCGCTCGGGCTCACCTTTCCGCGTCGAGGTGGTAGAGGCTCCGAAGAACTCGTCGAACCCGTGCGCCGTGGGCGGGTACTCATCGCGGTCGCCCAAGTGGTTCTTGCCGAACTGCCCGGTGGCATAGCCTAGCGGCTTCAGCGCCTCGGCGATGGTGATGTCCTCTTTTCTGAAGACCCACGGTGGCGCCCGGGGCACCGACTGTTCGATCAAGCCGGTCAGGAACACCAACTGCCCGGTGATGAACGACGAGCGACCGGCCGTGCAACTGTTCTCACCATAATAGTCGATGAACGTCATATTACCTTCCGCGCAATCCGGTCGATGTTGGGGGTCTTATAGCCCACCAAGCCGTGCGTGTAGACGCTGATGTTCGATTGGCCGATGTCGTCGCCGAAGATGACCAGAATATTGGGTTTCCTCTCCTGCGCTTGCGCCGAACTGTAGATGAGAGCCGCCGCGGGTATAGCCATCATCGCCGTTCTCAGGCAATACGATGCATGGTCGGTGACCGGGTTCAAGGTTTTCCGTGAAGGCCCTCCTCCTTCTCCCTATGACGGGCCAGCGGTACAGCTCTGCTCGCGACGCTCGTCGTATGCTGTCGGACCATACGACTTCTTCGCCGAACTCGATCTTCACCTGCTCAATCCCGCTTTGAAGGCGAACCGCGGCTTGTATTCCTCCGGAACGGCGACGTTCTCCGTCCCGACGTCGAATGGCTCGACGCTGTAACGGAACAACGCGGCCTTCTCCACGCGTCCTTTGGACAGGGCCTCGGAGGACTGGATGTGGTACTTCTCCGCTTCGAAGAAATCGAAGCGCTCCGACAGGCGGTCGTCCAGCGGCAACACGGGGGTGGTCGGTGAGCGGATCGCTGGAGCGGGCTCTGCTGGTACCCGCCGTGGCGACGGCAGGTGTGCTGGGCGCATCTGCTGCGGGACATCAAAGCCATCATTGAGCGCAGATGGACGCTCCCGCGAGTGGGGAAGCCTGGGGACAGGCCCGGCAGATGTTCCAGTGGTGGCATCGAGTCCGCGAGGGGCCGTTGGCCCGCCGGACCTGCCCGCTAGATGTCGGCCCGTGCGGCAGGAAGTGGAGCGGCGGCGGAAGCGGGCCAAACGTGTGGGGTGCCCAAGGCGGAAGGGCCCTTGCCGGGAGCTGTTCCAGCTGCGGCAGGCCCTGTGGACGTTCGTACGTCGCGAGAGCGGGTGGAGCCCACGAGCAACGCCGCTGAGCGGGCGATTCGGCCAGGGGTCCTCTGGCGCAAGGGAAGCGTTCGGAGCCCGAGGCGCCGAAGAAGGCTTCCGCCGTTGTCGAAGCGATGGTCGCGGTGGTGGCCGCGCCTGAAGCGGCGGCCTCGCCACGTCCTTGGCTATGTTTGCAGGCCGCCTGCGAGGCGGCGCTCTGTGGGGAACCTGTTCCAGTTCCTGCTTCCCACCCCTGCTGGCATCAAACAGGCACTGTTCAGCTCCGCCGCGTAGCTCGGTATCCCAGGTGATCGCTTACGAAACTGTGGCGTGCGGTGTCCGTGATATACGATTCCTCCGTACGA
>CAVPRW010000037.1:0-170521 GCA_963707985.1 uncultured Nitrospinota bacterium | reverse complement strand
TTTCAAACAGTCCTTTTGGCTCAGCTTATCCTGACTCTTCCGTTCGTCATCCGAAGCGGCCATCCAAGCAGGCGAGCGGCTAATTGGCATAAAAGTACGTGAAAATAAAGAAGTTTTGGCAACGACCTCGTCTGTCTGCATCTCCAGGCCCGACGGGCATGGAGGTAGAACCCGGTTCCAGCAAGTTCTAGGATGCTCAAACACGGCTTGGAAGCGTTAGACCTCGTAGCCAAAAACCATTTAGTCATAAGTACTTTCATGGGTATTTCGCCTGGAGTACGCATGAATCCTGGCCGTGAACACAGAGAGGAAAAGTCAGTATCGATTGGTTTTACAATCCCCACCATAAAATAGGTATCAAAATATGGAAACTGCGTCACGCGAGGAGTTGAGCTATCGCGTGTGCAAACCGAGGGAACGTTCGCTCAAATTGTCTCGGATACAAATCGAGGAGCAGGTCAAGGCTGGAGTAGCATAACAGCAACGTACGCCATCAACAGGGATAATCCTCAAAAACGCCATCCAGTGAATAGCAAGTTGACACTGAATCAAATTGATATTGGTTAATAAGTGCTCAGGTGTGGAATTAAATCACACTTACTGAGTAACAACATCCGAAATTTTTTTCATCAATCAGTCTTTGGCATTTTCGATTGCCATACTACTTTGTCAATTTCATACTACAGATAGCAATAATATCATCCCACACTAATTCCTCTGGGGGATTTGGTCCATCTAAAGCATGAATATAAACTGCAATCGATGTTAAGCATAACCGATCTAAACTGAATCCGATGTGTCGTGGCCTTGCAATTAGCCATTCAGTCTGTTGGTTCCTAAAGTTTAGTGGCGAATCTAGTTGAATGATTGCATCAGGATTAATTGACCTACTAGAACCTCCTGGTCCGGTGGACAAAACACCCCGTACGGTAGCGTGTATTGTACCCTTTACAATAAGGCCAAATAGGGCTGGATCATCGGTGTCATCTATCATTAGGAGGACGGACTTTCCTGGAAGCTGCCATCCAACCAGACCGCAAAAAAATCTACAAAGTTGGTCTATAATTTCCAAATTGTATGATCCTCTCATGGGAACCCACCGATCCGATATTCCCAACCTCCGCCGGGCTGAGAATAATCTGGTTTTACATGACGTGGTCCCGCAATATATCGCAACTGCGATGGGTTTACTGGCTTGACAGCGGTAGCGGGATTGTAAGGCGGTAGGGCTAACTTTTGTGCAGCTTGCTGACCAGTTGCATATGGGGGCTTCCACCCCCAACCACGTGTCAACCAAGAACTCGCATAATCTGCATTACCAGCCGGGTAATATTGCCAAAAGGCCTCGCAAGGTAACGAGCTAAACCATAGGCTCCAATTAGAGTCAAGGCTGTTTGATCGCTTGTGTCTGGTGTCCAGAGCGAAGCAAACGATCCAGGAATCCAATAGAGGGGGTTGCCGGTCTCATTGTACATGTCTGCCCAGTACTGCGCCGCGCTTTCCCCATAGGATTCACCGGCATTAATGCACCCCCTGAGTAGCAAGCCCTCAGGATCTACATTGTTAACCGGATCATTCAGGACATAGCCGTACAGGTTAGTATCACCGCCGGCAAAACGAATGGGATCCTTTGCGGTCCATCGGCCCGTCTCAGCATCATAATCCCTCGCTCCGAAGCGCGTCAACTGGGTGTCCGGATCGTACAGGCCACCGGCAAAGCCAAAGGGTTGAAAGCCGGGATTATCATCAAAAATGACTTGCCCGAAAACGTCGTAGGTCATGCGCTGGACGACGTGCCCGGTAACAACGTCGACAACGAACCGAGGGCTGCCAAGGTGGTCCGTGAGTATCCGATAGGTGATACCTCCCTTGACCATGTAGTCGGGGACATTAGCGCGGGTGCCATAAATGAATCGTGCGGTGATCTGTCCGTTGCTATCAAGCTGTACCCCAGGCTTGAGGTTGCCGTCATACAAGAAACCTTGGAGCAGGACGCCATTGACCTTCTTCCCCACCCGGCGATTCCGGCCATCGATGACGTATTCGATCCGGGAGCCGGAAGGCAAAGTCACGGTTCGTAGGTTGCCCAACGAATCGTATTCATAAAGGGTCGTTTGATTACCTTGGCTCTTGCGTTGCAGCTCGCCGTTAGCGGTATAGCTATATGTGGCCGAGCCGTGTTGGAGGAGGCGATCCTGGATGTCATAAGTAGCCGCCAGGGTGCCATCGGGGGTCGTGTAACTCAGCCGGTTGCCATTGGTATCGTAGGCATAGGTCGCAATGGTGCTGCCATTCCGTTGGACCTCGGTAAGCCGCCCTGCGATATCGTATACATAGCTGTAAGTGTTCGAATGTCCCTCAGCCACCTCAGTCTTCTGAATGATCCGACCAAGCGGATCATGTGCATACTGTACGACGAAGATGTCACTTCCACTCAACGTCGCCTTGTAGCTCGACAATTCGCCAAAGGTGTTGTGGGATCGCGTGTCCGTGAGGTTTCCCAGCGTGCTGCCAGTGATGAACCCATTTTGTGCATCACGAGCAATGGCGAGTGCACCAGCCTGAGTTAGGAGGCCGTCACCGTCATATTGGAACGTTAATGAGGCACCGTTGACACTCTGTGAGGTGAGACGGAAGTTGTTATCGTACGAGTACTGAATGTTCCCCGAAATCGTACCGGACCAGGCTTCGCGGGTCAGGAGACTACCATCATGGTCGTATGACAACATCCCACCGTCAGGGTCGGTAATCGTGGCCAGGCTGCCTGTCGTGGGGCGATAGGCAAACGCAAGGTTACCGCGCGGAAACGTCAGCGTGCTCAAACGCCCTGCGCCATCGTATCCTAGGGCGATTACGGTGCCATCCGGTCGGCTCACCTCGGCAAGTTGATGGTCTAAGTTGTAGGTTGTACGAGTCAGACTTGGTTCCACTCCGACAACTGGCGAAATGTAGCTGTCTTCTAGATCAATCGCGGTATACGTGAAAGCATGGCTAGGGCGTCCTGGGGGTGTCAGCAAACTGGTGTTGCCATTGGCATCATAAGATGATAAGACTTCCCGCCCGTCAGGTAAGACTTGCCTGGTGACTCGGCCAACGGCATCGTACTGAAAGCCTACCGTATACCCTAACGGATCACTTACTGTTGCCAGTCTGCCCTGGGCGTCATAACCAAAGGCGGTATGGCGCGAACCTTGGGCGACAGCGACCAGTTCGCCTGTAGGGTCATACGTAAAGCGCAGTGGTTCCAGCCCAGCGATGCGCTGTTCCACGACCCGTCCGCGCCCATCCAGGAGGCTGAGCATTTGCCGTCCCATTGGAGTGCGGTTGGTAACCGTCATCGATGCGGCATCGAAAGTTCTTGTGTAGGGGCGACCATTGACCGTGAGGGTGTTCGTGGCATGGGACAATTGGAGAAGATCTAGCGGACTGGTGAGAATTACCGAGCGTGTTTCTTGCATGACGGAGGTCAGTCCGCTCGGGGTGCTAAGGCTGAGAGTCTTGGCAAGAGGGGCCTGTGTGCCAAAGCGTGGATCAGGTCCGGTTGTCACCGAGGTAACCGTGCCGTCGGGGTAGGTGATACGACGAGCACCGTCAATCGCAATCTCGGTTGCACTTTGTAGTCCAGAGGGATCGATATTCACACGACGCAGGCCACCGGAAGATGGGCGTTCGACGAGGTATGTGCTACTGCGACCCAAAGCGGTTGTTAAACTGGTGATAGAACTGTCACGGTTCTGGGTTATAGATAAGGTTTTGAACCCCCCTGCAGGATCTTCGTCCTTGGTGAGGCGCCCAAGTGCGTCATAGCTGAAGCGGTACGGGTTTCCTTTGGGGTCGGTCAGGGTGCTTAAAAGACCGTCGGCGGTGTAGGTCAAGCGGGTAGTATCACTGGCGGAGTTTGTAATGCTACTCAAATACCCATCAGAGTTGAGGCGTAGGGTGGTGCGCTGGCCATACGGTCCGATAATAGCTGAGGGATTCCCTGCTCCGTCCCGTTCGATGGTGGTAACTTCGCCATTAGCCTCGAAGATTTGCGCCAGTCGGCCGGCGCTGTCGTAGGCAAATTGGTGGAGCACTGTTCCCGTCAGGGCATTTACGGTCCGGAGATGCCGCCCTGCTTTGTCGAAAACATAGATAGCGTTCCCACTCTCAGAGGACAGAAACAGATCGTTCGCTGAATATTCAGGCAGGGGCGGCCCCACTTGGCGGACTCGCATGAAATAATTGTCGGAGATGTACACTCGATTATCAGGGCCAATGGCAACCCCTTCAATCGCTCCGAAGCGGGCCTGAGAGGCTGAGCCGCCATCGCCGCCATCCCCCCATATGTCTGATCCCGCCACCGTGGTCATGATGCCATCTGGCCGCACACGGCGTACATACATGCCACGCGTATAATCAAAGAAGCCGTAATTGCTATCGGCGATGTACAGGCTATCGTCTGGCCCAACGGCGATACGGTTGATATTATGGAGCTGTGCCTGGCTGGCTGGACCACCATCGCCACCATGGCCGCTACTGCCGTTCCCAGCGACCGTGGTGATGGTGCCATCGATCCCCACCCGACGGATGCGCTGATTGGATTTGTCCGCGATATAAAGACTTCCGTCTCCACTGACAGCCAGCCCCAACGGATTGTTCAGTTGCGTTTCGGTGGCCAGGCCTCCATCGCCGCCAAAGCCACCAGCGCCTGTTCCTGCAGCCGTTGTAATAATTCCCTCTGGTCCGACCCGACGAACACGATGACCGTAGAACTCTGCAATGTAAAGGCTGCCACCCGGCCCAACGGCAATGCCATAGGGACTGTTGAGATGGACCTCAGTGGCCGGCTTGCCGTCAGCACTACCCCCCCCGGGGCCGGCTCCGGCAACGGTGGTGATGATGCCAAGAGGGGTTACCTTGCGGATGCGAGAGTTGCCACTGTCAGCGATGTACAGGCTGCCATCCGGCCCTAAGGCAACGTCGATGGGATAATTCAATTGTGCGGCAGTTGCGAGGACTCCGTCTCCGCTATAGCCGGCCAGCCCATTCCCAGCCACAGTCGTGATGATATTGTCAAGACCGATCCGTCGTATGCGGTGGTTGGTACTATCGGCGATATAGACGCTGCCGTCAGCTCCGATGACCATCCCGTTCGGAGAGCTCAGATAGGCTTCGCTAGCGGGCATTGCGTCACCGCTGCTGCCACTGGAACCCCGGCCAGCGACACCTGTAATGACCTGACCTAAGGGCGCCATGCTCCGCCGCGTTCCGTCCCCCATCTGCAGGACCTTGCCTCTGAGGTCGTAAGCATGGTGGGCATCTAAGGTCCATGCCCCCAACTGCTCGGCGCGACTGTCCCAATAGCCCATCACGGTAGAGCGTTGCTGTTGCCAAAGGATCATGTCCGTGCAAGCCTGGATTCCCCAGCTCGCCCCACCCGACCCGCTCGTGGGGAGGCTGAAACTGGGATCTGACGGAGCTGGGGGCTCATAACAAAGATCCTGGTAATAGCCAATGAGAACGTTGACAGGGTGCTCCCCTTGCAGCTCCCGTCCGTAGGCATCCAGGCCATCCCATGTGAAGGTGTAGGTGAGATTTGGGGCTGGAGTAAATTCCTTAGTGAGCCGTTGCCCCGCAACCTCGATCGTGAGGAATATCTTAGTCATGTTCCAGGATTCATCGGTCAGCGATATCTCAACCGTACGAGCGGCTGCGTAGCCAGGGGTGCGGTCACTCTGATAGTGCAGATGAAACGATGTGCCAGGAATGCTTAGCGCTTCTCCTAAGGACTGATTTTGGCAGGCAATGATGGAGCCGCACTGTTTATTGGGATCATTGATGGGGCGACTAGCTGGCGCAACGCGAGGCCGATTAGGGGGAACAACTCCGTCTGGCAGCCCAACCGGCCAGTTGAAATCATAGGGTGTAAAGTGCGTGATTGGAACGCGCCAAAAGCTTTGGTTGGTTACGTAGAGCGAAGCTAGGCTGCGGCGCTCCGCGTCCGTGATGCTATGACTTGCCAACATGGGGGCAGCGTCTGCTGCGCCATCTCCGTCGGTATCGATGTCCGCCAGGCCTTCCGAGGTGCCGACGATGCGAATGACCCGTCCATTTCCCGAGGCGGTCCAAAGCCCACGACCGCGATCGTAATAGCCCGCCGGTACAGCGGTGCCGACGGGAAAGCCAAGGAAGTTGTCTACATACACCAACACGGGTTGGGTAAACTGCACCGAGTGAGCCCCAACGGCATCCGCCTCATCGACACTCAACTCCACGGCATAGGTGTATCCGCTTGTGGGAGGCAACTCTCCAGGCAATGCTGCCTTGCCATTTGGACCGACGGTGTACTCAGTGGCGCGGATATGGAGGCTCGTCACCGATTGTGTACGCCCATCTGGAAGGACCATCGCCGCTTGAGTGCCCGGCGTAAAGAGGAGCGTAGCTCGACGGCTGCCTCGTTCATCCGTGACCAGGCTGCCACGCGCAGCCTGCACCTCCACTGCTGCTGCGAGGTCGACCGCGGTGACTTGATCGTCATACGGAATCATGACGACATCGGGCAGCCAAGCGTAATCCCGCCATGGGGCCTGCACCGGACGCTGCACCGGCAGGTAGCGCTCCTTCTCATAACGTATGGTGAGCACGCCTCCACCGTTAACGGCCATATCGAACATGACCGTCTGCCCGGGTGAACGTATGCCCGTATTCGGTATGTCCCAAGATGGTGATCGTCACCCCCACCAGCGGTGCCCCATCACGTGTTTGCACCTGCCCGCGCAGCACCGACGCGCGATGGGGCTCAATTGTCCCTGGGACAAGGCCCGTCTGAATTGGGTGGTCGCCGCTGTATAGGAAGGCGGTAGCTGTGCTAAAATCGGTAACGACGGTACGATCTAAGGGGGGGGCGACTGCGCTCGGGTCTGGCGGTAGTGCTCTTTCCACGCCAACAGTGCTTGGAAGGCTGGCGTTTCCGGCGACATCGACCGTTACGATGGATAGAATATCCCCCACCCCCGCCGCGATCGTGATCTCGAAGCCACCCTCATTGTTCGAGGCAACTGAGACAGTCTGTCCGGTCCTTGTATTCGTAATCGTCACGCTCGTGCCAGCATCAACGCTGCCAGCCTTCCCCCGCACCCGAACCTGTCCCTCTTCGATGTCCTCGATTTCGATCATGCCCCTATCAACAGCCACCGGCGGCACAGTATCCAATGTCAATCGGACGTCAAGTCGACGGCTGTTTGTTGCAGCGTCGGTCGCAATGAGCTCGAAGATATTGAGGCCTTCATGCAACAATACGGGCCCATGGGAAAAGTTCAGGGACGACTCAACCCGTACTTCCTCACCATTAAGGGTGAGCGTTGCCGGTTCGCTGAGGGATCCGACAAACGCATGCTGGGCCTGATTGGTGGAGGCGCCGTTCGACGGGGAGGTGAGGGTGATGACTGGAGGGGTAGTATCTACGGTAATCCGTGTCTCAGCCGGTTCAGAGGCATTGCCTGTGAAGTCTTCAATTGTGGCGGTGAGCGTTGCAACTCCGTCTGGGATGCCGATGGTTGGCGTACATGAGGCTGCTGTATCACCATACTGACAGGTCATGGACCAAGCGACGTCGTTAACCTGCAGGCGTAACGTCTCCAAATCTATTCCGGAGCCGCTGTCCTGATAGTGGATCTCAAGCGCGGGAGTGTTGGTATTCAGGGTGACTCCGTCTCGAGGGGCTGTGAAAGAAAGGGCAGGAGGAAGGCGATCAGTATAGAGCGCCAGAGCACGGATTTCTCCCTTGAACTCTAGTTGCTGGAGGGGGTGTCCGTCCGACCTGATATGGCTCACCTTCTTTTTACTGGCAACCCAAATGGAAGAATCGATCGGATCACCGACCAAGGCGACGATTTTGTCAGGGTCATCAAGTGGCTCGATATCTAATAGAACGTGGCCCGTGTCATCCATCCGCATGAGGTTCTTATCTGCAGCAATCCATACTCCGCGGTGATGGTCACCCGTGAGGTATCCAAGCTTCTTGATGTCGACTTCAAACATCAGAGCGCCTCTTGGGTCGAAACGCAGGAGAGCCTTCTTCATCGCCACCCAGAGGTCTCCACTGACCGGATCAACCGCGAGGTCTTGGACATCGGGATGTGCACCGAGATCAATGACCTTGCAAAGACTTCCTGAGTCATTGAAAGCGGTAACGGTTTTTTGTGTGGCGACCCAGAGGCAAGATGTCGTGGGATCCCAAGAGAGAGCTTGCACAGGCTCGGGGAGGGTGTGAACGCCCAGCCATTGCCCTTGCGAACCAAAATGGTAAAGCGATTTTTTCACTCCCAGCCAGACAGAGCCATTTTGGGGGTTCGCGCTCAGCGCAGCTTCTTTACCGTTGCCGTTATCGCCATGTGGAGTGAGGGGAATAGTGAAGGCTAGCTTGCCATTAAAACGATAGGCCCAAAGCGTGTTCTGGATATAGGCCCAGAGTAGACCACGCTGCTCATCCAACGTGACAGCGCGGAGATTCTTGACATCGGTGATTTGCAGCAGAGTACTGCCATCAGCCGTGGCGATCTTGATGATCCCATCAGCTTTCGCAACCCATAGTGCAGTTGCAAAGTCAGGATTCGGGGAGAGTGGATGCTGGGCGCGCAGTAGGAGGCTGGAAAAGATGAGGCACAATAGGGAACATGACACAATGATACCCAAGAGTTGCTTCTTACTCACGTCCTCATCTCCTCAGCGGAGGGTGTTGCTGGTGGATTACCGAGAATCATAAGGCAGGCGATGACCTTCTCACCGCATGTGGTCCATCGGCAAAAATACAGTGACCTTGAGACTATAAGATAAATCCCGCATTGCGTTGCAGATGAGGGTGAAGGATGCAGTGATAATCAACGAGGGATAACGAGGTGTTTGAAGGGAATATGTCCAGTCCGAGTGCTGGAACCCCTGGAGCCTTCGGATGATGGCCTCCAGTCGGGTGATCGAGCAGGAATAGCGCAGGTGAAAGCCGTTTTAGTAGGCGATATCGAAAAGAGGATCAAGGAGCATTCGATCCTATGCTTCCTTGGCGAAGCTACAGCGAGAGCCCAAGGTTCCGCGTGAGTGGCCGTGGCTGCTTGATCTTATCCAGGAGCCAGACCAAACGAAGGATTACCACTTGTCCTCCCTCACCACTATCCTGGGGCCATCCGCCAGCAAGACGCTGCCGTGCCAGAGGCGACAGGAGGTCGCCTCTCGGCCTTCGCCCGGTCGATGTGGAGAAAACCCAGAACGGCAGTATCAGCTAACGATTGTCATGGTGACCGACAAGAGGGCACCAACATGGCTCAATGCCTGCCTGGCATGGCCTGATAAAAGCCGTTGGCGCGCACCAGCTCGATCGGTGTGTCGAAGAGCTGGCTGAGCTGCGCGCTGGTGAGGATCTTTTCCTTGGCGCCGTCGGCGAGCACGGCCCCTTCTTTCAACAGCACGACGCGCGACACCTCGGGCGGGATCTCGTGAATGTGGTGGGTGACGAGGATGACAGTCTTCCCCGCCTGCATGAGGCCGCGGACGATGTCGAGGTACTGAAAGCAGGCCTTGAGGTCGAGGCCGCTGGTCGGCTCATCCAGCAGCAGTGTATCGGGATCGCTGATCAGGGCGCGGCCGAGCAGGAACCGGCGCTGTTCCCCGGTGGACATCGCGGCGAAGGTGCGGTCTTTCAACTCGGCCACCCCGAGCCGCTCCATGATGTGCTCGGCACGGGCGCGGTCGTCGGCGCTGAACTGCTGATGCGCCCAGGTGTCCGTGCTCGAATAGTAGCCGGACAGGATGACGCTCAGGCCGCGCACGTGGCCCCAATACTCGTGCTGAAGATCGTGCGAGACGATGCCGAAGTGGGCCCGCAGGTCGAAGAGGTTCCAGCGCTCCTGGCCGAAGAGCCGTATGGAGCTGCCCTGGCGCTGGACGGGATAGATATCGCGCGACAGCAACTTGAGCAGGGTCGATTTGCCGGCGCCGTTGGGTCCAAGGATGGCGGTCTGGCATCCGATCGCGATGTCGAGCGACAGGTCGTTGAAGACGCGGGTGCTGCCCCGATAGGCGCTGACGTGCTTGATCTCGATGATGTTCTGCATGGATGCGGTTCCTACCTCGCGTGAGCATTTGCAGCCATCGTGAGAGCTGTCATGAAAGCCCCCTCCTCTCCAGCCAAGCTCACCTGCCGTACCTGGGCGTTGATAACCCTGCGGGCCTCGATCCAGCCATACGCCACAGCCATGGACTCCACGCCACCTGCCAGCTTCGGGCAGGCGTGGACCTAGTTGGCCACCGAGCACTTCATAGAGCTGGTCATGTGGCATCGGGAATGCCGTGAACATGCGGCACGTGTCCATGGCAGGAATCTTATCGGAAGCGTTGGACAACATCAAGCGGCGGTGCCGCATGCCGATGCCGTTGACCAAGGCGCCATTTCGCAGTAGGCTGAAAGCATCGTACTGGCGACCCATGAACGTGTCGGTCCCCCAGGAGGCATTGAAACGCATGACGCCACACGGTTTGGGATGGAAGCTACTCCTGGGGCTGCTCGGGCTGGTCGGCTGTGCGCTGCTGATCGTGGCGCTGTTGCCCTATGTCGTCTCGCTGGACCGTGTCAGAGATCAGCTCGTCAGCCGCATCGAGGCGGCGCTGCAGCGCAAGGTCGACGTCGGCGCGGTGCGCTTGCAGATCCTGAGCGGCCTGGGCGCCGGTCTGGAAGATGTCACCGTCTACAATCCTCCGGGATGGGAGCAGCCCTACGCCTTGAAAGCCGCCATGCTGTCGATCAAAGTCGCCTGGTGGCCACTCCTGCACCGTCGCATCGAGATCACCAAGATGATCTTGCAGGATGGTGCAGTCGTCATCGAGCGCGATGCTCAAGGGCGTCTGAACCTTGCCGACGCCACCGGCGCCACACCAGCCACCCCTACGCCTGCCTCGACAGACGTGCCACGCTCACCCAGTAGCGCTGGGGCTCAGCCTGCAACCACACCTCTGGCTGGACTACGCGTCGCGGAAGTGACGTTGCAGAATATGTCGATCACCTTCGTCGATCGTCTGGTCGTCCCAGGACAGGCGATCGTCACGGAGGCCAGCGACGTGCAGCTGGAGCTACGCGATGTGGCGCTGGGCTCGCCGATTCCCATCGACATGACCGCAACCATGCTGACCGAGGGTAGCCGCAATGTCCACTTACGTGGCAGTGTCGGCCCCATCCCCGAGAGCCTGGCGCTCGACAGCGTGCCGATCGAGCTGCAGCTCAAAACCACCGATGTGCGTCTGGACAAACTCATACCGTATCTGGGCCGGACCGTTCCGCTTGTCCAGGGACGGCTGGAAGCAGAGATCATATTGCTGGGCAGCATGGCCAGCAACCTACGCGTCGGCAGCCATTTCTCCCTGGCTGATGCCGTGCTGCGTGAGGGCATCATGGCCGATGCGCCAACCGCACTGCCGACACTGACGAGCATCCAAGACATCGTCCTTGACTTGCCAAACGGACGGGCTGGACTGACGAGCGTTCAGATCAACGTGGCCGGTGTCCGGGCGACCGTCAAGGGTGTGGTGCACACCTTCACCACCACGCCCCAACTCGACCTGCAGATCGCCACGGATACGTTCTCACCTAAGGCATTGCTGACCCGGTTCCCCATGTTGGCCTCGAAGTTGCCGACGCCGATCGACGTACGTGGGCAGGTCCGTCTCCTGGCCACGCTTACAGGTGTGCCTGACGACTTACGGTCTGAAGCGCAGATCGATCTACAGGAGATCGTGGTGAAAAGCGGTTCGTTCAGCGGCGGGTCAGCGGCAGGCGGTGGGATGCTGTTCGAGACCGATAAGGCGGAGGCTAGCGTGGCGACGCAGCTGGTTAAGGCCGAGCCACCGCGGCTAGAGGTCGATGTGCAGGCGCAACGGCTGGTGTTCGATCGGCAACGGCCAGACGCGCCAGACACACCAGCTCCCGCCCGTACTCCTGCACCTGTACCAGATCCGCAGCCTAAACCACCGGCGCAGAATGCGCCACCGCGGCCTCTGCCGTACCCGGTGACCCTGACTGGGCGGGTGCAGGTGGCTGAAGGGCGCGTGCAACAGTTGAATTTTCAGCAGTTGACGGCCGACTTCAGCCTCGCCAAGGGGGTTCTCAAGACGACACACCAGATGAAGCTGTATGGCGGTTCCTCTCAGGGGACCACGCAGGTCGACCTGATGCAGCCGGAGCCATCCTACAGCCTCGATACCAAGGTCGCGGGCCTGCATATCGGGCCGGCCCTGGACGATTTGACACCCGCCAAGAACACGCTGCTGGGGGTGATCGATACCGACATGCGCCTGTCCGGTCGGGGAGTGACCTGGGAGGTCGTCAAGAACACGCTCAGTGGCGATGGCCACGTCAAGCTCACCGAGGCCCAACTGACGCACTTCGACCTTTTTTCGAAGCTCGCGCCCGTGCTCCAGAACATGGGTGGACTGGTTGGATTCACGCTGCCCAGCGGTTGGGAGCAGGGCTCGTGGCGCACCATCGAAGGGGATTGGCGCCTGCAGCAAGGGAAGTTCCTAACCGATCACCTGCGGCTGCGACGGGAAGGTGTGGAGGCGCTGTTAAGCGGCCACGTGGGACTGGATCAAACCATCGAGTATACGGGCACCCTGTATCTGCCTGCCAAGGTCACCGGCCGGCGGGGTGTGCCACTGCTCCTGCGCCAGGATGATGCCGGCCGCCTCATGCTGCCTTTCACGGTGCAGGGTACGCTGGGCGCTCCACGCCTCTTGGTCGATGAGAAGGCACTCATGGGCCGAGCCCAGGAGGAGCTGCTGGATACACTGAGAAAGCGCCTGGGCGGCAAGATCGACGAGTTCCTCGGCCAACCTCCCGCACCGGAACAGCCGAGCCAGGAGTCGGATAAGACCGGGCCAGAGACTGGTGAGCAGCCCCGACGACCACGCTGGCCGGAGAAAATGCTTCGGGATCTCCTGCGTCGTTAGCGTCACACACCCAGCACTGATCCTGTCGCTGAAATCAAATGTACGAATGCCAGCGAAGGCGATGTTCAGATCTTCCGTGCTGGCATGACCCTCCCCTCACTCGCCTGGCGATCCAGACCATCGGTTTCTGGAATCGGCCCTACCTTCCTGCCACCCCTCAAGCCAACGCCTTGGCTACCCATGGTCTGTATTGCCTTCCTGTCGGTCCGTGTTTTTTCTTCGATTGATACCCCTGGTCTGAGCCCTGCCCATTACGAGGTGTTGAAATGAGAGGGTTGTCTCACTTTGAGAGAGAATTTCGAGCCGGGGCCGCCACTGTCACACCCCATCCATGCGGACCCCAGACGAGGTGGTCAAGGCCTGTGCGTCCCGCTCTCCTCGCGGGTTAACACCTCGGGAGAGGCCGGGGCGGAGAGCGCATTCGAGAGGTGCGGCATACCTCTTGCTCTCTCGTCTGGGCTGAGCGCGGCCCTGGGGCCCCTGGCATCAGCGGGGGGCAGTCCCTGGGGAGAGCGGCGCTCGTTACCTGGATCATAAGGCTTGAGAGAGGAGATATAGACCATGAACACGGATATTTTGAAAGGGAAGTGGAAGCAAATGCGTGGGGAGGTCAAGAAATGGTGGGGTGACCTCACGGATGATGATCTCGACCGGATCGATGGCGAGCGGGACAAGTTGATCGGGCGTCTGCAAGAGCGCTACGGCTATACACGCGAGAAAGCTGAAGCGGAATTGGATCGGCGCTTCAGCGAGTACGAACGCGTCCCGCGATAGGCGGCAAGCGTTCCGAAGCAGGATCCATTACGGGACTATGAGGCGTCTGATCACTTCAGAAGAGGAGAGACGCATGATTCGTACAGTAACGAAGACGGTCGCGATGGCTTTTGCGGGCCTGCTGCTGAGTACTACCCTGGCCACCGCGGGGGGGATGAAGGGCACCGTCACATCCGTGGATAACCAAGGCATGGCGACGGTGAAGACGGAGGATGGCAAAGAGTACAGAGTCAGAGGGGAAGGCTGGAAGCCTGGTGCGAAGGTCGATTGTGAGGCCAAAGAAGGCAAGACGGAGTGTAAAGCGACGCAGTAAGCGGTACGGGAGTATTAGGCGCTTACCCGCGGGGGCCTAGAACGGCCGCCGCGGCCCGTCCGTACCTCTAGCAGACAAAAACCCCAAGTGCGTGGGGCTCCCGCAGGAGGGTCGGGCGCGTAGACCGCCCTGCCTGGGGCGTGAGGGCCCCCCATTGGGGGTACATATTAACCTCCACTGGCATACCCATGGCGTACCTAGATCGAGGAGAGCTTGATGACTACCACTCTACCATACAAGGTTCTCGACCTGAGTCCTCACGACGAGGCGTGGTCAACATATTTGGAAAACGTCCTCCTTCAGCACGCCGAGGAGGGGTGGGAACTGATAACCGGTTTTCAACGCCAACATGAAGCGACCCAAGTCGGCTCGACCACAGTCCATGTTCCCAGCCTCGTCAGTACGGTACTGATATTCAAACGGGTGCGGGAGCCCCGTTTCAGGGAATAACGCCTTAGATGCCATCGGTCCTCAAGAGGCAATGATGAGGACCACACAGCACTGATGCCGCAACGATTACACCCTTCCCCAAGCCTCCTCAGTCGACAGTGCGCGCTGGGAGAGAGAAAGCCAACCAGTGGACCTCACATACCGTACAATACTGATTTAGCGGGAGGACAGGCGCGGGACCTCTGGCGGCAAGGCCGTAGCCGCCAGAGCGTTGGGTTGTCGGCGAGCGAGCATCTGCTGCAACATCCACAAGCGCTCCACGAACAGCAGAGATGTATTATTGCCGGGCTCACTGGGATCTTCGAAAATCGCATGCAGCTTGGCCTTGGCCGTGAGGTAGCTGACGGCATCCTGAAGATTGCGCACGCACGATTGCGCACGCCGACGCCGCTCAGCAGCGATCGCCAAGTGGTTTCGCTGGTAACGGGAGTACAACCAGCGGCCGGTGACAATAGCCGCCGTGCCGATCAGGGCGGTGACGCCAGCACCCAGCACCAGCGCCCGTCCGACTCCAGGACGGGGGAATCCCGAGAACATTTCCAGCAGACTGACGCCGCCGATCAGACTCGAGAGGTAGAGGGCGATGGCAGACAGACTGACACCCGCAACCAGCCAAACGCCATATCGAGATTTCAACGATGTGGCCCCCCAGCGGTAGTCCCGCAGACGGGCGCGTACCAAGCCGACATTGGCAATATAGTGTTCTATGGCCTCGATCTGCTCTTGGCTGATGCGCAGGCAGGTCCTGGCCTGGACTAAAGCTTCATCCTCGCCGGCAGCGAGGATTCGATCAACAAGCGCGATCTCGATCAAGTAGAGCATGACGGCACATCGCACGTCCTCACGACTGGTTGTGAAGCTGGCCAGGCAGTCGGTCAACTCTGGCGTGTCGATCACATACTCCCAGATCGTATTTCGGCTATGTTCCGACAGTCCATCGGTATGGATGTTCTGGAAAATCAAGTCCAATTCGTCCTGTCCCAAGGTGCCGTCAGCTGCGGCGACGGCAAGCATGGAGCCGTAGAAAGCGACACGCTGGGATTCAGGCATGGAGCTGAGATCGAGTAGGTCACCCATGTCGGCCGCGTTTGTAGGGTCGATATTGCCTGTCATGGCCATGTATTCCCCTGACACGTGAACCTCTGGTTGCACCCTTCCTTGATCATCCCCATTATAGCCGGACTTTGATCATTTTGGGAGGCTGTCGCCCCAGGAAACCGCGAATGTCTCCCCACAAGGGTGAGAAAATTCGGTATACTGAGACGCTGCGGCTCGTTCAGGTGCTGCACTCCATGCACTTATTTGCTGCCAGCGTGATGCCGCAGTTGGCATAGCACAGCACTGGAGCTTCGAGAGGGGATACGGAGATGAATATCGCCAAACGGCTGCAGGGGCTTGACTGGAAGGCCATCGAGCAGGGGCTCTGGGACATGGGGTACGCCAAGACCCCAGCCGTGCTCACGGCTGAGGAGTGCGA
Source organism: uncultured Nitrospinota bacterium (assembly GCA_963707985.1). GTDB lineage: Bacteria > Tectomicrobia > Entotheonellia > J063 > CAVPRW01 > CAVPRW01. The sequence continues at coordinate 154,535 of CAVPRW010000037.1, read as the reverse complement.
GGAGCTGATTGGCCTGTATACGGATCAGACCAGATTTCGCCGTCGCATCGACATGGAACGGCATCGCTTCGGGGTCGGCGAATACCAATACTTTGCCGAGCCGTTGCCGGCGCTGGTGCAGGGCTTGCGTCTGTCGATCTATCCCCCGCTGGCCACCATTGCCAATGCTTGGATGGCGGCCCTCAGGCAACCACAGCGTTACCCGGCCGACCTCCCGAGCTTTTTGGCACTCTGCCAGGAGCACGAACAAACCAAACCCACACCCTTGCTGCTGCGCTACGAGACGGGGGGATACAATTGCCTGCATCAAGACCTCTACGGTGAGATCGCCTTTCCCCTCCAGCTCACCTGTTTTCTGAGTCGACGTGAGATCGATTACACTGGTGGCGAGTTTCTTCTCGTCGAGCAACGTCCACGGGCGCAATCGCGCGGAGAAGCGATCACGACCGAGCAGGGCGAGATCATCATCTTTGCCACCCGTGACCGGCCAGCTGCTGGGGCTCGAGGTTATTACCGCCTGCAGATGCGCCATGGCGTGAGCCGTATCAGGTCCGGTCGACGCTATGCCCTCGGGATTATTTTTCACAACGCTGCGTAAACGCCACAATAATCCTCCTGCCATCCGCGTAACGTTTCGGCATGTTCGCTGTTATCTCCTGTGAAGGTTATCTCCTGTGCAGGTTTGATCACACCCAGAAGAGGATACCCATGGCCGGTGATCCGATTGACCCTAAAATTGCCGCGGAACGCCTCAATGAACGCGCCAAAGGCACGAATGTCGAGGCCCGCGGCACGCGTTTTGTCGAAGTTAGCGCTGAGCGCGCTGTGGCCGAACTGGCCTTCCGACCCGACCTGGCCCAGCTCACGGGGCTGTTTCATGGCGGCGTCATCCTCAGCCTGGCCGATGAGACGGCAACGGCGTGTAGTCTGGCCAGCGTCATACCTGACGGCACGTGGGACCCGGCAAAGTTCCCGTTGACGATCCAGCTGAGCGCCAATTTGATACGCAATACCAACACCGGCAAGCTGATCGCTGAGGCGGTTCCCCTGCATCGGGGGCGCACCAGCATGGTCATGCAGACTACCGTCCGGGATGAGCAGGGTCGGGTGATGGCCGTCGTCACGGCAACGCTGCTCGTGCTCGAGCGCTCGTCGACACCCGGAAGCAGGACGTAGGCAGCGCCATCTATCAAGGTGTGCGTGGGACCGGCCCTGGAGCAAATGTGATGGATTCTCCGACTCCTCTCACCGACAGCGACGAGGCCCTGGTGGCCCGTGCCAAACGCGACCGCGAGGCGTTCGGATGCCTCTACGATCGCTATGTCGAACAGGTGTATCGATTCACCTATCGTCGGGTCAAGGACCATACGTCCGCCGAGGATATCACGGCCCGCGTGTTCTTCCGTGCACTGGAGCAGTTGCCGCGCTTCGAGTGGCGCGGCATCCCCTTTGGCGGATGGTTGATGCGCATCGCCGCCAATCTCATCCATGATCATCAGGGCGAGGCGCAACGCCAAGTCTCGCTGGGCGAGTGGGCGGAGGACGAGACGGCGATGGCTACGTCCGACCCATCCCTGGAAGAGCAATACGCCGCCCGTCAGACGGCGAGCACGTTATGGCACGAGGTCTCCACTTTGCCCATGGCCGAACGACAGGTCTTGGTGCATCGCTTTGCTCGCGACATGAGCATTCGTGATATCGCCACTGCCCTGGGACGGACGGAAGGGGCGGTGAAGCAGTTGCTGTTCCGGGCCGTAAAGCATTTACGGCAGCGATTACAGCACAGAGGATTTGCCGATGAGCCGTGAACGGAGCGCAGCCGAAATGTTTGCCGCCGCAGTCGACCGCCTGCTCAAGCAGGGGAGCCTGCCGCTGGTGAGGAGTAGTGATGATCCCCTGCTCGATGTAGCGCATCGTTTACGACAAACAGCGTCACCCACGATGATCGATCCGGGCTTTCAGGCCAGCCTGCGCCAACGCCTGATACGGTCGGAGGGTGTTGCAGAGTCCGTAGCGGGCCACTACGCCGTGTTGGATACCGCCATCGGGCGGCTTCACATTGCTTATCGTGGCCGGGTAATCTGTGGCGTGAGTCTGGCCAGCGACGATGCGACGTTTGAACAGCAAGGCGTGGTGCGCTACGGCCTACGTCTGAGTCGAGAGACCGAGCCGCCGGCGTGGCTCGTGACCGTGGTAGATAATCATCTTGGAGGTCGCCGTGCCTTCAAGGGGGCTGTCGATCTTGTTGGGCTGACACCGTTCCAACGGCAGGTCTTGGAGAAAATTCGTCACATTCCGCGCGGCGAAGTCCGTCCCTACACCTGGGTGGCGCGCGAGATTGGCTTTCCCAAGGCCGTGCGCGCTGTGGGCACCGCACTCGGGAAAAATCCGATCCCGCTGTTGATCCCGTGCCATCGCGTCATCCGCAGCGAAGGCGCGCTGGGGGCCTATTCGGCCGGGGGTACCGACATGAAGGCGCGTATCCTGGCGTTCGAGGGGGTGGACTTGCCGGAGCTCAAGACCCTGAACCATCTGGGTAAGCGCTTCCGTGGCAGCCGCAACACACATATCTTTTGCCTGCCGACCTGTTACTCGCGCAAACGGGCGAAGGCGCAGCACACCGTCTACTTCACCTCGGCGCACGAGGCTCGGCAGGCTGGCTATCGCCCTTGCAAGCTGTGTCGTCCAGCCTAAGCCGTCACCATGTGATTGGCGACATCGCTGTGCCAATCGTATGTTGTTGGATGCGGTATTACCCCATACCCCAAACGTTGAGGAGATTTGCCGATGAGTGCAGAAGTTGCTGTTGGATCGCTCGACACGCCCATTGGCGTGCTGTGGATCGCGTGCTCGGAGCGCGGGGTTTGCAAAGTGATCTTCCCATGTGAGGGAGGCAGAGGGATACTCGAGCACTGGTTGGCATCGTACTCTCCGGTGCAGCGAGCTGACCGCCACAAGCGCGTTGCTGGAGCAAACATGTAGCCAACTGGGCGAGTATTTCGCGGACACCCGCCATGACTTTACGCTCCCCCTCGATGTCCGGGGAAGCGCCTTCCATCAACGCGTCTGGCTGGCTCTCACCCAAATCCCCTATGGTCGCACCGTCTCCTATGGGGAATTGGCCCACACGCTTGGGGCTCCGAGGGCGGCCCGTGCCGTGGGTGCGGCATGCGGCGCCAATCCGGTGCCAATCCTCGCCCCCTGCCACCGCGTGCTGGGGAGCGACGGATCGCTCCACGGTTTCGGCGGCGGGTTACCCCTGAAAGCCTGGTTGCTGCGGCATGAGGGGGTCTTATTAAACCTGTAGGGAGATGCACTCCGACGCCCTTGAGCGATTGATGGCGTCGGAGGCCAGACGATCAGGTGTGACCGTCGACTGTGAGGACAATCTTGCCGAACTGCTTGCCCTCTTCCATCCTGGCGAAGGCGTGTGCACCCTCGGCGAGCGGAAACACCTGATCGATGACCGGCTTGACGCCGCGCGTGCCCACGAACTTCAGCATCTCGGCGAACTCACGCCGATTGCCCATGGTCGACCCGAACACCGACAGTTGATTCCAGAAAATGCGTTGCAGGTCCGTCTGCGGGCGCGTTCCCGCGGTGGCGCCACAGGTCACCAGTCGGCCGCCCTTGACCAGGCTCGCCAAACTCTTGGCATAACTGTCCCCACCCACACTATCGACCACCACATCGACGCCGCGCCGATTGGTAAGATTGCGTATCTCCCGCGCAAAGTCCTGCGTCGTGTAGTTGATTATCGCATCGGCACCCAGCTTCTTGGCCTGTTGCAGCTTGTCGTCACTGCTGGAGGTGACGAAGGCCCTCAGGCCAATCGCTTTGACAATCTGTAAGACGGCGGTCGACACGCCGCCGCCGATGCCCAAGATCAAAATATCTTCCCCTGGCTTGATCGCAGCCTTGCTGATCAGCATGCGCCAGGCGGTCACAAACACCAGCGGCAAGGCCGCCGCCTCCTCCCAGGAAAATCCCTCGGGTACCGGGTGGACATTTTCGTGTGGGACCTTACAGTACTCGGCAAACGTGCCAGAACAGGTCTCCCCCATGATGCCGAAGCGTACGCAGAGGCTCTGCTCACCCGCCTGACAGAATTCGCACACCCCACAGTTGAGCCCAGGATTGATCAGCACCCGGTCACCGACCTTGACCGTCTGCACGTCGTTTCCGACCTCAGCCACCACCCCGGCCGCATCGGCCCCGGCGACATGGGGAGCCGCCAGCTTCAGCGCGTCCAGGTTGTCTCGGACGAAAATATCCAGGTGATTCAGCGCCGCGGCTCGGGTTTCGATGAGCACCTCTCGGGGTCCGAGCCTGGGCCGTTCGACCTCCAGGTACTGAATGGTATCGATACCACCCTGACCTGTGATTGCTATAGCCTTCATCGTCGCTCTCCATCGATCCCCCACGCCCAGCCATCAGGATCGGTTCACCCCTGTGCCACCTCTCTGGGCGTTGGCGCACGGCGTGGGGGACAATAAGTGTATGTGATCAATACAAGCCACCAAGGGACTGCCGTCATGTATACCGTACCGGCTCGCAGAAGACAACTTGGCGGCAGGGTCGGGTGTCTATTTCACCGTTTTTTGGTTACCACACCATTGCCACAGTTCCAAGGTCTGGCGCTCTTCAGGGAAGAGGACAATGCGCCATGATGACGTGCAGCCGCGTGGTTGCGGCTGGCCCAGAAATACCGGCATGCGCTCTCAAAGTCAAGCGAGTTCGGGTAGTTTTCGATGACGAGGTGAAGGGTTGACAGCGGCGCGCAAAGCGCGTACCGTGCCCTCGTCCATATTGTGTCCGTCGGGTCTGCCAGGGCCATACCTCGAAGCCGTGTGCAGGAGGCACGTACCCCATCAGGGAACAAGGAGGGATCCAGATCATGCCACATGCGACCACCGCAGACCTCTCGCTCCAATGGCCGGCCCTGGGCGTCTGCCGCGTGCCCTACCAGGTCTTTACCGATCCGGCCCTGTATGCGTGCGAGCAGGAACGGATCTTCCGCGGGGACGCTTGGCACTGGCTCGGGCTCGAGGTCGAGACCCCCAACCCAGGCGATTTTACCACCCACCGCATCGGCGATACGCCGGTGATCATGGTGCGGGATGCCCAAGGCACGATGAAGGCGTTCGTCAATCGCTGTGCCCATCGAGGGGCGATGCTCTGCGTGGAACGGCGTGGGCATGCCAACCAATTCACCTGTGTCTACCATAACTGGACGTTTGATCTGGAAGGTCGCCTGCGCGGCGTGGCCTTTCGGCACGGCATCCGCAACCAGGGTGGCTTGCCCCCCGATTTCGATTTCTCCGCACATGGCCTGCACCGCCTACGGGTTGAATCCCTGCACGGGCTGGTGTTTGCCACCTTCTCCGAAGATGTGACACCCCTGGCCGAGTATCTGGGCGAGCGGATGACGGCCCACATCGCCAGAATCTTTCATCGTCCCATCCGCATCCTCGGCAGCTACAGCCAGCTGATGCACAATAACTGGAAGCTGTACATGGAGAACGTCAAGGACACCTACCACGCGAGCATTCTCCACCTGTTCCTGACCACCTTTGGGCTGAATCGGCTGTCAATGGAAGGTGGCCTCGAGATCAGCTCCTGTGGCGGACATCATCTGAGCTGGTCGAAGCGCAGTGTGGAGGAGATGGCGGGGACGGAGTATGCCCAGGGCACGCTGCGCTCCATGCAACAGGATTTTCGGCTTGAGGATCCGCGCTTGTTGCAGACCTGGCCGGAGTTCCCGGACGGCATCACCAACGCCATCCAGGGGATCTTCCCCAACCTGGTCGTGCAGCAAATCCAGAATTCGCTGGCCCTCCGCTTGATGGTGCCGCAGGGGGTGGACGCCTGCGAGCTACACTGGCTGCTGTTCGGCTACGCCGACGATACCCCGGAGCAGGCCGAAATGCGCTTGCTGCAGAGCAATTTGATCGGCCCCGCCGGGCTGGTGTCGATGGAAGACGGCATGATCGGCAACTGGGTGCAACGGACCATCGCTCAGGACCCGGACCAGACAGCGGTGCTCGAAATGGGCGGTCGTGAGGTCACACGTCAGGGCAGCCGAGTGAGTGAGGCGTCCGTGCGCGGCTTCTGGCAGGCGTATCGGACTATGATGGACCTGTAACGGGGCGAAGAGAGAGCATGGCACCGGCCGACAACCTCATCTACCGCGTTGAGCGCCTGACTGCGGAGTATATCGGCTGCATCGATGACGACGCCCTGGAACGCTGGCCGCTTTTTTTTACGGCGGATGGGCTGTACCGGATCATTTCCCGGGACAATTATGCCCGTGGCTTGCCGGCCGCGTTTTTCTACTGCCGGGGGCAGGGCATGATGCAGGATCGCATCATGTCTCTGCGGCGGGCGAACATCTTTGAACCCCATATGTACCGGCATCTGGTCTCGGGGACGCGCCTGGTGCGTGAGGAGCCCGAGGGCAGGTGGCGCGTCCATACGAACTTTCAGGTCATTCGTACCATGCACACAGGTGAGATGATCGTGTTTGCGGTGGGCTTCTTCGACGACGTGCTGGTGGAACGCGAGGGCGCCTGGTTGTTTCAGGAAAAGACCGTGGTCTGTGACTCCTCACGCATCGATACCCTCCTGGTGATCCCCATCTGACCCCTGTCGGTTCTATGCGACACGTCGCCTGGAGGGCAGAATCCTCGCTTGTCAGCAAACGCACGGAGAGCCTCTGGCTGGTCGTTTCCTCCGTTTCCCCGACGGGCCTCACGGAACGGTCGCTACCTAACCCTTGATCCCCACGGCCATGGAGTCGGGTCCGTCGAGATGCCCCACGTAGGTGTCATGGAAGCCCACCTCTCGCATCCAGCCGCAACAGTCGGCCCCCGTGAAGTCGAACCCTCCTGTCGTCTCGATCAGCATGGTCAAGCTCATCAGCAAGCCGCGTGCGTGCTGCCGGCGCGCGTCATCGATGAGCGACTCGTAGATGATCAGTGCCCCTCCCGTGGGTAAGGCCGCATAGGCCTTGGCGAGCAACAGTTTCTTCTCCTCAAGATTCCAGTCATGCAGGACCCTCCCCAGCGCTAAGACCTCGGCTGGCGGCATGGGGTCCTGAAAAAAATCACCCGGGTAGAATTGCAGTCGGCTCCCGAGCCTGAAGGAGGTGACATACTCCTCGAAGATCGGCCTCACGACTGGAAGGTCGAACCCGCCTCCGGACACGTGCGGATGGGCCAGGGCGACCTGGACGGGGACGCATCCCTGGGCACACCCGACGTCGATGAACGTCCGATACCGTGCCCAGGGGAACTTGTGGGCGATGGCGTGGGCTGTCCCCAGGCTGTAGCCGGTCATCGCCTGCAGAAACTGCTTGAGCCGGACGGGATCTTGGTAGAGCACCGAAAATAACTCGCCTCCGGTCTTGATCTCATTCTGTGGCTCGCCGCTGCGAAGGGCCTCGGTGAGTGCCCCCCAAAACCCATACAGGCGGGCGTTGATCATCTCGAGATAGCCCCCGATATAGGTGGGCTTCGCCCGGTCGAGGAACAAGTCCGTTTCGGGCGTATTGGCGTAGAGGCCATCCTGACGTTCGAGCATGCCGAGGGCGACGAGTGCGTCAAAGAAATCGCGGGCGCTCCTGGGGTGGAGACCGAGGCGCTCGCGCAACGGCTCGCCAGCCAGCGCGCCCGTCGCAAGCTCGGTAAACACGCCCAGTTCAATCGCACTGAGGAGCGTTTTCGGCCCCCAGAATCCCACGCCCATTTGGATGATGCCTGCAGGGCTCAAGTGCATATCCATATCCACCTCCGGCGGCCCGCACGGGGCGGGACAGTAATGGAAACCGGCACACTGCCGGCGCGGTCCATGATCGCCATGACTCGCTAGGGGAGCCTTTTGAACAACGATAGAGCCTGATTACCGCGTATCTCGGTGGGCCATCTCTACCCGTGCCAGGGGAAACCATAGACCTGCGACTTTCGCCTGTCCAGAACCCGACGAGTCAGCACGTGGCGCTGGATCTTGCCAGTCGGAGTGAACGGGAAGTCATCGAAAATCTCCATCTCCTCTGGAAGCTTATAGGTTGCGATACGGTCTTTGAGAAAGGCTACAACCTCAGCGAGGGAGAGGCTGGCCCCTTCTCGCGGGATCACGCAGAGGCAGTTGCGCTCGCCGAGGCGTGGGTCCGGCACCCCGACGATGGCCGCGTGCAGGATCTGGGGATGGGTGTAGAGGAGTTCCTCGATCTCGCGTGGAAAGAACTTCTGGCCGCCACGATTGATCATCTCCTTCAACCGCCCGACGATCTTCACATTGCCGGCTGCATCCAACTGACCGAGGTCGCCCGTGCGAAACCAGCCATCCGCGGTGAACAACTCGGCGTTGGCGGAGGGATTTTTATGATAACCGAGGTGCACAGTGGGTCCCTCGGCCGCAATCTCGCCCTCGGCGCCGGGCGGGACGTCCTGCCCGGCCTCGTCGATGAGCCTGAGCCCCATGCCAGGGGCCGAACGGCCGATGGTGCCGGCCACGGCTTCGGGGTCGTCCGTCACGCGGGTGAAGGTGTGGAAGCCGGTCTCGAGCATGCCGTAGAGCTCGATCAGGTGTCCAGAGATCCTGGCTCGGAAAGCGCGGATGGTCTCGACGGGGCAGGAAGCCCCGCCGCTGATGACCACCCGGAGAGAAGTCAGATCGAAGCGTGCGAGCTCAGGGTCGTTGAGCATGGCAATGAGTGAGGCAGGCGCGCTTGGGATGAACGTGACGCGCTCTCGTTCGATCAGCTCGAGCGCCGTACGGGCGCTGAAGCGGTCAAGGAGCACAGCACGAGCGCCAGCCATGATGGCCTGAAGCAGGGTCAAGTACCCCCAGTTCAGGCCGAGGGGTAGGTAGACCAGGAAAACGTCCTCTGCCGTCACCTCCATGGCGCTGTTCAGCATGCGGCACGCGGGTAGGGTAGTGTTGAAGCTATGGGTGACGCCTTTGGGGTTCCCGGTCGTTCCGGAGGTGAAAGCCATCCGCATGACGTCGTTGGGGCCCAGTGGCTGGGGCACAAGGGGCTGCGGCGCGAGGGTAGCAGAGAGCATGTCGTCCAGAGAAACGGTGTCGGGATCCCCCATACCGCCCAGAACACACACGAGCTTGAGATCGGGAAGCTTCGGCCGGAGCTCGCGGATCATGGGCACGTAATCGAAGCCCCTGAAGGTGGCCGGGCAGACGAAGGCGTGGCTCTGAGAAAAGCGTAGGATGTACTCGACTTCCCGGCTCCTGAAGTCGGGACCAATCTGGTTCGCCACTGCCCCAATACGTTCGAGCGCAAAGAAGACGTAGGCGAACTCGATCCAGTTCGGCAGCTGGATGGTGACCACGTCGCCAGGTCCGATGCCGAGGTGTTGGAACGCCGCCGCGACGCGATCAACACCGGCCAGAAGCTCCCCATAAGTCACGCGCTGACGCGGATCGATGATCGATTCCCGGTCCGAGTGGGCCTCAGCCCGCTGGGTGAGGATCGGATAGAAAGTGTCAGTGCCCCAGTGGCCCAAACGGGTATAGCGTCCGATCGACTCTGGGGTGAGGCGTGTCTGAAATATAGGCATGACGTCCTCCGTGAGAGAGATGTCGGAGCCTTCTTAACATCCTAATTCTCCGCGATCATCTGTTGCCCCTTGTCCGTCCGCTGGGCAATTGGCAGGACTCGCGGGAATGGTGGGTGACTCCTCTAATTCGATCACAGCAGTGCCGCGATCAGAACGGGGGAGGCGGCTCAGGCATAGGACCGGACTAGCTCTCCAGCACGAATTGGGCGTAGTTCTTTCGGCAACTGGGAACTGGGGCACGGGCACGGGACCCCCGTGGGCCAGCTCATCTGGCACTAGCAGTCTGTCTCCCTCAGGAAATGCAACGGCTATACCAGAGGCATGTATACCCCTATGAGCCCCTAACGTCAGCAGATAAAGTGTTGTTCTGGCAATAGGTACGGCGGAAAGGCTGGCGCGCTCAGAACCTCGGTTGGGATACAAGAAAACTGGCACTAAAACTCTTTACTCCCAGTTTTGGTGGTGGAAAGTGGGGGTTACCCCCATTTCACCCCCATTTCTGGGGCACGGCGTCAAGATGGAACCAAATGGTCGGAGGAGGCCTAAGGAACGGCTTTCGACGCCGTTGTTGCGGTGGTTGATGCCTGCAACCAAGCGTAAGTGTCGATGAGCGCTGATCACGCTTGCATCAGTGATCTAAACCATCGATAATTGATTATTGTCGAAGATGAATAGGCCCCTCGGAGCAGTTGGATCATCCAGCAAGCCACCTCCGAGGCTCGCCTGCCTGCATGTCGCGTGACTAGAGGTCCTGCAGCGGCGGTGCTGGGTGGCCATCCAGAAGAGGCATAGCCATGGCTGACTCGCGTCCACACCTTGACGCTCATCCGACCGATCGGCTGGTGGGGAGCTCCGCTGCTATGGTAGCGCTACGGGGGCAGATCCGCCATCTAGCCCACTTCGACAACCTAGGCAGCCCCGCCGTCCCCACTCTCTTGCTCCAAGGCGAGACCGGCACCGGCAAGGGATTGGTGGCGCGCGTGCTCCATGACAGTGGACCCCGAGCCGCTGGGCCGTTCATTGAGGTGAACTGCGCCGCGATTCCCGAGACGTCTGCTGGAAGCTGAACTCTTTGGTTTTGAGGCGGGGGCCTTCACCGATGCCAAGCGTGCCAAGCCCGGGCTATTCGAGGCCGCCTCGGGCGGGACATTACTGTTGGACGAGATCGACGCCCTGCCGCTGGTCTTACAAGGCAAGTTGCTGAGCGCGATCGAGATCAAACGGGTGCGACGCCTAGGGGCAGTGGCGGAGCGTGTCGTCGATGTGAAGTTCGTGGCTGCCACGAATGCGTCCTTGCCTGAGGCCATATCAACGGGCCGCTTTCGGGTAGATCTATACCATCGGCTGGCAGTGGTAGTCCTGACGCTGCCCCCCTTGAGGGTACGGGGCGAGGATGTCCTGCTGCTGGCCGAGATGTATTTGCGCCACTATACCGTTTTGCATGGGGTGGCGCCGAAGTACCTGAACACCGCAGCCCAGGCGTGGGTACAGGGCTATGGGTGGCCGGGGAATATACGGGAGTTGAGCCATGTGATGGAGCGGGTCGACCTTATTGCACCTGGGGGTGGAACTCGACGCGAAGAGCCTGATGCAGCTCTGCCTTACTTCGCCAGCGTCAGACATGTCCAGGGGAGTCGCCTTGTCCTCCCTAGATCACACGTCAGAGGCCTCTCTGCCGGCAGAAGCGGAGCAGATTCGGCAGGCGCTCTTGCAAACGGGAGGCAATGTGACGCGGGCAGCCCGACTACTGGGGGTGAGCCGGGATACCGTGCGCTATCGTCTGCAACGCTATGGCATCACCCGTCCCCGTCTCGACACCCCGCCGGCACTCGCGTCGCAGCTTTCACCTCGGACAGGTGCACGAGAATCCCCTTCTCACCGCGAGGTGCCTCTTCATGAGCTGGCCGTTCCCCGCGCGCCAACCCTGGCGGAGAAGGATGAAGGGGAAAATGCTCAGAAGACGGCAGTGCCGCAAGATGCCGCGCATAACACCGCGACACGACATGACGACTTGGGAACAGAAGACGGTAGCGGTCCTCGTCCTGGAGGTGACCTGGCCGGAAGCCGCTGGGCGTGAGTCCTCATCTTACGAACCCTGGACCGAAATATCGCGCTGGGAGAAAGCGGTTGTTGACAAAGTGCAAGGCTTTGGAGGGGACCTCCTGCAACGTACGCCAGCGCTCCTGACCTGGGTGTTTGGGCTACCCCGCCCGCTCGAGCAATTACCCCAGCGAGCCGTGCACAGTGCGCTGGCCATCCGGCAGATGGCGCTGGCAGCCGCGGCTCCGGATCTGCCTACCTGTCCTGAGGTACGTCTGGCGGTGCACCTGGGTGCTGTGCAAGTGGATAGTCAGGTTTCCGTCCCAACGGCGCGGGTGTTAGCCGTGAGAGACACACTGGCGCTGCCTATACGGCTGCTGGGACAGGCAGCAGCGGGGGAGATCCTGGTATCCCCAGACGTGGGGCGTCTGGTTGAGGGCTGGGTGGCGCTGGAGGCACGGCAGCTGTCCATACCCAGGCAAGACCCGACGCGTGCGGCTGGGTATGCCGTCGTGGGAGTGAGCTCAAGCCGCCTGCCGCTGGGTGAGCAGCGAAGGCCTCTGCGAAGTCCATTCGTGGGCCGGGAGCAGGAACTGATGCTCTTGCAGACTGTCCTCGATCAGGTCAAGGCGGCACGGGGACAGGTCGTGAGCCTGGTGGGTGCGGCTGGGATGGGCAAATCGCGACTCCTCGATGAGTTTCGCCAGCGCCTTAGCGGGCATCGTGTCACGTATGTGGAAGGGCAGTGCCTGGCCTATGGGACTGTGATGCCCTATTTGCCTGTCACGGACCTGTTGCGGGAATACTGCGGCATCGACACGGACGATCAACCAGAAGTGCTCATAGCGAAGGTGAGCGCAAGTCTTCAGCAGACGAGCCTCGACCCAAAAGCCAGCTTGCCGTATCTCCTCCACCTCCTGGGCGTGCCCGTAGCCGCTGACATGCTCTCTAGGCTCAGCGCCGAAGCGCGCCGGGTGCGTACCTTCGAGACCTTCCAGCGGCTCTTCTTCGCCAGTAGTCAACAACAGCCCCTGGTCCTGGCCGTGGAGAACTTGCACTGGATCGACCCCACCTCAGAGGCCTTGCTGGCATCTTTCGTGGAGGGGCTGGCAGGAGTATCGATCCTGGTGTTAGTGACCTTCCGCCCGGGATATCGCCCGCTTTGGGGAGACAGGTCCTATGCGACCCAAATCGCCCTCCAGCCTCTGCATCCGAACGCTAGCCGTCAGGTGGTCCAGAGTGTGCTGGCCGACCGCCCCCTGATACCTGCTCTCGAACAGCAGCTTTTAGCCAAAGGGGAGGGTAATCCCTTTTTTCTGGAAGAGTTGGGCCACACGGTACGAGAGCATGGGGAAGGCTACCTAACCCTAGCAGTGCCAGATACCATTCAAGCAGTGCTAGCAGCGCGCATTGATCGTTTACCAGCGAGCGAGAAGCGACTCCTGGAAGCCGCCTCAGTCATCGGCAAAGATGTCGCCGCCCCCGTACTACAGGCCCTCGTCGCCCAGCCAGAGGAAACGCTGCAGCGCAGCCTCGCGCACCTCCAGGCTGCGGAGTTTCTCTTCCCCAGAAGCCTTGGCTCCCATTCCACATATACCTTCAAGCATATCCTCACCCAAGAGGCAGTGTATCAGGCAGTGCCCGGGCCTACCCGGCGGCAGTATCACCAGAAGGTGGCCCAGGTGCTGGCCGAGCATTTTCCGATCCTGGCCGCCACCCTACCCGAGCTGTTAGCCCACCACTATACCGAGGCGGGTCTTGGCAAGCAGGCTCTACTTTGCTGGCAGCGAGCTGGCGAGCGCGCCATCGAGCGCTCGGCCAACCTCGAAGCGATCAGCCATCTCACCAAGGGGCTCGAAGTACTCAAGACGCTGCCGGATACCCCTGAGCGTATTCGACAGGAACTGGACCTGCAGACTGCCCTTGGGCCAGCGCTGATCGCCACCAAGGGTTATGCCGCTCTAGAGGTAGAACAGGCCTATGCCCGTGCGCACGAGCTGTGTCAGCAGGTAGAGGAGGTGCCACCGCTCGTCTCAGTGCTGTATGGCTTACGGCTGTATTATCAACAACGCGCCGAGTTCCGCCCCGCACACGCACTTGAGGCGCAACTCTACGAGTTGGCCCAGCGCGCCCAAGACCCGGAGCTCCTCTTAGTATCCCACCAGGCACTTGGAACAAGCGCCTATTGGCTCGGCGAGTTGGCCCAGGCCCGAACCCACCTGGAGCAGGGAATCGCCCTCTATGACCCCAAGCAGCACCGCGCCCTGGCCTTTGGGACCATTCAAAACCCTGGTGTGGCTTGCCTAGCCTTTGCAGGGCGTGTCCTATGGTCGATGGGCTTTGCGGAGCAAGCCCTCCAACGCAGCGACGCAGCGCTCACCCTCGCGCCTGAGCTGGCGCACCCCTTCAGCCTGGTATATGCGCTTGGCTGTGCTGCCGTGCTCCATCAGCTCCGGCGGGAGTGGCCAGCTGCTCAAGAGCGAGCCGAGGCGACGATAGCCCTGGCGTGTGAACAGGGATTTACGCTCTGGTTGGCCATGGGGACCATCCTGCGCGGCTGGGCGCTGGCCCTCCAGGGTCAACTAGAGCAGGGGATGGCACTGTTGCGCCAGGGCCTAGCAGCGTACCGGGCCACGGGAACAGAGCTGGCCCAGTCATATTGCCTGGCCCTGCTGGCTGAAGCATATCTGAACGGAGGACAGGCCGAAGAGGGCCTGAGAGTCATCACCGAGGCGCTGACTGCAGTGAACGATCGAGGTGAGCGATGCTATGAGGCTGAGTTATATCGTCTGCAGGGGGAGTTGTTGCTCGCTCGGCCGGCTATGCCTCATGCAGAGGCAGAAGCCTGCTTCTTTCAAGCCCTCGCCGTTGCCCGCCGCCAGCAGGCAAAGGCCCTGGAGCTACGGGCGGCCATGAGCCTGAGCCGCCTGTGGCAGGACCAGGGTAAACGCGATGAAGCGGGTCAGCTGCTGAGACAAACCTATGGCTGGTTCACCGAGGGGTTTGACACGGCCGATCTCCAAGAAGCCAAGGCCTTACTGACGGCATTGGGGTGAGGATGGAGGAGGTAGAGGCGCCGACCGTCAGCATTGGTTAAGCCACTGGAATGGCGCGGAGATCATCATCAACCGCAAGACCCGCCACGCGGGAACCGTCATGCCGAACTCTGGTGTCTGCGTCACAGGATGTCCGTCCCGCGACATCAGGGGAGGACGGTCTGCGCGATCTGCTCCAATCAACAGTGTGCCGGCGGAGGGATGTCCGCACCACAATGGCGCACCATCGTCCGACAGCTGTCCGCATTCCAGTCATAGAAAATCCAGCCTAACACGGCGGGGGGCGGCTGCCAACCGTCGAGCGCCTCCTGTAGGTGCGGCACGTGCCTGGCGGAGATGGCCACTACGATAGCTGCCATGGTGCACCGACGCCGTGTCACCTACGCAGCGACTGCAGATGCCGCCTGAGGCGGCGGCAGGTGCGCCCCAAGGTGTGAGACAGCAACTCGAGACTGGCCGTGGCATCCTCGAGCACGTGCACTTGAGCCGCCACCTTATCTTCATATGCCATGGCATCCGCGGTGTCGAGCTGCGCCCACACCCGGCCCAACTCCGTGAAGAGGATTTCGCCCCATGCCAACACGACGCGCTGGTGGGTGGCTTCGGTCTGCAGCATGGCTGCGGCGCTCAGCCTCGCGATGGTCTGTCCTGGACTGTGCCGTGTCATCTCATCCTCCGTCTCATGCCTTCCCGTCCCCATCGATGCTGACGTCGTTGTCAAAGCCCTATACACGCCCCTGGTGGCGGCGTTTGCCTGTCACCCTACTATAATGATTTATTGATGTCAAGATTTATCAATAATAGTTAAATGAGCGCGACGGCCTGGACCTGAACCGTCCTCCGGCTAGGCTGGTCTGGCACTAAACCCTTGTCTATCGGTGTGGGCCTGGAGAGGATAGAGGGCGGAAAGGAAACCGCGGCGGTAGACGTGGACGTATCAGATCCTCACGTGCCCTCCCACCAACGGGTCCCGTACCCCACGGGTCGCGCGGCGCAGTGGCACGATGCGCTCAACCCATGTCGATGCGTGCGCAGAGGCGCGATTGCGTAGCAACATCATGGGCAAGACGCCGCGGACCGAGGTGCAGAGTACGCTTCGATTCAGTTTGTTGGCGTACACCGCTATGGTTCCCAAGGCATGCGACGGTGCAATCAGGTAGCGTTGGCTTTCGTGCTGCAGTATTCGGCAATGATGAGTATCGACCCGCAGAGGTGCCGACCTCGCGTATCGGCCGAGGCCTACAGTGCAGGACGCTGCCGGGTGTGATGGCGACCGTTGGGTGGTATGACTGTGAGGAGATCCATGCGTTAAACCAACAGGCCGGCTGCGAAGACCGAGCCCTAAACGAGGAGCAACTCATGAGTGCAAAAAAAGGCAAGGTGCTGGTTTGCGCAATCGCCATGGACTCACAACATCGAGGAGTTCCGCCTGGTGTGGATGGGAAGATCTTAATCTGCCGCTCCGAGATTGACGCCAGGATCGCAGCCTACCGCCGGGTTGGGAACCACGCTGTCGATCAGAGCGTCAACGATGTCTCGGCTCAGGTGGATTGACAGGAGGAATACTCGGGGATATGCTGCGCCCCACTTAGAATGGCTGCGCCGAGGGAGGCGCAGCCATGGTGGACACGTATGGGCATCTCTTCCCCGGAACGAATAAAGCCGCCGTGGATCGCCTGGATGATGAAACCCGACGCAAGCCTGGCGCAACCGGCGTGGCTGGGACGATCCGCATTGTCAAAGGCGGATGTGTCTGATCATATGATTAATCATGAATCACGATGAACATCACGACATCACCCTCGATCATCTGGCCGGGAGTTGGCAGATCTTTCAGCTCCGAAACGGCCACCGCTTCTCCGTCGATGACCTTCTAACTGCATGGACGGCGGTGCATGCCCAGCCCAAGGCCCTCTGCGTGCTCGACCTCGGAGCCGGCATCGGCTCTATCGGCTTACTGGCCTTGTGGAAGTTGGCGGCTGCGGGATATCTCACCATGGTCGAAGTGCAAGCGGTCAGCCATGCACTTGCACACCGCACGGTGACGCACAACGGTCTCACCGCACGCGTGGCTCTCCATCTCACGGATTTACGGCGCTGGCCAGGCGGGAATTTTGACCTGATCACCGCCTCTCCGCCTTATCGGCCGCTAGCCAGGGGTGTGCAGTCACAACATGCACAAAAAGCGGCGGCGCGGTTTGAGCTCCACGGGGACGTTTTTGACTACTGCCGTGCAGCGGCACGCTCCCTCGCGGACACTGGCGTCTTCTGCTTTTCTTATGCCGCGGACGATCTTCGCCCGGAGCGGGCCATCGCCACATCAGGCCTGACGCTCGTGCACCGTCGATCGGTCTACTTTCGGGCGACACTGTCGCCAGGAATCGCACTCTTCACCTGTGCCTGGCGCGGTGTACGGGAAGATCCGCCGCCGCTGGTCATTCGGGATCAGCAAGGTTGCTGGACAGCCGAATATTTGGCCATTCGTGAGGAGATGGGGGCCTCTCCGGCGTTCCTCCAGCATGTGAGAAGGACTCCATAATGATACCCCTGTTAGACAGGCTGGATTGTCACCAATCTTAGAGTTTCCTCAACGGCAGATGAGCTGCACCAAAACGACCCCGTAGAACCTCCACGAAGTGCTGGTCGGCCCTGATGGAGACGGCCAGGTGCTCAGCAGCCCCCTCAGCCGACCACAGCCATGCGGCTGGTGTGGCCGCCATACGCGGTATCTGTGCTGGCGGCCTGCGTATGCGGCCAGCAGCAAGCGGCGCTGGAGCAGCTTCAAACGCTTGCGGTGGTCCTCGACCGGGCCGTGACCCCAGGAGAGGGGCACGCCAGCGTTGACCCATCGAGGATGGGCGCTGGCGCAATGCACGCGGACGCTCCCGCACGGGCGGTATCTGAGCGGCATGGTCGATAACTGTTGTCCCTCGCCCGCGAGTCTGCGCCGCGTCGGGAGGGCGACGACACCGGCGAGGGCCACCAGGATCACAGAGCATGGCGGGAGTGTTCGAGACCTGTGGTCGTCTCACCTGCCGCCGCCTCGTTGGACGCCACCCAAGCCACGTGGGCGCCTCTCGCATGCGCGCAAATGCCTTCTTGAGCCGTGGTGCGGGGACCATGGTTAGCTGTGGAGCGACCTTACTCCCTATGGGTGGACGGAATGTCCGCTTATGGCGATAGTCATCGTGAAATGGGGATCATTTGCCCGGTGACTGTCCGCTAGGGAGATCCGCCATCACGTGCGCGAATCCGGCCTGCAGAAGGCGGTGAAACGAGCCGCAGCGCAGGCAGGGCTCGACCAGAAGGTCGGCTGCCAGACCCTGCGCCAGCGTGTTGCAACCCCTGGGCTGGAGCCCCAGGTCAACAGCCGCGTGCTCCAGGCACGGCTCGGGCAGGTCGACACATGTGACAGCATCAGCGTAGTGGCCAGGGCATACATTACACCGAATGATTTCTCCTCACCATGGTGGCGATGCATCGACATCGCGGCATCATGAGCACTTTCTCCTGATGGGGCTAACGCCGCGATAAACCCCCAATGTCTTACCCCGCAGGTGTCGGCTGGGACTACGCACATACTTGAGTTTGTCACAGATCACCATGTAAGCGCTTGACAGGACCTGCCAATTTCATGATACCATAGGAACTCGAAGACGCCCGCCGATGGTCAGCTGTGGCCCAGCACGATCGACCTGCGGCTGATGGCGCATTTGTCCTGGCCCTGATGACCATGGTCGAGACGTGCGGTCAGGTGACGTATGATCATCGGCAAAGAAGTATGTTGCTGGATCTGGTGAGGGACTTATCAAACAGCTCGGGGTGACGCCCGCATGCACGAGGCACGCGGGGTTCACAGCTTCGCTCCGGTTTGGAGCGGTGTAAGTAAGGGAGGTGAGCACACATGTCAGAAAACGGTTTCGATCGTTCAACACAAGACGTCGGGAACGTCCTGTCGATGGAGCATGTCAACGTCACCATCTCCGATCAGCAAGTTGCGCAGACTTTCTATGCGGCAGGCCTGGGCCTGACACGTGATCCATACATGATGGTGGGTCCAGAGAACATGTGGATCAACGTCGGGCAGCAGCAATTTCATTTACCGACACGTGAGAAACCCATGGTGCTGCGCGGTACGATCGGCCTCGTGATGCCCGATCTGGAAGCGTTAAAACACCGTTTAACGGCGGTCATGCCGCGGTTGGACGGCACCAAATTCGCCTGCCAGGCCGAAAATGGGCATGTCGACGTAACCTGCCCGTGGGGCAATCATTTCCGTGTGCATGCGCCGGGGCCACAATTCGGCGACATGATCCTGGGTATTCCGTACGTTGAATTCCTGGTGCCGCAAGGGACTGCATCGGGAATCGGCCAATTCTACAAAGAGGTCATGCAGGCGCCGTATACCTTGACCCAGGATATGAACGTGGCCGTCACCAAGGTGAAGGTTGGCCCCATGCAATGCCTGATTTTCCGTGAGACCAGCGAAGAGATCCCCGAGTACGACGGTCATCATATTGCCGTCTATGTCGCGAACTTCTCCGGCCCCCACGCCTGGCTGAAAAAACATGGCCTGGTGACGCAGGAGAGTAGCGCGTACCAGTATCGCTTTGTCGATATCGCGCACCCCGAAACTGGCCGCAAGCTGTTTGCGATCGAGCATGAAGTCCGGAGCTTCACGCACCCGATGCTCGGTCGTGAAATCCTGAATCGGAATCCCCTGCAAAACATGGGGGGCTATGCGCGTGGTCGCGATGCGTTCGTGACGGTCGGGTAGCAGCCTTAACGCTCAATTGTTCCCCAAAGCGCTCCTCACCTTGAAAGGCCCCCTCGTGTGTAGGATGGGAGGGGGCCTCTATCCGTTCTGTCGGTGCCTCCACACCATTTGGAATTGACGAGCACATATTCCCCCTCGGTTTTCAGCTAGCTAATGATCTGTGGAAGTTCCTTATTCAGCAGAGGCTCACCGCTACCATGCAGCACCAAGGGCGTCGCAGAGGGGAATTGTGCTGCCAGGAAGCGGACTTTGTCGACAGTGAGGAGCGCCGGGGGCTCCACGCGACCACAGGTGCGCGGGCAGGTCTTGCAGGTTAGGTTGCATTCATTGGTGACCTCAAGGTTAGTGGAGGCGGCAGGAGAGTCGCCGATCGCTGGACCCCTACAGTCCTCGCAAGCGCGCGGCATACAGGACATCGATGATCGTCATGCTATCGGTAATCTCGCTCCGCAACACCATCTGCAGCACCTCCTCGAATGGAAACGGTCGAATCTCAATCTACCCCTAACCACGTTCACCAATGTGAATCGAGTCAAAGAGTCGATCCATATCCTGTCAAGCCTTCATACCTGGCTGCGGACGCCTCTCAGGTTGGCCGCTGAACCACATGGCCTTGTGAAGCAGGTTTTTCCAGGACAAATAGCACTGGCTGATGCACCAATCGTTCCCATCGCGATCCTAACCAACGTCTGTCGACGGTCTCCAAGGAGCGCGCCGCGAAAATGCGCTGCCATTCCTCGAGCCGTTTGAAGGCCAGTGCAGGATGCATGTCGCCGTCGTGGCGGTACCGACTCAGCCAGTTGTCCAGGCACTGGAGACAGAAGCGCTCGATGCGATTCCGGTACACCGATTCCAGGATGATCAGCCGTCTGGCAGTGACTCGCAAAGCTTCATCCAGGACGACTTCAGGATCAGCGCAGTGATGCAACGCCAGTGAGATGAGGGTGGTATCGAAGCTGGCATCCTGGAACGGTAGCCTGGTGCCATCGTAGATGAGGTATGGAGTTGGCACGCGCTGATAAGGGCCGATGTCCACGGCACAGACCCAGAGGGCTGTCAGCCTCTGCAGTGCCACTGTGACGTACCCCTCTCCCGCGCCGAGGTCGAGCAGATACTTGCCAACGAGAAAAGGTGCGATGGCCTCTGCCTCGGAGTCGGCATAGCGCCGTAGCTGTGTCTGAAGAAATCGAGCGAACATCGCATGCGACCCTACGACGCAGGCCACTTCAGAGCCTGGTCGATGAGCCGGCGAACTTCCTGCGCATCCAGAATGGGGCGCGGCAAGCCCAGAGGATCGAGAAGCTCACGGGCAACGTGGTCATCGAAATGGACATTTTGAGTAAAATAGTCGCGATACGGCGCTTGTAATCGCGCCACCTGGCGCTCGAGCGCCGATGGTTTCGTCAGCGGCGTGCGGCAGGCATCGACGAGGGATAGGCCGGGCAAGCCAAAGTAGTCAGCGATCATGGCCAGCATGGCCTCTTGCGCTGGCGCATCTGAGACCACCAGATGAAAGGTCTTGCCGGCCCCATCGGGGTGGTCGGCCAGGGCGACCAGCGCCCGTGCCACATAATCCACCGGGACGATATTGAAGCGAGCGGTGGGTGCTGCTTCGATGCGAAGGCGGACCTTGAAGCGATGCGACAGCTGCGTCAGTCCCTCCATCATGCGAATAAAGATGAAAAACAGATTCGAAGGCTGGCCGCCTGCGGTATCGGGAGCCGGCCCCACCACCGCGCTCGGCCGGAAGACGCGCACGTCGATGCCGAAGCGGTCGCCGGCCGCGCGCATCGACGTTTCGGCTGTGAGTTTGACGCGCTCATAAGGATTATGGAAATCCTGTCCCACGTCCCCCTCATCCTCGAACACAGTTCCTGAGCGCTTCCCACACACATAGGCGGTTGAGAGATGTCCCCACTGTTTTATACGTCCACCGGCGAGGGCGGCCAGCAGCGCCAGCGGACCATCGATATGTCCGGCCCGGTACTGATCCATATCAGCTGGGAAAAAGGCCGTATCTCCAGCACAGTGAATCACCGTCTCGACCATGTCACGCAGGCGGTGCAGTACACCAGACGCTAGGCTATGTTGCGGACTGGCCAGATCGGCCTCGATGACCTCCAGCTGGCGTCGGTCAGGGATGTGGCCAACGGCTCGCATCACGCGCGAATAGGCAGAGAGGTCTTCGCGGGGGCGCGCGATGGCGATCACCGAACGCTCGGCAGCTAGCAGGTAACGTAGGACCTGTCGACCGATGAAGCCTGTCGCTCCGGTGACCAAAACCGCCGTAGAAGCACCGACTGATGGCATTCAGCAATCCCCCTCCCTCGCTGTGCCACCTGCACGAGGCTGGTGGCGATGGGGCCATGGACTCCCCGGCGGACGATGCGTTGGACCGCGCCAGCGCTCGGCATAGCGCTCGGTGTCGAACCGCAGGGTGTGCAACAACAGTAACCAGATGATCAAGAGGAACGTGCGCCAGGGGCCGCGGGCGAGAAATCGGCGACCAGAGGTGTGCAGTGGCTCGTGGATCAGCCTAGTCGTCCCCATGCATTCAACCGCACGTGACGTGTCCTGTCGATCACCTCTTCTATGCCCCCAGAGGCGACGCGCTCCTCTGCGCTCACAGCGACTGTGCTCAGCTGGTATGGATGCAGCGAATGGGTACGAGGTTGCCGGAAAGGAAGGATTTCTCCAGTACGGCGTCTGCACGCCCAGTGTTGCACGCGCGGTGCCGCCAGGATGGCATCGTGAATGGTGGAAAGGCCTATCCATACAAATATTTTGGGGTCATCAGTGTGATGAGCTGCAGTAACTGCTGGCGGTTGTTCGGCCCACGATAGAAGCTCAGGAACACGCGTGCCGGTGCCGCATCGGCCCCCCTGGCATTCGCGCGTCGAGGGATCACCTCTAGCATCCCTTCAGTAGGAACAAACCCCACCTGGGACGCCAGGTGATCACCAGCGACCGCCTCCAGGATGAATACAGGTGGGGTATGTCCGAGGAGGATCGGGTGCACATCGCCGGTCATTCGCAGCGGATTGCCCTGTGTCTGGCGCTCGACCGTAGGGCTGTCGATGCCAAGCAGGATCAGACCAGCCTCTACCACCCGCTGAGCCACCTCAACTGTGACCCCAGGCATGTGAAAAAGCCCCTCGGTATCCGGTGTATATTGTTCTGATCCGCAGCGCATCACGGCACCGAAACCGGTCAGGAGAACCAGGGCGTCATAGGCCCGTAGTTCATCAACCGAAGGCAGCATCTCCGCCGTCACCAGCTCGCAGTATCGCATGCCATTGTACTCATAAAGGTACTGTGGGTCAGGCCAGGCTGAGACATCGAGCACACGGGCCAGCAGTGGCAGATTGACGCGATAGACTGGATTATTGAGGACAGTATGGAGGTCAGCGGCGCCCTCCAAAAAGTGCACCGGCATGTCGATGTGTGTCGTGTTATGTGCCACCAGTGGGCGCAACTGCCCATCGCCCTTGACACCTACCTCCCCACGCATGAAAATTGGCTGACCGGCTCGGCGCGGCAACACGGGTCGGCTCAGGACGTTAGCTGCCGGCCCATAGGTAAAATAGACATCGAGAGACAAATCGTATTTGATGAGCTCATCAACCGTCACCACTGTGAACTCCTTATCCATGGGGCTGAGGGACTTAAAGCCTAGCAATACCTGTGGGTGATGTCAAGCCGTCACTCCCTTGCAGGTGCTGGTCAGAATTTTTCGCGCTGATGCCGCCGCCTACATCTCTTGCCTTTTCTCACCGGGAGAGGCAAGGAGGACGATCTGGACCTTGAGCGTCCCAGGGGTCATCGCCCGCTTGAACGCATCTACCCCACGGTCGATGGGAAATTCGGCATCGAGCGAGAGCTCCACCTCGATGAGACGTTGTTCGAGCAGGCGCAGGGCTGGTTCAAACGGTCCACAGCGGGAGCCCACGACAGTGATCTCGTCGATGACCAACGGGACCATCGTGACGTCTTGGGTGCCGTGAAATGTGGATTTCAGTACCAGCGTGCCGCGCGGCCGCAGCAATGAGCGCGCAATTTCGAAGCCCCCGGTCTGACCGCTACACTCGATGACGACATCGAAGCGGCCATAGTGCTCGGCCGGCGCGTCCAGAGTGTGAATGCCGCGCCGGCGTATCAGCGAGAGTTTGCGGGTATGACGACCGAGGACACGCACATGGCAGCCTGTCAATTGGAGGACTTGCGCTACGAGTAAGCCAAGCTTACCGTCGCCGACGACCGCCACACGCTGGCTCGGCCGGATATGGATGCGGTCGGTGATCTCCAGCGCCGCTGCCAGCGGCTCGACGAACACCGCCTGCATATCGCTAACCGCATCGGGCACACGATGGAGATTGCCCGCAGGAAGCGTCAGATACTCGGCCATGGCGCCGTCCCGCTTGAGAATCCCCAGGACCGAGCGCTGGCCGCAATGCGTCACATCTCCACGTCGACAGGTGTCACAAGTGCCATCGCTGGCATTGATTTCGCCGACGACACGGCTTCCATCAGGCAGGCTGCCGACGAATTCGTGGCCGAGCACGCCACAATAGTCCATGTACCCTTTGGTGATTTCGATGTCCGTGTTGCAAATGCCAGCCCGGTGCACCCGCACTAATACCTCACCTGGTGCCGGCGTGGGCACAGGATAGTCGTCACGATATGACAATTGCCCGTCAAAGACCAGCGCCTTCATCTAACACCTACCCCTCATAGATCGCTGCGACCGCCTGGCCATAAGGTCAAGATTGTCGTTAGATTTGAGGCCACCCCCACATACCTCAGGGGTCGTATTCTACCGCAACCTGAGCTCGTGTGCCTGCAACAGAGCTTGGCATCCATACAGCCAATGGGCACACAGACCATGGCAAACATTCCGCTTCGCATCTAGAGTCCCACGGCAGACTACCGTGTCTGGCCGCAGCCGTGCCTCACTAGGTGCGTTTCGTCTGCCCAACTGGCTGGAGTTGAGAAAATAATCTAATCTTGCGATGATGGGAGTCGCAGAGTTTTCACAGTTGCAGGCGCACAATTGAGCGAGTCGGGTAGAGCTCGTAAGGTCAAGCTTGTGCTCCCGATTCCTCGTGACCACGGTGCAGAAATACGGAGTGAGCGCCATGTACGATTTCGAACTCTTATGTATCGGCAGCGGTCCCGCTGGTCAGCGGGCAGCAGTCCAGGCGTCGAAGCTCGGTTGTCGAGTCGCTGTGGTGGAGAAGCGACGCAGTGTTGGCGGCATTTGCGTCGACACCGGCACGATTCCCAGCAAAACCTTTCGTGAGGCGGTGATTTTCTTTTCGGGCCTAGTCGGACGGTTTGACTGGCGGCAAGCCGCTTGGGAGGAGACCCGCCCCACAGTCGAGCAGTTGCTCGCACGCGTCGGGGCCGTCATGCGCCGCGAGACCGAGGTCATCGAACGCCAGCTCCGGCGCAATGGCATCACGCTTATGTGGGGTGAGGCGTCTTTCAAGGATCCGCATACGATTGTGGTGGAGTCCGAACGCGGCTGGCGGACCGTGACCGCCGCCAATGTGCTACTTGCTGTTGGGACGCAACCAGCGCCTCCTCCAGGCATGCAGGCGGACGGCGATGTCGTGATTACCAGCGATGGGGTCATGCAGCTCACACGGCTGCCGCGCAGTATGGTGGTGGTGGGAGAGGCATTATTGGCATCGAGTATGCCTCGATGTTCGCCTCTCTGGGCGTGCAGGTCACACTCATCGATAAACGCTCGCGCGTGCTGGAATTCCTGGATTGGGAAATTGTCGACGAGTTGATCCATCAAATGCGCGATTGGAACGTCACCTTTCGCCTCGGCGAAGCGGTCGAGCACATGGAAATCGCTGACGGGCCCACACGCCGAGTGACGCTGTTCCTTGAGTCGGGGAAGTTGATCACTTCAGACCTGGTACTCTTTTCGGCTGGGCGTTTGGGCGCCACCGAGCACCTCAAACTCGACGCCGCAGGCCTCACGGCCGATGAGCGCGGACGGCTACGGGTGGACGGACAGTTTCGCACCGAGGTGCCGCATATCTTCGCCGCGGGTGACGTGATCGGTTTCCCCAGTCTGGCGGCAACGTCCTCGGAGCAAGGGCGTCTGGCGGCCTGCCACGCCTTCGGCATGCCGACTGGCACCATGTCCCAACACTTTCCCATTGGCATTTACTCGATCCCTGAAATCTCTATGGTTGGAGCTCCGGAGCATGAGCTGACGGAACGCCGCATTCCCTATGAAACTGGCGTGGCACGCTATCGTGAAATTGCCCGAGGCCAGATTCTCGGCGACGACAGCGGCCTCTTCAAGATGCTGTTCTTACGGGACACCGGTCAGCTGCTCGGGGTGCACGCCATCGGTACTGGTGCCACCGAATTAATCCATATCGGTCAGGCCGTGTTAGGACTGGGGGGTGGGCTGGACTACTTCTTACAGACCGTCTTCAACTACCCGACGCTGGCGGAGTGCTACAAAGTGGCGGCACTCAACGCTGCCAACAAGTTTTCACGGTAGCGATCCGGGCAGGATCGCAGAACGTTGGAGGAACAACGATGCCCAGTCCATTTCCAGGCATGGACCCATACCTCGAACATTCGGCCTTGTGGCCAGGGGTGCTTCAGCGATTCATTACTTATATCGGTGATGCCTTGAATGCTGTGCTGCCAGCCCACTACATCGCCGACATCGGTGAGCGACTGTATATCATACAGCCAGAGCGTAGCATCTACCCTGACGTGGCGATTTTGGAACACCCATCCGCTCGACCACCAAGAGGTCAGGCTGGCATGGCGGTGATGGCCAGCGACCCTCCCTGGGTCGTTACGTATCATCCGGTGGAGATGCGGGAGGTGTTCATCGAGATTCTGCCGGTGGCAGATGAAAGCCGGGTGATTACTGTGATCGAAGTGCTCAGTCCCAGCAATAAGGCGGTTGGTAGCCCCGGACGCCAACTTTACCTGACCAAACAGCAGGAGTTGTTCGAAAGCCAAGCGCACCTGATTGAAATTGACCTGTTGCGCCGCGGAGAACATACGATAGTGGCACCCCGAGAGCAGTTGCTCGGGCGGGGCAACTGGGACTATCTCGTCTGCTTGCACCGTGGCGGACAGGGAAATCGCTGTGAGGTCTGGCCCGTCACATTGCGGCAACCGTTACCGCGGATTCATGTCCCTCTGGCAGATGACGACCCCCCTGTTGTCCTCGATCTGCAGGCAGTCCTTAATCGCTGTTACGACCAAGGGGCCTGTGCACGACGGTTAGACTATCGGAGCGAACCCACGCCCCCACTTCAGGGAGAGGATGTCGCGTGGGGCGTGCAGGTGCTGCATGGCCATGGGCAGCGCTCGTGAAGCCAGTGTTCCTCTGGAGTCATCGAGACCGTCGGTTCAACCCTCTGCCCCAGTTGCCCTGAGACACCAGCACACGAGCCGATGGCACCCGTAGGCTGGGGCCTCGCCACCTACAGGTCTGAGCTCTTTAATCCTTGTTGTTTCCGCAAATGGCCTACCTGGCCGAGATGCAAGAAGCCATGGTTGACGATCGGAATGCGCACCGCTGTCATCACCGTAATATCGCCGAATGGCATGATATGGACGGAACGCAGCAAATCGTCCTCCGTCATGGCATTGAGCCAGGTGTCCGTTGCTTGCCAGACTGCGTGCTGATAGCCCATCCACTGCTCCACCGCCGGCAACTGCATGCGTACCGCGTCCTCAGGCGGCATGCCGGTGCCTTGTGCCGTACGCGGTAGCGCCAAACATCTGATCGTAGCCACCGGCAAGCCAGACCGTCGGCTTGCGATGTTGAAAGACGAATTGCACGAGGTTGTCCTCTGTCCGGACATAATGCCAGGCGATGAAGCCAATATGGTTTCCCTGGCCGTTCGGGCGAAAATGCATCTGCTCTGGCGTCAAATCCGAGATTGCCTTATCCCATGCCTCATGCTGCTGATGAATGGAATCGCGGATGAAATCGAGCACTAGAGCCACGTGTATTCTCCTTATCACAGATGTGACATCGGTCGGCCTGGGGGGCTGCGCTGCGGATGATCCCTTTCAATGGGCGTCTGGAAACAGGGTTGCAAGGGTTGGGTAATCCTTTCCCCCTTAATCATCGTAATCAAGATCATATATTATACTCTGATCGCTGGGCGCGTGGGAGCGGAGGCGACGCTGGCAGCCCGAGCAAATTTCCCCACGCTGCAGGCCACAGTCGTCGCTTGAATGCCAGAATAGGCTGCACCCGCTTCCGGGTGATTGGTCGGCTAGTAGCGGTTTGCCACGCCACTCTCCCGTGGTTCTGGTATACTCGTGGTGCTTTTGCCAGATGACACCGCGCCTGAAGGAATCTGCAAGTCGCTAGCAGAGCAAGTGGCTCAGCGGGGAAGAGAAGATTACCGCAGGTAAAAACCGAGATCGATTTCGATACGATTGAAGCCGGAGAAGATGCTTACCTGTGGATCACCGTTGACACGCCGGATTTGCTCGATGACGTGCGCACCACAGCCTGCAACCATGCTGGGGATTTCTGGGAAGCCGAGGATATCTTCATCGTCCCACGCATGCGGTAGGCTGAGCATAGGGTCATGCACGAGCACACAACGTTTCCGCGGGGGACAGGTATGTTGGGTACTGACGCGCCGAAGGCGGGAGTCGCACCGATCACATGGGAAAACACCAGGCCAGCAGCCGAACAGGGCGCTGTCGAAGCGGCCCTGACACACCCCAGGCTGCTTGAGACCACTCTGACACGCCTCCACGGCGATGCTGGCGCCCACGGGCGTCCAGCTTGGCTCACGATTCGCTATCTGGCCACGGGTGGGGCGAAGCGCGTTTATCTGGTCACCGCGCGCACGCGGCCAGGAGACGCTTTCAGCTTCGTGTTGAAGCAGTTCCTGCCCGTTAAACTTGGTCATTTGCCTCCCGAGGCAACGGTCGGCGGCGCGAACGCTCAATCCACAGACCTCGATGCTCGGGTGCTCGAACGCATGGTATGGGCGGCACGTCGTGTGGACGAGGTGGCACCCGGCCTGTGCCCGCGGTTTGGAGGTTTTTGGCAATGGTCGGATGGACGCGGCCAGACGTGCCGGGCGATGACCGAAGCCTATGTGGAAGGGCATAGCCTCGACCACTGGAAAGGCATCCTCGAAGACCGCTTTATCCGGGGAGAGCTCGATTTTATGCAGTACTCCGCACAACGTCAAGCTCTCGAACGCCAAGGGATTGGCGCGTATATGCGGTTGTGGGTGGTACTCGGGTGCAGGACCTTTACCAGCGATCCCAGTCCATGGAACGTGTTGCTCACCCCGACGAGCGGTGGCTTGCAGCCGTCGATTATCGATTTACACAGCATTCACGACGGTGGGACCCCGCTGTACGTCTTTCAGACTCTCGAAGAAATGTTTGGCAACCGCGATGAGATACGCGAGCATGTCCTGTGTCCGGGGATTCTGGATGCTCTCGGTCAGGACGGCCGGCGTGCGGTTCCTCGAAGCGGTCCGTGTGGCCCTTGAAGCTCAGGGCGAAGTCCGGGAACGTATTGGACTTGAGCCCCTTCACCAGCAGCATCCGGGCCATCTCGCGCTTCCTGGCATCGCTGTCAGACTGCATCCCCGATGTATCCGCGACCAACGAACAGCGAGAATCCACTGGCGAAGAGCAACGTTGGTAAGCCGCCCAGACGTGCCTCGCATAGCGCGGCAATACTCCGAAATCATCCAGGGCCTCAGGATCATGCACGCCGTCCCAGCCCTCACCATGATGCTGCTCATCGGCATGCTCGTGAACGCTTTCGGGGGGCCGCCGTTTGTGATTTACGACCTGCGTGTGAACGGCGCCATCATCAAGGTCATTGCCGCGGCGATTTGACTGATAGTCGACATGCGGACATTGTGCTCTGGTATGACGGGCCATCAGAGTGGGAGGGCGCGGTGAAGGTTCTGATCAACACCGGTACGGGGTGGTAGTCGCTATGAATGCGCATCCCCCTGCCGCCACAGTTCCTCAAGCTTCATATACTTCTCGGGAAACACCGCCTGGTAGCGTAAGAAGGAGGGAATCGGATACCGCACGCCCCCTTTATGGGTGCCTTTGAGCCCCTCGATGACCTCAGCGATGCGGGATCGAGGGATGGTAAACGCCATCTCCGAGTCTTCGGTCTGAGCAAAGATGCGATCGCCGTAGCAGGGGAGAATTACCTGGCAATCCTGCGTGTGCATCGTTTGGATGATGATATCGGCACAATCGATGCGCCCTGAGAAGCTCGACGTGATCCGTCCCCCGCGCTTATAGAGCGCCGCAGTCACCAAGCGCATGACCTGGGCCGAGTTGCCATAGATCACTACCACATCAGGCTCAAACTCGGTGCGCGTCAACGGTGCGACCAGAATGGCATGATACGTCCCATAGGGGAATTTCGGCTGCTGGGCTTCCGTCAGCGCTCCGGCAGTTTCGCTTTCGGTATACATCTCCGCACAGGCAAACCCCTCGGTATAGTACGGAAATTTCCGGCTCGAAGCCGAACACCACCTTGGCCAGTGGACATGACAGGTCCTCTCTCGTCAACGCCAGAGCCCATCCGTATCGTCGTGCGATGCTGATCCCCTGGCAGATTGCCGATTGAAACCCCATATCCTTGGCCGGATGCCGCAGTTTTGGTGGCACCTCGTCGGGCGACTTGGCCATTTTGATGGCCAGCGCCAGGTGTTGGGGACGGATATGCTCCTGCAGACACGTCGTTAAGCTCTTGAAGGTCAACCATGCGACGGACTCCTCCGGCGACGTCTAAACCATGTAAGACCAACACCTTAGAGAAGGCACACAGCGTGGAAGTGCATTCGAAGATGGGCGAATCATAGTGTTATTTCTGTCACTTTACTCGAATAACCGTCCCTTTGCAACGTGAGGCACATCCCCCTCTTGGCGCTTTCAGGGCGTGCGGACGAAATCGACGTTGACATCTGCCAGGCTTTAGCCTAGGATAGAACGTCGCCAGTGCATTGCAGCATTGGACTCCCGCACCTCATATTTCCTGTCAAGGTACCATCATGCCAACACAGACCATCGGCTTCGGCGGAGACGTGTTTGATCTTGTGCTACGAGCAGGCCCCATGGGTAAGCTGGTGCTGCTCATTTTATTGGGCTTCTCGGTCGCCTCTTGGGCGATCATCATCCATAAGTGGCGGCTGATGCGCCGTGTCAGGCGTGAGACATCCCTGTTTCGTGAAATCTTTGCCGAGAGTGACAATCTCGCGGTCGTATATGCCTCGACTAAACAGTACCAAGCCTCTCCGCTGGCGCGTATGTTTGCAGCGGGATATGCCGAGCTGCGCTCGCATCCGGCGGCAAAAATGCGCTGCGCGGGGTCGCAATGGTCTGTCTGATGAACTGCATGAGGAATCGATTCCCGGACCGTCGGTGTTCGATGCCGGGCGTTTCCAGCGCATGTTATCGTTGATGGCGTCGGAGGAAACCATCCGATTGGAACGATTGCTGCCGTTTCTCGCCACCACCGGTAGCGCAACCCCGTTCATCGGACTCTTCGGAACTGTCTGGGGTGTGATGAACGCGTTTCATGGTATTGGCTTGCGGGGATCAGCCACGTTGGCCACTGTGGCCCCAGGTATTTCGGAAGCCCTGATCGCCACCGCCGCCGGCCTGGCCGCGGCGATCCCAGCGGTCATCGCCTATAACCATTTTGTGAGTCAGATTCGTGTGTTGGCGATGGAGATGGAGAATTTCGCCAGCGAGTTCGCCACCTATGCCGAGCGGGACCTCGTCAAGCACGCATGAGCCTCGGAACGACGCAAAAACCAGGCCAGACGACGCTATCCGAGATCAACGTCACGCCCCTTGTTGACGTGATGCTGGTCTTGCTCGTCATTTTCATGGTCACCGCTCCGATGATGCAGCAGGGTATCGATATCAACCTCCCCCAGGAAGGGGGAAGTAGCAATATGGATCCCAGCCGAGAGCGGCTGGTTATCACCCTGGCCAAGAACGAGCGTCTGTATTTGAATGATCGACGTATTGATTTTCCTGAGCTGGAACAGACATTGCGTCAAGCCTCGGGATCCACCAAAGAGGTGTTCCTCCGCGCTGATAAAGATATCCCATACGGTTTCGTGGTGAAGATGATGGCGGTGATTAAACAGGCGGGCATCGAGCGCTTAGGCATTGTGACGGTTCCGGCTGATGATGATGGTAAAAGACCTCCGTCCTAGCAAATCGAGCGCCATCAACGGCAACAGGTCGCGCTCCGGGAACCGAGCCGGCGAGTATGGGATGTTTGGAGAGATTTCACGGCCGCTCCTTCTCTCTGTGCTGATTCATGTGGCTGCCCTTGGTGGCCTGTTCGTTGTGGCGCCTTATATCTCGGCGCCCACGCTTCTCATGCCCCCAGCGCAGATGGTGCAACTCGTCGACTTCCCCGCGGGTGGAGGCGGCGGCGGGGCGACACGCGAAGCACTCCAGCCGCCCCCAAGAAAACCTGCTCCACCACCAGAGCCTACCCAGGCGGAGAAACCTTCTGCGCCACATCCGCCAGAACCCAAACCTGAGAAGGTAGAGAAAGCTCCGCCCCCGAAACCCAAGGACCCACCACGCGAGCCGGAGATGACCCTGCCCACGCCAAAGCCTAAGGAGCCGCCGAAGAAAGAACCCCCAAAGCGGGAAGAGAAGAAGCCCGAGCCCGCACCACGAGCAGTTACCGAGAAACCCCAGGAGAGGAAAAAAGACGTTCCTCCTCCGACGCAGACGTCTCCAACTCCGGCCCCACGGCGAGAAGCAACGGCCAGGATTCAGCCCGAGCGATCGGGGCCAGGGAGCGGGGGAAGACCTGGGTCAGGGCCTGGGTCGGGGTCTGGACCGGGCAGCGGTCTGGCCTTGGGGGGTGGCGGTGGCATGTTGTCGCTTGACTCGGCCAACTTTCCCTATAGCTACTACCTCAGGCAGGTAACCGGACGCATCGAGGAGAACTGGGTCCGTCCGCAGCAGAATCTCGGTCGGGTCGTCGTCTATTTCCGAATCAAACGGGACGGTACGATCGCCGAGCCCCAGATCTATGAATCCTCCCGTAATCAGGCCGTCGACCTGCTCGCTTCAGGGGCCATCAAACGCTCCGATCCATTTCCTCCCTTGCCAGTGGAATTTGGTGGGGACTACCTGGGGATCTACCTCTGCTTTGGTTTAGGAGGCTCTTGTCCGGGCCAAAAGGAAGGGTGATATGCGCATCAGCTATGCAAGGGTGTATCTGCTCGGGTGGCTCTTCACCATGACGATTGGGCTGGTGTGCGCAAACGCGGCCGACGTCTATCTCAGCATCTCGCGCGGCGGCGGACAACGCTTGCGCCTAGCGATCCCGGATTTTACTCGGGCGGAAGGCGGCAGTGGGGCAAATGCGAGCCTTGGCCATGAGATGGCCAGCACTCTTGCCGATGATTTGCGCGTCTACCGTTTCTTCGACCTGATCGACAACCAGAGGTTTTTAGAGGAGGCGGCCCAAGCTGATGCGCGGGCTGGGGAGATTGTGTTCAAGGAGTGGGCAGAGTTGGGCGCGCAGGCGCTCGTGAAGGGGACATATAGCCAGGATGGACGCGATCTTATCGTCGAGTGTCGGCTCTTCGACGTTGGGGGCCAAAGCATGATCACGGGGAAACGTTATCGTGGACCCGCGGATACCGCAGCCAGTATGATGCATCGCTGTGCCGATGAGATCATGGTCCGTTTTACCGGTGAGCCAGGCATCGCCCAAACGAAGATCGCGTTCATTTCGCGACAAAATGGCAACAAAGAGCTGTTTGTGATGGATCAGAATGGCACGAACGTCCGGCAATTGACCAGCGATCGCTCGATTGCGCTGTCACCAGCCTGGGCGCCGGACAGCCGTGAGGTGGCTATTACGTCGTATCGAGACCGCAATCCCGATCTTGTCGCCGTTGGCTTGAACGGCGGTGGACGACGTCTCGTGTCGCAGCAGCCTGGACTGAATTCGGCGCCAGCCTGGTCCCCTGACAGCAGCCGCCTGGCGTTGACGTTAACCAAAGATGGCAACTCGGAAATCTATACGATGAGTCGCAACGGCTCCGACTTGCGCCGACTCACCAATCATCCGGCGATCGATACCTCCCCCACCTGGTCACCGACCGGTCGGCAAATCGCGTTTGTGTCCGACCGCGCGGGATCGCCACAGATCTTCATCATGGATGCGGAAGGGTCGAATGTCCGCCGGTTGACTTACCAAGGGAACTACAATGACCGTCCCTCCTGGTCCCCGCGTGGCGATCGTATCGCCTATGTGTCGATGGAGGGAAACCGTTTCGACGTCTATGTCATTAACGTGGATGGCAGTGGTGCGCAGCGCTTGACCATGGGCAATGGGAGTAACGAAAATCCCTCGTGGTCTCCTGACGGACGCTTTTTAGTGTTCAGCTCGACACGCACGGGCTCCCCCCAGCTCTATCGGATGTATGACGATGGGTCTGGTCAACAGCAACTCACGTCCTTGGACGGGGGGGCACAAAGTCCTGTCTGGTCTCCTCGTATCGTGGAGTGACCCTGTGGGTTTGCGATTACGACGACCATTCGCCGTCTGAAAGGAGAGAGGCCTGTATGGCACCCTTTAAGTGAAGGGAAGACCGACATCCGTTGGGGTGAGGACACCCAGTAGCGTGTTCAGGGACGGTTGAAAGGTCAGGAGCGGAGGGGACATCGATATGACGCGGTCGGTTGGGATTTGGAGCCTCATCTTCGTTACTACCCTGATATTGCTCACCACGGGATGCGCGCGGAAGACCACCGCCCGAGAGCACCACGCAGATGGGCGCGAGTGGGCCGAGCGCGGAGGAGATCCGGGCTCGCGAAGAAGAAGAACGCCGTCGGCGAATTGCCGAAAGCCAGCTGGCGTCGCGGCCGACGACGCCTCCGGCAGGAACGTTGGTGATGGACACCGTTTATTTTGAGTTCGATCAGGCGACGCTAAGTGATACAGCCAAGGATACCCTCGTGCGCAACTCCGAATGGCTGCGTTCCAATGCCAACGCCCGAGTTCAGCTAGAGGGCAACGCCGATGAGCGCGGCAGCAATGAGTACAACCTCGCCCTGGGTGAACGCCGCGCTGCCGCCGTGAAGAGTTACCTCAGCTCGTTGGGCATCGATGGCAGTCGTCTGGTGATCATCAGCTACGGCGAAGAGCGCCCTACTGACTCTGGCCATGGCGAAGATTCATGGGCGAAGAACCGTCGGGTCGATTTCAAGGCCATGTAACCTGAACTCGTGGGGATGACATCATGAAAGTGGCCAGATCGCGGCTGCCGTGGGGCGGATTAGCTCTGCTCGCCACCCTGGCTCTCACGGCGTGCGCGCAGGAACGCGACATCGCCATTCTTCGTAATGATATGGAGCGGATGAATCGCCAAGCTCATGCAAATGCAAGTGTCGCAAGAGGTGTCACAGTCCAAGCCGCGAGAGCTTGTGCAGCGAGAGCTAGAGGGGGAGCGGCGGAATATCGCCGACATGAAAGCTGGGCTCGATGAGCTGCGTCAGCAAGTCAGTGTGTTGACCGAGCGCCTGGAGGCCTCTAACGTCCAAATGAGCCGTCGGGTTGGTGCACTGGAGACCAAGCTGAGCCCTGGCGGCGTCCTCAACTCCCATGGGCAGCCGATCGAGCCCCTCAGGCACCGGTCAAACTCCCATTCCCGGGGCTCCTACCGGAGACTCGCCTGGAACTCCCCCAACGGCGGCTGCACCAAGCTCGGCCGAGGCCAAGAGACTCTACCAGGCTGCCCTTGGGGATTACCAGCGGGGCAAATTTGATCTGGCCGCACAAGGGTTTCGCACCTATCTCCTGCAAGCCCCGACGGGTGATGTGGCCGACACGGCGCAGTATTATCTCGCAGAATCGCTCTACAGTGCGAAAGACTACCGCGGCGCTATTACCGAGTTTGAGCGCTTGGTGCGGGACTTTCCGCAAAGCCCTCAGGCACCAAGCGCCCTGTTAAAAACAGGGTACGCTTACTACGAGATCAAAGACGGGGTCCAGGGACGACGCGTCTTACGGACCCTGGTCGAGAAATATCCTACCTCGAAAGAGGCCAAACTGGCGGAGGAACGGCTGCGGCTGGAAGATCGCACCGGAGCGGGACGTCCGCCCACCAGTTCGACGCCCCCACCGCGGTAGAGCACCGGCTTGATAGCCTCACGGATGTGTCGAACCCGTGCTCTGGCACATACTACAGGGGTCGGCATAGCCACGAAGGGGGGATGCCTCATGCCACGCGAGGGCGCCCAGGCAAGTCGCCCCGAGGAAAGATGCGCCCCATGACGGATGCTGAAGCCTACGCCGCACCGACCCCGGGCCTGTTATATATTCACGACGACCTCAGCGCATATGTCTGCCGGCAGCAGGGCAAGGGATCAGCAGCATGGCAACTCACACGGGAATTTTTCGCGCTCCTGCAGCGTGATCCGGAGCATGTCGTGGTCATCACGCTTGAGTCGCAAATTGAGCGATTGCTGGCGCAGGCTCATTACGCCCCCTTTGCGCTGACGATTGGCATCGGTCGAGCCGGAGAACGCGTCGCTCAACAATTGCACGCCAAGACGGGATGGTTTCCCCGAATCACTCGTGTGGACATTACGCGCGAAGAAGACGGCCACGGTGGCTACAACGTGGTGAGCACGATCGGTATCCCCTTAGCGCAGCAACTGTTGGGCCTCGATTCGGGGTCCTCCCTTGCTGTGGTGGATGATACGGTGTTTTCCGGCTTGACCATGCGGACCGTCTTGCAGGCTTTGCCACCAGAGGTCCGGGCCCATACGCAGGCCTTTTGCCTACGAGGGGTCGCAGCTTCCCTAGCGGCCATCGCCGCGTTATGTCCGATCGCGGCCGGATTGGCCGCGCCAGGGAGATTGCTCGACGAGGTGAGTTTCATCAACGCCAGCGGGTTGGTCATGCGTGTTGGCATTCGACACCCAGATCGCCCGCCGCAAGCCTTTTTCGAACGTCCCACGTGGTTGCAGGCCTGGTTTCCCGGCCATGCTGATGAGGTCATGGCCTTGTGCCAGCGCTTAAATAGCATCCTGGAGCCAGACAGCCAGCCTGCGCAGTTCCCATGAGGAGCTGACGACTGTCAACAAGTGCATGGCAAATCCCCGCCCTAGGTCCCACCCCAGCGACTCGCACTCCCGCCCTCATGTCACGGTCAGCTTCAGCGCACTCGGTCACGCGCCCTCAGAGGTTCCCCCTGCCAAAACCACCGTAGAGTGACCGGAAAGTTTTTCGTGAAGTCGAAGTCGCAGATGACCCGCTGATAGGCCTGATACCGAATTGCCGCATGTGCGTCTTGAGACAGATCGAGCACATGGAGCAGCGTCTGGGTCATGTGCAGACACGACGAGATATCCATAAGAAATCCTGTGACACCATCCTCGATTTGGTCGACGAACCCGCCGACGCTTGAGGCCACCACCACTGGGCCGTTTCCACGCGCCCACAGTGCGACTTCGAGCGGGATGTTGGAGAATGTTTCGTGTCGAGACGGGACGACAACCATTTTTGTCCTGGGCCATTGACATAAGGCAGGCGGCAAGTCCCGTGTAAACGCCTTGATGTGGGTTGCCCGTATGGCGTACTGTTGCAGCAGTTGATCATAAATCTGTTGTTGGGAGTCGTCATTGGTGTATGGTACCGAGATGAGCACAAAATGTATCCGATCACGGAGCGGGGCAAGGGCTGGGATCAGCCGCTCGAACCCCTTGATAGCTGCGGCTCGACCAAATGCCAGCACGACATCAGCATCGAGGGGGACGCCATAGGCCTGCAGCGTCGTTCGCACCACCGCCTCGTCGAGTACGGTAAAAGTGCGGTCATTCAGGAGGATACTCGAAGTGTAAGGGACAAATTGCGCCGCCGATAGCCGGAAGTGGGTCTTGAGATGGGTGGTAAACGATGGGCAGATGTTGGCAAGTGCCACGCACGAGCCGGGCTGGGACGCCTCAAGCCCTTCCCGCTCCCAGGCAATCTCTGTCGCGTCAGGGTTCTCCCAGTTGCGGATGAAGGCCGTGCTATACAGCACCAGGAGCACATCGGTATGATACGGCAATGCCTGGCCGGGGTGCATCCCGAGCACCTGAGGCGTCTGCAACCAAGGCTGGTCCACACAAATGATCAACGATCGGTCATAGGCCACCATTTGCCTGTGTAATACCGGCGCCACGTTTTGGCAGAGGGCTTTCCAGGAACGAAGCTCCCAGAGATCTTGCTCAGGGTCCTGTTTGTATGGAATGAGATGTACGTAGCCGCCAAGCGCTGCCAGACGTTGCTGCTGCCGCTGAAAGAAGGTGTGCTCATAACCCCAGGTCTGCGTATCTGGCAACGGGCAAACTACATG
This sequence comes from uncultured Nitrospinota bacterium, assembly GCA_963707985.1. Lineage (GTDB taxonomy): Bacteria > Tectomicrobia > Entotheonellia > J063 > CAVPRW01 > CAVPRW01. The sequence continues at coordinate 116,689 of CAVPRW010000037.1, read as the reverse complement.
CGCATCGATGGGCCCATGCTGCGCAATCAGCGTCTCCTGTATGGCTTCGAGGCCACTGATTAGCAGTTGTGTTTGGGTACCGATGCCATTGGTAAAATTATAGAGCCCATTATATGTGAGATAAAAAATCGCGTTGCGCATGAGTCACCTGGGTCGACGGGAATAGGTTGTGACTTTGACGGTGTCACCAGCTCTGAAGTGGTCGTCGATCACCGGAGTGTCATCACTCGTTCCGACGAGAGTAACGGGTGCGCACGGGGAGAGGAAAGTGCAGCGGGGTGAGAACCGCACCATCACGACGATCTTGTGTGACCTGGATGGCACGCTAGTGGACTCCCGGTTGGACATCGCCACAGCCTTTCAGCACGCCTGGCGGACCGTGATCGATGGCACCCCGCCCAGTGCCTCAGCGATTGGCCACCACATTGGAAAGCCCCTCGCCGAGATGCTCTGGGAGCTCGGGGGGCCGTTGTCTCCTGCGTTGACCGGTGCCTTCCTGACTGCTTACCGTCACACCTATGCCCAGCAGGACGCCTGTTTCACACAATTATACCCTGGGGTCATCGATACCTTACAGGCATTGGCCACCTTCACGCTCGGCATCGTCACCACCAAAGAGCCAGCGGAAGCGGAGATCGTCTTGCGACGGCTTGGCCTCAGTCCCTTTTTTCGGCACATCCAGGGCGGTACCCCCGATCTGCGCCTCAAGCCCGCCCCCGACACCGTGCTCGCGGCCCTCGCCGCCCTACACTGTGCCCCTCCGCAGGCCTTGATGGTTGGCGATACCCCCGCCGACATTCTGGCGGGAAAGGCGTCTGGCGTCGTGACCTGTGCCGTCACCTATGGCTTCGGCGGGCAAGATGCTCTGTTGCATTGTGCACCGGACTATGTGATCGACACGTTTGGGGAGTTGCTATCCCTCGTGCACGCTTCAAAAGCCTGAAGAGCCATTTCCCAGCAACGGCCTCACAGGCGAGAGATCATGCGGAAAGCTCCAGCCTGGGCAAAAACCGGAAAACTGCTGTATAGTTGTCCATAGTAACCCAAGTGTAGAGCATACGGAGAATTCAGGCAAGCATGCCGCTAACTTGCGGTATAATAGCTTCCCTGCTAGCAATTTTCAGAACATCGCCAGTGCCCCGCACCCTGGCAAGATCACTTAGGCAGGTTCAAGGCAGGGCTTCAACGGTATGCGTGGTGTCAACAAGGGGGAGACATAGTCACCCACCGGATGTGAAGTAACAGGGTCCGAGGTTGAAGACAATGCGGAAGAGGAGAGGAACGTGCCCTTTTCTCAAAGTGCCCACGATGCGATAACCTCCTCCATCTCCAGGGAACCTTCCCCCCAGGAGACACTCATCAGACGGTACCATCAGGTGCGACAGTTTACCGAGTGTCTTTGCCAGCCTCTCGTGACCGAAGATTATGTCATTCAAGCCATGCCAGATGTGAGCCCCCCGAAGTGGCATCTGGCGCATACGAGTTGGTTTTTCGAAACGTTTGTGCTGGCCTCGGCTGATCCAACCTATCGATCGCCCCATGCTTCCTATGCGTATCTGTTCAATTCCTATTACGTGGGGGCTGGTGAGAGACATAGCCGGCCAAAACGGGGGCTGCTGTCGCGTCCGACCGTCGAGGAGATTTATCGCTATCGAGCCTATGTCGACCAGCAGATAACGGCCTTTTTGGAGGGTTTAGGTGACGATCTGCTCGCTATCTGGTCTCCTATTGTCGAGCTCGGCCTGCAGCATGAGCAACAGCATCAAGAGTTGCTCTTAACCGATCTGAAATACAATTTTTCCTGCAATCCTTTGCGACCAGCGTATGTGGTTGCTAACAACGCGCGCCCTGCCCAGGTAGGGTGCGCACCACAGTGGGTGAGCTTTCCCGAGGGGGTGTACTGGATTGGCCATGATGGTCAGGGATTTGCTTTTGATAATGAATCCCCGAGGCATCGGAGCTTTATCGAGCCCTTTCACTTGGCATCATGCCTCGTCACCAATAGGGAGTTTTTGGCCTTCATGGCCGACGGTGGGTATGAACGGCCGGAGCTATGGCTTTCGATGGGGTGGGACACGGTCCAGCGCGAAGGATGGAAGGCCCCGCTATATTGGGAGCAGCAGCATGGTCGTTGGTGGATGCTGACGCTTGCGGGAATGCAAGTCGTCCAGGAAGCCGAACCCGTCTGTCACGTCAGTTACTATGAAGCGGATGCCTATGCGCGATGGGCTGGTGCGCGCCTACCCACCGAGGTCGAATGGGAGGTCGCGGCGATATCTCTGCCGATCAGCGGCAATTTCGTCGACCAACAGACCTTCCATCCGGTCCCCCTGGGCCAGACCGATCATACTGTGCCACTGGCCCAGATGTTCGGGGATGTCTGGGAGTGGACCCAGAGTCACTATTCCCCCTATCCAGGGTACACTCCAGCACCGGGTACGCTCGGAGAGTATAACGGCAAATTTATGGCGAACCAGTTCGTACTGCGCGGTGGATCGTGTGCCACCTCGGTCTCACATATTCGGCCAAGCTATCGCAACTTTTTTCCTGCCGATGCCCGTTGGCAATTTATGGGGCTCCGGCTCGCCAGGACGATTCGACAGTAAGCCCTATGCCCATCCAGCCGCCTGAGGGCCTCCACGCTTTTGATGCGGGCGTGCAATAGCCGCAACGGCATGATAAAGGAGTCAGCACGAATCGGATGACGCCGTTCCAAGGTGCCCCCCATAACAATGCAGATGCGACTGCGGTAAAGGACAGCCATGCCGACCAAGGAACTCGCCAATAAACGACTCCAGTTTTATGATATGGATGTACGCCTGAACCGACACCTCTTTGGGCGGGACGTAGCCCATGGGCTTGCCGCCCCACAAAAATGGCTGCCGCCGAAGTACTTGTATGACGCGCGCGGCTCCCAACTGTACGAGCAAATTTGTGCGTTGCCCGAGTACTATCCATACCGGGCGGAACAGGAGATTCTCAGCACCTATGCCGCGCAGATTCATGCCGACATCGGTCACCTGGCGCTGGTGGAGCTCGGGTCTGGAAGCGCCACCAAAACCCGTTACCTCCTCGACGCGTATGAATGGGCCGGACGACCGTTTTCCTATTGCCCAGTCGATATTGCTCGAGAGGTTTTGTGGGACACAGCCAACCGCCTGCTGCAGGAATACAGCTATGCTGAGATTCGTGCCATGCACGCCGACTTCTCGGGGCAACCGGAGGTTATTCAGGCGTTCCAGCTAGAGCAGAAAGCCGTGGCCTTTTTCGGTTCGAGTCTGGGGAACTTCACGCCTGCCGAGAGCGCCGAGTTCCTCCAGCGTATGGCCGCCATACTGGGGCCTGAGGACGCCTTTCTCCTGGGCATCGACTTGAAAAAATCGCCAGCGATTCTCCTACCTGCCTATGACGACGCCCAGGGTGTCACGGCAGCGTTCAACCTCAATGTCCTCCACCGCATTAATCATGAGCTTGGCGGACGGTTCGACCTACAGAGCTTTGAGCACCTAGCCCTCTACAACGATGCACAGGGTTGTATCGAGATGCACCTCCGCAGTCGACGAGCTCAGCGCGTTCCCATTGTCGAGCTCGAACAAGTGGTGTCGTTTGACAAGGATGAAACGATTCATACGGAAAGTTCGTATAAGTATAGCGTTGACGAAGTCCGTGATTTAGGATACCAGGCCAATCTCGTGCTACGTCGCACCTGGTTTGACGCCCGACGCTGGTTTCTGCTGGCGTTGTTCCGGCCACTCTAGGAGAGATTCTCAACGCCATGGGCTTCGCCCAGGGCCGCTCGGAAAGGAGACACGCATGCATCCGGATCTCGTGGTGGGCAAGCGATTTCCCGATTTAACGCTTTCTGATCATCGGCATCAACTCGTCACCTTGTCGGAACTGGCCGGTGGTTTTCCGCTGATCGTGAGCTTCTACCGCGGCTATTGGTGACCGAAATGCGCGCGCCAGGTGCGGCGCTTCCTCGAATTGCAGGAGGACTTGCAGGTCAACTACTGTAAGCTGGCAGTTGTCAGTACCGATCCACCAGACATCAGCGCGGCCTTTCGAGCAGGACTCGGGGCGACCTTTACATTCCTCAGTGATCACGAGCGTCGTGCCATCCGACAGCTCGATATGGTTGAAGTGACGCCACCCGATTTCAAATACGGCTTAGTTGCGCTTCCCTATGCCTTTTCCCTGGGACCAGATCTAAAAATCCATGCGATCTACGATGGTTGGTGGTTCGTTGGACGGCCGACGCTGGAGGAGCTCCGGCAAGATATGCGAGCGCTGATGCAGGCCTATCGCGCGGACTACCACTACAACGGCCCCTCTTTAGCCAGTTTTGAAGGTACATAGTTTGGGACGCCACATATGTACCCCTGCCCGGACCTGCCATCGAGCGGGATGGCTGGGCGGGGGTGCGCCGTGCCATGCGGAGAGCGGGAAGTCTGCGGTGCATGTGTCACGTGGTCACCGTCTGCTTCGGTTCCCAATGGCGTAGCCTTGCCCACGGCCCTTCGTGGCGCTCTGGTTGCGTTTCTGAAGACAGTCCCTCTTGTAAAGTGCCAGCAAATCGCCTATGCTCTGCTCCCACGTCGTGAAACCGCCTGTGTTCCATTTGACGATATGTGGAATGATGCCCCGTGGTGCTGCCCTATGACAGAGCGATTCCCTTTTTTGTGTGCGGTTGCTATGATGCTGACGGGATGAACGAAGAATGATATCACTATTACCAGTGAAATGTGGGAAGTTGCACAACGAGATTGTGGAGGAGACTGAATGAATACACAGCAGGTTATCGCACGTATCTTAAAGACGGAAGGCGTGGAGTGGATCTCATGCTTCCCGTCTAATAATTTAATCGAGGCTGTCGCTAAGGAAGGTATCCGGCCGATTATGTTCCGGCAGGAACGCGGGGCGCTCATGGCTGCCGACGGCTACAGCCGTATGAACAACCGCCAGAAGTTCGGCGTCGTGATCACCCAGGGGGGACCCGGATCTGAAAACGCCATGGGCGGATTGGCTCAGGCCTTCGGCGATAACGTACCCATCCTGTACCTCCCAGGCGGTCCGGCTTTGGCCCAGCATTCGGTGCAGCCGAACTTCTCCCCCGTGCGCACCTATCAGTCCGTCTCTGTCCACAGCGAGGTGGTCTGGAAGTCAGATATGGCTGCCAGTGTGATGCGACGGGCGTTTCACCATTTGCGTAACGGTCGCCCAGGACCGGTGATCGTGGAGATCCCCGCCGACGTCGCCACCCAGGAAGTCGCCGAAGCGGCCATGCACTATCAGTCTCCCAAGAGATATCCGCAAACGCCTTCGGCAAGCGATGTCAAGGATGCCGTGCGGCTGTTGTTGGGGGCCCACAAGCCCGTCATCTGGTCCGGGATGGGTACGCTGCTGGCGGACGCTTCAGCAGAGCTGCAAGAGCTGGCGGAGCTAACAGAGATCCCCGTCTACTGCACGATGCCCGGTAAGTCTGGATTCGATGAACGCCATCCCCTGGCGCTGGGCTCGGGCAGTTCCTCCACCAGCCTGCAAGCCCGCCAGTGGCTTCAAGAATCTGACCTCCTGCTGGCCCTGGGCTCAAGCCTGACGCGTACCAGCTACGGTCAGCCCATCCCCACTGGGAAAATCATGATCCACAATACGGAGAGCCTGCAGGACATCGACAAGGATTATTTCGTCGATGTCGGTCTGCCGGGTGATACCAAACTGACCATCCGCATGCTAATTGAGGAGGTTAAGGCCCAGCTCGGCCCGAACGGACGCAAGGGACAGACCCACGTCGCCGCCGAGATCGCCGAGATCAAGCAGAAGTGGATGGCCTCTTGGACGGGATTGCTGAACTCTGATGAGATGCCCATCAACACGTATCGAGTCATCGGCGAGTTGGAACGCACGCTCGACAAGGAACATAGCATCGTCACGCACGACGCTGGCGCTCCGCGTGACACGATCATGCCGTTCTATTCTGCCACGGTGCCGCACAGCTATATTGGGTGGGGCAAGACGACGCACCTGGGCTATGGCATCCCGCTGATGATCGGTACTAAGCTCGCCAAGCCCGACAAGTTCTGCCTCAACTTCATGGGCGATGGCGCCTTCGGCATGTCCGGCTTGGACATTGAAACCTCTGTCCGCGCCGGCGCACCGATCACCACCATCCTCCTCAACAATGGTGACATGGCCACTTACCCTGGCGGCTATCCCACCGCCCGCCAAATGTTCGAAGTGACCAAGATGACCGGCGACTATGCCAAGATCGCCGAGGGCCTGGGAGCGGTCGGCATCACGGTCATCAGACCGGACGACATCGCTCCCGCGCTCAAGCAGGCCCAACGCCTGAACGCGGAAGGTCGTACCGTATTGATCGACGTCCATAGTAATCTTGAGGCCCGCCGGTCGCGCTTTGATGAGGGTGCGGGTGGATAGACGGTAGATCGCTCATACAGGTGCTGCTCGGCAACCGAGTCTCGGGATGTCTCGGTTCTCGGTTGCCGCCGATGTGCTCGTCAGACGCTTTCCGATTTCAATGTTCCTACCGAATGTTTGCTCTCAGCACTGGTCTAAAGAGCTCAAGGGGTTACGGCTTTTGAGGTGGTAGAGGCCTGCCTTTACGAGCGATAAACTCGGGAAAGGCCTCCTCAGCCTTTGCACCTCGTACCACATTCCTTGTATAGTCGCGTTCTAGTACCCATTGCTCCTCAAGACTGCGGCCCATCTGTCGGAGCAGCAGGTCCTTGACCCCCATGACCGCGTCGCTGCGGTTGCCGGCGATCATCGTCGCCAGCTCCATGGTTTTCTCTCGCAGTTGCGCGGATGGGACCAAATGGTTCAACAAGCCAATACGATAGGCCTCCTCCGCCTCGACGATGCGGGCCGAGAACAAAAGCTCCTTGGCGATCGGCCAGCCCACCTGGTTAGGCAGGGTCCAGGTGCTATTGATGCGGCCGTAGGCAGCCGCTAGAAAGCGAAAGCGGGTATTCTCACAGCCGATCCGCATATCCAGCGACGACGCTAAAACTGCGCCCCCTCCGTAGGCCAGGCCGTTCATCATGCCGATCGTTGGTTTGGGACAGGCGCTGATCTCATAGCTGCCTCGGCTCCGGACGGCGCTGCGCGCATCCAATTCCTCCTGGGTGAAGGCGACATCGTTCTCACGTTGCTCATGGATATCGCCGCCCGCCGTAAACGCGCGTTGCCCCGCTCCCGTAATGACAATGCAACCCACTTCGTCGTCTGCCACCATTTGCGTGACGGCATCATGCAACTCTGAGCTCAACTGCCGATTCATGGCGTTAAGTTGAGCTGGGCGATTCATGGTGAGAATCGCTACACCGCTTTCCTTCTCGACTAGGATATACTCGTAACCCATAGCATCCTCCGACCCAGCACAGGCTGAATGATTGATTGGCGGATAGGTCCCTGTCAGGAGAGACCGACATCCACCCGGCAGTGATAACCGCACCAACCCCCTGACGCGTCAGAACTACAAATCGTTTCATCCGGTCTTGTGTCAGCGTCAGGGAGGCCCTACTGTAATCTTGAGCGCAACGAAAGTCAAAACCAGGAGTCCGATGATGGCAGCAAACTTTGATCTGACCGGCAAAGGGGCGATTGTGACAGGCGGCAATGGTGGCATTGGCTATGGCATAGCGCGAGGGCTGGGGCAAGCCGGTGCGAACATCGTCATCGCGGCACGTCGTGCTGAGAAGAACGCGCAGGCGGTCGCAGCCCTGCATGCGTTGGGCGTCAAGGCCATGAGCGTCGTGACGGACGTGCAGGATGAAGCCTCGGTACAGGCGATGGTGCAAGCCACCGTGAAGGCGTTCGGCGGCATCGATATCCTCGTCAATAACGCTGGTATCAACATTCGTAAAGCACCACAAGACTACACGCTGATGGAGTGGCAGCAGGTCCTGAACACCAATCTCACTGGGGTCTTCTTGTGCTCGCGAGCAGCATATCCATCCATGGCTCAGGCAGGAGGAGGCAAGATCATCAATATCGGTTCCATGACGTCCATCTTCGGCAGCAACGTCTCTCCAGCCTATGGGGCGACCAAGGGTGGGGTGGTGCAGTTCACCAAGAGCCTGGCGGTGTTTTGGGCAAAGGACAATATCCAAGTCAATGCGCTACTCCCTGGATGGATTCACACCGACCTGACGGCCTCTGCATCTGCAGAGCGCTACAACTTCTATTAAATCTCGCATTCCGCATGGACGCTGGGGTGAGCCCGATGAGCTCGCCGGTGCCGCCGTCTTCCTAGCTAGCCCTGCTTCCGACTACATCACAGGGGTTGCACTGCCCGTCGACGGGGGTTACACCTCGATGTGACCTCGCAGCGCCAGGGATATGGTGGCGCAGGGCCTCCGCGACAGCTGGTCCTGCTCCTGCAGAAGCTTGATGATGAACCATGAGGGGGACTCAGGGGTGAGGTCGGGGGGTGCTTTGCGTTGCATCCATGGCACGACGACCCGCCAGAGGACACACCTGGCACGATAAATGATTCAGATCAGGATTGATAGATAATTAATATGTATATTGTTCAAAACGTATTTTTCATATTAATAGGTGATGAATTATATATTCATGTTGTGCTTGACCTACCTGTTTGGTTTGCTATATTAACTCTACTTCACCTTTCCTGGGCTGCTCATGCGCCCCGTGCTGAACACTGCTGCGGACAAGGAGCTTGCCATGCGGAAAAGGAAAGCCAGTCTGTTTCCATCCTCTGAACGCCCGGCTTTGCCGGTCCTACCGGCCTATTCCCGTTTTTTGGTAAGACCGAACTGCTGATCCTCTCCTAGCCCCCCAACGCCTCTAGTGCCATACGTAACAGCGTTTTAGGCGAAGAGGGTCCTGTTGCGACTCTCGATCTCCAGCCACACGACATTTGGCGCACAGGGAGGCTGTCGTCATGACTGTCATACCGTTCGATGAACGCTCCTCATCCCGGTCATCCCTCGCGGCATGGCCTGATACGCCGGTCGGGCACCCGCCCGGTAATGACAAAAAGGCGCAAGCGGTTGCCGAGCTCTTAGAGCATGGGGTTCTCAGTCACGCTTTTGGTCAACATGGGGAATACAAGGTCCGCACGACGATGACCACCCGGCAAACCTGGCAGTATCGCTGCTGTGTCCTGCGCCATGGTAAAGCCATCAAGGGGGCATTCTTCCCCATTATCGTCGAGCACCAACCGCCCACGCCGCATGGCAGTATACGGCCAGTAGGCACCGACGACACCCGGCTCAGCTTCGCGCAGGAAGCGGTGGATGTACACTCCACCCGCTGTGCCGCTCTCCGGGAATATCTCGTGCTGTCTGCGCTCTACGACCGGCCGCCGACGCAATCCAGGGGATGGTACACCCTGTTGGCTCCCCTGATCGGCATCGCAGTGGTGGTGGCCTACGGATTCTGGGCGCATGCCTTCCGGGTCGACAGCGGACAACCGCCAAGGAGCCGTGCCCCCGTGGTCGGCCGATCAACTCCCGATCGGGGAGCCGAGGGATGTTTCTCTCCCCGGTTCCAGTCGCACAACCAGCCGCAACACGTGAACGGACAGGGCGATACGTTAGGCCCAATTGATCCAGTGGAGATGCCGAAAGCCGTTAGCGTGACCGACCTGCTTACGCTCCAAGCGCCACCCGAGAAGGCTGACCACACATTCCGAGCCTCCATCTCCAGGGTCAGCCCCCTCAGACATCCAGGTGGGAGACATGCTGCACGTAACCGGATGGCTCCAGCGGATCTCCCGTGCCCCCGACAGCACGTACCACCTGTACGTCACCCCAAACCGGCAGGCTGGAACCCGGGTGCTGGTCGCCTCGGTACCTCCCCCAAACCAGGCCCAAGGTTCCCCAGTCGGACAGGCTCAGCTCCAGACGGTTCGGACCTTCATCAGACAGCAGCTGCTCCGGCAGCAGGAACCATCGCTACGCGGCTCGATCATGCAGCGTCCGATCTTTGTGCAACTGACGGGCCAGCTGTCGGTTCCCGCTGCATCCCCTCCTGTGCCTTCACGAGGGAAACGCTTGCAGGCCACCACAGCGCACTGGGAGATCCGCCCCATCCTGGAGGTCCAATTCGCTACGCCCTCTGAATTCTCAGACCGCTCACAACCGTGGTGAGCACCCGATCGCCATTGGTCTGCTCTCCTGCCCTTGCGACAGCGCTATAACACTGAACGCACCAGGCCACCATCAACCAGGATGGTAGTGCCGGTCATATAACTGGACTTACCTGACGCCAGGAATGCCACCAGGTAAGCCAGTTCAGCAGGTTCCCCGATGCGACCGACGGCGGTCTCGGCGGCACGCTGAGCCAGCCCTTCCTCCACGGTGATACCCAGTTCCTTGGCGCGGGCTGTGACGTTGGAGAGCATGCGCTCGGTCAAAATGGAGCCAGGGCAGACGTTATTGACCAGGATACCATCGCGACCGACCTCATCGGCAAGGCTCTTGGCGAACGCGACCACGCCCATACGGGTGGCACCCGACAGGGCCAGATTGGGGATGGGCTGATAGACGGTGCTGGCCAGAATATTGATAATGCGGCCACCATGCTGGTTCTGAAGATGGGGAAGCGCCTCCCTGGACATGCGGGCAAAGAATAGCAGGGAGCGCTGCACCGCAACTGCCCACTGCTCCTCCGTCGCGTTGTAGGCTCTGGCGAGTGGTGGGCCGCCGGAATTGTTGACCAGGATGTCGAGACGACCAAAGCGGTCGACCGTGGTAGTAATCAGGTCACGAATCGTCTGGTATTGATCGAGATCACCAGCAAATACTAGGACCTCTGCACCGGTCGTGTCACGAATCTCCTGCGCAGCTTTTTCCAGATCAGCTTTGGTCCGGCTGCAGATCGCGACCTTCACCCCTTCTTGCGCCAGCACTTCCGCACATGCCCTCCCCAACCCCTTGCTCGCGCCGCCAATGATGGCCACCTTATCTGTCAGTTGCAAGTCCATATGGCAAACCTCTCCTCTCTCAGTCTACGCGATCGAATATCCCTATAGGCTCTGGGCGGTATTGACCACCGGCCTGATTTGTTCCTGAAAACGCGGGAACGATAGAGCGCCTATTGTAGCCGAAACCCTCTCTCAGGACCATAGGTCGCACGACGATGCACAACAGTTGGTCGTGATCGGGGAGAACCTCTGCTCCGATCAGGGCAGCCCTGATCGATTGCCGAGGTAGTGTGCCTAGGGCAAAAACTCGATGCTCTGGAGGTTTTGATGGCGGGTCCTGAGACGTTGCGGATGAAGTCGAGCCCAGCGCCAGGCATCGGAGGCTGCCTGGGCGGGATGCCTGACCCAATGGCCAGACCCGTCCAGGCAGACAAATGCATGGAAGCTCACATCAGATGACTAGCGCACAGGCGAGAAGGGCGCCGCCACCAGGATTCTGTTTTCCTGGCGGATTGGACGCACGCCACTCTGTGGTGGCCAAGCCCCAGTCGTGCGGGTTTCTGTACGGATGCGGGCGCGTTCGTTCAGGTCTTTGTAAACCCAGACGTGCCAGAATCTATTCAGCGCGCCGAGCTCATTCGTCCAGCAGGCCGCCAGGGGCGAGAACTTCTCGCGTGCCTCGATGGCTTTACCCCAAGCATCCAGCACCTTCGGGATGTCGCCGGCGGCATAGGTGTAGATGCGCATTTCGTAAACGTTCCCGGTGCCATAGTCCCGGCTGCCCAGGGGATGCATAAATGGTGCTGGGACCACGATCTCGGCTTCTTGGGCCACGATCAGGTCTCGCCCGCCGGGAAGTTGGGCTAGTGCGGTATCTTTGGCCATGGCTTCGCGTACGGCTGTGCGTTGCTCCAGGCTCTCATAGGGATAGACATGGATGGCCTGGTTCAGTGGCCCTACCTCCGTATGCCAGAAGGCCCCCAGTTTGGAGTGCTTCTCGCGTAGGGGCAAGCGTTTGGCATAGCGTTCCTCGAACTCAGCCAGGGTACCGGGTCGAAACGTATAGGTTCGCACTTCGTAGAACATGGCAACTTCCTCCATTCGACAGGGATTGGCGAGATAACTTGCCGCACGTCTCCTATCGCAGCGGGGTGCTATGTTATCCTAAAACTGTGCGGCGAGCAAGAAACTCCGACAATGCCCAATAGGTCACGTCGGTATCAGTCGTCCCCATCGTGCGCCAGGTACCCCGCTAGCAGCATCTCCAGCCCCACCATCAGCCATTTATTCCAGGCCACACTGGTGCGAGATGCCAGGGCGGGATCCGGCATCTGTTGCTGCAGAATGTCGGCGATTGCGGTCTGATAGAACGAAATCGTGCCGATGAAATAACGCGGCGCCACCGGCGATAGATGCGGCCGATGGATGGGTATATTGCGATGCATTTGACTAATACCCACCAGGTAACGCACAAAACCCTCGTTCAGGGGAGCCGTGGCCGTCGCCCGCAACCAGGTGATCATCGTCTGCTTATTGTCCTCGATCCGCTTCGCGTCTGGCTTATCGTCGGCTGTGACAAAAAACTTCCGAGACTGCGGGTGCTGTAAGAGCTGCTCATAGACAATATCGTTCAGGCGTCCGGCGTGCGGCATGATGAGTGCGCTACTTGCCTTGATCAGCTGCCGGTCCTCTTCTGAGAGGCCCACGAGGTCGAGCATCTCGGCGAACCTCGCGGGCCAGTTGGTGTGACTGCTCATGCAAACCTCCTTCAGGCCCAGCTGGCGCGGTGGCGACCCGGCACCAGAAATGGGTGTCACAATCTGGGGACAAACGATAGCACGGGGTTGAGCCCAGATGGTACAAGGGATGTGCGGGCGGTGTCAATGTATACTGGCGTGTCAAGCCACGGGGAGCCAGCAATTCCCATGGCGAGAGCGCGGTGTCCCAAGTTGCCCGTCACCAGCTCCCGTTCGCAACCGGCCGTCTTGTCGGGATCGTGTCAACACGGTGCTGAGCGTTTGGATTCTGGCAGGATGACTATTCTTGAAATTATATACTGGAATTTTGCGCTTTTAGTTCTTGCCCCCTGTCAGCTTTCCCAGTGGGATGAGACAACCGGCAGGTGCATGTCGGTATCACGAGGCTCATGTGGGTTCACTGGTGTTGTAGCCCGCTGCTTTGCAGAGACGATGCAAGGTCACTTGGGCCGATGGATAACTTCGTAAACCCGACCCTCTGCTAGACCCCTGAATGGACAATTGTGGTCGAGGGACTTTCACCCTCTATGCCTCACGCCTGTACCGGCGTGCCCCCTCCTTACCCAACCACTTAGCACCCTTAATAAAGGACCCATTTCTATTGAACCGCAACATAGGCCCTAATTACTGAGTGGAATCAACCAGTCTGTGTACATCTAAGTAGATCATTCAAACCTGTAAGAATACACAAAAAATTGTACGTTCCCAGCACCTATCAGTTCATTCCTGTGCACTCCTACACACCAACTGATTTGACTTGCTCATTTATTTGTCAAATATAATCAATACTTCAAGGATCGAATTCCTAGAGGCCTGGTCGGAAAAGTGCTTGCTTCAGGGTAGGCTCAGAAGGGTCGAGAACACGTCATCGATGGACAATAAATTGGCGAATGACGACGATTAGTGATCTCATCAATCAGTGCCCGCGTACGCGCGCAAGCACCGTGCTGGGAAGCAATACTAGTTCGCCGAACTGGTGGAGACCTCGATGGAGGGAGCCCCGATGCGGTTTGACCAAGTTATTGAGTAAACGTCCTATCAAAACGTCTAGTTAAATATGGCTCAAATATCCAATAAATGTGGCACCATTGTCCACGCATAGAAAGGAGGTTGTTGTCTACTCACAACAGGAGAAACGATGACACCTACGTACAATGGCAAGAGCCCGACAGTATCTTCACTAAGCACTCACGTGCGACGTGGTGGGCCATGGCTCCTGCTAGCCGTAACACTCCTACTGAACGTCACGGCTGGCGCTTTGGAAAGGAGATAGACGTCTTGAGGGGGGCTACCGCGCTGGCGGAGGAAAAAGTGCGGTTGAAATTCCGATCCGTCGTGACGCGGACGACACCCATGGGAGCATTCATGTCCCGCAGCGCTTTCACCTTGACCTTCGCTGTGGTCGCCGTCGCCGTTGCCACGACCCCGACCACAACCGCCCAGGCCGCGCCGGCCTGCGACGATCGCATCGCCATCGACAACCCCGTGCACTTCCCCTTCGAGACCACCGCAGCCCTGCGCTACGACAATGACTACAACGGCGACTTCGAAGGGCGTGGCAGCGGCACCGTAGTCGGGCCCCACATGGTCCTGACTTGCGGCCACTGTGTGTACGATCGAGACAACGGTGCCTGGAACGACGACGACATCTACATCGCACCGGCGATGTACCAGGACGACACTAATGCCACCGTCTATCCCTTCGGCACCCGCATCGCGAGCGAGAAGCACACCAACACGAAGTGGACCGACCCAAGCTACTCGCCCGAGTCCGAGGTCGACTATGGCTCCCTCGGCTTCGTGTGCCCGTTCGAGGAGCTCACGACCTACATCCCTCTCGTCTTTGACTACGAGTCAGGCTTCGTGAACATGTCGGGCTATCCCACTGAGGACCTCACCGACACGTCGCGCACGCGTGATCAGTGGCGCGGCGCTGGCGACGTCACCGCCACCACCGATCGCAAGCTCACCTACGATGTGCGCTCCACCAACGGCGCCAGCGGCGCGCCCGTGTGGGAGTACCAATCGCCCGACGAGCGGCGCCTGATCGCGGTCAACCGCGGTCACTCCACCGATTGCAACGGCCTCGGTCCCCGCCTCGTGTGGCAGAACGAGAACCTCATCCTGAGCTGGCTCGCGTGGGAGCCGACCCCTGACGAGAAGCTTGCCGCGGGGTGCGTTGAGTTCGTCCGCATAACCTGGAACGAGCTGAACATCTACTTTAACGGGCACCGCACCGAACTCTTGAGCATTCAGGACCTGCGTATCGTCGAGCCCATCCCCCAACGCCGCGTCCCCCCGGTTCGCCGCGTCGTGCAGGTTATCGAGAACACGCTCTACTCGTGGGTGGAATACGCTCTCGACGCCAACGCTCCAAACGGCCCTCGCTACCTGCGCATGCTCAAGCCTGAGCCTCACTGGCTCTCCGTCGGAGAGGCTCAGGTGCTACTCACCGCGTCGCGCCGCTGGACCGAGCAGCCCGCGAGCGGGAAATTCACCACCTACGGCCCGCCTGCCAGCGAGCCCGGCATCCGCTCGCGCCTCACCCGCGACGACGACACTGCCCCGCCTGACCGTGTCCGCGACACAGGCACCGCACAGCAGCGCTGATCGGGATAACGGGAGGGACGAGTCCATGAGAAGGTCGTGGTCAAGGCCATGAGCATCGGCGATTTCACTCCTGGGGGAGCATATCCGGTGCCGAAGTTGCAGAAGTACCATTCAGCCGGCCAGACCAGCAGAAGAAGGACGACCTATGGAGAGGCTGTTCTTGTGTGCAGCGGTCCTGTTGGCAGCTCGGACCGTGCTCGCGGCGTGTCCATAGTGGAGGCGGGGGAGTGCCCATGAGTGGACCTCGAGATCGGAAGACAGCCAACAGGTCGCGCCGCGTCGGCATTGTGTTCGTCATCGCGGTCATGTGTGCCTGCACGAAGGCGCAGGCGCAGCTCGCGGACTATCATGACCAGGCAGAGCTCGACGCCGCGATCCTCGCCCTCGACGGCATGGGCGGCGGGCGCATGCGCGTGTTCACTGTGGGGGCGTCGTACCAGGGACGCCCGATTCGTGCGGTTCGCCTCGCCGCGCAATCGCTTTCAGGCATTGATGATCCCGGCGACCGCCCCGCGGTGCTATTCGAGTGTGGGATGCACGCGCGCGAGTGGGCTTCTTCGGAGATGTGCCTGTGGTACCTGCAGTCGTTCGCGCTAGGGTTTCTGTTCACGCCCTCGCGCGTCAATGAGCTGCTCGAGCACGCGACTGTGTGGGTGGTGCCGATGGTCAACCCCGACGGCCGCGTGCAGGACGACGGCAGCGGCGGCGACCCGCGGTTCTACTGGACCTCTACCTTCTACCACCCGCACGGCTCCGATGGGTCGGGGTGGCGCACCAACGTGCAGCCGTTCACGTGCGTCGGCGCACCAAACAACCAGGGGCTGGGCATCGACCTCGCGCGGAGCTTCTCCGCGGGGTGGGCAGGGCCAGGCTTCAGCACCGGCGACGAGGCCGACTGTCTCGACAACCAGTACGCGGGCGAGTACCCGTTCCACGCGGCGGAGGCGCGGCACCTACGGCGCTTTGTGAACAACCGCATGATCTCCATGTCGGTCTCGGTGCACAGCAACGGCCAATCAATGGGGACGCCGCTCGGAGGCGTGACCGCGGCCGTTGCGATCCGCGACGAGATGCGCGCGGTCTGGAACGCAAATGCCCCCACAGCCGTCGAACTCACCGGCACCTCGCCCGGGGGCTCGGGCGTCGGGCAGTTCTCAGCGTGGATGGCGCAGCCGTCGCAGACCGCCTTCCAGCCCGATCACAGCACCCGGCGCGGCGTGATCGCGTTCATGCTCGAACTCCCGGTTGAGACCTACGGCGGGGCGCCCTACCAGTGGTCGTCGACCGATGGCAGCAACGCCTTTCACCCGAGCGATGGGGACTTCTTCACCGACACGTGGAACGGCGTGTTCGAAAGCTTCCACTACCTCGTCGCGCAGGCGCGCTCGCCGTGGTGCCACATCGACCCCACCACACTGATGCCCGACAATACGTGTGCGTCGGACTTCGGCTTCACCGGCGCGAAGATCGCCACCGGCGCCGACGCCACCGGTACCATGAGCGACCTCGTCGGCACAGGCGTTGCGTACGAGACCCTGTACGCCGGCACGCGGAGCGTCATCTGGCGTGTGCAGAACTTCGACGGCAACTCGACGGAGAGCGCGCAGGTCAACCTCGTCGTCTCGTCGCGGGTCACGGGCAGCGGGTCACCGTATACCACCGACCTCGTCACGGCGTACCCTTATGCGCTGGCGAGCGGTGTGGGTGCGACCACGTCCGCGAGCTTCACCTTCGTCGCCGGACGCGAGTATATGGTGAACCTCACGCTCATCCCCACCGGGTCATCGTCCGACGCGGTGAGCGAAAATAACCAGCGTCTGCTGCGCTTTCGGGTCCCCTGAACCGTACGCCGTGCGCCGTTCAGGGGATCGAGAACTATCCGTGCAAAATTCCAGAGAAGGCTTCTAGCGCGTTGATAGGCAGGCACTCATATGGATGAAGTGGGATGATCTATTCTATGCCCAGCTTTTGACATGAGTGCCGAAAGTCTACTTTGTGCACTGTCTCCTCACCCTTCCGCAAGGGGGCTAAGATCCTCCTGATATCTTGATATATTGACTATACTTTTACAGAGATTGGCTTCGCCCGCTGAGCGGGACGGCGGGAGGAGATTTGCCTGTCACGTGGCGAGACAAACGATCTGCTCATCGCTGAGCTCGATTGGGTGGCAGTCCGCGCCCATAGCGGAAGGAGCGAAAATCCGCTGCAGCACGAACCGCCGGAGCGCGCGGTGGAGTTGCTGGCAACTCAGGGGCGTCAGCGCACCCACGGGACTGGCGGGCGTGGCGGTCGGCCAGGGGGCCTAGCGGATACTGGAGCAGGGTGAGCGGCCACAGACAGGAGGCGGTCAAGGCCAGATGGACAGACCGATGGCTGGCCAGCCGTGTGGAGCACTGATCCTCGGCCAGTCCACCGTACGGCTTCTGAGCGCGCGGGGTCAGCTCCCTGGGAAACCGTGCGGCATCGAGCGGGATCATGGCCATCGGCGCCAAGGGGAGGTCGGGGGCTCACCCACAGGATGGGCTCGCGGGTGGTGGCCGGAGGCCTTGCTGCAGGAGGCGTCCGCCACCATGCGTCACGGCCGGGGGCCCACGTATTGCTGCAGCTTGCCCCAGGCCCTTCACGGCCCCAAAATGTGAAGGAGTAGTAATATTCTAAGATCTACTTACTCGCGTTTTGCAGCCGTTTGATAGCGCTTGACCCCTCTGTTGGCGGGCATAACACGGTAACATACCTCCAAGAACCCACCTGTCATGGTGTCCGGAGGTCGAGTGCTGGTCCCGCTGGGTGAAATTCCAGACATCGTCCAGCCTGCTGCACCGTTTTGTGCGTCCGTGTGTTCGTCCAAGGCCTGTGAGCCGTTTCAGCGCTAGCTCAGTGGCTGGATCGTCTCGGAACCGACAACCGTCGATGGCATCAAGCGGCTCTTGGTCCTCAATGTGCGCCAGCAGCGTCGCCTCAATCGTCTCTGCACCGAGCGCCCCTGTGCTGTCGGCGCGTTAACCCGCTGCCGTTTGGCCTGCTGGCCGCGGCTCCCGAGTCCGCAGATGAAGCCAAAAGGGGGGCTCTCGCGCGACGATACGTGATTGACTCATGATGGCCAACACGTCGAGAAGATGGCCTCTCTCTAGGATTCAGCCCACCAGTGTGATGTCTGGGCACACCATCTGGTCCCTCGCCATGCCAGTGATGACCTCACCGCGTATCCCATCGACTTCCGCCTTTGGGAGCCTGCCGATTTGGCAACCCGCGGAACCGGGCTCATGGCCGCTGGGAGGACCATTCGTCCAAGCCAGTTGAGCCTCACAGACCACGCTCCGACAACGTGGCGGCACTCGTGACGTGGTCTTTGGCGGCGTCATCAGCATACGCCAGACGTCGCCACGCGCTCCCCAAGCACATGGCTGGTCGCGCCACACATCCTGCGTGCGTTCGTCAACGCTCACCCGCAAGGCACATGGCCGGTCACCGTGGACCACGGGTCTACCCAGCCCGCCTGTTGCCGGTTTGTCGACAAAACCCTGCAGATCCCTGAGGTGGGGACCCTTGCGCGTGATGATCTGGTGATGTGACAACCGAGTCCACAACGCTTCGAGGCCTTCGACGCACCTCTGCGACAGGAACCCCATCACGCCATCAACGCTGGCCGACACCCGGTGTTTCGTCAACGAGCAATCACCGACACAGGCGACCAAGAGACCTCCGACAGCTCTGCTACCACCCATCGCATCCATCACGTTGGCACGCATCGTTGGGTCAGCCATCCTCGCCAGGCTGATCTCTCCGATGCCGCGACCTCCTTCATCTCGAACCAATTGACGTGGCAAGCCCGAGGGAGCACGCGCATCCGACGCCATCGCTGGCCCGTTGACGTCTCTCACGACGAGGGCAACGCGGATGGGCTCGAGCAGGATCACGTGCGGGACTTCGAGGCGATAGCCCGGCCGACCGCCCTGGTCGCCGTCACCTCTAGCTGACGGCGTGCGGCCCAGCACGATGAGGCCCGGCTTCAGAAGCTCCAACGCCAGGTCCAGACCAAGCTGGACGGTTCGGCAGGCAGTTGGCGTCGTCACACTCAGGCGCACGCGCGGTGGACCAGGGCAACGTTTATGGCCATGGGGCTCTCCCAAGGCCAGGCGCTTCAGGAGGTCATGGCACCCCTCCTGGCCGCGTGTGCGTCTTGAGGCCTGATGCTCTGCTGTTCAAGGTCATGGAGCCGCCTGGCGTGGGGACATCCAAGCCACGGTCGGGGAGACGTGTGGCCTCTCCCTGAGACAAACCAACTGATTTTACGTGCTTTCAGGGACTGCAACAGTCGAGTTACTTATATTCAAATTCGCCAACTGGGGATACGGTGTCACACTGGAGCCGTCGCGCAGGGAAACGCCGCTCACCCGTCGCCAGCGCACCGGTGACGAATGTTGCCTGGATGGGTTGTGATCATCCCCAGGGATGTGGCGCTCGTTTCGACTTTTCCAGGACACGAGACTCCAGCGAGGACTTAGGCCCGATCCCCTGCTATCGGCAGAAGCCCGCCGACATCAAGGCCCAATCCTACGGCGACGCCCAGACCGAGTTGCATGTCAGCGCGGCAGAAGTGGCACAGTTGGCGGGAGATGATCGCGCCACGCTGGGGACCGGTCATCCCCTGCATCGACAGCACGATGTTGTGAATCAGGTGCTGTCGATCAGTCTCAGTCAGCACGTGGCGGAAGAGATTCCCCGGTTGCGTATAGTGGTCGTCTTCACCAGGAGCGTTGCAGTCATACCAGTCGGCAACCGTCGATTCCAGGGAGAGCGACGGTTCTTTGTACCGCTCATCGATCGCTGGGCCTCAGCCGCACCCAATGGCCGGAGCGAGATACGAGCGGAGGCTGTTGGGTGTCGGCTGCAGGCCGATGTTAGGCGGTTTGCGCTTGCGGATCGGGCATCCTTATGCCGATATGCTTACCGTATCCCTCAATCGACTGTCCCAGAGTTGTAGCAAAGTTCATTAGTGAAGAGAAGGTGTGAGTTATCTCCTCGTAGGACAGCTCAATACGCTCTCCTTTGCGGAACACCTTGCTTTTATCTGTTACCAGCGCGATGACTGTCCAGCCTGCTTCGATTCTCGCTTCCTGATCCAGCGCTATCTCTTGTATGCCGTCGGGACTCTGGGCCACCAAGTCGATACTACGCCACAAGATCACCAGTTCGCCGTTTGCGTCTACATCTCGATCAGCCACAATCCCGAGGCGGTGTACGAGACAATTCCGCATCGTGTTAATACTCAAAACGTGCGCCTCAAGTTCAGAAGAGACGCTAAAGTCTTCTTGTAGTCTTTTGAGTTTGTCAGGTAGGCCAAGACTAGGGAATTTTTGGGCCTCTACACCGACAATCCGGTGGTAATTGACTCCCGTGCTTGGAGTACCCCGAGCGCTGAGGGAGAAAAATGCACATACTAATCGGCATTCTTCAAGAAAGGTATGCGTGCACTCGACGGCATCTCGGACAACTGTACATAAGTACCACCGCTGGGCTTCCGCCACTGCGGACAACCTTGTTAAACGCTTGTTCTGGGCCGGTATGAGGGTAAAAAAGGGCGAGAAACCCGCATACGCTACGTCATCGACTTGCTCCAGGCCAGCTAAACTTACAGCACAGCTAGGATATCGAGTAATCGCTGTAGCTGGACGAAAAAAGTCCCCTGTAATGCTGACAGGTTGATTGATACCCTGACCCGTGGTTCATCTATCTGTTCTTCATCCATATTGATCCTATGTGTTGTGAAGCCGAACGCCCCCGCTCAGCGGCGGGGGCAGAACTGCCAATGCCCCGTGACTGAGGCACTGAGCAGGAAACCACCGCTGTCCCCCCGTCCGCTGCAGTGGGTGGTTCGGTGCGGGAAGCCCCTGGCACGACAAGTTCTCACACCACCGCCCCCAGCTTACGCGACGAATGGCTTCTCTTCCAGCAGTTTCAGGCACAGCGCACGCATAGCGGCCAACTCCCGTTGAAACTCCCGATGAGCTTCGGCCAGCGGGAGCGCCTCAACAAGGTCGGGTAACTGGACGCCATGACTCATGATGGCATCGGCGGTCTTGTCGCGCAATTGCTTACGGACAAACAGACAATTCTCGGCATGGAAGAACATGCGTAGCGCGTCCGTGGCGCTGAGTACACCGTTGGCCAGTGACTCAAGCATACCGAGGGTCAGCAGCGCGAAGAGCACGAATTGCTGGGCTGACGTTCCACCCGATGCCGCCAGTAAAGCCTTGAGGGACAATATAGGGTTCATGGGTTCGCCTCATGCGCATAATACTTGACCCCGGCCACTTGACCAGAAGTATGTTCAAAATAGTGCACCTCTCCGCTGTTACCCTGCTTGATGACCTTCTGCCATCTGCCAGGAAGCAGTTGCCGAAGATAACGACGGACGACTGGATTACGCACCGGGTATTTTACTATGCCGCCTCTCGTGGGCATCCAGCCAGGAGGCACAGAGCCAGAGGCATACACATCTGGGTATAGGTGCAGCGGCATTGCAACCCCTAGCGGCAGGAATATACCTCTCCACTGAGTTCATGTCTTCTCTTCTGCGCAGCACCGAACGCCAGGTGTCAGCCGCTGCCGGAAGCCGGAGCGTAGCGTAGGCTGTAGGGCGTCGGCTCCAGTGCGAGGTTCGGCTGGGGTGCTCCCATCCCGCACTGTTTACACCGTTGTTGTGCTCCCTGCTGGACGTCTTGCGACACCGTACCGTGCCCCTGCCTCCCTATTCGATCACCTTATCCGCCTGCAAGAGGAGAATCGGGGGGATGGGAAGGTCGAGCGCCTTGGCTGTCTTGAGATTGATGACCAGCTCGAATTTCGTCGGCTGCTCCACGGGCAAGTCCGCGGGCTTGGTGCCTTTGAGGATCTTGTCCACATAGGTAGCGGCACGGCGGTACAAGTCCAGAAAACTCACGCCATAGGACAGCAGCCCCCCGGCTTCCACGAATTCTGCCACATGATAGATCGTCGGGAGTCGGTGTTTTGCCGCGAGCGCTGCCACTTCTGAGCGGTGCGATTCGAGGATGGGGCTCGCTAGCACAAGGACGGCGTCCGCACGCCCTGCACGCGCCTCTTGGAATGTCCTCTCCATATCCTCGGGACCGTGCACGTCGAGGTCTTGCAGCTGGACCTGCAACGCCCCCGCGGCGTGTGCTATCTCGTGTAACCTGCTGGCGTAGAGCGGGTCAAAGGTCCCGAGCACTGCCACACGCGAGAGCCTGGGCACCAGCTCCCGCAGCAGCTCCAATTGTTTGCCGCTGATTTCCGGGGCCAGGCTCGACAGTCCCGTAATGTTCCCGCCCGGTTGCGCCAGGCTGGCGACGAACCCGTTGCCCACCGGGTCACTGTCATACGCCATAACAATGGGAATCGTTGCCGTGGCTTCCTTGGCAGCACGGGTTGGTCCTGGAGCCGCCGTGACGATGACGTCCACCTCGAGACGCATGAGTTCGGCCGCCAGCGCGGGGAGACGCTCGATCTGGCCCTCGGCATAGCGCCACACGATCACCAGGTTGTGCCCCCCCACGTACCCTAGCTCGCGCAGTCCCTGCCGGAAGGCCTCGACGCGGGCCGCGTTCGCGGCAGGGGTGCCCCCACTGAGGAAGCCTAGGCGGGGGACGTGCTGCGCTGGCTGCGCCTCGACGGCGCCTGGCGTTGCGAGCAGGCCCAGGAGGAGCGTGACAATGACTCCGACGGTGCTGCCCCACATGGTCATCTCCTCAAGTCAGCCTCATTCCAACCTTCTTCTTTCCGTTGAAGCCGAACGCGGCAGCTAAGCCGTGCCCCGAAGGGGCATCGGTCTTGAGCTCCTGGTTCTCCCGGCGCGTAGCGGCGGGAAGGAGCTCACGGCTTAGCTGCCGCGTTCTCCCGGACGCGCAGCGTCCGGGAGAACCAGTGAGTCAACCGTTTTCCGTCTAACACTCCGGCATTGGTAACCCGGCATTATAACATCGCTCAACCCCGCTACGTTCGCATTTTTTGAATACCCCCTTTCAATTCAGAGAGTCACGATCAGGCTGTCACGATCACGTCTCAATGGCCAACGCCTTGACATCCCCATTACTGCTGTAGAACATGCGTCATGTAAGAATATCCAGCAGCTGGATAAGAACGGCGGAGGAGTCATGCATGAGCGCGTTCCCGGCCCCCGATATGAGATACGGCGAGGTCCTCGCGGCCAGGCAGGTGCCGCGTGACCAATGGCGGAACTACCACACATGGGTGCGGTTCTATCTGCATTTTTGCCAGAAGTACCGCCACAATCCCACCGAGTCCAAGAGCCTGCAGTTGTTTATGGGAAAACTGGCGTCGAAAGGTCAAACGGCCCCACAGCGGGCCCAGGCACACTGCGCGGTTGAATATGACGCCGTGTTCTTGTCGCCGGCGGTGTTTTCGTGGCGAGACGACGACGCTGGCGCGCCGACCGCGCCGAAAGACGGAGAAGACGGTCTCGCGGCACGGAAGCCGGAGAGCATCATCGGTCCATCTCCCAGGATGGAGGCACACGCGCATGTCCTCGTCCAGGCCAATGGCGCGCGAGATCAGACGCACGCGGCGTGGCAGGAGGTGGAAGCGAAGTTGAAAGACGAAATCATGTTGCGCCATTATTCGCCCAAGACGCTCCAAGCGTATGCGGGATGGCTGCGGAAGTTCCGGGGGTCCATGATCAATACCCATCCGGCGGAGTTGACGGGCGCGGAGGCCAAGCAGTTTTTGGCCGATCTGGCCGTCAGGAAACAGGTGTCGGCTTCGGCGCAAAACCAGGCGTTCAACGCCCTGCTGTTTCTGTTCCGACATGTGTTCATCAAGGAACTCGGTGATCTTTCGGGGACGCCACGGGCCAAGCGACGCAAGTCCATCCCAACCGTGCTTTCACGTCAGGAGGTGGAACGGCTGTTGGCTGCGTTGAAAGAGCCTAATAAATTACTGGCGATGCTTATGTACGGGTGTGGCTTGAGGCTTTCCGAGGCGGCCAATCTACGGATCCACCAGTTCAATTTTGACACGGGGATGCTTTCTATCCAGTTCGGCAAGGGCGGCAAATCGCGGACCGTGCCCTTGCCGAAGAAGATCCATGGGGCCCTTATGCAGCAGTTGGAAAAGGCGAGGGCGCTCCATCAAGAGGACCTGAAGAAGGGCTATGACGGAGTGTTTCTGCCGGCGTCGTTCGCAAAGAAGGCGAAGTCGGCGGCGCGGGACCTCGTCTGGCAGTGGTTCTTTCCCGCACACCGTCTGACGCTCGTGGAGGCCACGCGCGAAGTGCGGCGTGACCATATGCATGACACCGATATGCAGCGGGCGATCAAGGCGGCGGCTCGCGAGGCGGGCATTCCCAAGCGGGTGTCTCCGCACACCCTGCGGCACACGTTCGCCACGCATCTATTGCAGGCGAACTACGACATCCGCCAGATTCAGCAGATGCTTGGCCACAGCGATGTGCGGACCACGATGATCTATACTCATACGATCAAATCCGACCTCAAGCCGTTACAAAGTCCGCTGGATTTGTCATCTGAGGCGGGGACGTAAAGGCGTGCGGAAAGACACGGAACAGCGGGCCCCGTGGAGGCGATGCACTGGCGATGCATATTCCACGGATGTCTGCCACCCAAGCACCGTGGGCGTCCCTCACATGCGCTCAACCGCCTCATCGAGCGATGGTGCGGGGACCACGATTAGCTGTGGAGCTACCTCCATGGGAAAGGTGCCACTCAATCCACGTGAAGCCTTCCACCCCGTCCACGTGAACGCTGCCACGTGGACCACGGGAAGGTTGCCACCCCCTCCAGGCGAAGCCTGCCACCGTCGGAGCCACGCTCTGGGGTCCTGTCCTCCAACCTGTGCACTTCTGCCATCAGCTAAAAGTTCTATATAATCAATACATACACGATTCAATAGAAGGATCGAGATGGTGGGCAGCTCGTCGGCACGGCAGTTGCTCTATCTCAAGGGCACCGGTGGGAGATTCAGGACGAGCTGGCACACGGCGGCAGCCATTTGAGGCTGCCCACCACCACGGTGGCTTCCAGATGAGCTTGCCGCTCCCTCCAGCGTACGACTCAGGATGATTGCAGATGACAGAGGAGAAGCCTGATGGCCAGTGCCTCATGGGTCGCGGAGTCTGAGGCCATCGTCGAGACAGATGTAGGCCAGATCAACGGTCCCACGACTGTCACGAACCACGACACCGGAAGCGAGAAATCCATGGCTTTACGGCACGACTCCCCCACATGGCTGCTTATCTTGCTCTCCGTCGCCACGTTGCCAGAGGTGGTCTCATCGTGGGCGGTGTCCCGGGCTCACAAGGGTAGGTTTTTTTAGACGCGACACTGACCCTGGGTCATTTCTCCCTCTCCCACCGGGAGCTTTCTGGGGTAGGTTTTTTAGGCAGCGACATGATACTGTACCTCCGGATCAGGCATAACACGATGCGCCTCGAGACTCTGGAACCCTGGGCCAAGGCTCTGGGAGAAAGGTGCCCAGCGGCAGGGGGGCCTGTTCGAGCAGGGCGACCAGGATGGTGATCCAGCCGCGGTGAAAGATACTGACCACGCGCAGGCGGGTCGCTCGCCGCTGGCGCCGCTGGCCGGTCAGGGCGTCGGTGACATCGAGCAGCGTGCTCGCGGGGATCGTCTCCTCGGCCGCGCCGCCGACGCTGAGCCGCCACAGCGTGGCCACGGCGACCGCCAGCCACAGGCGGGCGGCGCGGTCGGGCTGGGTCATGCGGGTGCGCTGCCACTGCCAGCCGGCGCGTTTGATACATTTGAACTGCTGTTCGATCCAGGCCCGCAGGCCATACCAACCCGCCTCGCTGGCGTCGGGCGGCAGATCAGTCAGGATCAGCCAGGGGTCTTGGTACCCCTCTTCCCAGCAGGCCAGCAGTGTGCAGCGCAGCCGTCGCTGCCGGCTCTTGAAGGCGGTGCCGGTGCCCCGCCAGCGCGTGCCGGGCTGGGGCACGAAGCTGGGCAACGGGCGGTACGTGGCCTGCGGGTCCGGGCGAAAGGTCCCCCCGCGGTTGATGCGCAAAAACGGATGCCACCCCAACCGGACGATACGGCGAAACAGCCAGCCGGCATACAGGCCACGATCGGCCAGCACGATGACCGTCCAGGACTTGGGGATGGCGGGCCGCAGCTGCCGCAGCAGGCGCAGCCACTCGCGGCGCCAGGCATGGGGCCACATTGGCCGGCAGGATCGTCCAGGCCACGGGAATCGCACAGCCGCGATAGACCACGCTGATGGCCAACACGGTGAAGCGGGTGCCCAAGGTGGTGGCATCGAGGGCCAACGCCACTTGGGTCCCTTGCCAATCGCTCAGCACCCAGCGCAGCAGCGGCCCAAAACAGGGTTCCACGGCCAGGGCTTGCCGTTGGACACCGCGTGTCGCCTCGACCTCGTCACAGAACTCCCGCAGCTGTTGCCGCACGGTCTGCTCCTTGCGGTGGAGCCACCCGGCCAGAAAGACGGCCACGGCGGTCAGGGCACACGAGCGCGCGCAGCACCATGCCCAAGCTCCACAGGGCCAGCACGGTGGCCTGGGGTTGGCTCAACAGCGGCAAATGCGTGCGGATCACGGTCGTCCATTCGGCAAGTCGGCTCTGGCAAGACATGGTTGTCCTCCTGGGATCACTGGGGTACGCGAAGACCCACAGTATGTCCCAAGGAGGCCTGTCTTGCCATGGTGTTGATCGCATGTTCTAAAAAACCTACCCCTCAAAGGGTGTCCCGGGGGGGTGGGTCGCCGACCATCGCCACACCCTCGCGTGCTTCGCCCTGGCGTGCGGCATGATCGCGCTCTCGCGCATCTCGACCGTGGTGACGCTGGCGTGGTTGCTGGAGCGGGCCGGCGAGTCACGAACCACCGCCATCGGCATGTTCGCCGTGAGTAACCAACTGGGGGTGTCCGGTGGGGCTTCGCTTGGGGGTGTGATGCTGGCGCTGGGCAGGTTCCCCCTGCTGGGCCTCTTCTGCCTGGGGGCGGCGCTCATCGCCGCCGCGGTGCTCCGCCTCAAGGTACGGGAGTCGGCCGAATTCCTGGCGCAGAAGATTCGACGTAAGGACTATACGGCCATCAGCTCAAAGGCAAGGATGGTGAGCGTAGCGTTGCCCTCCTTGCACTGGTGACACGTCTCTGCCATCATCAGGGCGTGTGATGTGTGTCAGACCACTTGCGGTCCGGCTGCTCATTGAGGGCCGAGACACGGCGGCATTATCGACCGGCACATGCCAGGTGCCGAACGCCAAGATGACACACCGATGCAGAGGGGAGACCCTATGGAATTCGGCATGTCGTTCTTTCCGGATGTCAAGCCAGAGGAGAAGAGCGCCAGACAATACTTCGACGAATCGCTACGTCTCGTCGACTGGTGCGACGTGTACGGCTACTCGCACGTGCGCATCGTCGAGCACTACTTCCATCCCTGGGGCGGCTACAGCCCGAATCCCATCATCTTCCTCACCGCGGCCTCGCAGCGCACGCAGCGCGCCAGGCTGGTGACCGGTGCCGTCCTGCCCGCGTTCAACCATCCACTGAAGCTCGCCGGCGAGCTCGCCATGCTCGATGCGATCAGCGGCGGACGGCTCGATATCGGCTTTGCTCGCGCCTTCCTGCCCCATGAGTTCCGCCACTTCGGCGTCTCTATGGATGAAAGCGTGGCACGCTTCGAGGAAGGTATCGAGCAGGTCCGCGCTCTGCTCGAAGGCGAGCACGTATGCTCGAACGGCCCGTTTCACCAGTACGAGCATGTCACCTCGCTGCCGCGTCCGACACAGCGACCGAAGCCGCCCTTCTACATCGCCGCGGTCGGCACACCAGCGTCGTTCGCGCGTGCGGGCAGGCTCGGCTACCACCTGATGGCGATTCCCGGCGTCGGCCCATCGCCGACCGAGCTCGTGCACACCTACCGCGAGGCCTGGCGCTCCGCCGGGCACCCTGGGCATGGGATGGTCATGCTCGCCGTCTTCATGTACTGCCACGTCAACCGCGAAGAGGCGATCCGCATCGCCAAGCCGCGCATCGAGAGGCACTTCCAATCGGTCGCCGACGCGACCTCCGAGCACGCGGGGCGACAGCTTTCGGTCGTCTATAAGAACTATGATAAGATGGTCGAGAAGGTGCGCGCCGAGACCTTCGAGTCGCAGCTCCAGCATCACGCCGCGTTCGTGGGCACGCCTGCTGACATCATCGAGCAGCTTTTTGAGCTCGATCGGGTGATGGGCGGCGTCGACCACGCCTCGCTGCAGGTCAACTTCAACGACATGTCGTACGCCGAGGCCGAGCAGTCCGTCCGGCTCTTCGGTGAGAAGGTCATCCCACACTTCGCAGCCGAGCGGATGGCGAGGTGATCCGCTTACCGGAGCTCGCCTCGCCGGGCGGCATGGACGCATCGCGGTGACTGGATGCAGGGGGGGACGATGAGGCTAAGGAACAGTCTCGCACCGGCAGGAAGGAGGACAGCATGACAAGCACCACGTGGCAGGACGGGTTGCAACGGCTCCTCCGCCGGGTCGATGACACCGGCGAGCGCGTCACCGACGGCTTCCCGCACTATGGCGATCCCGCCACGGGTCAGTGGACCACTTCGCCCGGTGGGGACTGGACGGGAGGCTTCTGGAATGGTATGTGCTGGCTGGCCACCCACCACACCGGAAAGGCCCGCTACCGGCACTGGGCCTAGCACTGGACCGAACGGCTGCGCCCACGCGCTGACTCTGACACCATCTTTCGGGGCTTCCTCTTCTACTACGGTGCCCTCCTCGGCTCGGTCCTTCTCGCCGACCCCCTGGCACGCGACGTCGCCCTCCAGGGGGCGCAGGGCCTGGCCGCCAGCTTCAACCCGCAGGCGGGCGTCCTGCCGCTCGGCACCGAGGCCGAAGAGGCCTCCGACGTCGGGCGCGGCGAGTCCAGCATCGACGGCGTTCAGGGTGCCGCGCTCCTGGTCTGGGCGGCGCCGGAGCTCGGGGACCCCAGCCTGCGCGATATGGCGGTGTGCCATGCGCACCGGCATATCGAGTTCTGTATTCGAGGAGACGGCTCGGTCTGCCAGTCGGCCTCCTTCGACCCACAGACCGGCCACCTGCTCCGCCGTTACACTCACAAGGGAGTCCGCGACGACAGCACCTGGATCCGCGCCCAGGCCTGGGCTATGGTGGGCTATGCAGTCATGTATCTGTGGACGCAGGAGCGCGACTTCCTCGACGTGGCGACGCGCGCGGCAGACTGGTGGCTGGCCCATGCGCCCGTCGACCGTGTTGCCTTTTGGGACTTCGACGCGCCCGTGGGGCCAGACACCCCCCGGGATACCTCGGGCACGGCCATCGCTGCCGCGGCGCTGCTGAAGCTGGCCGCACTGGCCCCGGAGGAGAGTCAGCGGACGCGCTACCAGGCCGCCGCCGAGGCCACGGTGACCGCGCTGGTCGAGCGCTACCTCGATGAGCGGGGGATTCTCTCCCATGGCTGCTATAACAAACGGATCAACCTCGCAACCCAGCACGAGCTGATCTGGGGCTCGTACTATCTCTTCGAGGCCCTCCACGTGCTGAGTGGAGCCCTCCCACCGGCGCTCGTCTGAGGCCGGTAGCGGTCAGGGCGCGAGACAATCGCCGGCAACAGGAGAAACATGTCGCCAGCTTCACGGCATACCCAGATGAATGGATAGGAGAAGTCTCATAGCACCGGTGAGGAGACGCATCTTATCCATGAGGCTGTCGTGGTGGGTAGTGCTACGCAGATACTGATGCGGCCTGGTATATCCGCGAATCTGGACCTTCCAGCGGCGGATGATATCCATCTGCTCGATCGTCGTACGTCCCATCGCTGTTCGTCCCAGGCAAAGTGCTCTGCCCACTGATCCCGGCACGGGTTAAAGAGTGGGATGACCTCCTGTGTCTCTGCATCGCGGCCTCCAAGGCGATTGCCACGCCGTTCGTTACAGTTGCGACACGGCAACGCCAAGTTGTCGGCGTCATCCGAGCCGCCCGTGGACTGGGGCTGCACATGGTCAATGGTGAAGCGCACCAATTGCCAGCGTTCAGAAAAAGTCGAATTTCAGGCTCGCCCTCATTCGTGAATCATAGCTTACTTTTCGAAGACTTTAGTCTCTGACAGCCGCTTAGTGCCCTAGGTGGCCGAAGTCGGGTGGGACGGCTCATAGATTTGGTTTCGCACCTCCCAAATCTCGGGGAAGAGAGGATTCTCCATACCATCGATTGCGACTTTTTGCAGATACCGCAATCCCGTCGAGCCACCGGTTCCAGTATTTTGTCCGATGACCCGCGCAACGGTGACGAGGTGTCTGAATCGCCATTGCCGGAAAGCATCTTCAATGTCGATCAACTTCTCCGCTAATTGAAACAACGACATATATTTCTGAGGGGTCGAGTAAACCGCGTGCCAGCATTTATACGCTGGTTGCGAGTATTGATGGCCCTCTGAGAAGTCCTCCTGCTGGGGCTTCGGCCGTAATCCAGACTTTCGGAACCTGGCACTCAGCAAGTGCAACGTCGCGTCATACACACTCGGCTTCCGCTGCTGGCGGAGCAGCTGCTCGTGAATATCGGATTTGCCCTGCAGCGCAATGACGTCCATGCTCTTTTCGCCATCTTTCGTGTCGAAGTACCTGAGCCGCGATTTGAGGCCTAATAAGAACTCGACCATGCGATACTGATGAGACTGGAATCCAGAGGCGTTATCTTGCCCGACAGAGTCTCGAAACACGCGAAATTCGTTCGGAGTCAGCGTCGACAGCACATCCCAGGTTCTGGTCAGGAGTAGCAGAATTTGCGAGGCTCTCGCCAGGACTTTGTAGGCGGACAACTCGTCGCCCTTGTACAGCGATGAGATGGCGTTTTCAAGCTCATGGATCAAGACCTTGAACCACAGTTCGTTCGACTGATGAATCACGATAAAAAGTAGCTCGCTATCCGCGTTTGTCTTGGTATTCTGACAGCTCAGAAGCTTATCGAGTGCTAGATAACTGCCATAGGTATGCCGTCTCTTGGATGTTCCCACGGGTCTCTCCTCCAAGGCAAGCCTTTGCTGTATGTATGTACCTGTATGTGACGTACGTGAGACCCATCAACACTGCTGGCTCGGAGCCGTCCTTTAGATAATATTCGAGCGGACTCGAGGGAGCAAATGCTTTAGTGATGCCGGACGTGATGTAGGCCGCTTGAATGATGTGATGGTAGTGGAAATGATAGTGCATGAGGCACGGCTTGTCACTCCGGTGCATCTGGCGGGGTATCGACTGGCGCCCGTCTCACCAGCGACGCGGGGATATGCGGCACATCATGGCCGTATCTCATAGCAGTGTCGCTGAGGTGTGGTAGTATGGCGCACATGGGTGGCCTGGCATTTCTCACCGCCGCACGGCCGGCAATTTTCCAGAGGGAGCTCTTATGGCTGGGACAAACCAGCGTTTCGTTGAGACCAACGGCATCCGGATGCATGTCGCCGAGGCAGGGGAGGGACCACTGGTCATTCTCTGTCACGGGTTCCCAGAGTGCTGGTACTCCTGGCGGCATCAGCTCTCTGCACTGGCGGCGGCTGGATACCATGCGGTGGCACCAGATCAGCGCGGCTATGGAGAGACGGACCGCCCCGAACCCATTGAGGACTACCACATCCTGCACCTGACGGCGGATATGGTGGGACTCGTCCACGCCCTGGGCGAGACGCGCGCGACCATCGTCGGGCACGACTGGGGGTCCCCGGTGGCATGGCACTGTGCCCTGCTGCGGCCAGACCTGTTTAGGGGTGTCGCGCTGCTGAGCGTGCCTTATATTCAACGATCCTGGTCGGACCCGCGGCCCACCGAGATGATGCGGCTCCTGGCAGGTGAGCAACAGTTCTACCAGCTGTATTTCCAGGAGCCGGGCAAGGCTGAGGCCGAGCTCGAAGCCAATGTCCGCCTGTCCCTGGCCACATTTCTCTATTCCGCGTCAGGGGACCCGCCACCGGAACGGCGCTGGCGGTTCTTGTTCGGCAAGTCAGAACGATTTCTCGACAGTGGCACCGTGCCGGAGACTCTTCCCCCCTGGCTGACCGAGCACGATCTCGATGTCTTCACTGCAGCCTTTGAGCACAGCGGCTTCCGCGGCGGATTAAACTGGTACCGCAATCTTGACCGCTTGTGGGAGCTGACGCGCTGCCTGTGCGGTGCACCGCTGCGCCAGCCGTCGCTCTTCATCGCCGGGGCTGCGGATGCGGTGGTCACCATGTACCGCTCGGCCTTCGACGCCCTGGAGGACACCATGCCTAATCTCCGACAAAAAGTCCTCTTGCCAGACGCCGGACACTGGATTCAGCAGGAGCGGCCAGCGGAGGTCAACCGCCTGTTGATCGAGTTCTTGGCTAGTCTCTGAGCCTCCTCTGTCGCGGCTTTCGCGAGCTGCTGCCGCACGGCCAACGCGAATGACTCCAGGACCAGGAGACCCTGCCAGGTATATGCCGACAACTCCCCCGCAGAAGCATCGCCCTGCCCCCAAGCGGCACGCCTGCAGACCACCTGGGGAGCCGTTCTCACGCTCTTTCATCCCCCCTTGATCCCCGGCAAGTGTAAGAGTTCAAGGCCGGGAGGAAACCAGCAGGGCGGTTGTGAGGGCGAAAGGAATAGTGTACGATACGGCCTCAATCGATGTGGCAATATCAGTAGGCCTTATCCCTAACGACCAGGATGAAGGAGAGCCGTATGTCCGAAGCCACGAACCTGTTTGAGATCATCGGCACGACGCGCGCCATGCGTCGTCTGAAACCCGACCCTGTCCCCGACGAGCTGGTCCGCAAGATCCTAGAGGCAGGGGTGTGCGCCGCCAACGGTGGCAACCGCCAACCCTGGCGCTTTCTAGTCGTCAAAGACCGCGCCATCAAGGAGAAGGTACAACATTATTACAAGCGCGCTTTCGACGAAGTCGTGGGGCCACGTTATCGCACCAGCACGCCACCTCCCGGCGTGACCCGTGAGCAGTACGACCGCCAGCATGATGCGGTCGAATATCTGACCGACCACTTTCACGAAGCCCCGATATGGATCGTCGCCTGCCTGGAAACCGGGGAAGGCACACCCACGCGTAGCTCCGGAGCCTCGATTTACCCTGCAGTGCAGAATATGTTGCTCGCTGCCAGAGCCTTGGGGCTTGGTGCGACCCTGACCACCAGGCACTTACAATACGAAAAAGAGGTTGAGGCGGCACTAGGCTTGCCAGCCGGGATGCATTCCTACGCTATTCTTCCCATCGGTTACCCAAGGGGTCGCTTTGGCCCGGTGCGGCGTGCACCACTGGCCGAGATCGTCTACCTCGATCGTTGGGGGCAATCGTATCCTGCCGTCGGATAGACCCCTGCTCGGCTGGTATATACCGGGAGAGCAGGATCAGACGGCGACATGGAGGCTTTTCGTAGGGGGGAATTTCACGATGGACACACGTATGCTCGGCCGGACAGGCCTGGAAGTGACCGTGGTCGGATTCGGCTCGATTACCATCGGTGGGTTTTTTGGTCCCGTCGACGATGCTGAGAGCACGCAAGCGCTGCATGCGGCGATCGACGCGGGGATGCGGTTCATCGACACCTCGGATGCCTATGGAGCCGGACGCAGTGAGCAAATCATCGGCCGGTTCTTGCGCGAGCGCCCAGACCGCGACCAGATCATCATCTGCACCAAAGGCGGCAACAATATGGTCACGGGGGCACGGAATTTCACCCCGGATTACATCCGCGGTTGCCTTGAAGGCAGCCTGCAGCGACTCGGGGTCGACGCCATCGATGTGTACCTGTTGCACAACCCGTCGGTGCAAAACCTCAAAGCCGGCGATAGTTTTGAGTTACTCGAAAAATTCAAGGCAGAAGGCAAAATCAAACATTGGGGTGTCTCGGTCAATACCCTGGAGGAGTGTGAGCTGGCCATCGAGTTGGGCCAGCCGGCCGTTATGCAGATGGAGTACAACCTGCTCGACCAGGAGGCCGAGGGTGTCTTCGCCAAGGCGAAAGCGTCGGGCGTGGGCGTCATCTCGCGCGTGCCGTTGAAGCGTGGCTTGTTATCCGGTCGCTTTGATGAGCATGCCACCTTCGTCGAGGGTGATCGGCGGCGCAACATTCTCGCCCCCGATCGACTGCCCGCCATGGTGGCTCGGGTGAGGCGGATCTCCGAAATTGTGAGCGACTATGGCCGGCCGCTGGCTGAAGTGGCCATCCGCTTCTGCGTCTCGAATCCCAACGTTGACGTCACCATTCCTGGCATTCGCACCCCCGAGCAAGCCAAAGCCAACGCTGCCGCGAGCGAACCGTTGCCGCCGGATGTATTTGAGAAACTGCGCCGGCTCCCCTAACCATTGGCGGGACCGGGCGCTAAGCACTAGAGGCAGGGCGGAACCAGCGCGATTCCTTGGCTTGCACGGAACCAGCCACGTGCCGCCCTTCCATTCTTGCCGCGCGACCTTGCGGGAGCGCAGACTACACGAGGCTATTCAGGCGGCGGCTTTTCTCTCCGATGGGCGCTCATCGCGCACGAAACACAGAATCACGATACCCACGATGTACGTTGCACTGAGCACCGTCAGTGCGGTCGAGAATCCTGCTTTGTCCATGAGGTAGCCTGTAACCAGCACCCAGAACGGCTGAGACAGGAAGCCCAGCAGGAAATACGTGCTAAAGGCCGCGTCTCGATCGTCGTCGGTGGTCGAATCGGCAATGATGGCCTGCGTCTGGGGACCGCGTGAGGAGGTGAAGGCACTATACAGCAGGAGGCTGCTAAAGAGCACGACTACACTCGGCCCAAGATGGGCGACCCAGAGCGAGCCCATGCAGGACAGCGCCAGAGACGCCTGCAGCATGCGCGTGCGGCTCAGCTTATCGGAAAGCCATCCGAACACGATGGGGCCGACGATGCTGCCAATACTAATAGCAGTCATTAAGGTGCCGACCATCAGCGCCGAAAAGCCAAAATCGTTGGCGAGGTGCGGCGCGAAGTAGATCTGGTTTACCCCACCGTCGCGGCCTGCTCCACCGACCATGAACACGAGGGCGATGAGCACCATGTTACGGTTCTTCAGCACCCGCCGGTAGCTCCTGAAACCCTGGGACAGTCGAGTCCTTCCAGACCCCACGCGACTCGGGGCCCCATAATCTGGGAAGAAGAAATAGACCACCCCCATGACGAGGCTGACCAGTGTGACCACCAAGAAGATCGCCCGCCAACTCATAAACAGCAGCAACGCAGTCGCCAGGGGCGTCGCAACCAGCGTGCCCACATTCGAGACACTGGTATTCATCGCGATCACGGTGCCGCGGTTCTTCGGGAAGTAGCTGGAGAGGATGCTGTAGCCTACCGGATGCTGGGCGCTGGAGCCGATGGCAGCGACGCTCCGGGCTACGATCAGCATAGGATAAGAGCCCGCCAGGCCACTCATCAAGGTCCCCAGCGCGATGCCCGTGTTGCCCAATCCGAGGATTTTACAGCGTGAGAAAAACGGCGTTAAGAATCCGTACGCACCCTGGCAGACGCTATTGATCGCGCCAGTAATGGCCGACAGGACGCCCACCTGAGTGTAGCTCATGCCCAGCTCGGCCATAATGAATGGCCACAACATGGTCATCATCTGATTCTGGAAATGATTGACGGCATGCGAGACATTACTCAGATGGAGCATCAAGTTCTTTTCATGCTTGCTGGGTTCCGGCTCTTCCTCCATCATGGAAGGATGGTCCCCCAGCTCAGCCGAGGCCGCTGGCGGACCGTCTTCCCGCCCTGCGGTCGGCACAGTCGCGGATGTCGTCTCCATGGATGGGCTCGCAGCACCAGTCGCTTGCAGCGGTGAGCGCGCTCGAAGCACACCCGCGAGAGCAGTCAAAAACGCCATAGCTCGACTCCAATCTAGCCCATGTAGCCACATCAGATGTGCTTACTTGCTGGGCGCGAGGCTTTTCACGGTTTCGGCGTCGATGTTGAGGGCAATACGGTCGCTGATCGTGCTAATCATGCTGGCCGGAATCGTTACCTCGGTGTGGAACAGGAAGCCGCGCTTGATGGTGATGCGGCTGATCTTCCTTGAGACCTGATCGAATTCTACAGACTCGACATCACCCAAAGGCACGAGCATCTCCGACCCTCCTGTCGCCTGGCTGCACACATCGCCCGCCATTTTCACGGCAACGCCTGTCCTGTTACAGATGGGAAAGGCATGCTCTGCTGTGCTATTTGCCCACCGCGGCAATGGTCCATTATAGTCCAAGCATGTTAAAATGGCTATAATGCCCAAAGTACTATGGTCACGCCCGCTCTCAGGTCCGTAATATCTCCTTTCCTACACGCCAACATGGAATTCGACGTCCAACTCCAAGCTCGTGATGGGGCTACCGAGAGGAGCTTAGATGCACGTATGAGCGGGGCACGGACGCTCAGGCCAGGGCTCGGAGAGCAGGCGGGGAGGGCGTCAGCTGGCACCCCCCTGCATGCACCGATGAGCTGGTAGCACGCCGGAGGGATGGTTGTGCCGGGTCGGGTAGGCTGCTAGCTTGCTTTGCGCTCGCGGTATGTCAGCTTCCGAACCCAGCCGTTGGCTCCTTCGGGGTGCAATTTGCCATCGATCTCCACGTAGGCTTTGGCCATGGCATTGACTGGATCCCCATCCTGCTTTGGGCTCAAGATCAGGTCGCGTCCGATCGACCACACGATGCGGCGTTCATCCAAATTCCCGAAGTAGTAGTCCACCTTGGCTGGATCGACTCCGAACATCCCATCCGCAGTGGTACGACGCATCAGCGTTTCGTTGTCAGGCGTTGCCACCATGTCCCCGACATACATGTCGGCGACTGCCACGTCGTGGGGAATCCATCCCAGCCCCGGGGCATAGAAGATTGCCCAGCAGTGGTAGCTCTGGTCGCCATCAACACCATTAAGATCGGGCTTGAAGAATGAACCGTAGACGATGCGGGTGGGAATGCCCGAGGCCCGTGCCAGCGAGGTCCACAGCGATTCGAAATCGGTGCAGTTACCGGTGCGGAAGGTCAGGCAGTAGGTGGTGCTGCCGACCGGCGAGGCTTTTTTGTTCTTGGGGTCTTTCACCCAGTAATCGACGTTGAGTAATGTCCAGTCGTAGAGTTTGCGGGCCGCCAGGACAGGATTGGTCTCATCGCCGATGATCTCATGGGCCAGCTTGCGAATCTCATCGTCGATCTCGACATGCTTGTTGGCGGCGAGATATGGTGCGAGCTTGGCGCGGTCGGCATCCGTCAGCGGTTTGGCCTTACTCGAATCGACACTCGTGCGCACTTCATTACGCGTCACGACGAAGGTCTCGACGATCTTCAGCTCTTTATCTTTTGGGTTGGTGGCCTCAAGATAGAGAACTTTGCTGCCCTCAGAATCGCGCTCGACGCGATACGGATATGGTGCGTCGATCTGCAAATCGCTGACACGCTGGGCCGACGCGGTCCCATCGCCTGGAATAGGGTCTTCCTGTGGTAAGACGAACCAGACACGGACGCGCTGAGCGCCTTCCGGGACCATGACTTTGAGTTCGTGGCGCACCTCAAAGGTCGCCTGGCGTGCAGCTGCATCACCCTGAGTGGTTTTCGTCGAGCTCGACTCGCCAGCCAGGATCAGCGACACCGCCCCGACCAGGAGCATGGCACCTAACAGTCCGGCAACACACCTTCTGTTCATCATGAAGCTCATACAGTTCCTCCCGCATGACGGTTCTGGGTGATGGAATGCCCTGGGGTACCTTGGGCTCTTCATCCAGTGCATTCGTCGAGCCCACCGCAAGCACTCGCCACGGCCCGGTTCGACGACGATGAGGCACGAGCCATCAGGCCGTCAGAGCGCTGCCAGCAATTAAACATGGGACTGGCAGGCAGACTCCTGCGGCCTCTTGTCAGGCATGAGAAAAAGTGATGGGGAAATCCCGTGAAGGTAATGAGGACGGAGGCTAGATGGAGGACAAGGTCAGGATAGTTGGCGTGTGACGATGGTTCATCCACACCAGAGTCGACCCAACCTGGGCCAACCCGAGGCACCCCTCACCGCTGTCTGTTCCGCTGCGCCCTTCCCTTCCCGGCCCTCCTGTGTCAGGTACAGCCCGTGTACCTGCTCCCCTATGGAAGCAGCGTGCCATCAGACGTGTGCACAAGCGCCCACGGTCCAGAGTCTACGCGGCAGCATCGACAACCCTCCTCCCTTTGAGTGGTACAGCCGACGAGACATTCGCCAAATTTGCCGATGTACTCTATACTTACCCGAACCTTCCTGTCAAGCGTCGGGTCCCTGACTGTCCGCCATTCCTCTACCCTTCGTTGAGCAGGAGGCGATGGCGAGCACACCGCCCCCTTGTGGGATAGATTTAGGGCAATGGGGCGCTGTCCTTGCTGATGGGGCCACCCTTCCGTATAATGCCATGTATCCTATACTGGTAGAAGAGGTGAGATGGTGGCCATTCCGTTGCAAGTCATTTTACTTGGTACTGGAGCAGCCCTGCCCACGCCAGAGCGCCGCACATCGGGAACGGTGGTCCTGTACGAAGGGGAAACGCTCCTCTTCGATTGCGGCGAAGGCACACAGCTGCAGCTGCGGAAGGCCGGCCTGCGCCATGGACGGCTGAGCCGGATTTTCATTACCCATATGCACGGCGACCATGTCATCGGGATTATGGGACTACTGATGACGATGGAACTGTCCGGACGCGAACGCCCCATCGAGTTGTATGGCCCGGCGGCGCTGGCAGACTATGTGACGACCTCGGCTCGGCTGCTGAGCACTGGCTTCAGCTACCCGATCATCTTCCATGAGGCCCATCCAGGGACCATTTGCCAGACCGAGACCTACACGATCGAATGTCAGCCGCTCAATCACCGCATCCCGACCCACGGCTATGCCTGGCAAGAGCGTGACAAACCGGGCACCTTCGATGTGGCGCGGGCCGAGGCCCTGGGCATCCCCACAGGTCCGATTTATGGGCGCCTGCAGAGGGGGCAGCAGGTGACACTGGCCGATGGTCGCACCATTTATTCCCATGAGGTGCTCGGTCCACCGAAACGCGGCCGCCGCATTGGCTATTGCCTGGACACGCGCCCCTGTCCCGAGGCGGCTCTGTTGGCTCGCGATGCTGATTTGTTGCTCTATGACAGCACCCTGGCCCCGGGCGCGGAACAAGAGGCCACAGAGAAGGGCCATTCGACATCACGACAAGCGGCAGTGCTCGCCAAGGAGGCGGGAGTCAAGCGTCTGGTGCTCACGCATATCAGCGCTCGCTACACCAACGCACGCGAGATCCTGACGGGATTGGAGGGACTACACGACGATTTCATCCTGGCGCGTGATCTGATGGAGCTTGCTGTTTAGGAGGACGTATGAGCTGGGACCTATTGGCAGCGGTAGGGGGAGTGGTGGTGATCTTGGCGATCGCCAGATATTTCGGACTGGCAGGAGGATCTTGAAGCTTCAACCCACGGTCCCGTCAGGACCGCTAGAACATGTAGGACAGGGCTGGACCACATAGGTGAATTTTGGGTCCGCTGGCACCACAGTCCGTAAACCACCTGCGTTTCTGGGGTCTCTATCATCCAGATTTGCACTGGTGGCGGCGCGACCTATGGCTCGATTTACTGCACTAGCTGATGGGCCTGCGCATTATCCAGATGGTCTTGCTGCACCCACTGAACCACATTGTCCAGCGCCATGCGCGTCGCCCTGGCGGTGACCACCTTGTGAGGCAGCAGGAGAGGTGTACGGCCTCGGACATAGACCTGCCATGGGTTGCCTACCACGTTGTGTGCCGGGTGATCTCCCGCACCCGCTTCTTGAGCCGTTTGACCGTTTCCGGGGCTCGACTTCACACCCTTCGTATCGTGAGATTGTCGGTTCTGGGCAGAATACGTGCTGAGAGAGAAAGCCATGGCTCTATCCAAGGTAGATCGTGTTCGCGAACTTGCCCAGTTGGTGGGCATTCCCATTATGGAATCCGAGATCGCTGAGGTTGCCGACCGATTCGACGGTTTGCTCCAGGAGTTGGCACGCCTGACGTCGCTCGACCTCGCAGACATCCAACCGGTAACCCTCTTTCCAGAGGAGGAATAGCATGGCCCGCGACGATCTCGCCTTCCTTTCGGCCGCTGAGACCGCTGCAGCCATCGCCACCAAGCAAGTGTCGCCCGTAGACGTGGTGCAGGCGTATCTGGCTCGCATCGAGCGCTTGGATGGACACTTGCACGCCTACATCACGGTGTTGCGAGACGACGCCTTGGCGGCAGCCCGCCAGGCGGAACAGGCATTGCGACGCGACGGTGCGCTTCCCCCGCTGTTCGGCGTACCGATGGCGGTGAAGGATCAATTCTGGACGAAAGGCATCCTGACGACCAACGGCTCCCGGGTGTACCGGGATTTCGTACCGTCCGAGGATGCGACGATCGTCACCCGCCTCAAGGAAGCCGGGGCCATTGTGCTCGGAAAACTCAACCTCAGTGAGCTGGCTATGGGAGGCACGCAGCAACCACCATATGGCATTCCCCGCAACCCGTGGGATCTGGAGCGCACGCCAGGGGAATCGAGCAGCGGCTCGGGAGTGGCATTGGCGGCACATCTGTGTGCGGCCTCAGTGGGTGAGGACACCGGCGGCTCGGGGCGTGGGCCGGCATCCTGCTGCAGTGCGGTTGGGTTGCGTCCCACGTTTACCCGGGTCAGCCGCTACGGCATGACCCCCATGTGCTGGTTCACCGACGCTGCCTCGCCGATGACAAAAACAGTCCGCGATTGTGCCATTGTGTTGGGTGCCATCGCCGGCTACGACGCACAGGACCCTACTACCAGCCATAAGGCCGTCCCCGATTACACCGCGTTACTGGGTCAGAGCATTCGGGGCTTGCGCATCGGCCTCATCCGCGAGCTGCAGGAGCACGACGATATGCACCCCGAGGTCAGGCAAGCCGTCTCCGATGCGCTGGGCGTTTTTCGCCAGCTTGGAGCAGAAGTCCAGGAGATCTCCATCCCGCTCGTGGCGCTGTCCGGTGCGATCTTTGTGGGAGTGGCCGATACCGAGGGGGCCGGCGCTCGAGACGAAATCTTGCGGCATCGAGCGGCGGAACTGGACCAGGCGTCGCGCACCCGGCTGCAGGCGGCAGCTCTGGTGCCCGCCA
This sequence comes from uncultured Nitrospinota bacterium, assembly GCA_963707985.1. Lineage (GTDB taxonomy): Bacteria > Tectomicrobia > Entotheonellia > J063 > CAVPRW01 > CAVPRW01. The sequence goes on along the minus strand of CAVPRW010000037.1, from coordinate 75,258 downwards.
AGGTGTACAACCGGGCTATGAAAGCCCGTGTCCTCCTACGACAGCAATGCATGCAGGCACTGCAGCAGGTCGATATTCTGGCCTCCGCGACCATGCCACTTCCGCCGCCCAAGCACAGCGCCTTGACGGCTCCATTCAGCGGCGCTGAGGACGTGCGCTCACGATTTTTTTTCCGGCGCGCCTATACGGGTTGTTTCTCCTTGGCAGCGTTGCCGGCAATTTCCATCCCCGGAGGCTTCACCAGCGATCATTTGCCGATCGGTTTGCAGCTTGGGGCGCGTCCCTTTGCCGAAGCGACGCTGCTTCAGGTGGCCCATGCCTATGAGCAGGCTACGCCGTGGCATACGCGGCGGGCGCCGGGGAGCGAGGGGTAGCTTCGCGGCTGTCTGTCGACCAAGTGTGGACATCTATCAGGCCATCGTGAAAGGGAGGGATCATCATGGTAGACCTGCCTCTGATCACGACCGCAGGCTCGCAAACGGTCATCAAAGGCACCACGGTCGAAACCTTAAAAACCAGCCTGCGCGGCGAGTTGCTTCGTGTCGGCGACGCTGCATACGACGAAGCCCGCAAAGTCTGGAACGGCATGATCGATAAACGCCCCGGCCTCATCGCCCGTTGCACCGGGGTCGCCGATGTCATCAGCGCAGTTGATTTCGCCCGCACCCATCAGCTCCTGGTATCAGTGCGTGGTGGCGGCCATAACATCCCCGGCAACGCGGTCTGCGACGGGGGGCTAATGATCGACCTGGCGTGCATGCGGAGCATCAGGGTCGACCCGAAACGACGCACAGCGCGCGCTGAAGGCGGGGTGACCTGGGGAGAGCTCGATCATGAAACACAGGCTTTCGGCCTGGCGACTACCGGTGGCTCGGTCTCCGATACCGGTATCGCCGGTCTCACCCTCGGCGGTGGCCTTGGCTGGTTGGCGGGGAAATGTGGTCTGAGCTGCGATAATCTGCTCTCTGCCGATGTCGTCACCGCCGACGGCAAATTGCTCGTGGCCAGTGCCACCGAGCACGCTGACCTCTTCTGGGGTCTGCGCGGCGGCGGTGGGAATTTTGGCATCGTCACCTCTTTCGAGTATCAACTCCATCCTGTCGGGCCGCTATTGGCGGGCATGGTGCTCCATCCCTTTACGAGAGCCAAAGAGGCGCTCGCCTACTATCGCGACTTCGCCAAGGCCATTCCCGACGAAGTGAACACCATGGGCGGGTTGCTCACCTCGCCTGATGGCGACCTGATGGCGGTCATTGCCGTCTGTTACAATGGCAGCCTCGACGCTGGCGAAAGAGTCCTGCGACCCCTTCGAGAATTCGGCCCACCGGTCGCCGACCAGATTCGTCCGATGGCCTACCGCGAGGTGCAAACGCAGCTCGATGCCGCGGCGGTGCGTGGGCGGCGCTACTATTTCAAATCGAGCTTCATGCGCAGCATCAGCGACGACGCCATCGATGCACTGATCAACCGTTTCGCCAACGTTCCCTCACCGCATACCCTGGTGTTCTTCCAACAATTAGGCAATGCCGCCAACCGTGTCGGTGTGCGAGAAACCGCCTTCAGCCAGCGCGATGCCCTGTGTGACTGGGGCTGCCAGTCGAGCTGGGTCGACCCGGCCGCGGATGGACTGAATATTGGCTGGACGCGTGCGCTCGCGGAGGCCATGCAACCCTTTGGGAGTGGCGGGGCATACATCACCCAGATGGGAGTCGAGGCCGAGGAGGGTGCCGACAGGATCAAGGACGCCTTTGGACCAAACTACGAACGGCTGGTAGCCTTGAAGAGCAAGTATGATCCGACGAATCTGTTCCGCCACAACGTGAATGTCAAGCCCATGGCGTGAGCGGGTTCCCACCGGCTGCGGGTGCCAGCCACGATGGCACTGACGCCTGCGGCACCGGACAACGTCTTTCAGCGCTGGTCCGGGGCGCTCATCTGCGAGGCTATCTGAGCGGCACCATGGCGTGTGGCACGTCTGTGGTATATTTACTGCTCTGAGTTTTCCACGCGGCAGACGTATGTTAAGGAGCAGCGTATGGCTTCGCAAACGCAACAGCGTTATACCCCGGAGGAATATCTAGCCCTGGAGCGTCAGGCGCAGTGTAAGAGTGAGTATTATGCCGGCGAAATCTTCGCTATGGCCGGCGCCAGCCGATGGCACAATCTGATCGTGACGAATGTGCTTCGAGAAGTGAGCCTACAACTCAAGGGGCGTCCCTGCACCACCTACCCCAGCGATATGCGCGTCAAGATCAGTCCCTCAGGTCTATACACTTACCCCGATGTTACCGTGGTCTGCGGCGAAGCCCGGTTCGAAGACAACCAGCAAGATACCTTGCTAAACCCCACGCTGATCGTCGAAGTGCTCTCCGAGTCTACGGAAGCCTACGACCGTGGTGGCAAGTTCGCCCACTATCGTAAGCTGGATTCCCTGATGGAATATGTCTTGATTACCCAGACGAAACCCCATATTGAGCACTACGTACGACAGGCGGACAGCCGCTGGTTGCTGGCGGAGGCAGACAGCTTGTCCGACACCGTCCACCTGCCCTCGATCGACTGTCACCTCGCTCTGGCGGAAGTCTACGACAAAGTGGACATCGTTGGTGCATAAGGTTTGTGCCCTGGCCTGCCGCAAGTCGACCGTATCGAACCCCTCGGTGAACCAACCATACACTTCCGCCCCCAAGGCAGATGAGGCAGTCCACAGAACTGCGCTTTCATTCGTCACAACACGCAGCGGCGCTCATATGGTCGGCCTCTGGCACGGCGCAAAAAATCGTTGGCATGCTACCGATTTCGGTGTATATAGTCATGCCACATTATGGAGCTAGAAAAGACGCGCCATTCCAGCAGTGGCGGACCACGCGTCGGATGATAAAATTGGCCGCCAGTGCCTAGTTGCTCGGTAATAGTGCATCGGTGAGGGCAGCAGACGCTGGCACGGTGTATCGAAGGAGTAGGCACTGTGCTGTCGCGCTATGACGTTGACGCCCCGAGTTTGATGCATGACCTCGCGATGCCGCGACATTTCTACGAGACCCACCGTATCGCCGTTGATGCCTGGCAAAAGGCGGCTTGCGGTATCGGTGTTCTGGCCCGTCTCGATGGCGAACCGAACCGGCGAATCCTCGAAAATGCCATCACGGCTCACGGGTGCCTGACCCATCGCGGGGCGGAAACTCACAGGAGTGCCGATGACCCTGGTACCAGCGATGGCGCCGGCATGATGTTCTTGTACAATCGCCACGGTGCCCTGCAAGCCTTCCTGGCCCAGGCCTTCGACCAGCGTATTCCCTATGGCGATCCCTGCCCCTGGGGTGTCGCCCAGGTGTTCAACAGTCAGGACCCGGAGCGGGCGGACATCGCCCGGCGCATCGTCGAGCGTGCCTGCGACGATTTTAATTTGACCATTCTCGGTTGGCGCGACGTCCTCTGCCGCGAAGATATCCTCGGCGACATGGCGCGCGAGACACTGCCCCACATGCAGCAAGTGCTGATCGAGAACCCCGATCGTGGCCGACCGACGGCCCGGCGCTCGCATCCTGATCGCTTCGCCCTTATTTTGTATCGCGTCCGCCGTCAGATTGATCAAGAGGTCAAGCGCGCTGGCATCAGTGAGTTCCATGTGTGCTCGATGTCTCCCTTTACGTTGGTCTACAAGGGGATGTTCCGCGCCAGCCAGATCGGCGAGTTTTATCAGGCCGACCTCGGCCATCCTGACTTCCAGGTGGCAGCGGTGATGTATCACCAGCGTTATGCCACCAACACGCCATGGTTCTGGTCCAATGCCCAACCGTTCTCGATGCTCGGCCATAACGGTGAGATCAATACCCTTTCCGGCAACCGCAACTGGACGCGGGCGCGCCTGGCTGGGCTGCGCGGCCGGCGGGCGCGGATCTTCGCCGATCTCCTGACCAATGGCAGCGATAGCTACCAACTCAACAATGTGCTGGAGGCGGTGATTCACTGCGGAGTCGACCCCGTCTCAGCGCTCCTCGGTCTTATCCCTGAGGCCTGGGAGAGCCGTCTTGGCATGGCGGACGGTCTGCGCGCCTGGTACCGTTTGCAACATGCCATGCGCGAGCCGTGGGATGGGCCCGCCGGTTTGATCTACCTCGATGGACGCTACGCGATCGCCCACGGCGATCGTAACGGCTATCGGCCGCTGCGGTATGTGGAGACCAAAGATGGCCTGTTCCACCTGTCCTCCGAGATCGGCGCGTTAGAGATCCCGGCTGCCGAGATCACCAATTCGATTCAGCTCGGGCCAGGAGAGATTGTCGCGCTTGACCTGGACGAAGGTCGCATCTATCCGGACAATGAGCTGAAGAGCGAGCTGGGAGGTCGTCGCAAGTGGGTGGCGATTGCCGAGCAGCGCATCATCCCCTCCGGGACCGATCCGTACGCCCGTTTAGCGATCGATCCCGATCGCTTTACCCGGCTGTTGATCGCCTTCGGCGCCAATAGCGACGAGCGCGAGTATTTCATTCTCCCCATGCTGCGCACCGGTAAAGAAGCCACCTTCTCGATGGGGGACGATACGCCGATCGCGCCGTTGGTGATCGAGCGACCACGGACCCTGACGCGCTACGCCCGACGCCGACACGCCCAGGTGACCAATCCATCCGTCGATCCGCACAACGAGGCCTATGTGTTCTCGACGCGGGTCACCCTCGGCAAACTCTACGGCTTTTTCGCCCCTGAGTCGATTCTCTGGGAGCACGACGCCAAAGTCATCGAGCTGGAGGACCCCATTCTCAGTGGTCCCCGCTTTGCCTGGCTATGCAATCAAGAGCGCGTGGCGACCCTGTCGGTCACCTATCCGGCGGATGAGGGGCCGGCCGGGGCACGCTGGCGACTGGAAGAGCTGGACCGAGAGGCCGCTGAGGCGGTCGAAAAGGGTTGTCGGGTCGTCATCCTCACCGATCGCGGCCTGGACGCCGAAGAGGCGAGACTCGACATGTTGCTGGCCGTCAGCGGCGTGCACCAGACCCTCAACCGGTTGGGCTTGCGACCACAGGTCGGCCTCGTGGCCGATACGGGCATGGCACGCCTTGAACATGACATCGCGTGTTTGATCGGCTGTGGTGCCGATGCGGTGCATCCCTGGCTGGCACTGGAGTGGGTTCAACGTCTGTGCGAAGAATCGGATGATCTCAAGAGCGATCCCGAGGGCGAGCACTTCCGTCAAACACTTGTCCATGGCCTGAAACGTATCATGGCGACGCTCGGAATCTGTGTCGCCTCATCCTACAATGCGGCGCAATTATTCGATATGATTGGCCTCGACAAAGAGGTGATGGATGAGTTTTTCCCCGACATGACCTGCTTCGGGCGGGGAGTATCATTGGAGGACTTACTCACCGACATTCTCATCATCCATCATGAGGCCTGGGACCCTACCGATACGCCCGAGCTCACGGAACACGGCTTTGTACGCTATCGGCGCGGCAAAGAGCGCCATGCCAACAGCCCTGAGGTCTTTGTGCCGCTGATGCGCAAGGTCCTGGCGGTGACGCCGCTCGAAGAAGAACGCTATATGAAACTCCTGGCGCAGCGCACGCCACCGCGTGAGTTCATCGAAAGCTTCCTGGAGGTTGTCGGTGGCTATGACCAATATCGGGCCTGGACGGACGTGATTCGCCATCGTCTGCCCATCACCGTCGGAGATACGTTCCAGATCGTGTCCGATCGATCGCCGATCCCCCTGGACGAAGTCGAGCCGGAATGGAAGATCCTTATGGACCTCGACGGCAAAGGACGCGTGCTCGGCGGCGACATGTCGTTCGGCTCGATCAGTGATCCCGCGCATCGTGATATGGCCATCGCCTACAACCTGGTGGGCAGTACGATCGGCACCGGTGAAGGGGGGATTCCCCTCTATCGCATGAAGTTGCTGGCCAGCGGTGAGTATGCCAATCCTCAAAGCCACCAATTTGCCTCCGGACGTTTCGGCGTGACGCCGGGGTACCTGCGCCAATGCCGAGTGATTCAGATCAAGGTTGCACAGGGGGCAAAACCCGGCATGGGGGGCCTTCTCCCCGGTCGTAAGGTGGTGCCCATCATCGCCGAGGTACGCCATGTCGACGTCGGGACGGAGTTGCAATCCCCCTTTAACAATGAAGATATCTATAGCATCGAGGACCTCAATGCTGTCATCTACAAGTTGCGTCAACTCAATCCGGTCGCTCGTATCGCCGTGAAGATCGTCTCGGTCTCGGGTGCGGCTATGGTCGCCGCGGGAATTGCCAAGGCCGGGGCCGATATCGTCTGGATGGCCGGCCATAGCGGTGGCACCGGGGCCTCGCCACTCGATACCATCAAGTATGGTGGCCTTCCCGTGGAGTATGGCGTGCAACTGTCGCATCAGGTGCTGGCCGAGAGCGGCCTGCGCGCACAGGCGAAACTGGTGGGGGATGGCGGCATTCAGACGGGGCTGCATGCCGTCAAGATGTTCCTCCTTGGCGCCGATGCCGTCGGGCTGGGGACGATTTTCATGGAGACGATCGGCTGCGTGCAGCAGCGTGTCTGCCATCTCGGGGGTTGTACGGTCGGCGTCGCCACGCAGCGTAAGGACCTGATTGCGAAGTATCAGGGGAAGCCGATCTATGGGCTGAAGTTTCTGTTATTCTTCGCCCACGAAATCCGCGAGCATCTGGCTGCCATGGGCTATCGCAGCGTCCGTGAGATCATCGGGCGTACTGATTTGCTGCACGAGCGCCAGGATCTCCCGCACACGATGGGACGGATTCACTTCGACGATCTGTTGCACAAGCCGCTGCCGGTGGGCGAATTGACCTATCGCGATTTCCCCGTCAGTCCCCTGAACCAGCGTCTGCTACAGGATGCTGCTCCAGCGCTCGACCCCCACACGCCTCGACCGGTGGAGGTATCCTACGAGATTTGCAACACCGATCGTGCCTTCGGTGCCACCCTGGCGGGTGAGTTGGGGCTGCGCAAAGAGCGCGAGGGCCAGCGTTTCCCGATCAAGATTCACCTCAAGGGGCATGCCGGCAATGGTCTCGGCTTTGGCATTCACAGTGGCATGCAGATTTTCCTGGAGGGGTTTGCCAACGATGCGGTGGGTGACTCGATGGCGGACGGTGGGTTGATCGTCGTCCGACCGCCCGCTGACCTGGCCTGCCCGGCGAACAAGGCTGCGGTTGTGGGGATGTCTTCGGGCTATGGCGCGACTGGCGGTGAAATGTACGTCCGTGGCAAGGCCGCCTTGCGTTTCATGGTGCGCAATAGTGGCGCTACGGCGGTGGTCGAGGGGGTCGGTGATGATGCGTGTGAATACATGACGCGCGGCACCGTCGTCATCCTGGCTGAGGATGTGGAGGACATCGGCTGGAACTGTGCTGGAGGCTTTCGCAGTGGGGTGTTGTATCTCTTCAATGGTTTCAAAGCCTATCGCGATGGCCGTCTGAACACGGAATCCGTCAAGGTCGAACGGCTGTCGACCGAGGACGAGCCGCACCTACGCCGCCTCATCGAAAACCACCAGCGCTTGACCGGGAGCGAGATCGCCACGCGTATCCTGGCCAATTGGGAATTCTACGTGCGGCACGAGTTTGCCAAGGTGACCACCATCATTGAGCGCGCTCGCGTGGATGATTAGGTTGGAAGAGGGTGGGGGGAAGAGGGCGGCTGTGTTCACACTAAAATAGCACGAAGCGAATCATCCAGTTAGCAATCGTCAACAATACTGCGGCCATGAGCAAGGTCGCGGTGGTATCGATGCTGAAGTCTTCGACGACCTTGTTGGTAAACCACAGGATTATCGCATTGACCACGAAGAAGATGATCCCAAGCGTTAGGATGACTAAGGGGATCGTCAGGATCCAGAGAATTTGGAACAGGATGAAATGTAGGACGACATAGAAGATGCTGTAAACCGCCGCTACCACGAGGGCAGTACCAAAACTCCCGATGCGAAAGCCTGGTAGAACCTTCGATACCCCTAAAAACGCGGCTGCTGAAAGCAACCAGGCGACCAGCACTCGAAATAAAAACATCGCTGCTGCTCCTTCCCGTCCCTGCAACTCATTCTCGTCTTAGCGAACGTACCCATGGCGCAACGCCTGCACCGGTCAGCTGCAAGATGATCGAACTCTCCACATTCGGCCCGGTTATGTCTCCGGCAGCACCGCGACCGCTTCGATTTCTACCAGCATGTCGGGATCGGCGAGGCCGGCGACGCCGAGCAGGGTCGAGACCGGCAGCTTGCCGTCCGGGAAAAATTCGGCACGAATGCGGGCCAACTCCTCGCGATAGCGCAGGTCGGTCAGATAGGTGTTAACCTTGACGATATCCTGAATGGTCCCGCCGGCGGCCTCGACCATAGCCTGGAGATTAGTGAGGGCCTGGCGCGCTTGTCCGGCGAAATCGCCCTTGTGTACCACCTGGCCATCTTTGTCCTGCGACACTTGCCCGGAGATCCACACGATCGTGCCACCAGTGGTCTTGATCCCCTGGACATACCGCACCGGGTTGTATACCGTTGGAGCGCAAAAGGCCTCTTTCTGCATGGATCATCTCCCGAATGGTGTGAGTTACTCTCTGCTTCCCTCACCCTCTCCCGGAGGGAAAGGGACATCAGAGATATCGCCCTCCCCGTGGGAATGGAGAAGAACGGCTCGATGCGACCGGCATCTCCGTGATGCGAGTTTGACCAGCGCTAAGTGGCCAAGCGCGCGGAGATCTCCCGATGTACGCGGTCGAGAATCTTGCGACGTCCCTGATAATAGGCGGTGCGCTCGGGCAGCGCATCGGGGATGCGAAGGCGTGGATCGACAAACGTCAAGTCGCTGTCGAGGTCTGGGCGGCAGAGCTCGATGTGGCCCAGGTCTTCAAGCAACAGCGAAAAATCGTCCACGGCCTCCAGTTCCCACGTATCTGCAATACCGCGCAATTCCCCACAGAAGAAGGCTTCCTCGATTGCTGTACGCGCCTGGATCAGTTGCGTCTCCACCTCCGCTGCCACGCGGCGTAACACCCGCTCGCGCACCTCGACGAATGTTTCCTCCATCGCTTCCCCTCACCGATGCATTGGCTCTTGCGAGGAGCACCCGAGCTTCACACAGGGATCGTAGCATTCGACCTCAACGCGCGACATGGCGCGTCCAAACCCCTGCAAACTTACCACCGCCGAAGGCTCTGGGCAGGTACAGTCGGCGAAGCGCCTGTGCATGACGCTAAAGCTGGTGAGTTGAGCCTCGAGTCCGTGCGCTCGAAGAATCGCGTTCACTTGCTCGACGATCTCTTCGACCGGTAATCGCTGGTGTAAATCTTGATCTTGGGCTGGAAATTGCTCCTCAGGGGGCCGCATCACATTCATACGCCGATACTCCATATCATGCCAGCTTGACCAAGGGGCGATGCGGAAATGCTGGTCTGGATAAGAGGAGACGTCTCATGCCGTCGACCAAGAGGCCCACTCTTTCCAGAACCATTTCGCCCATCATATGCCTCCCACTGATTGCCTGATCGGCCGGGGTGCCTGATCCTACATGGTTAGGGGCCTAGCTTACCATTTGGAGTGCCCTATCGGCAAGAGAAGAAGCCAGCCTCTAGCCTGGCAGCGGGCGGGCGGCTCCACCCTCAGCTACCTTTCCAAGCGGGGCGGTACACTCCACCAGCGTCGTACTTGCCCCCATCAAGGGCCAAGGCAGGGGTACGCTCGGTGTCGAAGCATTGGCTATGATCGATCAAACACTGCTTGCACCATCACGATGCGGCCCTCGTCGCGATTGCGGCGACCAGTGCGGGTGATAGTGCTCAGAGCGTCGCCCATCACCAGCGATTGGATGGTGTCGGTCGGGACTGCGGCGTCGGACCCAGATCCAGCTATCTCGAGCGTCACATCCTCCCAGGCACGCGCCTGGAAGCCGGCAGCCTCAATCAATGCACGCATTTCCGTGGGCATGCGCAGGAAGCTGGTCGCTGGGTCACGCGCCCACATGACAGGGAAGATGGGTGGCTGCACCGGCCCAGCCATGGGTTCTTGGAGCGCCAACAATCCTCCGGGGCGCAGTACACGTTGAAAGCCCGCATATAGCCGGTCTTTGGCAGCGATATTCATACCGCTGTTCTGGGTCCACACCACATCAAATACGCCATTCTCGAATGGCAGCTCCAGGGCATTGCCGACGTGGTGCGTCACGCGGTCGTCGAGCCCCAGCCGTGCGGTGAGGACCTGCGCTGCTCGCACATATGACTCCGTCAGATCGACCACAATGACGTGACAGCCGAACTCGGTTACCAGCGTCCGTGCTGGCCCGCCCAGACCGCCGCCCACGTCCAGCACCTGCATCCCAGGCTGCAATCCGGCGAGGCGGGCGAGTCGCACGGTCGCTGCTTTGCCGCCGCCGTGAAACTGATCCAATGGCGCGAGATCGTCGATCGTCAGGGCATTGAGGTTCCTGCCCGATGCGGTAAGTACAGCGAGGATCGCCTGCCCGAGACCGTCTCGGCCCCAGTAGTCATGAATCGCTTGAGTATGGGGCTTGTCACCCATGGTCGCCTCCATGCTCGAGCCGAGAATCAACGCCAATAGCTGAAACCTGGCTTTTCATGGTGTCTCTCCCCTCTTTTTGACCTCTGGCGCATCTGTGCGAGTCACATGGGCCGCGCTGAACGATTGTCTGCGAGAGTGTACCGGGGGCTGTGCGAGGTGTCAACGATCCGAAATAAGCCTTTTCCACTCCGCAGCCGCGCGCCCATCCGTCTCACTCCGTGCAGGAGATGACGAACCATGTGGGCCTAAGGCAGGCGATCACGGATGCTAGCGAAGCGTCTGGTGCACGGACAAAAGGGCGTTTATCTTCCTGGAGAACAGCGATATAATAGGAGTACATTGAACATGTGCGGAGACTTCTGAGGTATACCCGTTGGCAACAGCCATAGGAGGCGTCCAATGGCTATCCTACTGGATCATCTCATCGTGCCCTCGCAGGACCCCGTTGCGTCGGCCCGGTCCCTCGCGACCCTGTTAGGCACCCCATGGGAGGAAGCGCGGGGCCACTTTACACCGGTCTACGTAAACGAGACTCTCACCCTGGACTTCGACAAGCGTGAGCAGTTCGCCAGTCATCACTACTGCTTTCACGTCAGCGATGGGGAATTCGACCAGATCCTCGCTCGCGTACAGGCAGCCGGCATCAAGTACCGCAGCTCACCGCGCGGTCCCGACGATATGACGCTCAACACACGTATGGGCGGGCGTAACTTCTACTGGACCGACGACGATGGACACAACTGGGAGGTGCTGACCATCAGTTATGCCCGTCGGGAGTCCGGCGCCCCTGTGGGCTCAGAGGTGTCCTAGTCTTCCGCGCGCCCATGAACCTCGACAGAGCGGGGCTCGCCAAGATTGCGAGGTCCTTGACGAGAGCCGCTCTGCACAGGGCCGCACATGTTATTGAATTGCCTCGCGACCATCTGTTCCTGATCCTGGTCAGCGTTCCTCAAACACCTCCAGTGCCACCCGAGCCGCGTTCACGGCTGTCGGCCATCCAGCATAGAACGCCAGATGCGTCACAAGCCCGCGAATTTCGTCTTTGGTCACACCGTTTTGCAATGCCCGCCGGATATGCCCCCGCAACTCATCTGTCCGGTAAAGTGCTGTTAAGGTCGCGACAGTGATCAGACTGCGATCTCGTTTGGATAACTCCGGTTGTTCCCACACGTCACCGAACAACACATCGTCGCGTAGTCGCCCGAGTTGGGGAAAATGGTCGTATACGGAAGACCGTGCTTCTACCATACTCTCTCCTTCGCAGCTGTCAGCTTCGCCATGTCACTCATCATAGGCATCACGCACTCCAGGGCTGATACGGCCGACAATTCCGGAACGATGCGAACCCTTGGGTAACGCCGCCTCATACGGTCGAGTCGCATGGGTATAAGGCATGCGACGCCATACTATACACTGCTATGATCCTGATGGTCAAAGACAGTGCTGACGCTCGCCGCCATGGCGCTCAATGTGCTGATGGGCGGCCATTCGGCCGCGTACGGAGGCATCTCAGCTGCGCTGGGAATCAAGCAGCCATGCGGGGAGAGGCCGCCAACGCTCAAGGCCGCAGATGTCCTGCACCCGACCTCCTGTCCGGCCCGAACCATCAGGCGGGGGACGTTGTTCAGAACAATCAATTTCTCAATCGCTACACCAGATCGCTACACCAGGAGCTCGTGGTTTAAGGAATCCACAGTACTCTCCACGGTGCTGTTGTGTATCCCGGTGGCGGAGGTCAACGCCACCACTGCCAATCTAGCCGACAGATGGCTGATTTTCACCAGCCCACGGTCATGGTAAGTACCGCATCATGGTAAGGTAGGGGGAGGTGCATATATAGACAGGAGAGGTGGCATTGTAGGACTCCTTGCCATGACCAGAGGGAGGACCGAATAGCCAGGAGTGGATCATCAGCGGTGAGGCGAGCCGCCTGCGCGGCGACCGGCACCCATGTGTGTAGGGCCTGTTCTTTCGAGGACTCTCTGAGAGGTTGAGCCAGTCCTGGGAGGGGATTGCGAGATCTGAGGCAAATGCAACCGCCAGTGGGAGTCATTTGCCATGGTGTACAGCAATGGACACCGTCGGCAGGTCGGAGAAAAAGTCTAGATCGACTTTGGCAAGAGAAGCAAAGAGCGATTTAGAGCTATCACTTGCCTTGGGAGGTACGGCATTCGACTGCCAGATGTGGGTTGACCGAACCTCCTTCGCACGGATTTTTGAGTCCCGTGCGTCTACCAATCAGCAAACGATTGCCAAGAGTCCGCGTTGGATTTGCACACCATCTCGTTCATACTCTGCAGAGACGCTTCCAGTAAACGGGAACCCCAACCCCAACATACGGCGAACCTTATCCGGTCTCAAAGGGGCGCCTGCAGAGCCTCCGTCTCTTATATCAGCTACTCTTCCGTTCCCTGAAGAGAGACAGATCAGGACGCTTAGGTTCCCCGAATCGGGCTCGCCCTCCATTAGGGGCATATTTAGGGTGCGTCGCACTCTGAGCCTTGAAAATCACGGAAGTGATGTACTAGAGGGGGCTGTATTCTCTTGTACATCAGCCTTCACCAGACCAACGGAATCGCTCACACCGGTCCAGTGGCGCCTTTGGATAGTATCACTGAGCGCACATGTGCCGGAACTCCTGCGGCAAATGGGGCCCGCCTCTATCCTCTCCAGTGACAGAGCGGGACGCTTTAAGATTATATACTGGGTTATGCACCGAGGGTTCGCTCGCGATCCAGCTCCTGAACCGCCTGGTGAAATTTCTCATAGAGGTCGCGGATCACGTCATCAAAGGTGATGTGCTGCTGTCCCTCGGACTCGAGGTAATCCCTGTGCTCAACGAGCCACGAGTAGACTTCTTCACTCACCTCGATCGTTTGCATACGCCTCCCCTTTAGATGCCTTCAGGATGTTTGCGCTCTGTTCCATTCGACGCTTTCTCCCAAGATATCAGTATATCACAGAATTACCCCGCTACGAGAACACCTTTCTCTCCAGTCCCTGGTGTAGTCAAGCTCACGTAACCTGACAGGGATTTAGGAGCACGCGAAGCAGCAGAGGCGGTTTGGTCGTCCATGCTCCCATACTGTGGGCGCAATCTCGCAGGCGGGATACCGTGGGACGTCATTCCTGGTCGAGGGAACTAGGACAGCGTCATACAGGATCAACGCGACGATGTAGAAAATTTTGGAATAGAAATTATAGATTTAGTATTTTATGATTTAAAAACATGTAATATCATCTTCGATGATAAATCATCGGATCGGCGCAAAGTGGTGAGGGGATGCTGATGGGTATGCGGCCTAGTGTAGGGTTTAGAGGTCCGAAGAGGCTCTACGTTGTACTGAGGCAGACAGCCTCACAGGCATGTGCAGCGGCTAGCGTTTGGGCATGGGCGCTGATGATCGCCCTCCTAGTTATGATCCTGCCCTGGCAAACTGTAGCAGAGACGACCAGCCCAGCCCCTACTTACCCACCTGAGGCTTCGCCGGGATCATTGAGACAGGGCATTGTCACTCTAATTTCTAACCTACGCGCTTCCCCTTCCATAAACAGCGAGATTCTGGCTGTTGCAAAAGAGGGGACGCGTGTCAAGATTTTGCTGGAGTCTGGGCGTTGGCTTCAGGTAAGAAGCGAGGAGGGAGTCGAGGCCTGGATTTACAAACCTTTGGTACTCATCGAGCAGGAGCCGAGCCAGAGCTCGAGTGAAACACCCGGGGTGGTTGAACCGTCGCACCTTCCGAAACCTGTCCCCGCAGCGCCTGCCACACCCGAGGTATTGGTCGAATCTCCACCAGAGAACACTCTGGAGGAGCCAGAGGCAGAAGCCTCTTTAGCATCACTTGTCAAAGAGCTGCTCGTTCTAACCCAAATGAGATGGACAGCCTGGATTAGTGCTATATCGCACTCCACCCACCAGGGGCTAGCGTCCTATATCATAATCGCCCTGACTATAGTACTGGTGCTTTCGATCGCCCTCCAGCTGCGAGCTGCTAGACAGCTACGGTGGGCGGTGCAGGAAGTGGGGCAGCTCCTCGATATCGTCGAGGAGATTTACACCGGAGGTATGATGGGGCGTAGGAGCGACAGCGCTGCAATAGGAGAGCCTGTGACAGGCGCTGCTCTGGCCGGGAAGTCTGCACCACCGGGGATCGAGTTTTCACCCACCGAGGATATTGTGCTGAAGGCACTATCTGATCGGCCCGAGGTTCAAGAAGCAGAGCTTGGGAAACTGCTCGCCGAAAAGGGCTATACAGGTGTGCTCATCAAGGCGATTATCGGAGACATCGTTCGGAAGACCGGAACTCTCGGGCTGCCTTGGGTGGACGTGAGTTATGTTCAGGGCCGATATTGCTATCGGCTCCGATCCGATGCAGTACCGAAACCAAGTATCCCACGAGTGGAGAGAGGATGAGACCGCAAAACCCTGCACCGCGGAGCAAACATCTTGCCTCTTGCTAAGGCTGGAGTACGATCATGGATATGAACCAATTCATCTGCCAACACATCGTTCGTGCGCTGAGAAGCGGCCTCGTCCCAACCCGTGGCCTGGATCGCATTGCTGTTGGCAGGGAAAATGAAGTCAGAAACCTGCGGGCTGACCTAGAACTTAGTCAGAATGGCGGGGCCTGGGTCAGATGCTTGAGCGGCCACTACAGTGCGGGCAAGACGTTCTTCTGCAGCCTTGTTCGTGAGCAAGCCTGGCACCGGGGTTTCATCGTTGCCGCCGTTGAGTTGGGGCGTGACGCACCGCTACACCGCTTCGACGTCATCTATCATCGCATTATGGAGGCTATGCGCACAGTCCATTTTCGGGAAGTACCCGCCTTCGAATTCATCATACAGGAATGGCTCTTCATCCTGGAAAAAGACGTCCAACGCTCAATGGGGTTGAATCCATTGCATCCCGCGCAGCGGGGTGAGGTGGCCAGGATCATCGTGCAACGCATCAGCGAACAGCTTGCCAAGCTCCGGATCTATGATCGGTCCTTTACCAACGCGGTGCGCAGCTATTATGAGGCCTCACGGCAAGGGAATGAGGCCATGGCTACAGCGTCAGTCGGCTGGCTGAAGGGAGACGCGAATATCCCTGATGAGGTTCGCAAGGAATTGGATATCCGTGGGCGTGTCGATAACGATAACGCCTTCAATTTTCTACAGGCTATGACGGCGCTTGTCGTGCATATCGGCTACTCTGGTCTCATCGTCATCTTTGATGAAGCGGAGTCGATTCAAAGTATTTCCAGCCCTGAAATCCGGAACGCGGCCTATGAGAATATCCGCATTCTAATGGAAAAAACCACGCAGCGTGAGCTTGCACACTGTGGCATTATGTTGGCGGGTACTGAGGACCTCTACAACGATAGGCTCCGTGGCGTGCCCTCGTATCCGGCACTTTATGCTCGTTTGAAGTCGGACTGGGCCGGGAGCCGGACGACTGATTTCCGGCAACCGCTCATGGCGCTCGCAGGATTTGATCGCGTCACGTTGCATGAGGTGGCGCTTAGAGTACGGGAAGTGCACGGGATTGCCCATGAGTGGGATGCCCTCGAATGTCTCCCCGATGACATGCTGAAGCGGTTGATCGAGAAAACTGCAGCACGCTTCGGTGAAAAATTCACAGTGGTCCCTCGTGGGTTTCTAAAAGGTCTTGTGGACATCCTGGATGAGCTGCAACACAGGGCACCGTCCTTGGCGGGGGAGATACTCGCCGCGGGGATCGACGCAGACTGCATCGAAGCCGTTGAGCGGGAAGAAACTCACCTGAGCGACCCCATCTAGGCGGCGATGAAGTGTCGCCGCCTAGATGGGGTTCCCACCTCTACGGTAGCTCTCAGTAGAAGATCGGTGAGACACTGATGGTGTGCATGGCTGCCCTCTGCTTGGGAGTAATGGCTGCTCGGGGGAGACATCACAGGCCTTGTGCGCCAGCTCGATCATCACATCGTATCCTGTCGTGGTCATATGTCAAGTCGGCGATTTTGGCCGATGACGTCACATATGGCTGCTTAGCTCGGGGTAGACTAGCTCGGGTGCCTGCAGGAAGGCAGGGCTTGCAGCCCTCCACTCTGGTTCACGATGACTCCCAGAAGGAGGGACTGGCTCGATATAGCTCTAGGGTAGCCTGAGCACGAGACTCCCCTTGCCTTTGATTCCGGACGGGACCCCGGAGAGGTGAATCTCTTGTAGGGGGGGTTCACTACATATGAGACAACTGTGGCGGTCAGATTTCGGCAGGCTTAAATACCCAAAAAAGCTCAGGGACGGAACCCAAACACCGCCCACGGACTTTCACGCATGTTGCACAATGCTAATCTGCGCACGTCCTAACATGCGTCAGGACATCTGCGTTATACGACACCCTACCTGCGCCATCGGGCAGAACGACCTAAGTCATAGCCCGATGGCGCGCCGCTATGCCCGGTGGCGTATCCATCGCATGTCTCCTTCTTGGTTACGGCCACGACAGGAGGTGGCGCCTCTTCTCCTGTCATGGATAAATGTATAGCGCTTGATGACCCGTGTCAAGACCCCTGTCGATTTTCCCCTGGGGCTGATAATTCCTTCTAAGAGGGCATTTCGGCACACAGTTTATGCAAGCGTTTTTGGCTCATGGCAATCCAGTGTACGGCTCAGCATGCCGCCGGGGTGTAAAAAAACGGTGGACACGAGGCACAGACTCTGGGGGGGTCTCACAGGAGGTTTTCCACAGAAGTTCATGCCGGCTGTCTAGATGAAAGAGTCGTAGAGGCGGGGGGCGCGCCCTCAAGGTATGTCGAATCCAGCAATGGGGCAGGGTCACCGAAAGCCCACAACAGCCTGGCCACATCTGGGCCGGCATTTCCCCAGGCGTGGGGTGTCTCAGCGGGAATGATCACAGTATGCTGGGGCCCAACCGTGTAGCGCTCGTCCCCTGTGCACCCGGACCGTCCCGTCCAGGACCAACATTGTCTCCTCGAGCATACTGGGCTCCGCGTGGTACTGACCGCCTTCGACTTTCGGCAAGTTCCCGATGGACAGGTGCTATGCGCTGCACGATATGGCCATCAAGGGGGTCGAAGGGGCGTGTCGCCCGAGAGTTGCCTGGGGACTAGATCGCTCTCGTAAATGACGAACGCCAGAGGCGACTTTAGCAGGTTTTGCACGAAAAAGTAAGCAGTGTCCCGCCGTCGCATCGGGATTTGACAGCGGGCTTTCGCCTCCGTATGCTTGCTGTCGGAGCGGACGGTTCCCCGACCGTTTGGGAAACCCCCTGCCTGGCGATCACATCTTTCATGTGCTGGGCACAGCGGGGTTACAACGGGGAGTTGTCTGGATCGTAGGTCGTCCGCAACCAATGAACGGGGGTCCCTCTTATCTGGCAAGCAGGTCTGTAACCTGCGGAGCGCGCTCGGGAGCTTTGGATTATGGTGATGGTGCGTCTGAACCATGTGACGACCCGTTTTGATCCCCTTCACTATCAAACTCGTGCAGAGATGACCCTGCATGCGCCCCAGTTGCGCTTCAGGGAACAGAGGACCAGTGTTCGTCCTCCTAGCCGGCCACGTAACTCTTCTCCGGGGCCAGCCAAACCTGCGGGTGCTATCGTCCTGGATGATCTGTCCCTGACGATCATGCACGGCGAGACATTGAGCGTGGTTGGGCCATCAGGATGTGGGAAATCAACACTCTTGCGTGTGATTGCTGGACTGGTCCAACCCGAATCCGGGGATCTTTTCTTCGATGGGCAACCAGTGAATGGTCGATCGCCGCGCGACCGCCGCGTTGGCATGGTGTTTCAGAATTATGCCCTGTATCCTCACATGGCTGTGGAGGACAACATGGGGTTCTTCTGGCGCTTGCGACGGCGCCAGACACAGGAGATCAACGCCAAAGTTAGACAAACAGCAGAGCTCCTAAGGCTTGATGTCGGTACTCTGCTCGGTCGCTTTCCGCGTCACCTCTCAGGCGGTGAGCAACAGCGGGTGGCCGTTGGACGTTGTCTCAGCCGAGAGCCAACGGTTTTCTTACTCGACGAGCCATTCTCGAATCTCGACGCCCACTTGCGCGAGCGCAGCAGACGCGAGGTGAAGAAACTCTTGGCAATGTTCTCTGTGACCACCGTGTTTGTCACTCACGATCAACAAGAAGCGACCGCCATGGGTGATCGGATCGCCGTGATGCGTGAAGGGAAGATCGTGCAAGTCGGAACCTACCGGGAGATGTATGCTGATCCGCATGATAGCTTTGTGGCAGGATTTCTGGGGAATCCACCCATTAGTCTGCTCGCATGTCGCTATGGAGAAGACCGGCAGCAGTTAGTCGGAGAGGGCCAGCTGAAGGTCGCCCTTAGCGGTCACCGGCATTCCCTGGAGCCTGGACAAGAACTACGTCTTGGCGTCCGCTCTGAGCATGTATACTTGACCGCCCTGAGCGACAGCGGCGTGGTACAGGGACGGGTAAGCCATTTCGAACCCCGCATCGCCGAACGTATGAAGATCGTCTATATCAACCTCACTCCAGAGGTGGTCACTGCCCGAGTCCCATATGAGACACCTATCACCATCGGTGAGGCGGTGGGTCTGCGCTTTGATCCGGCTGGCCTCCTGCTCTTCGACGCGCAAACCCACCGACGTCTCCCGCTGTTCTCACCAAGCTAGGGCATAGTTCATACGGCGGGGATCGGCCGCGGCCTTCAACACTCCTGTCTCAGGATCGAGGACGACGGCGCTTACGGCCCCCGCACGCCACTCACGTTCGGGCCAAAGGTGCAGTTTATGCCCTTTTCGTTCCAGGTCAGCCCGCGTTGCCGCGGAGATACTCGTCTCTACATTCAAGCGGCCAGGGTGATAGACATGAGGCTCGAATGAGTTCGGGAAGCTCGCTGAGGCCACCCGTGGTGCTTCCACGGCCTGCTGTGGATCGAATCCGAAGCAGACGATGTTCAAGAAAGTTTGCAGCATGGCTTGGCTCTGGACATCACCACCCGGTGTACCAAATGCCATAAAGGGCTTGCCATCCTTAAGAACCAGAGCCGGATTGGGGGTCAGCCGCGGACGCTTCCAGGGCTGGATCGAGCTCGCATGGCCGGGATCAGCCCAGGATTGAGACCCGCGCGAAGAGGCGACGAAGCCGAGCCCAGGGATCACCGGGGACCCTGGTGACCCATCGCTGGGGGTGGCAGAGAAGACGTTGCCATAGCGATCGACAACGCACAGATAGCTGGTGTCGAGGGACTCAGGCCCCTCGTCGACTGCGGTCTGAGATGACTTGGAGGTCCTCTGCCAGCCGCGTGGTTGGTGGCTATAGCTCCAGGGATTGCCATAGGGGGGCATTTCGGGATGGGCTTTTTCAGGGTCGATCTGCTGGGCACGCTCCTTGGCATAGGCTTTGGACAGCAAACCGTCGATCGGGACATCGACAAATTCCGGATCCCCATAATAGCGCTCGCGATCGGCATACACGAGCTTAAGGGCTTCGACAAGAAGATGGAGATATTCTGGGCTATTATGTGTCATCGCCGGCAGGTCAACGCCTTCCAACAGATTGAGCACCTGCGGCAGCACGGGACCTTGACACCATGGACCGCAGGTATAGACCTCATACCCATGGAATCGTGTTGACACCGGAGGTTCAATCTGGACCCGAAATTCGGCTAAATCCTGACGGGTCAACAACCCACCATGAGTCTCATGATAGCGAATCAGGGTGTCAGCGATTTGCCCTTGATAAAACTCTTCACGGGCGGCATTCAGCGCCGCCGTGCGCCCGGCAAAGCGCCTCGCATGTTCGGCTGCCACCATCAGCCGGAGCGTATGGCCGAGATCTTTTTGATAGAACCGTTCGCCCTCTTGCGGTGGGCGCCCGCGTGCGAGAAAGATGGCGGCAGAACTGTCCCACTCGGCGTATTCACTGGCATGTTCAGAGATGATCTCGCACATCAAGCGATGCGCCGGATAGCCCTCCTCGCACAGGGCTATAGCGCCTTCCGCGACATCGGCGAAGCGCATCGTGCCGTACCTGTCGAGGGCGGTAATCCAGGCATCTGGGGCTGCAGGAACCACGGTGCGAAGGATGCCGTGGGGGATTTTCCCGCCACAGTGCTCCTGGAAATACTCAGCGCTGGCGTGACGGGGCCAGCGTCCCAGGCCACTGATGGTGGTAACCTCCTGGCGGTCAGCATGATAAAAAATGATCGGGGCCACCCCGGCGACGCTGACCATGTCAGGATACAGCACACCCAAGCAGAGACCGGCGGCCACTCCAGCATCGACGGCATTTCCACCCCGGTCGAGGATGCGCATGGCGACAACCGTGGCGAGGTAATGGCCAGTAGAAACGGCTTGCTGAGTGCCCATAATCAACGGACGATGTGGAGCAGGGTTCGGTTGTTCCATCATACGGTCCCCCCATGGGTTGGCGTTAGGGATGACTGTGGCCAAACGGCTGCCGTGGCGCACGGCAGCCGCCCCTCGGCTATCGCAGAGGCTCTGGCCTACAGTGCGGATCGGTGAGGCCAGTGTATCGTCCCTCCTCTCCAAACACAAACGAATTTCACTCTGGCCCTTGTGCTTGACAGTGAAGGGCTGCTTCGATAGGCTTTTGGTAGGCTAAGATGTAGCTGGAATTGACCAGGATATCATCGGATGTTTATCTAGACACTCGTCACGAGACACGAGTGTCCACGTGGACTATGGAAGCCGTGAAGGCATCAAAGCCATAGATAAGGCATCACAGTATAGATGAATTTGGGTCTTTCCCACAGGAAGGAGGATGACTTATGGCAACGACAGCATGCCCGGCGTGTGGCTTGACCGTCCCATATTTTTGCTGTGAGGGGTTAGTCTGCCCCGCCTGTGGGTACGATGAGGAGCAGCCTTCGTTGGCAGCACATGATGCGGAAGCGGGCATGACTCTCCAGCTCCCCACAAGGCAACCACCTCCCTCCGATTCAGGTGCTCCCCAGTCCCCTATCCAGTAAAGTGTCACTTGCGGCTAGGTGAGTTTTCCGCTTTGTCGGCCATGGCCCATGGCCTTGAGACTCTGTGCACGGGAAAAGCGCGTTTGAAGATCGAGTGTTCAACTTTTCAAATTGAGGGAGATTAAAGAAAGGGAGGGCCTTATGGGATTGGTGGTTGTGGCCCAGGTGATTCGCGAGTTGATTGCTGATGGAGAATATCTCGTCGAGTGTATCGAGCATCGCGATCGTGGGAAGGTAGCGGTGGCCTTTGCGTTGCGTTCGCGTGCGCAGCCATACAGCATTCAGATCGAGACGACGGACAACAAGCTTGGAGGTCTCTTTCGGGCGCTGTTGGGCGAAGAGTCTACCCGGGCCGGGAAGCCTGGTGTGGTGAAGGTGGGGAGTCAACTGGTGCCGGTCCTTGAGGTCGACAGCCTACCCCTCGATGCGTTGACGGGGCGTAAACGGCGGAAACGGGATGGCAACGGCACAGCTGTTTCCGAATCCCGCGCTCCTAGCGCTCCTCTCGAGCCTACAACACAGGGTCGCAGCCCTGGGCAACAGCTCGCCCTGGTGCCGCAAGAACCCCCTAAAGCGCCCGCGCCAAAACCGTCCAAACGCCGACAGACGGCCGGGACAGGTGTCCTGAACGAAACCCCCTGAGGCCGGGTAGCACGGACATTTGCAAATCGTTATCTCAGGTGATATCTTGCTGCGCCAACAGAGCTCAGCAAGACATGGCCTATGGTGGTAGCTGATTGGTTGCAGGTTTTCAGGATATCGAGTAGGCGTTTTGCGGTTGGCACGACACGACGCGATCCTGTTGGTATGGGGGGGCTGGCATGGAGGTACTAGTTAAGACGGGAGGAATCGACAAAGAGTCGGTCGATGCAATGGTTTTGATGCTGTACGAGGGTGATGCCACACCCCAGGGCGCTGCGGCCATGATTGACAAGGCCCTGGATGGTGCGGTCACGGCGCTGCGACAGGAGGGGGAATTTTCCGGGAAACCCAAACAACAGTCGATCTTGCAGACCCAAGGACGGCTGAAAGCCAAGAAAGTAGTACTCGTCGGCCTGGGAAAACCCGAGAAACTGACGCTTGAAGGATTGCGGCAAGCGGCTGGGAGCGCGGCGCAATATGCCAGGGGACTGCGCGCTAGCACTCTCGCTGTCACCATTGAGGGTGCCGAACCGACCATCGGACCGTCCGAGGTAGCTCAGGCCGTGACTGAAGGGATGATTCTGGGGCTGTATCGCTTTGACAAGTTCAAAACTGAGGAGAACGACCGTCGGGAGATAACCAGCGTAACGCTCATTGCCAGCGATCGAGAGCAGGCCAAAGCGATCCGACAAGGGGCGGAGGTCGGGCGCATTTTCGGAGAGTCGGCCAATTTTGCACGTTCATTGATTAATCACCCGTCCAATGAGATGACCCCGACCATCCTGGCAGAGCAGGCCCGTCAGATGGCCAAAGACTGTCAGCTGAAGTGTGAAGTCCTCGATCGCAAAGATATGGAAAAACTGGGCATGGGCCTATTATTAGGGGTAGCCCAAGGCAGCGAGGAGCCACCCAAGTTCATTATCCTGGAGTACCGCGGCGGCAAGCGCGGACAGGGCAACCTTGTATTCATTGGCAAGGGGATTACTTTCGATAGCGGTGGGATCTCGATCAAACCCGCTGATGGTATGGAGCGTATGAAGTACGATATGTCTGGCGGCGCAGCGGTGATCGGGGCATTACGCGCCACGGCCCTACTGAAAATACCGCAGAATGTCATCGGGCTCGTTCCAGCCACGGAAAACCTTCCCAGCGGCAAGGCCACCAAGCCGGGCGACGTGCATCGGGCAATGAATGGTAAGACCGCCGAAATCATCAATACCGACGCCGAAGGCCGACTCATCCTTGGTGATGCCCTGGCCTATGCGGCGCGCTATAAACCTGCCGTCTGCGTCGATTTGGCGACGCTGACCGGCGCCTGTGTAGTGGCGCTTGGTCACGAGGCTATCGGCATGATGGGCAACCCCCAGGGTGAAGAATGCATGGACCGCCTGCGTCAGGCAGGGTTGCGCACGGGTGAGCGTGTCTGGCAGCTGCCGCTGTGGGATGAATATCTGGAGCATGTCAAAAGCGACGTTGCAGATGTCAAGAACGTCGGCATGGGGCGGGCGGCCGGTACGATCGCTGGCGCCGCGTTCCTGTCCAAATTCGTCGATGGCTATCCGTGGGTGCACTTAGATATTGCCGGCACGGCGTGGGCCGATCGCGAGCAGCCCTATAAACCGAAGGGCGGCACTGGCGTGGGTGTGCGCTTGCTCACGCAAATGGTGTTAGACTGGAATGCCCATCAGTAGTGAGGAGGACCATGCGGTTTATTAAGATGCACGGGATTGGGAATGACTATGTGTACATCGATTGCTTTCGAGAGACGGTGTCGGAGCCAGAGAGGTTAGCCGTCCAGATGAGCGACCGCCACTTTGGGGTGGGAGGGGACGGGCTGATTCTGATCATGCCCTCAGAGAAGGCCGATGTTCGCATGCGCATGTTTAATGCCGACGGCAGCGAAGCGCAAATGTGCGGCAACGGTATTCGTTGCGTGGCGAAGTATGCCTATGAATCGGGTATCAGTCGGAAGTCGGAGATCACGGTTGAGACGCTGGCGGGAGTGCTGTCCCTCGAACTGCTAACCATGGCCCGTGATGCAGTCGAAAAGGTGAGGGTGAACATGGGCATGCCTCGGCTGCGTCGGCAGGATATTCCCATGTGTGGTGACGGTGATCTGGTGCTCGGGGAGACGCTCACCGCTGGAGATCGGGAGTTTGCGGTGACGTGCGTGTCCATGGGGAATCCCCACTGCGTCGTCTATGTCGATGATGTGGCCCAGTTCGCGGTGTCCCACTATGGTTCCCTGCTGGAACACCATCCGCAGTTTCCTCAGCGCACCAATGTCGAATGGATCGAATGGCTCAATCAGCGGGAGATCCGCCAGCGTACCTGGGAGCGCGGCTCCGGGGAAACGCTGGCCTGCGGTACGGGGGCCTGTGCCGCTACGGTTGCGTCAGTTCTCAACGGCAAGACTGATCGTCGCGTCACCGTTCACCTCCTGGGGGGTGACCTCGAGGTCGAATGGGCCGTTGACCAGCATGTGTATATGACTGGTCCAGCCGTAGAGGTTTTTCGGGGTGAGTGGCCCAATTGAGACCCATGGATGGCAGCCGCATCGCTGCATGAAGGGTATGATACCAATCAGTGTGCCTGCGCAGCGTGAGGAGGGGGGCAACGAATGCCGGAACTTGTAGATCTACGCAGCGACACCGTGACCAAGCCGTCGCCGGGTATGCGCCGGGCAATGGCTGAGGCCGAGGTGGGAGATGATGTCTTCCACGAGGACCCGTCGATCAATCGTCTCGAAGAGATGGTGGCGGCGCTGTACGGCAAAGACGCCGCGTTGTATGTGGCGTCGGGTACCATGGCGAATCAAGTTGCTATCCGGGCACAAACGCATCATGGCGATGAAGTCATCATGGAGCGGACCTCACACCCCTTCAACTCCGAGGCAGGTGCGTTAGCTGCGCTGGCCGGCGTGCAGGTGAACTTGATCGATGGTGAACATGGCATCATGGACGTGGAGCAGATCAGACCCGTGGTGCGCACCCCGAATGTGCACCATGCTCCTACCGCTCTCATCTGCTTGGAAAACACCCACAATCGCGGCGGTGGGAGTATCTGGCCATTGGAGAATATCCGTGCCATCCGCGAATTCGCTCGTTCCGTCAACGTGCCCTTGCACCTTGACGGGGCGCGCCTCATGAACGCCTGTGTCGCCACAGGGTTAACCCCCAAGGATTATGCTCAGTATTTTGACTCGTGCACCCTGTGCCTATCCAAGGGACTGGGCGCCCCCGTGGGGTCACTGGTCATCGGTTCGGAGGAGTTTGTGGCCAAGGCCCATCGCTTTCGTAAGCAATTCGGAGGGGGGATGCGGCAAGCTGGGTTCCTGGCCGCAGCAGGGATCTATGCCCTTGAGCACAACGTCGAACGGCTGGCCGAAGATCACTTGAACGCCAAGCGACTGGCGCTGGGGATTGCCGATATCGATGGGCTCGACATCGATGTCAATGCGGTCGTGACCAATATTCTCTACTTTGACGTCCGTCGGCCTGGGCTCACCGTGGGTACTTTGCTTGATCGGCTCAGAACGGCAGGCGTTCTTATGCTCGGCACCGGCCCCACCAGCATCCGTGCGGTAACCCACCTCGACGTTTCAAAAGAGGGGATCGAACAGACCCTTGAAGTACTGCGGAAGACCGTGTATTAGACCATTGTTTGCGGACCGACAGAGGTGTGAGCCTGCAGTGCTAGAGAGAGGCAAGAAGGTGTTGACCTGGGTCGCCATAGCCGTCGTGGTTATTCTGGCGATCCTACTCCCCGTCATTATCGTTACGGGCATAGTTGGCGCTGATTCCCTGGCGGGAACGGTGGCCCTCATCGGTATGGTGCTGCTGGCCTTCGGTGTAGCGTGGTTTGTGCGTATCCATGATGAGAGGGGCCGGGGATAAGCCTAACGGGGTACGATCGCTGATTGTTTACTGGTGTTGACTGATCCCTAGGAGCGACCACAGGTCCCGAGAATGGTACCACCAGTGTGTCCGCTGGTCGCGCCAAATTGACTTCTGGCTCATCTTTTGCTATATTTGCCGCACTGCATAGCGCTCGAGAGACACCAATCGCGTCATAAAGAGGTGGGAGTCGTATGTACGCTGTTATCCAGACTGGAGGGAAACAATATCGCGTCTCACAAGGGGACCTGGTAACGATCGAAAAACTCAATGGCGCCGCAGGAGATCGAGTTGAGATTGCGTCGGTGCTGATGATTGCCGAGGGGAACCAGGTCATTGTCGGACAGCCACAGCTTGAGCGATCTCGCGTGATAGGCACCATCGTTCGGCAAGAGCGCGGACCCAAGGTCCTCATCTATAAGCACAAACGACGCAAAGGCTACCAGAAACGGCAAGGCCATCGTCAGTCGCAAACACTTCTCCGCGTGAATGAGATCGTCACTGGTGCAGCTGGTGATCAGCCTTAACGAGTACATGGAGAAAGCGCCATGGCGCATAAAAAGGCAGGGGGCAGCTCAGGAAATGGACGCGATAGTATCGGTAAACGGCTCGGCGTCAAGCGCTTCGGTGGCCAGTTTGTGACGGCTGGAAGCATTCTGGTCCGCCAACGCGGCACGATATTCAAACCTGGGCTGCACGTGGGCCTTGGACGCGATTATACCTTGTACGCCAAGATCGATGGCGTTGTCCACTTCACTAACGGACGCGGTGGGCGCAGATCGATTCGCATCGAGCCCCTGGCACAGGACGCGACTTCAAACCTCTAATGTTTATTGATCAAGCCAACATTTTCATCCAGGCTGGAGATGGAGGGCGCGGTTGCGTTAGCTTCCGACGGGAGAAGTTTGTGCCGAAAGGCGGTCCTGACGGGGGAGATGGCGGCAAGG
The DNA here is from genome assembly GCA_963707985.1 of uncultured Nitrospinota bacterium. Taxonomy (GTDB): domain Bacteria; phylum Tectomicrobia; class Entotheonellia; order J063; family CAVPRW01; genus CAVPRW01. The sequence goes on along the minus strand of CAVPRW010000037.1, from coordinate 48,291 downwards.
GGGGAGATGTCATCCTCCAGGCCGATCGGAACCTCAGCACCTTGCTGGACTTTCGCTATCAGCAGCGTTACGCAGCAAGACGAGGAGAGCACGGCCGCGGGAGTGATCAAAAAGGCCGTGATGGCGATGACTGCATCATTCGCGTGCCGTTGGGAACAGTAGTTCGGGCGCTTGAGTCAGGCGTTGAGGTCGGAGACCTAATCACACCTGAGCAGCGTCTCATTGCCGCTCATGGGGGCCGCGGGGGGCGTGGAAATGCCCGCTTTAAATCTCCGACAAAACAGGCTCCACGTTATGCACAGCCGGGAGAACCGGGTGAGGCGTGGTGGTTGAGGCTGGAGCTCAAGCTGCTGGCTGATGTCGGCTTGATCGGTCTGCCGAATGCTGGCAAATCTACCCTCCTGTCACGCATTTCGGCGGCACGTCCGAAAATCGCCCCATATCCATTTACAACCCTTGTGCCACAATTGGGTATTGTGCGCCTCAGGGATGAGCACTCTTGTGTCGTCGCTGATATCCCAGGGATTATTGAAGGCGCCCATGAAGGGAAGGGGCTTGGCCACCAATTTTTGCGTCACATTGAACGGACGCGGTTGCTGATACATCTGGTCGATCTAACCTCGTCTGGAGAGGGCGACCCCCTACTCAACTTTGGCACGGTTAACCGTGAATTGATTGCCCATGCATCACAATTGGCCGAGAAGCCACAAGTCGTCGTGGCAACGAAGATGGATGTGCCTATGGCGAAGCAAGCGTGGGAGTGCTTTCAGCCGGCAATGGCCGCGCTCGGTCTGCGGGCCGTCGCCATTTCTGCTGTGACGGGTGAAGGCATCGGCACGCTTTTGGATGAAATTGATCAAGCACTAATGCCCGTAAGGAGTGTGATCCAATCAAATCTGTCTCGAGAAAGGACCTTGTAGCCGGTGTCACGCGCATTGTCGTGAAGATTGGTAGTCGGGTGCTCACCTCAAAGGGGGAGGGGCTTGACTTTGAGGTCATCAGCGACCTGGCTGAGCAGATATCCAATCTCGCACATGCAGGCAAGGAGGTCTTTGTTGTTTCGTCGGGGGCGGTTGCGGCGGGCATCAAGGCCCTCAAGCTCAAAGACCGACCCCGCACCATCCCTCAAAAGCAGGCCGCAGCCGCGGTGGGGCAAAGCCACCTCATCTGGGCTTACGAGCGTGCCTTCACACAACATCAGCAGCGTGTCGCCCAAGTGTTGCTTACCCACGAGGATCTGCGGCACCGGGCACGATACTTGAATGCTCGCAATACCCTGCTTACCCTCATCCGCCTGGCGACGGTCCCCATCATCAATGAAAACGATACCGTCTCGGTTGAAGAAATCAAACTGGGCGACAACGATTCACTATCTGCGATGGTAGCCGACTTGGTGCAGGCTGATCTCCTGCTTATCCTCACCGACATCGACGGACTCTATACGGCCGATCCACGCGTCGATCCGACGGCCCAGCTCATTGCGGAAATTCCACGCGTGACGCCAGACATCGAGGCAATGGGTGGCCTGCCGCATCACGCTGTCGCGCGTGGTGGAATGTACACCAAACTCCAGGCGGCAAAGAAGCTGGCTGCGAGTGGCATCCCAACCATTATCGCCAACGGGTTTCAACCAGGTATTGTCACGGCGGTACTGACTGGCGCTCCGGTCGGCACACTCTTCCACCCTCAAAACCGCCTCTGGCGTGGTCGCAAGCGCTGGATCGTCACCACCCTTCGTCCCCGCGGGGCTCTGCACGTCGATGACGGAGCGCGAGCCGCCATTGTATCGAGGGGGAGGAGCCTCTTGCCATCGGGGATTCTCAACGTCGAGGGTGAATTCGAGTTTGGCGATTTGGTGCGCTGTTGTGATCCGGCCGGTCATGAATTTGCCCGTGGGCTTGTCAATTATCCTGGACGCGAGGTGCGGTTGATTAAAGGGCTGCATACCTCAAAAATTGAGAGTATCCTCGGACATAAATATTGTGACGAGGTGATACATCGGGACAATCTGGTAGTTTGGAAGGAGAATGCATAGCCAACTGGGTGCGCAGCTACTCCGCGCCAGCTGCTCCGAAGGGGCATGAATGTCGCTTATGCTTTCGTGCGTAGATGATGGGGAGATACGTCATCATGGGGACTGTGTCGGTAGATGAGATCACAGAGCTAGTGCAGCACTTGGTCGAGCGTGCGCAGTTAGCTGCGCGTCAGCTGGCTAAACTGCCGAGCGGTGTCAAAAATGACGCCTTGATGCGAATGGCCACAACGCTCGAAGCGGAAGAGGCTGCTCTGACAGCTCTTAATGCCCTTGACGTCGAACGCGCGCGAGATCATGGGCTTTCCTCCGCTATGGTTGATCGATTACGCCTCACCCCGCAGCGCATCAGTGACATGGCACGCGGATTGCGGGAGGTCGCAGCCTTGGCAGACCCAATTGGTGAGGTGACGCACATGTGGCGTCGGCCGAATGGGCTTGAAATCGGCATGATGAGGATACCGCTCGGCGTCATCGCCTTTCTTTATGAATCCCGCCCGAATGTGACCTCTGATGCCGCCGGTCTCTGTTTGAAATCAGGGAATGCTGTAATCTTGCGTGGCGGCTCCGAAGCGATCCAATCCAATCTCGCGCTCAGCGAGGTGTTGTCAAAGGCCGCGGTAGCAGCTGGGATACCAGAGGATGCCCTGCAGATGGTCCCGATCACGGATAGGAGTGCCATCTTTGAGCTTCTGAAGAAGGATAGATATGTGGATTTGGTCGTCGCTCGTGGGGGCGAAGAGTTCATTCGCACAGTTGTTGAACATTCCCGCGTTCCGGTTATCAAGCACGACAAGGGGCTATGTCATACCTATATCGATGTTGAGGCCGATCTCGCGATGGCGTCTCTGGTGGCATTCAATGCCAAAGTCCAGCGCCCCAGTGTGTGCAATGCCATGGAGACCCTGCTTGTGCATCGCGACGTGGCCGTGCGCTTCCTCCCTGCATTTTGTGACCAACTCAAGACGGCCGGGGTTGAGGTTCGCGGTTGTCCAGAGACTCTTCGCATCGTGCCATGGGTCCTTGGCGCGACCGAAGAGGATTGGGACACTGAGTACCTCGATCTGATTTTGTCGGTGAGAGTCGTTAACAGTTTGGACGATGCCCTAGACCACATCGCGCGGTACGGCTCGAAGCTCGCAGAGAGCATCATCACCACGAATTATCAGAAGGCACGCCGCTTTCTTCATGAAGTTGATTCGGCAGCGGTCTTCGTCAATGCGTCGACTCGCTTCACCGATGGCCATGAGTTTGGTTTTGGAGCAGAGCTCGGAATCAGCACGCAAAAACTCCATGCACGCGGTCCCATGGGATTGGAGTCTCTCACATCACTGAAATATATCGTGTATGGAGAGGGCCAGGTTCGAGGCTAGAATCGGCCGCTCGCGATGGTTGGCAAGGTGCTGCAGGAGACTTTCGGAGGTCGAAGGTGCGACTGGGCGTGATGGGGGGAACCTTTAACCCCATACATTATGGACACCTGGCCGCGGCCAATGAGGTTTGTGAGGGCTTCGCACTGGACACGGTGGTGTTCGTACCGGCTGCGGTCCCGCCGCATAAGGATCTGGCTGAAATCACCGACCCGCGGCATCGGCTCATGATGACCATGTTGGCCACGATCTTCCATCCCCAGTTCGCCGTATCGTCCGTGGAGCTTGATCGGCCCGGTGCATCGTATACCGTCGACACGGTCGCCCAACTTAAAGACCTGTACCAGGAGCAGAAAGCTATCTATTTCATCGTGGGTGTCGACGCGTTTGCCGATATCGCCGCTTGGAGGCAACCGGATGTGTTATTGGGAAGCTGTCACACTATCGTGACGAGTCGACCGGGATACAACTTCCACGAACTGGTCCCAGCTACCCTCCGGCAGGTATCAGAGATCCATCCGCACTCAAGCTTTGAATCGATGGCCACAAGACAGATGCTCGGTGCCCCTGGCTTTCAGGTGCGGGGTACCCCTTATCAGATTTATCTCCAAGAGGTTTCGGGATTTGACATTTCATCAACTGAGATCCGGCAGCGTGTGAAAAACGGACGGTCGATTCGTTATCTGTTACCTGATTCAGTGGATGCGTATATCCGAAAATATCAACTCTATCGCTGAGGAGAAACTATGGGAGGGCTAAGTGCTGAAGAAAAAGCGGCTCTGATGAGTCGGATTGTCGCTGACAGGAAAGCGATGGATGTCATGGTTATTGATATGCGAGAGGCCTCATCGATTACGGACTATTTTCTCATCTGTAGCGGTGGCTCCGAACGACAGGTCCGTGCGATTGCCGATGCCATCGATGAAGAGTTAGGGCCCTTGGGGCTTGCATCACTTGGCGTTGAAGGATATCGCCAAGGGAATTGGATTCTGATGGATTACAGCGACGTGATCGTGCACGTATTCTCGCAGGAGACGAGAGAGTATTATGATCTCGAACGCTTGTGGGCCAATGCGCCCAGAGTAGATCTAAGCCGGGAGGTTGCTGGCGTCGCACCGCACCATGGCGCATCCGTAGGCTAGACGTCTCCATCCCCTTCCCTCCGGTGTTCCATTGAGGGAAGGAGGGCCTTCCAATAGCGGGTTAGGACGGGTGGACCTGGGGTGCATAGCGTGCCTGAGGGGTGCTTCCGCAGCGTGCACACAACTGCCCCACTCACGCGAATGAAGGAGGATGTTACGTGAAAGCACAGGATGTGGAAGTTTTCAAACGGAAACTCTTGGAAATGCGTCGGGATCTTCTCGGCCAGGTGGAAAAAAGCAAACTCTACAGCAAAGAAGTAGGAGAAGACGGCATCCCGGATAGTGGAGATGTCGCCGCCTATTCATATTCCAAAGAAGTTCTCATGGGGTTGGGGGAAAATGAACGCACCAAGCTCCGATTAGTCGAAGAGGCGCTGGCGAAGATTGACGAGGGTACCTACGGCGTGTGTGAGCGCTGTGAGGAGACCATCCCGGTCAAACGTCTTGAACTCCTGCCTTTTACGCGCTACTGTGTGCAATGCCAGAGTGAGCTGGAGAAAGAGAGCGCGACCCTTTAGAACAGCTCCAGCTGAAGCAGATCTTCTGATGGCGATCCCGCCGGGTATTCTCCTGTGAAACACGCAGTGCAGAAGCGATGTCCATCAGGTGAGACGGTCTGCAAGAGCCCCTGGAGACTTAAATAGGCGAGACTATCCGCCCCTAAGAAGTCTCGAGTCTCTTCTACCGATTGGTTGGCTGCAATCAGCTCACGTTTTGATGGGGTGTCAATCCCATAAAAGCAGGGGCTAATGGTGGGAGGAGAGCTGATTCGTACATGAACCTCTTTAGCCCCTGCGTTCTTGAGCATGCTGACGATTTTCTGACCTGTCGTCCCGCGTACGATCGAGTCATCTACCACGACCACACGCTTACCACGGAGGAACTGTTTAACCGGATTTAATTTGACCTTAGCGCCAAAATGACGTATGGACTGCTGAGGCTCTATGAAGGTCCGGCCTACATAATGATTGCGAATGAGTCCCATCTCGAATGGAATTTGTGTTTCCTCTGCAAATCCTAGTGCTGCAGGTACACCTGAATCTGGTACTGGTACTACGACATCGGCTTCCACGTATGCTTCGCGGGCAAGCTGCCTGCCGAGCGCCTTGCGGATTGGGTAGACATTTTTCTCGAAGATGATGCTGTCGGGTCGAGCAAAGTAAATAAACTCGAAAATGCAAAAGGCCTGACGTGTTAGAGGAAAGGGACGAAAGAATTCAATACCATCGTCGCGAATCACCACCATTTCACCGGGCTCGACGTCCCGGACATACTCCGCCTCGATGAGGTCTAAGGCACATGTCTCCGAGGACAGAATGTACGTCTCATCCGCTAAACGGCCAACGACTAACGGCCTAAACCCAAAAGAGTCACGTACACCGATCAACTCTTTCTCGGTCATGAGGAGCAACGAATAGGCTCCTTGGACCTTTAGCAGCGCGTCCACAACCTGGTCTGCCAGCTTGGTCTCAGCAGATCTCGCGATCAGGTGGACGATCACCTCGGTGTCGGTCGTTGAGCGAAAAATGGCGCCTTGCTGCTCTAAATCTCTGCGAATCTCCAACGCATTAACCAGATTACCATTATGTGCGATAGCCAGCGAGCCTCCCGCATAACTAATGACCATGGGTTGCGCATTACGCAGAAGGCTAGAACCCGTTGTCGAGTAGCGATTATGCCCGATCGCCATATGCCCTGGTAGCTTCGCCAGACGGCGTTCATTAAAAACGTCTGCAACCAATCCCATGCCAATCTCAGCATGGAGTGTATTGCCGTCCGAGGATACAATGCCAGAGCTCTCCTGACCTCGGTGCTGTAAGGCGTAGAGCCCAAGGTAGGTGAGCTTGGCGGCTTCCGGGTGATGATAGATACCGAATAATCCACACTTTTCACCAAGATCATCCGCCATGATCAATCCTCACAGCTTACGGAGCAGTGGGTCTTCATCTGTACCAAGATTCACGAAGTTCCCAACCGTTAGTCGGGCAAAAGGAACCATGTTGATACTTCCCGCTGCGACGCAACGCATAGCTGCGCGCCTCGGGAACCCAAGATCTCTTGGACAGTCTGCCGAGCGAGGTCTGGGTGATTGTTGATTTCGCTCAGATGTGCTAACACAACATGCTCCAACTCGTCATGCAAAACGTCCCGTAGCAACTGGCTCGATTGGAGATTCGATAAATGGCCTGATTTGCCTCCAATGCGCTGCTTCAGCGGCCACGGATAGGGGCCCGCTTTCAACATGGCATCATCGTGGTTGGCCTCAAGTACAAGGAGATGGCATCCTCTGAGCCGCTCGCGCACGAGTTGACTAGAATATCCCAGATCCGTCACGACAGCTATCGACCTCCGGCGCCAGGTAAGTCGGAACGCTACAGGGTCGTCGGCATCATGGGGCAGAGAAAAAGGTTCGATCAGCAGATCTTTGAGCGCAAACTGACTCCCCGTCGAAAATTTGCGCCAGTCGTCCACCTTGCCCACGACGTGTTGTGCCTTCTGCCATGTGCCAGGATTCGCATAGACCGGGAGGTTGTAGCGCCGCGCCAATGAACCTACGCCCCGGATGTGGTCACTATGCTCATGGGAGATCAGCACTCCATCTAATGCTGTAGGACAGCGGTCAATCTGCCTGAGACGGCGGTCGATTTCCCGAGCACTCAATCCCGCATCGATGAGGATACGTGCATCCGGGGACTCAATGTACGTACAGTTGCCTTTGCTTCCACTACCCAGAATGCACACGCGCAATGACACCACTTCCAAGCGGCTAGCCGCATCGTTTGCCATAGTGTCTATCATCAGAGCAATCCCGCGTCGCGAAAGCTAATGTACCCAGGAGACCCCGAGCCGATAATAATGTGGTCTAATACACTAATGCCGACTAGTAGACCTACTTCGGCCAGGCGGAGGGTAAGCTCCTTGTCTTCAGGACTCGGTGTCGGATCACCACTCGGGTGGTTATGGAGGAAGATCACCGCTGCTGCCGATTCCTTGATGGCCGGCAGAAACGCTTCGCGTGGATGAACGAGGCTGGCGGACAATGTCCCCTCAGAGACTGTGACATCTTTGAGCATCTGATGTTTGGTGTTCAGGAGCACAGCCTTGAAGACCTCTTTGCGCAAGTGCTGCAGGCGCGGCTGGAAGTAGTTGACTAGATCTTGGGGGGAAGTGATCTTTAAATGCCGTTGGGTAGGTTCCCCTGACAACCGTTTCCCAAGCTCTAAGGCTGCCTTAATGGAGGTTGCTTTCGCTGGTCCAATTCCCTTAATCTGGCATAGCTCGGTGATGCTCGCAGCCTCGATCGCGCGTAATCCATCGAAAACATGTACCAGGTGCAATGCAAGGTCGAGTGCGCTTTGTCCTGAAGAAGCCTCTCCAGTTGCCAATACGATAGCCAGGAGTTGGGCTTCAGACAACGCGTCGGCCCCAAGTTTCATGAGCCGCTCACGGGGTCGCTCATCCTCTGGCCATTCTTTAATGGCGCGCGGGTAGCTTGTCATTGACGTCAATAATCCTGGAGTCAGCTCAATGAATGAGCCTGCCGTAGGCCGGCACCGACTATGCCAACTTGTCGCGAAAATAAGCGATCGTTTCACTGAGCCCGGCGGTAAACTCTACCTTAGGCTCCCAGCCACACAGCTCCCTGGCGCGACTAATCTCAGGTTGACGTCTCTTGGGGTCATCTTGGGGAAGTGGGGTATAGATGATATTGCTTCGACTTCCGGTGAGACGAACGATCGCCTTAGCCAACTCGAGGATAGTCAATTCTTGGGGGTTGCCGAGATTGACCGGGCGCGTCTCTCCGGACATCAGAACGCGGTAGATACCCTCGACAAGGTCGGAAACATAGCAGAAGCTACGTGTCTGGGACCCATCGCCAAAGACCGAAATGTCCTCGCCACGTAGTGCCTGGGTGATGAAGCTGGGGATAGCCCGGCCATCTTCCAGCCGCATGCGTGGACCGTAAGTATTGAAAATGCGAATAATCCGCGTATCGACCCCATGAAAACGATGGTACGCCATGGTCATCGCCTCAGCGAAGCGCTTGGCTTCATCGTAGACGCCACGGGGACCGATGGGATTGACGTTCCCCCAATATTCTTCGGATTGTGGATGCACCATGGGGTCGCCATATACCTCAGAGGTCGATGCCAGGAGAATTGTTGCGTTCTTTTCCTTGGCAAGGCCCAGGGCCTTATGGGTACCCAATGAACCGACCTTCAGCGTTTGGATCGGCAATTTCTCATAATCGATAGGGCTGGCCGGGGAAGCGAAGTGGAGCAGATAATCGAGTTTCCCCTCCACGTATATGTAGTTGGTCACATCATGCTTGATGAAGAGAAAGTTTTGATTCCGAATGTGGGCGATGTTCGAGCTATCACCGGTCAGCAGGTTATCCATGCAGATGACTTCGTGGCCGAGGCTCAGGAAGTAATCGCATAAGTGAGACCCGATGAACCCAGCTCCCCCGGTGATGAGCGTGCGTGGCATGTTAGTATCCTCTTGTTTCTCGATCTCGTCAGCGTGCTTGTGCAGCCAATCGAGCCTCACCGTCCCGCACTGACGCTGCGCCTGGTCACCCTAGCCTGGCAGTGGCTTCCGTCCGGGACGACCGATACTAAAGTAGTCAAATCCTACTGTCATCATACGCTCAACATGGTAGATATTGCGACCGTCGAAGATCAGAGGCCGCTTCATCAACTTGCGCAATTTTTCCATGTCGAGGAGCTTAAACTCACGCCATTCAGTAACAATGACCAGAGCATCAGACTCTTCGGCAGTTTGATAGGCGCTCTGGCAGTATGTAATGTCGGGGAACATCCGCCTCGCGTTTTCGGTCGCAGCAGGGTCGTATGCTTTGAGATGGGCACCGGCACTCAGCAGTTTACTAATGATCTCGATCGACTTTGCCTCGCGCATGTCGTCGGTGTTAGCTTTGAACGCTAAGCCCAAAATGCCGATAGTCTTCCCCTCGAGGTCACCAAGTCCCTGGCGGATAATATCAACGAAATGCTCAACACGCTCGCGGTTAATGTCCAGGACTGATTTGAGGAGGGTGAATTCCGAGCCGAATCGCGATGCTGTATGGATTAAGGACTCGACATCCTTGGGGAAGCATGATCCACCGAAACCGAGGCCTGCACTGAGAAAGTCTGGCGAGATGCGCGGATCGAAACCCATGCCACGAGCGACGTCGTCAACGTTTGCACCGCATGACTCACAAATATTAGCGATGGCGTTGATGAAAGAGATTTTTGTGGCCAGGAAGGCATTTGAGGCGTACTTAATCATTTCCGCACTGTGGACGTCGGTGATCAACATTGGGCGTCCAAGGGTGGCGTACAGTTCGAGGAGCTTCATCGCCACATGCTTACTTGGCGCTCCGATGACGATACGATCAGGAGTGAGCGCATCCTGCACGGCAGAGCCTTCTCGCAGGAACTCGGGATTCGAGACCACGTCGAAATCCACATCGCGACGCCGATTCTGCTCAATGATCTCGCGTACTAGATCGCCGGTACCCACGGGAACAGTGCTCTTATTCACGATGACAGTGTACCGCCGCAGATAACGGGCAATGCCACGAGCGGCGGCTTCGATCTGAGAGAGGTCCGTCTCACCGTTTTCTTTCGGAGGGGTGCCAACGCAGATAAAGATGATTTCAGCCTTATCCATGCCCCCCTCAAGGCTGGTGCTAAAGGAGATACGGCGATCGGTAAGATTGCGCTGTACCATCTCCTGCAGTCCCGGTTCGTAGATGGGCATGATGCCATTTTTCAATTGGGTGATCCGTTCCTCCAACACATCGACGCAGACCACTTCATTGCCGAGATCAGCAAAAACTGCCCCAGTAACCAGCCCCACGTAGCCACAGCCGATAACGCAGATATTCATCGGGATGCTCTCCTCTGGCGAAAAAATTCCAATGTCCGCTTCAGGCCCTCGCGAAAGGGGATGACCGGGCGATAACCAAGCATCCGTTCGGCCTTTGAGATATCAGCCAGAGAATGCTTGATATCGCCTGCCCGTGGGGCTTGATACTCGGGCGCCACCACTTGGTTCGAGAACTCAGCTAAGCATTCCAGCACCGCTTTGAGGGTGACACTTTCACCGCAGGCAATGTTGAAAGCTTCGCCGCTGGCCCCCGCGGCGTCAAGAGCTAGGAGATTCGCCTGGACGACATTCTCAATATAGGTAAAATCGCGCGATTGTACACCATCACCATAAATCACTGGTGGCTTCTGGCTGAGGAGTGCCTCGATGAAGCGGGGTAGCACAGCTGCATAGAGAGAATTCGGGTCTTGGCGTGGCCCAAACACATTGAAGTAGCGTAGTGATATGGTTTCTAAGCCATAGACCCGCGTAAATGCCCGACAATAGGCCTCTGCCGCCAGTTTTGAAACGGCGTATGGCGATAAGGGATTCGTCGGCATGGACTCAATCTTCGGTAACTGGGGAGAATCGCCATATACTGAGGAGGAAGAGGCATATATTACCCGTCTTACCCCAGCCTCCTGGGCTGCCATTAGGACGTTCAATGTACCTACGACGTTGACCTGATTGGACGTAATCGGATCTTCCACCGAACGCTGCACGGAGGGGAGTGCCGCTTGATGCAAGACGTAGTCCACCCCTTCGATCGCCTCCCGAACCGTTTTGCGGTCAGTCACATCGCCATCGATGAAGGTGAAAGTCTTCTGAGCTTCGGGATGCGCCAGCGCGCCAACGAGGTTGGTCCGATGCCCAGTAGTCAAATTATCCAGCGCTCGGACCGACGCACCTCGCTGCAGGAGAGCCTCCACAAGGTGGGAGCCGATAAACCCACCACCCCCTGTGACTAGCACACTCATGGCCATAATACAAATTCCTCAGCAAACAGGATCTCGTGACTGCCCAGGGACGGCAACAAACCGACGGCTACTCTGCAGGAGGCAGAGTCGACGACCAACCGCCAGTCTTTCCGATCCGCCCGATGCACACGCCGCAGCCGACGCTATAATTTGATCACTTTAGCACGACTAGTGCTAGTATGCTTCGCTACGTTACGCGTATCGACTATCAACGACGTATGGGCCATCACCCATTCATAATTCACGTTGCTGTGATCCGTCGCGATAATCACGCAGTCAGTGGCCTGAAGAAGTTCCTTCTCAAGAGAGACATGAATAGCACCATCCAAACTGGGTAGATCGGCCGCATAGGCATCATAGAAGTTAACAGTAGCTCCCTTTCCCTGCAAAATCCTTATGATATCAAGAGCAGGAGATTCTCGCAAGTCGTTCGTGTTGCGTTTATAGGTGACTCCTAACACCAAAATATTCGAGCCATTGACACTCTTGCATTGTTCGTTGAGCGCATCAACTACTTTCGACACAACATGCCAAGGCATACTAGTATTGATTTCAGCTGCGAGCTCAATAAAACGGGCCTTATAGTCGAGAGTCTTGAGTTTCCAGGCCAGATAGTACGGGTCTACAGGGATGCAATGCCCCCCTAGTCCGGGGCCTGGATAAAATGGCATAAAACCGAACGGTTTTGTGGCGGCGGCCTCAATGACCTCCCACACATTGATCCCCAACCGGTCGCACATCAGAGCCACTTCGTTAACCAAACCGATGTTGACGGCCCGAAAGGTATTCTCAAGCAGCTTAACCATTTCGGCGCTACGTGCAGAACTGACAAGCACAACCCGGTTAATTGCCACCTCATATAGGGACTTTGCCACCTGCGCACATCGCCCCGTCACGCCACCGATGATCTTCGGGGTATTGTGAGTGGTGTATTGGGCATTACCGGGATCAATACGCTCCGGAGAAAAAGCCAGAAAGAACTCCTGACCTACCTGGAGGCCAGTTTTCTGCAATTCTGGAAGAATCACTTCGTCAGTTGTCCCGGGATAGGTCGTGCTTTCAAGGACGATCAGTTGACCGGGATGAAGGTGCGCAACAATTTCCTTCGTTGCTGCGGCGATGTATGAAATGTCTGGATCCTTTGTCTTGCCCAGAGGCGTTGGAACGCAAATGCTGACTGCATCAAGCTCACTGAGTCGGTCGAAACTATCCACCACCAACAGTTTCTTGTCAGCGATTAATCCTTTCACCTCGTAAGGCTTGACGTCCTGCACATAGCTCTCACCTGAGCGGAGGCGAGTGACTTTCTCAGCATCGATTTCGATACCGGTCACCTGTAATCCAGATTTCGCAAATTCAACGGCAAGGGACAGGCCGACATATCCCAGTCCAATCACGCCAACACGCACGTTTCGCTCACGAATTTTACAGGCAAGTGTGTCGGCCCAATCCTGTTGGATGACTTCGGACATGATATACTCTCCATAAGATAATCTCGTACGTATACAGCAACAAGTATCTAACCCTGTCCACAGCACGCTGAGTGGGAGGAATGGCCTCCGGCTCCATGCAATCTAACGCCGGGTTCTCTCAGTGGCCTCCGCGAGAGATCACCTCTCCTGATCGGCGTAGCATACCGGCCCCGAACTCTGCAGCGATGGGGAATGCAGGGAGAAGATGGCGTGGAGGAGTGATTGCATGCTGACCACCACCTAAATACTACGGTGGAATAGAGGCTGGGGATGAAGCCGCAAGCCAGACAGGTTATGGATACCTCGTACCCAGTTTGACCACATATCAGGTCGTTAGCACAACTAGCATATCGTTCACGACACGCGTGAGCAGGTATAGACGAGAGTTGAAGCTCCTGACGATCACCTGCAACATCAGAGGTCGAGAAAGGCGCCGAGGCTCTGGGGGAGTTCGGTATGTACGCGGCCACCCTCGCGTGATTATCTCACAAGGTGCTCACTTGGCCAAAGCGGCCTCCTACACGGGCATTAATTGTCCACCATCTCGCGCAATTCTTTGCCAGCTTTGAAAAAGGGAACCCTTTTGGGGGGAATATGGACACCCTGACCTGTTTTGGGGTTCCTGCCATCCCGTGAGTGGCGCTGTCTCACACGGAAGCTCCCAAAGCCTCGCAATTCCACTTTGTCTCCCTGGGTGAGGGCATCGGTGATGCTGGTGAACAACGTATTGACAATCAACTCGGTTTGCTTTTTCGTTAATTTAATTCGCTCCGATACGCGTTCGACGAGATCAGCTTTGGTCATGAGAGCTTCTCCTCCGTTACGCCAGGTTACTTACGATGCTGTTAGTATGGCCAACGATACTGTAGCACGGCCTCCACCTTCGAAAAGGGGGCCCACACCAATGCATCAGTTAGGCTCTCGAAAAAAAACCGCAGCCACCAAAATCGTTCTTTACTTTCTTGAACAAGCCTCGGCTTACCAACGATCCCGATCGTCGAGGCAGCATACCGGATCGCATCATGCAAGCTTCCAAGTTCATCGATGAGACGCAGATCTTTCGCCTGCCGACCAGTGTAAATACGTCCATCAGCGGCATGACGGACCTCATCCAAGGGCAAATTCCGCCCCTGCGCCACAGCTTCAATAAACTGCTGATAGACATCATCAACAAGTGCTTGAAAGACCTGTCGTTCCTCTGGGCGCAAAGTACGCGTTGGATTGCCACTATCCTTGTAGGGCCCGCTTGTGATGACTGTCGATTCGATACCAATTTTGTGCAAGAGTTCCGAGACGTTTGCGAGCTGCACGATGACCCCGATACTCCCGGTTATGGTTCCGGCATTGGCAAAGATACGATCTGCCACACAGGCCACATAGTAGCCTCCAGAGGCCGCAACGCTTCCCATCGAGGCAACCACGAGCTTCCCTGCCGACCGAACCCGTCTAACCTCTTCATAGATCTCCTGCGATGATGCTACCCCACCCCCTGGACTATCGATCCTCAGAATGATAGCCTTGATTGAGGTATCATCCCCATACTTGGTCAGCTGTCGCACCGTGCGCTCAGTGAGCTCGCTCGAGATGACTCCTTCAATCGCAACGATACCTATCGTCCTCCCCCGATCCGTAATCCCATCGTCGTCTCTCAAGAGCACCGTAATAAGGATCACTACCAGAAAGAAGGCAGCAAGCATCACAGCTGTACCGACTATGCCCCACAACCACGGATGCCGGCTGGACTGCATGACTAACTCTCCTGCCTGTCAAGACGTCGCGCCCTGTCGCCAGCAGTGCATGGTTTTAGGCATTGTCTTCAATTATGGCCGGTTCTCCTTCTTCCTCCTGGAAGGCTTTGAGACTCAGGCCGATCTTGCGTCCTTCAGGATCGACTTTGAGAATTTTGACCCAAACTTCCTGGTCAACCTGGACGACATCGGCGGGGTTGGCCACGCGATCGCGACTCAGTTCAGAGATATGAATCAGCCCTTCAACCCCCTCCTCGAGTTCCACGAAGGCACCAAAGTTCGTGAGCTTCACCACACGCCCTTGAACATTTTCCCCTACATGATATTTCACAGCTACACCTTCCCAAGGATCGGGGGTCATCTGTTTGATACCGAGGGAGAGGCGCTCGTTCTCTTTATCAATGCTGAGGACCTTTGCTGTGATCTTTTGACCTTTCTTCAAGATGTCGGAAGGGTGCCGGACACGTTGGCTCCAGGAGAGGTCGGAAATGTGGATCAACCCATCAATGCCCTCTTCTAGCGTCACGAAGGCGCCGAAGTCCGTCAGATTGCGCACTTTGCCCTCGACGATGGTGCCAACCGGATAGCGTTCGTCAGCGGTGGCCCACGGGCTGGGTTCCATCTGCTTCATGCCAAGGGAAATGCGCTTTTTCTCCTTGTCGACGCTCAAGACGATGGCCTCGACCATATCCCCGATATTGACGATCTTCGAGGGATGCTTGACGCGCTTCGTCCACGACATCTGCGACACGTGGACCAAGCCCTCCACCCCCTGTTCCAACTCCACAAAGGCTCCATAATCGGTGATACTGACGACTTTCCCACGCACCTGTGTGCCTTCGGGATACTTCTTGTCAACCTCGCTCCAAGGATCGGGAGTGATCTGTTTCAACCCGAGCGAAATGCGCTCGTTGTCCCGATCATATTTCAGCACCATTACCTTAATCTTGTCTCCAACGGCAAACAACTCTGAGGGATGGCCTGTACGTCCCCAGGACATATCCGTGATATGGAGTAAACCATCAATGCCGCCCAAGTCTACGAAGGCGCCATATTCAGTGATATTCTTGACGACACCCTCCACCACCTGCCCTTCCTGGAGGTTTGCCAGCGTTTCCTGCTTGGCTTTTTCCCGCTCTTTTTCCAGGAGTAGTCGTCGCGAGAGCACAATATTGCCGCGGCGACGATTGAGTTTGATGATTTTCATCGGGAAGCGTTGGCCGATCAGCTTGTCAAGGTTGCGGACCGGACGCAGGTCGACTTGTGATCCAGGGAGGAAGGCCTTCAGTCCGATGTCGACCATCAGCCCACCCTTGATCCGACCAATGATTTCGCCGTCGACAACACCGTCGCTATCATAGACATGGCTGATTTCATCCCACACCTTGATCTTGTTCGCCTTCTCTTTGGAGAGGACGACAAGACCCTCACTATCCTCCTTACTCTCGAGGAGGACATCGATCTCGTCACCGACCTTGAGGTCCCTGGCTCCCTCCTTAAATTCGCTGAGAGGAATCAGACCTTCAGACTTGTAGCCGACATCGACCAGGACCGAATCACGCTCGATCTGCACAATCCGACCCTTGATGATCTCACCTTCTTGAATGTGATCAAGGCTTTCCCGGTAGAGTTCTTCCATGTCCACTTGTTCATCGTCGTCAGGCTCACTGTCGCTGATACCCATTTCGGCCGGAGTCCTCCAACCCACCGGTAGCTCACTCTCGGCGTCAAACCCATCGACTTCGCCCTGGAAAGATGTGTCTTGTGGGGTCTTCTGTTCATCCGTCATACAAACAACATCCTCCTCGTTGCCGTCGCCTTAAATCAATTATGGGCATCTCCTTCCCTGACAGGGATCAAGAGGGCGGAAGGAAACGCCGAAAAATTTTATCTTATCTACCATAAGCTGAAAGACCTCGTCAACGGATAAATTCGTTGTATCGATAGAGTAGGCACCCTCCGGTACTCGCAAAGGAGAAGCGTGGCGCGTACGATCTTCCTGATCTCGGCGACCGATCGCCCCAATGACCTCCGGGAGTGTCGTCAGCTCCCCGCGCTCCTGAAGCTCCCGCCAGCGTCGCCTCCCTCGTACCTCTGGTGTAGCGTCAAGATAAAATTTGACATCGGCATCGGGAAAAACCACCGTACCGATATCGCGGCCGTCCATGACCACACCACCAACGCATCCAAGTTGTCGCTGCTTACCAACGAGGATGGCACGTATCCTCGGGAGCGTGGCCACTCGAGAAGCCCCCTCCCCCACCGCCTGACTCCGAATGGCCTGCACGACGTCACGGCCATCGACATTGACGGCAAGTCGTCCATTGCAGAGGGGAAACTCGAATGTGAGGGGCGTGCAAAGCAGCACCAATGCTGGTTCGTCGGCCCAGTCAATCCCCTGTTCAAGAGCAC
Organism: uncultured Nitrospinota bacterium; assembly: GCA_963707985.1. Lineage (GTDB taxonomy): Bacteria > Tectomicrobia > Entotheonellia > J063 > CAVPRW01 > CAVPRW01. The sequence continues at coordinate 31,264 of CAVPRW010000037.1, read as the reverse complement.
AAAGCGCGACCGCACGGTACATCGCTCCAGAATCAATGTACCGCCATCCGAAGTATCGTGCCAGGCGAAGCGCCAAAGTGCTCTTCCCAGTCCCCGCCGGACCGTCAATGGCGACGATTGGTGCATGTCTTTCACAAGCCGGCGGCCCCTGATGAGTGATCGGTGGTATGTCAAAACTTTGATGTTCCATCACGTTTCTCGGAACTGACCATTCGCCCATGCAGAGGGAGTTCTCATCATAGCCACGCAATCATTCCGCTGCAAGAGGTTTTTCAGCCTAGGCGGTGTGGGTTGGGGTGCTTGGTATGCTCTGATCCGGATGGCCTAGGTCGCGCATGGAAAGCCCTAGTGCCCACAAACAGACCGCACCAATCGCCACGGTCAAGAAGTAACCGATGGCATGCATCACGAGCGCCACGCTTAGCGCCGCCTCGGGAGCCACCCCCCATAGACTCAAGCAGGCAACGCTGGCTGCGTGATGTGTGCCGACAAAGCCAGGCGAGGCAGGCAGCATAACCGCGGCAGCCTGGGCCACGAGCAGGATGAAGCCCACTGTCAGTGGTAAGTGAAGCTGGAAAGCCAGAACGATGAGGAAATTATAAATGCCGATTGAGACCCACAGGATAAGCGAGGTGACAATAATTTGACCAAGATTCTCTCTGCGGTCGAGGGTGTATAGCCCTTCGCTAAAAGATTCCAGGAACTGGCAGAATCTGTCCACCCAGCGAGTTGGCAGGCGCGAGCAGAAATGTCTCACGCCCTGGAGTACCTGAGTTGGCGCACGGTGTAGGTAGAGGAGCAGAGCAAACACGCCGCCGTAAAGTATGAAGAAGGCCACGCCCCCCCAGCGCAATCGCTGTTGCCACCCGTGATCAAAGGGCAGAGGCGCCACCAGGAGCAGGACCAGGAGAATGAACAAGATTGTGAAGCCATCTAGCAAGCGGTCGACGACAACCGTGGCGAAAGAGGCGCTCTTATCAATCCGTTCACGCTGGCCAAGCACGACAGCTCTGACGATTTCACCGAGCCGCACTGGCAGAATCATATTGGCCATCAATCCGATGGCCGTGGCGGACAACGAGTTCGAAAAGCGGACGCTCTTAAGGGGTTTAAGCAGGTATTGCCAGCGCCAAGCGCGCATGACCAGACTCACCAGCAGTAGGACGGACGCGATCAGTAGTAAGGAGAAATCTGCTGATCCCAGAGAGAGCCATAGTTGGCCGTAATCTACGCGAGCAAAGAGGTAGATGAGCAATGCGAGACTGATACCAGTGCCGATCCAAATATGGCCCTGCTTCACGGATATCCTTTCGAGCCGACCGAGTCGGGGGAGTGCCTACGTGGAGCCGAGAGTGGCGTGATGACGGTAGGTTGCTAGCAGGGTGTGGGCTGTTTCCACATCTTGACCGATCTGTTTGACCAGGTCGGCAACCGAAGGGAAGGCTCGTTCGTCACGGATCTTTTTCACGAAAGAGACCTCAACCGCCTCTCCATACAATTGCTGGGCGAAATCAAACAGATGGATTTCGACGCTCAATTGGGTCCGTCCAAAGGTCGGGTTGAAACCAATGTTCGCCACCCCCTCATAACGGCGTTCACGCCAATCGACCGTAACAGCATAGACACCACGACTAGGAATCAACTCATCGGTGGAGCGTACATTGGCGGTAGGAAATCCCAGTTCCCGCCCTTTCTGATAGCCTTCAACCACAGTTCCCGCGATCGAATAGAGGCGACCCAAAAGAAGGGCCGCTTCGTCCACGCTCCCTTGCTGAATCCATTGACGGATCATCGAGCTACTGACCACGCGCCCTGCAATGGCGATGGGCTCGATAATGTGCACTAGGAAGCCATAGTGCAACCCCAGTTCTTGGAGGAGCGCGATCGAGCCTTGCCGTCCCCGTCCGAACGCGAAGTTATAGCCGACATAGATTTCCCGAATCCCGATCGTCTGGACCAACACTTGCTCGACGAAGGCAACGGGGGTCAGGTCTGCCAGCGCTTGCGTAAAAGGTAAACAGACAATCACATCAAGGCCGCATCCCCGGATGATTGACAATTTTTTTGCCGTGGGGGTGATCAGGACTGGACAACGTTCAGGGGCCAAGACCTTCAAGGGGTGAGGATCGAAGGTCAACACCAGCGACGTGCCACCGATCTCGCGAGCGCGCTGGCATAGCGTCCGAAAGATCATCTGATGGCCCAGATGGACCCCATCAAAATTTCCGATCGTCATGATCGGCAGTGGAAAAGCCTTCGGGTAAACTCCTAAGTCGGTAATCAGGTCCATGTCGCAAAGCCCTGTATCAGCCGAGGCAAAAAGGGTCTTTCAGACATGCACCTTACCATCGGGTGTGTCGCCACGCAAGAGAAAACTCCGCTGTCGGGAGCTGCGAGGAGCCACAGGAACCGCGCGGCTCGGTGAAATCAGTTGACAAGGCCCTGACCCCAGTGATATGTCGTGCACCCACAATAGTAGTCGTTGGCGCAGGACAGGCAACTGCACACATAGGTGGAGGCTGGATGGTGAGGAAAGACGCATCACTGCCTGTGATCGGGTTGCTGATCGTACTGATCGTGTTCAGTGGTCGTGCGCTGGTGCAGGCTGCCAATCGCCAGCAGGCAGGCTCGGCCAAGCAGACGGCGCAGCGGGCGTTGTCGATCGCGGCCCAGGCTGTGCGGCCCGCTGACACGCTCCCTTTATCACTTATGGAAAGTATTGCTCTTGCCCTGGAGCGTAATTTCGATATCATGATTGAAGGGTTTAATCCGAAGATTCGGGCTTCAGAGGTCATCAATGAACAGGCCGAATTCGATCCGACGGCCGTTGCAGGCTTCAACTTCATTGGTGGAAAAGAGCAAGTGGCAGGTGCTCCTTTCCGCTGGCCTCCAGACAGTACGGCAAGGGTTGACACCTCCACCCCGGTGGCGGGTGTTGAGCAACGCTTTCAGCTCGGCACTCGGCTGGGTCTACAAGTATCCCAGCAGCACATTAGCTCGAACGAAACAGGCAGCTCCTCCCGCGTGATCAACCCTACCGATGAGTTGCGAGCCAATTTGACCTTTGTGCAACCGATCCTACGCAATTTTGGTTTCGACGTGAACCGAACCCGCATCCGTATCGCCGAGACCAATCAAGAGATTTCCGAAAGCTCGCTGAGAGATCGTGTCATTCGCGTGGTAACCCTCGATCAGGAGCTTTATTGGGAGTTAGTGTTCCGCATTCAGGAGCTGGAGGTGCGTCGGTTATCCCTCAAGCTAGCGCAGGATCTACTAGCGCAAACGCGCGTCCAAGTCGCAGTCGGCACCCAGCCGCAGCTCTCCATTTTAGAAGGTGAAGCAGGTGTGGCAGCGCGTGAGGAAGCCGTCATTGTCGGCGAAAACAACGTTCGGAATGTCCAGGATCGGCTGAAGGAATTGCTCAGCTTGTTTGAAGATCGCTATAGAGGGGTGGTCGAAGTCGTTCCCACCGATGCCCCACCATTTACCATTGAGGCCATTGATCTTGAAAAGGCGCTCGAGGCTGCCTTCGAGCACCGTCCCGATTATCGCCAGGCCATCTTAGAGATCGAGTCCCGCACCCTCAATGAACGCTTTACCCGCAATCAACTACTGCCCGCCCTGGACCTCGAGGGGCGTGTCGGCCCCAACGGCCTGGACACTAACTTCGGAGACACGCTGAGCAATTTTACCTCAGGCGATTGGGTGCAGTATCGGGTTGGCTTCACCCTGCGGTATCCCCTCGGGAATCAGGCGGCCAAAAGTCGCTTTACCCGTGCCCGCCTGGAGGTTGAACAGGCCAAGACTGTGCTGGAACGTACCGAACAGCGCATTCTTGTCGAGGTCCGCGAAGCGGTCCGCAACGTAGAGACCAACATCAAACGGGTGAGCGTGACCAGAGGGGCGCGCGAGCTCGCACAGAAAAAACTCGAAGCCGAGGAAAAGAAACTGGCTGTCGGCCTCTCTTCGGTCCGCGAGGTTCTACGCTTTCAAGATGATTTATCGTCGGAGCAGAGCCGCGAGATCCGAGCTTTGACTGATTACAATGTTTCTTTGGCAAACCTCGATCGGGCTAAGGGCACGACCTTGGAACGACTAAACATCGTCGTCGGAAATCGATGAAGCGAATTTTAGGGCTTGATGTCGGCGACAAAACTCTTGGGGTGGCAGTCAGTGACGAGCTGGGTTGGACGGCTCAAGGAGTCACCGTCCGCCAGCGGTCGTCATTAGCGGCCGATATGGTGTTTCTTCGTGAGACGTGCGCCCTCTATGAGGTTGCGGCCATCGTCGTGGGGCTGCCAAAGAACATGGACGGCTCTCTGGGGTCACAGGCGCAGAAAACGCTCGCCTTTATCGACCATGTCCGGCGGGCATCGGCACTACCGGTCATCGCTTGGGATGAACGTCTGACGACCCAAGCGGCCGAGCGCGCGCTCCTAGAGACCAATGCGAGCAGACGCCGCCGGAAGGCGGTGCGAGACCGGCTGGCAGCCCAATTTATTCTACAGTCGTATCTGGAATGGCGCACGCGGCACCCCGCTGCGGCAGTGCTGCCGCCCGACCAGATACCCCGGTCAGGTGAAGGTTTTCCGCCAGAACACAACACTGCTGAGGCTGAAGGCGATGAGATGGGGAAGCCAGATGCCGAGCAGCAACGATAGATGCTGTGCACCGCTCAGAGCTGTTCCAGCCATCATCATAGCCCAGTACGCTGCGGCGCCACAGAGCGACACGACAAACCCGAAACTGATGCGGCGTGTGTCATGCGTTCCCCACATGGCCGCAAGTCCAATGACGGCCATCACCACCCCCATAACGGGCGTCGCAAGCTTCGTTTGGAAATCGCGTGCATACGTTGTCATATCCACGCCCCGGTCGCGAAGTCTGCGCATATATGACTGTAATTCAGAGAGGCTCATGTGGGATGGTGGTGTAAATATCGACCGTAGCGCCTCTGGCTCCATCCCAATCGGCATCTCAAGCCGTGTAAACTGTTCGATGTGCGTTGTCAGCTTTCCCTGAAAACGACTGATTGTCCCATCCAACAACATCCAGCGCCCAAACAGCCATCGGGCTTCACGCGCGTGCACTTGTTCGACCAACTCTCCAGCAACATCTCTACGATAGATCGTCAGACCATGAATGCGTTCTGCCGCCGGATCAAGCAATTCGATGTGTACAAACGTTGCTTCGGAGGCTCGAAACCAGAGTTCACCCTGCTGCATTAACACCTCTTGGGGTGAAGAGGGTCGTCGATTGTCCTGGAGGTCCATGAGGGCCCGATGGGCTCGGGGGACGATGAACTCCTCGGCTCCGAGACCCATTGCACTTATAAGGAGCGCCCCCATGAGGAAGGGCTTAATGATGCGCCATGGGCTAGTACCAGCCGCCAGAAACGCAAGAATTTCTCGGCTACGTTGGAACACCGCGATGCTTAATGCCACGGACAAAAGGATAGCCAGCGGCCCAATCTGAATGCCCACGATGGGTATCCGGAAGAGCAAATAGAGGGTGATGGTCCCGATACCGGCTTGGAATTGCAGGAATTCGTCGATGCGTTCCACAAACTCCACAACGAGGTAGAGCCCGATGAAGACAGGGAACACAAAAGCTAGGATTTTCGCGAACGTGCTAAGAACATAGGTTGTTAGGATTCTCATATCCCGATCTCTAAGACTACAGCGAGGGTTGTTGAGTCGGCTGGAACGCAAGTCGGTCGAGCCGATTTGCAGATGGTGGCTGTGCGTCACCGCTTGCCAGGTCCAGATGTTGGGCGGATTCGGCGGAGACATCCTGAAACCGCTGCACTCAAAACCTATCTCTCGACGGCTCCGGTTCGCACCCAGAGGACAACCTCGGCGAGGATCAGCGGCATGCACTGGCCGATTGAAACCCGTTTCGAAGACCGTCAGCCGTGGCTCGGCATGGGCGATGATGAAGTGCGCTGTTGGACCGGCTGGTACCATCATCTGCGCTTGGTATTGCTGGCTCACTTCTGGGGGGTGCGCACCATGCTCACCATGGAATAAAAGTCCCGGCCTTGACCATCCTGCAACCCGTAGTGCTCTTGGTTGCCATATTGCCCAAGCTTAAGTTTGCGCCATGGTTCACGTTGGAAAGTGTGATATACCAGCAGGGCCGAAATGATGTGGCGTTCCACCCACATCGAAAACGCCGAATGGCACGTTTGAGCCAGCGAGAGTCAATCCTCGCTGTGGTTCTAGGGAGAAGGTATCTTCGAGGCGAGTCATCGGCTTCTGCTTTGGTCACATGGGGAGACCGTGGACCTTCTCACCAACAGGTCTCGAGTGCCTGGATTTGCTGGTGAAGAAGTCGCGGGGTAATGTCAGAAAACGATTGTTTTTCCATGCTTCCTTCGTTACACTAGGCTCTTACGCATTGATGGACTGAGGCAACGCTCGGGAGAAAGTTTTCCTATTTTGACATGATGTGTCGGCGACTGCAAGTCGTGAACATCCAGATGTTTACAGAGGCGTCTCCCCATGGGGGAAATTAGGCTTGTCGACGCCTGGTGGCAAAGTGATGTTCGGGAGATCCCCAGACCCTAGAGTGTGCGCTATACAGTCAGCTCATCCCCGCGCCTGAGTGCCATTGAAAAAAGGGGGCAAAGGTAGATGCAAGGATTATCGGAAAAGCGTTACGACCCGAAAAAAACTGATGCACGCTGGTATCAGGTCTGGGTAGAGCGGGGCTATTTCCGGGCTGATGCACGAGCTCCCGGTGAACCGTTTTGTATCGTCATCCCCCCCCCGAACATTACCGGCTCTCTGCATATGGGGCATGCCCTGAATACGACACTCCAAGACATCTTGGTCCGCTGGAAGCGAATGGACGGTTATAACACATTATGGCTGCCCGGAACGGATCATGCTGGGATTGCCACCCAAGTGGTTGTTGAGCAGCAATTGGCACGTGAGGGGACCAATCGACACGTCTATGGCCGGGAACAATTTATCGAACGTGTCTGGCGCTGGCGCGAAGAATCAGGACGCACCATTGTCCGCCAGCTCATGCGTCTGGGAGCCTCGTGTGATTGGAGCCGTGAACGCTTTACCATGGATGAAGGCCTGTCTCGAGCTGTTCGGAAAGTGTTCGTGACTCTGTACCAGGAAGGCCTCATCTACCGTGGGAATTATATCATCCAGTGGTGCCCGCGCTGTATGACGGCACTGTCCGACCTCGAAGTTGAATATGAGGAGAGGGACGGCAAGCTTTACTACATTAAATATGGTCCCCTGACTCTCGCCACGGTGCGCCCCGAGACGAAACCTGGCGATACAGCGTTGGCAGTCCATCCTGAGGATAAGCGATATGCAGAGTACGTCGACCGAGTCCTCACTATTCCGTCGGTCGAGGGGGACATCACTATCCAAGTGATCGGCGATGCTGCCGTTGACCCAGAGTTTGGAACAGGCGTGGTCAAGGTAACTCCGGCTCACGACCCGCTGGATTTTGACATCGGAAGACGCCATGGCCTTGAGATTCGCCAAGTGATCGGCTTCGATGGCAGAATGAATGCGGCGGCGGGGAAGTATGCTGGGCTCGACCGCTTCGAATGTCGCACCCGTATCGTGGAAGACTTGCAGGCTCTCGGCTTGATCAGCAAAATCGATGATTATAAGCACCGCGTCGGGTTGTGCTACCGTTGCCGCACAGTTGTGGAACCGCTGGTGTCACGTCAGTGGTTTGTTCGGATGAAATCCCTGGCTGAACCTGCTATAGAGGCGGTGCGGTCTGGGCGTATCCGATTCGTGCCAGCCATGTGGGGCAATACGTATTATGACTGGATGCTCAATATTCGTGATTGGTGCATCTCACGGCAGATCTGGTGGGGACATCGCATCCCCGCCTGGTATTGCAGTGCGTGCGATGGGGTAACAGTAGCGGAAATCACTCCCACAGCCTGCGAGCACTGTCAAGGAAGCGAATTGCGTCAGGACGAAGACGTTCTCGATACCTGGTTTAGCTCTGGCCTCTGGCCGTTTTCCACCCTGGGTTGGCCCGACGATACCTCTGAGCTGAAACGATACTACCCGACCTCTGTCTTGGTGACAGCATTCGACATTCTGTTCTTCTGGGTTGCCCGCATGATCATGCTTGGACTGAAATTTAAGGGCGATATCCCCTTCCACCATGTTTACATTCACGCGCTTGTCCGTGACGCCGAAGGTCAAAAAATGAGTAAATCACGCGGAAACGTCATTGACCCATTGGAAGTGATGGATCAATACGGAACCGATGCCCTGCGCTTTACCCTCGCCGCGTTAGCAGGTCAAGGCCGTGATATCCGGCTGTCGGAAGAGCGTATTCAAGGATATCGCAATTTCATGAACAAGATCTGGAATGCTTTTCGCTATTGCGAACTCAATTTTTCGCTGACCGGTGAGCGTGTCCCACTACTGGAGCGGTCGACGCTCGATCTGGCGGATCGCTGGATACTCAGCCGTTTGCAAGGCACTATCGCCACCACACGCCGTGCGTTGGAAGAGTACCGTTTTAATGATGCTGCCAACGCCATCTATCAATTTTTCTGGCATGAGTTTTGTGACTGGTATCTCGAGATCACCAAACACCGCGGCAGTGGTGCTGAACCCGGGCGAGTAAATGCTCAAGCGGTCCTCTTGCAGGTTTTTGAAACATCGTTAAGGCTCATGCATCCGTTTATTCCATTCCTTACCGAAGAACTATGGCAACAGCTCCCTCATCAGGGTGAGACTGTCGTCAGGGCTCCCTATCCGACTGCTGCTGATGAGTGGATTGATCAGGAATCTGAGCAAGAGATGGCATTCGTCATGGAAGTCATTTCGGCACTTCGCACCATTCGAAGTTCATTTAAGATTCCGAATACTACAAAACTCCGACCGCACATAAAGGCAGTCGCGAATCATGCGATGTTGATCCAACGACACCGCTCTTATATCGTAAGTTTGGCGAATATTTCAGAGATGATCATTGAACCAGAGGTAGAGCGCCCCAAGCTATCTGCAACGGCAATCCTTAACGGAATGGAAGTCTATGTTCCGCTGGAAGGTGTAATTGATGTTGATGTGGAGAGAACGCGCTTAACACGCGAGTTACAGAGAATTCACGATGATGTTGAAAGGCTTGAGACAAAACTTGCGCAGCGTGATTTCCTTGAGAAAGCACCGGAAGACGTCATCGAAAAAGAGCAGGCTAAACACCAAGGGCTGCTGGAGCGTGAGGGCAAGCTGGTTCAGGCGTTGGAGTCTATTCAATGATCCTTACAGCATTTCACCAAGTCAGGCATCTCATTCAAGCAGCAATCGAAGAGGATCTCGGACGCGGCGATGTCACGACGGAAGCCACGATTGGCGAACAGGTCCTATCACGGGCGCGATTGATTTCCCAACAACAGCTGGTGCTGGCAGGGCTAGATGTCTTCACTGAGGTTTATGCCGCGGTGGATAGTGCCGTTCATGTCAAGTCTTCTTATAAAGATGGTGATCTCCTCATGGCGGGGACCGTCATCGCAGAACTTGAGGGGCTCGCGCGTTCACTGCTCGCAGGCGAACGGGTTGCGCTCAATTTTTTGCAACGACTTTGTGGAATTGCCACCTTAACTCGGCGATATGTTGAGGCTGTAAGTGGATATCATGTGGAGATAGTGGATACCCGGAAAACGACTCCAGGATGGCGTCTCCTCGAAAAATACGCTGTGCGAGTCGGAGGTGGGAAAAATCATCGCCATGATCTGGGAGATGGTATTTTGATCAAAGATAATCACATCGTGGCTGCAGGGGGCATCACACACGCGGTCGAAATGGCGCGTAAACATTGTCATCATCTCTTGAAGATCGAAGTGGAGGTCGAAACCCTACAGCAAGTTGAGGAAGCACTGCAGGCTGGAGCAGAGGTGATCATGCTTGATAACATGCCTCCAACTTTGCTTGCGGAGGGCGTGAAGATCATCGGCGGTAGGGCACTTGTCGAAGCCTCAGGTGGTATTAGTCTAGAGAGTGTTATTGATGTGGCGCGTACAGGAGTCGATTTGATTTCCGATCGGAAGGTTGACGCATTCAGCCCCAGCAGCCGATATCCATGTAGAGTTCGATATCTCTACCTCCGCGTCATAGTCTACTGTTGCAGGGGATAAATGGGTAATAGTAGCTCGTCTGCGACAAGGGAACGTTATGGAATGCATAATTCGTATGGAATGCAAAATTCATACTGTGCGGACATTGACCCTCGTCGCCATATCACTTTGCTGTTTTCTCCTGCACGCACAAACAGGATGGGGAGATTCACTGCTAACGCTCAAAAACGGTCTTCAAATACGTGCGCAGGCATATCGCGTCGATGCTTCGACCATTCAGATATACACTGAGTCTGGCTCCATGACTCTTCCCGCAGACATTGTTGTGGCAATCACTGCAGACCAATTTCCTTCTTCACTTGGTTCTCGGCCTTCCGCGACACCAAATCCTGCGCAGGTTGAAAACGAGCAGACACATGAGAAGCATCTTGATCCACGGCGTCATCGACCTCTCTATATCCCCGACGAAAAAAGTCCACATGAGTAGGAAGTGCAGGGCCGCTGAAGTCTACGGGTGTCCAAAGCACTAGGGTTTCACCTCGACCCAAGATACCTGCTGTACTGAGGCGGGAAAGGTCGATATGATGGTGGATACCCCCGAGATGGGGATTAGCTGTTTTGCATAAGCTAATGCCGATTGACTACGCTTAATCGCAGCGTTTCCTTCCAAGTATAACTCTTTATACGTTGACCCATCCGAACTCGTCTCATTAATCATGATCGAACCATAGACCTCCTGCTGTCCACTTCCAAGCATCCCAAATCCTACCTCATTCCCCGTCACGATGATTAACCCTTCATACTTGAAAGAAGTAGCTCTGGCCACGAGGTCAGCATTTCGGACAACGAGCACGCCAACTCCACTAAAGGTGCCATTTATTTCAACACCCATATTGCCAGGGGTTCCTACACCGTCGATACAATACATCTTCGGTGTTGTTCTGGTGCCGAAAGTAGTGGTACCACTTGAAATAGAGAGTCCCATTATTGGGTGTATTGAATTTATTTGATGACGGTGCAGCATTGCATATGGCGTTGGCTAGGCTTGTGATGGAGCTAGACGGAAGCGATGTACTGACCCCAACACTGGGGTCAGTTGCAGTTCCACCTACGCCCTGGATATTATTCTCTTGCGAAGATGACAGTGCCCCCTCGACCACCGACTCGAGGGCCAGTTGTCGGGACAGAAATACCCAACTGTGGCGCTACTGGTCGTCAACGTATCGGTCAGATGATCGTAATCACGTCCATCAACTAAAAAGGTGTCATCCATTGAAACGCGAGTGAGCTTCATTTCCCCGTCATGGAGATAGCTGCGTCCGAGGGTTCGTATGTCTTTGTGACCAAGCGCGGAGGCGTTTCGAAGCCGATCCAATTGTGCCAGTTGATTCAACAGTAATTCTATATTGCCATGCTGGCGCTTGTGGCATGATACTTGGGAAAGTTACGGTATAACTCCCGGGATAATTTGCCGAGGTAAGGCTTTCAGTGAAACTTGCAGGCGCAGGGGGAATAGCGGTACTAGCAAGAATTGGCTGCCTCCCTTGCTCGATTCCGGCTTCTGCAAGATAGAAGGCCTGCTTTGAAGCTTTGAGGTTGGTTGAAAGAGTCTGGTCGATCTCTGTCATGTTGATGGCATATGTTCCTATCGCGGTGAGGAGTACCATGATGACGAGGCCGGTGACTAACGCAACTCCAGATTCGTTCTTCAGGTAAGATAGCTCCAGTGTCATGATGATGATCTCCCTAATTTCGTCTTCTGACATCCTCGGTAAGCGTATATTCACGATACTGTTTTGTAATGGGATCTTTACTCACGGTTCGTGCAGTTAAAGTAATTGTTATGATATTGGGAGGAGATAGATTGAAAAGAATGGAGCGTGATATTTTCTGCAAGTGGATTCTTATTGGCTCCCGTGTCGCCGATTCGATATCTCAAAACGTTATCAGTGGCAGAGGTTCGAGTAAATCCTTTATTCATCGTAATGACATAAAACGAAGTCTCGTCTGGAACGACTCCCCACCCCGCCGATACGGTGAGCTGGGTAGCAGTGTTTTGGTTGATCGTTCGCACCTGCGTGCGGTCCTGACCCGGTTCCCGCAATGATTCGTACGATATAGGCGGAACTGGAAGATGGCTCAAACATGCTCCCTTGCCAGGTTTTTCGCACGTCGTTAAGTGTCGTAGCGCTATTTCCGCCAGAGGAATAACCTGTGTCCTCCACCCGATCGAAGGTGATCGTGTCGTTTGCTGCAATGGTAGTGGATATAGTCGGGGTAAGATACGCTGACCTTAACTCCCGGGTCATGAAATCCATGGCGGCGCGGGCATCAGCCTGCATCGCGACGATGGAATTTTGTGCCAGGTAAAATCTGCTCGAAGTGACAACGAGACCGTATATCCCCGTGAGCACAATACCAACGATCGCCATCGAGATGAGCAATTCAACGACGGTAAATCCTTTGTCAGACGTGGGCATTCTGACCTCGGAGCTATTGGCTGAGAAGAGTCGAAATGGGCACTGTGTATGACTTTGACCCCTGTGTCCATGTTACGGTGACCTTTACCGTCTTAGTGTTTGCTGGGTTGGTATTGTTGGTCACAGTAACTTGTCTGGTAAAATTCATGTTGGATTTATTAATCTGGGTTGAAGATTCCGATTGGATATTGGCATAAGAAGTATTTTTAATCTGCTCTAATTTCTCCTCTCCAATGGACACGGCGGTTGTCAGCCGCTTGGAGGAGATACTGCCCTTGATAGCATGTACCTGAAGTCCCGAAAGTGCCATAAGACCAACGGACATAATAACTAAGGTAATCATAATCTCTATTAAGGTAAACCCTTCTTCAGGCTCAAATAGGATTTTCCACTTCATGAGACATTTCCTATACGTCCAGTTGTAAGAATAGTAAAGCTCTTTGTACCTGCTGAATTTTGTACTTGAACGGTTTGGCTTCCACCTCCTGCAGTACCAGTGCTCCCAAACGTGATTGTGTTGCTTGTCATACTAACTGTAACACCGGGATAGTCCTGCGCTAAATTGCGCTGCAGGACCATCTGTCCCGAAATGGTACGGGTAATGTCGTAGGAGTTCCCAGCAAAACTAATTGTCATTGCCGTACTTTCTTTAATGGCCATAAGCCGGGCTTTGTGGAGATCCCCCCAAACCACCCTTGTCGCACCATTTAGCCTAAAACGTTGCATTAGACTAGTAAACTGAGGAGCGGCTACAACCCCCAGAATGGCTACAATCATAACCCCTATGAGGAGTTCTATTACCGTAAACCCATTTTTACGAGTAATTCTCAGCCTCATCTAACCCTCGGATTTCCGTTCACAACCATGGTGGCCAGTCTCCTCTGGTAGAGAAGGTCAGCATAACTTGACATGGATGGTCCAGATGTAGGTTGATGCGCGGGACCGAGCTTGGACGCCATCAATTGATGCGGGCGTGACCAAAATTCGTGGACGCCGGTTGATCAGGCAGCCCACCCCAGCGCTTGGGCTTCTGCTCACGCCGGTGCTGGGATGGACGGGCGATACAACCGCTGATGTTGTTGGTGCCGATCCAACGGCCAATAGGCATGCCAATGGCCATTGAGCCGCACCGCCCGCAGGTCGAGTACGGCCTCCGCGCCAGCTGGGGTCTAGTGCATTCCCGACGGCTCCATGCAGTCCCTCATCCTTCACCACATGCCCACAGGCTCCTTCCACCACGATCGTCCCACCGGGCGGGGATGTGGTCGGTTCGGTGGGCTGCTCATCGACGGTTGTGACATCTTCTCCGGCCTCCACGACAGCGCTTTCGAGGGCATGAAGGCTGCGCGACAGCCCCAGGATGCGTTCGAGGATTGTCTTGCTTTCGCGGCAGGACTCCTCAGTTGGTCCATAGACCGCCCACTCCCGCAGCAGATCAGCATAGCAGCGGACCGGCAAATTCAGCTCAGCGTCGACGGGGCAGCAACCCGCCCGTCCAGGGGTCGTGAAGTCATGCCACTCGAAGCGTACGCTGCCAAAGACCGAATTGTGAGTCGTCGGGTGCTGATCGTGAGAGGTAAGGTGCATCCCGTCGGGAGCGGTGACCGGCTCAGCCGCGCGCATCGCGGCGCGCGTGACCAATAACAGTCGGAACAGGGCCAGATCCCCAGTATAAGCCGTATGCACCTGCGCGTCGGAGCCCGTGGCGTAGACCATCAGGTTTTGAAAATCGCACGGCAGTTGCTGGACTATCGGCTTTGGGTTGGAAATCATCGCAGCTCTCCTGTGGCGAATTGATGAGTAAGGCTACCAATGATCGCCCGAGGTGCGATGGCTTTCAACTCCCGACGTTTACCCAGTGGTGACCACTACGGTGTCCCACAGATTGTAGTCCCACTCAATTGATTCTCGCAGACTGAACGTAGCAATAGTTATGCCTTGAATCGGTGACCCCGACTACGGTCATTTGAGGGTCCCCACATACGTGGCCCTGTAATCTCGCGCAAGCGGTGGTCGCGTTCACAGGATCTTTGGCTTGGGGGGCAATCGATGTTCTTCTCTTGCTCTGGGGTGAAGTCAGAAGGAGGCAGGCTGCTATCCTACCTAAGAAGAGGGAGTCTTGACGATTCACAGGACGCGGCAGGTACGCGAGGTGGCCCTGTTCCAGGATGCGATCGGGCATCTCTGCCAAAGGTGTGGCGATGCCGAGCGACAACGTTCGCCGAATCTGGGGATCTTATGCTAGATCGGATCGAGGTTGTCTCAGCTTTGAAGCTGCGGAGCATAGCAGGCCAATTTCGTCGGCTCAGACTCAGAGTTTCTGGTGCCCTGAGGATGGAGGTCGGCGTGTGATGGTTCGATGCACCCCTCGAACCCTCGATGGAGGTCCTGGGACAGTGGAAATTTGCGTCTGGTCGAGCGTATCTGGTCGATGCGTTGGACCTCGTGTGTGGCGTGAAAGGCTGATCTCTCGTTATCTCTACCCGATCACAATTTGCAACGCTAAAGTCGCGGGAGAACGCGCCTGCGAGCTCCATTGGGAAGTCAACACAGAGTCAGGCTTGATGAGTAGGTGATTCGGGCAAAGGAAATCTGTCTCACAATGCAAAGGCAGCCGCATAACGCGCCAATGTATATTCAGAAATCGAGTTATCCGAAGTATAGTAAAGTTCGTTGTGAGTGCATGTTCAGGAGAGTTCTCCGGGCGTCCAGTGCCTTCCATGCTACGCCCTTTCCAACGGGGAGAAACGGGACGAGCCCATGGCCACCAAGGTCGCGTATTTCTGAGCAAGTAGGAATTTGGAGAGATTCAGGAAGTGGTGTGAGTCCATTGAGCTTCAGCGAAAATTTCTCTTGCCAGTCTGAATTGAATAGACTACTTTATTGACTGCTTGCTAATTTAGGATCGGGTAAACTTTTAGAAAACGTCGTCAGATGGT
This sequence comes from uncultured Nitrospinota bacterium, assembly GCA_963707985.1. Lineage (GTDB taxonomy): Bacteria > Tectomicrobia > Entotheonellia > J063 > CAVPRW01 > CAVPRW01. The sequence goes on along the minus strand of CAVPRW010000037.1, from coordinate 15,770 downwards.
GTGGGCTCACGGACCCTGGAGTTTGCAGAACACCACTGACATAGACGACAAGGTGAGCTTTAGCTCTAGCTCGTGGGGCGGTTAGCTCAGCTGGGAGAGCGCCGCGTTCGCAACGCGGAGGTCGAGGGTTCGAATCCCTTACCGTCCATTATTGAGTTTTGCGTAAGTAAGGAAAGAGCCATACACCCTCAATCCCAGATTTAGCAGGGATCTGCGAGGTGTCGATTATTCTATTGCATTAGCGAAGCTCAATAGTTCACGGTCCTAAACGGGCGTTTAGCTCAGTGGTAGAGCGCTTGCTTCACACGCAAGAGGTCGCTGGTTCAATCCCAGCAACGCCCATTCTCCCTCTTGTCACAATTATTAGCAGGTTGCTAGCTTTTTGCAGTGTGCAAAGCTTATTCTTCCGAGTCAGGGGAGATTCGCCGCGGTTGCTGCACGGGTCGTATATGTACCCCGATCATCCAGGGCTGGTGCCGTCCACAAGAGTGTTCTTCAGCTCGATGTCTTTTCCTGCTAACTTCTGCACCGTGGCGGCTGGATCCTGTGGAGCATCGCAGTCGAAGGTGTGGTGGGGCATGGCCGGCCGGAACCCTCCTTGGCCTCGAAGCACCCGAACCCGTCAAGCTCAGTGTAAGTCGCGCTATGGCGGCCACTGCCACCTGGTGACGGCGTATTTGTACCGCGCCTAGTGCAGTCTCAAGTGACCGGCTCGGCGAGGCTCGTGCAGATTCCCCCCCTCGTGGAGGGGACCAGGGGCCATTTGCCTTCCCAGAATCTGACAAAATCTCCCCATCCCCACGTGCCAAAAAGGTGAAACCCGCTCAGGTCTCTTGATCTCGTGCTAGGAGACAAGGGAGACCGAGGCTGGCATGGCCGCAGGTTGAAAGCACACCAACAATTCCCGCCACCCGCATCGCCGTACGCAACCATGGGGGGGTCGCATGGGAGAACGTTCATCCTTGCGTCACCCCAATCAATCTTTCCGCTGCAAAGTCTACCTGTGTTAGCTGAATCAGGTACACTAGGCGGATCCCCCTACGGTCTTTGAAAATGTTTGCTTCAACGATCCTGGCTTCTCCGCTCTACCACTGTGTCCCTGCCAGCAGGGAAAAGCAAGAAAACCCTTCGTGACAGCTCTTGAAAGAATGGGAACGTTGCGTCATTACCTTATGCCATATGGCGCCATCGCGGATAGCCAAAGCCCCTGGCTGTCGAAGTCGAGTGGTGTCTGCAGACCCATAGATGACGGCTCAAAACATTTCTCGGAGAATCTTTCCGACGCCGGTCGGATGCTGAACGCCGCGGCATTGACCCTTCTGCAGGGCGGGAACGGGTAACTCCCCAGCCGGGTCCTGAGTGCATCTCCCACTCAAAACTGGCGCCGATGGGTGCAGGGCTTCGCCCACCGGCAGTGAGATAATCGTCCCCCGCTGAGCCAGTCCGGAACTATAGGCTACACCTAAATTCGCTGTCACTCTTCCATGAGTTCTTCCAACCGCTCGTCGTCGAGGCCGAAGTAGTGGCCAATCTCGTGCTTAACGGTGTCTCTGATCGCTTCCTTCAGGTCGTCCCTTGTACGACATATAGCCTCGAGAGGCTTCTGAAAAATGGCGATGCGGTCGGGGAGCACATTGCCATAGCTCAAACCGCGCCGGGGCAGGGGCACGCCTTGATAGAGCCCCAGTAGCGTCCCGTGGGGCCAGAGCCCCATCTCTTCAAGCAATTCCTGCGACGGTTCGCTCTCTACTACCACGGCGATATTGCGTAAACGCCGACGGAAGCGCCACGGTAGCCCGTCGAGTGCTTCCGCGACCAGTCGTTCAAAATGCCAGCGTCGCACGGTTACACCTCATCGCTGATTACTCGTCAACATAACCCTGATCCGCCAAGTAGCAAAGCTGCGCCGTGGCGCTGGGAAAAGAACGGAGATCCTCGGCAATCCACTCCAGATCGTTGTCGTAGGCCAACGCCTGGTATCGATGGACAAAGGCCTCAAAGAGCTCAGCATTACGCCGAATACCGGCGAATTCCCGGTATTGCATGACTTCCTTATTGGCCCCGAAGAACTGAAAGCTTCCCATGCGATAGGCGATCCAACCCGTAGGCATGGTTTTCGCCACGAGGGCGAATCCACTCGGTACTACGAAGAGCTTATAGAGCTTCTCTCCAGGCTCGAGTGGAAGATGTTTGATCAGATCATGAATAGATACGAGTATCATCCCTTATCCCTGTCCTCTCCCAGTGTAGGAGGAGGCTCATGGCAGTAGCGTTTCTGGTGCAGAAAGTGGGCGTGCAGGGCTGTACCCAATGTTCCCGTAAGGTAAAGGGTTGGATTTTGACCGTCGCGGTCACTACCAGCCCCAGTATGAAGGAGGTCCACAGCGGGTACGGGACTCCCGCTTCATTGACGATCTTCGCCTGATGGCCAGGAACAACCATGCATGAGTTTCCGGGCTTCACGCATCCGGCCGAGTGTGAGATGGAGATCGGCAGGATCGCGATGGTGCCGATGTCGTCGAACCTCTGAGTGCCGAAGCGTTACTGCCAACGTATGAACAGCTCCGGTGACAGAGTTTCTCCAGCCGAGATGCATTGTCCCAGTGCCGGAGGCCCCGAACTCAATTTCCTTCGAGTCCAAGTCATCGAGTTCGGCCTGAAAACGGTGGCCCTAGATCAGTGAACGATTGACGCCGCTGTCCTCTTGCCACTGTCGAAACCGATCGATCCATCCCTCGAGGGTGGTAATCGCAGGCACGCATCGTCTTCCCAGGAGCACGACACCGACAAGACGTCCCCCCTCTAGACCCCGTTAAACCCGGAGACGGACTTATCGACATCTGCAGCCAGGTCCCTGCTCGTGGGATTCTTCCCTGTATCTTCGAATCGACTAGTAATGTACATCATAGGACGATTGCAATGGCCTTGACAATGAGAAAGTCCGGGGCAAGCGGGCAATCATCAGATGGCTTGGTATGGTACAATGGCCGCCATGTGCCCCATCGACGACAGGTAGGCCACTGCACGTTCATTGCAGTGCAGTTGGCAGGAGGATGCGACTCGGCGTGAGATGACAGCGTGTGCACCGCATTCAGGTCTACTACTGAAATTTCGCACGAAAATCGGGGATATCAAGACCTCAAAAAGTGGTCGTAAAGCCGACATTGAGCAGGTGCTCAACGAGAAAAAAGCGTTTATCCTCCCCTGCGAGACTGGGCGCATCCTGATGCTGCAGGGGAGGGTTGACCAATGGAACCGATGCGCAGCGAACGCCTCGATCATTTCGGCGTGATCGCCTCGGTCAGCGACGATTTAGGGCTGATTGACCTGATCAACGCACGCCTCGTGCCCGATGCACACGAAGTCCTCACGCCGGGCGAAGCCGTGGCCGGGATGATGCTCAATGGCGTGGGCTTTGCCCATCGGCCCTGATCGTTGACGCCCCAATTTTTTGCCAATAAACCCCTCGCGCTCTTGTTTCCTGACGGTCTCGAGGCCGCGTACTGCAAGCGCTGTACGCTGGGCCGCACGCTCGATGAAGCCTCTACCTATGGCGGCGACGCGTGGTGTCAGGCGCTGGCGCTGGCGGTCTGTGCGCCAGCAGGGATCGACCAGCGCTGCAATCATCTCGATACCACCAGCGTCTCGCTGACTGGCGAGTATGTCCCGGACAGCGATGAGCACGCCCTGCTGATCACTCACGGCTACTCCAAAGACCACCGGCCGGACCTGCAGCAGGTGGTGTTGGAACTGATGGTGTCGCAAGACGGGGGCGTCCCGTCTGTGCGCCACAGTTGGGATGGCCATACCTCGGACATCCACGTCTTCCAGGCACGGGCCCAGGCGTGGCTGACCGCCTTCGCGCAGACGCCCAGCCCGCGGTCTCTGGGCGCAGACGCCAACCTCTAGCACGCAGACCATGCCCCCCACCTCAAGCACATGGGGGGCATCACTCGCATGCCCACTCCCCTCAGCGTGGTCTCCCAGGTGATCAGGCAAGCGCTGGAGTGGGCTCCCTGGCACCCGGTGGCTGACAACATCCGCTCTCAGCGTCTGGAGTGATGCCACGATGGCATGGCCCAGCGCGGGCCGTATCACCAGCGGGAGTCCTCCCAGCTGACCGAACACCCGCGCTATGCCGGTCAAGGCCGTCCCACACCGCGCACGCCCCGCAAGGCCAGCGCGTGGCACCTGCAGGCCCACGTCCGGCCTGCGCAGGCGGCGCTTGAGCACCGCAAGCAATGCCACGCGTGTTTTGTCCTTGGAACCAACCTTGACGCCAGCGAGTTGAGCGATCCCGAGGTCATCCAGGCCGATAAAGGCCAGTCCCGTGTCGCAGGGGGCTTTCGCTTGCTCAACGACCCGCTGTTTTTTGTCTCGTCGTTGTTTGTCAAAAAGCCCAGTCGGATTGACGGCCTGTTGCTGGTGATGCCCCTCGCGTTGTTGGTCGACTCGGTGACGCCACGCCGCCTGCGCCAGCCCTGAGCCGCACACCATCAGACCGTGCCGAACCGGCTTCACCAACCGACCACATCACCGACCTTGCGGTGGGGCTTCCAACTCTTGGACGGCATTCACCATGTCCAGGTGACGGTCCAAGGACACCTGAAATTCCAAGATAAGGATCAATCATGGGATGTGAGCTTGTATTGGGCCAGGATCTCCTGATGTGTCCCAATACCTGGGGGCACATCCTTGAGCTTGACCCCCAGCAGGAGGACGAGTTCGGCCAGAGGAACGATGCCGTAGTCGCCTTGGGCACACACGATGACCTGGTCCCGGTGCTGTTGGCAGAGCTGGCGCCGCCAGCACTGCCAGCCCACCGGCTCCGTCCCGGCTTCAACGGCTTCAGACCGCAGCCGAGAGGCCGTCGCCAGCCCGAACAGGAGCAGGGTCAACACGACGTGAACCCGCATGGCCCGCGCCGTGTTCTGGGGCGGATGGCGCAGGCTCCATGGCTGTGGGCTTGCCTTGATACCGCAGTGCTCCATGAGACGCCGCTCATCGTCGTCATCAAAGGGTTCCAACGGCTGCTGCACGGAGGCATGCGTCAGGAACACGGTTGTGCCCCCCGGCCCAAAGGCCTGCCCCTGCCCCTGCCGCACGACCACGGCGTTGATCGGGTTGGCCTGGCAGTCACGGCGATGGCGGTGGCCTCCAGGCGCGGGCGTGCCATCCTGATCGTCGCTCGTCAGGCCGGCCATGCCGACGACCTCCGTCTCCAGCCGTTCCTGCCAGGCAGCCTGGCCCTGTCGATGGTGGACGGTGTGCACCCGGCATCCGACGGGGCATCCGTCGCTGGCGGCGGCCAGGCCCCGGGCGTCCGCGGTGACGGCCATGTCCTCTTGGGCCGGTACCACGCCGATGAGGCCGTGTGGGTCCAGCCACCACAGCTCGGTCCCCGCCCACAAGCCGCGATCACAGACCACCTGGTGCAGGTGGGCCTAGCCCGCCAGATTCGCCCGGGCCTGGGTGAGCAGGGCCCGCCGCGAGAGCCCTTCAGGCTCCTGGATCTGCACCACCGTCACCGCCAGGGGCATCTTGGTGCGGGCATCGATCAAGACGATCGCGTTCCAGCCGTAGACCGTCACCTCGATCGTGCGCACCTGGCCAGGCGTGTCGGTGAGCTTCCGTGGCCGGGTGACCTGGCCACAGCCCTCGTACGGCGCCGTCGTCTCCAGAGCGGTGCCATCCACACTCCCCGTCACCTTAGCCCGCAACAGCCCCGCCTTGGCCAGGGCCCGGATCACCCCGTGGAACAAGACCTCCAACGCCCGCCAATCCAGCTTGACGAGGTTATGCGCCAGGGCCTGCGGGCCGATCGGGCCGGCCGTGCGCGGCCCCTGCCGCTTGGCCGCGCCCCGTGGGCCCACCCCGTGCCGCACCTGGTGGGCCTTGAAGCCCACCCAGCGCCTGCTCGCCGCATCGCTGACCAGCCACTCCGCCAGGGCATGCAGGCGCTCCAGGCCCACCAGCGTCTTCAGTCCGTCCCGCAGGACATATGGCACCATGGGCACCATCTCACGCGTGATGCCCTGGCCCCGGACGTCCTCCAGCCAGTCGGCGATCCCCCACTCCCGGAGGACGTGAAAGCACTCCTCCAGCAAGGCTCCCGCGTCCAAGGGGTACACCCCGTCTACCAGTGGCTTGCGGTACAGGCGCCGCGCCACGCGCACCTCATCTCGGCGCGCCACTGGCCAACACCACCGTTCCGCCAGGTTCGTCGTGATCGCTTCCCGTGTCTGCTCCATGGTCCACCTCCCTCTCGTGAAGGCTTCTGCTCTCGAGGAACGTGGAGCACAGATCAAGCGTGCCCTTATATTGGAATTTCAGGATTGATTACCGGCAGCTTGACTTCGTGGAAGAAATTCACCGCCTCACGCGCGCGGGCGTGGACGTCGTTTTTGACGGCATCGGTGGGACCCACATCTGGCGTTCCCGCCAGGCTCTCCGTCCTGGCGGGAGGGTCGTGGCCTCTGGCCTGACGTCCTCGCTCCGGGGGGGCGATTGGCTTCCGGTCGTCCAGGTCGTCGTCATCGCTTTCGTGGCATCGCCATCTTCGGGTTGTACATCGCTGGCGGCTGGCTTCTCCGTGGCCGGAAACGGGTGGTCCCCTACAGCATCCAGTGGCTCAAACGGCTGAGACCGGCATGGTTTCGACAGGATTTGATCGCCCTGTTGGACCTCCTGCAACAGCAGCAGATCAAGCCGCTCATCGCGCAGCGATGTCCGCTTGCCGAGGCCAGACACGCGCAGGAGTGGCTCGGGACGGGAGGCGTGACTGGCAAGATCGTGCTGGTGTGCAACGGGTCGTCGCTTGCATGAGGAGCGGCGTAACAACGGTATGCAGCCGACCGCTTCCAGCGGCGGCTGAAACCGAGCGTGTGTGCCAGGCATGGCACAGCACGAGCGAGGTGCAAGTCCGCGTGCCAGGTATGCGCGGAGCCGAAGGCGAGGAGCAGGGCCAGGGCGTCTACCGTGAGGTGGGGTCTGGAGGAAGCCCAATCCACACGCGCGGGGCGACGCACAGGAACCGGAGACGAGGTGTGGGACCACCCGGGACGAGCGGGCACGTGACGGCGAAGTCCTCCATCCGCAGGGGGTGTGCTGGATACAGCCGGCGTCTACGCGCGGAACGTGCTGTGTCTGACCCTGGGAGATCTGGATGGCGTCCACGTCGCAGGTATGGATGAAATCGGGTGGCACCGCCGGGACACCAGGCGGCAACAGAGAAACCACACCTCATCCTGCCGCCATGAGAGGGACTCAGAGGGGAGAGATCTCCGCTGACCGCCAGGCAGAAGTCAGCAGCGGGCCGAGGAGGCCCGACGCAGGCAACGCTCGTGAGGCACCCCAAGGCCGACAGGCGGGGCAACCGAGAGGCGAAGCCGTCACGCGGACGAGCTAACGGCCCGAACGGTGCCCCGAGAGGGGCGTGCAGGAGCAGGAGGCGTCGTCTCGTGTCGAGCGAGGGCAAGGCATCCGTGAGGCCGCTTGAGCGGCCCCTGGGCGACCCGGGGGGTGAAGCCGGCACTGGGATACGAGGAGAAGACGCTCCGGTGGACGAGACGGACCTCCGGGAACGGGTACTGGAGCCCCAAAACCTCCGGCGCGCGCTCCAGCAGGTCAGACGCCACCAGGGTGCCCCAGGGATTGACGGGATGACCGTAGACGACCTGGGGGCCTACCTGCAGGCCCACGGGCCGACGATCCGGGCCGCCCTGGTAGAGGGCACCTCCGTCCCCCAGCCCGTGCGGCGGACGGAGATCCCGAAGCCGGGAGGCGGGACCCGCAACTTGGGTATCCCGACCGTGCTCGACCGGTTCATCGAGCACGCCCTGTTACAGGTCCTCCAAGAGGACTGGGACCCGACGTTCTCCGAGCGCAGCGACGGCGTTCGCCCGCAGCGCAGCGCCCACCAGGCGGTGGAGCAGGCGCAGGCATACATCCGGGCAAGCGACACATGGGTGGTGGACATCGACCTGGAAAAGTTTTTCGACCGGGTCACCCACGACGTGTGGCTGAGCCGGGTGCGCCGACGGGTGCAGGACCGGCGGGTGCTGACCTTGATCCACCGCTTCCTGAAGGCTGGTGTGCTGACTCGGGAGGGGCGTGTGGAGCCTACGGCGGAGGGGACCCCGCCTCACAAGGGGAGGTTTTTTGACAAAGTGACATAGCTTCCCTCCTTGCGGCATACTGTGGGAAGTGCCAGAACCCACAACCGAGAGGAGGGAAGCCATGTTGTGCCAGGCCGGTTTCGACCAATGGCTGACGACGATCATGCAGCATCTGTCCCATTTGAGCAAGCCTCAGGCCACGGTGTTGGCCCTGTGGAGCTTTGGCATGGTACTGGCCCGCTCGTGTGCCTTGACCGCAGTCAGCCACTGGCTGGCCAAGGGGATGCAGCGCCAAGAGCAAACAGTACGACAGCGGCTACGCGAATGGTACTATGACACCCAGCGTAAACGGGGCGACAAGCGCCAATCGCTGCGTGTCGAGACCTGCTTTGCCCCCCTGTTGGGCTGGGTGGTGAGCTGGTGGCAGGGCACGCAACTGGCGTTGGCCATTGACGCAACGACCTTGGGGCAGCGCTTTGTGGGGCTGGCGGTCAGCGTCGTCTATCGCGGCTGTGCCATCCCCGTAGCCTGGGTCATCTTGCCCGCGAACGCCAAGCACGCCTGGCGCCGTGAATGGCTGCGCCTGCTACGCCTGCTGCGGCCGGCTATCCCCCGCGGCTGGACGGTGATCGTGCTGGCCGATCGCGGCTTGTATGCCCCGTGGTTGTTCCGGCGCATCACGCGGCTGGGCTGGCATCCGTTTTTGCGCATCAACACGGGCGGCAGCTTTCGGCCAGCCGGAGCCGCCTGCTGGCGGCCCTTGCCAACCTTTGTCCCGCGCCCAGGCCCCAGTTGGCGCGGTGTAGGCCTCGCCTTTGACACGTCACCAGCTGGACTGCACCTTGCTGGCCCGCTGGGAGGAGGGCTACAAAGATCCATGGCTGATCCTGACCGATCTGCCGCCGGCGACTAGTGATGCTGGCTGGTATGGGCTGCGCGCCTGGATCGAACAGGGCTTGAAGATCACCAAACGCGCGGGCTGGCAGTGGCACCGCACCCGTATGAGCGCTCCTGACCGGGCAGCACGGCTCTGGTTGGCCGTAGCCGTGGCCACGTGGTGGCTGTTGAGTGTGGGAGAGGCTGTGGACGAGACGATTCCCGCCAGCACGCTGCTCGACGTGACCGCGCTGTGCCCGGGCCGCCCGCGGACACGGCGGGCGACCCGCCTGCGGTTGGTGAGCGTGTTTCGCCAGGGATGGGTCGAGGTGGTGGTGGCGCTGCTGCGTCATGAGCCCTTGCCGCAGGGCCGCTTTCTGCCGGAACCGTGGCCTACGGTACCAGCGTTGGACGACGCGGCCTGTAAACTGGATCTGGCCCTGCCGGAGGCCGCATGAGGAGCCGGGGGACAGTCGCCGAGGCAGCTGGGGAACAAGCGTATGCAGGCCATAGGCATGAAGCTAAGCATTGACAGCGACCGCAAACACGATGGATTCCAGTGGTTGACGTAAATCTTCTTGCAGTCTTGGCGCGGTTGTCTGTCTTTTTCTCGAGGCCTTGGCGACCAGACGTTCGGCGGTGGCACAAGCCCGTTGCAGAAAGCGGTGCAGCTCGAGTTCGGACTGAAAGATAGCCTGCATCCCCCTCGCCGCCAACGCTTGGAAATGCCGCACGAGTTTCAGCAGACTCAGTTCACGTTGGTGCTTCCACCACAGCGTCGCCCGTCTCTGTGGACACAGCGCATCATTCAACAACATGAGGAGCATGCGCCCATACAGATAACATCAGGTGGAATCTTCTTTTTGGGTTGTGAGAGAGGCGAGATGGAGAGAGCTCTTCCAGGACTTAAACATGCGTTCGATTGGCCAGCGCAGAGGGTACACGTGCACGACTGGTCGCCGTCCGCCATCTGGTGGGCGGCACGTTGGTCATACAGAGGTTCCAGGCCATCAGCGTCAGGTGGGCTTGGCGAAGGTGTGTAGCCCTTTGTCTGCGCGTTCTTCCGGGCCACTCTTCGGCGTTCCTTGACAATCGCCTCGGGCATACGCACGGCCATGAGACGAGCCGCGACACGTTCTGTGGCCCCAATGGACATAGAGCGTCTCGAGGAGCGGGAGATCAGGCTCGACTGTCGTGAGCCACTCCGCCAGCTTTATAGGACCCAAACGACCTGTGGCCGTTTCAGAGATGTTGGTCTGATGCTTGAGGCGACCGCAGACAATACGCGCCAGCCGTCGCCATGCTGGCCACGGCTTTGACCTTGAAATAGCCTCAATCAAAGAGGAACAGTGCCCCTTTTTGTGCCAAGGCCACGACCGTGATCGCTAGAGCGCTGATCTGGAATGTGCCATGGCGTCAGCGCAACATGACCCCATAGACTACTTTTATAGTCCCATACCGCTTGAATCTTGGCGCCTGCTTTGGCCGCACTCCCTCCAGCGCCGGGAAACGTCTTGTGCAGCTCTGTCAGGAAGTTCAAATCCAGTACTGTCAGCGATGTAGACGTTGGTAAAGGCGGGAAAAAGGCCATCATCGCACACAGGGTCGAGGGAGTGGAGTGTTGCCAGGGTCTGGCGGATCATGTCCTGCAGAAAGGCCATGGCTTTTTTGTTGAGGCGCTGATGAATGGCTTCAGGCGAGACGTCCACCGGCTGGCGCAATTGGGTGACCTTCGCCGCCAGTTGGGCCAAGGTCGTCTTGGCCTCACTCCAGGCCCCAAAGGTCATCAGGGCCAGAAAGAGTGTGCCCGTCAGTCTTCGACGTGCGTTGGACAAAGCCGGTGCGACGTGCCGTGGCTTCGATGTCGTCGGTAGCAAAAAAGTCTGTTAACATGGCTACCGCACTGCATGTATCAGCTGGCATAGAAGTCTCCTTCGGATGGTGTTGGGACGAGTCAGGCCACTCATCTTCACACCGCGGGGAGACTGCTATGTTGCTCGATCATGGCAGTGGTTACCTCCTTCGCTTCATGCGTATGCCCCGCAAGGGGGGCCGCGCGCGCCCCTCCTGGCGAATCTGCTGCGGGACGAGCTCGATAAGGAGCTGGAGCAACGAGGGCACCGGTTCGCCCGCGACGCTGACGATGCGAACCTTGATGTGCGCAGCCGGCAGGCGGGGGAACGAGTGATGGCGCGTGTGAGGCGTGTTCTGGAGCGCACGCTTCGGCTGAAGGTCAACGCGGCCAAGAGCGCGGTCGACCGGCCGTGGACCCGCACGTGCCTCGGCTTCACGTGCACGACGCGCCAGTCCAACCGGCGAACAGTGAGCGAGAAGGCCCTGCAGGCGTTCAAAGCGCAGGTGCGCGAGCTTCCGGGCCGCACACGAGGTCGGACCATGCGGCAGATCGTGCAGGAACTCCGCCAGTTGAGGCTGGGGTGGCGAGCGTGCTTCGGCTTCGCCGAGGGGCGCTCACCACTGCGCGAGCTGGACCCGTGGATCCGACGGCGGCTCCGGAGCGACCACTGGAAGCCATGGGGCCGGAAGCGGTACTGGGAGCTGCGGAAGCGCGGCGTGGGCCGGCAGTTGGCCTGGAACACGGTCAAGTCGGCTCATGGCCCGTGGCGTCTGCGTCAGAGCCCCGCGTTGACGATGGCGCTGCCGCCGCGCTACTTCGCCGCGCTCGGCCTGCCGCGCCTGAGTGAGGACTGACCACCCACTGAATCCGCCGAACCGCCGGATACGTGACCCGTACGTCCGGTGGTGTGGGAGGGCGGGAGCCGCGAGGCTCTCCCCTATCCCGATTCGGCTTCAAGATCAAGACTAGACGGTGTCGGAAGGAGGCTCGGGGTGAACGATGGCTTGATGGAGCAGTTGTTGCGTGAAGGGGAAAGCTCCAGCTTGGACTACAAGCGCGACCGGTACCCGTTCGCCGGTGTCACGGACGACGAAAAAGGGGAGCTACTAAAGGACATCCTCGCATTCGCTAACGGCTGGCGACACGCAGAGGTATACATCCTCATCGGCGTCGAGGAGGTCGCGGGTGGGCGGAGCACGGTCGTCGGCGTAAGCCACCACATCCCGGAAAATGACCTCCAGCAATTCGTGAACTCGAAGACCAATCGCCCGGTCACGTTCTCGTACCGATCTTTACCCATTCGAGGGCAAGCAGATAGGTGTCATCACGATCCCACAGCAGGATAGACCCCTCTACCTAATTAGAAATTTCGGGAGGCTCCAAAAGCACGTCGTCTACTATCGCCAAGGCACAACAACCGCCATCGCATCCCCAGACGACATCGCTCGGATGGGAATGTCCGCAGAAATTGAGAAGGTGCTGGAAGGCCAATCGGAAGATGCTCGCAAGTTTCAACATGCACTGTCGTTAGGAGCCTTGCAGGCCGAACCACATCCTGATGGCAGTATGGCTCTGTTTAGGCTAGAGGTGCGGAATAACGATGGCCATCGAACGATAGACGATGTGTGCATACGAACGGTCAGTCTTGTTCGCGTCGATGGCAGTGACGACCACGAGCGGCTCCAGATTGCAAGGCCCCTCTTGGCAATCACGGGTAGTGGGCAGATGCCGTCCAATCCACCAGAAACGCGTCGCAATCTCGCCGCATCGGATTCGTTACTTTTTGATTTCGTGCGAGTATATTGTGACCGCAGGGGTGGTCATACTCTGTGCTATGGGGAATGCGTCAAAGATCATCCCTTCCTGTTTCAGGGCAGTGAGCGGTGGCGACTGGCGCATGATGCGGTCCTTCGATCAGGAAAGTACAAGGTCACGATCGAGGTGCAAGGACGAAATGTACTCTCGGTTCGCAAGCAGTTCGTTTTCTGGGGGGATAAGACAGGGCCACATTGCGTTGATGCGGCTGATCCTTCGGCGCAGAGCCCCGTACCTCTTGTGTTCGCACCAACTGAGTTCGACACTTTGCCCCCTAATATGCATCCGCATCAGCTCCGGGCGTTAGTCACCGAGCTGCGCAAGCCAGCTTACGATGGTATGCCCGCAGATGAGGTGTATCGAAAGCTGGACGATGATGTTCCCATGATGTGTGGCCTGTCTCAGGTCCGGTTTGTGACCGCTGGCGCTCTGGAGAATACACCATTAAAGCCGGGAAAGTGGGCGGTTATCATCAGCGATGAAGAACTCGCGAGTTTTCCCGGTGGTATCCCCGGATTTCCGAATGCGATTCGCCCCAGCGACTTTGACATTGCGTGGCAGACTGCTCGAGGGTCCTAACGAAGGCTGAAGAAGTCTTGTGATAGCCAGAATCAGAGGATGATACGCGCTGTTTTTGGCCGAACCATTCACTGCTCGCGCCAAGGGAAGCCCGAAACCTTGGGATGGGATGAACAGGCATGAAACTGGTTATTGTGACCCGGTGGGTGCGCACCGCAGGTGCCAGTCCCACCTGACGAACGCCTCGCCAGCCCGTCAGGAGCGAACCCTCCGTGCGCCACCAGCCATGGCGGCGCGGAGCGAGGGGGAGCCCGGTGACAGGCCGCGTGAGGGAGCTCCGAAATTGGTAGAGTGGTGGTCCGTGAGGAGATCCCTCTGCGGGAGGGAGGGGAACGCCGACGGTGTGCAGTGGCCGGAAGGCCGCAGTCCTGGGGGCGCCACGGCGAAGCCACCAGGACACCACCGGGGTCTGAGCGCGGGGCAGGTCATCACAGGGGGCACTCGGGCACGTGGGAGCGCCAGTCGTCGCCTGGACACGATTGCCCGGAAGAGGAGGGCTCCCGGGTGACCAAGCGCCCTGGCGCGGACAGGCGGCTTCCCGCCGTCCGCGAGCCGGCGACGGGACCCACAGGGGGGCAGCAGGCCAGGGACTCGCCCCGCCAGCGCCACGTGAAGCGGGGCGCGAGGGGCGGCTGGCAGTCGTCGTGGAGCCTCGTCCCGAGGGTCTGCCAGCCAAACGCAGACCGGGACGGGGGGGAACCACGGCCCACGGGACCCACGGGAGGGCAGGCGACACCGGGCCGAACGTCGGTGGGCGGGCACGACCGGCGAGACCTGGAGCGCCCCACCGGTCTCCACGCGACTTCAACGGATGGCCGAGCAGGCACGTCAGCACCCCGCCAGGCCGTGCTGGACGCGGGCCCACCTGATCGACGTGGCACGGCTGCGGGAAGCCGCTCACCAGAGGCGCCGCGATGGCGCGCCGGGAGTGGACGGGGTCACAGCGGAGGCGTACGCTGCGGCCCTTGAGGCCAACCTGGCCGACGTGCACGCGCGGCTAGACCGTGGGCGGTACGCTGCGCCGCCCGTCACGCGCGCCTAGGGGCCGAAGGAGGACGGCCGTCAGCGACGGATGGGGCTGCCGGCGGTCGAGGACACGGGGGTGCCGCGGGCCGTGGCGAGGCGGCAAGATCGAGGCGCCAGACGTTCACGACTGCTCGTACGGCTTCCGGGAGGGCCGCAGCCCGCATCAGGCCCGGCAGGTGTGGCGCGAGCGGGGCAGGCAGGAGCCCATGGGCTGGATTGTTGACGCAGACGTGAGTGCAGGCTTCGATAGCCTGGATCATGACCGGTGGTGCGAGGGGCTCAGGCCACGGGTCACCGATGGGGCGATCCTGCGATTGATCCGAAAGTGGCGGCGGGCCGGGGTGCGAGAGGGGGCAACCCGGAGCGACCCGGAGCGCGGCAGTCCACAGGGGGGCGAGCGTATACTTCCTACAATGTTGCAAAAAATGTCGTAGAGTTTTCGACAAGCATCCCGCGTGAACCGCTTCGACCCGGCTATGGGGCCGGGTTTTTGGGCGCACCGCTCCAGATGGTGAAGCCTGACGACATCCGCACGGAGCGGGAGCGAGGAGGCCGTCAGGGCACGTCGAGAACCGCAAGCGACCCAGGCGCTGGAGGTCAGCGTCATGTTTGAACCGAGCCACGTCGCACCCGCCTGCATCCCACAGGCCTATGAACGGGTCGTGCCGATCAGGCGCCGTGTGGCCCCTGCACCCCAGCACAATGACCGTGCTGGTCGTGCGCGGCTCACGCCACATGTAGGAGGGGCGCACGCATGATCACGAGAACGCAGCCAGCCTTGTATGCACGAGTTTCTTCTGAACGACAAGCCGAGGCGCACACCGTCGAGAGCCAGGTGGCCGCGCTGCGGGAATGCATCGCGCGGGATGGGCTGCACCTGTCCGACGAGCTGCAGTTCATTGATGAAGGATACAGTGGAGCGACGCTGGTGCGTCCGGCGCTGGAGCGGCTGCGCGATGCGGTGGCCGTGGGGGCCGTGGAGCGCCTCTATGTCCACTCGCCCGATCGGCTGGCGCGCAAGTATGCCTATCAGGTGCTGCTGAGCGATGAATTCCAGCAGGCCGGCGTCGAGGTGAAGTTTCTCAATCGGGAGCTGGGGCAAACCCCAGAAGACGAGCTGCTGCTGCAGGTCCAGGGCATGATGGCCGAGTACGAGCGCGCCAAGATCATCGAACGCCACCGGCGTGGCAAGCGGCATGCGGCCCGGGCGGGGGCGGTCAATGTGCTGAGCGGCGCGCCCTATGGGTATCGCTACGTCTCCAAGCACGCCGGCGGCGGCCAGGCCCGCTACGACATCGGCCCGGACGAAGCCCGAGTGGTCCGCCAAGTGTTTGACTGGGTCGGCCGCGACCGCTGGACCATCGGCGCGGTCTGTCGGCGGCTCACGCACGACGGCGAAGTGACGCGCACCGGCAAGACGGTGTGGGATCGGAGTGCTGTGTGGGGCATGCTGAAGAATCCTGCCTACATGGGGGTGGCGGCCTTCGGCAAGACCCGCCAGG
>CAVPRW010000036.1:0-62957 GCA_963707985.1 uncultured Nitrospinota bacterium | reverse complement strand
GGCCTTCCTCGAGCGCCTGTTCACCGTCTATCGCTCCGCCACGTCGGAGACGGGCACGAACGTCTGGAACACCGCGCTCCTGATCGGCTGGGACGAACCGGGGGGCACCTACCACCACGTCCCGCCAGGGCCGGTCCCGCCGCCCGATCCCTCGGCGCCGCCCGGCGAGTTCGGCTTCACCTTCGACCGCTCCGGGGTACCGGGTGCCCGCGATCATCGTGTCGCCATGGGTCGAATCGGGATCGGTGTACAACGAAGAACACCGCCACACGTCGCTCATCGCCACGCTGCGCAAGACCTGGGGGCTCGGCGAGGCGTTCACCCAGCGAGACGCCTCGGCCCGCACGTTCGACCACGTCTTCTCGCTCGATACGCCCCGTGACCCAGAGACATGGGCGACCGTCAAAGCTCGTCCCGTGCCCGAGTGGACGATGGACCTCGAGAAGGTGGGCACGAGCCTGAGCCAGCTGGGCAAGGCGGCAGCATCCGGACTCATCGCGAAGGCGAAAGAAATGGGCGTGACGCTGCCACCTGAGCTCGACGACCCCGGAGCGGAACTCAAACCGGGCAGCATCGTCCCGCTCCTGAGGAATGTCGCCCATCACTTCTTCCCGCTGCTGGGAGGAGATGCGACTGCCCGCGGCTGAGCCGGCGGCGGAAGCCGCGGACGTCCGGGTAGAGGCACGCCGGTACGGCTTGCTCCCCCACGCAGAGGCATCTGCACAGGATTGCCCCAGTGCCACTCGCGCGGACGGCCGAATAGCTCAGGGGACGTTCCCGAACGCTGGCGCAACGGCCGACCGCGGCGCTCGATCTGTTACGTGAACACGTTCACGGCTCGTGCGATGACGAGCCCGAGGATCCCTAGCGAGACGATCGCCTGAATCGCCATCGCTATCTTCGCCCAGGGGGCGAGTGGCATGGCGTCGGTCGGGCTGAACGCAGTTGCGTTGGTGAAGCCCAGGTACAAATAGTCGATAAACCGCGGTCGCCAGTCAGCCGGCCCTATGCCTGGGTTGAGTTGCTGGGGAAACGCGAAGCCGTGGGCGGCTGGAAGGTTGTGGGCGCGCGCTGCGGCGCCACCGCCGTCGAGCTCCCAGTAGAGAAGCGCGAACGCGATGTTGTTCGACGCCCAGACGATCGTTCCGGCCTGGAGCAGCTCGCTCGCCGAGTTCGTCACCGCGCCGCCATGGATGAGGTCGTCGACCAACTGCCCGGTCGCCCATAGCGCCCCGAGCACGAGCACCGACACGAGTACGATCGAGAGCGCGCGCAGCCAGCGCGAGCGGCGGTTGATCTTGCCCGGGTCGCCTGTGATCACGGCCACCAGCAACACCCCTTCGACGAGCGGGAGCAGCCATTGCGGCCCCAACCGCTCGGCGCCGGGCAGCAGAATCGAGAGGATGATCGCTGCGAGCACGGCGCCGGCCATGGGCCAGCGCGGCTCGCCGACGACGTCGTCGTCTGTGTCAGAGCCGGCGACCGTCGACGTATCCTTTCCCCGATCAGGCCCGGGCGTCACCCCGGGACGCATCCTACGAACTCCCCAGAGGGTTCACGGCGGCGGGAGCTCAGGATGGAGGCAGCGGCAGCGCTGACAGTTGCACGAGCGACAGCACGAGCAGGGCGATACCCAGACCGATCAGGCCGTAGCGGACGCCACGGTATGGGAAGTGTGTCGAGATGCCGACCAAGAAAAGGATGCTGGCCAGGACGACCGTGAGCCTGACGTACTTGTCGGAGGTCGAGCCGTCCCTCTCGCCGTCGCGAAAGGCTGCTTTGGCTCGCTCATCGAGGATTCGAGCCTCGGTCGCACCGGGGCGCTTGTACTGCGGCATGTACGTCGGCCCCCGCGGCGCTTTGCGGTTCGTGTCCGGCTTCGTCGCCCGCCAGGCGTCGAAGGCGACCCTGAAGTCGGGACGGAACCGTCGTTCCGCCAGCCGCATCGCCGGCTTGTTGCCCGCGATGTAGGCGGAGAACCAGGACTCGAAGGTGGACGCGTCGTAGCTGCGCAGCTCAAAGGCGTCGGCGTCCGCCCGGCTCCCCTCGATCCGAAGGCTCGACGCCGTGGCGAGCTCGACGCGCGACTCGGTCGCCCACTTTGAGGCCGCGTAGCCCGACCACGCCGCTAGCAGCGCCACGACCGAGAGGAGGACGGCCTCGGTGATGGAGATCAGCTGGTCGCGTCGCTCGTGTGGGTCGGCGTGCTTCGCGTGCTCGCTGATCTCTTTCCCAACCTCGCTCGCCGCAGGGCGTCGGCTTCCCCTTCCGCCTGCGCGCGGGCGGCATCGCCCTTGCCCTTCGCGGTTGCCGCGACGATCTCTGCCTGGCGCTGCGCCTGGGTCAATTCATAGAGCTTCTGCTCGGCGCGCTGCTCCTCGATTTGTTTGTCCTCGATGGCTTTTTCGTAGGCTTTATCGAAGCGGATATTCGCCAGAGCTGCCTCTTTCAGCTCCACGCCGTACTTGGCCAGCCACGTGGCAAGCGTCTCCTGGACATCCAGTTTGATCTTCGGCCGTTGCCGAAGAATCTCGTTGGCGACGTGCAGCGCGGTGTTCGCCTTCAACACCTCCTGCGCCGCCGGTAGGATAATCACATTGGCAAAATTGACGCCGATCTTCTGGTACACCTCAGGTGCCCTTTCTGGCAGGAGACGGTAATTCAGCACCATCTCCACGAGCACTGCCTGCAGATCCTTGGTCACGGCCTCGTACTTCTCCTGGTACTTCTGGACCTGGGTCGACATGGGCGTGACGGCCAGCAGCGGATTGACGATATTCAGCCCCTCAGACAAGGGGCGCGGCTGGACGCTGCCGAAGAGCGAGGCCACCCCGACATGCCCGGCGGGAATCACCACGAACGTCGAGAACAGGACGAGCAGCCCTACGAGCACGAGGCCCACCGCCAGCGTGACATTCGCCGCGACGCCGAGCATATTGGCCCAACCTTGGTCTCGTTCGCCACTGAAGCGCTCCGACACTGCACGGAGGCCGCGCCAAAGCACGATCGTGAGGCCAAGAATCACCACCACCGCAATGAATGTCCCCATCGTCTCTCTCCTCCCCATTGCTGCCGCTGTCCATCATCCACGCTCTACCTCTGGGGGTGAACGCCAAAGAATTGCTCAATGGCCCCAGCCTACCCCTGAGCGTCGTTAGTTGTCCAATTGTTGGTCATACCGACGGAGGATCTCATACCCGAGAATCCGGGCGTTCGGTGGTTGCGGTCAAGGCACAGCAGGTGCAGACGATGGGGCCTCCTCCTTTCGAGGATGCAAGTCTACACGTTCGGGTTGGTCATACCAAGGTGGTGCAAAAGCTGACAGAATCTAGGCAGCATCCCCTCTCTTTTCGCCGGCCACCAACAAAGCCACCGGAAAGTGCCTCAACACCTCTCCGATGGCCAGCGAGAGGCCATCTTCCTGGACCCTGAAAGTGATGGGCTCACCCGTAAAGAGATTACGCCAGCCCTGATGCGGGTGGACTCCCTCCAGGAGGACTCTGGTATCCTGCCACACCACTTCGCCGAGCGGCAGATCCTGCTCCTCTGGCAGCAGCCGGGCGAGCAGCCTGGGGACGATCACCAAGGCTGCATCGGCACCACGGCACCGCGCAAAGGCGAACACATGCTCCCTCTTGGCACCGATGGCCTGCATCGGCAGATAATCGCCTACCGAGAACAGCCCAGGATGGGTCCGGCGGCAGTTCAAGGCCAACCAGGTGATGTACAGTTTGATCGAACCATCTTCTTTCATGCGCAGCAGCTTCTGCGCCAGCGCTCGGCGGTCCTCCCCAGCGGCCGCTACGCTGGTCTGCAACTGCTGCAGCATACTCGAGCGGCGGGTGTAATCAACGGGGCGGCGATTGTCGGGGTCGACCAGGCTGAAGTCCCAAATTTCTGTCCCTTGGTATGTATCGGGGACTCCGGGGGAAGCAATCTTCAACAACGTCTGGGCGAGCGAGTTGAACATGCCGTAATGGCTGACCCGTCGCTGGAAGGCCCGGAAGTCATCCAGAAATGCCCCATTGGTCTGTGCATCGAGGATCTGCCCCACGTAGTGCTGCACGGCCTCATCATAGGTGCGATCGGGATTCACCCAACTGGTGTGGAGCTTCGCTTCGTGCAGTGCCTTGAGCATGTACGCCTGCATGCGTTTGACAAACTCCGCATAATCTGTAGCCGCGTAGGGATCAAGTGGCCAGGCGCCGAGAAGCGTCTGGTAGAGCAGGTACTCCTCGTTGGCATCGGGCACCGGCCCATCGTCGAGATGCTGACGATACTTTTCGTTGCGTCCACTCCAGCGTCTCAGACACGCCTGCCACTCCTCCGGCAGCTCCGAGAGGACGTTGAGCCGTGCCCGGACGTCCTCGCTGCGTTTGGTGTCGTGCGTGGACAGTGGAGAGAGCGCCCATGGCCACTTCGCGTGGCGCTCCTGATTGGCGCGATGCACCTCCTCTGCGGAGATGCCGAAGCGATCGTGGTCGCCGCCGACTTCGTTCAGCGACAGCAAGCAGTTATAGACATAAAAGGCGGTATCTTCGCGTCCCTTGGCCATGACCGGAGAGGTCACCTGCTGGAATTTGCCGACAAACCGTTGTTGCTCGCCCCGGTCCTCCTCGCTCGCCGACGCCGGATATTCCAGCAGAAGCACGTCCTGCACGAAGCCGAAAAGTTCGCGACTGATGGTCGGGCTTTTGCGCTCGGCCCGGGCGACTGCCCACTCCACGGACATGCGGTCGCTCGGGTGAATGCCTGTCTCTGAGATGTACGAGCGGTAGACAGGAAAACAGGCGATGATCTCCTGGAGCGCAAGACGCAGATTGTTCAGGGTAAAATCTCGCGACCAGCGGTTCTTCTGGGCCAGCCGATCGAGCTGGTACGCCAGCATATACAACTCGCCTGACAGTGAGACCTGAAGGATAAGGCGCTTGGCCTCATAGACCACGTCGGCAAAGGGGCGATAATCTTGGATCCAGTCGCGATAGAACCGTGTCAAGGTCTGGCGGCTGTCCGCGTCAATAAACAAACCGTTGACGACGTTCAGAAAGTCATAGCCGCTCGTCCCGTGGGTGGGCCAGTCGTCCGCGAGGACCTCGCCCGTGCCGAGGATTTTTTCCGCCACGAGGTAGAGCGGACGGCGCAGTAGGTCCTGCTCCCTCGGGCTCATCTG
Organism: uncultured Nitrospinota bacterium; assembly: GCA_963707985.1. GTDB lineage: Bacteria > Tectomicrobia > Entotheonellia > J063 > CAVPRW01 > CAVPRW01. The sequence continues at coordinate 57,787 of CAVPRW010000036.1, read as the reverse complement.
GTCAATGGCCTGGAGCAGCCGCGTCTCGCCATTGTGTCCCTATGAGCGTATGGATGGTCGGCTCAGATACCATCAGGCCCTGCATCCGAGACAGGAGAACATGCTGCTGCAGGCGTTGCATATACTGCTGAGGATCGTATAGCCCATCGAGATGATCAATACGCAAACCATGTACCTTACCCTCATCGAGCAAGCGAAAGATGAGCGTATGAACCGCGGCAAATACCTCCGGATTGTCCATGCTCAGCGCGGCGAGCTCATTGACATCGAAGAACCGCCGGTAATTGATTTCGTCTGAGGCCACCCGCCAGTTGGAGAGGCGGTACGCCTGATCGCTGAGCAAGTCGTCGAGTCGATCGAAACTGTGCGGGTCACCTGGCGTCCCGTTGAAGCGCGCCACATTCTGTTCGATGAACTCCCGGACGTGCGGGCACGTCTCGGTCAACGTGGCCAGACGGCGTTTGATCACCTCTTTTTCGCGTTGGCGCTCGGCAACCCTGACAGGATCGGTGTCGCTGCGTCGCGGCAAGTGTGTCACGGCGCTTAGAATGCTCTCGTATTCCCCCAACGAGGACTCATCGTCTGCAAGGAGGCGTAGGAGCTCGTCACGGCGGTAGCCCAAAATCTTCTCGTAGCTGCACGGGGCGACGGGAAGACTCATGCTCAAAATAGTGCAGCGTAAAGGTGCCAGCGACGTATGCCAGGCGGATTTGCTGCGATTCGAGAGCGTGTCCATAGAGCTCCCCCAAAATGGGGAGCAGCACCTTGTCGTGTAGCTCCGCTCTGGGCGAGACATCCCAGGCAATGTCAAAAAACATCGCATAGGGTGAGGCCGGACCGTTTTCCAAGACATCGTTCCACCACAGGTTGCCGTTCCCGATGATGCCCATGTGATTGGGCACAATATCCAGCACCTGTCCCATGTCATGGGCCTGCAAGGTCTCGCAGAGGGCCTCATAGTCCGCTGGCGTGCCGATTTCCGGATTGAGCGCTTGATGGCTGGTAATGTCATAGCCGTGGGTGCTCCCGGGCCGAGCTTGCAGAAACGGCGAGGCATAGCAGTGGGTGATCCCCAGCCCATGCAGATAGGGCACGATGTGCAGGGCATCCCGAAACGTGAACCCGGCGTGAAACTGCAGACGATAGGTCGATTCAGGAAACCGGCGCGTGTCAGCGATGTTCTTGGCTACGGCGTCCAATATGCTTGGAATACGGTCCTGCATGGGTCCCTCTTGCACAGGACAAGGTTCTCAGGGAGCGTGCTGTGCCTCCTCTTGCAGCGGTCTCGTGCGCAGGACGACCATTGAGCGGCCTTGCAGCGCATACGGTTGCTCGCCGCCGAGGAGCAGGGGCTCGCCTGGCACATCGACGGTATCGAGGAGGCGCTCCCATTGCTGTCCCTCCTTGATAGGTGGCAGCGTGAAGGGGATCGCTTCGTAATGGGCATTGAGGAGGAGCAGGATGGTGTCACCGATAATCGGTTCCCCACGCTCGTCCATATCCCCGATGAGATCACCGGCGAGCCGCACCCCAAGGCAGCGGGCATAGCCGGTATTCCACGCGTCTTCCGTCATGTCCTGGCCGGAGGGGTCAAGCCACGAGATATCCTGGATCCCCTCGCCATAAATCGCACGGCCCAGGAAAAACTTGCGGCGTTGAAAGACCGGCTGGGTGCGCCGGATCTGCAGCACGGTGCGCACAAAGTCGTAGAAGGCCTTCTGCTCATCGGTCAACGGCCAATGGAGCCACGCCAGCTCATTATCCTGGCAATACGCGTTATTGTTGCCCTGCTGCGTGCGCCCCATCTCGTCCCCGGCCAGCAGCATGGGGACGCCTTGGGAGAGGATCAGCGTGGCCAGGAAGTTGCGCTGCTGCTGCGCCCGTAGCGCCTGGATCGCCGGGTCATCGGTCGGTCCCTCGGCCCCACAGTTCCAACTGTGGTTGTCATTGGTGCCGTCCTGGTTATTGTCGCCATTCGCGTCGTTGTGCTTGTCATTATAGCTGACCAGATCGTACAACGTGAAGCCGTCGTGGCAGGTGATGAAATTGATGCTGGCAGAAGGCTTACGCCCGTTATCTTGATAGAGGTCGCTACTGCCGCTCAAGCGGGTGGCAAATTCTGATAGTGTGGCCCCATCGCCCTTTCAGAACTGCCGTACGGTGTCGCGGTACTTGCCGTTCCACTCGCTCCACAAGATCGGGAAGTTGCCCACCTGATAGCCGCCGGGACCGAGATCCCACGGTTCGGCGATGAGTTTGACCTCTGAGAGGACGGGGTCCTGATGAATAATGTCGAAGAAGGCCCCCAGCCGGTCGACCTCATACAGTGCCCGCGCCAGGGCCGAGGCTAAATCGAAGCGGAACCCGTCGACATGCATCTCCAACACCCAGAAGCGCAGGCTGTCCATGATGAGCTGGAGCACGCGGGGGTGTTGCATATTGAGCGAGTTGCCACAGCCGCTGTAATCCATGTAGTAGCGGGAGTCCTCTGGCGAGAGCTTGTAATACGCCGCATTATCGATACCGCGGAGCGAGAGGGTTGGGCCGAGCTGGTTGCCTTCGGCCGTGTGGTTGTAGACCACATCCAGGATGACTTCGATACCCGCGGCATGCAGGCCGGCCACCATCATCTTGAACTGCTGCACGGCATCTTGCGGCATGAGCGGTGCCGCGTAACGGCTCTCGGGCGCGAAGTAGGCCAGGGTATTATAGCCCCAGTAATTGCACAGCCCGCGGTCGATGAGCTGCCGATCGTTGAGGAAGTGATGCACGGGCAACAGCTCGACGGCGGTGACGCCAAGATTCGTCAGATGCCGAATGGCCGCCTCAGAGGCCAGCCCCGCATACGTGCCGCTGAGCCTTTCGGGCACTTCCGGGTGCAACTGGGTCACCCCTTTGACATGCACCTCGTAGATGATGGTCTTGTGCCATGGGGTGCGCGGCGGCCGGTCATCCCCCCAGGTAAAGGCGGGATCGATGACCACCGCCAAGGGGGCATACGCCGCACTATCGCGGTCATCATAGGAGACGTCCGCCTCCGGGTCGCCCAGGCGATAGCCGAACAGTTCGTCGGCCCATCGGAGATCGCGGCCGATCGATTTGGCATAGGGGTCGAGCACCACCTTGTGCGGGTTGAAGCGGTGGCCCTGCGTCGGCTCGTAGGGGCCGTGCACGCGATAGCCATAGAGCTGTCCGGGTGAGACCTCGGGCAGGAAGGCGTGCCAGACCTGGTCGGTCTGTTCAGGCAGGGGAATGCGATGGGTCTCGGTTGGGGCGTCGACCGCATCGAACAGGCAGAGTTCGACCTTCGTGGCATGCTCGGAGAAGAGCGCAAAGTTCACGCCTTTGCCATCCCACGTTGCGCCGAGCGGCGAGGGACGGCCTGGCCAAACGCGCATAGGGTTGCCTTTCTTCGCATGTGGTATGTATGGGTGGTGGGGCGCGTCCGCCATGCGAAGAGGGAACGCTGACCCCGTAAAGGACATATGGATTGCTTATGGCAGAACTTCTACCGTGATGCAACAAAATACCGTCGGACATCACTGAGGCCGAGTAGCCCCAGCTCGAACCGCATCTGCGAGTGCCAAAGCGCGGGAGATCCCCGGATGGCTCAGCCAGCCATATGATCGGTGGCTCTCATCCGATGTCAGCCCAAGAACCGGACAACCCTCCGCATGGTTGAAAATCTCGGCTGTCCCTACCTCAATGAAGTTGTTCAGGTTGGGTGTATGCTGGTTTGTTGGGTGTATGCTGCTTTATTCCGACATTCCGCATCTGACGTCGTAACCATTTAATTTTACTAATGGGGATCAATCTTGATCAAAACGAAGAACACAAGACAATACCGAGAGTTAGGTCGAGGGTGCGGAATGTTGGTTATTGGGTGTATGCTGATTTAAAGGATCTCGTCATGCTTCCAACCCGAGGAACGGCTATGATCCTCCATGTTCTGATCGCTCTGGTTGCCGGCTGCCTCAAAGCGGTAGAGATTCACTACTATGAGGCTACCTAACCCAGCGCCGCTGTTCACCATTACGGGATGGTTTGCGGCGCGTCCGTCAGGGACCGAGAATATCTACAAAATTTATGCGGGGAGCGGATCATCTGCGCCACCTCGTGGAGGAAGCCCAGACCATCGAGAGCGATGCGGTTGCGGCGGTGCCTGAGGGCGGCAGAGGTGGCGCGTTGGCGAACCCTCAGCAGATGACGGTCAGCGAAGCCAAGGAAGCGTGGCGTCACGCGGGGAACCCTCACTGATGCAGTCGAAGCGTTGGTCCAGAACACATTCGGAGGAGAAACCATGAGCCAACACACCCGTGCCAGCCACCCCATCTACAATCTTCTCCCCACGGACGTCGAGGGATTCAATGATCTGGCCGAACTGGCCCTGGATATGCGCTGGTCATGGAATCATGCCGCCGACCACGTGTGGCCGCAGCTTGATCCCGTCCTGTGGGAGCTCACGCATAACCCCTGGGGCGTCCTGCAGACGGTCTCGCGGGAGCAGATCGCAGCGCGTGTTAGCCGATCCCGGTTTCCGCAAGAGTGTCGATGACCTGGTGCACGCCAAGCGGCAAGCGGCGGAGGCGCCCGCGTGGTTTCAGCAGACCTACTCGCCATCTCCCGTGACCTGTATCGCGTATTTCAGCATGGAATTCATGTTGAGCGAAGCCTTGCCCATCTACTCGGGTGGGCTTGGCAACGTGGCCGGCGATCAGCTCAAGGCCGCTAGCGATCTGGGCGTGCCGGTCATCGGCGTGGGGTTGCTCTACCAGCAAGGCTATTTTCGCCAGGTGATCGACAAGGACGGCGCGCAACAGGCCATTTTCCCCTACAACGATCCCGGACAGTTGCCGATCGCGCCGTTGCGCCACCCGAACGGGGAGTGGTTGCGGTTACAGCTCGACCTGCCTGGTTACCCGATCTGGCTGCGCGTCTGGCAGGTTCAGGTGGGCAGAGTGAAGCTGTACCTGCTGGACAGTAATGATGCGGCGAACTTTCCACCGTACCGGGGGATTACCAGCGAGCTGTACGGCGGCGGGCCGTACCTGCGCCTCATGCAAGAGCTGGTACTTGGGATCGGCGGATGGCGATTGCTCGCCGCGCTCGGCATCGAGCCGGAAGTCTGCCACCTGAATGAAGGGCATGCGGCGCTCGCCGTGCTGGAACGCGCGCGGAGTTTCATGCAAGCGACCGGGCAGTCCTTCGAAGTCGCACTGGCCGTGACGCGAGCGGGCAATCTCTTCACCACCCACACGGCGGTGGCCGCCGGTTTTGACCGTTTCGCTCCGGCCCTTATCGAACACTGCCTGGGTGGGTACGCCCGGCAGCAGCTCGGCATTACGCTCTACGATTTACTGGCGCTGGGCCGCCAGAATCCGAACGACCCGGCGGAGGATTTCAATATGGCGTATCTGGCGATTCGCGGCAGTGGGGCCGTGAATGGCGTGAGCCGCCTACATGGAACGGTGAGCCGGCATCTCTTTGAGCCGCTTTTTCCGCACTGGCCAGCAGATGAAGTGCCCGTCGGACACGTGACCAACGGCGTCCATATGCCGACTTGGGACTCGGCGGCGGCCGATGATTTGTGGACGGAAGCCTGTGGAAAAGACCGCTGGCTAGGGACGACGGAAGCCCTGGAGCGGGACATTCGCCGCGTCTCCGACGCCAGCCTGTGGCAATTTCGCATCGCCGCCAGCAAGTCTTTGGTGGAATACGCTCGCGAGCGATTGTCCAGGCAACTGGCCGCCTCCGGCGCGTCGTCCGAGACGGTTGAGGCGGCGAAGCATCTCTTTGATCCCAATGCGTTGACACTAGGCTTTGCGCGGCGCTTCGCGACCTACAAGAGACCAAACCTGCTGCTGCATGACCCGGAGCGCCTGCTGCGCCTGCTCACCCATCCGCTGCGACCGGTGCAACTCATCCTTGCTGGCAAGGCCCATCCAGCAGACCAGGCGGGACAGGCCCTGATTCAGGAATGGACGCAGTTCATTCGGCGGCCCGAGGTGTGCCCCCATGTGATTTTCCTCAGTGACTACGACATGCTCCTGACCGAGCACCTGGTGCAAGGAGTGGATGTCTGGCTCAACACGCCCCGGCGACCCTGGGAGGCGAGCGGCACCAGCGGCATGAAGGTGCTCGTCAATGGCGGCATCAATCTCTCGGAATTGGACGGCTGGTGGGCGGAAGCCTACACGCCGGAAGTGGGGTGGGCGTTGGGGGATGGCCAGGAACATGGCGACGATCTGGCCTGGGACGCGTCCGAAGCCGAGGCGCTCTACGACCTGCTCGAGCGCGAGGTGATCCCCGAGTTCTATACCCGCGACGAGCAGGGTATCCCCAGCGCGTGGGTGGCGCGGATGCGGGAAAGCATGGCACGGTTGACACCGCACTTTTCCACCAACCGCGTGGTGCGCGAATACACCGAGCAACACTACCTCCCGGCGGCGAGAGCCTACCGTGAGCGCGCTGCCGATAAAGGCGCAGTGGGCCGGCAGATGGTCGATTGGCGGCATGTCCTGGACCAGAAATGGGCCGCGCTACGCTTCGGCGAAGTGAAGGTCGAGACTGACGGTGAGCAACACGTCTTTGAGGTTCAGGTGTATCTCGATGACCTTGACCCGGAGGCCGTGCGGGTCGAGATCTATGCCGACGGAGTCCGGGACGGCGCTCCAGTGCGGCAGGAGATGCAGCGCGTTCGCCCACTGGGCGGCGCGTCGGGCGGCTACGTGTACCGCGCGGCGGTGTCTGCGGCCCGCCCACCAGCGGACTATACGGCGCGAGTGATCCCGCACTGCGACGGCGTGGCGATCCCACTGGAAGACGCACGAATTCTGTGGCAGCGATGATCCGATGGACGGAAGAAAAAACGATGCAGAAAGCGACGGCAACCACCTGCGTGTTTCTCGATATCGGCGGTGTCCTGCTCACCAACGGGTGGGATCATCATGCCCGCAAACGGGCGGCGACGACCTTCAAGCTGGAGTTGGCCAAGATGGAGGATCGGCATCACCTGACCTTCGACACCTACGTGGAGGGAACGCTCACGCTGGAAGACTATTTAGGTCGGGTGGTCTTCTACCAAGAGCGACCGTTCACCCGGGCTCAGTTTAGGCTCTCTCGCACCTGACCGCAGCTATCCGGGTCGTCTCAATTTCGCGCCAGCCGTCGACGGTGGTTGCGCCTGCGGCGCGCCAGGGCCCGACGCAGCGAACACCAGGGCGCGCTGGCCGGGGCCCGACCAGCCCCCCTTAGAGTCGGCCAGTGAGGAGTAGGATGAGGACGACAATCAGCACCACCCCGGCGATGCCGGAGGGACGCCAGCCATACGAGTGATAGCCCCAGTTGGGCAGACCTCCCAACAGCACCACAATTAAGATGATCAACAACAGCAGACCCATCGTGAGTTACCTCCGTTCGGCCGTCATGACCGCGTCGTCGACGTTGCACCTCGTGGTCTTCCCTGTCAGCACCGCTGTGTCACGTGGTCACCTCAGAGAGGACGAATGGTTCGGAAGGCCTTCACGTGGCAACGCCCTCACCACACATGATCCCGATTATCTTGCACAAATGTACAGGTCAGCACTGTTCTTCCCGTGCCTCACGAATGGTACCACAAGGCATTGCGCGCCGTCTGTGAAATACCAACCATGCATGTTGAAATCTTGCGCCAATCGTCCCGATGAAGGGCAAGACGTACCCCACGCGTGCCGCGTTCAGCCGTCAGCGGCAAGCCGCCACTCACACCCGCCTGATATGGTTTCGGTAGGCGTGGGGGGTCAGGCCGACGGCGTGCTTGAACAGGCGCGCAAAAAGGGAAAGTAACGCCTATGAGACGCCCTCCAAGGGTGCCTAACTTGGCAAACTCCTTGCCATCTGAGGCGTGTGACGCCTGCAGGCGCCTTATCTCACATGGTACCGGGCGGAAGCAGGGCGGTCACAGCTCGTATGAGGCACGGCGAAATGGGGCATTTTACCCCATCACGTCTTATTTTGTCTCGCCTTCGCGGTTATCTGTCTGAAGAGAAAAGTCTTCGACGTCTGATCTAATTTCAGAGGTGTCGAAGAGCTTCCACCAGCACAGCGTGATGAAGGGGTTCTAACCTCTCTTTGAAAAATACCTCCTGACGGCTTCTCGTCCATTCTTACATCATGTTGCCCGCTCCCCTTTACGTGCGGGCTCAGGTGCGTGATGACCACTTTGGGGTGGATAGGCGCAGGTTCGCTCCCGTGCTGGCCTGGGACATATCGGCAGAGGCCTTACGACTCTCTCTGGTCGCGCCGAGGTGGCGTGGGCCATGCCCGGTCATGCTCGGCAGGCCTCGCGTCCGCGAGCCCCTCGTCGTTGGCCAGGTTCCGGTCCGCCCCGGAGGCTGGAGGGACAGGTAGGAACAGCGCCGTCGTGCGGTAGTACTGCACCCCATGGGTCACGAAGATGTTGACAACGGCGGCCGCCGGCACGGCCAAGAGCACCCCCAAGAAGCCGAAGATCTCGGCGCCGACGAACAGCGCCACCAGCACCCAGATCTCCGACACCCTCACCGTCTGGCCGACGATCCGTGGAGTAATCACGAAGCCCTCGAGGTTTGGACGGCCGTGTAGGCGAGCACGACGCATAGGGCGGCGCAGGCAGGGGCCAGAGCGCCGGGCGGTCGCGTGTGTCCAACAGCTCCTGGCGTGAGCCCGGCAGTTTCTTGAAGGGGCTGGCATTCAGTGTCGACAGGAGGGGCAAGAGGGCCGCATTGACCTCGGCCAGCGAGAAGCAGGTGTGGTGGCGCAGTCGGGCCAGCATCCAGCGTTCCACGACTGGCACGCCCACGTCGACCTTGGCCTGATCCCGTGGCTTGGCCGCCCGTGCCGGGATGACGGCGACGCCATCGTGCTGCGCGAGGTCCGCTGGAGCGGTTGACTCCTGGGAGGCCCTGAGCGGCGTCATCCACAAAGACCTTCTCGCCCGCGCGGTGAGTCTGCTGCATGACGAGATCCAGCTGGCTCGCCCAGGCTCGGTAGGTGTGACCAAACCAACGGTACGGCAAGCCTTCTGGCGTGGCGGCCTTAGAGTCCTGCCACAGCAGAAACAAGGTCACACCCTTGTGCTTGAGTTCGTGGTGCACCGTGGCCAGACGCCTTCACTTTTCTGAGAAGGCCTATCTTTTCGGTGTACAATAGTGGGTTAGTAACCGGGGAGGCTGCGCGACGCATCGTCTGTTCTATGGCGCGCCCTCGTCTCCTCCCCCATTGGACCTTCTGCAGTCAAGGAGCGTCAATATGCGACACACAGTGACCGCCGTACTGATGGGGATGATGTGGGTCGTCGCGGTTGGAAACCTCTCCGCGCAGATCGCGGGCTCGACCACGCCAGGCATGTCTGTTGAGGAGCTCAAGACCATCGCCCGTGGCTGGAGCGCGACGAAACAGATTCTCGGGAAGTCCGTCTACAATGACAAAAACGAAAAGGTCGGGGACGTAGATGACCTCATCATCGCGCCCGACAGCTCCGTCTCGTATGCCATCATTGGTGTCGGGGGGTTCCTCGGCCTCGGCGAACGCCAGGTGGCGATCCCCGTCAGCCGTTTCAAGCACACCGAGGGGAGAATCGTGCTGCCGGACGCGACCAAAGACGCCCTGCAGGCCATGCCGTCCTTCCAATACGCTCAATAAAGGGGGCTTTGGCACCCCCGGCAGGCACGTCCAGAGGGGGCCCGGGGTGTCGGCCCAGCAGACGCGTCACGACACGCCTCGGCGTAGCGGTACTCCAGCATGACGGTCCGTCCCTCAGTGTAGCCAGCGCCCGCAGCCCGGCGCACACTGGGGTACTGCAATCACGAGATCGCTCGGGCGATCACGAAGGCCACTCCAGCTGCCACCCCACCGATGAGCACGGTCTGAATGGCACTACGCCACGGCGGCGCTCCCGTGAAATGCCCTTTCACATATCCAAACATGGCAAGGGCAAGCAGCGTGATCGCACCTGACGCCACGAGGGCCGTTGACGCCTTCGGCAAGACGATGTACGGCCCAAGAGGAATGAACCCGCCAACGATGTACGCCCCGGCGATCGTCAACGCACTGAGCAGCGCTCGTTTCGGATCAGGCTGCTCCAGCCCCAACTCAAATCGCATCATGAAATCAACCCAGGCACCCGGCCGCTTGCGCAAGGCGTCAACAATCGGCCGGCTCTCGTCCTCAGTCACGCCGTAGGACCTGAACACCTCCGCGACTTCCGCCACCTCGGCCGCCGGTTTCTCCTCGACCTCTGTTGCCTCTCGCTTACGTTCGGCTTGGTAGTGTTCGGCATCGCTCTTCGCGGCAAGATAGCCCCCCAGTCCCATCGCAATGGACCCGGCAGCGATTTCGGCCAATCCCGCCGTCACAATGATCCCCGTGGTGTCCACTGCGCCAGACAAGCCCGCCGCAAGCGCAAACGGGACTGTCAGGCCATCTGACATGCCAATAACGATGTCACGGATGGTTTCGGTGCCTGTGAAGTGGCGTTCGATGTGGGGTGTCTGGGGCATGCGTGTCTCCGATCGCGGTGGTGGCCTGGCGTGGCCACTCCTGGATTTCCTGACGGCTGAGTGCACCTCACGCGCAGTTGACCGACGTCGTTCGGATAGCCACGGCGTGACGACACGTGTTCGGAGCTGTGCGAAGCCTTGGGTCGATCGCCGTGAGCCGCAAAGCCAGTGTGAGGCACCCCTTCAAAATTTCACCCTTTTGTAAAAAACCGTCTTCGCCACCTCCGCTGTCATAATATAAACCATCACAATGATCCCTATGAGCAGAGGAAACGCCATAGGCAGCTGGCTAAATCCGAAAATCTCCCCAAGTGGGGTGAAGGGTAACATCAGCGTCACGACCATCACCAACAGAGTTGCCGTCAAGAGATACGGCGATGGTCGACTCTTGAAGAACGGTTTTCGACTGCGAATCACCAGCACAATCAGCGATGCTGAGACAACGGACTCCAGAAACCAGCCGGTTCTGAATTGCTCCGGCGTCGCATGTAGGATGAACAGTAGTGCCCCAAAGGTCAGATAGTCGAAGACCGAACTCACCAGGCCGAATGTCATCATGAACTTGCGAATGGCCTTGATGTCCCAGCGTCGAGGATAGTCAACCATTTCCCTATCCACCGTGTCGGTCGCGATCGCCATCTCCGGGAAATCAGTCAGCAGATTGGTGAGCAGAATCTGCTTGGGGAGCAGTGGGAGAAATGGCAGGAAGAGGGAGACTCCGGCCATGCTGAACATGTTGCCGAAATTGGCGCTGGTCGCCATGAACACATATTTCAGCGTATTCGCGAAGGTCGTCCGCCCTTCACGTACACCCTGCACCAATACATCCAGATCCTTTTCGAGTAAGACGATATCAGCCGCCTCTTTCGCCACATCCACGGCACTCTCAACGGAAATACCCACATCGGCGGCGTGCAGGGCCGACGCATCATTGATGCCGTCTCCCATATATCCCACCACATGGCCAGCCTTCCTGAGGGCGAGGATGATGTGCTCTTTTTGATTGGGCTCTATTTCGGCGAAGACGTCTACGTCAACCACACGTTTGAGCAGCGCGTCATCGCTCAGCTCGCGGAGGGCTGTACCTGTGATGATCTGTGTCCCCGATAATCCCATCTGTTGACTGACGTGGGCTGCGACCAGGTGGTTGTCTCCGGTGATGACCTTCAGTGACACGCCGAGGTTTTTCAGGCGGACGATGGTTTCGAGGATATTGGGCTTGGGCGGATCAAACAGCACGAGGAATCCCAGGAACGTCAGGCCCGCTTCGTGGTCTTTGCTGATGCGTGACTCAGCCCCCATATTTTTGTATGCCACGCCCAGCGTGCGATAGCCCTGATGACTGAACGCCTCGAAATGTTGCTGGATGCGGTCCCGCCTCGCGGCGATATCGACGAGGGTTCCCCCTCCAGCGTCCGCCGATGTACAGACGGCGAGCACATTCGCCAGTGCGCCTTTGGTCACCATCAGATGCGTCTCATCATGGGCAACCAGAATACTCAAGCGCTTGCGAAGAAAATCATAGGGGATCTCGTCCACCTTCCGGTAGCCGGACAGGTCAAACTGGCGATGGGTGCGGATGGCTTCATCGATAGGGTTCGTAAAACCGGTCTCGTAAAAAGCATTAAGGTACGCGTAGAGAAGGACTTGATCGCTTGGGGTGCCTTCCACATCAAGGGCGGATTGGACGTGCACGCTCCCTTCGGTCAGGGTGCCGGTTTTATCCGAGCAGATGACATTCATGCTGCCGAAGTTTTCAATCGAGGCCAGCCGTTTGACAATCACCTTTGCTCGCGCCATCCGTTTGGCACCATGGGCAAGGTTGATGCTGATGATCGCCGGCAACAATTGCGGGGTCAGCCCAACCGCGAGTGCCAAGGAAAAGAGAAAGGAATCCAGCACCGGACGTGCCAAATAGACGTTGATGGCAAAGATGGCGACCACCAGTACCAGCGTCACTTCCATCAGGAAATAGCCGAATTGCCGAATACCGTGTTCAAAGTCCGTTTCCTGCGGCCTGAGCCTGAGCCGCTCGGACACCTTGCCGAACTCGGTGTCCTTCCCTGTGCCGACCACAAGTGCCGTGGCACTGCCGCTCACCACGTGGGTCCCCATCCATAGAACATTGGTCCGCTGCCCAAGCGGTGTCTCTGCCGACAACACGGCAACAGCTTTTTCTACCGGGAACGTCTCACCCGTCAGCATAGCTTCATCGACGAACAGATCGGTGGATTCCTGGACCAGACAGTCTCCGGGGACGACATCTCCAGCGTTGAGGAGGACGATATCTCCGGGGACAATCTCTTCGACGGGAATGTCTTTGGAACCTCCATCACGCCGCACGGCAGCTGTAATTTGCACGATGGCAAGCAGCTTCTCCACGGCCTTGGTTGCGCTACGCTCTTGCCAAAACCCGAGCAGGCCACTGACGAGGACGATGGTCAGAATAATCAGAGCGTCTACAGGAGCATGTAAGAAAAATGACAATCCGGTTGCCGAGAGCAGGATGAGGATGATCGGACTCTTGAATTGCGCCAGCAAGAGCGTCAACGCATCCGACCGCTTTTGGGGCTTCAGGCGATTCGCGCCATAGCGTGCGAGCCGCTGTCTCGCTTCAGCGCCCGTCAATCCTTCCTGTGTCGCGTGAAGTTGTTGCAGCATTTCGGTGGCGGAGAGGCTCCAAAAAGCCAGAGCGTGTGGGTTCATACGACCTTCCTGTCTTGGACATTGTGCCTCACGTGTGCTGAGAGGTCGCGCCAGGCGCTGTATACCCCGCTCCACCCTCGCCCACGACCACCACCTCGAACTTCTCCGTCATCACGGTTGAGCCGCAGCTAGATGAAATCGTGGTACAGCCTGACAATGCCGTGGCACTTGTCGCGTTGGTCCCAATCGAGGGGGAGTGTGTTATCGAAAGGAACCCGCATTCAGCGCGCTCCCCCCTTCCTCCAGATGACCACAAGGGATCTGCACCCGCACGCGTATGTGCAGGACAAGTAACCGCTACGGCTGGACACCAACAAAGCAAACAAGGGACGAGAGGGCTTGAGTGCCATCATACGTCCAATCATCATGGGTTTGCACGTTTCAATAAGATGGGGCTTACGTCAAGTATCAGGACCTACGGGCAAAACCTGATGGGCAGAGGGCACGCATGCATCATCTACGGCCAAACCAACACGACCTTGCCCGCTCGACCGCGATCGAAGAGTTGATAGGCCTCAACGGCCTGGTCGAGGGTGAAACGGTGCGTGATCAGGTCCTTGAGCGGCACGCGACGCTCGACCACGAAATTCGCCACCTCGGCCAGCCCACTCAGGCTGAAGGTCCAGGAGCCGTAGATCGTTAATTGCTTGTGGATGATCTGCGGGCTGACATCGAAGGTGGTGGTATTGCCCTCGCCGACGAAACACACTTTGCCCCACAAGCGGGCACTGTCCACAGCGTTGAGGCGTACCTCGGGGATGCCCGTGGCGTCTAGAGTCGCATCGGCGCCTTCGCCGTGTGTCAGCTCGCGGATGGCCTCCACTGGCGGATCGGCACTGGCGTCGATGCTGACATCGGCACCAAGCTGCGTGGCCAACTCCAGGCGCTCTGGGATGACATCTACGGCGATGACCCTGGCCCCCATGGTGGCGGCAAATTGCGTGGCGCTCAAGCCCACAGGCCCCTGTCCAAAGATGGCAATGGTATCGATGCCTGAGATGCCGAGGCGCTTCAGGGCATGGAACGCCGTACCCGTGCCGCAGGCACAGGCCGCGCCCTCTTCAAAGCTGAGGGCGTCGGGTAGTGCCACGCAGGTAGAAGCTGGAACTTTCAAAAAATCTTGATGGCCGCCCCCTTGCGTGAAGCCGTAGACCTCGTGATGGTGCAAGCACATCTGGGTGTAGCCTATGCGACACATCCGACAGGTGCCGCAGCCCGTGTAATGATGCATCATGACCCGGTCGCCGACCTGTACGGTGGCCACTCCCGGTCCCACCTCGGCGACAATACCGCACGGCTCATGCCCACCGACTGCCAATGCCGTTGCGTCGCCGCGTTGCGCCCGAGGCATGCGATAAGGCCTAAGGTCACTGCCGCATAACCCGGAAGCTTTCATCGCCAACACCACTTCACCGGGGCCCGGCGTTGGCTTAGGCAACTCCTGGATGTCAAGTTGCCGATCTCCGACGAAGATTACGCCCCTCATGCCTGCTCCTTTTTCTCGCTCCCCCTCACCCTAGCCCTCTCTCGGAGGGAGAGGGAATCTGTTTGGCTCACCCGCGCACGCGCTTCTCCTGCCCCTGCCAATACGGCTCGCGTAGGGCAAACTTCTGGATCTTGCCGGTCGCCGTTTTGGGCAGCACCTCGATAAACTCGACCGATTTCGGGGCCTTGAAATGCGCCATATGCTCGCGACAGAAGCTGATCAACTCGTGCGCTTCCAGGCGCTGGCCGGGCTTGAGCACGACGAGAGCTTTGGGCACCTCGCCCCACTGCTCATCGGGGATGCCGATAACGGCGACCTCGAGCACCGCCGGATGCTCGTAGAGCATGGCTTCCACCTCGACCGATGAAATATTCTCCCCGCCGCTGTTGATCACATCCTTGGCGCGATCGACGATCTCGATGTAGCCATCGGCGTGCACCACTGCCAGGTCGCCAGTGTGAAACCAACCTCCACGCATGGCCTTGGCGGTCTCCTCTGGCTGCTTGAAGTAGCCCTCCATGACATTGTTGCCGCGGGCCACGACCTCGCCGACGGTTTTGCCGTCCACCGGCACCTCACGCATGTCCTCATCCATGACACGCACGTCGGTCAGTAGCTGGGCGATCCCCTGCCGGGCCTTGAGACGATAACGTTCGGCGACATCGAGTGCATCCCAGGCCGGCTGCCATTCGCAGGAGGTCAGGAACGGGCCGGTCTCGGTGAGACCGTAGAGATGAATGACCTCGATCCCCAACGCCTCCATGTGGCGTAAAACTGCGGCAGCCGGGGGCGAACCACCGGTGCCGAGGCGTAGGTGAGCGGCCAGGCGGTAGTCACGCGCGCGCGGGAAGTTGGCCAGCGTCACCAGGATGGTCGGGGCGGCGCAGGCTAGCGTGACACGCTCCTCTTGCAGCAAGGTAAAAATGGTCTGGGCCTCCACCCGCCGCAAGCACACCTGTGTCCCGCCCAGCCCGGCCAGCGCCCAGATCCCTCCCCAGCCGTTGGCGTGGAACATGGGGAGCGTGTGCAGATAGACGTCCGTCGGCCGGACGTTCAGCGACACGATAAAGTTGAGGGCGGCGGTGACGGAAGCCCGATGGCTCAGCATCACACCCTTGGGACGTGCCGTGGTGCCACTGGTATAATTCAAGGTGGCGATGTCGGTCTCGTCGATCTCCACCGGCGTTGGGAACTCCGGGCTGCATGCCGCCAGCACGTCCTCGTAATCCTGGGCTGGCAGCGCCGCCGTCGGTGGCTCAGCATCGCGTAGCACCACGTAATGCCGAATCCCTTTCACGGCGTCGACGAGAGGGGCCAGTTGCCGGGCATATTCCCAATCCACCAGTACTACTCTGGTCTCCGAATGTTCCAGGATGTACGCGAACTCTGGGGTAGTCAGACGATAGTTCAGCGGCGTCAGAATGGCACCCAGTTGCGGTACCGCAAAAAAGGCCTCGAGCATCCGATGGCTGTTCGGGGACAACACCGCCACCTTGTCCCCCGATCCGACACCCATGCGCCGCAGAGCATTCGACAAACGATTGACCCGCGCCGCAAGTGTACGGTAGGTGTCACGCCGCTCGCCATCGACGACCGCGACTTTGTCGGGAAAAAGTCGCGCGGCGCGCCGGAGAAAATTCACTGGCAGCAGGGGTTCAAACATCGGGGAGACCCTTTCACGTTACTGTGGATGCACTCCCTTCATGGCCTCTCCCCCTCATCGAGGCGGATACGGGTCAGAGGTAAAAGCACTGGGGCCTCATTACTGGACGCTCTTGAGCTCACACACCTCGGCCAGCAGCTCGTAGGAGCGTACCCGCTCGGCGAAGCCATGGCAGATTGTGACAATCGTCAGGTCTGTGGTCTGGTACAAATCGGCCAGATCTTCCAGCTTGGCCTTCACCTGCTGCGGGTTGCCATCGACGTACGAGCGCTTGACCTGATCGAGATAGGCCAACTCTTCCGGCCGATAGGGATAGGCCAACGCCTCCTCCATGCTCGGCACTCCACTACGCACCCCCAGCGCACTGCGCAGCTTCATCAGGTTGCGGCTCGATGCCAGCCGCAAAGCCTCGTCCTCGGTCTCGGCGCACAACACATGCACGCCGACGTTGACCAGTGGCTCCGCCAAAGACGCCGACGGCTGGAACTGGCGACGGTAGCTCTCCACGATGAGTGGGCCATTTTCGGCGCCGTTGCCGAAGAAATGCGCGTAGCTGAAAGGCAGCCCCATCTTGGCCGCCATATGGGCCGATTCCACGTACGACCCAAGGAGCCAAACATCCGGCGCACCCGCCGGTTGTCCCGGCCCGGCATGCACGCCCGAGAATGGATGAGAGCGCTCCACCGTATCGTTCAAATAAGACAGGACGTCGACCACCTGCTGCGGGAAATGGCGCACATCGCGCGCCGTGCCCGGATAGGCCAGAGCGGCAGCGGTGAGCGAGTCGCTGCCTGGGGCGCGACCGATACCCAGATCGATACGCCCTGGATACAGGGCCTGCAGCACGCGAAAGTTCTCCGCCACTTTCAGGGCGCTATAATGGGTCAGCATCACCCCTCCACTGCCCACCCGAATCGTGCGCGTGCGCGCGGCAATCTGGCCGATGAGGATCTCCGGACTGGTGCCGGCGAAATTCCCTGCATTGTGATGCTCTGCCACCCAGAAGCGCCGATACCCGAGCGCTTCGGTCGCCACCGCCAATGCGATGGTCTCATGCAGGGCATCGGTCGCCGTGCCTCCCTCACGCACGGGGGATTGATCGAGCACACTCAACTGCAGCGGTGATTTCACGACCTTATCTCCTCTTCAACAGGTTCGTATAGCTACCCTCGCCGCCATCGCCTGCCTCCTCTGGAAGTCCGTGGTCCTGCCAGCCCGGCACCACGAGCCGTCCCATCTGGTCGCGTGCGCCGCCGAATCCCCCTTGCAGATTGGCCACGTGTTGGTAACCGGCATCCTCCAGCACCTCAGCGGCAAACTGCGAGCGTCCCCCGGACATGCAACCGATGATGATCCTGGCATCCTTGGGAAGAGCGGCCTCCACCGTTGCCAGGAAGTCGGGGTTGGGGACCATTTTGCGCAAAGCTGGGTTCGGGATCACGACGGGGATATTGAGGGCCGCGGGCGGATGGCCGGCCTCGAATTCGGAGACGGTTCGCACGTCCAGGTACACGATGTTTTGATCCTGGGTCATGAGGGCCTGGGCCTCTTCTGCAGCAATCTGCTCAATGCTCACGATAACCTCCGGGTGCCATCTCACACCATGTCATAGGGGGAGTATGCTGCCGCCCCGCCTGCGATAGATGCCCATGCGCGCGCCATGTCTGCTATCACTCCATGTCCACGGCACGTCCGTCCGTGGGCCGCATTGCCCCGGCAGCATTGCTGATAGCGTTGCCTCAGAGCACACTCTATGATGCCCGAATCTTAAATACGAAGCAAGGACCGACTGTGTTATCATCAGCTGCTAACCAGAATTCCCGTCTGACCAGTCAGCGCGTGCCACCGCAATTGTACCCCTCCCTGCGGGTTTTCTGGCTAGTTTTTTGTCCCCTCTCCCTCCGGGAGAGGGCCAGGGTGAGGGGAAAAATTGAATCCTATCAGCATAGTCCATTAGTTTGCCGGACACCTATTGAGCGGGGTATCAACCCCGCTTTCCCGCTAGTCGTAAGGAGCCGAAGATGTTGAGGCTGCGTGTGTGGCTAGTCCTCGTGGTGCTGAGCGTGGTGCTGGTGGCTGCGAAAGGGTATGCCGGAGAGATACAACGGTTGGCTGGGCGGGTGTCGCTAAAAATCAATTCGGCTGTGCCTCCAAAGGGAGGCTTTGACTTCACTTGGGGCAAGGGGACGCTGACGTTGATCGACGGCACCACGCACGTGTTCTCGGTCAGCGGGCTTGGCATTCAGGGCAACGAGGGGAGCATTTTCGAGATGGAGGTGAAGGGCGAGGTCTATAACTTGAACATGCTGGCGGATTTCCCTGGTGTCTACAAAAGGACTCTGGGTGATCTCAGCCCCGACCGAGGCACCAATACGTTAATCATCAAGAACGAACGGAATGTCCACGTCGTGGTGACGGTGCACTTCGAACGTGAGAGCGGTAACGTCCGTCTCTTCCCGTCGGAGTCGGGTGTCACGGTCACACTAGAGCAATAGTCCAGCGCATCGCCTCCACCTATGAAACGCGCCGGACCACCTGAGACTGCCACGCGGACTCGGGCCAGCCCGACCTCCCACGGGCCTGGTGCAGGTGATCCAGGTAGGTGATCACCTGCACGGCCGAAACCCCCAGAACTCGTAGAACGCAGCCGATCACCGTGCCCGTACGCCCGGTCCCGCCAGCGCAATGGACGACTACCCCTTCCCCCGCCTGTAATTTGCTCAAGACGGCTTGTGTCGCCTCATGGACAAGCCTTTCCTCCTGCTCCGGGTCACGCGGCACGCCACCGCCGTAGAGGTCCTGCAGGCTTGTGCGCCGGCTCACGGTGAGCGGGGAAGGGTCGTAGGCCGGCCCATGCCCTTCAAGGCAGATGACATGGTGAAAGCCTGCGGCCGCGAGGTTGTGCCAGGGCGTTCGGGCCGATGGATACGGCATACCCGCCAAGGGTGCCGGGTGCTGCAGGACCCAGTAGAAATCGTCAGGCACCACCAGACCAGGGATGGAGGGCATGTCTCCTGGTTGTAGCAAGTCGGACATCCCTTGAGTTCCTTCCTATTGTCCTATTCCTCCTCTCCCTCCGGGAGAGAGGAGTGAGGGCCACCTAGCGCCAGGGAGAACGGTTAGGTCGAAAAATTGTCATACGCTGATCTGTAGACCGCTATAGGACGGCGCCTCAGCGCGATCGCTCCGGTCCCTCATAGGGCCGCACTGTGTTGGGCACGTTGCGCCTGCTCCCTCTCGACCAGCACGCGTCGCAGAATCTTGCCCGAGGCCGACTTGGGAATGGCGGCGACAATTTCGGCCTGGCGCACCCTTTTGTGGGGTGCCACCTTCCCCGCCACATACTGCATAATGGCTTCAGGCGTAACTGCGTCCTTCAGCACCACGAAGGCCTTGGGTACTTCCCCGGCTTCTTCATCGGGAACACCAATCACGGCCGCATCGGCAATCGCCGGGTGCGTCAGCAGCACGCCTTCGATCTCAGCCGGCGCCACCTGCATCCCTTTGTATTTGATAAGCTCCTTGAGGCGGTCCACGACGAAGATGTAGCCCTCCTCATCGACATAGACGATGTCGCCCGTATGCAGCCAGCCATCGGGCTCGATCGTGACGGCAGTCGCATCGGCATTCTTCAAATAGCCCCGCATGACGTTCGGCCCCCGCACCAGCAACTCACCGGGCTCATGCACGCCCACTTCAGTGCCGGTGAGGGGATCGACCACTTTGCCTTCCAGGTTCGGGATCAGCACGCCTGCTGCTCCCGCTTTGACACTGGCAGAGTCCGGCGGGGTGAGGGCGATAGCCAGGCTCGTCTCGGTCATGCCATAGCCTTGCACCACCGGGACATGCAGTCGTGCCGCCACGGCCTGCTGGATGGCACCATCGAGCGGCGCTGCACCCGACAGAATGTAGCGCAGCGACGACAGATCATACTGGTCCACGAGCGGCTGTTTCGCCAGCGCCAGCACGACGGGCGGCACCAGGTAAAGGTGGGTGATGCGGTAATCCTGGATGTATCGGAGGAAGAGCTCAAGATCGAAGCGCGGCATGGTGACGCAGGTGGTGCCGTTGCGGAGTGTGTTGTTCATCAGCACTTGCAGGCCAAAGATGTGAAAGAACGGCAAGAAGCCAAGCACCCGATGGTCTTCACGGTCCGGGAGGAGAGGTGCGATCTGCTGCAGCAGCGCCGTGAGGTTGTAGTGCGTCAGCACCACGCCCTTGGGTTTCCCGATCGTGCCGCTCGAGTAGGGCAGGATAGCGACGTCCTCACGCGGGTTGATCTGAACCTCGGGGAGGTGCCCACTACCCCGGAGGAGTTCTGAGAAGGGTGTCGCACCCGGAGCCTCGCCGATGACGAAGATCTCCCGTACCCGCGTATTGGCGGCGGCCTCTCGCGCCTTGTCGAAGAACATCGGTACGGTGAGCACATAGGTCGCCTCGGCATCATTGAGTTGGTAGGCCAACTCATCAGCCGTGTAGAGCGGGTTTGCGGTCGTGACCACGCCTCCGAGCATCACCACACCGTGAACCGCCAGTGCATATTCCGGCAGGTTGGGGCAGTACATGGCGAACACATCGCCTTTGTGCAAGCCACGTTCGGCCAACGACGAAGCCAGCCGGTGGGCGCCGTCAGCCACCTCGGTGAAGGTGAGCGTGCGACCGCTGGGCCCGTCGATGAATGCGGGCGCGTCGCCCCATTGGGAGACGTGCTCGAACACGTAATCGCTGAACGATTGCTCGGGGAGGATCACGTCGGGATATGGACTGACGAACATCCTTGTGGCCTCCTACAGGGAACTGGTGGACTTTCCACGAGATCACGCTATTGGTTCAGGACAATACTACGATTGCGCCTCAGCTCGACTTTTGCCCTTTTTACCGTCAAGAGTGGTAAGAGGGTAGCGAAGAACGGGCTTTCATGGTGAAATAGTAGCAACCGTCTCTCTCACTAGGACAACTCGACCCATGGAAGCGGCTTGGACATGAACGTCGCAAATTTTGCCTTGCCCTTACTTACAAGGTGGCGACCCACATGTTCCACTCCCACCTACCATCGATGCCTTGTCCTCCTGCTTGGCGCCCTGCTGACGACGGGGCGACGAACCATGACCAATCTATTGCGCAGCGTGCGGCATCAGGCGCGCCAGCAGCAGCCGCGCGAGATGGGCGGGCGTCTGATGCCGTGCGCCAGGCTCACGATCCCGCTCCGGAGGCGGGGCCAAGGCTGCTAAGACGGGGAGGGCCCAGCGCCGTGTCGTGAACGACAATTTGACGAGCACCGACACGACCACCCATTGGTGGCCCCAGCGGTAGGCCGTCTAGCGGTGGGTCGACCGCACCCCATCGCGATGCCGTCCCTTGCCAAAGACTTTAGGGCCCGGATGCTCGGTGACGGTATCGTCGCCTGCCAACAACACCGACCCCGGCGGAACCACATGGTCCAGCAGGAAGGTAATCAAGGCGCGAGCCCGTGCCCAGGTCGACCATCGGCGTCGGGACAGCACGCGATGATGGGACGAGACATGCCCCTTGCGCCTGATCTCGCACGGTGCGGAGCAGATTCGTGCAGGTCCGTCGCCTGGTGGTCAGCACGGCCGCCAGCACCAAGACCAGAAACCGGTGATACGTCGGGGGTGGAAAACGTGGGACGGGACATGATGAGTACCGGCATCGCACACGCTGAATCGTTCATGGGAATGAACCTTCTATGGGGTTGGTGGTCGCCTTCCTGCCAGGCAGGTTAGCGGCCATTTCACCACAGAAAGGCCGATTTCCCAACCCTCTCATTCCAGTGGGAGGCTCAAAAGGGCAAAAGTCGAGCTAAAGGTCTCGCACACCGGCACGACCTCACTTAATTGGGCACGGCAGTGATGCATGCGTTCGACTGCGATTTGAAGTTCCTCAGCGGTTGTTTCCATGCGTGTCAGTCCGCTTGTACCTGATGATGTCTGAGAAAAGGGATTTGCTGACCTGCTTCGTCTAGCTCAATTCGTGCAGCTTTCCGTAGTCGCTCTCGAATCCATACTGAAAGCGCCATGCCAGCCAAATCGGCAGCCTCCTGGAATGCCCGTTTTTCTTCAGGTCCTAAACGAATCCTGAGAGATTCTGATTTCATCATACATAGCCCTCCTGTCTAATCATTGTACCCACAATGTTGCCACAGGTCAAAGGATTTCTCTTGACTTGTAGGTGTAATGTAGGTATATTGTAGGCACAAGCAGGGAGGGGACCGATGAATCGCGTGCCTCTTGAGCGTCGCACCCAAATCATCAATTGCCTCGTCGAAGGAAACTCCATTCGCCCGACGGAACGCATGACCGACACACACCGTGACACGATTACACGGCTGCTAGTAGAAGTGGGCGATGGCTGCGCGACGCTCATGGATGAGCACATGAGACACCTGACCTGTCGGAGAATTCAGGTCGATGAGATTTGGGCCTTTGTGCACAAGTAGCAACGATGGGTCACGGAGAAGGATGATCGAGAACGTGTGGGGGATATGTGGACCTTCGTGGCACTGGATGCCGATACCAAGCTGATTCCGACCTATCGAGTTGGGAAGCGTGATCTTCTCACGGCCTCTGCATTCATGAATGATCTCTCTAGCCGACTCGTTAACCGTGTACAGCTCTCATCCGACGCGCTGCGTGTCTACGTCGAAGCCACAGAAGAAGCCTTTGGCGCAAATGTCGATTACGGGCAGGCGGTCAAATTTTACGAGGCGGGACCCGTTGGACCAGGTAGGTATGGCCCACCTCGAGTCACCTATGCCGAGCGTACGGCGATCGCCGGCAATCCCGATCCTGCACACATTTCAACCAGCTATGTCGAACGCCAAAATTTGACCATGCGCATACGTATGCGTATGCGTCGGTTCACGCGTTTGACGAATGTGTTTTCAAAAAAGGTCGAAAATTTACGGGCTGCGGTGGCCCTTCACTTCGCCCATTATAACTTTGTGCGAATCCTTAGCAGTCTACAGGTGACACCTGCCATGGAGGCTGGCGTCACCGATCACGTGTGGACGATGGAAGACCTTGCGCGGTTGATTGATGTACATCATACACCGAAGCTGCGTGGCCCTTACAAGAAGCAAAAGTTAAACTGAGCCACGGCCCAGGAAGACCTTAGCGCCCCACTTTGCACATTATAATTTGAGAGTGTTCGCACAACAATAGATGTGAACACTCTCTATAATTTTATACGGGTACATCAGACATTCCGGGTCACACCCGCATGGAGGTGGGATTACGGATCATGTGTGGAGTTAGAGAGAACTACTGGGGGGCTAATGGATTGGTGGGCTCCTGGACAGCAGGGCGAGTAGAAAAACGCACCTCCCATCCATCTTGGAAGTCATCGTTAATCAAGCAACGCCAGACATAACGGCCGCCTGGTGGTAGTGGCAATGGAGCAATATTGATGGCCATCGTAACATCGAGGTCTTGCCCTGGTGTCAGCCCAGCCGGTCGACCAACTTCAAACTGGCTCATAATCTGCATTGGCCGATCTCCCATCGGGGTTGGAACCATGATAGGCTGGCCATCCCCATTTAGGAGATCAAGCCGTAAGGTATGGAGTCTATTGGTCTGGTCCCATGGCACGTCAATCTTGATAGCAATAGCTGAGGGAGTTGGCTGTGGACCTGTAATTGACCAGCCGCCGCCTAGGATGTAAAGCTTCCCACCCACAGCTTCCGCAGCATCAGCTAACAACATCGTTAACTTCATATAGGATGTACTCCCTAGGATACCTGACTCAACTGTATATGAGGGCTCTTAATCAGTGGGGACGGACCGACATACATTGTGCCCCGTTCAAGTGCAGCGCCATATGTAGCACTGGTGAACGTTTGCACATATGGATTCTCTGCCACTGCCGTAGTAACCTCTTGCCTCCCCGCACCAGAGGGAACCGATGGATATCGGTGTAAAAGGTTTTCTACCACACTTTTCGCGACCACTAGTAATTGCGTCATATCCTGGATGGCATAATGCCGAGAAAAACTTAGGATAGTGATCCCTACAACCGCTCGATTAGGTGGGATATAATCGAGCCATATATCTTTAGAAATTTCATAACTTACTGCCGGTTGCGGGGAGCCTAGGGAAGCATATAGGACATCATTTTTCTCATCATAGTCGAGGTCTAACGTGTCGTCGGAGGCCATAATTGTCGCCCTTGATATGGTTGCTCTGTAAGAATGGCGGTAACAACCCGACCAGCCCGTTCCCCAGTCAATGCCACGACAACCAAAAGGAAGCTGTTCCGAAAAAACCCAGAGGTTCGGGGCGGTCCCTGATAGACACGTCTATCCGTATAAGAGGTATCGGCGTAAATTTTGACGGGTTGCAGAAGAGCGCGAACCAACTCGGGCTCCGTTACATCTGGGCGGCGCGCTTGAACGTGTTTTGTCCATGTCTTTGCGTGCAGAGTGACTTGGATTCCGTCGAACGTCGTATATACGGTTGGACTCATGCCAAGCTTGCGTCTCCACTGTCCAACCAAAAAATCTATGTTTGTGTTTGTATCTTCTTGAAAGAAAATAATATTTCAGAAAATATTCTATTATTATAAGGCAGTTGAAGAACTGCGCCCTTTTTGAGCAATGGGTGATCGCGGAAATTCGCATCATAGCGTCACGCCACTATGAGCCGAACGAAACTTCCGTTGCCCCAGGAAAGCATCGCACCCTTTGACCTGGAGACCTTCATGAAAGAGGCAGCCACACTGAACCAGCGAGCCTTGGAGGCCTTCACCCTGGCCTTTCCCAAAGGCCCCCACCGTTGCTGTCTCACGAGCCAATGCAGGCCTCGACCGATCTGATAATTCCGACGCCGGGGTGGACGCGACGGCTGATCGGCGCGACCCTCGTTTGCGTCTTCACCCGCCCCTCTTCCCCAGGTGGTCCTAAGGTCCTCCACACGACCAGCAAGCAGGCAAGCCCCGCGAGCCCACCGTGGCGCTCCTGGAGATCGAGTATGTGCCCGTCGACAGCGCCAACACCGCTGGGTACCAGCGGCTCTCCGAGTGGCTCTCGGTGCCCCCAGACCAACTCCCGCCCCTGCGCATCAAATGGTCTCACCTCACCGGGGCCCGCAAGAGCTGTGGGACAGCTGCCGCAAGGTCCCCGATGTGCACGGCACCCCCTATGCGCCCGGTGGACGGCTGTGCCGCTCCAACGGCTATGATTACCAATCCGACAGCCGCCAGTATGTCTGTAGCCTGCCGTGTTCCTTGCACGAACGGGAGCGGTGTCCGCACGGACAGAAGGTCCACGGCTATACGCACCGGATGTCCTTCACCGAGTACCCACGTCTGATTGGCCCCATTCAGCGCGGAACCGAGCACTGGAAGATCCTGTATGCGGCGCGCACCGCCAGCGAGCGCACCAACAGGTACGACCAAGCGGTCCTCAACAACGGGTGCCCCCCAAAGTTGCGGGGGCTGAAGGCCTTTCGCTTCTTGGGGGCCATCCGCACCGTGGCCCACCTGCTGCGCCGAGCCTTACATTGCGTCTTGGATGTCACGTATACCCTCGGCAAGCTCCCCTTGGCAAGAACTTGAACAACTGTCCTGCTCTTTGAAAGCCAGTTCTCCCCTCCTCCGGATAGAAGGTCTCTCTGGGGGTTGAGGGATGGTTTGTCCCAATCCATTTACGAACAAGAGACTCGTCTTGCAGCTGGTCCCAATTCCATGATGGGCAAATTAGTTCTTCAACTCCCTCTTTACTATAGCAAAGGGTAATGTCTTAAGACAAAAAAAGATGTCGAGGGGAGAGCTGAGGTGTGGGGTTGTCCAGTGTTACGACTACGTTTTGCTCTTGAGATTCGCATGGCTGAAAAAGGCCGATCCAAAGGCCCCCAGCGCAGAAGCGCGAAAGACAGTCCCTATGCTGGACCTGCCACATGTCTCCGCTGTAACCAAGAGTTCCATACTCCTGGTTCGCTCATTTTCAGGGGGGGTTGTCAGAAGCAAGAACGAGCCGGGTGTAGATATCCATCGAGAAGTCCAGCAGCGCCAGGATGCGTCGGTGCACGCGAGCGAGGGGTGTCAGATGAGACCGCCGACGGCGACCTTCCCGGAGGATCGTCAGCGTCAGCCCTTGAAAGTCCTCCAGCAGGCATTCAGCCGTGGGGCGAGCGGTCGCTCGTTTGGGATTGCCGACAGACATCCCGTCCAGCGTCGTCTTGGCCATGGCCAAGCGCCGGCGCACGCCAACCTCCAGCCGGGTCAGGACCCACGCCCCGATGGACAGCAGGCGGATCAAGCCGGTTGTGCCGCCCAGGGGTTGCCGTGGTTCAGCCGATGGTCGGCCTCGGAGAGCATAGGGGGCAACCACAGCACGCTCACCCACCCCAGGCTCAGACCGACCCAGTTCCCGTGGGTGGCCAAGTGCTTGTCCAACAACTGCTGGAGCCCCATCTGCTCCAGTTGGGCCAGCAACAAGGGAATGTCATCGACACGTTCTGTGAGAAGGCTCACGCGTTCGGTCCGGGCCAGAGCTCTCGGCGGCTGGCACCCCGCCTACCGCTCCCGCACTGCCCGTCAAGACGGGCTCCAGCCGTCGGCTCATCGGGGATTTCTGCGGGAGAGAGCTTGAGACCTTACCACAATTGTTGGAACTCCTCCAAATTTGAGCGAACCGTGAGTTATCACTTCGGTTCTGTTCGGTATTACACGGGAATAAACCGCTGTATCTTGCATAGCCGACGCCTTGGTACCACGTCTCCTCCCGCGGTAGCACGCGACCTCGAAAGGCCAAAGGAAATACTGCTCAAGACTTTGGCTGAGGAAGAGGGTGTTTTCCCTTCTGTATCTCTATCCACGAACGCAAGATAGCGTTAATAAGGGTTTGATATCCCTTGCCTTCTTTCTTGGCATACTGCTTTAACCACCAGTACACCTCATAATCGAGGCGTAGGGAGATGTGTTGCTTCTCTTTCGGCCATATAAGGGTCGCCTCTTTCCAAAAATCCTCATCAGTAATTGGAGCAGCCTCTGGATCCTCACGTACAGCCGCTTCTATTTCATCATCAGTGAGTGCTTTGACCCGCTGCCAATCGATGTCCCCTTTAGGTAAGTTCTTCTGGGTATACTTGACAATACGCTCTTCGTTCACGTCGATTAGCCCTCCGTGTTGAAATAATACGATATCGTGTACCTCGTACCGTATACACGACAGCAAGAATCTCCTGTTCCACACTGCCAAAAGCAATGTAGCGGAGTTCCCCATAGTCTCTTCGATCATCCGGTTTGCGAACAACAGGTCCATCAAAGATGCGAGCACCTATCGCAAAGTCAATCCCATGCCTCCGAATATTCTCCTGGTTTTTTCGTTCATCCCATTCAAATTCCATAGCGAGAATATATACAAATTGTATGTACAATAGCAAGGGGATAAGAAGTACGGTGGGGGGTGGTTTCCCTAGCGATGGCGTCCATAGGCTTGCCCCGTTTGGCATGCTGAGCATCATCGAGGAGCAGATACCCGGTGGCTCCCGGCGGCGGGGTCAGGGCCCGAAGCCGCTCCGGCGCCTTCTGCGGTCGCGCGACTTCTGGGTCCCAACGCTGCACCACGAAGAAGGGGTTGAACCGGCTCCGGTGGTGCCGGGCCTCCAGATAGCGGGATACATTGGCCACACGATGCCGCCCCCAGGTGAAGGCCATCACCAAGACCAGCCAGCGAACATACTCCAAATGGTCCCACCGCAAGTGACCCTTCAGGGGACGAAAGAACGTGTCGAGCGAGCGGGGCACGCGTATGATGCGAAACATGAGGCCATGCTCCCGACGCCGATGGTGAACGGGCGATTACACCCTCTCCCTAGACATGGGCCGAGGATGGCCTCTCCCGCCGCTGCTGTCAATGCTCTCCAGCTAGTCCCCCTGAGAAAGTCAGTCAACATGAGGAAGGTAGCCGTCATCGCCACACAGAAATCACAGGCAACAATTCCCTTGGCATGATTGCGCACAAGAGTTCGCCAGCGCTGGGATGGCACGTGTGGGCCTGGCCTCCGGTCGAGAAACTTTGACATATATGTGGGCATGGTTCACGGAGAGACACGCAAACCCAACTTCAGCAGCAATTTCGTTCGGAATTTGCTCCTGACCCCACGTCAGATCGTCTTTGACCATCTGACGGATCAGCGCTCGCAGCTCGGGCGGAATCGACGACCGTCCGGGGCGCGATTTCCAGCGCCCGAACACGCGAAAGCCTTGTCGATGTCAACGGATAAACGTCTTGGGTTGCACTACGGGCACGGCCCGTCGCCAGTCGAACCAGCACGAGAGCCAGACCATGCCGATACGGATGGCGTTGGTGGGGCGTCGTGGTTTGACCTTGCGCTTTTGATACAGAGCGAGCTACTTGCGGCGAAAGAGATTTTCTGCTGCAAGTGTAAGACTTGGCCACAGGGAGCGCCCGAAAGAGCGTATCGCATCGTCCGTAAGCGTGAGCAGCATAGACGCAAGTGGGTTCACGTGGCAAAATCGGTCGAAGCTTTTCACCATCGTTGAGCGTCCCTCCGTGATGAGTTATCCCCAGTGGTCCTCAATAATCGACGGAGGTGTTGCCAAAACGGCGGGAGATCTGATACAAGGGGTCACGCAGCGTGACACCCCGATCGCTGGAGACTTCCCATGACCAGCTCATCCGCGTTCACATGGCGTCACTCCCAACCGGAGCTCATCCTGTGCGGGGTCCGCTGGTATCGACGCGATGCCCCTAGCGATCGTGACATGGAAGCACGTATCCTGGAGCGTGGGCTCCACGTTGATTCTACCAGGGGGTTTCGCTTGGTGGCGTGCGATGCCGCTCGAGCCCGACAAGCGCGGCCGACTCCATCTCAAGGCTACGCATGATTCGTCCCGCGTCCACGAGTGGTCTATCCGGATCAACCAGGCGTGGCACTCCTGGTAGCGAGCGGTCGATTCCGAAGGTTACACCTGGGATGTCCTGTTGCGTGAGACGCACACTGTCATGGCCGCTCAGCAGTTCTTCCGCACGGTGCTTGGGGCCAAGCCTATGGTGACACCACGGCTGATCACGGTGGATCAGCACGCGGCATATCCGCCTGCGGTTCAAGACCTGAAACAGGCGGAAGACCTGCCGCAGCGTCGTGAGCTGAGGCAGAACCCCTCGTCTTTGCGGGCCACGATCATTCGTCTTGTTGGGTATGGCCCAGGGCTCAGAGCCACCCAATGGCAGCCACCACCACGAGTGGGTGAGCAATGCAACAGAGGTTACCAACGGCCCATCATATCAGGGCTGATCGGAGGGAGACCATGGACTTTGGATTGTTTATGATGCCGTTACATCCACCCAGGAGGTCCTTTGCCGACTCCTATGACCGCGACATCACCTTACTGGTCCAGGCTGACCAGTTGGGCTATCACGAGGCTTGGATTGGCGAGCATATCACGGAGACGTGGGAAAATGCCCCCGTGCCCGAGCTGCTCATCGCCAACGCCCTGGCGCTCACCAAGCGCATCATCCTCGCCACCGGAGTCACGATGCTACCTCTCCACCATCCCGTGGATACCGCCCACCGCATCGCCATGCTGGACCATATGGCTCGGGGGCGCTTCTACTGGGGGATCGGCGTCAGGTCGCTGGCGACCGATCTGCACCTGTACGGGGTCAAATATCGCTCGATGGACGAGGTGCGGGAGCGGGGGAAGGAGGCCCTGGAGGTGATCCTCGGCCTGTGGGAGGCCAAGGACGGCCACTTCGGCTTCGAAGGGAAGTACTATCAGGTGCATGCCCCGGAGGTGGACCCGACACTCGGCCGCCGGCTCTACTACCAGCCCTACCAGAAGCCCCATCCGCCCATCGGGGTGGCGGCGTCGACGCCAACTTCGGACAGCATTCGCATGGCTGGAGAGCGTGGCTGGATCCCGATGACGAACCTCATGGCCCCGCACGTCCGGACGCTCTGGGAAAAGGTGGAAGAAGGTGCGGCCAGCACCGGCCGGGTAGCGGACCGGCAGCAGCTCCGCATTGGCCGGGAGGTGTATGT
This sequence comes from uncultured Nitrospinota bacterium, assembly GCA_963707985.1. Lineage (GTDB taxonomy): Bacteria > Tectomicrobia > Entotheonellia > J063 > CAVPRW01 > CAVPRW01. The sequence goes on along the minus strand of CAVPRW010000036.1, from coordinate 27,391 downwards.
GGGCGAGACCCCGGAGTCGGCGCGAGCCGAAGCCCGGATCGTCCTGGGGCGACCCTTTGACGAGCACCAGTATGGGAATCGCCGAGCGCAAGGGACCCTGCGGTATGTCAAGCGGGATCCAGCCATGCCCGATGAGGCGGTCGACGTGGACTACATGATGGAGCACGTCTGGATCGTCGGTGACCCCCAGGAGTGCGCCGACAAAATTCGCCAGCTCCACGAGGAGGTCGGTGGCTTTGGGCATCTCCTCGCCATCACCCAGGACCCTGACGACCATGCACTGATGCAGCGCTCCCTCCGCTTATTGATGGAGGAGGTGGCCCCCAGAGTGCATGATCTTGCATAGCCACGGCAAACCGGCCGCGTCACCCGCCACGATGTGGGACGCTTGAAACTACTTGGCCATCGTGTCACCCTGGAGGCTGGAATAACCGTTCCCCGGCAGCCCCTTCGGGCTTTCTGGGGAATTTCAGGAGACTTGTAGTCCGGGTGCTTGCTATGATAACCTCGGTCACATACGAGGGAACGCGGAAAGGAGGGAGACGATGAGCTACAAGCCGAGAAAATTAGGGCACGTCAATATCTTCGTGCGCAATGCGGCGCGCGCCCGCGATTGGTATGCGGACCTCCTGGGTCTCCACACCTACGGGTTTACGCCCGGACGGGCGGCCTTCTTGACTTCGGACCTGGGCAATTCCCATGAAGTCGCCTTGGTGGAAGTGGGAGAGGATGCTCCAGGGCCCCAAAAAGGGCAGGTGGGGCTCAACCACATGGCTTGGTATATGGACAGCCTCGACGACCTGAAGGAGTTGTACTTCCGCATTAAGGAGAAGAATATCGCGATCGAGCGTGTGTCGGACCACGGCCATGCCATCGGGATCTACATCCGGGACCCGGACGGCAACGGGATCGAGGTCTCCTACGAGATGCCCAGCCGTGAGTGGGGGCATGATGCAAACGGTTACATGATCGGCGGCACCCAGCACGGCCGCTTGCCCGGCCCTTGGGACGAGGACATCGCCAGGGATGCCAGGGCACGAACATCGCTCATCCGCTCGTAAGGCAGAACCCGTGTAGGGGCACGATACAGTGTCCCCTGTTGAGGGGTTCTGCTCTTCCAAGCGCTGTCCGGCCGGCGATGGTTATTCCCGTGAGCCCCTAGAACTCTTTGAGCCGCGGCAGGACTTCCCGGCCGAACAGCGCGATTTCTTGCATCACTTCCCGGTGGTCGGTGCCGGTTTGCTGGAAGGCCAGGTCGACCACGCCCACGCCGCACTGGTCATGAAATCGCCTTCAACTCCTTCACGATGGTGTCGGGGCCTCCGACCAAGGTCAGCAGCCCCCGGCCGGACTGGACCGCTTGCCGGGCTCCCTGGGCGTCGCCGGCAGCGCCATCGCGGTGGTGCGGGCCAAACGCCTTTCCATTGCGCGCCGCGGACACCGCACGGGTTACTGAAGAGCGCGGGTCCATGCCCCGCTCCGCCAGACCGCTGGCCTTGAGAGCCTCCAGCCGACGTGCCGCCTGCCGGTCCGTCTCTGCGAGCAGGATACTGGCGCGGTAGACGATCTGGTCGGGTGTGGGCTGCCAGCCTGCTTCCTCGCACCATCGATAGTACTGGTCGGTGACTTTAGCCATTTGGTCCACCGGATCATAGGAGACCGCCAGACCCAGGTGATGGGAGGCGGCGTACTGGACCGCATCGTCACTTCTGGTCGCCACGAGCACCGGCGGCAGGGGCTGCTGCACCGGACGCGGGCAGACCGACACGGTGCGGAACTGGTAGTAGCGCCCCTCCCAGGAAAAAGGCTGGGGCTCGGTGAGCGCCTTGATGACCAGATCCATGCCCTCGAAGAGCCTGGCTCGGCCTTCGGCCGGGTTCATCCCGTAGGGCAGGTCCTCGCCGGGGGTGCCCCGCAGGAACGCCATGATCACCCGGCCGCCGGTGAGATTGTCCAGCATGCCAATCTCTTCGGCCGCCCGGACGGGATTGTGATGTTGCAGCAGCTGCCCTAACAAGGCGATCCTCACCCGCTTGCACCGTTGCGAGACGGCGGCCGCCATGACTGCAGGGTTTGGCGTCAGCCTGTTGCCTGAGTAGTGGTGTTCCGAGCAGCTGATCCAGTCGAAACCCATCTCCTCCGCAAGGACACACTCTTCCATCCCGTCCTCGTAGCTCTGCATCGTGACCGCGGGGTCGTGAGAGCTCGGCGGTACCGGCCAGGTGGCAGGAAACTTGTGACGCTCCGCATACCCCATCTGCGCGAAAAGAGATGCTTTCATGGATTGCCTCCCCGGCCATGAGTACTGACCCCGGTCTGGCGCTGGGACCTGACGAACATACCGCGCCATTGGCCTGCATGTCTCGACGGTTGGTCGTGGTGCTTGGTTATTGATGCCTTTCCGTCAGTATAGTCGGATTCGCCGCCGGGGTCTACTACTCTCGACCCACGTGAAACCCGACAGGCCGGCCATTCCGCTCGCCCATCAGCGTCGCACAGTTCTGCGTCTCACAGCGACCCCACCGGCTCTGCCTGAGACTCGCACCGTGTGACCCGATCGTGACCATTGACGGCTTTGTGGCGACAGGCATATAGTAGCAGTCGCTAGACCCAGCCACGTAGCAGGGCAGGTCACAGTCCTCGAACGTTCAGACGGCATGCGGGCGAGGAAGCGTCCTTGTCAGGGAGGAAGATGATGAAGGCATCCTATCTTGGCGCCATGGGCTATGCGCAGCGGTCCAACTTTCCCACCACATGGCCGATACCCCCCAGCTACCACGACCCGGCCACTTCGGTGCGGAGCTACCAGGAAGGCATGGAAGAGTGTCAGTTTGCGGAGGAGATGGGCTTTGCGTGGGTCAGCTTCTCGGAGCACCACTACTCCGGCCGGATCGCCACCGGCACGCCGGCGGTCATGGCGGCGGCCGTGGCGGAGCGGTGCAAGAAAGCCAAGATCGCCATGTTGGGCCACTTGCTGACGCTCAACAACCCCATACGGGTTGCAGAAGAGCTGGGCCTGCTGGACAACCTGACCAACGGCCGCCTTGTCATCGGCTTTCTGCGCGGCACCCCCAACGAGGATCAGACCTACAGCGTGAACCCGGCCGAAGGTCGCGGGCGGCTCTTGGAAGGCATGGACCTGATCATCAAGGCCCTGACCGAGCCCCAGCCCTTCTCCTGGGAAGGGCGCTACTACCAGTTCCGCACCGTCTCGGTCTGGCCGCGGCCGGTGCAGCAGCCTCTGCCGCCGATGGTGGTGGCGACCAGGAGCGACGACATGCTCCTATACGCTGCCAAGCATCAGCTGGGCCTGGCCGTGTCCTTCGTGCCTGTCGACCAGATGGCAAAGGTCGTTGAGAAGTACTATGCGTGGTGTGACGAGGCCGGCTGGCAGCCCACACCCGACCAGATCATCTACCGGGGAAGCATCTACCTGGCGGAGACAGACAAGCAGGCTGAAGCGTGGTTAGAGGGTGTCACGCGTGCAGGGCCAGTGCCTGGGGGCATTGCGATGCGGCCTGCAGTGTCGAGGGCCATACAGGCAGCCCGGGCGGGCGAAGCGTTCGACCTGCGCAACACCCTTGCCGGCGGTGTGCAAGGGGACGTGGCTGGTGCGGCCCGCGGGCTGAGCTTTATGGGCGGGCCTGACACCGTGGCGAAGCAGCTGAAGACGTTCCATGACCAATGCGGCGTGGGGGTGGTGGACCTGTTTTTCCAGCAGCCCAGTGTGGATCACCGGGACGTAATGCAGGAGATCGAGCTGTTCGGCAAAGAAGTCCTGCCGCAGATCAAGGAGTTCTAGTCCTGTAGATGGCTGGAGAAGGAGGTAGAGATGACGCAGGCGGGACAGCGGCTAACGGCCGCAGGCAAGGAGGACTACGTCGAAGTGGACGGCTTCCGCATCCGCTCCTGGGAAGTTGGTCCGCCCCGACCGTCCGGGGCGGTCGTCATGCTGGAGGGCATGACCTGGGGCCTGTCCACGCTCCGCGACGCGCTGGCACAGAAGTATCGGGTCATCGCGCTGGAACTGCCGGGGTTCGGCGAGTCACCGGCCAACACCAGATCCCAGTCGGTGCAGGAGCTGGCCGACACCGTGGCCCAGGCTGCCGCACAGGTAGTGTCGGAACCCTATACGCTCATCGGCACGTCGTTCGGCTGCCCACGTGGCACTCTGGCAGACCCTGCAGTCGCCGGCCACGGTCGAGGCCCTGGTGTTGATTGCGCCCACCGCCCTCCTGCCCGCGGCCGGCCTTCTGGCTGGTACGCCGGCGGACACGGCCAGAGCGGCTATTCGCCCATCCCGAGAAGGCCCGGGGCTTTGCGTCCGTTGACCCCGCCATCGTGGCTAAGGAACAGGCGCTGGTGCAGCGGCTCACGGGAGGGATGCACGATGCAAAGGCAGAACGCCGGCTCGGTGAGATTCCGTGCGCGACCCTGGTGCTCTTTGGTTCGGAAGACCGGATGGTGGCACCCGAGGCCGCGCGCATCTACCGTGCGCGGATTCCCAACAGCGCTATCGCCTTTGTGTATGACGCCGGACACCTCATCGAGGCGGAGCGGCCCGAGGCCCTCGTCAACGCCGTGTGTGACTATGTCGAGCTGCGGGAGACGTTCATCGTGGGCCGCCAGACCGGCATCATCAACCCGTAGGTGCAGCGGCTCCCCCAGTGGCCGCGACTTCATCCGTCAGCTGCAAACACTTCGCCTTCAAGGCTGAGGCCGTCATCCGGTTCATGGCAGGTCTTCCTCGAACATCGCCATGCTCATGACCACGGTAGCCAAAATGGCCTGCGGCGGCAAGAGAAAAGCAGCAGTACCGTTGCCGACATACTGTAGTCCGCACATGTTAGCTGTCGGCGATGGTTACCAGAGTGCCTCGGAGGCGAGGCGAGCGCCCTCGACCATGGATTGGAGCTTGGCCCAGGCGATCTTGCCGTCGACCTTGCGGCCCCAAGCCGAGGTGCCAAAGCCACAGTCGGTGCCGGCGATGACCCGCTCACGACCCACCACCTCGGCGTAACGCACGATCCGCTCGGCAATCAGCTCCGGATGTTCGATGAAGTTGGTGGTGCTGTCGAGGACCCCAGGGATGATGACCTTGTCATCGGGTAACCGGATGTCCTGCCAGACCTTCCACTCATGGGCGTGGCGTGGATTCGCCCCTTCGAACGAGAGGCCCACCGGACGCGCCTTGAGCACCAGGGGTAAAATCTCCCGCAACGGCACGTCGTGGTGATGTGGCCCTTCGTAGTTCCCCCAGCACAGGTGCAGGCGCATGCGCTCCGGCGGGAGGCCTGCGAGCGCGCCGTTGAGCACATCGACGTGTAGTGCGACCACATCTTTGAACTCATCGACGGTCAAGTGGCCATACTGGCTGACGCGGGTCATGGCCAGATCGGGGCAGTCCACTTGCAGCAGAAATCCCGCCTCCACGATAGCCTTGTAGTCGTCCTTCATGACCTCGGCGAGAGCAGAGAGATAGGCCTCCTCGGTGGGATAATAGTCGTTCGGGAGGAAGTTGGCGATCACCCCGGGAGAGGCGGCCGTCATGAACACTTCCTCGACCTGGCGTGTGCCGACGGCGGCCTTGAGCGTGGCGATATCCTGTTGGATAGCCTCTTTCTCCCGCCAGGCGATGGGGCCGGTACAGGCCGGCTGCGGGATCGCTGTCGAGCTCTGGTGCGTGGCGACATACTCGGGGAAGTCGGCATCGCCGAGACGCGGACGCGCGCGGATCAGCCGCTCCCCGTCGAACCCGGTGAGGCGCTCTTTGACGTAGGCGGCATATTGCGAGCGGCCCTGCTCACCGTCGTTGATCACGTTTAGGCCAATGGCGATCTGCTGCTGGACCACATCGGCCACTGCCACTCGGACACTCGCGTCGAAGGCCGGCTGGTCAAATGGACGGCGTTCCTCCCGGAGGCGCAGGACCTCCTGGAGCTCGCGAGTGCGGGGTAAACTGCCGGTATGGGTCGTCAGAATGTGTGTCGTGCTCCGCTTCATACCCTGCTCCTTCTCCACCATGAGCCATGTGCCGGGGGACCACTTGACAACGCTCGCTAGGGTTGCTGGCGGATGGAAGCCAGCGTGATCCTCAAAGGCTCCCACCGGGGGATAAATCTGCGTATACAGCCCACGCATGCGCTGCTTGATATAGGTGTGAACGCGGTCGCGGAGCTCGCTTGGCCGTTGTTGTTGGGCCTTATAGGCGTCGCTGTGGAGCGGACGACCATCCTCCAACTCCCAGATGCACAGGTACTTTAAGACACCTTCCCCTTCCTCGAGCTTAAACCGGCGAGCGCTGATGTAACCCGGAATCTCCAGACGTTCCGGTAAGTGTTCGTCATCATACCAGCGGTTAAAGTCGTCCTCGTGCGCCGGGTCGACTTCCATCATCACCACCAGGATCGTCCCACCGATGTGTTGAGTCGGATGACTCTTCTCAGGCGTTGACATACCATACCCTCCATGGTTGCATGGACCGAACCATCACTCTCCTTGAACGACTGTAGCCACATGTTCGTCTTGTCCGCAATCTCAGCGTCCTGTAAAGCGCGGAGGCCGCTTCTCCATGAAGGCAGTACGACCCTCCTGATAATCGGTGCTGTTGAAGCACGTCTCGACGGCGCGTTGAACCACGGCAAGGTCGCGGTCGGCCTCGGCTTTGAGGAGCTCCGTGCTCGCCAGCTTCGCCGCACGGATGGTGAGTGGGGCGTTGGCACCGATCATGGCCGCATAGTCCTGCACATACGAAGCCAGTTCGTTGCCCGTCAGCAGACGATTAATCAGCCCCATGCGCAAGGCTTCCTCGCCGCTGAAGCGCCGGCCGGTAAACAGGATCTCCCGCGCATAGGCCGGTCCGACCAACGCCTGTAACAGGCCCACGCTCTGGGCTCCATAGCCCACACCAAGACGTGCAGCGGGGATGCCGAAGGTCGAGTCCTCGGAGGCAAACCGCAGGTCACACATCAAGGCAATGGCTAATCCTCCCCCTAGACAAAATCCCTGGATCATGGCGATGGTCGGTTTTTCGAACGTGCCCAGGGCCTGACGAGCCGCGGCCGTGAGCCGATTGGAGGCTTCGACCTCGGCCGCGTCGCGGCGTTGCTGGCCGAATTGTGAGATATCTGCGCCGGACACAAAGGCTTTGTCCCCAGCCCCCCTCAACACCACGACGCGAATCGCTTCATCCTTGGCGAAATCCTCCAGCATCTCTCCAATCTGCAGCCACATCGCCTGAGTCACGGCATTGCGTCGCTCTGGATGGTCGAAAATCAACCAGCCGATCGAACCATCTTTTTCAGCCACCATTCTGCCAGGCATGTCTTCTCCTTATTCTGTTCTAGACCACTACATCGTCCTACCGAAAACCCGTCCGACGAAACCTCGATTGCATCCAGACTCTGTTCCACCAGTAGGTATGGAAGCGTGCCCCCACGGGTCGTGAACGATTGTGGGATGACCTCTCCAGGCATAGCCGGGCAGGTTAGTCGCCTTCAACCCCCGATCACGCAGCAAGGCCGCAAGCTCCCAAGGACTGACGCCCAGAAGTTCAGCGAAACGGGCGGTGGAGATGCGTAACGCCTGCCACTGCTGGTACAGCTCAACTAGCGTTTGGTCAAAAAACTCAAACGCCCTATTCTCATAGCGCTGACGGCCTCAGCAGCAGGGATGATGTCTTCTCTTACACCAGAAAATCATCCAACTGTGTGCCGACATGTAGACCGGGGACTTCATGGAAATGCCCATCGTCGCTGAACACCGCAAAGCCATGCTGCAACGCGCTCGCCGCGATCCACATGTCATTGGTCGGAATGGGGCGACCGCGGCGTCTGAGTTCTCGATATATGACCGCATACTGTCCCGCCGTCTCCGCATCGATGACGAGCTGGTGCACCCGCTCCGACGTCAAAAACCGCTGCAGTTCCTGGCGATTGGCCTCTTCACGCGTGCCGATGGTAAAGCCGCTAAGCAATTCGCCGAGCACAATACTGTTGATCCCAATGCGCGGGACGTGCGTGAGCACCTCCACTGCATCGCGTGTCCCCCGTTTGAAGGCGACATAGGCGTTGGTATCGAGGAGGACGTCCCTCACCGCCACAACGTTGGATCCACGTGCTCAAAAGAGGCGACCGCTTGCAAGAAGGCCGCAGCTTCATCCTCGCTCCACGTGCCCGCCAGCGCATCGAGATCATGATAGGTCGGTAGTGCTGCCCGACGGCGCTCCCACTCCACACCGCGCTGCAACAAGTGCGCGGCGACGCTCTCCACACTGACGCCGCGCCGTCCGGCTTCTTCCACGAGCCAGCTCGCGGTGGCGTCATCGACACCCTCAATGGTGATGAATCTCAGCATCGTGCTCCCTCGCATCAGATAGCAGTGTGCCCTTTGCTCCAATACTTATGCAGCAACACGGTCGTCATCATGCAGCAGCCCACCGAGCGATGGTGGTTTTCATGGTGGTTTTCGTAGCAGCCCATCCCGTATTGGACGGTGATCGAGTCCTGGTAGGACTATCACTTTCCCCATGCCTTGGGGGAGCCGTTTTTGGTGATGGTCGGGGGCGAACTCTACGAGGACAAACCGTTGGACATGTGTGCTCAATTGTAGCAGCCGTGACAGTGCTTTCCCTATCACCCAGCGGACCGATCTCTCTGCGTCGACATGCCAAACACAACCGAACAAGGAGCCGGGGGGTGCCGGTTGAGCGCCGGCGAGCTGGCAGCACAGTTCCTCGAAGGCGGTATTCTGCGAGCCATTGAGTGGCCTTAAGTCCTGCCAATTTATAGACATGATCGTACCAGACAAGTAGGACAGTGCGCGCCGTTATGCCCAATTTACCAGGCGATGCTTAACTCTGAGTCTTTGCTTCATCCGGCGGCCGTCGGCCGGTTACCATAAAGCGTGGACGCGTCGGAGTTTCGAGCCACAGGGCGGCATCCATGAGGGGCCTGACGGCCGTCTGCACGAAGCCCTCGGCCGCAAGCAAACTGGCGAGTGCCTCGCCCGGCCGCCCACCATACAGGGGCAGCTGAGCTTCCAGCTGTGGATAGATCGTGCGATCGGACATCTCAAAAATCCCTTCGATGAGGATCAGCAGACCACCAGGCTTGAGCAACGCCTGCCAGGCGCGCATCGCCTCTCGAGGTTGGGGCAAGGTCCAGAGCACATGGCGCTCCAGGATGACGTCATAGGGGGCGCCGTCCGCCGGGGGGGCCTCGGCATCGCCAAGCTGGAATGTTATTGGCAAGCCGACGCCTTCGGTTTTGCGCCGTGCTTCTGCGAGCATGTCATCCGATAAATCGACCCCAACGGCCGTATGGCCAAGCTCAGCCATGCGCATGGCGAGAAAGCCCGTCCCACACCCCACGTCCAGCACTATCAGTGGGGGAGGGCCAGCGACCTCACGGAGAAGATCGAGCCAGGCGCGATGTTGCACCTCGTTATGCACCCCATGACTTGCCCCCTGGTCAAATCCCGCCGCCCGCCCGCCCCAATAACGACTCACGGCCGTCTTGATGTCTTGAGTAGTCAGCATGCTATGCCTCGCTTTTTTGGAACCACATGCGTAGATGGATGCTCTGAGGCGACTATACTCACACTGATGCACGCTGTCTAGTCTCGTCTCGACCTGGCGACTGTCATCCACTGCTAAATCGAATCCCACGATATGGGAACCCCTGTGTATGCCATCGCTCGCACAAATCCCCCCTCTCCCCCTTTGTCAAAAGGGGAGCGCGACGCGCCGGGGGATGTGCCACCGCATCTCATGCGCATACATCATGTCTGGTCTGATGTAGAAGGATGCCCAAGTGCGTCCACACCATCGACGTGCTTGGGAGTATAGCCCGACCATAAGGGCATTGCGCTGGGACGCGTCATGTGGCACGATGCCAACGGCGATGGTCAGGCATCGTCCGTGCCCCCTCCGGCTGCTGCTGGAGGGGGAGTATACGCAGCATGCATTGCCAGCATGTGTTGGCTGGCGTCAAAGATTATGCAGGATACCACTGTGAAGGAGGACAGCAGCGTATGAAATTCAGCCTGTTTATTCTCCCCTCCTGGCCGGAGGCGGAACCCTCTCATCAGAGCCGCATCTTCCACGAGGCCGTGGAGCAAATTCAATATGCCGAAGAACTGGGATTCGATGCAGTCTGGTTAGCGGAACATCACTTCACGCGTTTCGGTATCGTCCCCTCGGCGATCCCTTTTGCCACCTATGTGGCCGCACGCACGAAGAAAATCCGCATTGGCACCGGGGTCAGCGTGCTCACCTTCCACCACCCAGTGTTCATGGCCGAAGAGACCGCCATGCTGGACGTCTTGAGTCAAGGGCGTCTGGACTTCGGGGTAGGCCGGGGTCAGGTGGTCTATGAATACAATAACTTCAAGGTAGAGTACGACTCCCGTACGCAGCGCTTTCAGGAGATCGTCGACATCATTCTCGGCCTGTGGCAGACGCCGGGGTTTACATACCATGGCCAGTACTATAGCGTCGATGACTTGACAATCGCCCCAGTGCCGGTGCAGCACCCCCATCCACCCATGTACCTGGCTGTCTCCCGCACCCCTGCCAGCGTGCAGGTAGCCGTCTCTCGCCAGTTGCCCATCCTGACCAGCGCCAACACCCCCGACGAGGACGTGTTAGGTATCCGTGCCCTGTACTTTGAGCAGTGCGCGGCCATCGGCAGACAGCCGCCCGTGGAGGACATGCCTTTCTTCCGACATGTACATGTCGCTGAAGACGAAAAACAGGCCATCGACATTCCACGTGACAGCATCACCTGGGTGCGAGACCTGAACAGTCTGCGTCGGACGCTGACCGGAGGCAGCGAAATCTACAGGGACCTAGAGCACTGGCGGCGGACTCGAACGGTGAAGGTGCCCTCCTACGAAGAAGAGCTGCAAACCACCGCCTACTTTGGCACGCCGGAGCAGCTGGTGCAGCGCATCCGCTGGCTCCGGGAGAAGCACCACGTCGAATATTTTGGGGCCAGCATGGCCTATGGCAAGATGAAGCATGCCGATGTGATGCGCTCCATGGAGCTATTCGCGCGGGACGTGATGCCAAAGTTTCGCTAGATGAGGGAACCGCGATGACTGGACTGACTGAGGCGCTGGCGCAATTCATCCATGACAAGACTGTGCAGGACTTTCCCCCTGCGGCCATCGATAAGGCCAAACGAGCGCTGGCCGATACGTTTGCGGTGATTCTTGCTGGCGCTGGAAGCGAGGTTGCACCGCCGCTCATGCGCTATGTCGAGCAGGCGAGTGACAGCGGCACCAGCCCAATCCTGGGGAGTGGCAGGATGGTATCGCCAGAGATGGCGGCACTTGTCAACGGGACCTTTGGCCACGCGCTCGACTTCGACGACGTGCTATCCATGATGCCAGCGCATCCGAGCGCGGTGATTTTGCCGGCGCTCATCGCTGATCTGAAGGCCGGAACACTTTCCGGTAGAGCCCTCATCGAGGCCTACGTTATCGGGGTCGAGGTCGGCGGGAAAATCGGCCAGGCGATCACCGTCGGCCACTACCACCGCGGCTTCCACGGCACCGGCACGCTTGCCATCTTTTCCGCGCTGGCGGCGCTTGCCAAACGCGACCATCTCGATGTACCGACGACACGGATGGCGTTTGGCATCGCCTCTTCGCTGGCGAGTGGGTTGCAGCGCAATTTCGGCACGATGACCAAGCCGCTGCATGCCGGCTGGGCCTCGCGCAGTGCCCTGGCCGCCGTTAATCTGTCGCGCAGCGGATTTACCGCCGCTCTGGATGTGCTGGAAGCGCCAGCGGGGTTCTTCGCCGCCTACGGTGTGGAGGAATCTCAACCGGAGACAGCGATTACACAACTGGGCAATCCCTGGGTCATCGTCGACCCAGGCCTGGCGTTAAAGCAATTTCCCTGTTGCTATGCCTCGCATCGCGGCATGGACGGCGTGCTGCAGCTCAGGCAGCGACTTGGGTTCAACGCTGCCAATCTGGCACGGCTGGAATGTCGTATGCCGCCTGGAGGGATGCGGGTCTTGATCTATCCCCAGCCCAAAACCGGGCTTGAGGGCAAGTTCAGCCTGCAGTATGGCCTGGCCGCGGGGGTCCTGGATGGGCAATACACGCTCTGGTCGTTTACCGACGAAGCGGTCAATCGTGCGCCGATCCGCAATCTGCTGCAGCGCATCTGCGTCAGGGAGGACCCGCGTTGCGCTGGCGACGATGCGTTACTCGAGACGCGCAGCTCTGGCAGCCGTGGCTTTGTGGAGGTTGAGGCCATACTTTCGGATGGACGCCGTGAAACGGTGCGAGTGGACCAGGCGCCAGGCCATCCCTCCCGTGAGCTGACTTGGGAGGGCATTGCGGCAAAATTCAGGGACTGCGCGGCACAGGCGCATCTCGATCCAGGCAAGGCCACACAGGCACTCCGCAGCTTGGAGCAGCTGGAGACCTGCGCCGACATCGGTGAGCTCGTGACGCTGCTGCACTGACGGCGTGCTGGGGTCTGCCAGCGGCTCATTCCAACACCTCGCGCCGTTGCAGGAGAGCCGTCAATTGGTCATAGCTAATGCCATATTGCGCTGCGATCTCACGGGCATAGCTGCGGCCCAACGGCGGTCCTGGGGCGATTTTATACGAACGACGCGGGCTCTCCTCCGAGGTGTCACGCCGTGACGCCACCAGGCTGATGATGAGGCTGTCCCCCTCCGTGCTGGCATTGAGCGCGGCCAGGTCGGCGGCCAGCTCATGCAGGTGGGTCGCGAACATCGCCCGGGCCCCCAGCCGGCGCAGGACGCGCACAATGTCCTGGGCGATATACAGGCTTTCGCCGGAGTTGGTGCTGGCCAGCGATTCATTGAGCAAGACCAGGCTATGGCGCGTCCCACGGGAAAAAATCACGCCTAAGCGCTGGGCTTCATCCCCAAATCGGCCGGTGCCCTTGGCCATCTGCTCTTCGACAGGATAGTGTGTATAGATGTTGTCCACCGGGCTGATGCGTGCCCGCACGGCAGGGACCCATAGACCCGTCTGGGCCAGGATCTGGCACAACCCTACCATCTGGGTGTAGGTGGTCTTGCCACCCTGGTTGGGCCCGGTCAGGATACCAATGCGGCCGTTGTCGCCCAGGTGGACATCGTTGCTGACGATGCCGGCCACGTTCTCCGCCTGGCCCATCTGGTGCAAGGCCAGGTTGAGGTTGTAGGCCTCCTGCAGGTCGCAGACGCGCTCGGTCATGGGGGCGATCTCCGGGCGACACACCGGTAGACCACGGCTACGGAGACGCTCCATGAGCCGCATGGCGGCCAGATAAAAGGCCAGGTCATCGCGCAAGGCGGAGAGAAAACCGCTGTGCAGCGTGTCATAGTGGCGTAATGCCTGGGCGATCGGTTGACACACGCTGTCCAAGACCTGTGCCAGATCGCTGAAGAGTGGGTCCATGAAAGGATTGACGTCCCGGTTGCTGCCGCGATTTCTTGAAGGTCCATGTCCTTGCGGCAGATCAGGCACGGTATGGAGTGGCCCTAGACCTTTAAAGTCGTCTCCAGAGCTACCCAACAGACGATCGAGGAAGGTCGATGAGGTAAATCTTTGAGTGTTGACCGAGAGCAGTGTCGCGGCGACTGGCCGAAACTGGTCATCCAGATTTACCCCGATGGTCACACTGACGTTGGCGCGTATGGCCCGCAACAGATTCGGTAGCTCACGCGTCAGTTGCTGATACACGGGATCCTGGACGACCTTCGCCATGTGGTCCCGCAAGCTGACCCATCCTGCCGCATGTATATGGCGTCCCACGCCAGCAAACACCGTATTCAAGCCGGTCACACAGTTCACCAGATATTCCAATTCCCCCAAGCGCCAGGCGACCTCCTGGAGAGGCGATCGTCGACGATCAACGGAGATATGAGACAGCTCAAGGCTGCTGAGGTCGGGCAGTAAGGCCTCCAGCTGACTGGTAAACTCCGGGTTGTGCCACAAATCGTCGAGCACATCCTGGCGGTAGGCGATGACCACTGGATCGGTGCAGAGATTGAGCAGGACCTTGCGGATGGCGGACTGACGGGGTCGGCCGTCGGTCAAAGCCGCCAGCGTAGTTTCTAGCTCCAGGTCACGGACACATGGGGGATCCAAGACGGTGGCGACCTGCGGCGATCCCGTGCCTTCAGGCCACAGTAAACTGAACGGCTGCGATCTTTGCATATAGGTGTCCTACACGAGCAAATTGCATTCTCTGGTAGACGACAACATAGAGCCATGATATACGCTCACGGAAGTCTCAGCGGGATGCGTCTACGCCAACCACCCCAGAGCGGGCTGTTAAGACATGAACAGAGCTGTAACCGTCTCGACCGCGACCGCGTACATAGCCATAGGAAGTGTAGACGTACTTTTCTCACATGTCCACGTGTACCCCTCCCAGTGAGACGCGTCATACATTGGGATAGATAACGAGGAGACAAGGAGTGGCACAAGACCTCCAATGCTAGAAAGACCCTCCAGGATTCTAATCACCTGTGTTAAAATTCCCGTTCCTCCCGAAGTTCCGCTGTTTCGATTTCGTGATTCAGGATTGCAATGTACCGGTAAAGCCAGGAAAGAACTTTCCCTGACTTGTTCTCGGAGACCCACTGCCGTGCCTTAGCCCGCTGAGCCGTACGATGGGCGCTTTCATGACCCATCCAACTGCCCGTCAGGAAATACGCGATCAGCATGTCTGTGACTTCCCCATCATCTCCAAAGGCCTCAAGAAACAGCCTTGTGAGCCGGCCACCATCCTGCTCATCAAGAGTCTTAGGAAGACAATGTCGGAGCTTCCTGGCACGCGTGGACGGGTTCTGTAATACCCAAGCCATCACCGGCTCCGGGTCAAAACACTTGATTGGCCCGGCTTGCCCTCGGTCCCATCCGAGCTCATCACCTAGCCAAGCAGCGATGCTTTCCGCTTCATCCGACTCCAGAAGCTGACTCACTATCGACCAAGCTTCGGCTGGGTGCGCCTGAACGATGGAATCAGCCATGGAGCCAGGGCCTCTTGACGAACGTGTCCGCCAGAGGTGCTCCGGGCGAGAAAGAATACTTGACAAGAGATCAAGTTCCTTCTCGGGAAATCGCTGACAGAAGCCTTCTGCTACATCATGCCAGCTATACGCTGGTCTTGTTGCTGTCTCCCCGCGGAAGAATTGGTCGGCACTGAGCAAGCGGAACACTACGCCCTCGTCACAAGATCTAGGGTTTTTCGGGTCAAAGAAGTAGAAGGCCGCGAGCTGAATCGCCACCCCCAGCGCCTCTTCGTCAGCGGAGTTCACCAAGGCGGCAAGCACCTCTTCCACCAACACCTGCGGAATATGGTCACGCTCCGATTGCCAGGCCAGCTGACTGAAGGCAATGGCCTTTACGGAGCCTTGTCCGAATAAATTTAGGAGCAGGCGAATGATTTTCTCTGAAACGCCTGTGCAAAGCAATACCACGACACCGACCTCTCGGCTCGCATTGTTATATAGAAGTCGGGATAGACTGGCCTCCCACAGGTCTGGAAAGCGCGATCTCAGCCCAGAAAAGTACCCGCCGATGAATTGCGTTTTCATTTCTGGGCGCGCACCAAGCTGTGCTGCGATCACGGCCTCGACTGTCTCCTGCGAACAGAAAGCTTTTGCGAGGTTAGCACCGAACTCGTGCAGACGGTGGCCATCACCGACAACAAACTCTGGAAGGTGTGCTGAGAAGAGAGCAGCGTCTGCGGCTACCTGCACTGCAAGCTTCCGAACCCGTAGGGACGGCTGGCGACGGAACTGCACTGTGTTACCCTTCGCGTTGTAATCCTCGTCCTCTGTGGTATTGAGGACATATCGCGCAAATTGTCCCCCCAACGAGTTCCCGGTGAGTCTCCGATCGAGCCTGCGAAGCTTAGCGAGAATCCCCTTTGGCATGTTTCCGGCTCGAAAGGTCAGTGCTCGGATGGCAGCCCGGGTAAAGTGCCGTCTGTCTGTCGCTGCATCCTCCGTGAGTTGAGACAGTGTTTCCATAACCTCGTTTCCCAGGCTGCTGTATGAAAGCGAGCGCGCTCCAGCCTCTATGAGGGTGCGATTGGCTGACCGACGCTCTTCCATATCCCAACTTCGTGTCACCGTGAACAGATGTCTCCATACCAGTCGCCATGCATCAAAGACTTCGTCCCGTATTTTTGGGCACCAAAACTCCACCTTTGGACGGAGCCCCTGATACTCGACCCCAACGACACGGGAGCCACCATACGTGCTCAGCCAATGCATGCACAGGTGCAGGCCCAACTCTTTTCGCAGTCTTTCGTGGCTGCCGAGCAACTCCTCAATGACAGGCAGGCGTTCCTCAGGTGATGCCTGTGTAGCCGCCCAACCGGGGCCGATTTTGAAAAGACCGAGCCAGGTTCCTGTTGAGTTGTTCCCATTGTTCGCGTTCTCGGCAAGTGCGAATTTGACCAATACGTGTACAGCCCGAAGAAAGTACTCACGCCAGACCGCGATTTTCTCCAACGCCCATACAACGTCCTGACGACCTGTTACCCAGCGCTTTAATTCTTCCTGAGACCATGTGCCGAAGGTCTGTTCAATCACAGCCAACGTGGCACCAGGGTCAGCTTCTGTGAGGTAATTCAGGAATCTGGTTCCCGCTTTCGACACGAGGAAGTCGTGATGTGAAAATGGGCCTTCTGCTGAAAGAATCTTTCTGACAACGTTTCCTGCAACCGGGCTGGCATGCGCATAGATAAACTGCTGAAAAAACCAGTGTTGCAGTGGCGAGGGGATGTGATCCAAAAACGCCTCGAATTCAAAACCTCGCCCATAGCTATTCCAGTAGTCGATCCACAGGTACATGTGTAATGCCGGCGGGACGATCAACAAGGTTTGCTTTCCTTGCAGGATTCTTCGCTTACGCAGGCGCCCGACAACTTCCTGGAAGTGCGCCCACGTCATGGAGGGGTCGACTTGTTGCGTGAGCCGGCAGATGTACTGCGCCTCTCCAGAGACAGGATCTTCAAAACCGAAACGCGTATACAGCGCTGCATGACGTAAGACGATCAGTGCGTCTCGGGCATTATGACTGTCGAGCCGCTCATACCCTGCCACAAAACGCTCCCACATGGGCACAGTCGCGGGTGATTTGAGGAGATCTGCTGGATTTTTCTGAAGATTTTCACCAAACGCATGAGCAACCCGAGGAGACCCTCCGCACGACTCTGCCCAATGCCAGACGCTCGTGTGCTGTGGCAGATAAGAAGCGATAATGGCCGTGATCTGGTCTTCAGGGAGTCTTGGACAGTCAATGACGAGCATCTGGTCGTCCCAGCTGTCCTCAGGGCCATGATCGATTGTGATGATCCTGATATCCCTCCTGCCTTTGAACGCACCCCAGATTTGTGCCCGCTCCTTTTCCGCGCATTCATCGATCACCACGATGGCGTGATAGAACAAATCTTGGCGAAGCAGCTCATTAAACAGCCGACTCCGCTGGAAATCCTCGGCATGAGGGCTGTAGATCACCATGGGCGCAAGATCTTCCGCGGATAGCGCTTCAAGCACCAATCGCGTCTTGCCAATCCCTGCTTCCCCGGTCACGCGAATGTGTTGATAGTCAGAGCTCTGCAGCGTTTTCCTGATGTGCGCTATGACCTCGGACTGAACTGGAGCGAGATGCAGCGCCGGTGTCATGTCGTCTTGTGCTTCCCAGCTAGCGAAGTTCTGAAATGGCAGGTCGTCTCTCCCCATGAGCTCCAAAGCCAATGAAGGAAAGAGTGCGATAAGACCAAGTAGCTGCCCCTGTCCCAGCACATCGACTCGCGGTTTCTTATAGCCACAGGTTTTGAGAAGATCTGTGAGAGCACCTTGGGCTGCGGTGTGCTGTTCCGGAGTGAGGTCGTGGCCAAAGGTGACCAGTACATATCGCCCGCGTGATTGAAGACACTCGCGAATTCCTGGCGCAAGTGTCTCTCGACTCGGTTCGGCCTTTGGACTACCAAAGAGCTCATTTTTGAGGAGGCTTCGCTGCCAGGGTTTGAAGGCGTTGCCTGCTTTCACCTGAAAATGGGTCGTTCCCCGAACGAGCCTGGAGTCGACAGTCGTCGTGCCGTCAACCCGGGCGTCGATTCCCCCATCACTCACGTTCGTCCGTAGACTGATCACAACCTTGTGAGGCGATACACCACTTCTCAATGCCTCACACCAGAGAAGGTTGCGGAAGGTTCGTGTCGCTGATACGGCGTCGAGTTGTTCGAGGACAGTACCGTTTACAGAGAAGATGCTATTCATGGAAAAGTGCCCCAGAGGAGACTTCATGGCGCTAACGATAGTATTTGACGGTTAGCGGATGGCCGTTCAAGTATATCAAGGCGCTTCAAGCATAGATTCCGTACGTTTTTTCTGCCTCCATAATAGCCATAATGGTCTGATAAGTCACAGGCTTTCCTGGAACACCGAAGCACACCACTCAACAGTCTAGGGATGAGAAAATATGACAGGCCTCGTTAGGTATTCTCTGTGTGGCTCAGGCTATGCCATGGTTGGAGTAGGGATCAAGCCGCCATTAGCGGTTTTGCCTCCGCGATCCTCATCCGATGGAGCACCGAAACAGTTCACGTGATGGTGGTGAGAAAGCCTTGCATAAGAGCGCCAATATCGCCTAGAATTCCCAATTGTGAACCTGAACCCAAGACCACCAAATATAATATATAGAAGTACACTCAACAGAGGGATAACGGTATATTGGGTGTTCACAGTCTTCGTCTCAACGTTAGAGAAAGCGGTCCAGCTTCTAGAGGTCACCGTGCGCCGGTGAGGGACAACGATCGAGCACGCCCAAAAAGATTTGCGGCTGGACTAAATCGAACGACACGACATTGGGACACCGCTATGTGCCGTCGTTCGCAAAAATCCCCCTTGCCTTCCTTTGTTAAAGGGAGAACGTAACGCGCTAGGGGCATTGCCGCTGCAGATCATGTGCACCCATCTTGTGTGGTCTGATTTAGTGCAGCTCTTCATACCTACCGTCGAGCGATCCGCCCCAATCTAAGACGGTTTTTCCACGGCCACTTCTATTGTGAAGACCGCTGAGAAGGAGACCTCCGTGAAGCTACCGATCTCATTTGTTGCACAGCCACCACCCATTCAGGCGGACGATGATGGTGTTCTGCGTGTAGGGGGAACGCGCGTCCGGCTGGAAACGATCATCAACGCCTTTAGAAATGGAAGTGCTGCCGAAGAGATTCTGCTTAAATACCCTTCTCTCGGCCTGACCGACATTTATGCCATCATTACATACTACCTGTGGTCTCAAGAAGAGGTTGAGACCTATCTGGAAGAGCGTCGCCGTGTGGAGGAGGCCGTGCGTCGGGAGAACGAAAGACGGTTTCCGTCAGCGGGAGTGCGTGAGCGCTTGCTGGCTCGTCGTCCGCCTCAGCTATGATTGGAATGCTACGTTTTCTGGCGGACGAAGACTTTGATAACGATATCGTGCGGGCCCAAGATGTAGGTCTTTCTGGAGCATTAGACCCTAGAGTATTGGAATGGGTAGCCCAAGAAAGTCGCGTTCTTCTCACGCATGATGTCAGTACCATGACGGCACACGCCTACGCACGGGTCTCCAGCGATTTGCCCATGCCCGGGGTATTTGCAGTCAGTCAACTGGCACCCATCGGTCAAGTGATCGAAGACCTCTTATTACTTGCGGAATGCAGTCTTCCAGGTGAATGGGAAGGGCAAGTGCGCTACGTGCCCTTCTTATAGTGGAACACGGGTAAGCAGCCACAGACTGCGGCTCTCGCTCTCAGAGTTACGTTGTCTCAGACGACCAGAAGAGGTGCCCCGGTATGGGACCTTCATGCGATCCATGTCCATCCTCATCTAGTCCCTCTGCTCTCCTCCATTCCACCCGTCCCGGAATGTAGTAGGGGCCATGGCCCATGGCCCCTACGAAACTGGACGCCGTTGCTGTCTCGGCACCACGCCCCTATTTGTCTAGCCATACGGATTCGAAGCTCACTTTCAGCCCACGCATGAAGACATAGCCCTTGACGTAATCCCGCTCGGCTTGCACGAAGGGATCTCCAGTCACGCTGGGATAGATCAAGCGCTCGGCATCGTAGGCCTGCAATTCGTAGCCCACCTTGAAACTCTCGCGGTCCACCGACCGCCGCAGTCTGTCGATCAAGGCATCCACGTGCGTGTCACTGTGGTTGGGAGTGTTGAGGGAGCCTCCTGTGGTTTCCATCAGGTACGCCCGCGCATAGGGGTCCACGAAGTGCGAGCCGATCGTCAGCAACTGGTCATGGTCATGGGTCTGCAGGCGCTTCAGGAACACCGGGCGGTCGAGGACCTCGACGTTAACCTCGACGCCACTTTGCGCCAATTGCGTCTTAATGATCGTGGCAATCGTCGGGAGGACCGGGTTGGCGGCGTGTGTTATGAGGGTATACTTCAGAGGGTTACGCCCGTCAAACCCAGCCTCCTTGAGCAACGTTTTTGCGCGATCAGGATTGTACGGATAAGGACTCGAGGAAATCTTTATGACCCAATGTGCCCGGAGGCACGAAGCTGACCAGTGGCGACGCCAACCCTAACAGGGCCGATTTGGCAATGACGCGACGATCGATGCCGTAACCGATTGTCGCTTGACGAACTCTGACGTCGTCGAACGGCTTGCGGCCGTTATTGGCCACAAGGAAGATAGTGGCCGTCTCTGGGCCGCGTAGGACGTGCATCTTGGGATCTTTGCTCAGACGCTCGACGTGTTCGATGGGGACGAGATTCACAAAGTCCACCTCGCCCGCCCGCAGTGCCGCCGCACGGGTCACACCGTCCTTCATGATGCGAAACTCGATCTTCTCCACATACGGCAGTCCTGGTTTGAAATACTGCCCATGGCGCTCCAGGAGGATGAGTGCGTTCTGCTCCCACTTGGCCAGCTTGAACGGCCCAGTACCGATGGGGTGTGCTGGTGAGTCCTGCTTGCCCCAGGTTTTATAGCCGGTGGGGGAGATGATGGGGAAGCCCTTCCGATAGTTGGCCAGGGCCCTTAGAAACGTCTCAGTCGGATACTGCAGGGTGATCTTCAGAGTCTGGGCATCGACGGGTTCGACGGCATCGATCATCGTGAAGAGTGGGGCGGTGAGCACCTTTTCCTCGGGGTTCAGCATGCGGTCGAAGTTCCACTTGACCGCGGCCGCATCGCAGTCGGTGCCATCGTGGAACTTGACGCCCTTATGCAGGTGAAAAATGTATGTCTTCCCGCCATCTTTCACCTCCCACGAGTTCGCCAGGTCGGGGACGACCTCAAGGTTTTCATCGATCGTGACCAGCGTGTTGAACAGGCTCGGAATCAGCACCTGCACCTGCACGCCCAGCGAAGTATGGGGGTCCATGCCGGGAACATCGGACTCGAAGGCGATCTTCAGCGTACCGCCGGGCTTGGGTTGCTGGGCTGCAGCCACATTGATGAACATAAAGCCGAAAACCGACAGAGTGATGAGACAGATCAAAATCGACCGTGCCATGTATTGTGTCATACCATGCCCTCCAATACCCCCATGAATGCCGCCACGAGCCCACATCGGATCGTGGCGAAAGTCGTCGATTGTCTGGCAAGAACACGCCAGGCGACAGTCCAGCCCGAACAGGGATTGACCATCTCCCGGAGTGATTAATGACCGTGTGACTAGCTGGTGTTAGCGGCAGCACTGCTCAGCGCTTCTTGAGGCGCATCTCCTCATAGGGGCTGGTAAAGTAGAGCAAGGCGTTCAAGCCTACTCCCGGCTCCTCTACGCGAGGGCCCACGCCATGCAGCGTTGCCGGCTCATAGATTGGCACGTGCATGACCCGCTCGTGCATCAGCCGCTGGATCTGATGGAGCAGCGCTTCGCGCTTGCCCCGGTCGCGCTCAACCGACTGCTGGCGGAAGAGCTCATCGATATCCGCATAGCCCCCATAGGCATAGGCTCCCGTGCTCAGCACATAGGTCTCGATACGGGTGGCGGCATTGCCTAAAGCGCCGGAGGCATTCAAGATAAGCCCTTGCAGCTTCTTCTCCCGGCCGCGGTGAAGAACGCGGCACGCTCCATAGTGCGCATCTTGGTGCGGATGCCCACGGCACCCAGATAGTTGCTCACCGGCCTCGCCCATGGTAAAGAACGGTGGTAGCGGTAGTCAGATCCCCCGCGTCGAAGCCATTGGGATAGCCGGCCTCGGCCAACAGACGCTTGGCCTGGGCAGGATTATAGGCGATACGGCTCGAGCGGTAGGGAGAATTCCAAGGTGCTGGGGATCATCGATCCCGTCAGCCGCGAAAAGCCCAGACGCTCGACCTCATTGATCGCCTGCTTATCGAGCGCCAAGGCCGCGGCCAGCCGGACTCGGCGGTCGTGCCACGGGGATTTGGGGTCCCATTGCTCCGGGAACTCAAGCCACCAGGTGGCGGCCGGGATGACCTGCGCCAGGCGTAATTTGGGGTCTGCCTTGATGGCACTGGCTTCATCGCCAATCATGAGGTAGGCGATGTCTGCCTCCCCATTCTTGAGCATGGCCAGGCGCGTGGTACGCTCTGGGATCCCCTTGAAGATGAGGCGGTTGATCGAAGGTGTCTGCCGCCAGTAATGCTCTTGAGCCTCGAGCACGAGCTCTACCCCCGGGTCCATGCGGACGAAACGATACGGCCCAAGCCCGACCGGCTTTTGCTTGAAAGCGTCGTCGCCAATCTGCTCGATGTATTTCTTGGGCACAATCCAGGCGGCGCCCGTGGCGATCGTGCCGTAAAAGGCCATAAAGTCGGGCCACGGTGCCTGCAGGACGAAGCGCACCCGATAGGGATCAACGACCTCAACGGCCTGCACCCGCTCATGCAGCAACTTGGCCGAGGTTCCCTTATAGCGTAAGAAACTGAATTTCGACATCGTCCGCCGTGAAGGGATCGCCGTTGTGGAAGGTCAGACCCTCGCGCAGCTTGAATTCGTAGGTCAATCCGTCATCGCTCTCACGCCATGACTCGGCCAGACTGGGGGCCATATCATTTCCAGGCAGGGGTTTGACCAGCGCGTCATGCAATGCATACAGAAACGTAAACGGCGTGGCGGTGCCGGGTACGTCGGCAGGATCGAGATACGTCGGCGCAATCGAGGTGTCAAAGGCGATGACCAGCTGTCCCTCTGGTTTACTGGCGGCAGTGGCATCCCCGAGGACGAGCGTGAGCGCCATGCCGATGATGAACGATACGATCAGGTGCCGAAGCATAGATCACCCCCTGCGCTGCGCATAAGACCTTACCCACCTCTTCGTCAGCATCTCGTCGGCGGCTCATGAGGATGCCAGACCGGTGAAGACCGCGATCCGGCGCGGCCACCGGCACCATCCCCCCTCCTGTCCTATACTTCCCGTGCCGGCCCTATGGTCCTTCGCCCTGCGGAAAGGCACCTCCGCACCTGGCCTTCCGGCTTTCGACGACGGCAGCAATCCTCTCGGGCCACGATTCGGCATGGTGGGTCACGACGAGGACTTCGGGGTCTGGTTGTCGAAACTGGCCACCGAGAGCGCGAACGGTGGGCGAGGGGCCGAGGGCTATCGACATGCAGACGATCAGAAAGATCGCCGAGGAACCCTGAATCTAATCCCTAGCGTACGGTGATGGCGCATCCTGCCAAGGCTAACCCGTAGGGTCGCGATCGTTGACGCGTGGCCGGTAAAAGTCTACACGTCGCGGTGAGAGAAACAACCCCTCCATCAGGAGGGGACTAGAGGCGGGTGAGGAGTTGAGGTCTCGCCAAGAATCGTGTCTGGCGCACATGACGAAGGACAACAAGCAATACCAGGGGGTGTAGGGATGAGGGGTAATGGTGCGCATATGGGGGGGCTCCTTTCAGCCGTCACAACATGCGCAGCACGGAAATCGTGTAAGTGGGCGTAGCATAATGAAGTCTGCGAAATCGTGTCAACGAAAATCACGGTCGCGGATCGAATCTGACCTGGGCGTGAAACAACACCAAAATGCACTTGGGATAGTGTCTGCAGACAGCGCCAGAGCCATCCGCGGCGTCCGTACAAGCGTCCGAATTCTGCTCGGGGGAGTCCTCCCTGCAGATAAATCCCGCACGACGATGCGGAACTTTCCCGAAAACCGACGCAACTAATCTTGACTTTTCTGTACAGTTTAGTACATTACACATAAGTCGCTTGCGGGCCTGTGATCTGCAAGTGGGGATTGCGAGGACAATCGATGCGCCGGTCACTCCTCTGAACGTCGGAATCCCCGCATAGCCAAACGACCTGAGGAGAATGTGATGAGCAGCCAAGCGTTGGATTTACTTACAAGCCAGGACTATAAATGGGGCTTTGTGACGGATATTGAGCAGGAGGCGATCCCGCCCGGTCTCAACGAGGATATCATCCGCCTCATCTCGGCTAGAGAACGAGCCTGACTGGATCGTCGAATGGCGGCTGAAGGCCTATCGATACTGGGAGAAGCTGGAGAAGTCAGAGGCCGAGCCGAAGTGGGCGAACATACATTACCCCCATTGACTATCAGAATATGGTGTACTTCTCAGCGCCGAAAACAAAAGATGGGCCGAAGAGTCTGGAAGAGGTCAATCCGAAATTGCTTGAGACCTATGAAAAGCTCGGCATCCCGTTGTCAGAGCAAAAGCTATTGGCCGGGGTAGCGGTGGATGCGGTGTTTGACAGCGTATCGGTGGCTACAACCTTCAAGGATAAATTGGCGGAATTAGGCATTATCTTCTGCTCCTTCTCTGAGGCGGTCCAGGAGCATCCGGAGCTGGTACAGAAATACCTAGGATCGGTGGTACCGTACAGCGATAACTTCTTTGCGGCACTGAACGCGGCAGTCTTCAGCGACGGTTCCTTCTGTTATGTGCCGAAGGGCGTGCGCTGCCCGATGGAGTTATCGACCTACTCCGCGTCGAATGCGAAAAATACCGGCCAGTTCGAGCGCACGCTGATCATCGCCGAGGAGGGGAGCTACGTCAGTTATCTCGAAGGTTGCACAGCCCCAATGCGGGATGAGGACCGGCTGCAGCGATGGTGGAGCTGGTGGCGCTGGATAACGCCCAGATCAAATACTCCACCGTGCAGAATTGGTATCCAGGTGATAAAGAGGGCAAGGGTGGCATCTACAACTGTCACCAAGCGTGGCAAATGCCTGGGGAAGAATTCCAAGATTTCGTGGACTCAGGTGGAGACCGGCTCAGCGATCACCTGGAAATACCCGAGCTGCATCCTGCAGGGGGATAACTCGATCGGTGAGTTCTATTCGGTGGCGCTCACCAACAACTACCAGCAGGCCGACACCGGCACCAAGATGATTCACATCGGCAAGAACACGAAGAGTACCATCGTGTCGAAGGGTATTTCCGCCGGCCACGGCCAAAATAGCTATCGTGGCCTGGTGAAAATCTTGAAAGGGGCTACCGGGGCGCGTAATTACTCGCAGTGCGACTCCCTGCTGATGGGGGACAAATGCGGCGCGCACACCTTCCCCTACCTGGAAGTGAACAACACCTCCGCGACGGTCGAACACGAAGCCTCCACCTCGAAGATCAGCGACGATCAATCTTCTACTGCAAGCAGCGTGGCATTTCCGCCGAGGATGCGGTTCAATGATCGTCAGTGGCTTCTGCAAGCAGGTATTCCGAGAGCTTCCGATGGAGCTCGCGGTGGAAGCGCAGAAGCTCCTCAGTGTGAGTCTCGAAGGAAGCGTCGGGTAAAACCGAAAGGACTACCATACTGAAATTCGGAATCTTCACGCCAGGACGGGGGACAAGAGATCCTGAACGGAATCGACCTCACCGGAACGCCGGCGAAGTCCACGCCATCATCGAGCCGAACGGCTCGGGCAAAAGCACGCTGGCGCAGGTCTTGGCCGGCCGCGAAGAACGACTCACCGCCGGCCGAGTACTGTACGAGGGGAAAAACCTGCTGGAGATGGCGCCGGAAGAGCGCGCCCACGAAGGAATCTTCCTGACTTTCGTACCCCGTCGAGATCCCTGGCGTGAACACGACATACTTTCTCCGCGCCGCCGTCAACGCCATCCGCAAGCATCGCGGCTGACGAGCTCGACGCCATGGATTCCCTGACCGTGTAAGAGACAAAATGGGCCTGGTGGAAATGGACCCGCCTTCCTCAATCGCCCGTCAACGTGGGCTTTTCCGGCGGCGAAAAGAAGCGCAATGAAATCTTCCAGATGGCGGTATCTGACCCCAAGTCTCGCGATTCTGGACGAAACCGACTCCGGCCTCGACATCGACGCCCTCCGACTCGTCGCTGGCGGCGTCAACGTCCTGCGCGGCCCGGAGCACGCCATCATCGTCGTCACCCACTACCAGCGGCTGTTGAATTACATCGTTCCCGATTTCGTGCACGTGCTCGTTCACGGCCGCATCGTCAAGTCCGGCGACAAACAATTGCGCTAGAGCTTGAACAGAAGGGTTATGGCTGGATAGAGGAGCAGGTGCAGGGCGGTCAGCCAGTCAGCTCCTAGAAGGGAAGATTTGCGCCATGACTGAAACGATACAAGATGTTTATCTGGAGAATTTCGCCCAGTTCGAGCGGAAAGTCGCCCAGAATGGGCAAGCCTGGACTCAGCCCCTCCGCAAAGCCGCCATCACTCGCTTCGCCGAGCTGGGATTCCCCACCGTCCATGATGAGGAATGGAAGTATACGAACGTGGCGCCGATCACCCGCATCCCGTTCCAACCCGCCAAGCGCCTGGCGCCTGGGCTAGCTGCCGAGGCGCTCGCCGCCGCCACGATTCCAGGTCTCGTGTCCGCTCAACTCGTCTGTGTCAATGGCCACTTGGTGCCAGGAGCTCTCAGCCCTACACGCCTTGCCCAATGGTGTGGAAGGGGGCAGTTTGGCCCAAGCCCTCGCGACCCGTCCGTTTGGACTCGAGGCGCATCTGGCGCGCTACGCCAGTTTTGAGGAGCAGGCATTTGTCGCCCTCAACACTGCATTCATGCAGGATGGGGCTTACGTCTACGTGCCGCGTGGTTGCGTCATCGACGTGCCCATCCACCTCGTTTTCCTCTCCCTGCCGCAGGGGGACGCCACAGTATCGCATCCCCGCAATTTGCTCGTGTTCAAGGAGAAGACACACAGGCGACGGTGATCGAAAGCTACATCGGCCTTGGACAGGATGTATATTTCACTAACGCGGTCACCGAGTGCGTTTCGGCCAAAACGCGAGGGTCGAACACTGTAGGCTGGAGTCGGAGAGCACGAGTGCGTTCCACATCGCCACGTTGCAGATCGGCAAGGCGCAGCAGCAATTGTGTGTCGCATGCCATCACGGCAGGTGGGGCGCTGGCACGCCATGACATCAATGTGGTCCTGGATGGCGAAGGCGGGGAGAATACGCTGAACGGCCTGTTCA
>CAVPRW010000035.1:0-147062 GCA_963707985.1 uncultured Nitrospinota bacterium | reverse complement strand
ACGCCTGGAACACGTATTGCGACGACATGTTGGCTCTTCTGAGCAAGAAAAATGCCGTGGCTGTCTGTACCTGATTGATTGAAGAGATGATGGTCATGAACGCGGTTCATGGGGCGGGGTATCAGACGTGTGGGCTTGGCAACATGCGAAATGCAGGAGATTTCGCAAAGGAGGGCCTAGCGGTCAAATGTGACACGCCCCTGTTGCTGATCCACGGTCACTTTGAAGCGGCGGAGAAAGGACATGCCCAGCAGCCCGACGGGCATCCGCCCATCGAGGTCGATGGCGACGGTCACGTCGCGGGCTTCCGTGCTGCCGATGCGCAGCGAGCGCAGCGAGGCGACGGGCATGGTGACCGGCCCTCCGGCCGTCTTGAACGCGTGCCGGGGCAAGTGCTCCAGGGCGGCGATGGGTAACGCCTCAGCCACCGCCTTGGTGAGCACCGTCAACTCCGCACCGGTATCCAGCCGCAACGGCACGGTGAGTCGCCCATTCACCACGGCCTCCACCATGATGCCGCCGGGGGTGGTCGCGGGCGGTGGCGCTTCAGCGGTGTGGCCCGCGGGGGTCTCACGGGACTCAGGTGGCGGTGAGGTGGTCTCCGGCCGGTACACCTTCAGGTCTTGACGATTGCCCTGGGACGGGGGTGGCGTGTCGCTCAGCGAGACGTGTCCCTGCTCGTCGACCCACCGATACAGCTCGGCCGCATGCCCAGGCGGCACCGAACCACACGCTTCCGATCAGGAGTCCTCCCCACGCCAGCCATCGGACCGTGCGGTGGGATGGTGAGCCGAATGTGCGCCTCATCGGTGTCCTCCCCTAGCGCTCTCACCGGCCGCGGCCCTAGGCGCCTGCTCCGCCTGCGACCGTGAGTCGACCGTTGCGCGAGAGACGCCCAGCCACGCGGGGTATCGCCCCAGTCCTGTGCGCGACATGATCCTACGGGTTGACCTCGTGCCAGGCGCGCTGGAGTGCCGTGGACGGAAACGTCGTGATGATACTCGACAGTGAGGCGGCGGGAATCAAGTTGCGGGCATACGCCAGTGCCGAGGTGCTGTAGCGCACGTTGGACGCCCCCTGGAACACGTCCTCGCGGTAGGACGCGCCGTCATGATCCGTTTCGTTGATGATGACCGAGCCATATACGTCCTTATTGCCCCCGCCCAACAGCCCAAAGCCCACCTTATCCCCGGTGACGAGAATCAGGCCCTCAAAATGAAAGGCCCCATTGATCACCAGGTCGGCATCCCGCACCACGAGCACGCCCACGCCGTCGAAGTTGCCATTCACATCCATGGACATGGTCCCGGCCGTGCCCGTGCCCGTCACACAGTAAATCTTCGGGGAGGCCCGCGTGCCCCAGACGGCGTTGGCGGGCGGGGAGTAGCTGCCATTGGTCGTCATGGTGAACTTGTTGGCGGCGTTCGCCGCATTGCACAGGGCATCCCCCAGGCTGGCCACGGTCGTGGAGGGCAGGGCGGTACTGACCCCGATGCTGGCCGTGGTCCCGGTGCCGGCCAGCCCGACGATATTATCCTTTTGTTGCGACGACAGGGCATTATCCACGGTGGTTTTGAGCGTGGCCGTGGGCACCGTCATGCCATACTGGGTCGCCCCTGAGGTGAGGGCGCCGGTGAGGTGATCATAATCGCGGCCGTCGATCGTAAAGGAGTTCCCGGTGAACGAGGAATCGGCTTCATTGCCCCGGAGCGTCACTGCCGCATCCGACAGCTCGAAGGTCTTGGTGACCACGGTCTGCAAGGTTTTCGAGGCGGTTCCCAGGGTGCCGACCGAGCGCACGGTCACGGTATACGTGAAGGCGGCGCTGGTCGGGAAAATGCTCGGGAAGGTGACGGCGTAACTGCCCTGGTCCAGGCTTTGCGTCGCCGCCGCCGGGAGGGGCGGGAGCGCGGTCGCGGTGGCAATCTGCGACTTGCCCCATTCCAGCCCCGCATCCGCCAGGTAGAAGGCGCGCTTGGAGGTCTTGAGGCTGGCCGACAGGCCGGTCTCCGTCTGGGTCATGGTGATGGCATAGGTGCCGAGACTGGTCAGGAGCACCAGCATGACCAGGGCGGTGACCAGGGCCACCCCGGAGTCATTGTCGAGATCGCGGAGACACGTCTGCATGAGTCACCTCGCATGCGTCAGGTTAGGTATTGCGTTTCCGGATCGTTTCCGTCAGCGTATAGGTCCGATATTGGTTCGTGGTCGGCTCCTTGGATCGTGTGCGCGCCGTCACGGTGATGGTCATCGTCGTGGCCGTGGGCAGCGCGAAGGCATGGCTGGTGATATGGTCGGCCAGGGGATCATTGGTGCCCGTCGCCCCGATGCGGTAGCGCAAGATATCATCGGTGGCGGACGTCCGGGTGAAGGCGCGCTCGGTGGTCAGGACATAGAGGGAGGTCGTATCGGGCGTGGTTGTCCAGGCCGGGGGACACCGTGAGTTGCGTGGCGGTATTGGTCGTGACCGTGCGGGTCTGGCCGCTGCCGGTCCCCGCGATCAGGCGCACCGTATAGGCCGAGGTGGTGATGGGGGCGAAGGCCCCTGGCGTCCAGGCTTTGCGCGTATCGTTGAGGACCGTGGTGGTGTTGCCCCCGGAGGACGAGCCGCTGTCTTCGACGCGATTGAAACTGATCGTATCGTTCGTCGTCACCGTGGTCGAGAGCGTCGGCGTCCCGAAGGCCAGGCGCAGCTCGCGCGCCATAAATTCCAGGGCGGCCCGTCCATCGGCTTGCATGCCGATGACCCGATTCTGGGCGAGGTAGAAGCGACTCGACGAGATCGCCAGCGTGCTGAGGCCGGTGAGCACCAGACCCAGGAGGGCCATGGCGATCAACAACTCGATGATCGTAAAGCCGCGTGCAGACGTGACCATGGTGTTTCCTTTATGGCCGGCTGATGATGGTCGAGAGCGGCACCGTATAGGACTTCGAGCCTTCCGTCCAGGTCACCACCACCCGCACCGTCGTGGTGGCGGGCGTCGGGCTATTGGGCGTGACCGTCACCTGCCGGGTGAAATTCAGGCCCGCGGCTGCGACCGAGGTGGACGATTCCGATTGCAGATTGGCATAGGGGGTGTCTTTGAGCGCTTCGAGCTTGGCGTCCGCCAGGGCGGTGGCGGCCGTCATGCGTTTGGCGGAGGCGTTCCCCTTGATGGCGGCGACCTGGAGTCCGGCCAGCGCCATCAGCCCCACCGACAGGATGACGAGCGTGATCATCATCTCGATGAGCGTGAATCCCGCCTCATCGCCGGCGACCCGTGGTGGTCTCATGAAATCTCCCCCACACGTCCCGTGGCCAACACGGTGAAGCTTTTGGTGCCTGAGGTCCCTTGGAGGTCGACGGGTCGCGTGCTATGGTCCAGGAGTCCCGAGCTGCGAAAGGCGAGCGTATTCGCGGTGACGCTCAGCGTCACGCCCGGATAGAGGACCGCCAGATTGCGCGTGAAGGCGACCTCGCCGGTGTCCACGCGGACCAGGGTATAGGACGTCGCGGTAAAATCGACCCGGATCGTGCGCGTCTCCTTGATCGCCATCCAGCGCGCCTTCTGGACATCGCCCCAGACGACCATGGCCGCCCCATTCAGCCGGTAGCGGCGCATCAGGCTGCTGAATTGCGGCACGGAGACCACGGCCAGCACCGCGGCGATCATGAGGACGATGCACAACTCCATCACGGTAAACCCGTGCTCGGACCGAACCATGATGTCCCTCGAATCGATGAAGAAGACGCTCCTCCTCACGACAACGTGGTTGACTTGTGGCGGCACGGCATGTCCGTGCAAGGTATGCGGGCTGAATCGTCAGGGGTTGGCGGCTGGTGTCTGCACCACCCCTTCCAGCACCGGCGTCTCAGGGAGGGTGAAACGCCAGTGGGCCACCCCATGGATGAATACGCTAGTCGCGAGAGGTGTTGATGGTGGTACAACTGTAGAGCAAGATCAATGCCATACATCTCCATCTGTTGGATACATCGCAAATGATGAGCGGTAACAGGCATGTCTCTCGGGCATGATCGGGGTATTTCGGCTTTGCATAATGCGAGGATGTTGAATCATGCAACCGACATTGAGCACCCTATCCGGGAGAAATTTGGTAAAGACAGCAGACTCGTTCTCCAAACAGGCGTAGGATTTTGATTTTCACGTCGTTGAGGCCTTCGATAAGCTCATACACCCGGCCCTGCACGGTCACCCGCACGCAGTGAATGCCTTCCAACAGTTGGAACACCCAGCGCAAGGTGGGTGCCATGGTCGGTTGGTTGATGTGGTTCGGCACCGTCTCGTCCTGGCGTGCTCATGGCTGACGCAGGCGGCGTTGTGCCACCGAGTACACCAACAAGGCGAGGGTCATCACCATCAACAGCCCTTCGATCCGGCTGGGCTTTTTGACAAACAACGAGGAGACAAAAAACAGGGGGTCTTTGAGAAAGCGAAAGCCGCCTTCGACGGATGACTGGCCTTTGTAGGCCGCAATGACCTCGGCATCGCTCAACTCGCTGGTGCCGATATTGGTGCCAAGCACAAAGCAGGCCTTCACTTGCTGGTGGTGCCGCATCGCCTCCTGATCAGGTCGGACTTGAGCCTGGATTTGCCATTCGATGGCCTTCAGGGGGGTGTGTGGTGTGGGGCGACCTTTACCGACATAGCGTTTGTGTGCGATCAGGGTGGAGGAGTCGACTTGGTGGTACGTCCAGCGCTTGGCCAAGGCCGCTCAGCGCGTCTTGGGCCACCTCGGCTGTCTGGAAACGTGTGGCTTGTCAGGTGAAAGAGTGGCTTCGTGATGGCCACCTCTTCACGCTGTCTGGCTTTGGTGAGCGTCGCCTCGGCGCGCTCCAGCGCGGCGTTCGACTGGACGATGAGCCAGCGCTGGGCCATGCCATAGTGGCATAACTCAAGGCATTGATAGCGAGTTTCGTCATCTAACCGATGCCAGGTGTCCCACGCGAGGGCTTGCGTGATCACCTGCGAGACCGAGCTCAGGGTGTGGGGAATCCGTGTGATAAAGCCGAGCGTTGTGGAGGTTGGGGGCATTGTCCTCATGGTAGAGTTTCGAGTCAGCGATCAGATAACGTGGGCTCGGGGCATTCTGAAAGGCCGCCAGCAGTGCCTGCGCGCGCTCCTGGAAGACCTTGATATCTGACGTATTGCCATCCCAACTCTTGCTGCCAAAGGGAACGCCGCCATCTTGAGAGACCATCAGTTCCAGGACCACTTGCTTGAGGTCCGGCCGGTGATCTTTGGAGTAGCCATACGTGATCGTAATCGCCTGCTCATCGCTGTCGGGAACGTACTCCCCATGGAGCGTAAAGCTGGTGGTGTCGAGATGATTGAAGCGCAGGTCAATGACCTTCTTGGGCGCAGACCACCAGGGCCAACTCCTGAAACAACAGGTCGCAGCCGTAGGTGTAGGCCTCGTCAAGCGTGCGGCCAAGCTTAAAACGGTTAAACATCTCGGCACGAGTGCCCTCACGGAACAACAGTTCGAGAGGTTTGTTGGCAAAAAACTGCGGGGTCAAGGACAACGGCCGGTGGGCAAACCCAAGCCCATTCAAGATCATCCCCGCCATGGCTTCGCCCGGCGTGAGGACCTCTTGGGCATCTGGCACGAGCCGTGCGTTGATCATCTCAACTCATCTCTAAGTCTTTGATAACCGAGGCAATCACGCCTAAGTGATCCAGGCGTTCAACGTGTACCGATTCCATGCTGCGGCCCTCCCCTGAAGCACCCTGATGCTGTGAGGCATTCAGTGGAGGATAAACGGTTTTAGCTATTTAAGCACTTGCTCAATGTCGGATGCAAATGTCTATTTCTATGATTTGAACGTCGTGAGGCTATCGAAATTTTGGAGAAATCATGCCAAGCTTGGCATGATTTCTCTATGACTGACCCGCACATACATATCTAAAGTTCAACGTATGTGCCCCCACGTTCATACCGAGACAGACACGAGGGCAAAAAATGATGCGGACGTTGTGATCCGGACGTCCTTCTCCTTGGTACTCCAGGGGCGGATACATCGATGTCGGCCCGGCGGGCTCACCACGCCATTCAAAACCATTACCTATGCCGGGGGGTTCGCCGGCCCGGGCGACATCGTGAATCTTCGCGGTACCGGCCACTACAATAATCCCGCTGTTCTCAGCCGCAGCTGTGTCTTCGACAAAAGCTGGGCCGGGACGGCTTGTAACGTGGTTACAGTCCAGTCCTACCCCGGCGAGACGGCGATCTTCGACCCCGGTTACCCAGAGTTTATATCCAACCCGAACACCGCCTGGGTGCCTTGCACCGACACGGGAGCCCATCCGGACGAGTACGTTTCGGTCAACACCTATACCATGGTGAGTAACGACGGGGCCTTTGGCAGTTTTTTGCACGCCAACGGTCAGGCGGGTGATCGCCTCTTGACCTATGCCCGCCTGGAGGACCTGCGGGCCACCAATGAGTCGTTTGTCAGAGTGCCGGTGTCCGACCCCCGAGCCGGCCAACCCATCTGGGGCGATACGGGTTACAAGTGGCTCTGGACCTACCGCGGCCCGGCCTGTGGTGGCATCCGACCACTCACAAGATCCACGCCCGCTTCTCGGCCACACACTTCAACCAGCCGGGCGTGACTGACTACAGCGGGAGTACCGACCCGCGCACCCTGTCCCTGTCGGTGTCGCTCTATGGCCACTATGCCCTGAACGTCATGTCCGACTACATCACCTTCAAGAACATCGTCGTCCAGAACGGCGGGAACAAGTCGGTCCAACTCAGTGGATCCGGCTCGGATTACGCTGAGCACGTCACCTTCGACCACTGCACCTTTAATATGGCTCGCAACGGTTTTAACTTCACCTTGACCAAGCATGCGCGCTTGCTGCATTGCGTCTTCAGTGGGAACCTGCCCTCCTACGTCTGCCGCAGCGACGTCAAGGATTCGTTCGATTTCGTCAACGCGCAAGGGCAGCAGGAAAGCGCCGGCTGCTGCCGCATGACCGCCGCCTGCCTGCTCACCTCGGGGGGCGCCAATGACGAGGACATGGAGATTGCCTACTGTGAGTTCCGCAACGGCCACGACGGCGCCCATGTCTTTGCCTACCGGCCGTGTGTCCACCATAACCTTTTCGAAAATCTCAACGACGAAGCCGTCATGTTTTACGGCGCGAAGCCCGCGGAGGACGTCCGTATTCACAACAACGTCTTCCGCAAGGTTCTGATGGCCTTCAGTTCCTCCGAAGGTTCCTGGACGAGCACCGGAGCCCGCTACCTCTACCGCAACATTATCGATCAGCGCGTCCCCACCCTGGGCTACCGCCAATTGTCGCCAGACCCGGTCCTGCTCTGGCGATACGGACAGGACTTCAAGTTTAATTTGCCGGTCCCCGAGTTCTTCTGCTACCAGAATACGTTCGTCATGCCGGACTTCGGAACCAACGAATGCAGCAATGTGTGGAGCAATATCTCCGCGACCGCCCAATGGACACGGCGCTACATGAACAATATCTACATGGTGATCCAGACCGATAAGCCCCTTTACTTCATCCCTCCCTCGGCCTATCCGGATCTGTCGGACGGTAATCTCTGGTGCCGTCGGAAGACCAACGTTACCGCCCCGCTGTTCAACAGCTACGCTACTGGCGTCACCTACGTCACCTGGACCGATTTTCGCAACAGCAGCCTCTGGCAGAGCTACTTCACTGCCAATGGCGTGGGGTGGGAAACCCACCCCACCGATCCGCCTAGCCCAATCGCGTATCCGCAATTCGCCGGCGTAGCGGACTACTTTCCCACCGACGGCGGGTCCTATCTCAATACCGACTACCGGCTCAAGAGCACCAGCCCGGCCCGGGGCGGGGGTGCGGATCTGACGTCCATCGGCTGGCCGGACAGTGTGGCGGCCGACTCCACGCCGGACATTGGGGCGCTGCCATACGGCGCGGCCGCGGTGGCCGTGGGCGTGGACGGGCGCTACGTCTTCCCCGACTCGACCTTGCCTATCGCGGAAGCGGGCGACTACTCCATCATCAGCAACACCAACCAGACGGGCTTCGAGACAGTGAGCTTCGATGGCACGGGATCGAGCGCCCCGAACGGCTCGATCACCAGCTACAACTGGGTCTACAACGGCCAGACCATCAGCACCAGTGCCACCTTCTCCAAGGACCTGCCGATCGGCACGCACCAGGTGTATCTGACCGTAACCGACAACAGTTCACACACCGCGAAGGACATGCGCGAGGTCACGGTGACCGACCCCACGAACAACGACAACATCGTGCGTAACCCGGGCTTCGAGAGCGGGGGCACCGACTGGATCGTGGGCAGCGGCTGTGCGGTTGTGAGTTCGCCGACGCACTACGGGGGTGGAGCCCTCAAGCTGACAGGCGGGGCCACGTATGTGTCGACTGAACAGTCGATGCCGATCTTCAGCGGTTCCGCCATCACCGTTTCCTGCTGGATCAAGACCGACACCATCTCCGGCGGTCAAACCAAGCTGCAACTCAACTGGTTGGACTCGGGCGGCGGGGTGGTCGGCTCGACGTACTACTTGGGCCAAATCTCCGGCACGACTGCCTGGACCTACTACAGCACTGCGCAGACGGCGCCGTCGACTGCCGTCACCGCCAGGTTGAAGATACTCCTGGACGGCGGCACCACCGGGGGCTTCGCGTACTTCGACGATATCCGGCTCCTGATCACCGACAACAAAGTCAAGAACGGCGCCATGGAGCGACCCTTGGCCAGTTCGAATACTGCCGGTTGGGTCCGTTTCCGCGGCACGCCGACGATGCTCACGGACTCGAGTTTGTCCCATTCCGGGCCTGGATGTTTGCAGATGGTCGGCATGGCCGATTACCACATGGTGGAGCAGTTCATCCCGGTGAACCCAGGCCAGGTGTATGTCATTCAAGGCTGGATCAAGACCGTCAACATGGGCACGAAGAAAGCCTGGGTCGAACTGCGGTTCTGTAACGCCAGTGGGGGCCAGGTAACTTATCCCTGGAACGCTTACGTCACTGGCACCTCGGCGTACACCAAGGTTTCCCCTGCCGGCGGCACGCTCACGCCGCCCACGGGTATGGGAATCACCCAGATGAAGTTGACTCTGAAGATCGACTCGGGGGCCACCGGCGGGACGGCGTACTTCGACGACTTCTATGTCAAGTGACCTCTTGAATCGTCGTCCGCGCAGCGCCGAACGCATGGCAAAGTTCGGCGACATGCAGAACTCAGACCCGAGTATCCTCAAGGGCCATCTCGGTCGTATCAAAGGCGAGCACAACGGCGCACTCAGGAATGCTCTGGGGCAGAGGAGACGTGGCCATGCTTGACGTTACGCATGGCCTTCCAGCCGTTGTAGTCATGGATCGCTTGTCCGAGAAAGGCACTGTTTTCAGCAACGGCGAACTGGGTGGCGATTGCGGCGTGCTCTGTCTCCATCGTTGCTCTCGACGCGCCGAAGTACGTCATGTAGGACGGGCTTACGTTGATTGTCTCGCTACCACAGTACAGCCCGCACTTCTTTCCCTGGCCCGACGCGTAGTCGTACCACGGCTGAAAGAGAGAGATCGACCAGGGCCGCTTTCCGCGCCGCCGTCAGCCGCGTGGTCGCGGTACGCACCGACCACTAGGAAGTCAGCCACGTCCATGAAGTGCTCGCCGTCCTGCGCCGTCTTGCCAGCATACGTGAGCGTAGCGCGCGTCGCAGTATTGTCCTTCAGGAAGAAAGCCAGGAAGAGCCCTACACCCAACTGCGGCGCGCGTGCTTTGATCGCTTTGACGAGGTCACACAGCCCTGGACAGTTGGTCGACACTGGGGAGTTCGTCTCGTCCGTCCAATACTCCACGTCGAGCATGATCCCGTCGAACTGCTGGCTGGGTGACGTGGCGATCGCGTTGAACGCGAGTACTGGCTCGACGATGTTGTCCATCACCCACTTGTGCTGCACACCCCAGTCCACGTTGCCGGCGAGTGCGTAGACGCGGCAGCCAGAGCGCTTGAGACCGTCGAGCACGGCGTACAGCCGATCGCGAAGCGCGTTCGTCCAGTTCGACCCGCCAAGATAGCGCCAGACGTCTAAGAATATCGTGTTACACCCGACGTTCAACTCGTCGAGAAAGCTGATGAGACTGTTGACCGCGGAGTCCGTGTCGAGCGGATCTGCGCTGCCGACGGCACCAGACCACAAGAACATCGCGCGGTGCGGAACGCCGCCTGGTGGCTGCGGACGCTTGGTAAGCGGGTTGATTGCCATGGCTGGTCTCCGTTTCATCACAAATCACAAAAGGTCAAACCGCCGTGCGCAGTGCCAGCGGTTGCAGCATCCGGGCGAAGATGAAGGGTAACACATCGTAGGGTCAAAAAACGCCAACGCACCTTTAGACACAGTTCAGCGCTTGACGAATGCGTGTGCCACTTCACTGGCCCGTTCGCCCTTGTCACGTGGACGGCTAGACCGAAGGCAGCTCACCGCCCACGGCGACTAAGGTCCGGGCCAACACAGGCAACAGACCACGACTTACGTTTGCAGCACATGATGACAGCGGCTGAAGGTGGGTGCTTCGTGCAAGCCTATTTTGTGGAGTAAGGCAGCCTTGGTGCGCCAGCTTCGAGCGAACAACGTAGCGATGGTCGGCTTCGTACCTTGCAGGCCTGGAACCTCGAGTGGCCTGCCTGCTGTATCACCTCAACTAGTCAGTGCCAGGTGTTGAAGACCATTAAAAACCGCCTTCATCTCGGGTGTTGGCGTCAACCAGAATGTTCGGAATGAGTCCATCGAGGGGAGCCACTCCGTACGATTATCCAACCCTGCCGCAGGGATGGTAAGGCTGGAAAAATCGTAGATGTTGAGGGTGAGCAATTCTTTGCTCACCCTCACGTCTTTTAGGACCAGCTGTAGGATTTGGGCCTTTTCATCAGGAATGGCTAGCGCCATGACTTGGGTAAAGTCTTTCAGACGATCTTGGAGAATCTGCGCATCAATCGCTTTTGGGCGACAATCGAGTTGTAGGGTCAGCTCATCCCGGCGCTTCGTGAGGAGTTTGGCTTCCGCCTGTAACCTCCTCACCTTCTCTTCGATCAGGGCCAACATTGCACTGCCCCGCTGTCCTCGCACGTCAATGTAGGTGTCGATCTGAGCGTCCACTTCCCGCAATTGACGCTCCACGGCGCGCTTTTCGTCCATCAGGGCCCTACTTGTTCCTCGGTCTGGAGGTTCATGTTGTCGATCAGTTCGCCCAGGAAGCCCTGGCGGTTGATCATCTCCGTGAGTTTGGGCTCCACGAGCTGCTCAAGTCGTGCCGCATTAAACTGCCCTAATGGGCAGCGGGTTTTGTAGAGCGAGGTCGCGACGCAGCGAGAGTAGAAAATCTCAGCCCATTCTTGTCCTGCACCCACGAAGGCGTCAGCGTCGAACCACAGATGGCACAGGTGGAGGAGACCTCTGAGAGTGAAGACGTGGTCGACGGTGGTGTGGGTGTGGCTGCGCACCTTCTTGATTAGGCCCAGCGGACAAAAGAGCTCATAGGGAATCATGGGTTCGTGGATGCCATCAAAAAGCTGGTCCTTGAAGGAGACTTTGCCCGCATAGACCGGGTTGCTCTGGATCGTCTCGACGGTCGACTTGGCCCATCGACGTCCCTGCCGGGTCTGATATTGGACGTTGATGGTGTCGACCACCTGCGCCAAGGAGCGGGTGGTCCCATAGAGCTCGAACATCCGCTTGACGACGTACGCCTCGTCGGGGTGGAGCACCAAGCATTTATCGTGACCGGTATAGCCATACGGGGCAATCCCGCCGTTCCACAGCCCACGTTGGGCGCGTGCGAGCATCTTATCTTTCGTCCGCTCGGAAATCATCTCCCGCTCGAACTCGGCGAAATCCATCAG
The DNA here is from genome assembly GCA_963707985.1 of uncultured Nitrospinota bacterium. GTDB lineage: Bacteria > Tectomicrobia > Entotheonellia > J063 > CAVPRW01 > CAVPRW01. The sequence continues at coordinate 135,187 of CAVPRW010000035.1, read as the reverse complement.
AATGTTCCGGAGCAGCCGGCCGCCGCGGTCGACGTATCCAGCCCTTGGGTCACGCTGACCACATCGGCCCTACCTTCTCAAACTGTTCGAGCAGCGTATGAAAATCTTTCACGGAGCGCGACAGGCGGTCGAGCTTATAGACGACGATGTGATCGATCTCCACCCCCCTTGAGGTCAAGGAGGAGTCGCTGTAGCTGCGGTCGCCTCAGCGTGCTGGCGGAGAGCGCGGGATCTTCATAGGTCCTGACGTAATTCCAGGATTGGGCTTTGATATGATGGAGGCAACGCTCTTCGTGGGAGATGAGGGAGTGTAAATCCGTTCGATCGATTTGATCTTGCGTACTGACACGATTATAGATGACGGCGTTCTCCGATCCTGCAGCATGTTCACGAATCCCCGAAATTTATTCAATTAGACTGTGTTTACAGGATGATAATTCTACTATGGCGCTCGGCGCTTGTCGATATCTCTGGTGTCTCACCCGTTGAGCCGTCATACAGGTCATGGTGACTCGTCCTCAAGGCCTTCAATGGCCCAAGTCATGTGGTGCGAGGGTGTCTTAACTTCTAGACTTGAAACCTCTCGTGTCGCCGTCTTATCTCCATGATAGCACTCAAAGACGTGGCGGCTTATACAGCCAGGACACTTCAGTTGACGCGTTGGTGGAGCTGCTTATAGTGCATAGGCCACCGGTAGCGGCCGCTGCCAGTGGTTTTTTTTGCCTGGAGACCTCTGTGATATCAAGCATACTCGAACGCATCGCCGATGGTCTTGTATGCTCCATCAATGACCGGCGCGGTGACGTCTCTCACGCATGCTATATCATTCGTGTGGCCACGTCGTTCGGACGCTCGCATGGTGAGCGATGCCTATCGGGACCAGGATGAGGTGCATACCAACACCGCCCAAGGACATTGGGGTTCGGCCTCGGCTACCATGTATTTAAGGTCAGTGACATGGCAGCAGGATCTCTCCCGGCGCTGGATGCCATCGTCCGCCACACCCTGAACTCAGAAGTCGGCGGAGGACCACACGCACATACCCACCATTCCGCCACACGGCGGCCGCACCGGACACGGAGAGGTCGTCTAGACTCGGTCGCGGACCGACGCCGATGGCACCAAGGAGCGCATAGGCCTTTCCTCCTTCCTTGTTGTCCCGCAGCGACGTGTGTCCAGCGATGGCGCTGAGGCCAACGGCGCTGATCTCCAAGCTGCAGCAATAAACCGTGACTGACGCTCGCACAAGCCGAGGCTTTTGGCGAGCAATTTTTCAAGGCATATCTAGGTGTGTCGTCCTCGCAGGCGAAGGTCAAACAGCGTCGTGTGTATGAATCCAGGACCCTGAGTGGCCGGCGTCCCCGGTGGTCCAAGCAGCCGCCCCTGACCGAGCGCTTGAAGATGCCGGTGCAAGGCACCGACGCCGACATCCTGAAGCAGGCGCTGGGGCAGTTACTGGCGGCCTTGAAAGAGACCGGGGCGCGGATCGTTGCTAAGGTGCATGACGAGATCGTGCTGGAGGCGCCGGAGACCCATGCCAAGGAGGTGGCGGTGCGCCTCGAAACGATTCTGACACAGGCGGGGCATACCCATGTGATCCCGTGGCGATCAAAGTCGAGGTCGTCATCGCAAACAATTAGATCAAGAAGTGAGTAACCAATGCAGGCGCACGACAACCATACCAGAGGCGGTGCTGCGCGAATCCATACCGACATGGGTATCGCGATCGGGGACCTTAGCGCTCGCACGTGCCGCAAAAACGATCGCCGTCGGTGACGCTGACCATGCGTCTGCCACCATCCACCAACGGGGTCTGCACCAAATACACAACGCCTTATGGAAACGGCACCACCGTTGGGTGATAAGCCAAAGCCCGGACGTATGACGTAGGGTACCGTAGAGGATACAAGACGACATTCATACAGACAGGACGCGGGTGTTCGGGATTCCGCTCGATTGTGGCACTCTCCCAGAACGTACCACGACATCCTTCCAGTGACGACACCGTGTCGTAGAGGTGTCGCAGCGGTACTGTTGATACCGGAACAGTATGTGATGGCTACCATCATAGTCACGGGTCTAACTCCGATATATCTTCCGGGCGCATGATGATCGTGTTCTTGGACCCACCAGCGACTTGAGCCCCTTGTGACCCCCATCCTACCGACCCACCTTCCGCTCATATCAGAGTTATCGCCTCTCAATGCACCGCGATCTGCCCGTCGCCTTCATGCGTGCGGTTGACATTCAGAATAGGAACGTGAAGCAATATAGGGTTTCCGGGACTATATTACTCTGTCCTTACGTGCTTTTCCCCGAAGCGGAAGTCCCACCCCGAGAGGGGCTCAGGGATGACCTTCGCAATGACGCGGTTGTTTCCGGGCTTGCCATCCTGCAGCATGTCGTCCAGGTACGGCTCGCCCTCGTCCCCTAAATACCGCGTGAGGACCTGCCGCAACACCGCCTCCTGGAGCGTTTCGTCGGTCGAAAGCTCCACCGTGCCGCGGATGAGCACGCCCTGTGCGTCAAACATGCCCCCGTGTTCCGGCCGCGTATCACGATCGATCATGATACACAGCTTCGGATGATTCCGGAGGTTACGGATGTGTTGCCTGGGGCGTGCTCCGCGCCGATCTCGAACCAGAGGGCCTCGCCATCCCAGACATACCAGAGGGGAGTGGTGTGGGGATATCCATCCGGGCGGATAGAGGTCAGTCGTGCGACCGCTTTCTGCTGCAGAAAGCGGTCGCTCTCTTCTCGGCTCATCGCGACGCTCGGGGACCAAGTAAAGCTCATGGCTTGCTCCTCCTCAGAGCGGTCAGTCACGTCGCGATATTCGCACCTTCATGTCGTTGACCGACATCACATGTGCTGTTGATGCCGCGAGGATCACCAGCGTGGCGTGGTGTACTTCGGCGGCTGGCATCGCGCCAAATCCTCGGTCCGGGTAGTCATACGTTGCGGTCGCGTCCGATAGAAAGACGACCCGGTAGTTGCGAAACATCGCGTCCCGTGGCCGTGGCGTGGCAGCAATTCTCGGTGGTCGTCCCCGAGATGATGACGGTGTCGACACCCCACTCGCGCAGGATGATGTCCAGGTCCGTGCCAAAAAAGCCGCTGTAGCGATGCTTCTTGATGACGTGCTCGCCGGGTGCCGGGGCCAACTCAGGGTAGATGTCCACCCCCGGGGTGCCATCGACCAACGCCGCACGATGGGCGATCGGCGGATGCAGGTCATCAAAGAGTCCCATATCGCACCCATCGCGGCGGTGCACATGCGCCGTATAGAGGACTTTGATCTGGGCCTCGCGACAGATGTGCAGCGCCTCGGCAAGCGTGGGTACCATGGCCCGTGCCGCAGGGGTTTCCATGGGTGCGCCCGACGCCACAAAGTCGTTTTGCATATCGACCACGATCATGGCGGTTTTCTGCGCGTCAATCGTGCCAACCTGCATGACTTCACCTCCCGTGTCTCGTGCGATGACTGCACCATGGCACCGCTAGGCATCTCACCGTCCATTGAGGCCGCTTATGTGGAAATCTTACCGCATCATAGCCCAAAAACGGATCTGATGGTTTGAGAATTTCGGCGTTAGGACCAGGGGTAGGCGGCGGCCCGTCGTGGGCAGAAGGGTCATACGTCAGAGCCGCTCGGGAGGCCAGATGCCCACCCGGAGGGGCTTGCCCTGCGCGTGCAGCCGCGGGGCCTCCAGTGGCGTCGGCAGGCCCTGCGATTCCAGCATGGTTGAGGTGAAGGAGAGCCGTTCGACGCGGCGGAGTGGCCACGGGCGGTGGAAGATGCGCACCCGGTAGAGCTGTCGCCAATGCACGGTGTAGAGGCAGTAGCGCTCGACCAGAAAGAAATCCAGCGAGTCTGGTGGTGGCAAGGGCAGCGGCTCGCCGCGGGCCCAGGTGCCCTCGAACCGGGCCGCCGGTGCCCCGGGGTGCGTGCGGATAGAGGTGAACTGGATGCCGGCATGTTCTTCTTGCAGCCGCATACGAGCCCGGAAGTACGGGAGCCCTAAGGCTGCGCGTGCCCCTAAGACAGCAAGCGTGTTGGAGGCGTCGAGCGAGAAGAACCAGACCCCTGGCACGCCATCAACGTGCACGTACGTGCGCACGTTGAGCTCGTGCGATTGGCTCACGACGGGGAGCGGAGGGAGGAGGACAGGCCGAATCCCCCACATCGTGAACGGCGAGACACTGACCCAGGCCTGCCCCTCGAAAGTGTCGAGGCTGAGGCGGGGCGTAATCAGCGGCCGCAGTAGCTCCGCAGCGATGGGCCAATGCAGGAAGAGCAGCTTATCCCAGGTCTGGTACATGACCGGCCAGCCCGGCGGGCATGTCCGGATCGATAGGCGATCGATCATCGCACCCGTCGGTCAGTGGCCTCAGCCTCATGACCTGCCTTCACAATCTCCTGCACTCTTCCCACTTCACCTGTTTCGAGCCGGACCTTGATGCCGTGCGGGTGGTAAGCAGATTTCGTGAGGATGTCCTTCACGATACCGCCGGTGAGCTTTCCGCTCCGCTGATCTTGCTTCTGCGTAATGTTCACCCGCAGCCCTGGCTTGATGTCTTTGCGATTCTTACCGTTCATTCATGTGGTCTTTTGAATGTGACCCCTTGCTTCGCAGCCGCATCAAACAGAAGCCAGATAGCAAACTGCACGCGCCTCATGGCGAAGCTCAGGCGCCTCTGTAGGTGGTCGACAGGAGCGATTGGTAGGGGTTTAGAACGCCGCGTCATTATCATCATTCTCCATGGCTTCTCCGCCTTCTGCTTCCTCTCCTTCGAACACGGCAATAACTCTTGCCGCAATGCGTAGAAGCTGATCAAACGTGATAATCTCGATTCGGTGAAGATGCGCATTAAGATTATGGAGGGCTACCTGATGTCCCGGGGGGCCATCGCGTCCTAGTATCGCCCGTGCACGGATCTTTAGTGTGTCGCAATCATCCTTGGCAAGAATTGAATCGCGAGCGCGTTCGACCTCATCGATGTAACGCATTACCTGGCCTAGAACAGGCGAAAGTTTCGACGACGGGTAAAAGCTATCATGCGAATCGTCATATATGAAAAGAGCCTCTCTAAACGGCGTCTTGATTTCTATAATTTCCAAGAAGTCATCCACAGTCCTCCTCAACATGTAGTCCAATCTGTCATCCCGTGTCCAGGTCCTTCGTGGCAAAAGCTCACTGTATTCGCTGCCAAACATCCAGGGATTCTCTGTCAAGTGTTTCTGCATTTCTATTTCTAGTGTAGAGGTATCATCGATTAAAGCTTCGAGCTTCACATATGCTTTCTTGTATTCGACCATCCGTGACGCTACCGCGATATGTCTTAGTGTCTCCGCGTTGCTGCTCTGGAACGCTGCGACGAAGTCGGCGACATGGGAGGATGATGCTTCAAGGTGAGAGAGGATCGTCTTAACCAGTTGGAGCTTGTCCGTGGTGGCCAAATTGGGAAGGGCCTCCAACATTTTTTCGAGTTTTGCGTAGTCCTCAGAACGGATGACGTGAAGCTCTCCAATCTCACTGGAGAAGTGATTTTGGTAAAGGGCATGGAGGAAACGGTAGAGTCTTTCGACTTCGTCGGGCGAATCTCCGTCAAGACGTGTAGACCGTCTTGGCTTAGCAAACCACCCTCCCTTGCGCTTGTCGATATGGTCGATCTTGAGCGAATAGTGATGAAAGTCACCGCTTTCGCGGTCGACGACTTCAAGTAACGTCGCAATCCGAAATGCTTGTGGGCCGTCTTTGAGAACAACCTGATGGATCTTTCGAACGTTGGGGTTGCTGTAGGTCTCACGGATCTTGACCTTTAAATCATCCAACGAAGTATCGGGCGGCAGCCAGCCATCCGCCATTCGATAACCCTCCTGGCCCCATAACCATCGAGTATCAGGCAGATTACTCCACTGCCTCTTGGTTCGCCCAAGCCTATCGCCTCCCAGCCGCCCGCATCGCGATGCGCTCCGGGGTGACCGTGATGATGGGGTAGCGATGATTGGCCGGGCGGAGTTGAACCAGGTCCCCCTGCCGGACAGGCGCTTCACGGTCAACTCGCCGTTGAGGACGGCGATCACGATGTCCGTGTGCTTGGGCTCCAGGGAGCGGTCCACGGTTAAGATATCACCGTCGTACAGTCCCGCGCCCTGCATCGAATCCCCAGAGAGGCGGACATAGTAGGTCGCGGCGGGATGCTGAATCAGCAACTCGTGCAGATCGAGGTCACGGTCCAGGTGATCGTCGGCGGGCGAGGGGAATCCAGCTGCGACCCACGTGAGGAAGAGCGGGCGCTTCAGGGTTGATGGCGTGTCGGGAGCGTCATAGAGGGCCACGATATTGCTCATGCGCGGAGCATACAACAACAGCACGCGCATGAGCAACCATGAAACACCTGCCTGAGGCGCAGGTCAGCGTCGCGAGTCTGGGCGATCCTGCTCAGTCGACACTCGGAGGTGGGCTGAGATTCGGCAGAACCGGCATGACGGCAGGCGTCGATGCCATGATTTAGGCGACCACTGATGGGACGCGAACCCGGAGCGCGTCCCCGAGCAGGATGAAGCGCTCCACCCAGGCGTGAGCCTCCTCATCCCCCTGGTCGGCTTTGTCCAGGAACTCGGGATAGACCCCTCTGAGCAGTTCATAATAGACATTCTGCGCTCTCCACAGGTCCACTTCGAAGGGGAGTGTATGCGCGAGCGCGGCGGCCGCCTGTAATTGCTTGAGGATCGTGAGCTCGGTCGGATGGACAGCCAGCCGCCCCATGATGTGCTGGAGGGTCTGCTCGAGGGCATACCCCAGATCGGCCGTGTCGAGTGTGATCTTCCCTCTGGTGGCCTCATCCAGAAGGGTCATAATGCGGTTCAGGTCAAGCTCCTCCTGTGCCAGGGCCCTCCGGAGATTGGTGTTGAGGAAGAAGTCGGCGGCCATACTAAACGCCTTCGGGAGGGGCATGGCAAGATCGGTCAGCAAGCGCATCAGGGGGACCTGCTGCTCATAGAGCTGCCGATAGACGGTTTCCGCCTCCGCCAGACTCGATGCCAGCATGCGATGTAAGACCTTCCGCTGCTCGTCGCGGAAGAGGGATTTGAGTGAGTACGTCGACTCCCCGAAATGCCTATCCAGCAGTCGAATCGCCTCGGAGAAATCCGCTTTGGTGAAGGCCTCAGTGAGTTCCTGCACCAGCACGCGATAGCCCTCCTCACCCCGGAACCGTTGGACCCCGCCGTTGATGTGATGGTCGCCGATGTGCAGGACGCCAAAGCTCAACCTGGCGGCCTCGCGGGTCGTGTCGGAGGTGGCGAGCGCCCGACCGACAATGAGCTTCGCCTTCCCCGCTTCAACGCGCTGGTCGTCCTCGCGGTCGAACGTATAGCCATAAATACGTGTCCGCTCGGGATACTCCTCGAACAAGGAGCTCACGGCGTAATGGGCGCCGACCCGCTCCCAATCGACCATGGCCGGCTTCACGACCGTCTGGTAGATGTGGGCGCCGTCTCGGTGCTCAGGGATGTTGCTCTGCGCCTGCACCAGCCGTTCGAGCCAGGACGACTCGATGGGCTCGCAGAAGAGCGCCTCCGCCAGTTCAACGGCTCGCCCGGCATACTGGAGGTCTTGCACCGTTTCAATCCCTGACAGCTCATCGAAGAACCAGCCACAGCTGGTGTACATGAGCATCAGGTGGCGCTGCATCTCCAGGAGCTTGAGGACCGTGATCTGGTCCGCCTCAGGGAGTGTGCGGACGGCATGCTGGGCCCAGAACCGCTCCACGCTCTCCGACGAGCGATCAAGGATGACGTTGATGTAGTCGTTCCGGGCCTCCCAGGGATCCCTCAGGAGCTGGCCCATACGCGACTCGTAGCGTGGAGCCAGGGTGTCCCTGAGCCAATCCAAGGCCTCCCGCAGTGGGGTCCGCCAGGTCTGATGCCAAGCCGGGTGACTTCCCGAGTGGCATCCACAGTCACTCCGCCACCGCTCGATCCCGTGGGTACAGCTCCAGGAGGTGTTCCCGATGATCTCCACGAGGTGCGTGGGGCGGTGCTTTTCGAGATATTCCCCATAGTTCGTGAGGCGCGCGAGATAATTCGAGTCGATGTAATTGAGGGCATACGCCAAGGCCATGTCACCATGCCGGTGGTGATGGCCGTAGGTCTCACCGTCGGTGGCGATATGGACGAGCTGAGGCCATATGCGCTCCTGCGACAGGGCGCTCACGAGCCGGTCGGCGAAGTGTTCTCCGGTCGGTGAGCAGGCCCTCAAAGGCCACCGCCCTGGAGATGGGGCCGTCGTAGAAGAAGAGGGTGATCCGCTGTCCCGAGGGAAGGCGCAGCAGGTAAGGCCTGGTGGGGTCGATCCGTCCTCCGCTGACGTCGCTCCAGGTGGGATCGCCGATGATTCGCACCCGGCTGGCCTGATGGGGGGCGAGGATCGTGAAGTGGATCCCAAGCGCTGCCAGGATGTCAAGGGTCTCCAGATCCACCGCGGTTTCGGGGAGCCACATCCCCTCCGGCTTTCGGCCGAAGCGATGCTCGAAATCCCGAATCCCCCAGAGAACCTGCGTATACTGGTCACGTCGATTCGCTAAGGGCAGGATCATATGGTTGTACGCTTGCGCCAACGCCGAGCCGTGTCCCGAGAAGCTCTTCTGGCTCTCGCGGTCCGCCGCCAGAATGGCCTGATAGGTCTCCGGTGTGGTGTGTTCAAGCCAGGAGAGCAGCGTCGGGCCCACGTCGAAGCTGATCCTGGCATAGTTGTTGATGATCTTGACGATGCGACCCTCGCCGTCCAGGAATCCGGGAGGCGGCGTTGGGCGCGTAGCATTCGGCGGCGATCCGCTCGTTCCAGTCGTGATAGGGAGAGGCCGAATCCTGCAGTTGGATGGCCTCCAGCCAGGGATTCTCCCGAGGGGGCTGGTAGAAGTGGCCATGAATGCACACGTAGCGTTCCATAAGGTTCCTCCGTTCGGGTGAAGAGGACAAAGGCCCTGGGAGGTCGACGACGCGTGACCTCGCTGGTTGCGCGGAGGGCATCCACGACTGTACGCCTCGGGCTGTTCCACCGCTGCCCGGCCGAATCCGGCTAGGTAGACCAGCCCCCGGCTGGGATGGGCCATGCCATGGCATTGTTGGTGGCGCGGCGGTGAAGAGCGATGACCCGCGTGGGTTCCCGCCGGGGACGGCACCCAGGTGATGAGGTCCCCCACGGAGCGTCCCATCCGGCTCAGTTCACTCACGAGGCTCAGCGTGCTGAATCGGCCGGTCAATCGTCTCCTGCGCCAGCGGCGCGGCCAGACCGTAGAGCCTATGCCAGGCGTCATCAAGGACATCGTCGCACGGGAACGGTGCTGGATGCGTGGGCATCGGCACAACCGGCGGCTCTTTGCTGCCATGGGGGTCGACGTACAGCGGCATCAGGCCAAAGCCTTCAACGCCCATCGCTCGCCATGGAAGATCACACCGGAGGTCGTAGGCCTGTGAACATGCCGCGACCCCTCAGGTATATACGTATACGATCGCGGACCGCTGCTTCCCGGACCCCCTTCCCCTCGTATGTTCCCGTCACTGATGTCGGGCACGTGGCCCGAACACGACCGGTGTGGACCCACACCGCAGAGCATGTCTCCCTCGTGTGGAGGCTGATGGCCCTAGTGTCTCCGGCACGAAGTAATGCAAGAAATTCAGGGCAAGTGGCGATACTGGGACGAAGCGTACCTGAGTCCCAGCACAGGAGGTGGCCCGATGCGTGGTCGAAAGCCTCGTCCGCTGAAGATCGCAGCTGCCGATGTCCCGCTTCTCCAAAGCATGGCTCGTAGCCGGTCCCTCCCTTGGTTTCAGGTGCAACATGCCCGGATGATGTTGGCTGTTGGTGCTGGACAACGCCCGCCAACGGTGGCCCGCCAGCTGCCGTGTCATGAGGCCACGGTCTGGCGACGCTGTCGTCGCGATGAGCAGGGGGGACTGGCAGCCCTGCTGAGGGACGCTCCGCGCGCGGGGCGTCCCCAGCAGATTTCCCCCCCTGCAGCGGGCTCAAATCGTCGAATTGGCTGGCCTGGAGCCCATGGCCCAGGGGTGGCACATCACGCACTGGTCGAGCCGGGCTTTGGCTCAGGTCGTGGTCGCCGACGGCATGGTTGCCGCCATCAGCCCCCGCACGATGCGCCAGATCTTGCGGGAGGTGGACCTGCGACCGCATCGCACGCGGTATTGGAAGACTGCCCGCTTGGATGACCACGTCAGGGTCCGTGCCGAACAGGTGCTGTGGTGCGATGCCAAGGCCGTCGGCTTGGCTCACACCGGCAGGTGGGTGGTGTGCGTTGACGAGATGCCCACTGTGCAGATTTTGGAATGCACCTCTCTCCGGCGTGCGATCCCTGGCGCCATTGCACAGCAGGCATTCGACTACGGGCGACATGGGACGGTCAACGTGCTGGTGTGCTTGATCGTCCACACCGGGCGGATGGAAGCCGTGTGTGGCCCAAAAAGATGCCGAGCACTCCATCCACGCACTGAGGCGGTTTCGACAGCGCCACCGGTGGCTGCGGGGGGTGTTCCTCATCCAGGATGGCGATCCCAGCCATACCGCCGCGCGCACCCGAGAGTACTGCCGACCGTTCCCCTGGTGGTGGCGGCCCCGCTTCACACCCGCGCAGGCCTCCTGGCTGAACCAAGCAGAGTTGTTGAACCATGCGTTCAGTGATCATGATCTGAAGCGTGGGGCATGGCATGAGCGGCAGGAGTGTATCGCCCATATCAACGCCTCCTGGCCGGAAGACAACCGGCTGTATGCGAGTCCATTCGAATGGACGTGGACCAATCAAAACATGCGAACATGGTTCGCGAAGCACGCTACTTAAATGACTTGCATGACTTCGTGCCAGCGACACTAGGGCCATGCCGTCCTCCAACGGCTGTTGACAGGTGCCTACAAGATAGGGCTCCTGTTGATGCCACTAGGGCCCCACCCCATGCCCGACCAGTGACACGCGATCGCCGTAGCCATGGTGGCGAAACTGCTCCGCCGCAAAGGCATGGATGGCGCTAGCGGACACACCCACCCGCCATTGCTCGATGGTGCGCCGATACATGTCGCGCATGATGACATACGTTTTTTTCTGTTCCTCCGACGGTCTGCCGAGGATAACTGTGCGCGACTGATGCCCTGGATAGCCTGGATAGCCGCGATAATAGGCCACGTAATCGTTGCGAATGATATCCCCTGGCTGGAACACGGTGTCTCCTTCGCCTCCGTAGGCCACCGTGTTGCGGCTGGAGTTGAGAATGCCATGCGCCCACTGCGCCCCGCGGCGGATGCAGCTCGCCACCAGACGGCTATGGACGTCCCGCTCGGTCTCCCTCGCCACGACCGTGGGAAAGACTTCCAGATAGGCCTCGTCCAGGAGGTCAGCCGCCTCCTTTAAGCGGGCGATCTCCCCAGGGGTTTTGACCCACCGGACCTGCGCCATCATTTCCGTGCAATCGACTATCCTGACCTTGGGGAGCAGTCCGCGGATCTCCTCCCAGCGTGCAGCGCTGAGGTAGGTTTTCTCGAAGCCGACGGTCTCCCGGTCCAGCCCCATCTGTGTGAGCACATCGGCCGTGCGCGTATAGGGTGATTCGGCGTAGTCATCATAGATTTCGAGACGTCGGAGCCAGGAGTCCCGCCGGGCCAGAGGGGCGGCGTAGTGGTTGACGATGAGCACGGGCTCGTCGTGGCGGGGCCACACGAGCAGCACCTCACAGGGGGAATCGGGGAAATCGAGGTGCCGGGCCAAGGTCCATGGATAGGCGAAGCCCGCCAGATAGGTCACATTCTTTCCCGACCGCACGACGAGGGCGGCGCAGCCGTCACGATCCATATGCTCGTGCAAGCGTTGCACATTGGCGATCATCTCGCTCTGCCTTGCCACCATGGGGGCATCTCCTCCGCACGCTGCTCCTCGCCCAGGAGGAGCGTTTTCACGGCGGCGGGTTGCTGCAACAGCCCGGCGGTGCGATCAAACGTGTCGTCGATGGCCCGTTCCAGGCGGTCGAGTCCCAAGCGCCTGCCGTCCGGGTGCATCATCAAGCGGAATGTCGGGGCGGCGCCAGGGTAGCCGGTAATGGGGATGGTGATGACGCCGTGGTGCTGCAACAATAGAAAGCAGCCCGCAATGGCGATCTCCGCCGGCACCAGGGGGGTCTGCCGCGTCCGTGCCCGCGCATACACTACCTCGCTAAAATCGTCGGCCGAGAACGACACGCCAGGGCCACCTTGATAGAGCCGGGTGCCAAACATCGCACTAAGCCGTTGGAAAAGGGTGCGGGCTAACGCCCCGGCCTGCCGTATCGGTGCCGGGTCGAAGGCTTCCATCCCGCGCAGCATCGCTACGTAGTGGCCTGACTGCGCTTCTAGGCCAAACTGAAACGCCTGCGCCATGATGGACTGCATGAGGTCTTGGCGGCCCACGATCGCGGCGCCGCGCGGACCAGGGACGTGCTTGTCGAGTGACCAGACGGCGACGTCAATCTCTCCCAGGCCAAACGCCACAGGTTCGTCGTAAAAGACGCTGCGCGCCATCATGTGGGCGTCATCCACGAAGACCACCAGCTGTGCCGCCTTGGCCATGTCAATGGCGACAGCCACGTCGGCGGCGGGCAGATGGTACATGGACGGCGTGAGCGGCGTGATGGCCAGCATATGCCAGGGGCTCTCGTGCATGGCACGCTCCAGGGCGGCTAGCCCCTGCACCTCGTGAAACGTTCCCCCCATCACTTCGACCGCCTGTTGCACCGACGGGTGCGAACGCCCCTGGGCGACGAGGGAGAGGACGCGCTCCCCGGGCTTGAGGGTGCCGAGCATGATGGCGAGCATCGCGGCACTGACGCGGTTGCACAGGACGGCGCTGCACGCCTCCGGATCGGCTCCCGTGTAGTGCAGCGCCAGAGGTTCGGCACGCCCGAGGAAGTGGGTGTAGTAGGTAAACTGGTTCTCCAGGGGCTCGAGATCCTGGGGTTGGAGTGGGAAGGTGCGGACCAGGCCGGTGAGGTTATAGATGCTGTCCTGGCCCAGAGCCATGACGCGTTCACGGATCATGCGGCGTCCCTGGGTGGACTTGCGTGCCTCATCCGCAGCGCCCGCCAGGATGGTGCCGTACCCGTAAGACGCGGGCCTTATGGCCGCCGCGTGCGAGTTCATCTGGCCTCCTGTCATCATCAAAAGCCTCCGCGCTGATGGGCGCCGTGGCGGTGTGCCTGGATAGCACACGGCGCGCCTGCAAAAGTGCCGTTGCCATGCGTCACCTGCTGCCATGCTATCGGGCCGTATCATCATAGCACAGGCCGCACTGGACTCCCATGAATGCCCCGAGAAGGCTTACGGGCAAAGTCATGTCCACTATATCATCGCGCCAAGACCGTACTGTTCCGACGGAGGACGACGAACCACCTGCCGGTTGTCGTTCTCTCACCTCTATCCCACGGGGTGGGGAACCACCGGTGGTGACGGTTGTGATCCAGATGTTGGGACGTCTTCGCTGTCGTCAACATCTGGAATGGAGTACAATGCGCCTGAATTCGCGAGTCATCCGAGTGTGATGGGCGAGGCCGTTCGCATCCCGATCACACCCGGGAGCGTTTCCAAAACTGGAGGATGGGGAGATGGGCAGCACCACCGACGTCGTCACTGTGTTACACCCGGCCGCCGAAGATATCGCCGAGACACAGCGCCTGGCGCCCCGCTTGGCGAGCTTGCAGGGCACAACCGTGGGGCTCATCGACAACCACAAACGCAACGCCAACGTCTATCTCGAGGAGCTGGGTCGGCTGCTGCAACAAGGGTACGGTGTGGCCCGCGTGGTCACGTACCGCAAAATCAGCCAGAGTCTGCCGACACCCAGTGAGGTGTTGGATCAACTGGCCAACGAATGCGAGGCGATCATCCACGCGGTGGCCGACTGAGGCTCCTGCACGGCGTGGGGTCTCCACGACGGGATTGAAGCCGAAAAGCGGGGCCGCGCCGCGGTTACCGTCATTACCCAGGCATTTACCCAGGCGGCCCGCCTCCGGGCTGAGGCCTTGGGGCTGCCCGAGCACCCCGTGGTGGTCATCGAGCATCCCCTGGCCAGTAAAACCCGAGCCCAGGCGCAAGACCTGGCACACCAGAGCCTGGAGGCGGTCGTCCGTGGATTGCTCGCCCCCCGAGAGGAGAGAGACCATGGCTAGTCGGCCGCGCACCCACGCCGGGAGCACGCGGGCGAGCCGCCTGGACCTCCCGGGCAGCCCGAGTGTCATCAATGACTACTTTGACCAGCAGGGATGGACGGATGGGTTGCCGATCATTCCACCGACCGAAGACCTCGTCTCGTCGATGCTGGAGGTGTCCCCAGCACCGGCCGCGCAGGTGCTCGGTCAGCTCCCACCACGGAACGGCACCGTGACGATCGAGAAAGTCGCCATTAATGCAGTGATGGCTGGCTGCCAGCCGGCCTACTTCCCGGTCGTGCTGGCGGCGGTGAAGGCAGTGCTGCAGCCCCAGTTCAACGCCGGTGCCATTACCGCCACGACAGGAGGTGCGGCGCCGGTGGTGATCGTCAGTGGACCCATCGCCGGGCGCCTCGGCATCCACAGTGGTACCGCCGCCTTGGGCTCTGGCCACCGCGCCAACGCCACCATCGGCCGGGCCCTGCGGCTGGCCATGCGCAACCTGGGCGGGGCCACCGCCGATACGATGGAGAAGTCGACCCACGGCTGGCCTGGCAAGTACACCATGTGCTTTGCGGAAAACGCCGAGCGGAATCCTTGGGAGCCGCTCCACGTGGAGTTGGGCTTTGCACCGGATACCAGCATCGTAGTCGTGGTGGCGGCCCGGGGACTCATCACCGTGGTCGAGTCGAGCCAAGAGAGCGGCCTCGGTGACCTCGAAACCCTGGTGAGTTCAATGCGGGGGGAAGGGATCTCAGGCTACTATTACCAGTCCCGCGGCGCCTCACCAGTCATTGTATTAGGGCCGGAGCACGCGGCGGAGATCGCCGCCGCGGGGTTCGACCGTAGGGAGATCAAAGAATATACTTTTCGCCATGCTCGGATGCCGCTGCGGCAACTGCGCGACCGCGGTCACTGGGGCGCCCGCTCCTGGCCGGAGGCCTGGGAACACCAGCCGGAGGACTTCCTGGTTCCTCTGATCACCGACCCGGAGAAACTCATCCTGGTGGTGGCCGGAGGCGACGGTCGGCATTCCTCCTGGTTCCCCGCCTGGTCGGCCACGCAGCGGGCGATTGAGGTCATTGCAGAGCCGGACTCCGAAGGGCATGGCACGTCGGCTCTGCGCCCATAGCGTGCGGCCTTAGGGGCGTGCAGTGAAATGTGGGGCGCTTGGGCAGCTCACGCGACGCCGTGGTGGCCGATTCTGTCCAAGCCGCGTCAGCATGGTGTTAACGCCCGTGCGGCGTGCAGCCGACGGGCTCCACGCACCTTCGCAGCGGACTGTTCGGTGAGAGTCCGCTTCCATAATCACCGCAGCGTGAACCGACACAAAGGGAGCGACGGAATGACCGCGCAGCTCAGTGCACACGAGAAGCCGTTTCGTCTCGAAGAGGCGACGATCGAGGAGTTGCACGCGGCGATCACGTCGGGGCAGACCACCTGCGTCGCGATCGTGCAGCACTATATCGACCGCGCACGCGCCTATAACGGGGTCGCCAGCGTGCTCGTCACCGCAGACGGCGCCCCGATCTCCGAAGCGACGGGCGCCGTGCGCGCGCAGGCGCCGCTGCGCTTCCCGACCGCCACCGTCAAGGCGTCCACGATCCTGCCCGATCTCGACCAGTACACGGGGCCGCCCCTCGAATTCGGCCGCATGGAGGCGACGGCTTCCGATCCTGCCGTGCAGCAGCAGTTCGGGATGATCGTCGGCATGCCGCATGCCGGCCAGGTGAATGCGCTCGCCACCCTCAACATCCGGGGCGAGCGTTCCGTCACCTGCCGGGGCGATTTCGACCGGCATCCGTCCGAGGGACCGCTGCCCCCCGGCGCACCCCCCGTCTGCGAGACGTTTCGCCAGCTGCCCGACGCGCTGGAGCGTGCCGCCGAGCTCGACGCGACGTATGGACGCCATCCCGATCTCGAAAAGATGCCGATGTATGGCGTCGTCTTCTCGTTCAAGGATCCGTTCGACACGAAGGACATGCGCTCCACCGGCGGCGGTGACGCGCGCTACGACATCGATTTCCCGGCGCGCGATCACGTGCTGGTCGAACAGCTCCGGAACAAGGGCGCGATCATCTTCGCCAAGGCCGTCAACACGGAATACAACGGCCGGGCCGGCGATCCGGGCGGCCGCCACACACCCGAGCAAGGTGCTGCCGTCGACGCTCGGCTATCAGCGCAGCACCTGGGGCGGCAATCCCGCCAACCCCTACGACACGACACGCGCGGCCTCGCTCGGCTCGAGTTCGGGCTCGGCGGTGTCGGTCAGCACCAATCTGGTGATGGCCAGCCTCGGCGAGGAAACGCGGGCCTCCTGCCGCGGACCGGCCAACCACAATGCCGTGGCGCTGATCCTGCCGCACAAGTCGCTGCTCGGCTTCAACGGCGGCGCCATCGGCGCGGACATCTACTGCGATCGCAGCGGCATCCTCTGCCGCACGATCGCCGACTGCGCCAAAGTCCTCGACGCCCTGAAGGACCCGGTCGAAGGCTATTACGATCCGCGCGATCCCTTCACGACCGTGCCGCGCTCGTCAGTGTTGAGCACGCCATACGCGAGCCACGCGACAGATGTCCGGGCGCACCCGGCGCGCTCAAGGGCATGCGCCTCGGGATCATCCGGGAGTCCATGGTGTACCTCCGGGCTCGAAGACCGAAGCAGCCGATCGTCACCGCGGCCGCCCAGGAGATCAAGACGATCCTCGGCGACAGGCTGGGGGCGACGCTGGTGGAATCGTCCGATCCCCTGTGGCAGCCAGGATCCCGATATCGAGACCATGCAGACCGATTTCCGGCGCGCCCTGGCCAGGCTGGTGCCGGTCTTCATGCCCGAGCTGCTGTTCCGGCTGGGGCCGGACGGTCAGCCCCGTCTTCCAGGAGTTCGCGGCAGCGATCGTGCCGACCGAGTTCATGCCCGGCAAGATCTTCGGCACGGGCACCATGCAGCCGATCGACTATTGCGTCGAGCTGGCGGAAGGACGGATCGCACCGCCTGCGAACCTCGATATCGCCACCATCCAGCAGCAGGAGCTGGCGATGGCGTTCAGGTTCCATATCCCGCAATACCTGACGCGCCGCGCCGCGGACTGGCAGGCGCGGGGATACACCGAAACGCTCGTCGATTTTCCCACGCTCAACGCGCGTTCCAAATTCTGGGGCGACGATCAGCGTGCCGCCTTCAAGAATTGGGAAGAGGTGACCGACCCGCGCAATCCGCTCGGCCAGCGGCAGGGTGTCAACGAGCGCATCATGCTGCGCGAACTGCTGCGCCGGGTGGACATGATGGTGCTCCTGGAGAATCGTCTCGACGCCCTGGTCCGCCTGCATACACCGTTGCCGCCGGCCAAGATCGGCGGCGCGCCCGCAATCGGGCATGCCGAGCAATCTGCGCCTGGAGTCGTTCAACGGCCCGAACGCGGGCCTGACGGAGGTGCTGATCCCGGCGGGCTATGTCACGACCGTCTACGATCCGCGTCTTCGCGCTCAGTCCGGACGGCACCCGCTACGTGTCGGTCGCCTCCGACACGCCGACCACCATTCCGGCGCCCGGGTTGCCCTTTTCCCTGGTGTTCCGAGCCGAGCCGGGCCAGGAAGATGTCCTCCTGAAGATCGCCTCGGCCTATGAAGCCGCCTCGCAGCGCCGCGTGCCGCCGCCGGCCTTCGGCCCGCTGTCCGTGTAGTGGCGTCGCGCCGTAGTGTGCTCAATCGTACGACAGCGGCACTGTGACGTCTGTAGGGCAAGCCCCCAGCCTGCTCGTATGAACCTCTGGAGCGGGCCATTGAGAAGAAACCGGACATCAGAGGGATGTTCCTCAGCTAGCGGCGTATTGTGGAGGTGCCGCACGTCCGAGTGACGGCGTCGAGAGAGGTCTTGAACGGCCAGGCGATCTAAGGAAGGTGGCCGGCATCTCCCGCTGATCATCCTTCCCGGTCACTCGCCGCAGGTGAGCGCCCCGATGCATATGGCTCATCCCGGCTTTAACTGGAAGGCTCCAGCGTCCCCCCGCACAATGGTGTACCGATCCTCGTGGTTCGGATGGGCCGTCGTCGGCTCCTGCCGTCCCCGGCCAGAAGAATCCCTCAGCCAGCGCCTCCGTGGTGAAGCCGGCGGGGTGGTGCTGAGAGGCCATGTTCTCGGCGATCAGGCACGGGGCATAGGCGTGCGCCTTCGCCCGGACCGCCGGCGTCTGGCCGTCGGCAGTGTGGCTGAACTTGCCGGTACGAGCCATGAAGGTGGCAAAGTCTTGCGCCGTGGCGGTGAGCTGTGGGTTGGCGGCCACCGGAGGGCACCCTTCCTGCTGGCGGAAGGCATGGGTGCGGCTGGTGCAGGCCATAATCAGGTCAATTGCGAGCGCCGGCGGCCGCCTAGCCACTTTGCCCGGCTTTCACCCCATCCGTTGTCACGCCAGACGATGCTCTGTGAAGGGAGGACTGACCCAACAGAGTCAGTCGTGACTCTGTTGGGTCAGTCCGTGAACCACTCTCATGGGGTATACTACTTCAAACCTGCTCAGAAACTTCATCAATTTCTATCATTCACGCCTACCGCGCGGAGGTATAGCCGCCTCATCATAATTGCCTTTCCACGGGAGCGTCAGATTCAAGCTCAGCACCCCTACGCGGCCGGCCTAGGTGTCTCACACAGGTCCGACCCGGCCGCACACGCTCGATGGGGGTGTGGAGAATGACACTCCCCTGTCTAAGGGTGCACAGTCACCATTATGCCTGCCTTTCTCAATCGGTTGCCTTCCTCACTCCCGCCAACGAGGAGCCCGGTGTGCAATCTTAGCCAGCGCTGCGCCCCTGGTGAGCCACGCCGAGGAAGGGTCCTGGCGCCCCGCTCGTCAGAGATAGCCCTGGTCGGGCGCTGCTGGCATCGCTTTTGCTCTCTGTAGGCAGGCCGGTCGTGAAGGCCCACCGCTCGCCTCATCAAGAGCGGGTGGTCGTGGATCGCTGCCGTGGGAAGGCTCACGCCGATCGCTTCCCATGTGGTGAGGCACGAGAGCAACCCCCCGGTGGCCGGACACGTCTAGACCCGGGCGCCCGGCATCCAGGCTGGCTCCATCAAGGTCTGGGATATGGTGGGCGGGACGCCCACCGCTGGTGAGGAGCCCGCACCACGCCCCAGCCGTGTCGTTAGGCTAGGGCCTGTGACCACTCCTGTTATACGAAAGAGGGCACCATGGACAAGTGCAGTCACGCACCAACATTCTCCAAGGGCATCCGCGTTCCCTCGAACCTCGACTTCACCACCGACATCTCACCCGACGGGCAGGCGGTGACCATCATCTTTTCCAACGCTATGGTCAGCCTCGAACCGGCCCGGCGGAGTCGGGCCGGAGTACTATCCAACCAGACGGCCATCCAGACGAAGGTCGTCACCCTCCACATGCCGTACGCCACGGACCTGCGGAGTGTGTCGATGGTCATGAACCTCCGCGGGTTCGTCCAGGCCGAGGCCGGAGCAGCCGGGCGGCTGGTCGTGTGCGCGGGGGACAGCACGACGGTGGTGGATCTCAAGCACGCGGAAGAGGGCGATTACCATGAAACGGTCGAGTTCACCGTCCAGACCCATGCGGCCGAGCCGGTGTGCCAGATCACCCTGGTCCTGCTCGTCGAACACGACACCGACACCAATAGCTCCGGAGGGGCCCATCTGACCGTGGATTCGCTGGACCTTGAGATCGCCATGCCCGGCAAGGGGACGTACCAGCCGTGACGCCGGTCGTGGGTGAGCCCATCCCCATAAGCCGGTGGCGGGCTCACCCGAACGGCTGTGGTGTCTCGCACGGACCAACATCTCGACAGCGGACCCATGGGGAGGCCCGTCAGGTTCGGCTCAGCGGCGCCCCACGCCTGGGGCGCCCGCTCTGATCGCGCAGCTGTGGCGGTCGAGGCCGCTGCGCCCACGTCTCCGCGACGAGGCGGTCAATGTCCTGCGATGAGAGCGCTGCCGCGGGCGGGCCCTGCGGTGGTCGTAAGATGCGAGTCATGCGGGCAGGGCGGCTCTCAGCCTCACCACGTGCTGAATCGGCAGGGTAGGTGTGCCGAGCTGGCCAGCCATGGTATGGCAGGAGATGCCCAACTCCTGTCTGCGCCTTGAATCGTTTCATGCAGAGGAGAGGAACCGATGGATACCGATGCAGACGCGTGCAAAGTCGTGGCCAAAGGGGGGGTCGGAGAATCCGGAGCGTCTTCGTTCCTGTCGCACACGGTGGGGGGTGCGATCTCTAAGATCATCGTGCTCAGGACCGTGCACACGAGTTTATGTCCCAACACGGGCGCGGTCGGCATGCTCGTGGTCAACGGGCTGCCGGTGGCTTCGGGGGAGTTGTCCGTGGCGGGCAGTACCATCCAAGCGGAGGCGGCGTCGGGCGCGCATGTGGCGGCCATCGTGCACACCGTTCCGCTGTTCAATCGGGTGGTCTGCATCCGCCTGGGGGAGTTGAGTGTGGCACTCGAGGAGTGCGAGCTCGGCACGTGGCCGGAAACAGCCGAACGGCCCGCAGGGGTGTTGCGAGCGGTGCCCGCGACCCGCGATTGGTATGCGTGGATCAACATGATGCCGCCTAAGCCTTCCACGTTTCATGTGGTCGGCGAGGTGCAAGTGCCCAACCCCGGCGTGGAGGTGCTGCTCGTCCCGCGCACGCCGCAGGGCATCAACCCCAAAATCCTGCTGCTCAACCTCATCCTGGTCCAGCGGTCGGGTCTGTGGCCACACCTGGTGGTCTGGAAACGTGCGCACTACGAGAAGGTCAATGCGGACTATGCCAGCGTGCAGATTTTCTCGGGTGATGAGGTCATCGCGGACGTGCCTGTGGAAATTGTGCGATAAGCTCCACGCGTATGGTGGCTGGGGCCGCAGGTGTCGTGGTGCGCAGGGCATGACCCGCCTGCGCGCCGCACGGCGGGGGTCTGGTGTAAGCATGACCGGTGATCTGCGACACAAAGGTCTGATCTCGTATAGTCAAAATATTCATGCGGCTTCGCGGGAGGCTTTGTCAACGTGTTGAGCAGTCGTATGGTGTGACAGCCCTCGTCACCACAGACTCTGTTGGGTCAGTCGCGGCGTCAATCTCGAACGCCATGGGAGGGCATATCACCAGAACCATGGACTGGGTGTCTCTGCCTTTCGAACGTTGTTTATAAGCCCGTTTCTCAACAGGGTTTTGCAGGAAGAAAGCCAAGAAGAGCCCTACACCCAACTGCGGCGCGCGTGCTTTGATCGCTTTGACGAGGTCACACAGCCCTGGACAGTTAGTCGACACTGGGGAGTTCGTCTCGTCCGCCCAATACTTCATGTCGAGAATGATCCCGTCGAACTGCTGGCTGGGTGACGTGGCGATCGCGTTGAACGCGAGCACTGGCTCGACGATGTTGTCCTCACCCACTCGTGCCTCACACCCCAGTCCACGTTGCCGGCGAGTACGTAGATGCGGCAGCCAGATCGCTTGAGCCCGTCGAGCACGGCGTACAGACGATCGCGAAACGCGTTCGTCCAATTCGACCCGCCAAGATAGCGCCAGACGTCTAAGAAAATCGTGTTACATCCGACGTTCAACTCGTCGAGAAAGCTGATGAGACTGTTGACCGCGGAGTCCGTGTCGAGCGGATCTGCGCTGCCGACGGCACCAGACCAAAAGACCATCGCGCGGTGCGGAACGCCGCCTGGTGGCTGCGGACGCTTGGTAAGTGGGTTGATTGCCATGGCTGGTCTCCTTTTCATCACAAATCACAAAAGGTCAAACCACCGTGCGTAGTGCCAGCGGTTGCAGCATCCGGGCGAAGATGAAGGGTAACACATCGTAGGGTCAAAAAACGCCAACGCACCTTTAGACATGGATGTCACGAGCGAGCCGCGGATTGGGGGCGATGAACCTGCAAGCGTTCTGCAGTGTCTCAAACTCGCAACCAGCTTCCTGTGAGGCAGGAGCATTTTCCGCAAGATGCAGGGACACGACCCGCTCGGGTGAGAAGAGGTCTTAATACGATTGACGATGGTGGCATAAGCCAGCAAAGAAATCACTTGTACTGCGCCAGACCCCTGCGTGATACTTGTTGTGTCATGATCCAAGGCTCTCATGGCGCGTCGCTGCTCGACCGCCCCATGTTGCGCAAGGGGACACACGATGCCGCATATTCACGACAAGATCGATTTCACCGTCGCGATCTTTGTGGTCCAGCAGGCGAAAGTCTTGCTCGTCCATCATCGGGCACTGGGCAAGTGGCTGCCGCTCGGTGGCCATATCGAGCTCGACGAGGACCCGGAACAGGCCGCGCTGCGTGAAGCGCGCGAAGAAAGCGGTCTTGACGTTGAATTGCTCGGCGAACGGCCGCCTACGACGGAACCGGGTACCCGTGCGCTGCTCGCACCCCGGTTTCTCGATATCCACCGGATCAGCGCCACGCATGAGCATATCGGCATGATCTATTTTGCGCGGCCGCGCGATGCCTCCGCTACCCTGCAACTCGCTACCACAGAACACCACGCCATCCGGTGGTGCACCTGCGAGGAGCTGCGGGCACTGTCCCCCCCGCTTAGTGGTGCCATACAGTGGTATTGCGAGCAGGCCATCCGGGAGATCGCGTAAAACCATAACACCACAGGAATCTGACGTATGCAGCATGAGCGTCTGCGCCCCTTTAATACCAGGGACGTGTATCCGCACCAGACTTTGGATAACGCCATGTGTATGGTGGTCAAGGCTGGCAACCGCCTCTTCATGCGTAGCCAGACCGGCCTGGATCTCCACCACCGCCTGGTGGCCCCGGAGGATGCGGCGGCCCAGGCCGACCAGGCGATGCAGAACGCCAGGCGTCTCCTCGACGAAGCCGGATCGAGCCTGGATGAGGTATGTAAGCTCTGCGTCTACATTGGCGATCGCGCCTATCGGGAGCCGGTCTATCAGAGGGTGGGACAGGCCCTCAAGGGAGTCTTTCCGGTAGGGAGTGGGTTGATCGTGGATGGTTTTGCAAGTCCCTGGATTCTCGTTGAGATAGACGTGGACGCTGTAGTCCAGGACAAACCAAATGCTTGAACGCTGTGGAGACACACCCCATGACTTTCTCTATCGTTGGTATGTGTCAGCGTACGGGGGTGGTCGGGGCAGCAGTCACCACGTCGAGTATCGGCGTACGGAGTCGCTGCTTCATCCTCCTGCCGGAGGAGATTTTCGACCTCGACTTCCCCAGTCACTACTTCCGCCGCAGCAAGTCGGTGAGCATCACGTTGCCTTGCACGCTGCACGGCTACAGGAAACTACAGTGTTGTGATGCCCCCCCATTGTCAGCACCATCGCCGACCGGCTTGAACGCCATGACTCTCGCTCGGGTCAACCAATACGGCGGCTTGCATTGCAGCCAAAAGGACGTCGCCGCACTGGGGATTGAGGTCGTGCCAACAGACCCGCCGGTCAGATGGCAATTACAGATGGCTCGTCCCGGCGGCGGCAATTTGCAGGAAGACCCGGTGAAGAAGGTCATAGAGGCAGTGGAGTAGGGCGGCCACGGTGCGCCAGCTACGAGCGGACCACGTAACGATGGTCAGCTTCGTACCCTGGAGGCCTGAAACCTCAAGTGGCATTCCTCCAGTATCACCTCACCCAACCAAAGGCAGTTCATGGAGACCGTTATAGATAGCTATCATTTCGGGTGTTGGCGTCAGGCAGAACGTTCGAAATGAGTCCACGAAGGAGAGCCATTCATCAAAAAGGCCGTCGGAGGTATTTCCGGCGGCTTTTTTGTGTCCACGGACCACGCTCGAAACGTTAATCATATCAAAATGGTTGCTGGAATGTGACCCGCAGCTCGTCGTCCATCCAGGTACAGTTCGAAAGTACAAACTTTAAGAGCAGCCGTTTCTCTCGAGATTCTTGTCTTCGGACCAATTCGTGCGCACGCTGGGCCAGTTCGAGAAGTCGCACACCTTCATGGAGGTAGGTATGATTGGCGGTTCGATGCTCCTCCACACTATGAGGACCCTCAGCCCATGCATAAATTTCTGACTGACCCCTGAATCTGAGGACAACACGTCGTTCTCTTTAGTGGGGTGAGTCACCTCACTGAGGGTCAAATCCCCGAGGCAGTTGCGTATATTGATGAACAGCGCCTGACTGATGCCTAAGACCTGCACGGCGTGTCCGGACCACTTGAGGTCCAGCACATCTAGGAAGATGCGGCCGGCTTCCAATCCATCGTGGCAGGCCCACAGTCCCTGCCACTCACCGCCCACCAATTGGTAAGCTTGTCGCGAGCATCCGATCCCGTCATTCGGCGGTGCGGGTAGGATCAAGCTGGTTATTGAACAGCGTCTTGAGCTCTGCCGGGCGGGCATCGAACTGTTCGACCAGGTCTTTGAGCTGTTTCGACAGGACGCTTTCCACCAGATCAGCGGAGATGGGCTGCTCGCCAGCCTGGTCACCGACGTCCAGCGCGAGCGTCAGGTGCAGCTGAATCTGCAGCGGGGTGCGGAGCTTGGTGGCCGGGAGGTCGATTGCGTCCGCGGTCAGAATGGCCTGTGCTGCAACCGTGCGCTCGGTGCAGGCGTCAAGCAGCCAGTTGAGGTACTGGCGCTGGCTGCCGGCGAGGGCGATTGACAACCTCCCGTCGCCATCCTCGACGACTTCCATCAGGCGCTTGAGGCCCGTCAGCGTATAGTCGTTGAGGTCATGGGCTTCGTCAATAAAGAGGGCGACCGGGCATTTGTTCTTTGTGACCAGTTCACGCAAGTCCCACTCACGTTTCTCGCCCTCGATCGGGATGCGTAGCGGTTCCTCAGTGGAGAGGTCATAGAACAGCGCGGTCATCAGTATGCCCAGCTTGATGCTGTACTTTTCAACCGCCAACGATTTGGCGACGAGGACACGATTTTCTTCCTTGAGATGCTGTTGTAGACGGCGCACGATGACGGTCTTGCCCCTCCCAATCCCGCCGCACACAGCGATCAGTCGTCCCTCAAGAATGGCACCTTTGATGTCCTTGATTAGTTGCTGGTGGTGTTAGGTTTCGTCATAGCCCGCCTGGCTGAGTGGCTGCGTGAGCCCGTAATGCTGCATCACTTCAACCCGCATGTTCCTCTCCCAAAGGTTTCCGCCGAAAATGCTCGCGGACCTGCGCGAAGACGTGACGCTGCCTCAGCGTTTCAGCCAGGACCTAGTCGATGAAGGTCCGGTCGTCCGCCGGGAGTTTGGCAAGCGGCTGGCCCAAATCGTCGGCAATGGCGAGCTTGGCCTCCACGGTCAAGGGGAAATAAGACTCTAGGGCTCCCGATGGACGAGGATTGTGGGGGAGCGTCCCCGTGTCGGTGTCCAATCGTACGGCTGAGTCGCATGGGGCTTCACGTATGATCGCGAGACAAGCGCCCAACAATGGGCCATGGTCTTCATGACCCAAAAGTGTCGCGGTCGAGATCTGTCGACAGCGTTTGCGACACGAACAGCTGCCCCTGGCCCCCTATGCCTCCCCGTGCCCCTTCACTCTGGGGGCCAGCCTCTTACCGGACCAGCCATACGGCAGCGCCGAGGCGTTCCTGGCTGAAATGGCCAAGGCCCCGGTGACGACCCTGGAGTGCCGGGCGAGTCGAGCGTAAGCAGAGGTCGGTGGACATCTATCCACGTGGGTGGCTGAGCATGTCTCAGCGCGGCAAGTGACCATATACGGTCGAGTGCCATGGGATGACCGCCAGAACCACGCCGTTCTGTCCGCGTTGCACAGCGGCTGTGACGGAGGTGATCGACAATGCCGGCGCCACTCATGCCCGCGTGGCGATCCGCCTCCTTGCCCCTGGGGTTCTGTGCTAACAGCACGATGAAGGCTTCCAGCGTCGCATCGGTGGTGAACGGTTGGGGCGTCGTCGTGAGCCGTGGCGTCCGCAGCGCGTTTGACACTGACGCGTGCCCGGGTAGAAGAACCTTGGCATCGACACACCCTCACGCGTCACGATCGCGGGTCTCGAGGTCGCATTGCAGGAGCGTGTGCTGTCATACATACACAGGATGGGCGGCCAGTTTGAGGGCGGGCGGTTCGCTGCAGGTCTTGTCCAGTCCCTCCCAGAGACCATGGACGCTCAAGCCCAGAATCGTGCTCAACACGTTGCGATTGGTGGGTTGGTCGTCGACGCTGAAGATCGTCGCCATCATCGACGCCTCACCGGGGGGCTGGAGGTTGCCGACTCACGGATCGCGAGCGTGAATGTGCTCCCGCTACCGTCTTCGCTTTTCAGGGTAATCTCGCCGCCGAGCAAATCAGCAAGTTTGCGGCTTAGGTACCGACCCAATCCGCTGCCCTCTTGGCGGCCCGCTTTCCAGTCATCGAGGCGCACGAACGACTCGAAAAGAGTGTTAAAAACTAGAGAGATAGGTAGAACAACTATCTTGAGAAATCAATGAGATAGAGAGATGAATAGGGTTAATATCTCTCTGCAATTGAACACTCTCAGGAATTGTAGTGCAAAGCGGGGACTCCAGGGCCTTGCACAAGGGCAACCGTGTCACACCGCGAGTCGCAACCCCACACTCCTACGCACCGGGGTGAATAATCAAAAACGACGACTCCCACTGGGGGCTGGCTCGCCATATCGCGCACCTCAATGCGGGCAGCGCTTTCGGATTGGCGATCCACAATCCAGCAACCAAGGGCGTCAACCGGGCGGCGATGAGGTGCGCGACCGTTGATCGAGCATTTTCACGATAGGGGGGTGACCCAGGCCAGTCATATGCGCCATGGCCCGTTGCGACAAGCGCTCGCACTGCAATCGCTCAACGAGCTGACGCTGGGCTCCTCGCGCGGCGTCCTTGGTCTCCAGCGTGCCATAAGAGATGAGAGTGACACAGTGGTACTTTTGGTGCCCGGCCGCGGTATGGCCGTTGCGCTGCAACGCGAGACTCCCACAGCGGTGACATGGGCCTGGGTGGCAGACGACCAGATTTTTACGCCAGGGTAGTGTGATCAATCAGTTTCGTCGACAACAAAATCAAAGAGATAAAATTCTCGCGTAAATTTCTATTCCGCTATCCAGCCACATGGGTGGTGTTTCGCCGGCTGCTGGCGTATGATCAAGCGTTCCTGTGCATGGGTTAGGTAGAAGGAAGGAATAGGGTCGAGGCAATAGTCCACGAGGCAGAGAGGAACCGTGCAGCGGGATCGACCGCCGCTGACAGGAGGACGCGATGAAGCGAACAGGTGTCACCATGGCCGTGGTCTTCGCTCTGGGACTCATCATGGGTGGGTTGGGGCATCAGCGTCTGAGTGCCCAGCAGGAACCGGTCACCCGCACCATCCTCCTGCGCACGGACGTGGCGGGGGTGGAGGGGAAAGAGGCAGTCGTCGTCTTCGCGGAGATTGCTCCTGGAGCGACCACAGGCAAGCATTGGCATGCGGGGCAAGAAATTGCCTATGTCCTCGAAGGTTCACTGTCCATGACAATGGAGGGGAAGCCGGCGATCACCTTCAAGCCGGGGGACGCGTTCCAGCAGCCGCCCCAGCAGGTGCACGAAGGCCAGAACGCTAGCGCCACGGCGGCGGTGAAGATACTGGCCTTCTATCTGGCCGACAAAGGCCAACCCCTGACCACGGCGGTGCCCAAGTAGGCATGCCTGGCAGGAAAGCTTACGCGGGGCCGTGTGCCGACCGTCAGCTCGCCGTCCTGACGCCTGAGGCATGGCCGTGGACGACATCGCTATCGCAGGAGCGCTACGATCCTCTACGGCGCTCTCCCTGGCGCCGCTGGTCCTGCTCATCGTCGGCGTGGTGGAGCTGGTGCTCGGACGGCCACAGGTGGCTAGCTAACTCGAAGCCCAGCTCGAAAGCTTTATAGTCCCTAGCGGCCGGGAACTCGTCACCTACATGCTCACCACCTCAATTCCCGAGGGGGGCACCTTGGCCACCGTCGTTGGCCTCATCATCCCGTTCATTGGCACCACGGCGGTCTTCGGCGAGCTGCAGGCCACGATGAACCTCATCTGGGAGGTATGTCCAACGGCAGCTTTCGCATCACACAGTGCAGCGATCCCCTCAAGGGCTCGATGTTGACCTGACACTGGCATGGGAGTGTGCCCAATGACGACTGCAGACTTCATGGTCATTGCCCATCGGGGTGCCTCATCCTATGCCCCGGAGAATACGTTGGCAGCCTTTGATTTGGCACTCGACCTGGGGTGTCGCCATCTTGAGCTGGATGTCGACCTCACTCGAGACAGCCATGTTATCGTGATGCACGATGATACGGTCGACCGGACGACGAATGGCACCGGACCGGTGGGGAGCCATACTCTGGAGGAGCTGTGGGCGCTCGATGGGCGAACACCGTGACCCCAGCCTTGGTGCGCCGCCTGCACGCAGAGGGATTCGTGGTGCGGGCGTGGGGCGTGACCGACGAAGCGCTGATGCGCCAGGTCGTTGAGGCCGGCGCTGATGGCATGACCGTGAACTTTCCAGACAAGCTCTTGGCATATTTGAAGAGATTGTCACGCTAGTCGTGATGACGCCTCTGATCACCGCGCCCCTGCTGGAGGGTCTCCTCTTCTCATGGCGGCGTATCCGCCCACCTCAGGAGGGCATGTCCTGATGGACTCCTTTTTCACCGCCGACCATGGCTTTCCCACGGTCAGCCTGGCGCTGGAAGACATCCTGCCTCGGGACACCACCAGCCCGAGAGCACAGGAGCGCGCCGTCTACCAGCATTATGTCAAGACGCTGGTGGCACGGCCCTCCGACGACGCCTTGCGGCCATTTAGGGACAAGGCACTCATGGGCCACTTAACGCCGCCTGACTTCGCAACTATGCATACCCTCTTGACCACCATGAAAACCCAGGCGCAATACGCCGTCATGCGCCGGCACCGTCAGCACACGTGTGCGGCCTACGCGCAGATGAACAGCGTTGCCATGCTCCTGGCGCAAATCCTGTTCGTCGATAACAGCATCAAGGAGGGACTGCCAGGCCGGATCGAGGAGACGGCCAGGGACCAGGTGCTCGACGGCCTCTCCGCCTCGATTCGGGGACGCTCGGCCGCGGACGGCGCGGCACTCGCACCCGAGGACGCCCGTTTTTATGCCATGCTGTTCCTGTTACAAACGGCCTTCGACAAACTGTTCGTCCCCGATGAAGACATTGTGACGTACGACACGGCATCCGGGGCGTACCACGTCACCGACCTCTACGACCACTGCATCCGGTACTTGGCCCTGTCCGGTCGAAAGATCACCACCGCCTCGCGGGCCGAACACAACCTCTGTTATGACATCACAACCGGGTGGGGGGACCATATTGACCGCGAGACCTGGGATGCCTTGAATACTCAATACTACAGCGCCATCTCGCCCACCACCGGCGAAGCGAACCTCTTCACCACGCATTATGACCGGCTGCTGGAGCGCATGCTGCCCCAGTTCGCCCTGGCCAAGGTGCGGTTGGCGGAAGACGTCCTCCAGGTGAAACAGACCGGCACCCCCCTGAAAATCCTCGACATCGGCGCCGGCTCCGGGGCACTCGCCGTTGACCTGGTCATGGCCTGCACCAGGCTCGGCCTGCCTGTGGACGAGATCACGTATGAAGGCCTCGAACCCAGTGCTTACATGCGGCGCAACTTTCGGGCGAACTGCACGAGAAAAATCGGGCGTACGCCATTCCCCACCCATTGGACGCTGCGGAAAGGCTCCATCGAGCGGGTCGACGCACGCCCGACCGACTACCTCGATTCGGAGATACCCACGGTGGTGGTGTTCAGTTTTAGCCTGCATCACTGTTTTCATGCCAGCGTGAAGCGTTTTTTCAGGAACCGCACCATCAAACAGCTCTCGAAGGCGATGTTGGTGTTGGAGGTCTCAACCGCTCACGGTTGGACCAAACCCTATTACATGTGGGCCGACTGTGAAAGCCCCGAGAATTTTCACAACATCCTGGACCCCGGGATCTGGAGGTCCCAGACCCTCTGGAGTGAGCCAAAGATGGCGCCGGAAGCCCAGGCACCCGACCATGAATTTTGTGCCCTGCAGATCCGTACCTGAACGATCAGCCTGTGGGTGGGGAATGATCCAAGGCGCCCGCGTCCATCACGTCCAACGTCACAGGTTCCATCCGAACCAGGGGGATCGCTATACCATCGTGCGTGGGGACGCTGGAGCATTCCGAGTAGAGCAGGGATGATGTGGAGGACTCGAGGCGCTGAGGCACTGCGAGTGACCTGGAAGAGTGATGGGCGGGCTCTGCTGCCATACAGTCTCACGAACGACTGGATACTGTAGGCGAACCCCGAAGAGCCGGAAATTGTACCTCGTATACCGCATCTTTGAAGATCAAGAGCCTAGAAAATCCCGCGCCGAAAGGTCAGCCTTAAAGCATTGAAATCGGTTCGCCAACAGTATCCGACTGTATGTGATACGATAGGTGTCTTACGCCCGTCCTATATATGGTGATATCAGAACGTGACATACCGGTGCCTGACACGGGTGATCGTCGGCACGAGGAGCCAACCTTATGAGTGCCGCACGTCCAGAACCGAGGTTCGATTGGTTTATTCCCATTGATGGGGACGGGGTTCACTTAGGGACCATACAGGCGGAACGACCCCCAACCTTTGACTACTTACGCGAGATCGTGCAGACGGCGGAGAGGTTAGGATTCTCTTCCCTGCTGATCCCCACCCGCTTTGTCAATGGACTCTTTGATGAAGGCGCGCCGTTGGCGGAGACCTGGACCATGGCCACGGCCCTGGCCGCGGTCACGAGCCGGATTCGCTTCCTCATTGCCATCCGGCCGGGGTTCATCGCCGCCGGACTGATGGCGAAGATGATCGCGACGCTGGATCAGATCAGCCATGGCCGGGTGGATATCAACATCGTGCCTGGGGGGATTCCGGGAGACTTCGAACGTCTGGGGGTCGCAATCGACCACGCGGGGCGTTATGCACAGGCTGAAGAGTTCATGCAGGCTTGTCGAGCGCTGTGGACGGGAAAGCTGACCGATTTCAATGGGACCTACATCACCCTGCACGGCGCCCGCTGCTCCCCGCCACCTGTTGGCACACCGCGTTTCTATCAGGGGGGTGCCTCGCCACGTGCCGAGTCTCTGGCAGCGCGGCACGCCGATGTGTACTTGATGTGGATTGAGCCACTAGAACAGATCGCCGCGCGGATTGAGCGGGTCACGGCGCAGGCCCAGGCGTGTGGTCGCACGGTCAGGTTTGGGTTGCGTACACACCTGGTGATAGGCGACAACTCGGATGCCGCCTGGTCCGCGGCCGAGAGCCTGATTGCCCATGCGGATCCGCACGTCGTGCAGCAGCGCCAGGCCGTCATGGTCGGTACGCCGATGGTGGGACAGCAGGCCCAGGCGATGCGTGTGGCCCAGCATCGTATAGGTGCCCATCTCTGGAATGGCCTGTCCACGGTCCGGGTCAACTGCGGGACCGCCATTGTCGGCACGCCGCAACAGGTGACCGACGAACTCCTCACCTATTGGCGTCTGGGCATCGATGAGTTCATCCTGTCGGGTTTCCCTCACGTAGAGGAGTGCATACGCGTGAGCCAGGAGATCGTGCCGCGGCTGCGGGCGGCCATTGTTGCAGCACCCGTGGACGAGGGTGGTGACTAGGCTCTGGCGGTATCTGCTTCCTGCGTACACGTGCATCCACGAGGAGTCAGGGATGGAATATCGTCGGTTGGGACACTCGGGCCTCCAGGTTTCCGTCATTGGGTTGGGCACGAATAATTTCGGCCCACGTCTGGATTATGCCGCCGCCGAACGTGTCTTACGCCAGGCGGTTGAGGTGGGCATTAACTTCATCGAGACCTCCAACACCTATGGGGAGGGTCAGGCAGAAGCCTTCATCGGTAAGGCGTTGCACGGCCACCGTGGCCAGGTCCTGCTGGCCACCAAAGTGGGGTCCAACATGGGCGAGGGTCCCAACATGCACGGGGGCTCACGTAAACACATCCTGGAGCACATCGACCGCAGTCTGCAGCAACTCCAGACGGATTACCTCGACCTGTACCAGATCCACTACTACGACCCCTTTACCCCCTTGGAAGAAACCCTTCGCACCATGGACCATCTGGTGCAACAAGGGAAGGTCCGCTACGTCGGCTGTTCCAATTTTGCCGCCTGGCAAGTGGCTGAAGCTATGGGCACAGCCAGGGCCCTGGGGCTCGAACCGCTGGTCAGTGTGGAGCCCGAGTACAGTATGCTTAAACGCGCCGTTGAGAAAGAGCTTCTGCCGTGTTGCACGCGCTATCATGTGGGGATTCTTCCCTATTTCCCGCTGGCCAGCGGCTTTCTCACGGGCAAATACCGGCGGGGCCAGCAGCCGGGGATCGGCACACGGTTCGCCGTCCAGACGCAACGCGCCTCGACCATCCTCACGGCGGAGAATTTCGACGTCTTGGACAAGCTGGAGGCCTTTGCTGCCGTGCGTTCCCGCCCGCTGGTGGAACTGGCCTTCGCCTGGTTACTGGCCCATCCCCAGGTGAGCAGTGTCATCGCCGGCGCCACCACCCCGGAGCAAATCACCGCCAACGCCAGGGCGGCGGACTGGCACCTCTCGGCCGCCGAGATGGAGGAGTTGGACGGCATCTTGCAAGCCCTGGCGCACACGTGGCATACCCCGACCACGCACCTGCGGCCGTTCCGGCCGTGGTAGACGGCCCATACCAGGACGGCGTGGGAGGAAGGCCAGACTCCTGCCGGCGTCTCATCGCCGTTCCGATGACTTTTTCGAGAGCATCGACCGTTGGCATCCGGCGTTCAATGACCCCAAAGGACTGGGATGGCGTGCCCACACGATCCTCCCGCCAGACAAGGCAACGAGACGTGAATTGAGATGGCCTCGCGGGTGCCTGCCCGATCGGGTATCCGTGACTCGGCGTCAGGCATGGCGTCTCAGCCCTGTCGCACCTTCGGGAAGACCTCCTCGGCTCAGCATATGCAGCTCGTCGAGCACCAGACTTTGCGCCATACCGGGCCATTGCACACTCATGATTAGGTGATTGATGCCCGTAGTCCGGTGCAGCGCCAGCATCTGCTCGGCCACCTCGTCCGGCGACCCTAGCAGAAAGCGATCCTTGATCAATTCGTCAAAATCAACCCCGAGGTTGTTATCCCCCGCGGGCATCACCTTACTCTGCCCCCACTGTTCGTAGGCCTGGTATTTGGCCCCAAGGAACGGCGCACAGAGCCGTATAGCCTCGTCTCGCGACCGGGCGACGAAGACCTCGCGACGCGCCGGAAATTCCTTCGGGAACGGCTTGCCGTAGCTCTCGAGCGCTCGCGTATACACCTCCACCTGCCGCACGATGGTGTCGAGGCGATTATGCGGGTTCACGTACCAGCAATCGCCAAGGCGAGCGGCGCGCTGGATGGCTGGATCAGCATTGGCGCCAATCCAGATAGGGGGATGTGGCTGTTGCACCGGCCTGGTCGGAACTGAAGCGCCTTTCAGGATGAAATGAGAGCCTACCATGTCCACGACGTCCTCGGTCCACAGGCGTTTGATGGCTTCGAGATTTTCCTCGAAGCGTTTGACACGCGCTTTCTGGGTGGTGCCGAACGCGAGATACTCCACCTCGCGATAGCCCAGGGCGGCGCCAAAGATCACCTTGCCACCACTCATCACATCAATCGTGGCCAGCTGTTCGGCGATATCCAGTGGCTTGTGGAGCGACAGGAGCACAAGGCCAAAGTTGACGCGCAGATCGGGCGCCTCTGCCATCAGGCGGGACAGGAAGGGAAACTGCTGAAAACCCTGCCAGGGGGTGCTGCTGTAATGCATACCAGTGGTGAGGCTGGCATAGCCTAGCCTATTCGCCAGCCTTGCCTGCTCGACCAACTCGCGAAAGTGCGCTTGCATGTCGTCCCCGGGCGGGAACTGGGCCCTGAGCATCAACCCGAATTGCATATCGGCCATGTCCTCCTCCTCTCCGGCTCGTAGACCTCATCCGGGCCACAGGTCTGGCGTCGTGAGCCACGCCGTCCTGGTGCCGTCCGTATCATACCATAGCTTTGGGCGAAGCCGATAGGGCGGCAGGGCCGTGCGTGAGGAGCCTGTCCGTGGAAGCGCCTCGTCATTGCACACCGTTT
This sequence comes from uncultured Nitrospinota bacterium, assembly GCA_963707985.1. Lineage (GTDB taxonomy): Bacteria > Tectomicrobia > Entotheonellia > J063 > CAVPRW01 > CAVPRW01. The sequence goes on along the minus strand of CAVPRW010000035.1, from coordinate 100,928 downwards.
TACCCTTATGGTATGCTCGCCCAACGGTAAGACCCCTTGTCCCCCCGGCCACACGGTGAGCACCGAGCGAGGGCGGGAGGTAGAGCTGACACGGAGCAGCAGTCCATCCCTCTGTCGGGGTATTTGAAAACAACCTTATACAAAACATCTGGATCGGCATTGATTCCGGCGGCACGTTCACCGACCTCGTGCTGGCGCAGCTGACGACAGGCACGTACCACGATCATCAGCTCCCCACGACCACCACTGCCCCGACGGTCATCGTGGGGCAGTCGAGCCCCTGGTCTATGACCGATCGAGCCCGACCTGCGCGAGGAACGCCTTTCCGTCGAACACGTCCAGGAGGTCTATCGATGGCACACACCCGCATAGCCGTATCCGAATCTTCCACCAGTCCCGTCGCCGAGGCCTGGCGCGAGTTTCCAGCCACCGAGCAGCTCACCTACATGGACGTCGCCGCGCGGGGGGTGATTTCCCGTGCCGTGCGCACCGCGCTCGATACCCACCTCGACGACCGCATGCTGGGCTCGGCGCAGAAGGACGAGTACTTCGCACTGGTCGAGCGCACACGCAGTCGCTTCGCCCAGCTCATCAATGCCCATACGGATGAGGTGGCCCTGACCAAGAACGTCTCCGAGGGCCTCAATATCGTAGCGGCCGGCATGCCCTGGCAAGCGGGCGACAATGTGGTGCTGTGCCCGGAACTGGAGCACCCGAACAATGTCTATTGCTGGTTGAACCTACGCGGCCGGGGAGTTGAGGTACGCCTGGTGTCCCCCCGAGGGGACCATATCCCCATCGATGAGATGGTCGGTCGGATCGACGCGCGCACGCGCGTGGTGACCGCCTCGACGGTGACCTTTGCGCCCGGCTTTCGAACGGAAGTTGACCGTTTGGGCCGTGCCTGTCGCGAGCGCGGCGTGTTCTTCATGGTCGATGCCGCGCAATCATGCGGTGTACTCTCCACCGACGTGGCGACCTCGCAGATCGACGGGCTGGCGGTCTCGACCCAGAAGGGCCTGTTGGGGCTCTACGGCATGGGCTTCCTCTATTGCCGCCGGGCCTGGGCGGAACGGATGCAGCCGGCCTATCTGGCGCGTTTCAGCGTCGATTTAGGTGATGCGCACGAAGCGGCGCTGGGCAGCGATGACTATACGCTGATGCCGGCCGCCAGGCGGTTCGACCTCGGCAACTACAACTTCCTCGGCTGCGCCGCCGCGGATGCGTCGATGGCCCAGTTGCTGGCTTATGAGATCCAGGCCATCGAGCGCCATGTGCTCGGCCTATCGCACCAGCTAGCGCAAGGATTTCTCGATCTCGGTCTGCCCGTCTGCGGCGGTGCCCCGGGGCCGCATCTGGCCCACATCGTCGCGGTGGGCGAGTTGGGCAGCAGCCACTACGGCACCGAGGACGAACGCTTCAACCAGCTCTACACGTTCCTCCATGACCACGATGTCCGCCTGTCGATCCGCCGTGGCGTCCTGCGCTTTTCCTTGCACGTCTACAACACGCCCAGGGACGTCGAACGCGTGTTGGAGCTGACACAGCAGTGGTTGCGGCGCTAGGGGAAGGCAGTTGCCTTGAAAGTTCGATTTTCATGCCTGTGTTCCGTGGGCTGCGAAGAACTCATCTCTGAAGCCTTGCGCTTGGGCACTTGTGGTGAGGAGCGCGTGAGACGATAGACGACCTGGAGGCTTCCCGGTCATCATGGAGAAATGCTCACGAGGGTCACCTTCGAGAAGACATCCTTGACGCCTGTCGGGGCGGTACGTCGACCTTCTTCTCTGAGTGACGGTCACGAGCAGGGGTGCATGGGCGCCTGCCAGCATGACCTGCCGCGGTGGGCAGGCGTCCCGAACGGGGCGGCTGCACTCGACCCCAAACGGTGGTATGATCAGCGCAGGTCCGGCAGTCGCGCCGGGATGTGGCAGACACGGCGGCGGATCGAGCCCCAGAGCCGTGTAGAGACGTTCAAGACGCATCGTCATGGACACCGAGGAGACGCCGATGGCTCTGCTGGCATCCGCCCTGCGGTCGACCACCTATGAGATGGCCGACGCGCTCGAGGTGAATGAATACTATCAACAACGTGGGTGGACGGATGGCCTACCGATTGTCGCACCTACCGAGGAGAGCGTCCTCGCCTGCCTCCGGGCGGCCGACCTGTCACCCGGAGATCTCGTGGGGATCGAACCGGTGCAGCAGCGGTCCATCACGGCCGAGAAAGTCGCCATCAACGCCGTCATGGCGGGATGCCTGCCCATGTATCTGCCGGTCGTGGTGGCCATCCTGCGCGCCATGTGCCACGAGCGCTTTAATCTGCACGGCAGCAGCGCCAGTACAGGGGGCAGTGCGCCGTTCATCGTGGTCAATGGTCCCGTGCGCACGGCCATCGGCATGAACGCGACCCATAACGCCTTGGGCCAAGGCAACCGGGCCAATGCCACGATCGGACGGGCGGTGCGGTTGGTCTTCATCAACGTGCTGGGGTACGTTCCGGGACAGGTCGACCGTTCGACGCTCGGCCATCCGGGCAAATTCACGTTTTGCCTGGCGGAAGATGAAGACGATAGCCCGTGGATCCCGCTCGCACAGGAGCGCGGCGTGCCAGCCGGCCGCTCGGCGGTGACCGTCCTGGCGTGTGAAGCGCCACGGCAGGTGATGAATGAATGGACCGACGCGCCGGAGGACATTCTGGAGACCTTTGCAGCGGACATGCGACACAACATGCTGACGTATTCCGTCTGGTCCGGGAGCTACGCGCTGGTCATTCCGAAGCAATTGCGAGATCTGTAGCCGCAGGCTGGCAGAAGTCTGCGTCCGCGTACATCTACCGCTCCGCCCGGGTCTTCCGGCGCGACTGGGCCACGGTCGGCAAGGCCGATATCGTGCATGGTCGTGGCCCGACCAGGAATTCACGGCCTGCGTCGCCGGTGACTTGTTAGTGTGGCCGCCGGCGGTCCGCGGGCGGGTTCGGGCCGATCCCCCCGGTCTGGTCCAAGGCGCAAGCCGTCACGCAGGCGATTGAGTCCGCCACTGAAAGGTGACATGCCTCGCGTGCTCGATCCACCGGTGAATGTCACGCCCAGCGCTGCCGTCGCCAGCCGGTGCGACGATTGGGCTCTTAGACAACGGGAAGATCCGTGTCCGGGAGCTGCTCGACCATGTGGAGGAGATGCTGCGCTCCCAGTATGGCGTCGCTCACGTCCTTCGTCTCAAGAAACCTGATTTCACGCGGCCGGCGCCCGCCGAGGTCATCGCCGCTCTGGCGTCATGCGACGGCCGTCATCTCCGCCGTGGGTGATTGAGGCAGCTGCTCGTCGTGCAGTATGCACGATGCCATCGTGGTCGAGAACACGGGGATTGCGGCGACCGCGATCATCACCGATCGGTTCGTGCCGACCGCACAGGCGATGGCCCACGTATCGGGCACGCCCGGCCTCCCGTTCGCGGTGATTCCGCATCCGATCAGTCACAACGATGACGCGGAGTTGCGCGCCAAAGCCGCGTCGGCAGTGCAGCAATGCGTGGCGATTCTGACCCAGCCCTCACGCGCACCATAGACGAGGGGTCCTCATGCGTGAGCCGGCTTCATGACCCACAGGCGTCAAGGAGATGCTGACGCAGTTGATGCAGGCCACAACGCCCGGGCAACGCGGTCGTGCAGACGACGGCCCAGAGCCCCACGCATCCTGTAACGATAGGCAAAGGTCGCGGAGGTCGTCCCGACCGGCCCGCACGTTCCGCCGCCTCACAGTGAACGTGACGCGAGAGTGTTGGCAAAGGGCCGGCGTCTGACAAGCGCCGCAGAGAGGAGACGGCATGGAATTCGGCATCCTGTTCACGTCGCACCCTGACCACGCCCGCGAGCCCTACCCGCACCGGGACGTCCACGCCCGGGTGACGGCGGAGATTCAGGCGGCGGACGCGCTCGGCTACGACACGGCTTGGGTCGCCGAGCATCACTTCTCGAACCAGTACGGCATCATGCCCGACGTGTTCACGTACCTGGGCTACCTGGCCGCCAAGACCTCACGCATCCGGCTCGGCACCGCGGTGGTGACGGTGCCGCTCTACGAGCCCGTGCGCGTGGTTGAAAATATGGCCTTCGTCGACATCCTATCGGGTGGGCGCGTCATGATCGGGCTGGGTTCGGGCTACCGGCCGTACGAGTTCGCTGGCTTCGGGCGCCAGTTCGAAGCCCGTCACGACACGCAGGAAGAGGCGATCGAGCTCATCCTCGAGCTCTTGCACACGCGTCGCGTCACGCATCAGGGGACGTACTTCCGTTCAACGATCGAAGGCGAGTACGAACTCTTCCCCGTCAGCGTCCAGCAGCCTCACCCGCCGCTCTTCATGGCTGCCGGCACGGAGCGCTCGATGGCGTATGCAGCGCGGCACGGCTTCGGTCTCATGCTCTCCACCCTACCATCGGTCGAGACGCTGGCGCGGCAGGTCGACTTCTACCGGGAGCACATCAAAGAGGCCCCGCCGCCCCTCGACCGGAATCCGGCGTGCGGCAAGGTCGACGTGGCGCGCTGGGTCTACGTGGCGGAGACCGATGCGGCGGCCAAGCGCGACACCGAAGCGGGCATCGTGCGTCACATTAGCCACTTCATGAGTTCGGCGACCTCGGGGTATCTCGGCACCGTCTCGGAGAAGAGCCGCGTCGACACTCTGAACTACGACACCCTCGCCGCCACGACGCTCGTGCACGGCTCACCCGAGACAGTGATCGCCAAGCTCCAGGCGCTCCGCGACCAAACCAGGCTGACCTCGCTCCTGCTCCATTATCCGCCCTATTACGGGCACGAGAAGACGATGCAAAGCTTGAGGCTCTTCGCCGAGCGCGTGATGCCGGAGTTTCGGCCGCCGACGCGGCGCGAGGCGGTGGCATGAGACGCATGGCAAGCACGTCGTGACAGATACAACAGGTCTGGGACCGACGGCTAAGAAGGAGCACACCGTCGCGTCCGGATCGATCGATTCCCGCCTAAAGCGGCTTCCCACCGCAGCGACTCCGCAAGGCCATGCGCCTTGGGGGGCTCAGTCGAGGCACATGGGCGGCGGAGACGCCGCGTTCACGTCTCACCGAAAACAGCGATGCCCCCCATCATTTTTATTTTTATTTTTTTTTTTTTTTCCTCTTTCTCCCTTTATTCCTTTTTCTCCTTTTTTATCTTTCTTTCCTCTTTTCTCTTAATTTTATCTTTCATCTCTATCCTTCTTCTTCCTTCATTTCCCATTTTCTTTTTTCATTTTCTTCATTCGTCGCATCTATATTTTCTATTTTCTTTATCTTCATTCTTATTATTTTTTTTTTTTTTTTTTTATTTTTTCTTTTTTCCTTATTTCTTTTTTTTTTTCTTTCTTTCTTCTTTTTTTTTTCCTTCCCTCATTCCCCTCTTTCTCATTTTTTTCTCTTCTTTCTCCTCCTATTTTTTTTCTGGCTGTTTTTTTTTCTGCTTTTTCCATGACCTGGCCACGCTGCGCCGGATCAATGAATCGGTTGCTCACCTATGGCGAGTGACTCGAAAGGGGTTAAGCGGGATGGGCTGACTCTTCATCCTGAGAACGCCTAATGGATCCGCGCCACCGCGCTGGAGAATGGGGCCAAGTTGCCCGACGCACAGCGCTCCATCGGGCATTCGGAGCAGTCTTCTACCGTTGATGGACGAGAAAGCTGGCAATCCACCCCCCAAAGCTGGCTTGCGATATGCTCGTGATGACTCATTGCCAGTTGTCCGAGAGGCACCCGCGGTTCAGCGTCATCAGTTGGTGACCTCATCATCCAGAACAGCCAGCACCCGATCCAGCCTCTCATCATCCAGCTTTGCGAGCTTGCGAAAGACATCGGGTCGTTGGAGTACTCGCTTTCTGATGGCGTCGGGAATTTTCCCGGCCAAAAGCAGCAGCTCGTCTTGGTCGGCATCGAGGGCTTGGGCGAGCTTTCGGATGACCGCTTCGCTGGGGTAGTCGCCAAAATCGAGCTTCTCGTTTTCGATCTTTGAAAGATAGGTGAACGTCACCTTGACCTTCGAGGCCAGGTCACGCAATGTCAGGTTCTTGGCCTTGCGGAGTGTTCGAATCGTTTGCCCGAATGGCATGAGCGGTTTCCTGCTTGTGTATTTCATAGGAAGATCGTACACTGATTGCAGTTTACAGTCAACAAAACACTTCTTTCAAGGGGCACAGGAAAGCCTTTCGGCTGGAGCGGTTCGGCTGACCGACCCGCGTAGGTCCACAATCCGTACCGACACAACGTAGGCCGACCGACAGCGCGATGTCAACAGGCTGCTTGGCAGCTGCGCAGTGGCACGCTCTTTCAATCGATGGCTCAGGGGGTGGATTTCATGCCGAGTCAGGCGACAAACCTGCAAGAAGCCATTCGTCAGGCCGCGGGCCAGTATTTCCGACTCGTCCTTCTCGTGGCTCCATCCGGTTCGGGTAAAACGGCCGTGCTGCAATCCGTGGCGCAGGAGAACGGCTTTCCTCTGCTGAACGTCAATCTCGAGCTCAGTAAGAGGATGCTCGAACTGACCCGCACCCAGCGGTCGCGACAGGTCGAGCGACTGCTTAAGGAAGTGATCGCCGCCGACCCGGCGACGTGGTGCTGCTGGACAACCTGGAGATTCTGTTCGACCCGAGCCTGGAGGTCGAACCGCTGCGTCTGCTCCAGGTGTCGAGCCGCAACCGCACCTTCGTCGCCTCGTGGAACGGCAGCTTCCGGGATGGAACCCTGACCTACGCCGAGCCTGGCCATCCTGAGTTCGTTCAGTTCAAGCAGATCGAAGCCGTCGTCATCACCGGTCGGCATCGGTCGAACAATCTGAAGGAGATCAACGTCGCCATGAAATACAGCGATCTGGTCAAGTTCGAGCCAATCGAGTCCGTCATCCAGCTTGAGCAGGCGGATTCGCCCGCCGCCGTCCGGCAACTCGTCCAGACGTTCGTGATCTCGAAGCGCATGGCCGAGCAATTGTGCGAATCTGGTGATCCCCAACCTGCAATTCGAGACGCCCGCCGACAACAAGGGCGTCCTCATCGTCGGCAACTACGGCACGGGTAAGAGCCACTTGCTGTCGCTCATCTCCGGGCTGGCCGAACATCCCGACATGGCGAAGGTCGTCAAGGACAAGGACGTGGCGAAGGCGGCGAAGGCGATCTCCGGGAAGTTCAAGGTCGTTCGCCTGGAAATCCCGGCCACGAAGAAGAGTCTGCGCAACATCATCTGCGGCAGGCTCGAAGACTTCATGGCGAACGAAGGACTGTCCTTCACCTTCCCCGCCGACGATCAGGTGGACAGCAACAAGGACGACCTGTCCAACATGATGGCGCAGTTCAACGAGAAGTACCCCGACCACGGCCTGCTCCTGGTCGTGGACGAACTGCTCGACTACCTCCGGTCCCGCAAGCAGCACGACCTGATCCTCGACCTGGGCTTCCTGCGGGAGATCGGCGAGGTCTGCAAGCTGATCCGCTTCCGCTTCATTGCCGGGCTTGCAGGAGAGCCTGTTCGACAACCCGAAGTTCCAGTTCGTCGCCGAGAGCCTGCGCCGGGTGAAGGACCGCTTCGAGCAGCTTCGCATCGTCCGGCAGGACGTGGCCTACGTCGTCTCGGAGCGGCTGCTGACCAAGACCGATGAGCAGAAGGCCAAGATTCGGGAACACCTTCAGAAGTTCACGCCGCTCTACGGCGGCATGGCCGAACGGCTCGAAGAGTTCGTGCGGCTCTTTCCCGGTCCACCCGACCTACCTGGAAGTCTTCGAGGCGATCTCCATCGCCGAAAAGCGGGAAGTGCTGAAGACCCTGAGCGCCGAGATCAAGCGCTGCCTCAACAACGACGTGCCGCAGGACGAGCCGGGCCTGATCAGCTACGACTCGTATTGGGACGTTCTTCAGGGCAATGCCGTGCTGCGGTCCGTCCCGGAAATCCGGGAAGTGATCGACGTGAGCAAGGTGGTCGAGAACCGCATCCAGCAGGCCTTCACCCGCCCGGCGCTTCAGCCGATGGCCGATGCGGATCATCCACGGCCTGTCGATCCACCGCCTGACCACCGACGACATCCGGGCCAAGATCGGCCCGACCGCCGAAGAGCTTCAGAACGGCCTGTGCCTGTTCGCCCCGATCCCGGAGAAGACCAGCGATTTCCTGCGGACCACCGTGGAAGCCTGCCTCAAGGAAATCATGAAGACGATGAGCGGGCAGTTCATCACGCACAACACGGAGAACGACCAGTATTACCTGGACCTTCAAAAGACCATCGACCACGACGCCAAAATCCAGGACAAGGCCGACACGCTCTCCGACTCGCAACTCGACCAATACTACTTCGACGCCCTGACCCGTGTGCTGGAGTGCGCCGACCAGACGCCCTACGTTCGGGGCTACCAGATTTGGGAACACGAGATCGAGTGGCGGGAACACAAGATCACCCGCCGAGGCTACCTGTTCTTCGGCGCACCCAACGAGCGGTCCACGGCCCAGCCGCCACGGGACTTCTACCTCTACTTCCTCCAGCCGTTCGAGCCGCCGCACTTCGAGGACCAGAAGCTCGCCGATGAGGTCTTCTTCAAGCTGACGCACCGGGACAAGCAGTTCCAGGACACCCTGCGGCTCTACGCTGGCGCTCGTGAGATGGCGGCGTCGGCCAGCAGCGGCACGAAGAAGGTCTACGAGGACAAAGCGGACGGCTTCCTCAAGACGCTGGTGGCCTGGCTGCGGACCAACATGCTGACCTCGTTCGAGGTCGTCCACCAGGGCGTGCCGAAGAAAATGGTCGAGTGGCTGAAGGGCCACCGCACGGGCGACGCCGCCGTCCGTGATCTCCTGGAACTCACCGGCTCGGTCTGTCTGGCGACTTCGTTCGAGGACCGCTACCCGGAGTACCCGACGTTCACGGTCAAGCTCACTGCCAGCAACCTCAAGCAGCCGACCGAGGACGTGATTCGCTGGCTGGCGGGTGGCGTGAAGAACAATCTGGCGACCGCCGTTCTCGACGGCCTGGAACTGCTCGACGGCGACAAGCTGAAGCCGCACCAGTCCCGCTACGCCAAGGTCGTGCTGGAGAAGCTGGAGGCGAAGCCGCCCGGCCAAGTCGTCAACCGCAAGGAACTCATCACCGTCAAGAACGACGTGGAGCGGGAGTGCCAGTACCAGCTTGAGCCGGAATTCCTGCTGATCGTCCTGGCCTCGCTGGTGCAGAACGGCAACATCACCCTGAGCGTGGCGGGCAAGAAGCTCGACGCCGCCAACCTGGGCGAAGCGACGAAGACGCCGCGTGGAACAACTGCGTGGCGTTCAAGCACGTCGAGAAGCCCAAGGGCCTGCCGCTGGCCGAGTTGGTCGCCCTGTTCGAGTTGCTGGGGCTGGCCGAGGGGCTGATCCGCAACGAGAACACGCACGACGAAGCGGTCAAGCAACTTCGCTCGAAGGCCAACGAACTGACCGAGAAGGTCGTCACGGTCGCCCAGCACGTTCAGACCGGCCTGCCCTGCTGGGGCAGCGAACTGATCCCTGCCGAAGACCGGGAGCATCAGCGGCAGAAACTCGATGACCTGAAGAGCTTCCTCGAAGGGCTGCAAGCGTTCAACACGCCCGGCAAGCTGAAGAACTTCTCCAAGAGCGTGTTGGAGATTCAGGGGCAGGCTGCCACCCTCGATCTCATCAAGCAGATCGAAGACCTGAACGGGCTGGTGCAGGAGTTGACGGCGCTGACCGGCTACCTGGGGACCGCCGCCGCCGTGCTGCCGCCGCAAGACCCGTGGCGAACGCAGATGGAGACAATGCGCAGCGAATGGCGGGCCAAGCTGATGGACCCCAGCGCCCGCAGCGCCGCCGACTTCCGCCAGAAGATCAACCGGGCGCTTCAGAAGGTGAAGGACGACTACCGACGGCCTACTTCAACCTGCACAAGAAGGCCCGGCTCGGAGTCAACGAAGACGGCAAGAAGAAGGAACTGCTCAAAGACCCCCGGCTCGAAAGCCTGAAGAAGCTGGCCGGCGTGTCGCTGCTGCCGCATTCCAGCCTCACCGATCTTCAGATCACGGCTGGCGAAGCTGCAGACGTGCTTCACGCTGGTCAAGGACGACCTGGACGCCTCGCCGATCTGTCCGCACTGCAACTTCCGCCCGCAGGAGGAGAACCTGGGCGCCAGCGGTGTGGCCGTCCTCGAGCAGATCGACCAGCAGCTTGACACGCTGCTGGAGAACTGGACCAAGACGCTGCTGGAGAACCTGGACGATCCCACCGCCAAGAAAAGCATCAAGCTGCTGCCGGAGGAACAGAAGACGGCGGTCAACGGCTTCCTCAAGGCGAAGAAACTGCCCGAAAAAATCAGCAACGATCTGGTGCAGGGGATGCAAACGGCGTTGTCTGGTCTGATCGCCATCTCCGTCAAGCCCGCCGAACTGCTCGACGCCCTGAGCGACGGCGGCGCTCCTTGCACGGTCGAGCAGATTCAGACCCGGTTCGAGGAATTCGTTGCAGAAGATCACCCGTGGCAAGGAACCGGCCAAAGTTCGTCTGCGTCATCGACCGTGGCGAGAACTCCGGGAGGGCAGTCGTGACCACGCACCTGTCCACACGCCTGGTTTGGCACGACCGGGCCTGGGATGGTCACATCTGCGACCACCCCAGCAAGAACGCCTATTGCATCGTGCAGCAGCACATCCGGGACGGTCGAGACGACGACCGCGAGGATGAGGCGGCGGGCCTGCCGCTGGCCGAACTCGACGGCTGGCAGCCGCCATGTTCCCGTGACCCGATTGCGTTCTCGCCCCGTGGCTACACGATCACGCACAACGACCCGCTCGAATTCCGTCAGTTGCCCTCGGTGCGCGAGGACATCCCGCCGTACTCCGTCTGCCCCTCGCCGTACCGCTGGATGCGAGAGGAAAACTTCCGCATCATCTGCGAGGACGAAAAGCTCGACATCCGGGACGTCGGACACGAAGGACAAGGAGTTCGGCTGGGTCTTTGAACCCGACCGGCAGATCGCACTGCTGCGCAACTTTTGGGGCAAGCTGGAGAAGGACAAGTCGCTCATCTTCTTCTACTGCAACCACGGCAACCCGCTCGATGAAAGCCTGAACCGCATTCTGCTGGGCGTCAGCCGCATCTCGCAGATCGGCCCGCAGCTCTTCTTCGGGACCAAACTGCCGAAGTACCCGGACCAGTACCCGATCTGGTCCCGCTGCATCACGCACGACTTCGAGAACCAGGGCTTCCGGCTCCCCTATCACGAATACCTCAAGGCCGGTCACGACCCGAAGAACATCCTCTGCCTCGTCCCCGAAGGGGCGATGCTGAACTTCTCCTACGTCGGCGAGCATCTCGGCGACGACATGGCGGTGGGGGCGCTGGAGCGGCTGCTGCAATCAGTCCAGGCGGTCAAGGACGAGGACAAAGTCCCCGGCGATTGGGATCGGCATCTCGTCTGGCTCAACGACGTGCTCTCCGAAGTCTGGCAAAACCGTGGCCCATTCCCCGGCATCGGCAGTGTGCTGCAGTACCTCGGCTGTGAGTCCGGCACGGCCTTCCAGCGACAAGTCTTGCTGCCGTTGCTCAACAAGGGCGACAACGCCTGGGAATATGTCCTGGCCATCCTCGAAGGTCGCCGCAAGTGCGAGCAGAAGCAGTACGCCAAGGCGCTCAAGCAGGCCGGTGAACGCTGGACGGCGTACAAGGAGCCACGCCGCCAGCTGCTCTCGCTGCTGGTCCGCTTTGAGTTGTCGCCGGCGCAGGTGGAGCGGGTCGCCAACCCGGACAAGCGATCGGGTTGTGGCATCAGCGCCACCGACGAGCAACTGGTCGCCAATCCCTACCTGCTCTCGGAGATGGACCAGGGCGACGGCGTATCGGACCTGATCGCCCTCGAAACCATCGACCGGGGAATGCGGCCCGAAGGCGCTGCCGCCCGCTTTCATCGACAAGGACGACATCTGCGCCCAGGACGATCCCCGCCGGGTCCGTGGCGTGGCCGTCGCCGTGCTGCAAGGTGCGGCCCAAAACGGCGACACGCTGCTCCCCTTCGCTGAAACCGTCAACCGCATCACGAAGCGGTTCCCGGAGCGCCGGGCCTGTCGGCCTGATCGGGACTTGGTGCTGGGCCAAGCCAGCTTCTACCAGGAAGCGCTCGACTTCCGGGTGGACGGCGATCCGCCGACGATGGCGCTGAAGTGGCTCTCCGAACTGGAGCGGGAAGTCAGCAACCGCCTGCCCCGGCGCACGAAGGCCAAGAACTCGCCGCCCAAGGCCGGGTGGAGTTGGGAGAAGCTGCTGCTGGATGAGTTCGGCAAGAAGCGGCTCCAAGCTGCCGCCCGAAGTCGAAGAACGGGCCAGGAAGGAAAAGGCCGAGGCGCTGGCCAAGCTCTACGAAGGCCGCTTCAGCGTGCTGTGCGGTCGGGCCGGGACCGGCAAGACCTCGGTGCTGAAGGTCTTCCTCAACGGGCTGGAAGAACTCGAAGGCAAGCGGCCCATCCTGCTCCTGGCTCCGACCGGCAAGGCCCGTGTGCGGCTGATGGACCGCACCAAGCGGGACGACGGCAGCGTGCGGGACGCCTACACGATCCACCAGTTCTTGATGCGGCACAAATGGCTCAACCCGGAGAACTTCGCCCTCAAGCTCCAGGGCGGCGATCAGCACGGCGCACCGACCGTCATCATCGACGAAGCGTCGATGATCCCGATGGACCTGCTCGGCGTGCTGTTCCGGGCGCTTGGACTTGAACAAGGTGAATCGCCTGATCCTGGTCGGCGACCCGAACCAGTTGCCGCCCATCGGTCCCGGTCGCCCGTTCGTGGACATCATCGCTTGGCTCGAAGCCGACGACGAGCGAAAGAAGTGCTTGGCCCGGCTGATGGAGCGGGCCAGACACGAAGACCACGACAGCCAGGCCCTGCAGTTGGCGGACGGCTACCTGCGCGACGACACGTCGCCCGGCGACGACGACATGCTCTCCCGTGTCGCCCGTGAGGACGTCGGCGGCGATCTGGAGGTCCGCTACTGGCGGGACGGCAGCCAACTGGAGCAACAGCTTGCCGCCGCGATGAAGAAGCACCTGAAGCTGACCGACGACAAGAAGGCGTACATTCCGTTCAACGCCAGCCTCGGACTCGCTGACGACTCGAAGCACAACGACCCGGTGCTGGCCGAGCGTTGGCAAATTCTCAGCCCGGTGCGCAACCATGAGTTCGGCACGACCGAGATCAACCGCAAGATTCAGGCGAAGTACCGGGGCGGGATGCTCAACCACTCGAAGCGGAAGGGCATCAAGCCGTTCGGCGAGCAGGAGATCGTCTGGACCGACAAGGTGATGCAGGCGATCAACTGCCGGAAGACGTCCTATCCCGAAGGGCAAGGGGCTTGGATTACGTCGCCAACGGCGAGATCGGCCTCGTGGTGCAGACCTCCGAAGGGAAAGGCGACAGGGCCGACTCGATGAAGGTCCAGTTCTCGACGCAGCCGTTGTCGTCCTACTACTACCCTCGGCCCAATGTCGATGGCGAACTGGAACTGGCCTACGCCCTGACGGTCCACAAGTCGCAGGGCAGCGACTTCGACATCGTGTTCCTGATCCTGCCCAAGAACGCCTCGACGCTTTCACGGGAGTTGCTGTACACCGGCCTGACCCGCTTCCGGCAGAAGATGGTGCTGCTGATCGAGCGGGACACGACGGTTCTGGAAAAGCTCCGCAACCCGCAGTGTTCCGACACGCTGCTGCGGAACACGAATATGTTCGTGCTGGCCGTGCGGCCCGAATCGGTGGACCGCTACTACGCCGCACACCTGATCCACCGCACCCGCTCGCACACCGAGGGATCATGGTCCGCTCGAAGTCCGAGGTCATCGTCGCCGACATGCTGACGAGCCTGGGCATCAGCTACGAGTACGAGCAGAAGCTCGCGTCCAAGGACGACCCGAACGACTTCAAGCTGCCGGACTTCACGGTGAGCTACGAGGGCGACACGTTCTATTGGGAACACCTGGGGATGCTGTCGGTCCCGTCGTACCGGGAAGCGTGGGACCGCAAGCGGCAGTGGTACGAGGACAACGGCTATCTCGACCGGGTCATCACGTCCGAGGACGGCGCTGACGGCAGCATCGACGCCGCCGAGATCGAGCGGATCGCACGCAAGAAGATTCTCCTGGAAGGCTAACCCAGTAAAGGCATACTCGATATGGCGAAGAAAACGAAGCAAGACCTGTTTGAAGCCGAGAATGACATGGCCACCCAAGGGTCGGTCGAGTGCCTGGGGATGACGTTCCCGAACGACGAGGCACGGCGCGACGTACTTCACGGAGAAGCTGCGTGAGAAGCTGAAAGACCCGGCGTTTCGCAAGATCGAAGGCTTCCCCATCGGCGAGGACGAGGACATTCTGGCGATGTCCGACCCACCGTATTACACGGCCTGCCCGAATCCGTTTCTTGAGGAAGTGCTTTCGGTATGGACCAAGACACACATTGGCCGCTCTCGGACAAATGCCGTAGCAACTCTGCCTCCTTTTGCTGCGGACATCACCGAAGGAAAGGGAGAACATTTCTACAACGTCCACACTTACCATACTAAGGTTCCCTACCGGGCCATCGCACGGTTTCTTCTGCACTACACGCAACCAGGGGATGTGGTTCTCGATCTTTTCTGTGGAACAGGGATGATGGGACTGGCGCTACAAGCCTGCGCTGACCCCGCTTTCGTCCGTGAACTCTCTCCGACATTGCCGAAGCATCAAGTGGGAGAGCGGCTTGCGTTTCTGGTTGATCTCGCCCCCGCAGCAACACACATCGCTGCGAACTACAACGCTGGGTGCGACGAAGTGGCGTTTGAACGTGAATGCAACCTCATCCTGGGTGAGTTTCAAGAAGAGTGCGGCTGGATGTTCACGACCCGTGACTCAGCCTCAAAGAAACCCGCACCCGTAGACTACTATGTGTGGTCTGATGTATTCGCCTGTCCCGATTGTGGACATCAAATCGTTTTTTGGGATGAAGGCGTTGATGAAGAGACGGGTCACAAGAGCGCTGATAAGGACATGAAGTGTCCGTCGTGCGGCTCGGTAAACAATCGTGACAATTACAGCCGAGTCAAAGAGACTTATTTTGATGATCTCCTTCAGGCCACAGCCACAAAACAGAAGGAGACGTTGGCGCTCGTGGTTTATCGAGTAGGCAAAGAAGTCAGGCGGAAGGAACCCGACAAAGCCGACATGGAGATTCTCGACCGAATTGTCAAAGAGCCTATTCCGCATCCGGTCCCCTTGGTACGGATGATGCACACCGACAACGCATCGTGGGGAGATATGCACAGGGCGGGATACCATCTTGGAATCACACACTTTCATCAGTTCTACTACCGACGTTCGCTTCGTGCAGTTGCTTGGCTACAATGGAGAGTCAACAAGGCTCCCGCAGACCTTCAGCCACGCTTGCGATGGTGGCTACAGTCGGTTGGTGTCGGACATACCCGGCTCAACCGATACTTCGCTAGCAGTTACTCGCAGGTCAATCGCTACCTGAAAGGATTCTTGTACATTGCGCAGGTTCGTTCTGAAGTAGCGCCGTGGTATGCCTTGAAAGGCAAGATTGCAAAGATGAGCCGAAGTCGAAGTGGCAATTCCCCGGTGGCAATTTCGACCTCCTCAGCCACCCAGCTACTTCTTTCTGATGAGTCTGTCGATTACATCTTCACCGATCCGCCCTTCGGCGGAAATATCGTTTACTCAGAACTAAATTTCATGTGGGAAGCATGGTTTGGTGTATTCACCAATCAGTCTTCCGAAGCCATCGTCAGCAAGAGCCAGAATAAGGGCCTTTCAGAGTACCACGACCTGATGTCTTCCGCCTTCCAAGAAGCGTATCGGGTTTTGAAGCCCGGTCGGTGGATGACGGTCGAATTCCATAATTCGCACAATGCGGTGTGGATGTCGATTCAGATCGCTCTTGAG
Source organism: uncultured Nitrospinota bacterium (assembly GCA_963707985.1). Classification (GTDB taxonomy): domain Bacteria; phylum Tectomicrobia; class Entotheonellia; order J063; family CAVPRW01; genus CAVPRW01. The sequence goes on along the minus strand of CAVPRW010000035.1, from coordinate 84,980 downwards.
CAGGCGGGATTTGTCGTTGGAGATGTTCGGGTATTTGACAAGAAGCAGCTTACGATGAAGCAGCAAACGGCTGCTGGCGCAGTGCAAAAGGACTTGATTATCTCCGCATACAAGCCAGACGTTGCGCTGGAGGAGAATATTCGGCTGAAGGCAGGCTCGGAGGACGTGGCCTGGGAGTTTATTCGTCAACACTTCACGCACTTACCAGTTTTCAGTGTCAAAGGAGAAAAGGTTGAAATCCTCGCCGAGAGACAGCAACATCTGTTGTTCGACCGCATGGTTGCATTCCACGTTCAACGAGGTTCTTCCGTTCCAATGACTGCATCCGAGTTCTATCTCGGCCTTAAGCAGAAGTTTCCAGAGAGAGAAGGGATGTACTTCCTGCCAGAACAAGCAAGCACCTATGATCGGGGGCGGCTCGAAGCGAAAGGAGTCGAGCAACTTGAACTCTTCATTAGCGATGAGAAAGGGGCTATTCAATGGGTACGTCGTGAATTGTCCGAAAAGGCGCAGAAGTACAAGGACTTGCAACCTCTGTACATGAGCGAAGCGCAGCGAGTGTGGGAGAAGTACGAAAAGCCTCTGGAGCTTCAGACGATACTCGAACAGAACTTCGTTGAGGATGGCGACGGTAGATGGCGAGTTCCTGATCCAAGAAAGGAAAGCGATCTTGAGCAACTTCGTCACCGGGCGTTGATGAAAGAGTTCCAGCAGTACCTCGATTCAAAGGGCAAGCTCAAAGTGGTCCGCACCGAGGCGCTGCGGGCTGGCTTCAAGGAATGCTGGCAGAAGCAGGACTACACGACCATCGTGCAGATGGCCAAGCGAGTCCCGGATGCGGTGATTCAGGAAGACCCGGCACTGCTCATGTACTTCGACAACGCCCTCATGCGCACCGGCGAGTAGGAAGGCACTGCATGACCGCACCCGGCATCATGACACTGACCGAACTGCAACGCCTGATCGCCGAGAGCAAGGGCGAGTGGGAACACGTCGAGTTCAAGAAGACCACCGGTGAGTTGCAGGGCGGGATGGTGACGCTCTGCGGCTTCCTAAATGGGTCGGGCGGCAAAGTCCTCTTCGGTGTCACCAATGCGGGCAAGATTCAAGGCCAAGACACCACGGACGCCACGTTTCAGGAAGTGGCCAATGCGATCCGCAAGCTGGAACCGCCCGTATGGATCGCACAGAGCCGCATTCCTGTGTCCGGGACCAAGGAAGTCCTGATACTGGAAACGACGCTTCGCACGGACGGCCCCTACACGTTCGACGGCAGACCATACCTGCGGATCGGGAACACGACTTCCCGGATGCCGCAAACGGAATACCAACGCCGGCTCCTGGCACGGGCGAACGCCCAGGGGCGGTGGGAACGGCAGGTGGCCGAGGGGTACACGGTCGCTGACGTGGACCTTGCTGTATCCGCCATTGGCGTTGCGGGAAGCACTCGTCAATGCGCTGTGTCATCGAGATTACACGATTCCAGGTGGAGCGGTGAACGTCGCCATTTTCGATGATCGGCTGGAAATCATCAGTGCGGGGTTGTTGCCTGCGGACATCACGGTGGACGACCTGAAGCGGAACCACGTTTCCTTCCCCCGCAACCCGTTGATCGCCGAGGTTTTCTTCCGGCGTGGGCTGATTGAACAGTGGGGCCGAGGTACGCAAAAGATTGTGGACTGGTGTGTGGCCGCGGGTCAGCCGGAACCCGAGTTCGAGGAGCAGGCCGGCGCCGTGGTGGTGCGGTTCCTGCCGAGTGCATACGCGCCGCCGTTGCGGGTGAGCCACGATCTGACTGACCGGCAACGGCGCATCCTTCAATTCCTTGCCGACGGCAGACCACACCCTTTTCGAGAGGTTTTCGAGCATTTGCACGAGTCCATCTCGGAACGCGCTGTGCGCAATGACATGACTTTGCTGCGCAACGTGGGACTTGTCGCCAGCAGCGGACGCGGGCCTCATTCCCGATGGTGGCTAGTGTTGTCCGGCTAGCCTGTGTTCACCAGTCGAAGGAAGCCGAAGGAAGTCGGAGGAAGTCCAAGGCAATGACGATCATAAGCCGGCAGGCACCGTCGTCCGGATTCAGGCGGGGGGATACGCCGCACCATCTCGCATCGGTCACGACCTGACGGAGTGTGGTCATTGCGTGGGGAAAGGAAGAATAAGGAAGCCATCGCTTCCTCATGCACACTTCCGGGTTCCCGGTACTCCTTCAAGACCTTGTCAGACAGTGGATTACGGCTTGGTTGCTCATCGGAGAATGAGGAAGTCATTGTGGGTTATAGTGTGACGTTAGGCCAGCGCTCTGGGTTGTCTCACGTACCAAAGAATCGTACACTTGGCGAGTGCCTATTGGCGGTAAGCACAGGAGATGGCAGTCTGAGGTCAGACAAGGAAACTGTCCATGAGTATCACACTTAACTTACCACAAGAATTGGAAAACGAATTGGCAACAGAAGCTGCCCAGTTAGGCCTGCCGCTGTCTGCGTACGTCCTGCGTCTCCTCTCTACGCGGTCTCTGGTCGGTCCCGTACCAACCACCGGGGCAGAACTGGTCGCCTATTGGCAACGCGAGGGGGTCATTGGGATGCGGCCTGATATCGTCGATAGCCCAGCGCACGCGCGTCAACTCCGTCACAAGGCGGAAAGGCGAGTACAGGAATAGCCTGTGTATCTCCTCGATACTGATGTGCTTATTGACATCCAGCGGGAGTATGCCTCGGCCCTGACGTGGTTTGCTACACTGCCGGAATTGCCAGCGGTGCCTGGCTTTGTGGTCATGGCGTGGGAAAGGCGGAATACGGCGGAAGAGGACAATTCGAGCGCAGTCCAGCGCAATGGCGGCCAGGAACACTCATGACCCAACCGGCAACAATCAACCTGACAGCCTTCCCCATCGGCTCCTGGGCCTTCAGTGCGGCCCACGGGGAGTCCGTGCGCATCCTTGACGTAGAAACCGTCTGGAACCACACCGTCTATCAGGTCTGGATTCCCCGGCTGGCCACGGTCGAGCGAGTTCCCGCCGAGTCGCTGGCTCCCGCTCAACCGACGAAGACGACCGGCCTCGACCGCATCACCTACGCCGTCGCCGCCGCTCGGATCGCCGACGCCTTGACCCAGGACGTGCTGCTGGCCCCGCTCGAAGCAGGCGTCATCCCGCTGCCGCACCAGCTATACGCCCTGACCCGTGCGATGACCGGCGACCGCATCCGGTACCTGCTGGCCGATGAAGTCGGCCTGGGCAAGACCATCGAAGCCGGGCTGATCTTCCGGGAACTGAAGCTGCGTGGGCTGGTGAAGCGGGTACTGGTCGTCGCCCCCAAGGGCCTCGTGACGCAGTGGGTGCAGGAAATGCAGACCCATTTCGGCGAGGAGTTCCGGCTGCTGACGCCGAGTGAGTTCTCGTTGTGGCGCAATCTCACCGGCGCCGAGAACGTCTGGCGGCAGTTCGATCAGGTCGTCTGCCCCGTCGATTCGATCAAGCCGGTCGAACGGCGGCGAGGCTGGTCCCGTGAGAAGCTGGAAGCGCTACAACCAGGAACGCCTCGGCGACCTGATCGACGCCGGCTGGGATTTGATTATCTGCGACGAAGCCCACCGGCTCGGCGGCAGCACCGAACAGGTCGCCCGCTACCGCCTCGGCAAAGCCCTGGCCGAAGCCGCCCCGTATCTGCTGCTGCTGTCGGCCACCCCGCACCAGGGCAAGACCGACTGCCTTCCAGCGGCTCATGGCCCTGCTGGACCGGGACGAGTTCATTGCCGCTGGGTCGATCCGCAGGGAGAAGGTCGTCCCCTTCGTGATCCGCACGGAGAAGCGGCGGGCCATCAATGACCGGGGCGATCCGCTCTTTCTGCCCCGGCTGACCAAGCTCATGCCCGTCCGCTGGGAAGAGAAGCACACAGCTCCAGAAGCACCTGTACGAATCGGTCACGGAGTACGTGCGCCTGGGCTACAACCAGGCGATGCGGCAGAACCGCCAGTACCTCGGCTTCCTGATGATCCTGATGCAGCGGCTCGTCACCAGCAGCACGCAGGCCATTGCCTCGGCGCTGGAGCGCCGTCTCGAAGCGCTGCAAGCCACCAACCTCACGGCCACCGACGAGGAACCGCCCGAAACCAATCTGGACGAGCAGGACAGCCAGGAGCAGTTGGAAGAACTGCTGGCGATCCGGCTGGCGGGGCTGCAGAACGAGAAAGAGGAAGTGCAAGCTGCTGCTCGATCTGGCCCGGCGCTGTCAGGCGCAGGGGCCGGACGCACGGGCCGAAACCCTGCTCGACATCCTGTACGAGAACCAGCGGGACGAGAACAACCCGGAGTTGAAGTACCTGATCTTCACCGAGTTCGTCGCCGACGCAGAACGATGCTGCGGGACTTCCTGGAGCAGCACGGCTTCTCGGTCGTCTGCCTCAACGGCTCGATGGACCTGGAGGAACGGCGGCGAGTCCAGCGGCAGTTCGCCGAGAAGGCCCGGATTCTCGTCTCGACCGACGCCGGTGGCGAAGGTCTGAACCTGCAATTCGCCCACGTCGTCATCAACTACGATCTGCCCTGGAACCCGATGCGGATCGAGCAGCGCATCGGGCGGGTGGACCGTATCGGCCAGAAGCTCCCGGTGAAGGCGTTCAACCTGATCTTCGAGGACAGCGTGGAACTGCGGGTGCAGGAAGTCCTGGAAGAGAAGCTGGCGACGATCCTCGATGAGTTCGGCGTGGACAAGACGCAGGACGTGCTGGATTCCGCCGAGAGCGGGGCCATCTTCGAGAAGCTGTACGCCCAGGCCATCCTCAATCCCGGTGACATCGAGAAGAACATCGACCGGCTGATCGCAGGACGTGCGGGAACAGGCGCAGCAGGAAATCGCCGGGCGGTCGTACTACGGCGAAACCGTGCTGGACCCGACGCTGGCCCAGCAGTTGAGCAGCCACCCGTTGCCGTTTTGGGTCGAACGGATGGCGACGGCGTACCTGCGATGCGAAGGCGGCAAGGTGCAGCGGGACTTGTTCAGCTACACCCTGGAGTGGCCCGATGGCAGCCGGATGGAGCGGGTGTCGTTCCACAGCCGGGAGGCCCAGGACCGAGGGCTGCCGCACGTCAGCCTGGAAGACGCCCGGATTCGTCGCCTCGTACAACAGTTGCCCCGTGTCGTCGTCACCGAGCCGATTCCCTGCGTGCGCGTTTGCGAGCTTGCCCGCCGAGGTCGTCGGCTACTGGTCGCTGTGGCGCATCGCCCTCGACCATCAGTCGCTCCGGGACGTGAAGATCATTCCCGATCTTCCACCACGACGACGGACGCATCCTGTTCCCACGGCCCGGCACATTTGGGACGCCTGCTGGAAGACCGACCCGAAGTCGAACAGGTGGGCACCAAGACGGCTGCTGAAGTCGAAGCGGTCTTCCGTCGTCTGCGGTCCGAAGCCGAACGCCAGGGCGAGGACGCTTTCCACGAACTTCACGCCCGGCACCAGCAGCGCTTGAAGCGAGAACAGGAGAAGGGCCAGTACGCCTTCCAGGTGCGACGTGACGCCCTGCAGCGGATCGGCCTGCCCGAAGTCCGGCAGCATCGTCTCAAGCGGCTGGACGAAGAGGAGCGGGTCTGGGCAGCCGAACTGCGCAAGCGGGAGCACGTCCTGCCCGAACTTCAGCCGGTCATTCTCTTGCGGGTGGAGGCAGGGAATGGCTAACTGGCGTGACACGATCCTGAAGAACTTCCAGCCGAAGATTTCCCGGCTGACCTTGGTGGCCGACCCGGACGGATTGCTCACCGAGGAAGGGATGTTGTCGGCCATTCGGGACCGTGGCTTCGATCTGATCCCCTTCGATGATGCGATTGCCTTCCGCTTCGCCTACGAGTCGCAGTACCGCAGCCTGTGGGACAAGGGCCAGAAGACCGACTTGGTGGTGGTCCTGCGTTCCGCCGAGCAGCAGTTGAACAAGCTGCCGTTCGATCTGCTGAAGGCCGGCACGGCCACTGACGTTTGCCCTGCACCAGTTGTTCCCGAAGCTGAACTACCCGGTGATCGCCGGGCTGGACCGCGCGTACCTGGACGCCGTGGACGAGGCGTACCAGAAGCACGACGGCGATCAGTTGACCGAGCGGGAAACCAAAGACGTTCGTGCTGATGCACTGCTTCGGCATCGTGCCGAAGCTCATCAAGACGCCGGTCGATCTGCTGAAGGTGCTGCTGTCGCTGCACTCCCGCAAGGTGCGCCTGCCCGACTTCCTGGTCGACTACCTGCTGGAGAGCCTGACGAAAGACGCCACGTTCGCGACGTGGCCGCTGGCCGACATTCTGCCCAGCCGGGAGAAGTTTCTGCGGTTCCTGCAAGACGAATGGAAACGCTTCCTTGCCTCCCTCGAGTGACCAGGGCCAGCAAAGCCGGGTTCCATTCAGCCACGAGGACGTGCGGGCCTACATCGACACGTTCTTCCTCGATGGTTCGCTGACGCCGGTCGAACAGGAGAACGTGGCCAAGTTGCCCGCCTGGGTGCGGACGGGCGTGGTCCACGATCCCAAGGCCGACGCCCTGCGCCGGTTTCGAGGATCTGCGACAGAAGTTCGAGACAGAACTTCCCAGCGCCGACGTGTCGCACCGGGAATGGCAGCAAGCGGCCCAACGCTGGGCGGAACTGGTCGTGCTGCGCTGGGAGTGGGACGAGGCGCTGGACGCCGCCGACCGAACGGCCTGGAGCCGATTTGCAGGCGAAGGTCGGAGGACGCCTTCGGCCAGTGGATGATGCAGCGCTACGGCTCGCTGCACAATCTGCCGTACCACCAGCAGCCGGTCATGGTCCATCAGATTTCCCGCTTCATGGCCGTCGAGCGGACACGGAAGAAGCTCGCCAAGATCGCCCTGCTCGTGCTGGACGGCCTGGCCTTCGATCAGTGGCTCTTGCTGCGGAAGAACCTTGAAAGCCTGCGATAAGGCGTGGCGCTTCCAGGAATCGACGGCCTTTGCCTGGGTGCCGACCCTCACTTCCGTCACCCGCCAGTCGATCTTCGCCGGCGAGCCGCCGCTGTACTTCCCCGACTCCTTGGAGACGACCTCGAAGGAGAGGGCACACTGGCTGCGGTTTTGGGAAGACCAGGGCGTTCAGCGGGCTGGGGTCGAACTGGTCACGAACCTGGAAGGGCCTGACGACCCGAAGCTGGAGACAGCCCTGGCGAATCCTCGGCTGTCGATCCTTGGGATCGTGTGGAACAAGGTCGATGATATCATGCACGGGATGCAGATGCAGACCGCAGGGATGCACAACCAGGTGCGCCTGTGGGCTTCGCAAGGCCATCTGCAACAGCTTGCTGGCCCGCCTCCATGCATGAGGGCTTCGCCGTCTATCTGACCGCCGACCACGGCAACGTCACGGCGACGGGCATCGGCAATCCCGAGAGAAGGCGTCCTGGTCGAAACGAGAGGGAAGCGAGTCAGGGTCTACGACCGTCCTGAGTTCCGTGATGAGGTGGCCACCAAGTTCCCCGAATCGATGCGCTGGCCGAACTACGGCCTGCCTCCGGCCCGTCACGTTCTGCTGGCGGGCGACCTCAAGGCGTTCACCGATGAGGGTGACGAGATTGTTGCCCACGGCGGCATCGCCCTGGAAGAAGTCATGGTTCCGTTCGTGGCGATCACCAGAGAGGACGCATGAGGAAGGTCGTCGGCATTCTCCCAGAAGATCAAGCGGGTCTGGCTGGACGCCGTGCTGGATCGGCTCGTGCAGACGACCGACGAGGCGGAACTCCGGCAATTCCTCGATCACGCACTCGACAGAAGACCTGCCCGGCAAGGAATCTAGGGCTAAGGCGATTGGAATCAGTCTTGCGAATCTGGAGCGGCATTCCCCAGAAGCGAGTCGCCCTGCGGGATCGGGCCGTGGCGCTCTTGCCCACGTATCACCGGGCAAGAGCGGCATCTGGCTCCATTGGGGCATGACGGCCCTGGCGTACCCGTTCTTCCGGGATGCTGCCGAGGTCGTCGGTCGGCTGCTGGCGCTCCAGGACGATTTCACCACCGCCCAGGTGCAGGACCCGGATCGCTGACGACCTGGGGCGACCGGGCCACCAGCAAGGAAGCGGCCCAGAAGCTCATCACGACCCTGGTGGATTGGGAAGTCCTGCGGTCCACGAAGAGCGAAGGGACATTTCCTGCTGACCAACAAACACCGAACGGCATCTTCGTCGCTCCAACTGTGGTTGCTCGAAGCGCTGCTGGGCGCAAGCTGCCGCCGACGAGATCGAGGCGCAGCAGTTCCTCCGACTGCCGGAAGCGTTCCCGTTCCAGTTGACGGTGGGGGTGAACGATCTTCGTCGACATGACGGTTTCGACATCCACCGGCAGGGGCTCGACATGGAGATGGTTGCACGGCGAGTCAGCACGCCACCACGAGCGCCCAAACCTGAGAAAGCGTCGAAAAAGTCCAAGGCGAAGGCAACAGCTCCAGCGCTGCCCACCCTGTTCGATGCTGCGACTCTTCTGGAACCCTCAAGGGATCAGTCCCTCTTGTCGCAGTGCATGCTCTAACTCTGGGTCACTGGGCTCCGCCAACACCTGCTCTCCAATCTTGACCGTCGGCTTCCGCTCCTTGCCGTCGTTCTGCTGCTTCACCCATGCGGACGCCTGCTGGTCTTGCTCCACATTGATATAGTGGTACGCGACCCCCAGGCTGTCCAGATGTCGGCGCGTCCGCTGCGTATCCCCACACCAGTCAGCCCCATAGACTTCAACCATACCCTGGTCTCCTCTCGTCGGCGCTCATGGTATCAATAAACAACCTCCACCTCTCAGATGCACGGGCGCATTCTCTCAACTGTAAGGCAGCTATCCCGACCTGTCAACCGCGTGGCGGCGACCATGAGGTGGTACGCGGATATGGCCTCGTATGGCTCCCTGCAGGGAGTGGCACAGTCCCCCCTATCTCCTCTCCTCAACAGTTTCCCAAAAGTCGTGTCATCCGTGTCAGCTGTGACCATGGTCTGAGTCAGGCGGATTCGTGGAGATCGAGAGAGACTATAACGGATGTCCCAGCCTATACGCATGTGAGGTTGCAGCCAGCAGGTCTGGCTCAAGCAGCCGCTGTGCAACCGGCCTTGCGTCTCACGGCCCGTCGGGAGTGTTTGCGCCATCGACCCCGTCAGACCTGGGGTCTTCATCACGGCAACGCGACCTAAGACCAGATTGAAACGGAATTCGTAGCGTCGTCATGCGAGATCAGACCCTATTAGACAAACATTGAAACCGTGCAATCTGGCCAGTACAGCACCGTCTCGTCATTCAACCGAATGAATGCCCGTATAGGACCGTCTTGAGAGATGACGAAGGCAGTACTGCCTTCGCATTGGGCGGCAAAGTTCATCGCTGAATTGTGACGCACACCGTATCGCTGAGCCGGAAATGGCTTCCCGCTCGTATACCCAGACCCGTCTGGACCCTCTAACGTCTGGCCTGTCCATTTATTCGGGACGTGCAGCTTGGCTCCGAACGCGACTAATTCGAGTTCCCGCGTGAGGATCAACGCGCCATCGACCGTTGACAGCTGAGCCAGCCGTTGCAGATGTTCAAGGAGTAATGTGCCAGAGGAGCTGTGGTGGCGTCTCTGCGCTTCGAGCATCGTCTCCAGGTGCGTGCGCAAGGGCATCACGGCTTCTAAGTGGTACGCGTCCGAGAGGATATGCTCAGGAATCACGGTGTCTCCACTCGCCAGTAAAATGATAATGGCCCCATGCCCCCGTGAGGCCGACTCGAACAGCAGCACTTCTAACGCCGCGCGATAGCACTGCCAATAATACGTGCCGTACTCTTGCCACAGACTCGTAGACTTTAAGGGCTCCATCAAATGGTTTCCCAGAGACTTGGAGGTAAAGGGCGTGGGAACCGCGGGCACGAAATCGCCATCGGTAAACCAACCAATGTTAGAATTCATGCGTGAGACCTGAATGGAGCCAGGATTGCGTGTCGTCAACGTGAACAGGTCCGGGCGGCACCACAGTTCCTCGACGGGGGCGGGGGAGGGCTCGTTCAAGCGGTGTACTGGAGGGGAATAGTTGAAGATTCCCCAGCAGTGAAGGGTTCTCATCGCGGCATCTCGGCAGACGGCGATTGAAGAAAGCAGCGGGTCGAAGGCGGGCGCGAGTTTGGCGATCGAGTCGGCGGTCAATGGGAGAGGGGTCACAAACCGACGAAAGTCTTTGTTGTACTGATGCGATGGATCGTCGATGTCGCTTGGAGAGGCCAAGACAAAAGAACAGCGAATGGGCCGTCCTTCTTCACATTTGAGGCTCGCGAGAAAGACCTGTTCGAACACGTCCTTGACATCGTGAAAGCTCGGCAATGGACGCTGGAGGTGATCGCCACAGAGATGGTTTTCGGAAGCGGCCCAACCATCGAAGATTTGCCTGATGATCGAATCTTCTATCATCGTGGTAGCTCCCCCCTCATCTGATGTTGAGCCTCACGGGGGGACGGCGGTGAAGGCAACCACCGCTGTGAGACTGAAGGTGGCTTCGATCGTGGTACGAAGCGCCATCACCTCACGTGCTGATAAAAACTGTACTGAGACCCCCACGCGCTGTCAACCCCCTATTAACAGCGGATCGACCGCTTGACCCTCTCATGCGTCTGCTGCGGAGGACCTGTCTGTAGCCCATCTCACCGCCTGCCTGTCTCGTATGCCCTTGACGAAGCACCTTCCGTGCCGGTCTCATCGGTCATGACCGTGACGGGGATGCCTGATCGTCCCTCACACGCCCAGGTCTCATCTCCTCGATCGGCGGGGTGGGTGAGAAGGGAGGAGACGTGTCTGGTCGTGCGCGATCAGGTGGGATTGGTCAGGGTCACGACCAGGCGTCTGGCCCGCCGGCGCACAAAGGTGGCCTTGGCGGTGACCTGCAGGTGCGTGGGCCAGCGGTCCCAGCGTTCCGGCAGGCGGAAGAGCGCAAAGCGTTCGGCGACGGCCGAGGCCGGAATGTAAGGGGCCGTCAGGAGACTCTGGGTCCGCGGCAGCGGCAGGTCATGCTGATGCTGGGGGGAGAGGAGGTGCACCCGATCGCCCAGGAATGGCATGGGCTGGTACCAGGTGCCGGCATCTTTAATGGCTATCGAATGGAGCCAAATAGGCCGTGCGCTGTCGTTGCGGAACGACACGGTCAAGAGCAAGGCGAGCGGCCCGTAATCATGTTCCAGTCGGCCAAACTGTGTCGAGGCCGGCACGAGCGTCATCTGGGGCGGAGCCCAATAGTCACCGGCGAGCCCCCCCATTTTCCACAGGGTCCCAAGCGGCTGACGTGTCCACGAGCCTGAGGTCCTTGGCATCGATGCGCGCATACTCCACGCTCCTCTCTCAGTGATGATCATATAAAATTATTATTGATAATATTATATCATAATAAATGATTATTGTGGGATACAGGTGGGCACGGGCCGCGTGGTGAGCTCATGTCGGTCGATCGAGTACACGGTCGCGTTCGTAGAGGGTGATGCGGGCGAGGATCACACAGCTGATGGTAGGAGCGTACGATACCTAATCGAGCGCCGGATCGACGCCCCGCAGACGCGTGTGGGTGTGTCGCACCGGCTCTCCATGGGGTTATGATCGTGCGGACTGTTGAGGCAGCGGCCCTCATCGTGGCCATCGGCGAGCGGTACCGCAGCCATGAGGCGTGGCTCATGATCAACTGAAAACATGCCCACGCTGCCTTCCCTCGTCTCGCGTCCCTGACGATCACGCATCCTGGCAGACCAACGCATGCGAGCATTGATCGGCCATGCGTGGATTGATGAGGCCACAGATCAGCGGAAGACCTTGGCTACGGCCGCCAATCTTCCCAAGACATCGGCCATTGAGGGCATAGGCATGAAGCTAAGCGTTGACAGCGTCCATGAATGCGACCGCTTCGTTTGGTTTGGTCAAACTCTCACGCAGGCGTTGTGCCGTGGTCCATCGTTTTCTCGAGGCGTTGAGCACCAACCGTTCTGCCGTGGCACAGGCGCGTTGGAGCAAGCGGCGCAACTCGATCTCCGACTGCAAGAGAGCCGGCCTCCACCGCTCGGCTCACGCCTGAAAGTGCCGCACGAGTGTGAGGAGGCTCAGCTCACGCCGTCTCTTCATCCATCGCGTCGCCCGTCGCTGCGGCCAGAGGGCATCATTGAGGAGCATGAGGAGCACTAGGTCCAGACAGATCACATAAGGTGGTGTCTTCGTTGGTCGTCTTGAGCGTGGCTCAGCTGGGGCTGGACCGAGAGGCAACTCGAGGAAAATCCCTGGCAGACGGCTAGATATACGGCCATGGCGCGTTCAGCCTGACGTCGCGCCGGCGACCAATGGTCAGGAGATGCCAGCGGATGCCCAACGCCAACCATGAAGCGAAGATGATCAAGCACATGTTGACCAAGAAGAATCAGCGACCCCCTCGTGAATTTGGCAAGGCCGATGGACGTCACGACCGTGCCGCGCGTGGAGGGTTAGAGGTCAATCCGGTAGACACGGGCGGCGGTGTCATGGAACAGGGCGGCGCGCTCGGCAGCCAAGTAGCCTTTGGACAGCCGTTTGAAGGCATTGTAGACGACATTGTAGGAGTACGAGACCTTGTCGACCGGGAAATTGCTTTCGAACATGCATCGGTCGGGGCCGAACTGCTCGATACAATACTGCATCAAGGGGGCCAGCGCCGCAGCGAGCTCCTCCGAGCCGATCGGCTGTGCGCGGGCATGCCAGTCGAAGCCGAAGCGGTGCTGTCCGACACCGCCGAGCTTGATGAAGACATTGGGACATGCCGCCACGGCCGCAATGCCCCTCCGCCATGCGGGCAGCACATCGTCGTCCCGGTTGGCGTATGAGCCGATCCGAACCAGGCCACCAATATGGTTCAAGATGATGGTGAGATCGGGCACTGCCCTGGCGAACGTGGCCAACTCTGCCAACTGGGGGTGGTACAGCGACGTCTCCAGGCACAGTCCCATGCCCGCCAACACCCGGGCGCCTGCTCGGTACTGGTCGCTGGACAGCACACCTTCGATGTCCCGGTTCACCAGCTCTGGGCTCGGATCCCACCCGACCGAATGCCGGATGCCACGGAACCGAGCGGGGCTGGCCTCCTGCATCGCTTCCAGCACTGGAGCCACCCGCTCGCCCCGTTTCAAATCGGCATAGCCAATAATGGCGGCGGCCACCTGGGCCCGACCATATGTCCCACGGGCGCTTTCCGCCGCCAGCGCCTCGACAAATTCGACTTCCCCTACTGGACGCATCTCCTCCGGTCCGTCCGCCCGGTACCGCGCTTTGACCTCGATAAATACTGTCGAACGTACGTGGTGCCCACTATGAATATCCGCTGCGAGGTCAGACAGCAGGTACCGTTGGTAGGACACGGGTTCAGGTCGAAATTCCCACAGGTGGTGATGCGGGTCGCAGATGGGGAGCTCGGGCTCCAAGGTCGGTTCGGGCGTTAACGCGAGCCAGTCAGGGCCGCCAATCGGCATGAGTGCACCTCCATGTGAGGATGCGTGAAGAGTGTTGTCGTACCTTGGGACAGGAGTCGACAGTTCCATCATATCACAACTATTGTCCGCACAACTAATACTGATGGCGAAGTCCCATCGGGTCATGCGGCGGTGCCATCCGCCATCAGCCGGGCGAACGGCATGATGCGGACGATGCAGGGCTATGAAGCCATGCACACGCTCCACAAACGCCAGTTCGAGGGGGTCACCAAGGGAGATGTCCTCGGACAGCATCGGGTCATCACCCAGATGTGCGCGAGGTGGCCGGACGGGGATGGTGAACGTGGCGTTGGCGTGCCTGCATTGCAATGCCCACCAATGGGCGTATAGTGATGGGGAAGATCCCGTGTCAGGTCAGCGGGGAGCGCCGTTCAATCCCAGAACTCAGCGGTGGGAAGAGCATTTGTAGTGGTCTGTGCGCCGCTCGTTTGCAATCGTAGGAATCTCCACCCACGGGTGTACCACGGTGGCTCGGTTGCAGATGAGTCATCCTAACCTGGTCAACATTCCCTGTCTGTTAGCGGCATTGGGCATCTCATGGAAAGTGGAAGCGTACAGAGACCGAGGCAGCCTTGGTCATCATTTCTGCTGTAAGAACAGGTTTGAGTCATTTGACCATACGGGATGCTAGAGCCATCGGCGCCCTGTGTGAGGATGAGCGGGGTCAAACCAAAGGAATGGTCAGATGGACATGCAGGCAACACTTATAGGGGCCCCTGTCTCCCAAATTCACGGGCCGGAGAAAGTCACCGGACGCACGCGCTTCGCCGCCGACGTGGATATACCGGGCATGCTTTGGGGCAAGATTCTGCGCAGTCCTCATCCCCACGCTCGCATCCGTCGCATTGATGCCTCCGCAGCCTGGAGTGTCCCCGGCGTCAAGGCCGTGGTGACCGGACAGGACGCCCCTGGTCATCTCATGGGGAAGGTCCTTCGGGACATGCCTGTGCTGTGCTGGGACCGGGTGCGTTACATCGGCGACCGGGTCGCCGCGGTCGCGGCGGAGACGCCCGAAGCCGCCGAAGAAGCGCTCTTGCGCATCGACGTCGACTACGAAGTGCTGCCGGCGGTCTTCGACCCCATGGAAGCCATGCGACCGGAAGCCCCTCTGCTCCATGACGATGTCGCGTCGTACGCCGGAGCGCCTCTCGACGTGCTCGCGAAGGACGTGCACAACGGTCAAACGCGCCTGACTTGGGCGAAAGGCGATGTGGTTGAGGGCTTTCGCCAGGCCGATGTCATTCTGGAGCACTCGTTTTCTGTCCCCAGTCGTCACCAGGGCTACCTGGAGCCCTTTACCAGCGTTCTATCTATCGACAATGACGGCCGGATCCAGGCCTGGTGTTCCAGCAAAGCCCCATTCCGGGCGCGTTTGCAGCTGGCGCAAGCGCTGGGGCTACGGGATCAGCAAATCCGGGTGAACGTCGTCTCGGTAGGGGGCGATTTCGGGGGCAAGGGAGACGCGCGTGACCTGCCCGTCGCCTACCTCCTGGCGAAGATGGCCCAGCGTCCGGTCAAGATCGTGCTGAGCTATGGGGAAGAACTCACCGCCAGCAATCCCACGCATCCTACCGTCGTGACGATTCGTTCCGGAGTGACCCGCGACGGGCGTCTGACCGCTCGCGAGGTGCGAACGGTCCACGCCAGTGGAGCCTATGGAGCCATGAAGCCCAGATCATTTCTCTCCACATCCCACTACGTTGGCGGGGGCTACAAAGTTCCCAACACGTCCTTCGAATTTCTCCAGGTGTATACCAATACCACGCCAGGAGGGTACTTTCGAGCCCCTGGGGCGCACCAATATACCTTTGCCCTCGAGTGCCATACCGACCTACTGGCCAGGGAACTGGGGATGGACCCGGCTGCATTCAGGCGGATGAACCTTGTCGGTCCGGGCGAGGAGGATGCCGTGGGCCGGCCCCTACGTGTGGCGGATGTCCGGCAGGTGTTGGAAGCCGCTCTGGAAGCAGGCCACTGGGGAGAGCCCAAGGCCGGGCCAGGCCGTGGCAAGGGCGTCGCGATCTTCGGCCGTCAGATAGGGGGCGGCGTTGCCGGGGCCGTGTTAACCGCAGAGGCTGATGGCACCTTCACCGTCCTCAGTCCTACGGTGGATGTCGGCACGGGTACCCACACCATTGAGCAGCAGATCGTGGCCACCGAGATGGACGTCCCGCTATCCTGGGTACGGGTGAGTCAGGGCGACACCGACAGCACGCCCTTCGACGAAGGTCCGCGGGCCAGCAGAGTCACCTACACGGAAGGTCACGCGGTGATGAAGGCGTGTGCGCAAATGCGGCAGGCGATTCAAGACGGCGCCAACCTTCCCCTGACCATTACCGTCGAGCACGATGCCCCTCAGCCAGAAGACGTCATGTATTTCAGCGCGCAAGTCGCTGAGGTAGAAGTGGACCGGGAGACCGGTCAGGTCAAGGTGCATCAAGGTGGTCACCGCCCATGATGTGGGGACCGTCATCAACCCGCTGGCGCATCAGGGCCAGATCGACGGAGGATTTGTGACGGGTCTCGGCCTGGCGGTGACGGAGGAGTTGGTGTCCGAGGGCGGCCAGATCCTGAACGGCCATTTAGGAGAATACAAACTTCCGACGATCGCGGACATCCCACCCCTCGAGACGGTCCTCGTGCAGACCAGCGGCGGGGAGGGACCGTATCAGGCAAAGGCCATTGGGGAATTGGCAAACAACGCTACGGCAGCCGCCATCGCGAATGCCGTCGCCGACGCCGTCGGTTGTCAGCTGTTCGAGCTTCCTATCACAGCCGAGAGAGTCTACGAGGCTCTGCACCAGGTCTAGAGGCTGAGGTTGCCTGACGAAAAACACTCGCAGAGAGGATGTATGAGCATCTACCGTATTTATGCCGGGGCGGATGGCGAAAGCCATATTGAAGAAGTACATTTGGAGAAACACGCCGAGTTGGGCGCCTTGATGCATGTCGCGCAGGTCGGGATACACGAGTTTTCCGAGCTACGGACCATGGACTTCCACCCGCTGACAGAGCGACGACTGATTATCCACTTGAGGGGCGAAGTGGAGATCGGCGTAAGCGACGGGAGCAAGCAGATTTTCCGGCCCGGCGATGCCAGGCTTATGGAAGACACCTCTGGCCGCGGCCACACCCATCAAGACCTGGCCCGGTGATACAAGCGGTGGTGGTGCTCAAGATTGAACTCGGCCGCCCGGCCGTCGACCGCTCCATGCCGTTGTGGTTAGCGCAGACGCGGGCCCGGTCCATCCCGAGGTACACCCGGCCGCCGATGGGGTACCACTCCGGCGCGATCGTGACCGTCTGGCCGACGACGTGCAGGTCGCGCCAGCACTCGGCCAGGCGGCTCTCGCGCTGGAACGACGTGCTGCCACCGTGCCGGTACATCAGGTCCATCGCCTCGCGAGCATTGTCGGCGGCATAGACGGCGGCCAACCGGCAGCGGGCCCGTTGCTCGAGGGTGGTCTCCTTGCCGGCCGCGACCGTGCTCCAGAGCTCGGCGATCATGGCGCTGCGGTAGACGCGCCCGGCATTCAGCGTCGCGTCGGCCCGACCAACGGCGTCCTGGACCTGGGGATTCTCGCACAGCAACCCGGTCCGGCCACGTGGTGTCTTCCCGCCGGCTAGCTGGATCAGTGCGTCGATGCCGGCCCGCGCGATGCCGGTGATCACGGCGCTGTGGTGGGGCCCAACCCAGGCCTGGGCCGGCAAAGCATAGGTGACCCCCGGCCAGCGCTTCCATTGGTTGTCCAGCGGAGCGCCAGCGTGGGCCATCGTCCGCCGCTCCGGCAGGAAGACGTCCTCGACCGTCCAGTCGAAGCTGCCGGTCCCGCGCAGCCCGGACACGTCCCAGCTCCCCTCGACGACCTGCGCTTCCGCTCGCGGGAAGACCCCACGCCAGTGGACCGAGGTGCCGTCTGGGTTGCGGCGTGGCTGGCCGTCGTCGAGAATCTGGAAGCTCCCCAGCATCCAGGAGCTCTCCTGACAACCGCTGCCAAAGCGCCAGCGACCGCTGACGCGGTATCCACCAGTGACCGGCACCGCCTGCCCGCCCCCCTGCACGGCGGTGCCGGCGATGACGGTGTCGGCCCCGTGCGCGTAGATCTCGTGGACGCCCTCGTCCGGCAAACCGAGCGTGATGAGTTGGCCGATGCTGTTGTTGGCCAGGTTCCAGCCGACCGAGCCGGCGCCCTCGGACAAGAGCTCCACGACGCGCAGGTAGGTCAGCGGGTCGGCCTGCAGGCCGCCTAGCTCGCGCGGGATCAGCAGACGGTAGAAGCCAGTGGCGTGCAACTGCTCGACCAAGGCTTTTGGCAGGCGCTGGTCGCGTTCGATCTCCTCATGATAATTGCGGATCACCGGCCGCAGGGCGGCCGCAGCCTGCACCAGGGGTTGCGCGTCAATATCGACCGGTAAGCGCGTCTCTTCGGCAATCTTTTGCATTGGCTCCCCTCTCGAATCGCGTCTGACTGTCGCAACCCCCCGCTGCGCACCGTTCGTCGTGCTCAGGGAGGTCGAGATCCCCTGCCCCTATCCCTGCGGCGCTACTCTACCCCATACGGCGACGCCTGTCCAGTAGCAGAGAACGTCGTGCGCCGCCGGGCTGCCGGCCGCGCCCTTGCTTCGCACGATCCATCAGATCACTCCGAGATGCGGGCTGTGGGGCGCTTGGCACAGACCACCGCGCCCTGCTCCCGGGGCGTGGGTATGCGCTGAGGTTGGAGCCCGCCTGCCGCAGTCAAGTGACACATCTGACTTTGCTTTTTGGGCCCATCGGTGCGAACATAGGGCATGGCTGGTCTCCTCTGTGCGGCATGGACCACGTGATGTCGTGTGGAGCTGAGGCTACCACGTGTGGCTGACCAGCCGCGTCATCGCATCTCTACTCGTGGGAGGTTCAGTTATGGTGATCATTGATGCGCAGGTTCACGCCTATGAACGCGATCATCCGGGTCGTCCCTGGGCCGGCGTCCTGACCGGCCCGGCGGAGGTCACGGGCGACGACATGGTGGCCGCGATGGACGCCGTCGATGTCGACGGCGCGATACTGGTCTCGCCATTTACGATGTACCGCTACGACGCCAGCTATGCGCTCGAAGTCCACCAACAGCATCCCGGTCGGTTCGGCCTGGTCAAGCCAGTCGACCCGACGGATCCGGGGGTCGCCGAAACGATCGCCGACTGGGCCGCCACCCCGGGGACAGTCGGCATCCGGCTCATGCTGAATCGTGGCGTGTCGACCGACCCGGCCGATCCCGGCATCCATCGGGTGCTGACCGCTGCTGCGCAACATGGCCTGCCGGTGAATCTGATGTGCACGGGGCGGCTGGAGCAGGCTGCCAAGATGGCAGAGCGCCATTCCGATACCCAGTTGGTGATCGACCATCTCGGGTTGCCCCAGCCGCAGGAGCCACCCGCCCCGGCGGAGCCATTCGCCGACCTGCCCAAGTTGCTGGCCCTGGCGGCGTACGCCAACGTGGCCGTGAAAGTCAGCGGCGCCTGCACGCTGTCGCACGAACCGTTCCCCTACCCGGACATCTGGGATCCGCTGGCGCGCATCTTCGACGCGTTCGGCCTAGATCGCTGCCTGTGGGGGACCGACTGGACACGCGCGGTCAAGGTGTTGACGTACCGGGAGGGGGTCGAGGCCTTTCGCGTCACCGACCGCCTGTCCGACAGCGATAAGGCTAGGCTCATGGGCGAGTCCCTGACGCGCGTCTACGACTGGTCGCCATCACGAGCCTGATCGGTCCCTGTTGGAGGAGTTCGAAATACTGGCACTCCAGCGGACAGGGGCCCCATTATAAGGTTTTAGTAGAGTGCAGACATCGCCGTAAGCAGATACAGGCCTGGACCACGAGGGCGGTCGCCTGCCCTCACCGTCCGTGACGGGCAATGGTCCGACCCCGTGCTCCCTTGCCGACCTGCACGGCGTAGGGGCATGAGCGCCCCACGCGACGATGGAAGACGGCACGCGAGGCGCCGCAGGTGTCCGGCCAACGGGACGCCCCTAAAAGCTCGGCTTGGTCGCAAAGGGCGTCAATTGGAGTTCGTGCGTCCAACAGGATTTGTCTTGGGTGTGGAGGTAATAGAACGCCTCCGCGATCTTCACCGGATTCATCACCACCTCCGGGTGCTGCTGGGCGCGCGGCAGGGCACGGGTGCCGGGTGAGTCGATGATGCCGTCGATCACGACGTTGGCCACGTGCACGCCATACTCGGAATATTCCTCCGTCAGCACCTGCGCCAGCGTGCGCATCATGACGCGCGGATAGTACAGCGACTGGCCAGTCAGGCGCTTGCGCCCGCGCAAGGACGCCGCGTTATTCGAAATGAGAAACGTCCCTGCTCCGCGCTCGCGCATGGCGGGCAACACCTCCTTGGCGACCAGGAACGGTCCACGGCTGGCAATGTGCTGCGCGGTGTCGAACATGTCGACGGGGAAGTGCTCCAGCAATTCTTTCTCGGGCGGCAGGTCACGTCCCTCCAGATAGCCCGCATTGTAGACCACGACATCCGGGTCACCCACGGTGGCGCGAATCGTGGCGAACGCATGGGAGATGGAGGCGTGCGACACCAGGTCCAGCTCGACAATCATACTGTCGCCGCCTTGCGCTTTGATGGCCTTCTCCAGCGCCGCCGCATTGGCGGCACGCCGGGTCGTCAGCACGACGAAGAAGCCCTCCTGGGCAAACTTTTGGGCGATGGCGCCGCCGATGCCCCAGCGCACGCCGACGGGCAGGTCACTGTCGTCGAGCACCTTCCCATGCGCCAGTTTGGTATTGCGGCCATCGGCCTGCCACTTGGAGGTCGCCCCAATCACGACGGCGACCGGTTTGCGGGTCGAGTCCATAACGGATTCCTTCTCGTAGGGGTCCGGGGGCGCCATTGAGCGGCGCCTCACCGCCCGTCTCAGTGGGTGGAGGTCACAGGTTGATGCGCCCGGAGAAAGTCGCGCACCTGGTTGACCGTCTTGGCGAGCAGGTCTTCTGGCGCTCTCCAGGGATAGACCGTCACTTCGGCCTTCGGCGCCAGCGCCGCGATATCCCGGGCCACCGGGTACGGGTGCGCGGGCGTATCGTCCGGCATGACCAGCATCGGCGTCTGGCACGCACGCACGAAGTCGCGTGACACGCTGTACACAAAGTCGGGTTGAACGCGGTAGAGGTTGTGCAGGTACGCGTCGACCGTCTCCATCGTCACGTCGGGCCGTCGGGCGCACAGCTCGGGGCCCCATTGATGATGGCCGGAGTGGTACATGACGTCCGGGTTCTCCGGCCGGTGCCCCACCGGCTGGCAGAGCACGCCGGCCACGACGCGGTCGGGGGCCCGCTGCATGAGCTTGAGGGCAAACGGGCCGCCGATGCAGTAGCCCATGAAGAAGAACTCCCGGATGCCGAGGTGGTCCATCAGCCCGAGTTGGTCCTCCGCGAAGGCGCCCCACGGGTCGTTGACCGGGATCGGTCCGCTGGACTCGCCGCCGTTCGCGTTGCGCTGGTCCATCGTGATGCAGCGGAACTCGTCCTTGAAGGCCTCCATGGCGTTGAACACCGCGGTCGCCCAATTACTGACGCGGGAGTTCAAGCCCCCGCCGGGGGTGACCAGCAGCGGGAAGCCGGACCCGGCTTCCTCGTAGCGGATGCGAACGTCTCCCTTGGTATAAAATGGCATGGCAGTCCCTCCTTCCAGGGCTGTGAATGCAGGCCGATGTCCAAGGCGATGTCTCAGCGCGAGCATACCATCTCTGAACGCACATTGTCCATTCGAGGCCCCTGAGGAGCCATGGCACAGAAATTTCCGCGAGCTTCTCCAGCCGTGCCTGGCAAACCTCGCCAGGTCAGAGCACTCTCTGCAGCTTGGCGCGGGCATAGACGGCGATCGACTTCGAATCGACCAACGTCCCATCGGCGATGGACCGCTCGACCTCTTGCACCGTCAGCCCCTTCACCTCGATGATCTCGTCCTCATCCCCCGCGGCGTGTTCGGGCACCAGACCAGTGGCCATAAATAGGTGTTGCCGCTCGTCACAGAAGCCTGGCGAGGAGTAGATCACCCCCAGAGGATGCCAGTGGTCCGCCCGGTACCCAGTCTCTTCGCTGAGTTCGCGCCTGGCACACTCCAATGGCGCTTCACCCGGCTCGAGGGTACCCGCAGGAAATTCCAGCAACGTCTCCCCCACGGCAAACCGATACTGTGCGATCAAGAGCAGACGGCCGTCTTCTAACTGGGGCATGATCACCACAGCACCTGGATGGTGCACCACCTGGCGCACCACCGTTCGACCGGACGGCAGCCGGAGCGACTGCTCGATGATCGCAAAGATACGATAGCTATGCAGCACTTGTTGGGACAGCACCTCTGCTATGGGCATGGCCTGGAGGCTCCTCTAAATGCTGGTCACGGGTAGGCAATCCGTCGGGGCTTGAGGCCGATGGCACGGGAGGGCGGCGTGGTCGTCCTGCCCACGCCCGCTCCAGCCGCGGCAGCGGGGACATGTACGTCGAGGGCTTCCCCTCTACACCGATGGTCATCAGTGCGCACGACATGCCCTCTCTTAGTTAGAGCGGGTGCATGCAGAATTCCTTCACGCCAGGTCCCCATGGTCCAGCCATTCGAGCCCGGGTCCATGATGGGATAAGACGGGATCTGCGGCTTGTTCCATCGCGGGCAGGGGGAGCTGCGAGCGCTGCCGAAACTCCGGATGGGACCGGTGTCGGGTCTGCTTTGGTGCCATGGGGGTCCGCCTCTGTGGGTATTTCCCCATGATAGCGCAAGTGACCGTTTCGAGCTTAAGTTAAGACCGGTGGCTTACACCCCGCCAATGCCGCCGTGCGACTGAGATTAACCTAGACCTACCACGGCACTGGGCTCGCATCCCTTTCTTTTCTGCCCACCGCATGCCCCTAGGAAACCTGTGGGATGACCTGTTCGCCGATGATTTGGATGGCGCGCAGGATGTGCTCCTGGGTGGGCACGATGAAGCGCAACAGCAGATGCGAGGTCCCGAGCGCCTGGAGTTGCTCGATCTTTTCGACGAATTCCTGTGGCCCTCCGACGATCAGGACATCCAGTGGATTGCCCCGGACGCCTCGGTAGCCCGACCTGAGCACCGGTTCAACGATCTGCATCGCCGTGTCTCGATCCTCCGCGATGAACACATCCCGCCGCATCGGAAACTCGTCAACGTTTCCTTCTCTGTCATATGCCTGTAAGGCGGCTTTATAGATGCCCATCTGCGCCTTGACCGTCTCTAGTGGGGTCAGGGGCCCGATGATCCACGCATCGCCAAGTCGCGCCGCCCGACGAATCGCCGGTTCGGCACTCGCCCCAATCCACAGCGGAATGCGCCCATGCACAGGCTTGGGTTGAAAGGATACGCCCTCAAAGCGCTGGAAGCGGCCGAGATAGTCGGCGGGATCTTTGTCGAAGAGCAAGCGCAAGATCGCAATGTCCTCTTCGAAGCGGGCAACGCGTTCTTTCCAGGGAATGCCAAAGGCGGCATAGGCTTCCGGCTGCCAGCCGAGGGCGATCATTAGGGTAAGGCGCCCGTCCGCGATGACGTCCAGGGTGGCCATCTGCTCTGCCAGGAGGACGGGAGGATAGAGGGGGAGCAGCAGAAATGGACCGATTTGCATGGTCCCGGCATGCGCCGTGAGTCGGGCGATAGCGGGGATGCTCTGGTAGTACAGATGCGGCGTGACGTGATGATCGCCCACCCACACGGAGTGAAATCCATGATCTCGCGCCGCTTCGACCTGCTGTATGAGCTGCTGGAAACGGTCGACCGCTGGTTCTTCACGGACATATGCCGTCGTCAGCGACACGCCTATTTTCATGTCGATCCCTCCCGTTGGCAGAGATGCCGATGCTCCAGGGGACACCTCAAAACGCAGCGTTCATGGCACCCCTCATCCGGACATCGCGCAACATTTAGATTCATAACTCTATGCCTGATCCGGCAGCATTTGCGAGAGTTGGTCGTCGAACCACGCGATCCAGTCCTGGTTTGGTAGCAGACGACCCCCCGCCTTGAACTCTAGCAGGCTCCCGTGCCCGCGCAGCAGATAGTCACGGCGCATCTTCGCGTTCTGCGCGTGTGCCAACCTTCCCAGCTTGGCGCACGAGACGACCACGTCGGTTTGCCACTGGGTGTTGGCCGGATCACGCCCCGCCAGCGCCTCGGCGATGGCGAGCCCCCTTCGAAAGCTCTGCATAGCGGCCTTCAGATCCCCTAGGCGCAGGTGCAGGTCCCCGATGAAGAAGTGCGTCCAGGTGTCAGCCGGCTCGTATGCCGCGGCACGCTGAAAAGCCGCTAAAGCAGCGCGTACATTGTGGCTCATGGCGAACGCGCCCTGTTCGCGCGCCAGCACCGCGGCCTGGTGCCGCTGCCGCACGTCGTCGGCCCCGGGGCTACCGATCTTCGACGCTTCGTTGCGTTCTTGGCTGCTCAGCAAAGCCTCTGCGGGTCGGGTGTCGCCGGCTTCCAGCGCTTCGGCAGCAGCAATCTCAACCCCACCAGCGTCCAGTTGCGTGGCCGCGGTCAGCGTGCGCCCGATGGCAGCTTGCAGTAGTTCTTCGAGTTCCTTGACCCGTCCACGCAGGGTGACATTTTCTGCCGTACGCTCATCGATCAGCCGGTTCTTGCGTTCTAGCTCGTCCGTCAATGTGGCAACGATTTGGAGAATGCGCGGAGCGTCGGGCGTACCCCCCAGCCTCGTCGAGCTGGGTTTCCTGCGAAGTCTGTCCAGCTCGCTTTGGACGCCAGTACTCAGCCCTTGGATGAGCCCTTGTGGGTCCCTGAACGCGGCCGGACGGACCTCTCGTCGCACTTCCTCGTGTAAAGCCCACACGAGAATCCTCAATATGAGAAGTACTACGTGGCTAATGAGGTTCCTGTCCCAGGGGCAGCGCACGCCCGGCCTGTCCGGTGAGGATGGCGATCATGCCTCCGAGTGTCTCATCAGCCCGCGCCCGCGTCTGCTCAGGCGTCAATGAGGCCAGTGGATGCCTGACCTGCACGGCCTGGTAATCAGGAGTGCCGAACGCTTCAGCATGGTCACAGGCGGAGTTCATGAAGGGTTCAGTGCACAGGAGAACCGTTGGGATTCCACGCTCTTCAAGGGCCAACATGTCGTGCATACTGCACGACACACACGAGCCTCAGTCGCCGATCGCGGCTACGACGAAGTCGCATCGTTCGGCCAGCTCGTCGATGATGGCTGGCTCGGCGATGCGCGAATAAATGAATTTAGCGTGGTGCACGGCCTCTACCATGCCATATTCTGTACTCAGTCGCTCGGCGATGTGGGTTAGTAGGATGCTGGCGTTTTGTTTGCGGTTGTCGAGGAACCCACCCACCTTGCCGTACACATTCGCAAGCCGTAGAGCAAGGGTGCGCCGTTGGAGCTCCTCATGGTCGGTGGGGTCCAGGAGACCAAGGCGGCGGAGGCGTTCGTGCACATCGCTCATGCGTTTCCCTCTCTCATCAGGCTAGCACCTTGCGTGTTGCCGAGCGTGCTCCCCAGCCCGGCAGATACACCGAATGACGACCAGCACCGCCAGCCACCATGATAGCAATATCCTCCGGCCGACGGGCGATTGGCACCCGCTCCGTTTCGTTCTCGTGATCGATCCAGCGCGGCCATAAGTTACGCCGGGTTTCCGGACCATACATGCCGCCGATCCTAGCCTGCGCCAGCGGCTTCCGAGCATGTTCAAATAAAAAGGTGCGCACGTCGCGCTTCGTCCATCTGGCCTTGGCCAGGACATCGGCGTGCTCCGGGCTCAGCACGACAAAACTCTCACCTCCCAGGTACAGATGATTGCTGCCGAGTGTCGCCATGCTGTCGGCGATGGTTTGCAACAGGCCGTGTGGGGTGGCACTCCAATGATTATTGATATTATGGGGTGCTTCGGCACCGAAGACGGTGACCGTGCTCTCGTCGGGAGCGAAACCGCGCTCAACGTGCAACGGCTCCCAGGGGTTGGCGGCTTCGTGCTCGCCGATGCAATAGGTAAATTTACCGGGATGGCCGAAGGTCGCTTTGTCGGTGACGCCAGGGACGGCCCCGCCAAGGTTTACCAGGACCAGTTTCACGGCCCGACCGATGGTCGCATTGGCGCGCCAGCCCTGCCCGAAGACGTTGTGACCACTATTGATGCCCAGGGCTTGCACGAGCGGCCCATTGACGATCACCAATGGAGTCGAAATATGGGTCGAACACTGCACGCCTCGCGTATTGCAGCGGTCGTCAAGCAGCGCCTCCACGGCAGTGATCACCACAGGTAGGTATGCGGGCTTGCAGCCGGCCATGACCGCGTTGATGGCGATCTTCTCGACCGTGGCGCGTCCGCCTTTGGGTGGAATGCGACCGATGAGCTCGTCAGGCTGGCGTGTCGTACCGGTGAGCATGCGCTGTACGCTGCGCGGCGTCGGTGGAACCACCGGCAAGCCGTCTGTCCAGCCTGAGTCAAACAGAAGCTCCATCACATCAGCCAAGTCGTCCAAGGTCTGGGGGTCGATATCTTCAAGCATGGTGGATGGCCTCGTATCCCCTCACCCTAGCCCTCTCCCGGCGGGAGAGGGAGCACGACACCAGGGTCAATATCATGGCTAAAAAAACCTACCCTTGTAAGCCCAGAGGAAGAGGGAGGCCAAGGGGTTACCCCCCACACGCCTTACCGCCCTTTAAACTGCGGCTGGCGCTTCTCGGCAAAGGCGCGCGGTCCCTCATGGGCATCCTCGCTGGCGCGTACCAAGGCTCCAAGAGCCGTGTACAAGCGTAGCGCATCTTCGAGCGGGACCTCCAGGCCGCGCCAGGCCAGCTCTTTGGTGACCCGTACGGCCAACGGACCATTGGCGCAGATCTTGTCGGCTAGCTGTCGCGCCGTCGGCATCAGCTCTGTCGGTGGCACGACGCGACTGACGATTCCCAAGCGATAGGCTTCCGCCGCGCTGATCCGGTCACCGGTGAGGAGGAGCTCCATGGCTGCCGACAGGGGGATGGTCTTTGGCAAGCGCAACGCCCCATAGCCGTGGAGGATGCCCCACCGTACTTCGGGACATCCGAAGGCAGCGGTCTCGGAGGCGATGCGAATATCGCAGCCCATGGCCAGCTCCAGCCCACCCGCCAGACAGTAGCCGTTGATGGCGGCGATGACCGGTTTCCAGACGTGCAGACGCTGTCCCAAACGCCACTGCCGGTCGCGATCCCAGACTTCGCGGATATTGCCGTCCTCCGCACGACCGTACATTTTTTTCAGGTCGGCCCCGGCAGAAAATGCCTTGTCGCCCGCGCCGGTGAGGATGGCCACCAGCAAGTCCTCATCCTGGTCAAAAGCTTCAAAGGCCTCAGCCAGGTCGCGTGAAGTGTCGCGATCCATGGCGTTCATCGCCTCCGGCCGATTGATGGTGATGGTCACGATTGTACCGTCTTTGTCGTAACGGATAGCCATAGCGATTCCTCTTTCTCCCTCTCCCACCGGGAGAGGGCGGGGGTGAGGGCTCTTTCAAAGGGCTGCAGACTCTTCCACACCCTACCCCTCTCGCAGGGGGAGAAGATATTCAAACCCGCCCTCAGCGCACCGCCGTGCCAATCACACCCTTCGCCTCCAGGTCATGGATCTCTTCCGGCACGAGCCCGAGCAGCCGCGTCAACACGTCCGTGTTATGTTCACCGAGATTCGGTGCCGGACGCCTGAGACCTGGGGGTGTCTCGGTGAGGCGCGTCGATGGGGCCGGATAGGGATAGGTGCCAGCCAGACGGTGCGCGATCACCCAAAATGCCTGCCGCGAGCGGAGATGCGCATCGCTGAGCAGGTCCTGATTGGTCTGGACAACGCCGGCAGGGATCCCCGCGGCACACAGGCGCCTGGCGAGGGCGGTGGCTTCCCACGACTGCGTGGTTGCCGCCACAAACTGATCGAGAAGATCGGCATGCTTCCAACGCTTCAAGGAGTGAGCAAAGCGCCAGTCATGCGTCCAGGCTGGCTCGCCGAGCACTCGGCAGAAGGCGGTCCAGTCAGCATCATGGCGCACCGCGATCGCAATCCACCTGTCTGGTCCACAGCACGGATAGCACCCATGCGGCGCCCAGGCGCGATGACGATTGCCAATGCGGCGTGGCGTGCGGCCATTGACCGTGTAGTCGAGCACGGCTTCCCCAAGCATACGGGTGATTGGCTCGCGATGGGGGATGTGAACGTGCTGGCCTTGACCGGTCTGGCGACGTTGCCGCAGCGTCAGCAACGTCGCCAGGGCAGCGTGAAAGCCAGCCACGGGGTCCGGGTATGCCACGGCCAGGCGCAATGGCGGACCATCAGCATAGCCCGTCAACTCTGCAAGACCGGCGAAGGGTTCGATCATCTCGCCAAAGGCGACGAAGTCCTTGTAGGGTCCCACCGTGCCGTAGCCAGGCATCGAGATCATGATCAAACGCGGGTTCACAGCCCGCAACACTGCATAGTCCAACCCCAAATGTGGCATCACCCGTGCGCTGAAGTTCTCGATCACGACATCGCTCAATGCCACCAAGCGTTTGAACAGGTCTTGCCCCTGGGACTGCTTAAGGTCCAAGGTCAGACTGAGCTTGTTGCGACCGAGGGACTGGAACCAGCCTCCACGGTTGTATGCATCCGGCCGCGCTTCATCGGGGGGCCATGTGGAAAAGCGCAGCATGTCCGGGCGCTCACAGGTTTCGATCTTGATGACTTCGGCCCCATAATCGGCCAGCACTTGTGTGGCGAACGGCCCGGCCCAGGCGTGGGTAAGATCGAGCACACGGACGCCGCCGAGAATGGCGCCGGGTGCTGCACTCATCACAAGACCCCTTGAGAGCGCAGACGCACCTGCTCGTGTGGGCTGATGCCGAGCCAGCCGGCATAGACCTGCATATTCTGTTCTCCCAGGAATGGAGCACGGGTGAGGGCACCAGACATCGACCGTAGCTGAAATGCTCCTCCAGGATAGCGCACAGTCCCGGTGCAGGGATGGTCGACAGCCTGGAAAAATCCGCTGGCTTGGTATTGGGGATCGTCGAGTAATTCAGGAATCGTGCAACTCAGGCCGACGGGAATGCGCCGCGCCTGACAGGCTAGCATGACCTCTTGCCGAGTACGCGCCAGAAACCATGGGAGGAGCATGGCGTCCAACTCATCAGCGTGCTCAGCGCGCTGGACACCGGTGGTGAAGCGTGGTTCGACAAGGATCTCTGGCTGATCGACGAGTAGGCATAGGGCTTCCCATTGCTGAGGTGTCTGCGCAGCGATGCCGACATAGCCATCTTGACAGGGATAAATGGCGGTGGGATGGGTGCGGTGATGGCGGCTGCCGATGCGCCTGGCGACGGTCGCTAAGTGCGAGTAGAGAATGGGAATGTTCCCAAGAATGGTCAGCAACGACTCCTGTATGGAGATATCGACCACCTGCCCTCTGCCCGTGTGCGCACGCGCCTCCAGGGCGAGGAGAGTCGCAACAGCGGCGTTCAACCCTGCCACATACGCCGCTTGCTCGCCCCCCAGCCGCACCGGGGGACGATCGGGATCGCCGACGATGGCCATCACGCCCCCCAGGGCCTGCATGGTCAGCTCGGTCGCTGGCCAATCGGCGTGGGGGCCATCGAGCCCGAAGGGTCGAATACACGTATAGATCAGATGGGGCTCAGGAAGAACACTGACCGATGTCGCTGCCGGATGATCGCTGATGACCACGTCCACGTGGTGGAGGAGCGCTTCGAAGAGCCGCACACCGGATCGGCATCCCATCTGCAACGTAATCGAGCGCTTGGCGGTATTCAGGTAGAGGTACGAAAGGCTCCCCTCAGGACTCAACTGATCATGCGCAAATGGACCCCGGAGGCGAGTGATGTCCCCGTCAGGCGGCTCAACCTTGACGACTAGCGCCCCACATTCTGCCAGCAGTTTGCCGCAAAAAGGTCCAGCCACCTCTTGGGCAAGCTCAAGGACGCAGACACCGGCGAGCGGTAGGTCGGCGACGGCATGGGTACGCATCACGAGCGGCGAACAAGAAATTTGTCGACACATCCGGGACTGCAAAAAAAGTATTCTCGTCCCTGCACCTTGCGTCGGATCGCTTCGGTACGCGGTAGATATAGCTGACACACGGGATCGCGCACCATCTCCTCGGCAACCGCTGTCGGCGCTTGTCGATCGGATGCTCGTCGGACGCGACGCCTGGGGAATAAGAGCTGCGAGATGAGGTATCCCAACGCGACGGTCAGCACCAGGAAAAGGAGCGGCCTCATTTGACGATGCCCTCATTCAGGCTGCCACTGCGGAACCCCTGCAGATCCAGGGTCACGAACTTGAAGCCATATTCCTTCAACGTCCTGGTGATCTCAGCCGCCATGTTCCCCTCGAGAAGCTTCGGAAAATCACTGGGAGGCAGCTCGAGACGGGCGATCGTCTCGTGGTGGCGCACGCGCAAGTCGCGGAAGCCGAGACTCCGTAGATAGGCCTCGGCGCGATCGATCATCGACAGCTTCTCCAGAGACACGAGCATGCCGTAGGGAATGCGCGACGCGAGACATGGCATGGCAGGCTTGTCCCAGGTGGGCAGACCGGCCTCTTTGGACAGGGCGCGTATCTCGGCTTTCGTCAGCTCAGCCTCCTTGAGCGGACTGCGCACGCCGTGTTCGGCCACAGCTTGCATGCCGGGACGATAATCGTGCATGTCATCCAGGTTCGAGCCCTCGACGATCCAGCGCATCCCTTCACGGGCAGCAAAGGCCTCGAGCTTGGTGAAGAGCTCGGTTTTGCAATGGTAGCAGCGATTCGTCGGGTTCTCGACATAGAGCGGGTTATCTAATTCCTCGGTGTCGAGGACGACATGGCGCGCCCCCAAATCTTTGGCGAGTTGGTGCGCCTCCTCGATCTGACCGCTGGCGACGCTACCCGAACGACCTGTCACCGCCAGCACCCGCTCACCGAGCACCTTGTGTGCTGCCCAGAGTAGGAAGCTGCTGTCCACCCCTCCCGAGTAGGCCACCATTACCTCACCCATGTCGCTGAGCAAGCCTTCGAGTCTGACCAATTTCTGATGGGCCACATCATGGACGGCGTTCACAACCATCCTCCCCCGGATTGCCCGGTTGTTAACCCTCGCATCGTACTAAGACTTCAAGGCCTCATGAGTGCACCGTAGCATACTGTCTTCAACCCTGTCAATAATTGCCTAGCGGGGAAATTCCCTGGCTCGCCACCATGCGGCGCATGGTACAATGGAGTCGCACGCGTAGCTGTCAGGAGTCGCACCGGCGCAGGTATGCTGGTCCCCTGACCTCACCGCCTGGGACAATGAGCACGACCGGCTGGCGCCTCGACCGGTGCAGGCCGGTTGAGCTGCGTCGATGCGCTATGCCACGACAACGTCAACAGCCAGACCGCACCAGAGGAGGGATGTAGAGTGGCGTCTCATGATGAGCCTCGATCACCATCATCAGCCTTGCTCCAGATGGCTCAAGCCTATCGCCAGTCGGCCATCCTGATGACAGCCTGTGAGCTTAAGGTGTTCACGTATTTATCCCAAGGGCCGATGAGTGCTGAGGCCTTAGCCCATCATTGTCAGGTGCCGGTCCGCGGACTGCAGCGTTTGCTGAATGCCTGCGTCGTGTTGGACCTGTTGGAAAAAGAGGACGAGAGCTATCACAACACGCCGATTGCGGAGACGTTTCTGGTGCAGGGCAAGTCTGGCTACATGGGCAATTTTATCCAGGCTGGAGCGGAGCAGTACGAGGCCTGGGGACATCTGATCCAGGCGATTCAGGAGGATCGGCCGATACGTCCGCATTCGGCCGAGGCCCTGCCCACGCTTCCTGCCGACCGCATCAGAGGATATGTGGCGCGCCTCTATGAGCTGGGCAAGCACAATGCGGTCGCCATTGCCGATCGGGTGGACCTCGGGGCATGTCCAGCAGATGCTCGATGTTGCCGGGGGATCGGGAATTTACTCGATCACTTTTGCCCAGCGCCAGCCCAGCCTCCGGGCCATGGTGTTCGATTTGCCCCCCATTATCCCATTTGCCCAGGAAATCATTGCCGACCACGGCATGCAGGAACGTGTGACAGCGCACCCAGGCAATTATTTCCAGGACGAATTTGCCGATGGGAACGATCTTGTCCTCCTGTCCAATAGTCTGCAAACCGAGGGGAGTACAACCTGCCGGATGCTTCTGGGCAAAGTCTTCAAGGCCCTGGTGCCCGGTGGGCAATTAGTGATCCATGGGGTGATGCCGAATCCCGATCGTGTCACCCCAGCCCCAACCAGCCCTGTTTCCCTTGCAGATGTTACTGTCATTTCCCGAAGGGGATGCGCATCCGGCCGAGGACATTTGTACCTGGGCGGCGGAGGCGGGCTTTGCGGAGTTGACGGTCACACGTCTAGCCGCACCAGCCTTCACATCACTGATCCTGGGACGTAAACCGCGATAAGTGCACCGGTGGGCCGGATGTAGCGCCGCGGGAAGGCAAAGTGGGATGTTGACTCGTGACAATAAAGGAGCAGAAATGGCTGTCCTGGACTTTTTGATCCCGGTGCTGCGGGAAGTAGGCACATTTCTCCTACAACGTCTCGGCAACGCGCAGTCTGTCGAATTCAAGGGCCGTGCAAACCTGGTTACCGAGATGGATCGCCGCTCGGAGGACCATCTGATTCGGGCCATCCGTGCTCAGTATCCGGATCATGCCATTTTGTCGGAGGAAGTCGGAGCCCTGCCGGGAGAGTCCGGGCAGCCTGAGTGGATCCTCGACCCTATCGATGGGACGACCAATTATGTGCACGGTCTGCCGTACTTCTGTGTCGCACTGGCTCTACGGGATGGATCACGGTTACAGGCTGGGATGGTCTATGCTCCCTATGTAGACGAACTATACTGGGCTGAGCGCGGCCATGGGGCATTCATGAACGGCCGACGACTCCAGGTCTCTGCCACCGCGCTGCTCGACGACGCCTTGCTCACCACGGGTTTCCCCAGCGACCTGAGCCGTGCACCCGACACCAATATCGAGCATTTCCTGGCGCTTATGCCCAGGACACGCGCCATCCGCCGGCTGGGTTCAGCCTCACTCGACCTGTGCAATGTCGCTGCCGGCCGCCTCGACGGCTTCTGGCAGGCGACGCTGCCGGTGTGGGATGCGGCGCCTGGCGCGATTATCGTTGAGGAGGCAGGCGGGCGAGTGACCGATTTCGCCGGGCAAGCTAGCGTCTATGAGGGGAACATCGCCGCGACTAACGGCCAGATTCACGCCGCATTGGTCGATGTCTTGCAAGAGGCATGAACCCGCTGTTGAACTGCTCACCGAGCGCCCTGCGAAGCCTGTTTTGAAGGATGGGTTTGGTGGGGCCCTCTGCGCTTTTCTCCGTTTAAAGCCTGTCATCGGGCAATTGTCCTCGCACACCTTCCGAGAGTAACTCTCTCCATCGGCTCGCCATCGCGCTCCCACTTACCTGTCGCCCGTGGACTAGCGGCAGGAACCCGAGTCTCATCGACGAAAAATATATGAGTTTTAATATCTTATGAGATAGTGTATTTTTTAAGTAAATAAACTTGACATTATAGAACTCATGAATTATATATATGTCCATCACAACGATGAATCAACCTTCAACTACTCAGGAGGAGAACAATCATGGCATTAGCACGTTGGAACCCCAATCGAGACATGATGTCGGTTCGCGACCAGATGAGCCGCGTCTTGAACGAAGCCTTTGGTCGAGGAACCACTGACGAGTCGGCCTGGATCTCAGGTGCCTGGACGCCTCCGGTGGACATTTATGAGACCGATGAGGCCCTGGTCATGAAGGCCGAGCTTCCAGGCTTCTCGAAGGATGACATCAGCATCGAGCTGAAGGAAAATACCCTGGTGATCAAGGGCGAGCGCAAGCACGAAGATGAGGTGAAGGAAGGAAATTACCACCGTATGGAACGATCCTACGGTGCGTTCCAGCGCGCCTTCATGCTGCCTATGACTGTGGACCAGGAGAAGGTCAAAGCTGCCTATAAGGATGGCGTTCTTGAGCTGCGCCTTCCGAAAGTGCAGGCGGCGCAACCAAAGCGCATTGCCGTGAGTGCGTAAGCCCACGATGGCCTTTGCGCTCGCGGGTGAACAGTTCCCCACGCTGACTATTGGCTCTGCGCCCCTTTGGGCGCAGGGCTGCGATCAAGCCTGCTGGTGTGCCCAACGGCTGACGACCCTTCGCTATGGGCGATGGTAAACACGTGGCGCCGGGGCTCGCCGAGACGTTCGCTGCCTGCCTCTTGATCGACCCCGTCAAGGCGGCGCATCACCTCGGGTGATACCGACGTTAGCGGGCGGAGATGTATGACTCATCGTCCTTTATTAAATTGATATTATTGTAATTTCCTGTATACATTGATAAGAGTCGAACGGCGACCCCTCCATAGCGAAGGAATCGCCAGGCCTGGTGTGGCAAGGGGCGTGTCTACCACGGATCGGGCGGGGACATGGCCTGGATGCGCTGATAGAAGGAGAATTTTATGGATATGAATCGGTTTACGGAAAAGGCTCAGGAAGCGCTCAGCGCGGCCCAGAGCAAAGCCATACGCTCCAGCCACCAACAGGTCGATGTCGAGCACCTTCTCTCGGCCCTGCTAGAGCAAGAGCGAGGTCTGGCTGCCTCGATTCTGACACGCGCCAGCCTTCCTGTCGAAGCGCTGAAGCGACGTGTCGAACAGGACCTCGATCGTTTGCCCAAGGTCTCAGGTCCATCAGGGGCAGCGGATCAAGTCTACATCACCGGCCGGCTCAACCGCCTGCTCACCCAGGCAGAGGACGAAGCCAAACGGCTGAAGGACCAATATATCTCGGTTGAGCATCTGTTACTGGCGATGACCGAGGATGGTGGCGCCACGGGCCGACTGTTCAAAGAGCTGGGTATCAGTCGCGAACGGCTGATGCAGGCGCTGCAGGAGATCCGCGGCAGCCAGCGCGTCACCTCGCAGAACCCCGAAGCCACCTATGAAGCCCTGGAGCGTTACGGTCGAGACTTAACACAACTGGCAGGGCAAGGGAAGCTCGATCCGGTCATCGGCCGCGACGAGGAAATTCGTCGGGTCATTCAGGTCCTGTCACGCCGGACCAAGAACAACCCGGTATTGATCGGCGAACCGGGCGTGGGTAAAACGGCCATCGTCGAAGGACTGGCCCAACGCATCGTGCGTGGGGATGTGCCCGAGGGGCTGAAGAACAAGCGCATCGTTGCCCTTGACATGGGCGCGCTGATCGCTGGCGCCAAGTATCGCGGCGAATTTGAAGAACGTCTGAAGGCGGTCCTCAAAGAAGTGCAGGAGTCGGAAGGCGAGATCGTCCTGTTCATCGACGAATTGCACACCGTCGTTGGCGCCGGCAAGGCCGAAGGCGCCATGGACGCCGGCAACCTCCTCAAGCCGATGCTGGCGCGCGGCGAGCTGCACTGCATCGGTGCCACGACGCTGGATGAATACCGCAAGCATATCGAAAAAGACGCAGCCCTCGAGCGCCGCTTCCAGCCAGTGCTGGTGGATCAGCCCTCGGTCGAGGATACGATCTCGATCCTGCGCGGTTTGAAAGAGCGTTACGAAGTACACCATGGGGTCCGTATTAAAGATGCAGCCCTGGTGGCGGCGGCGGTATTGTCGAATCGGTACATCTCCGACCGCTTTCTGCCGGATAAAGCCATCGACCTAGTGGATGAGGCAGCGGCCAAGCTCCGCACCGAGATCGATTCGTTACCGTCGGAGCTTGACGAAATCCTACGCCGCGTCATGCAGCTCGAGATCGAGCGTGAGGCCCTCAAGAAGGAAACCGATGCAGCCTCGCAGGAGCGCCTCAGCAAGTTAGAACACGAGTTGGCCGATTTGAAGGCGCAGGCCGATGAGCTCAAGGCCCAATGGCAGGCAGAGAAAGACGCGGTCCAGCGGCTACGTGGTATTCGTGAGCAGATCGAGCAGACCAAAATCGAGATCGAGCAGGCGGAGCGTCAGTACGACCTCAATCGCGCTGCTGAACTGCGTTATGGTCGGCTGGCAGGACTGGAGCGCCAATTAAAGGCTGACGAGGAGCAACTGACGTCGAAGCAGGGTCCAAGCCGACTGATCAAAGAAGAAGTCGACGAGGAAGACATTGCCGAGGTGGTCAGCCGCTGGACCGGCGTGCCGGTCTCCAAGCTGCTCGAGGGCGAGATGCAGAAGCTGCTGCACCTCGACGAAGAGCTGCACGAGCGCGTCGTGGGGCAGGACGAAGCGGTGACCGCGGTGGCGGAGGCTGTGTTACGGGCACGGTCGGGATTGAAGGACCCGAATCGTCCCATCGGCAGCTTTATCTTCCTGGGGCCGACCGGTGTGGGCAAGACCGAGCTGGCGCGTGCTCTGGCAGAGTTCCTGTTCGACGACGAGCGGGCGATGATCCGCATCGATATGTCGGAATATCAGGAACGCCATACGGTGGCACGCTTGATCGGTGCGCCGCCGGGCTACGTGGGGTATGATGAAGGCGGGCAGCTCACCGAGGCGGTGCGGCGGCGTCCATACTCCGTGATCCTCTTCGATGAGATCGAGAAAGCGCACCATGACGTGTTCAACGTCATGCTCCAGATTCTGGACGATGGTCGTCTGACCGACGGCCATGGGCGCACGGTCGATTTCAAGAACACCATCGTCATCATGACGTCGAACATCGGCAGCCACCGCATCCTGGAGTATCGTGGGGCCTTCGAAGGCCGGGAATACGATCAGATGAAGCAGGCGGTGCTCGAAGAGATGCGGCGCCACTTCCGGCCCGAATTCCTCAACCGTGTCGATGAGATCATCGTGTTCCATGCCTTGTCCGAGGAGCACCTGAAGGAGATCGTCGACATCCAGTTAACGCAGCTTACGGGCGCGGCTGGCCGAGCGTCATATCCAGATCGAGTTGACCGATGCCGCCCGTACCCACTTGGTGCGCACCGGCTACAACCCCACCTATGGGGCGCGGCCGCTGAAGCGTGCCATCCAGAAGGAAGTGGAAACGCAGCTGGCGCGGCTCATCCTCAAAGGCGATGTGCGCGACGGGCAAACGGTCCTGGTCGATTACGATGCGCAGCTCAGCGCCTTGCAGTTCTCTCCCGTCGAAGAAGCTGTACCAGCAGGGTAAGACGGACTGCAAACGGACAGCGTTGTGGAGGGAACCCCACTCGCAAGGGGGCCTCCCCTCCGCAGCGTTTGTCACGAGAAAAGGAAGGACCAGCGTCGCGCTGCATGGATTGGAAGAGATGCTTCACGTGCAGGTCACGACGGAAGGGAAGAACAAAATGAGCGAACAAGAAACGATTCACATCCTGCCGGCATTGCCGATTAAGAACACCGTGTTGTTCCCCCATTTGCAGATGCCGCTGTCGATCGGTCGACCAGCGTCGCTGGCGGCCGTCGAAGCGGCTTTAGCGAGCGAAGAGAAGCAGCTCATCATCGTGGCGCAGCATGACGCGAGCGTCGAGACCCCGTCTCAGAGCGACCTCTATACCATCGGCACCAGGGCGATTATCAAGAAATCGACGCGCCCGCGGGATGGCATGCTGGAACTGGTGGTGCAGGGGGTGGAACGTGTCGTCGTGCTCAAAGTCGAACAAACCACCCCGTATCTCACCGCACGCGTGCGACCATTTCCGGCGCCGGTCGACGGCGGGGCCGAGGTCGAGGCGCTGCATCGCGCCATCCTCGAGCTGGCCGCCAAAGCCCTGGCATTACTGCAGCCACAGGCAGCCGCACCACTGGGCCAGATGCTGACCAATACCGAAGAGCCCTTGCAGCTCGTCTACTTGTTGGGGTCGATGCTCAACCTCGACCTCGTCAAAGAGCAGTCGATACTAGAGGCCCAAACGAGGGCGGACGCGCTGCGATTGATGCACGGCTACCTGACCTATGAAGTGCAGGTCCTTGAGCTCCGGCAGAAGATCGCCGGACAGGCACAGCACGAGATGAGCCGCGAGCAGCGCGAGTATTTCCTGCGCCAGCAGCTGCGCGCGATCCAGCAGGAGCTTGGCGAGCAGAATCCTGAGCAGGCGGAGATCGGCTTGTTGCGCGAGCGGATGGAGAAGGAGGATCTGCCGGAGGACGTGCGGAAAGAAGCCGAGCGCGAGCTGCAGCGCCTCGAACGCCTGCCAACGGCATCCCCCGAGCATCATATCGTGCGTTCCTACCTCGAATTGGTGCTGGAACTGCCGTGGCGCAAGAGCACTGAGTCGGTCTTCGACCTGGCGCGGGCGCGGCAGATCCTCGACGAGGACCACTACGATTTGAAAGAGGTCAAAGAACGCATCCTCGAACAGCTGGGGGTGCTCAAGCTGAATCCGGAGGCCAAAGCACCCATCCTGTGCTTCGTCGGCCCTCCGGGGGTGGGCAAAACATCCCTGGGGCAGTCGATTGCGCGTGCCTTGGGACGTACCTTCGAGCGCATGAGCCTGGGTGGCATGCATGATGAGGCCGAGTTGCGCGGGCATCGACGCACGTACATCGGGGCGATGCCCGGGCGCATTATTCAAGCCATCCGGCGCGCCGGGGTGAACAACCCTGTCATGATGCTCGACGAGGTGGATAAGTTAGGGCGCGACTTCCGCGGTGATCCAGCGGCAGCGCTGCTGGAAATCCTCGACCCCGAGCAGAATCGCAGCTTCCGGGACAATTACCTGGATATCGCCTTCGATCTGTCCAAGGTCTTGTTTATTACGACCGCGAATAGCCTCGACACCATTCCGCAGCCGCTGCGCGACCGCATGGAAATTTTGCGGTTGGCCGGCTACAGCGAGGAGGAGAAGGTCGAAATCGCCAAGCGCTACCTGTTCCCACGCCAGTTGCAAGATACGGGTGTCACGGCCGAACAGTGCCAGATCCTGGATGAGACGCTGCAGCGCATCATTTCGCGCTACACCAGGGAGGCGGGCGTCCGCCAACTGGAGCGAACCATTGGCCGCTTGGCGCGTAAAACGGCCCTGCAGATTGCCGAAGGCCGTTCCGAAGCCGTGATCATTCACGCCGCGGACTTGTCGGATATGCTCGGCCCTGAGCTATTTTTCCAGGAACAAGCCCGACGGGAGGTGCCTCCCGGTGTGGCCACAGGGTTGGCCTGGACCGAAGCCGGCGGCGAAGTGCTGTATATCGAAGCCACGCTGTTACCGGAGGGGCGCACGTTGACGCTGACCGGACAGCTCGGCGACGTCATGCAAGAGTCGGCCAAGGCGGCACGGAGCTATATCTGGTCGCATGCGGACGAGCTCGGCATCGACCCTGCGCAGTTTCGGCGTGCGGGAGTCCACATCCACGTACCGGCGGGAGCCATCCCTAAGGATGGGCCGTCGGCGGGGATTACCATGGCGACGGCGTTGGCATCACGTTTACACGGATTGTCCGGCGCGCAATGACACGGCGATGACGGGGGAAATCACCCTCACGGGGCTGGTGTTTCCCATTGGCGGCGTCAAAGAGAAGGTCCTAGCGGCGCGACGAGCGGGTATACAGCGAGTCATCCTGCCGAAGGAGAACGAAAAAGACCTGCGCGAGCTGCCGGATCATGTCCGCGCCGAAATGACGTTTGTGCTGGCCGAGCGCATCGAGGACGTGTTGGCGGCGGCGATTCCGCAGCTGGCCGACCGCCTCAGCACAATCCGCATGGCGTGAGCCGAAAGCATTACAGCGGGGGGAGACGTTACTACTTCATCTCCCCCCGAGATGGCAAGCTAGAGGCTGATCACCAGTCATCCGTTAGGAGGAGTATAGGCACCTACTGGGCTCTTACCCCTCGCCCCGCCTGTTGCCATAGCCTAAACTCTAATGCGACGAGGGCACGCGGACCGTTGTAATAGACATTCCTAACCCGGCGCCAATGTGTGTTTCCGACGCCTGATCGACCCACGTCTGACTCTATCCCCCAGAAATTTTTGACTTCAAAAGCTTCCTTACTCATCATTTCCTTCGACTCTTTCCTGACTCGCGTCCCCAATGTGCGATAACGCCAACCGCGATCGTCATGAGTTTGCAAATGGCGCTAGAGCGACGCTACTACCCAGCTCCTGTCCGTATTGACTTTCCCGCGACCTCGGCCAGGCTGCCAACCTTCTTCCGCTCCCCCGGCCCGACCATTTCTCCTGTTTACTTCGCATGCATAACATGCACCCCATCCCAATCCGGCCGCGGCAATGCTGCCATGAACGCCTTGCAGCGCTGGATATACAGCTGACTTGGCGGGTCGTCGGGTACTACGGCCAATACCTGCTGAAAGACATGGATGGCGTCTTCCCAATGCTGGGCGCGATAGGCGCGTAGCGCCACTTCGAATGTTTCAACCATGGCGGCACGGCCCGGTGGCATAGGAGATATCCCGAGGACTTCAAAGATACGGGTCGATTGCGCTTTGCCCTGCACTCGAATGGTGTCAAGTTCTCGGGTGGCAATACGGTCTCGCACGTGCTTCCAGGTCGACTCACTGATGATGATGTGGGTCCCATACTCTTTATTGGCACTCTCCAGGCGTGAAGCCAGATTGACGCCATCTCCCATCACCGTATAATCGAACCGCAGCTCGGAGCCCATATTCCCCACCACCATGGTCGCGGTGTTGATGCCGATCCCGATGTCCAGGGACGGCAGCCCTCGCGCCGCCCAGCGCGCTTGCAAAGTTTTGAGCTCTGCAAGCATTTCTAAGGCACTGCAGCACGCCTGCACGGTATGATCTGGATCATGGAGTGGCACTCCGTACACGGCCATGAGGCCATCACCCAGATATTTATCCAGCAGTCCATTGCGCTGGAACACGACCCGTGTCATGATCGTGAAATACTCGTTCAGAAGGTGCACCAGGACTTCAGGGCTCAGGGCTTCGGCGATCGTGCTAAAACGACGGATATCAGAGAACAAGACGGTCAGCTCACGGCTTTCACCGCCGAGCCTGAGCAATTGGGGATTCTGGGCAACACGCTCGACGATGGCAGGATGCAGGTAATATTGGAAGGCCTGTCGGATCAGACGCTTCTGTCGTGCCTCAGTCAGGTAATTGAAGAGCGTCATGGCGCTTTGACTGACGGCAACAACGCCTAATGGAAAGAGCAGATTGATCCATAAGCCTGCCTGCGTAAACGCCAGCACATTGGCAGCAACATATATGCCTCCCAAGCCGAGGGCCGCTACACTCCCCCAATACGCGGGACATTTCGGGCTCAGCCAGCCAACCAGAAGTCCCATGATCAGGATAGCCGCCAGGTCGAGCAGTGCTGTGGTATCACGCCGGTGAAGAAAATGCTGACGCAGAATGCTGTCAATAATCGTGGCGTGACGTTCAACTCCTGAGAGCGTGGCGGTAAATGGCGTGACGAAGGTATCGGCAAGGCCGCTGGCAGCCCCGCCGATAAGGACGATAGCGTCGCGAAACGTCGTGTCCGGCAGGCGTCCCTGCAGGACATCGACGAAAGCATAGGTGGAGAAGGTGCCAGGTGGACCCAGGTAAT
This sequence comes from uncultured Nitrospinota bacterium, assembly GCA_963707985.1. Classification (GTDB taxonomy): domain Bacteria; phylum Tectomicrobia; class Entotheonellia; order J063; family CAVPRW01; genus CAVPRW01. The sequence continues at coordinate 44,006 of CAVPRW010000035.1, read as the reverse complement.
TCACCAGGAGACGCATCGACTCATCCGTCGGAATCGTTATCGGGCCAAGCTGGATACCGTTTCCAAACCGGACCGCCACCTCCTCAGGCCTTAACCCTAGATACACGCGAAGGACCTGCACCACGAGCGAGGGATAATACTCTCCCTGGTACTCAACCACTGGATAATCATAGCGTGGGGTACCATCGGTGTCGAAAGCGACATCGACATGGCCGAGCGCTGCGGCGCTGGCTGCTATGGGATCGATCGGCGCCATGATTGTTTTGCCGCGAAGTCCCACCGACGGTTGATCAGCACCGAGATTCTGCAGGATGCGAAAGGCGGCTTGGGTGATGATCAGGGGGGGCGCCAGTTGGGCTGGCTGGGGTTGCATGGAGGTGTGACCCACGGTCATGGCAAACGGCAGCACAACGTTGCCTGCTTCACGCATGGCCGACGCGAACGCGACATCCGCATCGCTGCTCTCTGCCATCCGTCGCACGAGGTGCTCGAAGGCTTCGCGTTCGGGGGCTGGCAGCGGTTCGTCAAATGCGTCGAGTGCCTGGCGCACCCGGCGTAGCAGGGTCTGTTCAATGGCGGTCTCGGCTTCGGTAAAGAGGAGATCGAAGGCCACCACTTTGGCCCCAGCCGCGCGCAGCCGCTGGACGATCTCGGCAAAACGCCTCCGACTCCATGGCCAGCGTCCGAGCTCCGCAATACTGCGATCGTCGATGACGACCAGAATCACGGGCGCTTCTGGCTGTTGCATGCCACGTAGGTGGAAGCGTAGATCGAGCGCTTTTGCCTCGAAATTGCGTAGCAAGGTGAACTGCGAGGCCCACACATACAGCATGACAACGATGAGCGTACTCAGCAGGCTCACCCTGAAGGCTGTCAGCCTTACTGCGCTCATTGGAGCGCTGTGGCTCTGCGAAGCCCTTCGATACGCGACTCTGACCACCTGGTTGGCGTGCTGGGAGGCTCGACACCTTTCACAGTGGTACCCATCCCAGCTGTCAGGGTTGCTACACCGAGAACCATTGGACGGACATTGGAGACCGCTACTGTCCCCTCCAAGGCCACGATGGCGGTCGAGTCGGCGATGACCTCTCCCATGAGGTCTGTGCCCCGGATGGCCGCGACAGCCGTCGGCGTGATCACATCCACGGTCGATGGTGAGGTCCTCTCCTTGAGAATCGCTCTGAAGAGGCCCCAGGCAATCGCCAGGCGACTCGAGCGCGTCTGCTGCCAAGCCTCATGGGAAAATTGTTTGAACTCAAAGCGGGTTTGCTCGCCGAGACTGATCACTGTGGCGTCGGATAAGGTCATTCTCACCTTCGAGGCACGATCGGTTTCAATGATGTCCTCTTGAAAAACCGCCTTTTGGAGCGTCAAGGGTTCAGGGGCAAATTTCCCCTGGCGCAACACGGTGACCTTGCCTTCGAGGGCGGTCACATGGCCGATACTCTCCGGCTGTTGCGCGTGGGCAGCCGCACTGGGGATTAGACGGTATAGTGCCAGCACAGCCACCAGACCAAGCCACCACCACTGTTTCATGCAGGAGCTCTCCTAGACTTCGCCTTCGATAGCAGCAATGTCAAGTGGCCCTAGCATAGCCATACGCAACACCGGTGTAAAGCGTCAATACCTGGCACCAGAGAGCGCCTGCCTGCCGACTACCCTTCCAAGAAGGCCCGTAACATCCAGGCCATCTTTTCATGCTGTTCCATGAGTCCCGTCAGGAAATCATTGGTGCCAGTGTCGTGATACTGGTCGGCACAGGTTTCGAGGTCGATGCGCAGATGGCGGATGAGCGCTTCATGATCGGCGAGCAGATTCGCGAGCATGAGGCGGGCCTCTGGGTAATCACCGCTCTCCTCTTGGAGACGGGTGGATTTAAGGAACTCCGTCATCGTGCCCAAGGCGTTGCCGCCTAGGGCACGCGCCCGTTCAGCCACGTCATCGACAATGTCGTTGAGGGCGTTATACTGCGCCTCAAAAAACTTGTGAAGGTCGTTGAACTGCGGCCCCACCACGTTCCAATGGTAATTGCGTGTCTTGGTGTAGAGTAGGTATTCATCTGCCAGCAACGTGTTCAGAAGCGCTACAACGGCTTCACGCTGCTCATCCAACAGGCCAATGTTCGGATGCATGGATTTCCCTCCTTTGAGATTATGGACCACACTTCCCGATACTATGGACACAGCATCGGGCACAAACGTCATATAATTATAATTATAATAATTATAATATAAACACCAAAAAAATTTAGTGGTTTTGGCCCTGGCGGCAGGCCGCACAATAGCCGAGTAGCTCCAAGCGATACCCCGTCACCTGAAAGCCCTCCTCCGGCACTTCGCCGAGGGAATCTCTCCTAAGGCGTGGAGGCAAATCGCGTAGCATGCCGCAGCCCAAGCAATGGATGTGGTCATGCTGGTCCGTCCGAATATCGTAGCGCGCCGAGCCATCGCCGAAGGCGAGTTTACTCGCTAAGCCAGCCGCAACTAGGGCTTCCAGGGCATTATAGACCGTCGCCAAACTCAACCGCGATCCATGGGCTTTCACAGCGAGATAGACCTCTTCTGCGGTCGGATGATGATCAACGCTCGCCAGGTAAGCGTGCACCGCTTCGCGATGTGGCGTCAGCCGAAACCCCTTCGACTGTAGCGCCTCTGCGGTTCGCTCCATCCGATGCTCGTAGTGCTGAGCCCCTAGCTGTCGGTCGATCCCTTCCCGCCCCTGAAGCATCTTGCCCCCTCGTTTCATGTTCGAGAGTCACTATATACTCTCATGCGGACATTGTCAAGAATTATTCTTATTTCAGACTTTTTACTTATTAAGCACCGCACGTATTTAAGCAAGCCAGATCCTGAAGCTAATATAGCTGTTTCTACACATTTATGCATGCCGTGTCAAGAATTCTCTGAGACATGCCATCTTGTATAGCACTGCGCCTCGTCCCCAGCCTCCCATTGATGCCCGCTCACCAAGCCTCCGGGGTCTCGACCTCGCACCCCTAGCGGTCGTGGCTGACAGGCATGGCTAGACCTCATAACGCGGCTCTCCATCTGAGAGTGAGAGCCGCAGGGATGACGCATGAACATGCGGTCCAGCCCGCCTGGCGGGAAGAGGGTTGTCTCAGCTCCACGAAGTGGGTAACATAAGCGACAGCGAACGTACCAGCAGCGTACATGGGGAATGCAGGGGGGCGAAGAGATGATGAGCGTTTTTGAATGCGTACGTGGACGCATCGAAACTCGAGAGTTCAAGCCCGATGTCGTGCCCGAGGCCGTTCTGCAGAAAATTCTCGAAGCGGGACGCTGGTCTCCAAGCCAGCGCAATCGACAGCCCTGGCATTTCATTGTGGTGCAGGACAGGGAGACCCTCAAGCAACTAGCTGCGATGGCACCCTCAGGACCTTATCTAGCGGAGGCCCCGCTGGCCATCGTGGTGGTGACAGACGGCGCACGAGTGCCGCTCGTCGACGGAACACGCGCCATTTCCAGCATGCAACTGGCGGCCTGGGAGGAAGGGCTCGGCAGTTGCTGGATCGGGGGGGTGGATCGCGACGGGGTCAAACATCTGCTCGACATCCCCGAAGGCTGCGAGCTGATTACCGTGCTCCCATTTGGCTATCCTACGGATGTTGCCAAGCGTCTGAGGAAGCGGCGCAAAACGCTGGAGCAGATCGCACACCGTGAGCGTTTCGGGACACCGTTTCGCCCAGCCTAGGGCACAGATGTGCCCATGAAGGAGCACGCCATGAAGACTCGCCCCGGCATGTGGCTGCTGGCGCTATGTCTGGTATGGATGGGCATTGCGGCGGGGTGGGCGCAGACCCCGGTCAAAGGGGGAGCCTTCGTCTTCGGCCGCGGTGCTGATTCGGTCGGACTCGACCCTGCCGTGGTCACGGATGGCGAATCGTTCCGCGTCACGCGCAACATCTATGAGTCGCTGTTGGAGTACAAACGCGACAGCACCGAGATCGTCCCCTGCCTCGCCGAGCTTTGGGTGACCTCACCCTCTGGGCTCGAATGGAAATTCGAACTGCGGCACCACGTCACGTTTCACGACGGCACGCCCTTCAATGCGGAAGCTGTGGTGTTCAACTTTGAACGATGGATGTTCGAGCAGCATCCCTACCATAAGGGCGTCTTTGAATATTGGAAGTCGATGTTTGGCGGTTTTCCTGGCTTCGTGAAATCGGTCAAAGCGATCGATGAGTTCTCCGTGGAGTTTGTTCTTGATAAGCCGATGGCCCCTTTCCTGGCCAATCTCGCCATGCCGATGTTCGGGATCGCCAGTCCGACGGCGATCAAAAAGCATGGCGACGATTATTTCAAGAACCCTGTGGGCACAGGGCCATTCCGCTATAGAGAATGGCGGAAAGATGACCGCATCGTCTTGGAGCGCAACCCCAGCTACTGGGGTGAAAAGGCCTTACTCGATCGTGTCATCTTCCGTTCCATCGTCGACAACTCGGCTCGCCTGCTCGAACTACAAACCGGCAGCATCGATCTGATGGAATTTCTCAACCCGGATGACATCCCAAGCATCCAAAACGATGCGCATCTCCAACTTATCCTGCGCCCCAGCATGAACGTCGGCTACCTCTGGTGGAATGTGGAGAAGGAGCCTTTCGGCAAGCGTGACGTGCGCCGTGCCATTGCCCATGCGATCAACAAGCGGGTCATCGTCGAGAAGCTGTTCGGCGGCATTGGCGTCCCGGCCACGAATATGCTGCCGCCGTCGCTATGGGGCTATAACGATGCCGTGGCGGATTATGAGTACGATCCAGCGAGCGCGCGCCAGTTTCTTGCCAAAGCTGGCCTACCGAATGGCTTCAAGACCAAACTGTGGGTGATGCCGAATCCACGGCCATACATGCCACAGCCGACGAAAATCGCCGAAGCGATCCAGGCCGATCTGAAAGCCGTGGGCATCGACGCCGACATCGTTACCATGGATTGGGCCACCTATCTGGCTAAGACTCGTGACGGCGAGCAAGACATGTATATGCTGGGCTGGACAGGTGATAACGGCGATCCAGATAACTTTCTGTATTGGTTCTTCGGGCAACAAGAGACACGCTCGCGCTATTTCAACGCCAAGGCAGCGGAGCTGACAAGCAAGGCGCGCGCTGTCCTCACGCAGGAGGAGCGCGCGCAGTTGTACCGTGAGGCGCAGGTAGTGCTGAAAGAGGATGCGGCGAACGTGACCATCGCCCACACCACCCCGCCGTTGGCCGCCAAGAAGACCGTCATGGGCTACATCCCTCATGCGACGGGCGGCGAGAAGCTGGACACCGTTTGGCTTGAAAAGCAGTAGCCGGGCATGGTGCCTTACGTCGCACGGCGTCTCTTCTGCCTCATGTATGTATTGTTGGGCGTCTCCTTCACCATTTTCCTGCTTATGCGCCTGATCCCCGGCGACCCTGCCCTAGTGATGTTAGGGGAGCGTGCCACGGCTGAGCGTAGCGCCGAATTGCGCCACAGCCTTGGCCTGGATCGACCCTTGGCCGTTCAGTATCTCATCTACCTCAAGAACATTCTTACCGGCAATTTGGGCCGTTCAATCCACACCAACACACGCGTCGTCGAGGAGTTATCAGAGCGTTTTCCGGCGACCATCGAGCTCAGTCTCACAGCTTTCTGCGTGGCCAGCGTCATCGGCGTCCTGGCCGGCATCGTGTCGGCCACTCACCATTACTCGGTGCTGGACAGCGGCTTTATGCTGCTGTCGCTGGCCGGTGTGTCGATGCCAATCTTTTGGCTTGGTCTGATGATAATTTGGACTTTTGCCCTGTTGTTGGGCTGGTTTCCACCCTCAGGGCGTCTCGATGCGCGACTGTCCCTGGACACGATCAGTGGTTTTTACCTTCTTGATAGTCTACTCACACGCCATTGGCAGGCCTTCTGGAATGCCCTCTGGCATCTGGTGTTACCGAGCCTGACCCTGGCCACCGTGCCGCTCGCCATTATCGCTCGCATGACCCGTTCGAGCCTGCTGGAGGTGCTGCGGCAGGAGTACATCCTGACCGCCCGTGGCAAGGGTGTGCATGAATGGAGGGTGGTGACCCGCCATGCGTTGCGCAATGCCCTGATCCCGATTTTGACCATCGGTGGACTCCAGTTTGGCCTGCTCTTGGGCGGGGCCATTCTCACCGAGACCATCTTTTCCTGGCCGGGTTTGGGACGCTTATTATATAACGCCGTCTTGGCGCGAGATTATCCGGTGGTCCAGGGCGGCACATTACTGATCGCTGCCACGTTCTCGGTCATCAACCTGGCGGTAGATTTATTATACGCGCTCGCCAACCCGCACATTCGCTATGAATAGCGGCTCCCTGTCCCAGGCCCAACCCCTTCACCCTGGGCGTGCCATCCTTCGGCGACTCCTGCGGCACCCCGGCGGGGTCACCGGCGCGCTGGTCACCTTGTGTTTCTTCGTGATGGCTTTGCTGGCCCCCTGGCTGAGTCCCTACGATCCACTCGCCCAGGATCTGAATCGGCGCCTGCAGGGGCCTTCTCGGGAACACCTGCTGGGCACCGACGATTTCGGGCGGGATATCTTGAGTCGCGTCCTGCATGGTGCACGCATCTCCCTCACGATCGGCTTCGTTTCTGTTGGCATCGCTGTGGCTGGAGGGCTGGGGCTCGGACTGGTGGCAGGATTTTACACCGCAGGACGCTGGGGACAGCTCATCGATGCGGTCATTATGCGCACCAGCGATATCCTGCTGGCGTTTCCGGCCGTGCTCCTGGCCATCGCCATCGTTACCGCCTTCGGCCCCGGCTTGCGCAATGCCATGCTGGCACTCGCCATCATCTATCTGCCGCGCTTCATCCGTCTGGTTCGCGCCACGACCCTGGTGGAAAAAGCACAAACCTACGTCGAAGCCGGGCAGGCGCTCGGGATCAGGCAACGACACCTGCTGTGTCGTCATCTCGTCCCGAACGTCATGCCCCCGGTCATCGTGCAAGCCACGCTGGGGCTCGCCGAAGCCATCGTCGAAGCCGCGGCACTCAGTTTTTTGGGGCTCGGAGCGACACCCCCCACTCCTGAGTGGGGGGCGATGCTGTCGGAAGGGCGATCATATCTGCGCCTGGCCCCCTGGGTCACCTTCTTTCCGGGGATGGCGATTTTTCTCATTGTGGTGAGCTTTAACCTGCTGGGTGATGGGCTACGGGATGCACTGGATCCCCGTCTGCGGCGTTAGCAATTTTTACCAACATGAAGAGGGATCTCATCCAAGCAACTTGTTGATCGCTTTCGCTAGCGCGAAATCTTTCTCTGTGATGCCGCCTTCTGTGTGTGTCCACAGCGTGAGCGTCACGCGACGGTAGTTGATGGCGATGTCGGGATGGTGATCAGCAGCCTCTGCTACGAAGGCAACCTTGAGCACGAAGGCCATGGCATCAGGAAATGACGGTAATGCCAGTTTACGGACCAGCGACTTGTCGCCAATGTCCCAACCTGGTACTTCCCCCATTCGGGTACGGGCTTCACTCTCGGATATCGCAGGCATCTCCTTCCTCCTCTCATGCTAGAGAACACGGCCTCTGGTGATGAATGCCTCTCGCAGCCTTTCCCTACCCCTCTTGTCAAGGCTAAAATCTCTCCCCACATGGGGATGAATGGCTTTGTCGGTCAGAAGCACATCTGCACACGCACGCCGGAGAGGAAGGCGGTGGTGGCACGTTTGCCCGCCGGTTCGATGACCTGGATATCCGGGGTCACAAAGAGCCAGGGGGTCGCGGCAATGTTGTAGAAGACTTCCAGGCCAATCTCATCGCCCGAGAGGATGATCTCCGGTAACTTGCTACTGAAGTTGGTATAGTAGAAGCCGATGCCATAGCGGTCCCGATCGCGCCCGGGGAGCATGCCCTGACCCGCGATGCCGAAGCTGTAGAACTGTTCGAGAATGTTGGTGTTCGGATCCCCAAGGCCTATCCGGCCGAAGATGCCGATGCCTTGTGAACCGTCCGCGGTGGTCGTATAGAGGAACTGATCGAAGTTATAGTAGGCGGCCCAGGAGCCTGACGTGTCGCGAATCTGCACCTCGCTGCGGGCGTCGCTGAGGGAGATCTCCCCCCGAAGAACGTCCCCGACCGGGATCGCCTCGCGCGGATCTTGCGCCAGAGATGTGAACGCTTTGGCTGCTCCAGATGCCGCCGAACAATTGGTGTCCAGGCAGGCCGAAAGGCTTGATCCCCACCCGGAGCTCCGCGTCCAGCACGACACCCTCCTCGAGCAGGGTATTGAACCCAGCGCTATTGGCAGTCCCCCCTGGACTCGCAGCGGTGAAGGTGAACTGCACCACGTCGGTGGGGAGCACGATCAAGCCGGCGCCCAACGTCGAATACGGGAAGGTATTGAAGAGGACCGGGTTCGGGCCGAAGCCGGTATTCATGAATTGGGTTTTCCACTCGTGGGCCAAGGCATTCATATCGCCGCCGAAGGTGTCGAGCTTGCCCAGGTAGATGCCGAACCACTTGGCCAGAAATTGGGTGAAGACGACGCTCGTGAGCGTGGTCGTGTCATCGAACGGCATGGGGTAGAGGGCGGCGGCATTGGGAGGCAGCAGGGCACCGGTTTCTTTCCCCTGCAGATACGAGCCAAATTGGCTCTCCCCCATGATATGGAGAAAGCCGCCGGGCCACAGGCCCAGCTTGCCGGTATCGATGTTGAGATCGTACTGGGCGTGCCCACCATAGGGGTACCGCATGCTGTCCTGATTGCGGAACGAACCCCCCGTATTGAGGCCCAACACGCCTTGCACCAGGTCGACATCGAGATTGATGCCCTTGTTCGCCAGGGTGTTGCGCAGGCCACCCCAATCACCCGTCAGCGCTGGGCGGGACCACAGATCACCGCGGTAATCCTCGATTTGTGGGAGCTGGGCCCATGCCACACTGCCACCCCAGACGCCGATGACACACAGACACACCCACACCTGCTTCATGATCCCTCCTCGACGGATGCTACGCGGACAATGAACACTCTTGACTGTCAACCGAAATGTTGGCATGTGGTTTACATCTCACGCGAGGGCTGCGGTTTCCCCGCAGAGCATATCATAAAGAGGAGACGGCGGCCTTCCGGCGCGTCCTGTGGGCGGACGTGGATCTCGATCGTCCCCAGGCCATTGACGGTCAGGGGAAACTGCGGCACTCGCCGCGAGTGCAGCCGGCAGGGCATTCCCTCACCTTCAAGTAGGCCTTTGATGAGGTGGCTCTCCACTTCGCTGGAGGTGGTGAAAATTTGCTCCCATTCGGGCTCGAACTCGTAGTAGGTCTCGTCCATCGGATCGTTCATCCCTTGACTCGCGTGTCGTCGGCTGTCCACAGGATCACCGCCGCCCATGGGTGTCTGTTAGGCCCGTTTCAGCACCTGGCGTAGATACCGTCCGGTATGCGATCGCCGGTTGTGGGCAATCGCCTCAGGGGTCCCTACCGCCACAATCTTACCACCGCGTTCCCCGCCCTCAGGGCCGAGGTCAATGACATAATCGCTGGTTTTGATCACCTCAAGATTGTGCTCCACGACTACCACCGTGTTCCCTTGATCGACCAGGCGATTGAGCACCTGCACGAGCGTCCGTACATCGTCGAAATGCAGACCCGTGGTCGGTTCATCGAGCATGTAGAGGATGTCGCGCGGAGCTTTTTTCCCGAACTCGGCAGCGATCTTGAGGCGTTGGGCCTCACCCCCGGAGAGCGTGTTGGCGGGCTGGCCCAGTCGAATATAGCCCAAGCCGACCTCGGCGATCAGTGCCAGGCGTGTTTGCGCCTGAGGGGCCTCGGTAAAAAAATCTACCGCCTGTGTAACGCTCATCTGCAACGCCTCATGAATGTTCACGCCACCGTAGCGTACTTCCAAGATCTCGGGCTTAAAGCGTGTGCCGCCGCAATGCTCGCAGGTGACGTAGAGATCGGCCATGAAATGCATCTCGATCCGCACAGAGCCATTGCCCTCGCAGGCCTCACAGCGCCCTCCCGGTACGTTAAAGGAGAAATCGCCGGCGCGATAGCCTGCGAGCCGCGCCCTGGAGGTCTGCGCGAAGAGCTTGCGGATGGGGCCAAACGCGTCCACATAGGTCACCGGATTGGAGCGCGGGGTTTTGCCGATCGGTTGCTGGTCGAGGAGAATCACATCACGCAAGTACTCCACCCCCACGATGCGGTCGAACTTACCCATCTTGCTGCTGGTGCCGTGGAAGACGCGTTCGAGGGCACGGTAGAGGGTGTCGTGCACCAGCGTGCTTTTCCCGGAGCCAGAGACGCCGGTGACGCAGGTCAGTGTGTGCAAGGGAATGCTAATATCGAGCCCTTGTAGATTATGTTCCCGTGCTCCGAGCAGCTGTAGCGTCTGGCCATTCGTCGGCCGTCGCTGCCGCGGCAGCGGGATGGTCAGCTCCTCTCGCAGGTAACGGGCGGTGAGCGAGGTAGGATCGTGCCAGAGTTTTTCGGTCGGGCCGCAGAACATCAGCTCACCGCCGTGCTCTCCTGCGCCGGGCCCAAGGTCCACCACGTGATCAGCGGCGACGATGACGTCGCGATCATGTTCGACGACGATCACCGTGTTCCCCTGGTCGGTGAGCTGCCGCAAGATAGACACGAGGCGTTGCGTATCGCGTGGGTGGAGTCCAATGGTGGGCTCATCGAGGATATACAGCGTGTCAGTCAGGCGGGCGCCCAGTTGGTTCGCCAGGCTAATCCGCTGGGCCTCACCCCCCGAAAGCGTACGGCTGAGGCGATCGATGCTGAGATAATCCAGACCCACATGGAGCAAGAAACGCAGCCGTGCCTGGATCTCGGCGAGCAGCCTGGCGGCGATGTCACGCTCGAATGGGGTCAACTGAGCTGCATCCAAACACTGTTCGAGCGCTCCGACCGTCATCTGACTGAGTTGAGCGATCGATAAGCCACCGACTTTCACATACAACGCCTCCTGGCGCAACCGGGTGCCGCCGCACTGGGCGCAATCAACGGCGGTGACGTAGCGGCTCAGAAAGACCCGAATGTACAGCTTATATTTCTTCGCTTCCAGGCGGCGAAAGAACGGCAGGACGCCGATGAACTCTCCACAGCCATGCAGAATCTTGTGCTGCTGCTCCTCTGGCAGCTGATTATAGGCCTGGCGCAAATCGATGCCCTCATGCCGGGCCAGTCGCCGTAGCTCATCGCTGTAGTGACGCCGATAACGTGGCAGTGTCCAGGGCTCAATGGCACCATCTGCCAGGCTCTTGTGCGGGTCGGGAATGATGAGATTGAGGTCATAATCCAAGATGTTGCCGAAACCTTTGCAGACCGGACATGCTCCGCGTGGGTTGTTAAAAGAGAAAAACAGCGGCGTCGGACGCTCAAAGACACGGCCGCACGGCAGGCAATGAAACTGATCGCTCAGACGCCAGGTCTCCTCTCCGACGATAGCGACCAACGCCATCCCACTCCCCTTGATGAACGCCGTCTCTAGGGACTCCGTCAGGCGGCTACGTTGGCTTTCCTGCACGACCAGGCGGTCCACCACGACGTCGATGTGCGACAATCCCACGAGGTCCAGCATCAGATTCGAGGTCAGTGTGTGCACCTGATCTCGTACCTGCACCCGGACGAATCCTTCAGCCAGCAGATTGGCCACCAGCCCCGCTACCGAGGTGGCGGCGGTGATCGGCAGGGGATAGAGAATCAACACCCGTTTACCGCGATGTACGGCCAGCAGTCGATCGACGGTGCCCTGGACGCTGTCAGGTTGCACTCGCGCCCCACAATTGGGGCAGACGGTCACGCCGATCTTGGCGAATAGCAACCGGAGATAGTCATAGATTTCGGTAGAGGTACCCACGGTCGAGCGTGAGTGCTTCACCGGATTGACTTGCTCGATGGCAATCGCCGGAGAAATGCCTTCGACATAATCGAGGTCAGGCTTTTCCACGCGCTCCAGGAACTGGCGGGCATAGGTTGAGAGCGATTCGACATAACGTCGGTGGCCTTCAGCATAAATCGTATCGAAAGCCAGCGATGACTTGCCGGCGCCGCTCAGACCGGTGATCACGATCAAGGCGCGACGGGGGAGGTCGAGGTTGAGGTTCTTGAGATTATGGGCGCGCGCGCCGCGGATGATCAGCTGCTCGCTCACGGTAGTCCATCTCCCTGCCGATACGTGCCGTGTCTGTGCTCTACCACAGGGTTGTGAGGTGATGGAAGCACTCTTGACCTGTCGAACATTTCCATGACGATAGCGGCTCCATGCGCGTCTGCAATATAACGGCTTGTGTAGGACGTGTAAAGCTGCGACTGGCTGCCCTCTCCCCGCCCTTCTCCCAGTGGAACTGCAGTGGAACACCAGCGCTGGCACGCTGTCGCCCAGATCTGGCGGCCCGAAACGGCCACCTACCTGGACATCCGGTGTGTTTCTTGCTAAATTGGACACTTCGGCGTTACGTGCGATCTACCATACTACGAGGCCACTATGGGCAAATCCCTGGGAGCAGGCGAAATTCATTACGGCGATTCCCCTATCGAAACGCGTCTGGCCAAGAGCCTGAGCTATCATGGGCTGTTGTTGCGCGAGCAAACTCCCTCGTTTGCGTCCGTCGCTGGAGAACGGTTGGTGGCCTATCGGACTTTTACCGTCGAGCTCTGGATACAGCATCTCATACGCTCGCTCCGTGCGCAACCTGCTCCTGGAGAACGTCTTCGGGAAACCGACAGCGGACCGGATCGTGTTTGATTACTTACATCGCGTCTATCCCGATGCCGACGGGACATATACGGATGTGCGACTAGACCTACTCCGGCTCGGACGCATTCAAGCCGAGCCATTCTGGGTTGGGGAAGAGTTGTTGTTCGAATTCCCTTCAGGGGACGAGCGACCTCCTGGACGTGTGGTTTTCGAGGCTTGGGCCGACAGCATCTTCCAGGTGAATCTTGAGCACCGGGGCGGTCGTCATCTGCGAGAAGCCTATCTGGTCTTCAAGCAAGGCGAAACGCAAGACCCCGAGCAGGTGCCGGCGCTACGCGATGGCCAGCATCTGCTCCCCGAACGTTATCCCTATGCCCTGCTGCAGCGCGATGAGTTGATTTCGATGATGGTGGATTACCTGCTGATGAGCGGTTCCGCCGATGGCGTGGTCAATTCCTCCTCATAAATCCCTGTACTGCTGCTGGCGAGAGAGGCAGATATCACCCGCCGGTCACGGTGCGACAGCATCTTCCAGAGTCCCCCAACCACCTCAAGACAGGCTTGTCGAAAAGTGAGCCGACGCTTCATGGGTGATTCGACACCAGCCAGCGATTCCCTTGCTGGCCCATCACTGTGAAGGTCGACTGCTGATCAAGGATACCATCGCCATCGAGGAATGAATCGGTGATCAGATAGACTCTCTCAGATGAGGTCCATAGCTGGCGAAACTCCGTCTCGCTGAGTAGGAAGCGTTCGGTCGGTTTCAATGGCAGCGGGGGCTCAGGGGGGTTCTTACGCCGCAACAGGTCGATCGATTGCCCAGTATAAAACGCTAATCCCGCAACCTGTTCGTGCTCGAAAGGATCATCCTTCTCGATTTCGAGGACGATTCGTAGACCAGGCCTGGGATCAGCTGCGATGAGCCTGGCTAGGCCTTGACTCGATCGCAACGGCTGAAGGTGCAGGAGGACCTGGTGCGTGCAGTAGAAGGCTGCAACCATGCCGACCGTCAGGCTTACAAGCCCCACTAGCCAGCGCCGGCGGGCAAAGCATAGGAGTGTCAGTGCACTACCCCCCACCATCAGGCCAAAGACCACACGTATCAAGGATACGACGCGATCGGGCAGCCCCAGCTGATGGTAGTGGCCGAGATAGGACGGCACGAGGAGCAGCGCCAGCGCCGGCAGCAGCATGGAAACAGCGGTAGCGACCAACAGCCCTGTCGTGGAGGGGATGCTGCCCTTGAACCGCTTGTCCAGGCTCGAGCCGATCAGCAGAGCCAGTGCGGGCATCGCCGGCAGGCAATACTGCGGCAAACGCGCCCGTGACATAGAGAAGAACAGGAGGAACACGCTCGCCCATAGCCACAACAAGAGGTTCCCCGCGGTTTCTCGGGTGAGCGGTTTCCCGAGTTGGGGCCACTGTCGGGGCAGGGCCAGAGCCAAATAGGGGCTCCAGGGCAGCAGCCACAGAAATAACACCAGGAAGAAGATGGGCAGCGGCAGAGAGACGAAATCAAGCGGATGACGCTGTCCCAGGAAGCGCAGGAAGTGTTCATTCACAACATAATGCCAGAAGTATCCTTCATGCTCCCAGCCAATGCTGAGGTGCCAGGGAACAATGAGCACCAGGAACAACAGACCACCCCAGAAGGATTTTAGCCCCCGCAGGGGATCCAAGTTGCCGCTCAGCAGCCCATAAGTCGCCAGAACCACCAGGGGGAATAGCCCCACAAACCCTTTCGTCATCACGGCCATGGCAAGGCCCACAAAGGCCAGGAGGCTCCATGCTTCCCCACCCCGAATCTTCTCTCCGGCGCGCAGAAAGCCATAGAAGCTCGCCGTGGTGAAGCAGGCGAAGACCATGTCGGGCAGAAGCTGGCGACTGAACACGAAGTAACCGACACTCGTGGTCAATACCAGACCGGCGAGGGCGCCAGAGCGACCATCAAACAGGTGGCGTCCGATCCCCCAGGTCACCACGACCCCTCCTAGGCCAGCCAGAGCAATGGGCAGGCGGGCAGAGAACTCCGATACGCCAAGAATGGTGTAGGAGATGGCGATCAGCCAATAGAATAGCGGCGGTTTATCCAGGTATCGAGTGCCGTTGAGATAGGGAGTCAGCCAATCCCCGCGCACCACCATGTCACGGGCAATCTCAGCATAGAGGGATTCGTGGGGATCATAGAGCGCTGGCGCTCTCAGACCGAGGAAGAAGATTGGCAACCCCAGCCCGAGTAGTAGGAGCAGCAGCCTGCACTCACGCTGGGCTGGTCTCAAGATGCCATCAAGGCAAGCATTACGGTCGCGCATCAACGACCTGACACGCCACCTGCCCAGCACGACCGGGAACTGGTCTGGGTTGGATGGCTGCGCGTGGAAGATCGTCTGATCCCTGGAACAGCAGTGCTTTGGCGATGTCACACAGCTTTATATACGCGACGCCCTGGACCGCAAGGCGCTCAAGCAGAGAGGCAAAAAGGTCCAGTTGTGTTCGGCCTTCGACTTCGGCGTGAATGGTATGGACATTGAGCCGATCCGACCGCAGTTGTGAGAGGAAAACATCATTCACCTGCTCACCTTGCATGCCATCTAGACCGAGCACTTCGTCCAGCGTCGGCAGTGTCGTCGGAATTTGCAGCGTCCGGTAGGTCTTACCCTGCATAGTTGGCAGGAACGGGAACACCCCGCGCGTATCACTACAGTAGAGAAACGCTTGCCGATCCTGCACCGCCAGGCTGGCGTTGGTCGCCTGCCATCCAGGGGCGGCGAAACCCTGGGGAGGGATTTTCAGGGTTTTGACATAGCTCGCGATGGCACGCTCGATTTCGTTGGTGATGCCGGTTTCACCAAGCCCCTGCAGGCGGTCTTGCCAGAGCACGTGATCATAGCCATGGATACCGAGTTCGTGCCCGTCGTCAAGGACCATCTGCAGCAGTTCAGGAGCCCTATCCCCAATGATCGGAGCGGGTAGAAGCGTGCCGCACAAGAGCGTTTTCACACCGTAGAGACGCACCGCGTTGGTACGCCACATTTTGTGCAGGAAGCCACGTTTGAAGATGCGCCGCAGCGCCTTGCCAGAGTTGTCGGGGCCGAACGCGATGAAAAAACTCGCTGGGACACTATATTGCCGAAAGAGCGCCAGCAGCCTCGGCACCCCTTCCTTCAAGCCCATCCAGGTATCAACGTCCACTTTGATGGCAACCTGCTGCACAGTCTACTCCTCCTCACCGACGCCCGCACCCAGACACATTCCCGCCTCCACGCCAACGCTACGGAGCCACGTTTCGCCTGAAACCACCGCCTCCCCCTCGCCCTGAACCTGCGTCAGGAGTAGCTGACCTTCCCCGGTAGCGACCAGGCATCCCCCATACTGGGCGCCGACAATAGTCCCCGGTTGCCATCGAGCACCAGCGCTATCGGGAATGAGACGAGTGCTCCAGACATAGAGCTTTTTGCCGCCAAATGACGTGAACGCTCCGGGATAGGGTGTGGTGACTGCTCTAACCAGATTATAGAGTCCAAGCGCCGGTCTCGCCCAGTCGATCTTTCCATCTTCAGGGGTTCTACCGCCAAAGTAGGTCACCTGCCTAGGATCTTGCGGCACACGCGGCGCAATCCCCGCCTTGAAGAGGGGGAAGGTGTCCTGGAACAGCTCAACCGCGGCCTGTGTGACCTTCTCGAACAGCGTCAAAGCGGTATCCTCGAAGGCAATCGGCACCACACGTTGTGCGATGATATCTCCGGCGTCGGCCTGTTCGATCATGTAGTGCAAGGTTACCCCTGTGTGCGTCTCGCCGTTGACCAGCACCCAGTTGATTGGTGCACGCCCTCGGTACTTCGGCAGCAGCGAGCCGTGGAGATTGATGGCCCCCAGGCGCGGAAGGGCAAGCAGCGTCGGGCACAGGAGACGCCGGTAGTAGAATGACAAGATCAGGTCTGGTCGGAGCGATGCGATGTGGGAGATCATCACTGGTGTATTTGGCGTGTCCGGAGCGAGGACAGGCACGCCAGCCATCTGCGCAAGCTCGGCCACCGACTCGAACCAGACGTGCTCCTGGGGATCATCTAGGTGCGTGACGACGGCGCAGACTTCCTCACCTCGGTCGAGCAACTCCTTTAAGCAGCGGAAACCGATCGTATGATACCCGAAGACGACGATCCGCAGTGGCCTCTCGTTCATTCCCAGAGCTCCTGGATGACGTACCGTGGACGCTGACGGATTTCCATACAGGTCCTGCCGACATACTCACCGATCAAACCGAGGGCGAGTAACTGCAAGCCAGACGCCAGGAGAATCAGCGCCATCAGCAGCGTCACCATGATCTGCGAAGAGCCGTGCAAGCTCTGCAGAGCGAGGTATAGACCGAAACCGACCCCGAGCAATGCCAAGAGGGCTCCCGTGAGACTGATGAGCCGAATCGGCAACAGCGATAGACCGGTGGTCAGGTCGGCCATCAAACCCAATAGCCCGAGCAAGGTATACCTGGAGCCCCCTGCTGCACGCCGACAGTGCTCGACCGGAATCTCCGCTATTGAGCTGGCAAAGGTATTGGCCAGAGCCGGGATGTACATCGATCGATCCTGGCAGCGTAGGATTTGCTGGACCACTGGACGCCGATAGGCTCTGAGCATCGAGCCATAATCGCCCATCGTGACGCCCACCAGTCGTGAGGCAAGCCTACTAGCCAACGATGAGAGGAGCCTACGCCGCAGCGGATCCTGACGCGAGAGGCGCTGACCACACACCACATCATAGCCCTCCTGAATTTTCTCCAGGAGTCTGGGGATCTCCTCCGGAGGATTTTGCAGGTCCCCGTCAAGAGTGACGACGACCTCCCCTCGCGCCCGTTCAAAACCCGCCAAGATCGCCATATGCTGGCCATAGTTGCGGTTAAGACGAATGACCTTGATCATGGTATGAAGCTCATATAGCTCCTTCAGGAGCTTTACCGAGTCATCGGTGCTCCCATCGTCGACGAAGATCACCTCACAGCTCTTACCCATGCGATGCAGGGTACGCATCAACCGGTCAGCTAGCTCTTCGAGCGTCGGTGCCTCGTTCAAGATAGGCACGATGACGGAGAGATCGATGCACTCGCACCTCCCCTCCCCTACTCTGGCCGATTCGTGAACAGCCATCGACTCCCCTCATGTCCGACGAGATGACGCATAGGTGGCGTGATCAGGCGTAGGACGCTTTCGTCTACCGGTCGATCTGTCACGATAAAAGAGGCGGTTGCGGCCCTGCCAAAGCTCTACAATGGCTTCTCCACCGAGGAAGAGCCCCGTCGCCTCGGGAAAGCGTGAGCCAAAATGCAGGTCTCCCCGTTGGCCATCGACCACGTGGACCTGCCTTCCGGTGTAAAATGGCAGGCCGGCGCTGTTTTCCAGCGGTCCCTCATGGACTATCAGATCGTCGCCCTGTAGACGCTCCAGGATGCGGTTGGCCAGCGGTGCGACTGAGCGAAACTCGGCCGTAAGCTGATAGACCTGGCCGATCACACCCTGCAGCAGGACCGCCATCACCACAAAGCAACCCAGGGTGAGGCGCAGGGATTGGCGTGTAGCGAACAAGAGGCTCGCGACCGCCCCGAGGCACAACACCGCACCACCCCTTTGAAACAGCGGGATCAGCTCATCCAGCAGTGGGATCGCATATGAGCCACCCTGGGCCTTCCCTATGCGTGAGTAAACGTCGGTTGAGAACATGGTCTCCACGGCACTGCTGAGTGGGATTGCTCGTACCGCCAAGAGCAACGAGGGTAGGATGAGGGCGCTAAGGGGGAGGAAGAACCAGACCGCTCGCTTGAGTCCTTTCTGTACGCAGTCCCGCCAGTAATGAGCGAGGATAATTGCCAGAGCAGGAAAGGCTGGCAGACCGTAGTGCTCCAGCTTGAGCGGTGACAGGGCGAAGAAGAGCAGGATGATCCCACCCCAGAGGACAAGGAACAGCAGCGCTTGCCGCTCGGGCGTCGGCTCCCTCAGACGGTCGACGATCTCCCGCAGCGCTGCCGGCAAGAAAATGCTCCAGGGGCCAAACAGCGTGGCCGTGGCCAGTAGAAAGGCCGCCAAGGAGAGTGGCACATCATCCTCGACGAAGGCGCGTTGGCCCAGGAAGCGGAGCACGTGGTTATCGACCATATAAAAACGCAAGAAGTCCTCATGCAAGAGACCCACTACCAGGTGCCATGGCAGAGCGATGGCTATCACCAGCGGGATGCCCCACCACAACCCCAGGCGCTTCAGGGCGCAGATCTCCCCCGAAAGAGCCAAAAACACCGCGATGATCATCCCTGGCAAGACGACACCGATCACCCCTTTCGTCATCACCGCCAGGCCGATGCTGACATACAACAGCAGGTTCCATCCCCAAATATGGCCGCGATACCCCTGCCAGAACGCGCACAGGGCCAGCGACAAAAAGCCCGTAAAGAGGAGGTCGGTGGACACCACCCGACTATACACCGTATACCCGATGGTGGTGACTAAGATGAGCCCGGCCGGTACGCCAACGCTGGTCCCAAAGGTCGCCCAACCGATTCCCACGGTCACTGCGACTCCCGCCACCCCTGCCAACGCCGGCCACAGATGTGCCCCCCACTCGGAAGGGCCGGCTAGTCGATAGGTCGAAGCAATCAGCCAATACAGTAATGGAGGCTTTTCGAGATAGCGTAGACCGTTAAAGCGCGGAGTAATCCAGTCGCCCGAGGCCGCCATGTGGGCACCGATATCGGCATACATCCCAGCGTCGGGATCGCTCAATGGCCAGGCCCAAACCCTCCACAGCAGGAGTACCGCCGCCAGCAGCACAACCCCTATGCTACAGCCGATGTCCGTCCCCCTGCTCCCAGTCACACGATCAGCCTCCGCAGCATCATGCTTGGCACTTGCTATTTCTAAAATGAGAAGGTCGCTTCGACGCGGAGCAGGTGGTTGTCGATGTCAAGATCAGGGACGGAGCCCTGGTTATCGCTTCGGGTGAAGCGGTAGCCGCCGAAGAGCGTTAGCCACTTGGCGTATCGATACGACATGTCAAGCCCAGCAACATATCGCTTCTCACGCGGCATATTGGTGCCACCGGCGGTCACGAGACCGATCTTTGACTGATCAATCTCTATACCGACCAGCACGTCGGGGCCGAACCAGCGGCCCATCCTGACGTAGAAATCATACCCACGCGTGCCGATAAAGTGTGCGATGGGCCTCCCCTCGAAGGCATAGCCGTCGGCGTAGATGCTACTGTTGAACTGGATTTTTGAGGTTGCCGCATACTCGATGCGTAGCTCCGTCTGCGCAGAGCCGAACAGATTTGGACTGTAGAGGCCGACGATGCCTCCGGGCATCAGGGGGATGAGCACACCGTTGCAGCAAGTGTCGTCCCACCCGAGCTCGCCATAGATCTCGACATCCCGAAATAACGGGAGGTAGCGCGACACATTGGGGATGCGCAAGGAAAAATCCGCCGACAGCAGGGTATTATTATTGAGCGCACTATTCAGGTCATCCGAGCCGGGTCCGAAGAGGATTTGCAGGTAATCGCCGAACCCAACCGCTGGACGGCCCTCACCGTTGAATTGCACGACGCGAGAAAACCCTAACTCCAGAAACGATGCAGGCGTTAGGTTGAGGCGAAGCCCGGTGACCTTGGTGTGAGGAAACTGGCCATTATCTCCCAGTTGTCCCAGAAAATAGGTAAGCTTCATGGGGCCCAGGTACTCGAAAATCCAGGGTAAGGTGAACTGTTCGGCGGCGCCCGCTTTGATGAGGTCGAACGGACGACCATTGGTTGAGAGCAACATCGACCCATTGAACCCCGGTCCCCACCAGAGGGATTCCCGGCCACCACCGGCCTCGACATTGAACTGCGTGAATTTAGCAAAGCCTTCGAGGACGCGGGCATTCACACTCCCTTTTTCATTGATCCGTACCTCAGGGCTGAGGGTGGCAGAGAAAAAATCCCCGATCTGACCGCGTGAGAAGGTAGCCAGGCGGCTGTTGAATCCTGACTCGAAGGAGTCCCCTTGATTATTCTCCAGGTCATAATTCTCTTTCGAATATGCTGCCCGCGCCTGCAGTTTGTCGAGGGGTTTAATCTGGAAGAATCCTGGAGGGGGACGTTGCTGTAAGGCAGCCTCGACGCCCAACCCTGCCAACTCTGGCTGGAATTCATCCAAAAGGCGATAGAGGGTATCCTCTAAATCTTGGCGATCAGCATATTGTCCGCCTTCATCGCCGGTAACTTTGGCGATCGCTTGGGCAACGATCCGGGCCATCTCCAGGCGAGTCATGGGTTTGGTGTTAAGCACCGCACGGTCGGTCAAGCCGGCAAGGACGAGCTTCTTAATGGCGTCGTAGGTCCAGTTCCAGTGGATCGCGAAACCGCTCCAATTCCGTAACGGAACGTCCGTCCGGTCGGCGGTGTGGCCATAGGAGGAGAGCAGTAGAGGAAATGCTAAGGATCAGCAGAAAGCTGATCACGCTGGGGGCGCTGTGGGTCCGGGACCGCTTATGCGATGGACAAGCCGACACAGAGAGCCTCACACGTGAGCGAGCGGCGACTGCTTCACACCTGCCACATACTCCAGGAAGAACGCAAGCAAGAGCCCCATGAACAGACTGGTGATGCCCGCAATGGCCATGTTGAAGATGGTCTTCGGCTTGGATTTCCGGTCGGCTGGGATCGCCTTATCCAAGGCCTGGACAGTCGGCATATCACGGGCCTCAGCGATCTTCGCCTGTTCCAATTGCTGGGTCAGGAGCGTGTAGACCGTCTCTTGCACCTTCGCATCGCGCATCAGGCGGGCCAGCTCAAGGCCAAGTTCCGGGACCTGGGCAAATGGGATATAAATCTCATTCCGTGGTTCGCCGGGATTACGATTCTCGGCCGGCAGCACCCACCCTTTGCCATACTGCATTCCCGATAGGTGACGTTTCATCTCCTGAATGCGCTGCTTGAGCTTGACGACCTCAGGGTTGGCATCGGTGGCAAATTTCCGCATCACCTCCAGCTGGACTTCCGACGCCATGATCTCGCCCTTGAGCTGGGCGGCAGTTTCGACCGCCCCCCGTGCTTGCTCTTGCAGGGCGATGACCTTGTTCGTTTCCTGAAACTGGCGCAGAGTTTCCTCAGCACGGCGCAGCTCCCGCTCGGTCTCGGTCAGGCGGTCGGCGATGAACACGCGCTGTTTGCTGGCGTCAGTCGTCGCAAAGCGTGTCAGCATCTGGTCGAGGTTGTTGACGTAGAAATTGGCGATCTCGGCCGCCAATTGCGGATCGGTTTCCTCTACTTCGACGGAGATCACACCGTCTTTCGATAAGGTAATCTTCGTCATTCCGGACAGGCGTCTGATCGCGTCGCTCAGGAACGGCGCTCGATAGCGCTCTTGCAGGTCAAAGCGCTGCACCACGTCCTGGCCCATCGTCCGACTCTTCAGGATACTGACGAAAATATCGCGCTGCGGCGTCAACGATGGCATCGACAACCCTGGAGCAGCTTGTGCGATGCCCGAGGTCGCGAACGCAGTGGCCAACCCCAGACCACGAATGCCGCGTTCGTCGGGTGCAAGTATGGTTGCAGTTGACTTAAAGATTTTCGGCGCCCACAGACTATAGCCAAGAGCGGCCAGGACAGCGATGACATAGAGGGCGACGATGAGCCGTAGATGCTTGCGCACGACCCTCCAGTAATCCAACAGATTAATCTCTTCGTCATCATACCTTTGCCGCGAACGTCCTTCGTTCATAGCACATTAGGCCCTAAAACAGCGCCACAATGACTCCCACGCTTAAGGCGAACTGCCCGAGGATGGTGGCGACATCTCTGACCGCCGGCATGGTTCGCACTTTCGCATCCACCTTGGCGGGGACCACGATGGTATCTCCGGCCTCAACCTTCCGCAGCTTCAAGAACCCCGCCATGCTGGAACCATCAGCTTTTAGGATGTACAGCTCACCCTTGTCCGCTTCCTTGCTGAGCCCTCCGGCCTGAGTCAGGTAGTAGTCGACATCGCGTCCACCGTGATACACTACTGCGGCTGGATTCCGGACGCTGCCGATCACGAGGACAGCGCTGGGCTGTTTAGGAACGATGAGGATGTCCCCCTGCTCAATGGGGATGTCACTCGGTGTGCCCTCCAAAGTCTCTGGCGCGTCGAGTTTCACCACTAGCCGACCGAGGACGACCTTGGACTTCATCACATCCAAGAGCAGCCGACGTTGCTGCATCGTCTGCGCTTGGAGTGCTGCCTCCTCGCGACCATTCCCCGCGAGCTGCAACGAGCCAGCGCCGATACGGGCAGATTCGAGGAGAAGCGCTTCCTCCTGAGACTTAACGAAACGATCCAATTCCCCTTGCTGTTGTCTGCGTAACTGTTCACGAATAAAGACAGCACCCATCAGATAGGCTTCCTCGGTGTACCCCCCAGACCGTTTCAGGACTGAGCTGAGCCGTTCACCTTGGATAATCGGATACGTCCCTGGACGCTTGATTTCCCCTCGTAGTGTCACTACTCCTAACGGCCGGCTCTCGGAGCTGACAGCGATGTGATCGCTTGGTTCAAGAAGCAAATTTTGCGAGTAATCCCCCTGCCACAGCTTCCGCAGATCAGAGGTCAAAAGTTGGCGTGTGAAATCAGTGCCTGGTGCGGATGACCTCGATTCGATCAACATAGGCTTCCGGCAAGACCTCCGCTGGCGGCAAGAGATCGCCCAGCCGCATGCCGTTTTTTAGCTCATATTCCCCTGGTCGGCGCACCGAGCCTTCCAGAAACACTACATTGTAGATCCGCGTATCAATGGGAAAAACCTTGATAAGGTCGCCATCCTCCACCTGCAGGTTATTAGGGGCACGAGTGCCGGTTGTCAGATCATCGAGCCGGAGGTCGAGGATAAGTTTCTCGGTGTGCGGCTTGACGCGCTCGATCTGAACCCGTTGCAGATAGCCCGTGGGAGACACACCACCGGCCATCTGGAACATATCGCCGATACGCGTCATCCCAATCAACTCATAGATAGCTGGGCGTTTGACGTTGCCCGCAACGCCGACCACTGGACCAATTGGTGGAACGAAGACCGTGTCACCCGACTCCAGGCGGAAGTCACGCGCCCGTTCTCCTCTCAGCAAAAAATCGTACAGATCTAAGGTGCCAATCGTGCGGTTGTTGCGGATCAGCCTGATCGTTCGGAGCGATCCGAGCTTGCTGGGTCCACCTGCTGCAAACAGGGCATGCACCATGCTCGAGAGTGAACTGACCGTATACACACCCGGTTGGGCCACTTCACCGATGACAAACACCTGAATGCTCCGCAGTGCGCTTAAATTGAGGCTCATGCGGAAACCAGCATATTGCCTGCTGAGCTGATCATGGATAACGCGTCTGACTTCGCCGAGAGGCATCCCCCACACGGGAATGGTCCCCACGCGGGGCACGAAGATTTCGCCTTGGCGATTCACCTGTAGGGTCAGGACATTGTCGACCATCCCCCAGAGATAGGCTTGCATCACATCCCCTGGCCCGAGGATATAATCCGGCCCTACCGGTGCGTCGGTCACGGGGGCGAAGGTGGAAACCGGCTCCCTGAACAGATCATACCCAAACTGTCGCAGATCGCGCGAAGGCCTGGTTTGGAGTGGATCGCCCCCGAATATTTGTTCGATGGGAGAGCGGGTAAGTAACGCTGCACCCGCCGGTTGTTCTGGACGATCCAGGCTCCGAGCCGGATCTTTTTCAGGCTTTCGGTCACCCGGAGTGGGCGTTGCCGAAGGGGGCGTTGGTGGCATGGGTGGGCGGGACTCTGGAGCCAGTGGCGGCATTTCCGGCGCCAGAAATGGGTTTGGGGGCTGGATTCCTGGGCTGGGAACAACCTCGGAACCAACCGCGCCCAGGCCTGGAGTCGATAGCACGCCAGACCCTGGCGTGCTTATGCTCCCAGATGCGGAAGGCGGTGCTGGTAGTGGTCTGCCTTGTTGGGCGGCAATCTGTTTCACAGATGCCAGGGTAAGGAAAACAACGGACAGTAAGGCTATGGTGCGGCATAGATGCTGATTCAGCCAGTCCATCCTGACCACCCCTCTACCGCGAGAGATAGAGAACCCCATGTTACGACTGGGCCGGAGCTACATGGTGAGGCAGGTGCGATGCCGAATGCGTGAGGATGAAACCACCGGTCAGCGAGCGGTTTGTCCGATTCGTGTCCAACCGGTGTCAGAGGTTATCTTATAACATAGCGCTGTCTGGGAATCAAGTTATTTACGCATTTTGATTATTTAAGACAATAAAAATGCGATATTGACAGATTGGCTACGTGCGGAGGCGACGCGGTGCACTGCCCAGCATCCCGCTCAGGCAGGGGGATGTCTCTTGACATTCAGGGCCATCGGCAGTAAGTAAGGGGCTCAGATGTGGTTCACCATCAAACGATCTCGGTATCGGCAACTATGGTCGCGTCAGGTGCGGCCCATCACGAGGGGACATGCGGAATGGCACCGAGCAGTAAGGAAATCGCCATCGAATACTGCGTGGCTTGATATTATGTTCCACAGGCCGTGAGCCTGTCGGAAGCGATCATGGATGCGTTCGGCGAGCGGTTCAGCGCGCTGAAGCTCATCCCTGGAGAAGACGGCTGCTTTGAGGTGACCCTCAACGGCGACATCATCTACTCGAAGCTGCAGACGGGGGACTTCCCTGAGAATAAGCAGATCCTCGATGAGCTCAAGCGCAGGATGTAAGACGGCTTGAAAACCGCCGAGCGCTCTTCCATCATGGACTGTGGTGCGTCGTCAGCACCTGAGGGGGAGGGAGGAAGGAGATCGGGCTGCTGTCAGCCTCGACTCATCCCCCCGTGAGGCGATTCGGATTTCATTAGGTCCGACGCGCTGAGGAGGATTCCGACGCGTGGTAGCGGAGCAATTGCGCACGGATCGCTTGAAACTCTTCTAACACCTGTGGATTCGCTAGTGCCTCCCGGTTCGAGATCTCCCGTCCAGCCAGGATGGCTTTGACACTCAATTCGACGGGTTTACCGCTGCGGGTCACCGGCACTTCTGAGATCGGCAGGAGATGATGAGGCACATGTCGTGGTGAGGTTCGCTCGCGAATCGTGCGCCGGATCTTCTGCTCCAGGGCGGCGTCGAGGCGCTGTCCATCGGCTAGCACCAGACAGAGGACGATGATCTCGTCGGACTGCTCCGGAGGCATCCAGCCCACCACGACAGCGCCGGTGACCTCAGATAGGGAATCCAGGGCGGCATAGATTTCAGCGCTACCGATACGCACACCGGCGGGGTTGAGGGTAGCATCGCTGCGCCCGTAAACGACCGCCCCACCATTGGGCGTGAATGCGACATAGTCGCCATGCCGCCAGAGACCCGGGTACACATCAAAGTAGGCGTCGTGGTAGCGGCTGTCGTTTGCATCGTTGAGAAATCCCAGCGGCATGCAGGGCAGCGGCAGACGACACACGAGCTCGCCCGGCTGACCCACCACCGGTTTGCCCTCCTGGTCTAGAGCCACAACGTCCACGCCCAGCCCCTTGCACTGGATCTCGCCAGCGACCACCGGCAGATTGGGATTGCCCAGCACGAAGCATGAGATGATGTCGGTCCCGCCGCAGATACCAGCTAGATGCACATCCCGTTTGATGGTCTCATAGATCCAGCGGTATCCACTCGCCGACAGGGGGGAGCCGGTGTACAGCACCGTACGCAGTTTCGACATCGAGCCAAGGCTACCGGGCTGTATTCTTGGCTGATGCTTCATGCAGCTCTCGATATAGCGCCCACTCGTGCCAAAGTGGGTCACGTTCAGGGCCTCGATGAGGCGCCAAAGCGCCGGCACGTCGGGATATCCTGGATTGCCGTCGTACAAGTATAGGGTCGCGCCCAGTGATAGTGCGCTCAGTTGCCAGTTCCACATCATCCAGCCGCACGTCGTGAAGTACAGCAGTGAGTCGCCAGGCCCGAGGTTCGTGTGCAGCTCCTGTTCCTTGCGGTGTTGCAGGAGTGTACCGCCGGTGCCATGCACGATACATTTGGGGGCGCCCGTGGTGCCGGATGAAAACAGAATATACAGGGGATGTTCGAAGGGTACCGGCGTATACGATAACTCAGGGGCATCGTCTGGGCCGAGAAAATCCTGCCAGGTCATATCGCCGTGGACATGTGCTTCATCTACCGGATACGGGATCGAAACCACGGTTTGTGCGCAGGGTAAATGCTGATGCAAGGTCTTGACCACTGCATCAGTGCGAAAGAGACGGCCGTTGTAGCGGTAATGGGTGCTGGCAAAGATCAGCTTGGGTTCGACCTGCGTGAAGCGATCGCACAGCGCCGCTAGACCAAAGTCCGGTGAGGCACTGCTCCAGATGGCGCCGAGGCTGGCGCAAGCCAGACAGGCGATGACGGCTTCCGGGACATTGGCCACGTAGCCGGCGACGCGATCTCCCGGGCCGATCCCCGCCGCCCGCAGGCCGCGTGCACAGCGCGCCACCAGCGCACGCAATTGGGCATAGCTGTAGGCGCAACCAGACAACGTATCGCCCTCCGAGCCACCAGCAGACGGCTCGACGCAGGCGACGATTGCGGGTCCAGAAAAATCCCGTCCGAGGATGTTCTCGGCAAAATTTACTTGCATGCCGTTAAACCAGTGTGCGCCCGGCATGATGTGCGCACTGAGCACTTGCGTCGCTGGGGCATGGGTGATTATCCCAGTAAAGTCTAGATACGCTTCCCAAAAGCCTTCTAGATGTTCGATGCTCCACCGATGGAGTGTGTCATAATCGGCAAACGTCAACCCCGTGCGCTGGCTCAGCCAATCCGTAAATGCCGTCATCCGTGTCTGCTCGATCGCTGCCTGTGAGGGGGTCCAGAGAACCTCGGTCATGGGTGTGCTCCCTGCTTCATGGGGTCAGGCTTGAATATGTGAATGCACCAGGTTGCGCAGTATTTCCTCGAGTTGCTGCCGGAATAGTCCTTCTTCCTTCAACCGTCTCTCGGCCCTCCTGACGCCGTGACTTACCGTTGAGACATCCCTCACCCCCAACCACCGGATCATCTCCTGCAGACTCGCCGCACTATACCGCCGCGCTATATACATGAATAGCTCCCGTCCTCTCTGGATACGGTCCGCCTTTATGCCTCCGGCAAACTCTTCCTGCTCGACTCCCACGACTTTGCCGACCGCTGCCACAATCTCCGCCAAACCATAACGCCGTTCTATCACGTGATTTTTCGTCACCTTCCGCCACGACTGCTCCGCAAAGGTCTCATCTCCCACGAAGGTTTGCTTGACGATAGGCAACTCAAAGTACGGTTCTTCCCCCTGCAGCGCCCCTTCAACAAATTCCCGATACTGGCGTATCTTTGCCTGCGATCGACCGCCGAAGTGCCCGAGAATGGACTCTCGGCTTAAGCCAGTTGCGTCTCGCTCTGCTAGATAGGCGCGATAGCTGCTCCAACGGTAGTCCTGTGGCCTTTCGACGATTTGCGCCGCGACAGGATTCAGGTGAATATAGCGGCTAACCTGCAACAGGTAGTTATCCTGATCGACCAGAAAGGCCTTATACCGCTGCTCAAAGACATGCCCGGTGTATCGGTGTCGACGGTTCCAAGAGACCGTATAGCTGGTCTGAAACGCCTGCATCATCCGGGAGAGATTGCCCTGCGGGGTCTCCAATAGCAGATGCACGTGATTGGACAGCAGGCAGTAACAGAACAGATGAACTGCCTTCTCTCGGCAGTAATGAAACAACTTCTCCAGGTAGGCGACGCGGTCGTGATCGTCGCAAAAAATAGCCTGGCGGTTATTCCCCCGCGTGATGACGTGATAGACTGCTCCAGGATATTCGATTCTCAGGGGCCGAGCCATGAGGGTAAACTAACATACTGTATTCACATATTCAATCCTGACCCTTTACGCTTTAACGTGTCCGGCGCAGAGCCGCCGGGGAGGATTGCCTCGGGAAACAGAGGCCTCACCTGCGCCCATGCACCCATGGCCGCCCCTCAGTGCAGAAGCTTGCATGTCAAGGATGACTGTCTCTGCGGGCGGGCCGGGAAGGCTTGACGCCGCGCCTGCTGAAAGATACATTTGGGATAATTTGGATAATGCGGAGTATACTAGCATTGAACAGGTGGTCGCAGCACAAGCAGAGTATGGAGGGTCCATGCCGGAAGTCGCCCCTGAGCGCGACATGTTTGACCTCGGGGTGCAAAGGTTGCGGCATCGGTGATCTCAGACATCCTGGACACACTGGGGTTTCGTGATCAAGTGAGGCGCACGGCCATTCGCCCACAGTCCTTGGAGGCCTTGGTGGTGTGCCGTGCCATGCCGTGACTCGACGCCGAGGTGTTCGAGGTTCCGGAGAAACCCTACCAAATGGAAGTGGTCGACAGCCTCAAACCAGACGAAGACCTGGTGGGCTATCCATCGCCCAGCGCCAGAGCGGCCCTCTGGGGCGGTTTACTTTCTACCGCGGTAAGGCTCACGGTGCCCCTGGGGTGGTCCTCGCGGGCATGGCTCGCGATGAGACACAGATCGCCAGGATGGCGTTTCCTGTGTTTGCTAGTGGCATCTCGCCGCTGGACGCGGAAGGCCGGTTGGGCGTTTTCGTCTACCGCTGCGCCATCGAATGTGGGGGGTGTGCTCGTGGAGCCTAGCGATATCGTCTTCGGCGATGCCGATGGGGTGGTGATGATCCCGCAGGATGTCGCCGCGAAGACCGTCAACGCAGCGCTGAAAAGAACCGCGGCAGAACACCTCACAGAAACAGAAGAGGAACTCAAGAAAGGCACCCTCCTACGCGAGGCTACGCGAAACATGGGGTGCTGTGATCGACGTAGTCACCACGCTCGACCTGTAGTGAACAAGATCGCCGATGCGGATGGAACAAAGAAATCGCGAGATATCTGCTGGCCATCCAGGTAAGGGAGGATGACATGGCCGTGCCAAAAATCATGGGTACCGAAATTGAGTATGGGGTCATCGTCCCCAATGACCCTAACTTCGACCCAATTTCGGTCTCCCTGCTACTCGTCAACAGCTATCAAGGCGATCCGCAGCGGCGGC
This sequence comes from uncultured Nitrospinota bacterium, assembly GCA_963707985.1. Classification (GTDB taxonomy): domain Bacteria; phylum Tectomicrobia; class Entotheonellia; order J063; family CAVPRW01; genus CAVPRW01. Next base: position 14,275 of record CAVPRW010000035.1, on the reverse strand, counting down.
TCTTGTGGGACTACGATCAAGAAGAGCCCTTCATGGACGCGCGCGGGTTTGAGATCGACGCGGAGTTCGAGCCACCGGACGATCAGTCCAATATGTCCATCAATACCACCCTCACCAACGGTGCGCGCTATTACCTGGATCACGCTCACCCTGAGTTTTCCACGCCGGAATGCACCAATGCGCGCGATATCGTGCGCTTTGAGAAGGCTGGCGAGCGTATCATGGAGGTGAGTCGTGGTCGCGCCGAGCCCTTGTTGCCCGCAGGACAACGCATTCTGATTTACAAGAACAACAGCGATCGCAAGGGCAATAGCTATGCCTGCCACGAGAATTACTTGTTGGACCGGAATATGCCATTCAACCACATCGTCGAGCAGTTCACCGCGTTCCTGGTGACGCGGCAGATCTTCTGCGGCGCCGGCAAAGTCGGCGCCGAAAACGGCACCGAGGACTGTGCCTATCAGATGTCCCAACGGGCCGACTTCTTCGAGACCGAGGTGGGTCTCGATACGATGGTCAAGCGTCCTATTATCAACACGCGTGACGAGCCCCACGCCAACCGCGACCGGTACCGCCGTCTGCATGTCATTGTCGGCGACTCGAACATGTCCGAGTATTCAATCTACCTAAAAATGGGCACGGCTTCGCTGGTGTTGCAGATGATCGAGGATGGCTTCATCACGAAAGATTTCTCGCTGCGTAACCCGGTGAAAGCTATCAAAGACGTATCCCGCGATCTACCCTGCAAGCTGCCGATTGAACTGGCCAGCGGGCGGACCATCCTGCCGGTAGACATCCAGCGCGAATATTTACAATATGCCCAACGATACGTCAGCGAGCGTGGCGGCGATGCGGCGACGCGCGATGTGCTGCAGAAGTGGGAGCACGTGCTCGACCGACTAGCGACGGACCCGTATTCGCTGGGACGTGAGGTGGATTGGGTTGCCAAATGGCATCTGCTGACATCCTACATGGACAGACGGGCGGAGGATTGGAGCAGCTCCCGGGTGGCCATGATGGACCTTCAGTACCACGACCTGCGGCAGGATCGTGGCTTGTATTTCCTGATGGAGCGGCAAGGGGCGGTGGAGCGTATCCTGACCGAAGCAGAGATTGTCGATGCGATCGAAAATCCCCCGATCGATACGCGAGCCTATTTCCGCGGCATGGTGCTCAAAAAGTTCCGCGATCAGGTCTTCGGTGTGAATTGGGACAGCCTGTCCTTTAACCTCGGTGATGGACCGATCAAACGCATTCTCATGGAAGAGCCCCTCAAAGGCACCAAAGCCCATGTGCAGGGCCTGTTGGACCGTTCGACAACAGCCGCGGAGTTGGTGGCGAATCTATCCGCGTGAGCAGGGAATCTAGGGAGGAGCTATGAACGTTCGACGCCGGGATTGTCGATTCGCCTGGTTGTTCCTGGTGAGCGTTGTCCTCGTGGTCGGGATGACGTTAGGAGCGGCCACAGGTGAGGCACCCGAGCCTCCGATGGGGCTGGCGGCCGTCAAGCCGCCCACGTCGATTGCCACGTTCTCTCTGCCAAGCCTGCAGGGCAGCGGGTTCGATGCCTCGACTCTGAAAGACAAAGTGGTCGTGGTACGGTTCTGGGCCACCTGGTGACCGATCTGCCAACGTGAGAATCCCTCCGTGCAGAGGGTTACGGAAACGTTCAAGGATAAAGATGTCGTCATCCTCCCGATCTCGATCGATGGCACCGGCGAGAAGGCCGTTAAGCCATACATGGAGAAGAACGGGTATACCTTTGATACGTTGATCGACCAGCGCATGGAAGTTGCCCGGCAATTTGGGGTGCGTGGCACGCCGACCACCGTGATCGTGAATCGCCAGGGTGAAATCGTGGCGCGCGGCCTGGGGCCGTTCGATCTCGAGTCGCCAGAATTCACTGAATATCTCGACAAGCTCTTGGCGCAGCGATAGAGAGAGCCGGAGGTCAATGGCCTGCTCGTCCATGTCCTGCCTCTCTGGGAGATGCTGCAGGCGTCTTAACGCCTGCTCGAAATACCCTACGGCCTCGTAATAGGCCGACCGCGTCATCGCCTTCTCCCCGGCCTGCCGGCAATATTTCAGCGTTTTGTCCCACACCTCGCCCCGCAGAGCGTCGTGGGCCAGACGTTCGACCCGCTCAGTTAGGCGATCCCCAGCCAGTGCCTCCCGGGCCTCAACGATGCGGGTATGTAGCAACTGTCGTCGCTCGTGGAGCAAACTGCCATAGGCAACCTCATATGTGAAGGCGTGCTTGAACGTGTCCTCGTGTTGCAGGAAGAGTCTCGTCTCATAGAGGAACTCAGCTGCCTGCAGGTGCGCCAGACCACCGTAGAGTGCCGTCTCGAGCAAGTCGGCTATGTCCTGCAGCCAAGGCTAAGGGTACCTCGGTCCCGACGACCGCGGCGGTCTGGAGGAGACGCGTCTCCTCAGGTGGCAGGCGGTCGATGCCCGCCGCCAGCACAGCCTGCACAGTGGCCGGCACCTGCAGATTGTCAACGGGTTTGACGAGACGATAGGCCCCCGACTCCCCGGCCAGCATACCCGTCTTCACCAGGGTGGAGGACACTCGAGCATGCGCCCAGTAGCGATGCCACGAGGTTCTCGGTGTTCGAAATGGACTCGCTGAATTTGCCGTAGCCATTGACACGATATTCATCCCCCGACCTCCATGCAGACGGAGTGTGCTCCCTAAGAGTCGGGCCTGACGCGCGGAGTCCCATGCATCGACGGAGGATGGAAGCGCCCACCTGGAGCCAGCACCGTATAGACTGCCTCGTCTGAGCCCGCCCCGCGTCGGACGTTCCTGTTCAAAATTCCAGATGCTTTGGCATCTGGGGGAAGGGAATCACATCGCGGATATTGGCCACCCCCGTGACGATCATCAAGAAGCGCTCGAACCCCAGCCCAAACCCCGCGTGTGGGACGGTGCCGAAACGTCGCATATCGAGAAACCACCAGTAATTCTCTTGATTCATCCCGGCTTCCTGCATGCGTCGTTCGAGCCGATCAAGGCGCTCTTCACGCTGACTGCCGCCGACGAGCTCTCCCACACGCGGCACCAGCAAATCCATGGCGGCCACGGTTCGGTTGTCATCGTTTAACCGCATATAAAAGGGTTTGATGCCCTTGGAGTAGTTGTACACCATCACGGGCTTTTTAAGGTATTCCCGGTCAGATACCGCTGAACGTCACCCATCCTTATTAAATGATCTCGTCCCTGACCGCTCACCCGCGTCCAGCGCAAACCCGACGGCGACGTTTACCAGAGGACATTCCCCAGCGACACGCTCCCGTGCTTTGAGATATGTCCTCAGCCATGCTGGCGGCACGGCCGCTCAAGAACCACTGGATGAGGCACCTATACTGGCCCGGACAAACGCAAGGAATTCCCGCAGAGCCTGCTCGGGGACTTCACTGAGATGACTTGCCGACACGTTCGTCTCGCTACCGTCGTGAAAATGCCTGGGGAAGGTTGCCACTGATTCCCAGCGCTTGTGCGGCGAGTTGTCATGGCGGTAGATCTTCCCATCAACGGCACGTCGTTCCCAGTGGAAGCTATAGCGGCCTTGGAGCTTAAGCGAGAACCACACATCTACAAAGCTCCCGTCAGTCAGGATGATACGCAGTTCGTTGATATCGGGGATAACTGCCTCGACCACGATGTCGACAAACTCCACCTCGGCGATCTCGCGCAGCCGCTCGACATCGACCAGACTCACATCACAACCTCAAGAAGCTGTAACAGCGAATCTCGCTTATGCTCCAGATGATCCAAGCGCTGCAGATCTCGCCATGAATCGGCTTCTTCCAACGTTCCATCCCGATAGCGAGCGTCCATCTCTGTGACGCTAGACACACCATAGCGACCACTGATCTCAAAGATCTCGGCCTTGACCTCACGCAGTTGGCGTTCCAAGACACTGCGTAGCCCTTGCTTGAGCAGGTCGTCCTCTGAGATGCCCAGCGCACGAGCCACTGTACTGAGAATCTGAACTGCCTCTATAGGCATTGCTTTCCCTCTTCAGACTCCGACGGATTTTGTCCTTCACGATTCTGTCGCGTTTCACTCCACCAATGGCGTGTTCAATCCGAATGCTGATGGCAGAAATTCGACGATTGGTCTCCTGCTCAGGCGGGGTGAGTTCTCCTCCAGGTGGTTTTTTCTTGGGTTGGAAGATTGTCACGCCCGGCAGGTAAAATCCCTGGAAGCCTTTATCTTGATACAGGTAACTGCCAGGGGACAAGGGACTAGCCAGCTAGCTCTGCCAGGCTTTTATCAGAGGCTTTCCCTTCACAGGTGCCGCTCAGGAAGCACACGTGACAGGTCTCGTTGATCATGAGGAGGTTTTTGCGCGTGTGGCATCTCTTCTTTCCACTCTAATACTCTTGTGGCTCCTCTAGGTCTTTCGGACGCTGGATGGGGCGTTCCGTCCCATCATGAAAAAAAGGGAGGACGGAGCAGAGGCTTCACGCGGTGGCGTGGCCAACATGGCGGTCAAATCGTCGGCTGTACGGGACGGAAGTCATGCTTGGCCCGCTAAGGCTTGATTCAATACCGGATGCAACAAATGAATCCACGTGTTCGCATGCGATTGGGACATCCCAAAGAGCTGTCCTTGTACCTCTTGGAGAGGATTCTGTTTCACGTAAGTCAGAATGAAGAGCCGTGTATCGGCGATCGTGGGTAGCGGACAATTCTCATAGGCACGATAACGACGGCTGGTGCGAGGTTGCCCATCAATGGTGCGGTCCTGCAGATAGACCACCAACGCTTGCTCAAAATGCGGCAGCAGGGCCATACATTCCGCTGCCGTCAAGCCGGTCATCGATCGTAAACTCCCGGCACGCTGAGTCACTTCCTCATCGCTTGGCATAGGCACCTCCCATCCTCGATGAAATGTCTTTGGGAGATGGTACACTATAAACCTTGATACTGTCTATTGTGGGGCGGCTACAACTGAACGGCCGCAGCAGTCCACGTAGTCGAAGAGGCGCCCCACATATCCACCCAGCGTGTCGTCCAGAACGACAAGCGACTCGCATCGACGTTGGCGATGGGATGTCGTCTGCTGCAGCTTATACCGGATATGTCGGTACCGTCTAGGATATAACGGGTGATATTCGCCCTACTATTGTTCGACAGGATGATCATTTCGGTCAAATAGGGCTGCACATGCCGACACTGGCCGTGGTGGGCAACCGGGGCGCGGCAAACCACCACGTAGTCGCGGACCACCAGCGTAGGCGCCAGCCTGGGCGATTCCATCATATGCCTCCCTGTCCTGGTCAAGGTATTTGGCTCGGTCCAAGGGTAACATGTTGACCCTGGCATGGCAAATCACCAGAATCGAGCAACGAAACCCGCGCCCAACAACGTTGACATTTTTCTCGTCATGGTTAGAACTTTGGACGTCAACAACGGGGAAGAGGGAGCCCGTTGGGTGTTTGCTCACGCGCAGGCACGCAGTAGCGTTCGGGCAAGCGTTTTCTGGGTCAGCCAGTGTACCAGCAGACCTAATATCGAGAACTTGCTCACTGCATGGCTAACAAGTTATGATCAGACGCGGCGCGGCAGAGCGTGCGGGACAGGCGAGCATATGGACGATCAACTGGCGCAGGACGAGTGGGGTGTGTGCCGAACGGACGGCATCCCACGGAAGACCTGCTGGCGGTGGAGTCGAAATGGCCACCGCGCCCGCTTGTGTCACGCGGAACTGGCAGCTTGAGATGCGGCTGATGCTGCCGTGGTCGGCCCCGTGACAGGACCGCTGCCGCCCGATGCCAGTAACGGTGACCCCAGGTGATCAATGCCCTGCACCTCCGCTAGGGCGGCCTCGGCCTGGGGCAGCCAGAAGGTCATCGCCATGGCGCGGTAGAGCTCAATGGCCGTGGCCAGGGCGGCGCAAGCCTGCTCCGGCCGACCGGTCTTCGTATACAGAGTGCCGAGGCCACGGTAACAGTGGGCCTGGAGTGGCCGCATGCCTAGCGTCTCGGCACGCGTCAGTGCCTCTTGGTAGCGCGTCTCGGCCCGTTGGACGTCGGGGGGGCTGGCCTGGGCGTGGACGGCACCTTGCTGGAACAGCGCGCGCGCCTCTTCTCCACACGCCTTTAGCTGCCGGGCCAGGTCGAACGCCTGACAGGCGTGCTGCCAGGCCTCGTCGATGCGTCCGGCGAGGAGATAGACCGCACTGAGCTGCCTCAGGTGGCTGACATAACCGCCACCTAATGCCCCTGTGCGGAGATCATCCTGGCGTACCTCCTCCAGGAACGCAAGGCCCTCAACGAGACGTCCCGTGTGGGCGTACGCCTCACCCAGGCCCCCAACAATGGACCCTAACCAGGCCTTTTGGCCGGAGGCGCGACAGAGGGCCAGGCCCTCCTCGAGCACCCGGACGGCCGCTTCCAGGTCCCCCTGGGCGAAGTACAGACGGCCGAGGTGCGCGCGTACGGCGATCGGGGCGTCCCCGTGCCATTCCCCATCCCCCATGGCGAGGCGGAGCGCCTCTTCCCCGTGGCGTCTCCCGTCGGCGAACTCCCCGAGGACGCTCAACACTTCCGCGAGCCATCCCTGCGATTTGATGCACCACATACGCATGGCACCAGGCGTGCTCCGGGTCAGTGCCGCCACGTTCCCCCGCAGCACCTCGGCCGCTCGGCGGTAGTCGCCCATGAGGGCATAGACTTGTCCCACGCGATAGGAGGCGTGCACGTGCGGGGCAGGATCCCCGAGGCTGGTCGCCAGCTCCAGGGCCTCGCGGCTGGCCGCCAGGGCGCCATCAACGTCCCCGACGATCATGCGCACCGTCACCACCCTGGACAGTGCCCATCCCAGCCGGGCTCGATCGTTCAGCCGTCGGGCCCGCGTCTCGGCCTCACCCAACAGGGCGAGACTCCTCGCATGCTCTCCCACCAGGCTCAGCAAGGCTCCTAAGCGGTTGTGCAGCTCAATGGCGAGCACGCCGGTGTTGGGGTACTCGGGCAGGTGACCGAGCGCGTCGAAGGCCTGTTCGTAGTACGCTACCGCTTCGCGGAAGGCCCCGCTGTTTCGCGCCTTCTCCCCTGCCTGTCGGCAGTAGGGCAGCGCCTTCTTCCACAGCTCGCCCCGCAGAGCGTGCTGGGCGAGGCGCTCGGTAGATTCCGCTAGGCGGTCGGGAGACAGCGCCTCCAGGGCCTCCACGATCTGGCGATGCAGGGCGCGCCGGCGCTGGTGCAGCAGGCTGCCGTAGGCCACCTCACGGGTGAGGGCGTGCTTGAAGGTGTAGGCCTGGTCCGGGAAGAGCCGCGTCTCGTATAGGAACTCCCGGCCCTGGAGGTTCACCAGGCCCCGATGCAGCTCGTCTTCCGGCAACCCCGCCAGCCGTTGCAACAGTGGCACGGGCACCTCGGTGCCAATGACGGCCGCGATCTGCACCAGGCGTTTGTCCTCCGGGGGCAGGCGGTCCATGCGCGCCGCCAGCACCGCCTCAATGGTGTCCGGCACCGGCAGGGGGCCAGCGGGGTCGCCGTGCTCCACCGCCGCCCAGGTCAACTCTTCGACAAAGAAGGGATTGCCGGCCGCCTTGGCCACAATCGCCTGTTGTAGCGATGCGGGGAGCTGCGCGGCCTGCGGCACGGAGTGCAGCACCAGCAGGCTGTCACAGGGCGATAGCCGCGACAGTGCCATCTGGGTCGCCGCCGACTGCCTGATCCAAGGCGGCTGATACCCGGGTCGGTAGGTCATCAGGAGGAGCATGGGTGTGTCCCCCAGGCGCTCCACCAGCGACACCAGCCACTCTTCCGAGGTCGGGTCAATCCAGTGCAGGTTCTCCACGGCGAGCATGAGGGGCTGCCGCCGACTGGCCTGCTGGATCACGTGCCACAGCAATGCAAAGGTCCGCGCCTTGCGCATCGGCGGGTCGAGCGCGGCCAACGGCGCCAGGTCCACGGGCACGTCCAGGAGCTGGAGCAGGAAGAGCGCCTCGTCCTCGGACGCCACCCCGGCCTCGCGCAGCCGCTGCTGGACGGTGGCGGTGATGACCGTTGTAGGGGCAGCGTCAGGGAGGCCCCAGAGCTGGCGGAGCAGGTCGCGCACCGGCAGGTACGGAGTGGCACTGCCATAGGCCAGGCAGTACCCTTCGCAGGAGGTCACCGGCCGTCCGCGCAGGCGGTGCACAAATTCCGTGAGCAGCCGAGACTTGCCCATACCGGGCTCTCCAGCGATGCCGATCACCTGCCCCTGCCCGCCGAGCGCTTGCGCCAGCCGCTCGTGCAGGAGCGCCAGTTCCTGGGTGCGACCCACAAAGCGACTCAGAGGCCGTGCGCCGCGTCGTGGCACGCCAGCCCGCCGCCGCAGGAGGCCGCGTATGGCGTATACAGGCACCGGCATGGATGGCCCATCGAGAGAGGAAGTCTCGCACACCTCGCCCTGGACCTCGTCCTGTACCAGCGCGTAAGTGGCGGCACTGACGAGGAGGGTGTCGGGCGCGGCCCGCTGCTGGAGCCGTGTCGCCAGATAGAGGGTATCACCAGCCGCGGTGTAGGGCTGCTGCGGCTCGTACGCCAGCGGGCCCACCACCACCGGTCCGGTGTGCAGCCCCAGGCGGACCGCCACGCCGTGCGACTGCCCACGGATCGCATTGGGCACGTGCAGGCGCTGGCGCAGCTCGAGGGTCGCCAGCACTGCCCGTCGGGCATGGTCCTCCTGTGCCACTGGCGCCCCAAACAGCGCCAGGAAGCCCTCGCCGGAGACCTGGGTGAGGGTGCCCTCGTAGCGCTGCACCGTGTCCTGGGCCAGCGCTAACACGTCGTGCATCAGGTGGTACATGGCCTCAGACCCCAGGCGTGCGGCCAGCGCTGGCGCCTCGGCCAAGGCGCAACAGAGCACCGTGACCTGTTTGTGTTCCCCGTCCAGCGCCTCCCAGGGGGCACTCCCCAGGTCAGCGAGCGGTGAGGACGGGGCCGGTGATGGCCCCTTGGCTTGGCGGGTGGCTACCTCTCCCCCGCGCTGGGGGAGGGCCTGCGGTGCATCGTCCGTCGAGCGGTGCTCCCGCTCCTCGACCGCCCCCACAAAGCGATAGCCCTGGCCGTGCAGCGTGCGCACGAAGCGCGACGTCCGCCCCCGCTCCCCTAACGCCTGGCGCAGGGTCTTGATACAGGAGGTCAACGTCTCCTCCCCGACAAACTGACCGGGCCACAGGCGCTCGAGGAGTTCCTGCTTGGGGACCACCCGATCGCGATGCGCCAGGAAGTAGGTGAGCACCTGAAAGACTTTGCGCCGGAGCTTGATGGGCTCCCCAGCGTGATGCAACTCATGGCGCTGGGTGTCAAGCACATAGTCTCCAAAGCTGTAGCGCATCGCTCCACCTCCTTGCCGCCTCGGAGCCCAGCGTCCCTCCGGACATCCCGTGGGCGGCTGCTCCCCGCGGCGCTCCCATGTCATCCTCTCAGGCCGCACCGGGCGCTCATCATAGCACAAGACACTCCCAAAAATACCCCGAAAATTCCCAGAAAATGCCCAAATCGTGCCATGTGTTCCCGCCTGGGGAGACGTACCTTTCTACGATACATGGTGCTGGCGACGCGGCGGTCGCGTCGTCGAGAGACACGGCACAACTCTGAACCCATGGCAGGAAGGAGAGTGAGACATGAACCTCAAACCATTGCAGTCTCGGCCACACGAGACTCGCTTCGTTGCGAGGTGGCCTGGAGGCACGAGTGGGCGACGGCAAGGATTCGTCAACCTACGGATGTCTCGTACAAGGGGGTAGCCCAGCGCTCGTGATGATTTACGGTCGACGCTCTCGACAAAGAGCACAACTCTCCTCTCGACTTCAGAAATTCGCTCGTTACATTCGGGCCGATTTCGTCGTCCTCTGTCGACCATCACCGACGATTCAGCTGTTGCGACGGCCGTTGCCCTCGCCGAGGTGGTCGATGCAGTCCTCCTGGCCCAACCGTTCCTCAGCGCTACCAGTCACATTGCACCGGCCTCTCCAAACACGCTTCCTGGTGAGACCCAAACTTCTCACCCGCCATTATCCCCTCCCCATGGGGAGGGACATCCCTCGCTCTCTTCTCGTGGCGTAGATCCATCGCCCACCTCGCACACTGAACATAGGGGAGCCTGCCATGATGCGCTTACAAACACGGTTATTACTCGTTATGGCCCTTGTGGCCGCCGTATTCACCCAACTACCCCGTGCGGTGGATCCTCAGGACTCGAGCCGCATTCGCGGCTCCGGCCGGCGGCGACGCAGTCACCGTCTGGAACGCAAACGCCGGCGTGGCCGCCACTGCGGCATGCATAGCTCCTGATCGATAACCCGCTCCACGAATCGCGTATCTACGCCATGATGCACATAGCCATCCACGACGCGCTGAACGCCATCGATCGTCGCTCTCGTCCTTACGCCTTCGATATGCAGGCGGAACCGGGAGCTTCTCCGGACGCAGCAGTGGCGGCGGCGGCACGAGATGTGCTGGTCCCGCTCATCGGTCAACTCCCTCTTGAGCTCGTCTCCCAGTCTTGCATCGATGCAGGCGTTGCAAGCGTCGAAGCCGACTATACCGCGGCGCTTGCCGCCATCCCCGACGGTCAGGCCAAGACGCAGGGTATCGCCGTGGGACAGGCCGCGGCGGCGGCGATCCTCGCCCTGAGAGCTGACGACGGCGCGGTTGAACCCACAAGTGTACCATTTCTTAATTTCAACTGCCCGCAGGATACCAACCCTGGCGAGTACCAATGCACACCGGGTACCCCGTTCATCGCCTTTGAGAGATGGGAAGATGTCACCCCCTTCGTCCTGAAGGACAGCTCACAGTTCCGTCCGGGGCCGCCGTACGCGGTGAGCAAGAAGAAGTACACGGAAGACTTCGATGAAGTGAAATCTCTCGGCGGCGACGGCATCACCACTCCCAGCGCACGCACTGCCGACCAGACCGAAATCGCCCTCTACTGGTGGGAAAGCTCCCCGCTGAAGTGGAACCGAATTGCACGAGCCGTTTCCGCTGACCAGGGACTCGATCTCTGGGAGAATGCGCGCCTGTTCGGCCTGCTCAATATGGCTCTTGCGGATGGTTACATCGCGATGGCCGATTCCAAGAACCATTACAACTACTGGCGACCGATCACCGCTATTCGGACTGGGACACGGACGGCAATCCAGACACGACTGGTGACCCGGCGTGGACACCGTTGCGCTCGACTCCTCCGGGCCAGGACTACCCCTCGGGTCACTCAATCGAAGGGGGTGCGGCTGCTGAAGTGCTGAAGCAGTTCTTCGGCACCGACCAGATCAGCTTCCAGGACTGTAGCGCGTCGCTACCTGCCGGTAGCACCTGCAGCGATCCGTCACCAGTGCTCCGCTCGTATACCAGCTTCTCCCAGGCGGCGGCCGAGAATGCGTATTCGCGCATTCTCATTGGGTTCCACTTCCGCAAATCGGTCGAAGAAGGGACCGATTACGGTCGAAAAATTGGCAAGCGGGCCGCTAATCTCTACCTCCGGCCTGTGCACTGAGTTGTGCGCGAGGTCTCACCATGCGGGCCGGGGTGTGGATGGCTTCACTGACGAAGCCATCCACACTTCCACGGACCTGGACAGGGCGATGGTCGCTCCCGCCTCCGCTATCATAACGCGAGGCGGGGGCTGGTCATTGCGCCAGCCCCGCGTCTCCACATGTCCGTTGAGACTGTGCCCGTTTGAGAAGACTGGGGACTTCGTCGGTTCGTGTGCGGGTGGTGATTGGCGGAACACCCAGATTGCGCTCATGGGATGGAATCCATCCAACTGGGGGCAGTAGGCACGGCTTCACCCAATATTTAGATTTGGGCTCCAGGCTTTATCGCCGAAATATGGCACATGTGCGATATTCGGTCTGTTACGCCTGGAACCCCCTTTAGAACACCTGCTGCATATGGCGGACTTCCTCTGGGAAAAACTCAACCGGGCACCACGACGCTGGTTCTGGGGAATGCTTCGCCGATCCGCACTACGGAAAGGGGCTGCCGCAGGGGAAAGAGCCGCCAGACGGGTACGTGCCGGCGTCGAGTCCCGTACATCGGCCCACTCCAGTATACTCATATGATCGGTATCGAGCACGACCATGAGGGATGTCTACTTCTGTCTTTGTGTAAGCTTCTTTGGTCGTAATGACTGACGGTATTGCCGCCCAAGCCGCATGGCATCTTCATACATGGGATCGTGCTGAAACGTCCCGGCAATCTGCTCCCACCACGGTTGGGTGGTCTGCATCGCTTCCATTTGGCTTTTCAACTTGGTCACCTCCGCTTCCAGGGCGGCCACGCGTTGTTCGAGTTGTGATGTTGAAGACGCCATATCTCTCCTTCCTTCTCACGCTGCACGTCGTTGAGAATAGTGATGGAGGTCTCCAACCTTGGGCACCGTGATCACCGATCCACGCGCCGAAGGATGCACTGGTCTCGGCTCTGGACCATCCATGGACAGCGACAGAGAGGTAAGATAACAGCGGTCCACTGGGCGGTGGGACGCTCCGTCACGTTGAAATGCACCATCCGCACCGTTCATGCGCCAGGATCACGAGCACAAACAACACCCCGTATAGACTGTAGGTAGCACGAAAAAATCGAGAGAGACCAAGTCCTTGACATGATTGTTCAGGGAGACTTTCCACGTTGGCAAGGGTAGTTTCATCGGGTATCATCGAGAACCTCAAGACGATCAAGTCACTGGAGCAGGAAAGGCTTCTCAACCAAGGTTGCTCGCGAAGGGAAAAAATGTCAAGGATTGGTCCAGGTTCGAATTTTCGGGAAGGACAGGTGAGTCGGTGCCATGCTCGATGAGGCGCAGTGCGCACGGCCCCTGGCAACGGTCGTACCCTCGCCAGGGAGCTGGCATACCCCCATGCCCTCCGGGCAGGTTACGCCCCTTGAAACTTCTCTCCGAAAAGGGCTATGTTTGGACGAGCTTTAGGAGGCACTCAGATATATATTGGCTATGCTCGGGTCTCGACCCAGGACCAAAGTCTCGCCCTCCAGCTCAACGCCCTGCATGCTGCTGGGTGTGCCAAGGTGTTTGTCGAGCCGGCCTCTGGCGTCCAGCGCGATCGGCCCCAGCAGCCGGCGGCTCTCGACTGTGGGCGGCTCGGCCATACGCTGATGGTCTGGAAGCTTGGCCGGTTGGCACGATAGCTTTGGGTCGCACCGTTGATGCTCTATCGCCACCTGCCAGGCGGACGGAGTGAGCTCCGCAAGGGGCAGGCCTGACGCGTGGGGTCACCACGCGCTGATAACGCGCTCAGGAGGACACAAATGGATGAGGACATGACCTATCCCCACATCACTCTGAACAGCCGCGGAGTCCCGTGCATCGACGGCACTCGCCATCGGGTGATCGACATTATCGCCGATCACGTGGCGCATGGCTACAGTGCGGCGCAAATCGTCGCGCAGTATCCCGACCTGACGCCAGCCCAAGTCCATGCTGCGCTCACATACTATTACGACCATCAAGACGCGATGGACACCGCCCTCGTCGCAAGCTATGAGCAGGCCGAGCACCAGCGCCGCCACCACACGCCGCACCCCAAACTGGTTGCCGCGCGCGCACGGCAGGCGAAGTAATGCTACGGCTATACATGGATGTGCACGTCAAGGCCGCGATCACCGCGGGACTACGGAGCCGAGGGATCGATGTAGTGACCGCGCAGGAGGATGGAGGCATCCAGTTGGAGGATGTGGCGCTGCTGGACCGTGCGACTGCTTTCCAGCGCGTGCTGTTCTCTCAGGACGACGATCTCCTGGCCATTACTCGGGATCGTCAGGTTACGGGTGTGTTCTTCGCCGGGCTCGTCTATGGGCATCAACTCGCCGCCACCATAGGCAAATATGTGCTGGATCTAGAGGTGGTCTGCCAGGTGTTGGACCCCGAAGAGATGGCGAATCGAATCGAGTATCTCCCACTGAGGTAAACGACGTCACGAAAGAATGGGTCTTGTCCCCCTCTACCTTATGTGGCCCCCGCAATCGCGGTCAGCACGGTGTCGGCTGCTCCCGAGGAGACCACTGCTCGCCGGACGTTTCCGGTCAAAATTCCAGATGCTTGGGCGTCCGGGGGAAGGGAATCACATCACGGATATTGGCCACCCCGGTGACGGTCATCAAGAAGCGCTCGAACCCGAGCCCAAACCCTGAGTGTGGGACGCTGCCGAAACGTCGCATGTCGAGAAACCACCAGTAATTCTCTCGATTCATCCCGGCTTCCTGCATGCGCCGTTCGAGCAGCTCCAGGCGCTCTTCACGCTGACTGCCG
>CAVPRW010000034.1:0-147637 GCA_963707985.1 uncultured Nitrospinota bacterium | reverse complement strand
CCGGCGCCGCCCGTATCGGAAGCAACGGCACCGGGGTAAGCCGCAGCACATCCTCCGCCATCGATGATCCATCTCAGAGTCCCCTGTAGATCCACGTGCAGCTCCCCGTCCGAGAAGCGAAGGACAATGCGGCGCCATCGAAATTGCCTGGGACGCAATCGGTGAGCGGGGGCCGGAACAAGTCGACCAGCTTGGGGAGTGCGCGCTGGGATAAGTACGGCCATTGGATGTAGGATGCCGGTCTACGCGAGAGGTGCTGAGGGTCACTGAGGGCATAGATCTTGCTGCTTCAATGTGGCGGGCTGAGCACTCTCCCTTGATGCAGGAGAGCCCGCGAGCAATCGTCTCATCTGGACAGGAGATTTAACCATGACAGAGCTGAAAGCCCGTCACGTGATGAACCGTCGGGTCACCGCGGCGACGCCACGGGCGATCGGGCGCGATCTGGCGCTCCAGTTGCTCTCAGGGATGTACAGTGGCCTGCCGGTGGTGAATGGCCAGGGTCAGGTGATCGGCGTTGTGACAGAGTTCGACCTGCTTACGGCGATCCGAGAGGGCAAAGATCTGCAGACGGCCAAGGCAGAGGAGATCATGAGTCGAACTGTGGTCTGTGCGCAAGAGGAGGATACACTTGATGATGTTATCGCCAAGATGACAGAACATCACATCATCCGGCTGCCAGTCGTGGGCGAGGATGGTAAGCTCATCGGGGTGATCGCTCGAGCCGATATCCTCAGCCGCGTGATCGAGCCCGAATTCGTCACAATCGTCGGCACGTGAGCCCGGCGCGGGAAAGAGATCGTTCACGTGTCGCCTGTGGAGCCATTTCCCGAAGAGCGAGAGGGTTCGAGCACTTCCCAAGGTAGGGTTAGTCATGCCTCTCGATGAAACGTGATCAGATGCTGCGGAGGAGAACCGACCATGCCGATCTATGAGTTTCTGTGTCAACAATGCGGCAAAGATTTCACCATGGCCTTGTCCATTGCCGAGGCCGAACGCAAGCGGAAGGAAGGCTTTCAGTGCCCGGGGTGTGGGAGTGCAAAGGTCGTGCAGCAGATTTCCCACTTCCAGACCAAAACGTCCAAGAAGAGCTAAGCGTTGAGATCTGGCAGATGAAGCAGGAGGCCCTCGGCACACGACTTGCGCATCGAAGCAGGGTCACAGGAGGATTTCTGGCGTTTGGTGCATCAGGCAATGCCTCAAGTGATTGGAGCCGGCCCTGGCCGGCAGGTGTATGTATGAGGGAGGGCGCATCATGCTGTTTCATGATCGCGAGCACGCTGCACATCTGCTGGCCGAGCGCTTAGTGGGCTACCGCGGCCAGCGGCCATTGGTCTTGGGGATTCCCCGTGGCGCCGTGCCCATGGCCAAAATCATCGCCAACGCCCTCGAGGGCGAGCTCGACGTGGTCTTGGTTCATAAGCTGGGGGCGCCAGGGCAGCCAGAATTCGCGATCGGCTCGGTGGATGAAGCCGGGCAGCTGTATCTGAGCGATGATGTCGGTGCCCTCGGGGTCACGGAAGCGTATATCGCAAGGGAGAAGGCGGCTCAGCTGGAAACACTGCGCAAACGCCGGGCCATGTACACCCCCATCCGCCCCCCGATTGACCCGGCAGGGCGGGTGGTCATCGTCGTGGATAACGGTGTCGCCACGGGGGCGAGCATGATCGCCGCGCTCCGGGCGGTCCGAGCCCACCAGCCTGCCAAGCTCATCGCCGCTGCGGCCGTGGCGCCCCCCAGCACCGTGCGGCAGGTCGCGGCGGAAGCGGATGAGGTGGTTTGCTTGGAGGTGCCAGAGGACTTCTACGCCGTGGGGCAGTTTTACGAGGATTTCTCGCAGGTCTCCGAGGCTGAGGTCGTGGCCCTCTTACGGCAAACCAGCCCCAGCCCTGGTCTACAGCCCTAATAGGGGCTCCCGTGCTGACGGTGGAAGCCCAGACCTTGGATCGTGACCTGCGATTCTCGGAAGCTCGTCTGCACCCCAAACACGGAAACGATCCAGAGATTGCTATCAAGGTGTGCGGTCTGGAATGGCACGCGATAATGGGAGGTGCCGTCCGCCAGTGCCGCGAAGAGAACAAGTTGGTCGGCGAGATGGCGGTCAACCGTCGCGCCGGTGGCCAGGTCCGCCAACAGCATTTCAGCCACAAATCGCCCGATAGCCTCCGAGCTGCGTCGGACAGCGCCAGCGCGGTCTGCTCCCACTAGGCAGCGGGTGGAGGTTTCCGCCCACACAGCCAGGCTCGCGCCGGCGTGCGGCGCGGTCGTATCGTCCATGCGCTGGATGGTCGGGGAGAGACCGGCATGGACCAGGTACTGTTCGCAAATGCGCGCCATGCGCTCGCTGACACGACGCTCCGCCAGGTGACTGGAGAAGGCGATGCCGGAAACCTCACCTATAAGGCCTTGCTCGGTCAAGGTGAGCGCGTTCAGGGTATGCTTCACGGGCCGAACTCGCAGTTCGATGGTGCCAGCACCCCGGGGCACATAGCCGGGTCTGATCACCTGCAGTTCCATCGCCACGCCCATACGCCGGAGCAAAGGCAGGAGGACATGCTGCATGTGGTGTGGTGAGGGGGCAAAGTCTTGGAAGACCCCTCCTGTAATGCGAGCGGTGACAGGGCGATCGGCGAAGCACGCCAGTGGCAACATGCTCAGCGCCAGCATTGTCGTGGAGCCGGCTGTGCCGATATCCCAGGCGAAGTCACCGCCCTTGATCCGCACGCCTGGGGCGAACGAGAATTCGCGAGATCCGACCTTCACCCCATCGGTCTTCGCCCCACACAGCTCAGCGCAGGCCAACACCGAGGCGACATGTTGCGACCGTAGTCCCGGCGTCGGCCGTTTGGCCCGTGCATTGAACAGGTGGAGCGGCTGACCCAGGAGGGCTGCGAGGGCTACGGCATACCGCACAATGGTGCCACTGCCCGTATGTTGTCCGCCGTCGATGTCGAGCATTATACGTACCCAGTCTCCTGGCTTATCCCTACACGATCAGATTGCTGAGCCGCTGGTAAGCTGGACGAGACGTGGGCCATTTTAACGCCATCCACCCTCACCACCAGTTGGGGTGACGCGTGCGGCCATCTCATAATCTTACGACAAGAGACGGACCGGCCATCAGACTCTCCCGTGCGGCGGCCTCGTGTCTGGTGGCATGGCGCCGTGTTTGAGGCGTCCCAGCGCCTTAAGTTCTAATTGTCCCAGCTCTTGCAGGAGGTCTGCCAGTGTCCACCCCATGTCCGTCTCAATTTGCCATAGGCCAGGGGGTTTGCCCCAAGCAAAGTGGAACGTCCCCCTGAGTGCACTGTCATCGGAAGGGGACACGCTCCACTCCGGGGGCCAGGGGCGGGTCCAGAGGTTCATGGCCACGCTCCCGACATCATAGCAGCCGCCATGCTCGACATCCTCCCAGCATGCCACGGCAAATAGGGCATGCAGTTCGTCGCGAGTATATGGGAAATCGACCAGGTGCCGAGTTGTCGGTAAGCCGAGGGGCCTGGTATCGCCCTCTCTGCTGTCCCTTCGATACCTGGCCCAACATGTCATCAGTTCGGCCGCTATGGCGCGAATCTCGTCCAAGCGAAGCGAAAAAGTGGGACCTTTGACGAACAGCTGCAGCTGGCGCAAAAGTTCGGTCATCCGTTGTTCCAGAGGGATCTCCCGGCTCATCTGGCGTCCTCCATTGGCAGGGCGGCGACGCGAGCATTGCTCTTGTGCTGACACCTCCTTCCGATGCGGCCATCTGACATGTCCCGTCGTCGAATATGCATACGGTGTGACACCACACACGAGCAAGCTGCGACGTGCCCCCCCTGGGTCCGATATGGCTTCGCCTCACACCTCTGCACCGATGAGCACCTGTAGATGGACTGCAGTGGTCTCAGTGCCACACTGTCGGCTTAATGCGTGGCTGACGATAGCCATGTCGATGTGATGGACGCGGCGGTGCTATGCCGTACGGAAAGGAGTACTGAGAGCGGCTGTTGACGTGGATGAGGAAGATACCGTTGGTATCTTCCCCCGTCAGACAGCAGTCTGCCCCCTGAGCGCTTTGGCTACCAGAAAACATAGACCGCCGTTCAGACGTGTCAAGCTGCATGTGTCCACCAAATGACACAAGCAGAGGGCAAACCAACAGTACTCTTATTCAGGACACGCTTCGCGGGCTAGGACGGATTGTGGGCGGAGGCGGCGACGTTGCGTAACGCGTCGCGATCAGCGAGGCAGATGCGATGACGGTGTAGCACCACTTTCCCTTGGTGCTGCCACTGCTTGAGCGTGGCATTGACGATCTGGCGCGTCGCGCCGATCAAGTCCGCGAGCTCTTGCTGGGTTAGCACCAGATCGAGGGCAAACCCATGCGTGCAGGGCTGCCCGAGATCCTCGGCCAACTCCAGCAGGGTCTCGGCCAGCCGGGTCGGCACATCTTTGAACACCAGGCTGGCGATCTTCCGTTCCAGCAACCGCCGGCGCTGGCCAAGGTGCCGCATGACCTGCAAACCCAGCCCAGGTTTCCTCTCAAGGAGGGCGCGGAAATCCTGGGTGCGGACCGCATAAATGGTGCTCGGCTCCAGCGCCTCCGCCTCCTGCTCGAACGCCGGATAGGTGTTGAGTCCCCCAAAGACTTCACCCGGCTGCAGGATTGCCATCGTGATCCGCCGACCGGACGGGTTTTTTTGGTAAATCTTCACCTGCCCTTCGATCAGGAAATAGACATGGTCTGCCGGATCGCCGCTATGATATAGGTGGGTGTGGCGTGCGAGTTCGTGGGGATCGACCAGCCGTGCGATGGGCAGCAATTCTTCCCGAGTAAATTCCTGAAACAGATTGAAATGCTGCAAATACCACAATCGGCTATACCACGAGCGATTCGATGGCACGACATACCTCCTGCGGTCATGGGATGCAGAGGGCGCCTTCCACGCCTGTGCTACCAATGCTCTGTCGTCAGCTCGTGCAGCATGCTATACACAAGGATGCGGACCGACTTGGGAGTGATAGAACCCGACGGCCCAGGCTATGTCCGGTCAGGCGTAAAGTTCTTGCCGTCTCAATTAAAGATGAGGTATCCCCCCTGCGCGCCCAAAAGCAACCAGGCGATGAGGTGCTCCAGGTTGGAAAGGTCCTCGGGCGTGGCGAACGGGAAGTCTTGGGCATCGAAGCGGGCCCGGAGGGTCTCGACGGGAACCTCTCAGCGATTCGAAGTCATCGGATGTCTCCATCTGCTGGCGTGCAAGAATCCGCACTGTAGCGGGTTCGCCGCTCACTGTCAACCTCTCAGGCGTGCAGATTCGGGGGTTAGTTCCAGGCCGACGGAGATCAATTCACCACAGCCCTACGTTTACAGCGGCGAAAGACCTATGCATACCATCCACATCCAGCACATCCATGATCCTCCTCCAACCCGGGGTTCCCGTGGCTGACGCGATCCCCCCCATCCATCAGACAGTGCAGGACGAGTTGGCCTGCATGTCGGCCTTCTGCCAGGAGCTGGCCGCGGGGTGCTTTGCCGTGTGCTCAAGAGCGAGCCGCAGGCGCGAATGAGGTAATCCGCCCCATATCCGAGTCATTCTGTCCCATGAATGGCTCCTCATCGGACCAGGCAGAAGCACCGAAGTCGCTCTTGTGGCGCGAAGCAGGCCGCGGCATATGCCTTGCTCTCCAACCGAGAGAGGCAGCTGTACATGTTCTGCTCGGGCGCTAGAAGGATCCGAGCTGACGACCACATGCGAGGCTAGAATCAAAGGAGAGGCAATCATGCAGCTGAGAGAGGTGATGACCCCTGCTGTGTACGTGATTCGCCCCGACGCCACATTACAGGAAGCCGCCCAGCAGATGAAGGCAAGCCATGTTGGGTCACTCTTGGTCCACGGAGGCGAGCAAGCGATCGGCATCCTCACCGATCGCGATATCACCGTGCGAGCCGTAGCGGAAGGTCGGGATCCCACCACCACCAGAGTCCGGGAGATCATGACGCCAGACGTCATTTGGTGCCATGAGGACGCTGACGTGACCTCAGCTATCCAACTCATGAAAGACAAGCAGATCCGTCACCTGGCGATCGGTGATGAGCATCAGAACCTGGTCGGCATTGTGTCGCTGTATGCACTCGCGCTCCGCACAGGGGATGAGACCTTAGCGGGAACAGCCATTCGCTGGCCAGCCTAGAGCGATGTCACAGGCCGCCGTGTCACTGAGGGCCAATTCGGGCTAAAAAGGGAGAAGCGGAAATGGTCAACATGTGCCCCCGAGACAGACAAAGAGCCAGGTAAGAGACCTCGCGAAGACGGCGCCAGCATCTCTAACTCCAAGAAAGAGGCCATGGGGGGAACAATTGGCGTTTATCCTGCCTTTGGTATGATCCCGTGTTGCATGAGCGTTCGCGTGATAGCTTTGGCTCTGTTCATGAGTGTGGAGGCTTTATCGAGAAGTGCCTCCTGCGTCATGGCCCTTCTGGCAATGCCTAGCTCGATGGCTTTCAGGCCTACGGCTGCCGCTTCACGGGGAAACACATCCCAGTCGTCCATGCGGGGTAGAATATATTCTTCTGAGAGCCCTTTTTCCTCGGCACACTTCGCCAGTTCTTCGGCGGCGGCAATACACATCTCGTCAGTGATTTTCGTGGCTTCGACGTCGAGGACCCCTCGAAAGATGGCCGGGAAGCCCAACGCATTATTGACCTGATTGGGAAAGTCGGATCGTCCTGTGGCCACGACCCTGGCGCCAGCGTCCTTGGCCTCCCATGGCCAAATCTCTGGAAGCGGATTTGCACAGGCGAACACGATGGCATCCTTGGCCATGGATGCGACCCATGCCGGCTGGATCAGCCCTGGATCGGGGCGAGACAGGGCGATGCAGACGTCGGTCCCTTGCATCGCCTCAGGGATGCCACCCGTTCGACCCTCGCCATTGGAGATCTCGCAGATGTGCCATTTTATGCTATTCTCAGGTGTGCGCAGGTCATCTCGGCCCTTATTCAATAAGCCCTTGGTATCGACCATCATCAGGTGGTCTGCCGGAAAACCCGCCGCGATCAGAATTCTCGACACGGCGATATTGGCTGCTCCTGCACCAATCATCGAGATCTTCACCGCATCTTTAGTTTTGCCAACCACCTTCAGGGCGTTCATCAGTCCAGCCAGCATGACTGCGGCGGTCCCCTGCTGGTCATCATGCCAGACGGGAATATTCAGTTCCTCACGCAGTCTGTCCAAGATATAAAAGCATTTGGGCTTGGCGATATCTTCGAGATTGATACCGCCAAATGAGGGTTCAAGCCACTTGCAGGCTTGGATGATGTCGTCTGGATCTTTGGTGGCGAGGCAGAGCGGAAACGCATCGACGCCCCCGAGATATTTAAACAGGACGGCTTTACCTTCCATGACGGGGAGTGCCGCATGCGGGCCGATATCACCCAGCCCCAGCACTCTGGTGCCGTCGGAAACGATGGCGATGCAATTGCCTTTGTTGGTATGCTCAAACACTCTCTCGGGATGCTGTTCGATGTCACGACAGGGAGCGGCGACTCCCGGACTGTACCAGATGGCAAAATCCGCGAGGTCCGTGATCGGGCATTTCGGGATCACTTCTAACTTGCCGTGGTACACGGGATGAAGTCGCAGCGCATCCTCAGCCGGTTTGCGTGCCTTGGCGAGCAGGTCTTCGACACTGGGTTTTGATCCCATGGCTTCCTCCACTGTGTTCATTGGTCTATTGTTTTCAGCCTTCGCATTTACTTGAGGGGCCAACCACCCCTGCTCTCGATCAGCAAGACCAGTGCCAGAGCCGCTAGCGATAGCATTTGACAGCGTAGGGCGGTCCGGCGTGCTGCGCCGTCGCGGCAGGCCAGGATATTCATCGGCTTGACAGACCATACCGCACCGCCATAACGGCTTCCCTGGCATGGCCTGGCATCGCTTTTACCCACGAAGATGATTGGCCGGCTTCACCACCCATGCGCGATAGCCTGAGGGATGGTATCATCCTGACCCAGACTCATGGGGGAGAGCGATGGAAGAGAAACGCTGGCTCAAGCACTACGATGAGGGCGTGCCCCACACCTTGGAGCCCTACCCGCCTCATACGCTGCTGGATTACATCGCCGACACGGCCGGGCAGCGGCCCGCTCACCCGGCGATGTTCTTCAAAGGTCGATGGGTGACTTACGGCCAATTGGCGAAACTGAGCGATGCCTTCGCGGCGGCGCTGGCCGATCTCGGAGTCAAGAAGGGAGACCGTCTCGCGTTGCTCTTGCCCAACTGTCCGCAATTTATCATCGCCGAGGTGGGGGCGTGGAAGGTCGGCGCGATCGTCACTCCCCTCAACCCGCTCTACAGTGAGCGCGAACTGACGGGCCTCCTGGCAGGCTCCGGCGCAGAGACGGTCGTGGTGCTGACCTCGTTGTATACGCGGATCAAAAGCGTTCAACCGCACACCGCCCTCAAACGGGTTATCGCCACCAGCATCAAGGAATACCTACCGCTGCTCCTCTCCTTCCTGTTCACCTTGATTCAAGGAGAGAAAAGAGGGGCACCGCATTCGGCTGCAGGCCCCGGATCTTTGGCTGAGAGACCTGCTCAAGGGCTATGCGCTTGCACCCCGGCTCGATACACCCGTTGGCCCTGACGATCCAGCGGTCATCTTGATGAGTGGCGGGACGACAGGCACACCCAAAGGTGCCCTCGGACGGCATCGCAGCCTGGTGGCCGCAGGCCTGCAGTCACATGCCTGGCTACAACCGGTGTGGGAAGACTGGCATGACATTGTCATGCTGCCGGTCCCCCTCTTTCATGCCTACGGGTGCATCGGTGGGCAGGGCACCGCGTTTGTGGGGCACAATCCTCTGGTGCTGATCCCCGATCCGCGGGACATCACCGATGTCATTCGCACTATTGGCCGGGCCCGCCCCACCTTCTTCATCGCCGTCCCCACACTGTTCAACGCCTTGCTCAATCATCCCGAGGTGAACGCCGGCAGGGTGGATTTGCGCTCCATCAAGCTCTGCTTCTCCGGTGCCGCGCCGCTCCCGGTCGCCACCAAGCAGCGCTTTGAAGCCTTGACCGGCGCCCGCATCCTGGAAGCCTACTCGTTGACCGAATCCATGCTGGCTAGCACCTGTAGCCCCGTACGCGGGCTGAATAAGCTGGGCTCGGTAGGCGTGCCGCTGCCCGATGTGGAGCTGCGCATCGTCGACATGGAAACCGGAGAACGAAGCCTGGAGCCGGGCGAAGTCGGCGAGGTCATCATGCGTGCTCCCCAGCTCATGTCGGGCTACTGGGAGAACGTCACTGAGACGGTTGACGCGTTGCGGGCTCATGGTGCAGGTGGCCCCTGGTTGCACACCGGCGATCTCGGCTTGATGGACGACGATGGCTATGTCTTTCTGGTCGAACGCAAGAAAGACCTGATCAAGACGAGTGGCTACCAGGTCTGGCCGCGTGAGATCGAAGAGGTCATCGCCTTGCACCCGGCGGTCGCTGATGTCGGCGTCGCTGGCGTGCCAGACGCGCGCAAAGGCGAGGCCGTCAAAGCCTGGGTAGTACTGCATCCCGGCACGTCGACAACGTCCGATGACATCCGCCGGCATTGTCAGTCCAAGCTCGCGCCGTACAAGGTGCCAGCCCAAGTCGAATTCCGCCACGAGTTGCCTAAAACAATGATCGGCAAGGTGCGCCGCCGCACGCTCGTCGAAAATCGAGCCGCGCAGTCAGGATAGGGGGGTTTGCCATGACCCGCGCCGTGCCCATTGAGACCACGCGAATTCACAGCCTCGCCGGCCTCACCGGCGACCGCACGGTGTGGGTCACCACCCGCCCGTTTCGCGCGCCCCACTACACCATCTCGGATGCGGGGCTGATCGGTGGTGGCCATGTGCCGATGCTGGGGGAGGAGTCGCTGGCCCCTCACGGCGTGCTCCGCCTAGATGCACGGCCGGAGTGCCGCTGCCGTGTCTTGGCGGTCTCGCGGCAACCGCTGGAGGAGAGTGTCATATACCTACAATCCGATCGCGGTCGAGATCGAAACCCTTCCGCAAGTGGGCGAGGAGCTGGCGACGCGGCTGTCCACGCCGAAAGGGCCCGCGGCTTATCAAGGGAAACGGCTCAACCCTCTGCCGATTAGGGCTGAATCGTTATGTCCCCTGGAGGGCTCCCCCTGTTCGGCTCTTTTCAAGGGAGGTTTCACATGCCGACACCACTGGAACGTTCATCCTGGGTCTGTGGACTCTGCGGCTCGACGGTCGAGGAGTTGACCTAACCGCTGCCCTTCGCTTGAATTTGAGCGCCGCGGCGGCGTTCGATCGTGTCATCGAGGCCACAGACGACGTCCCCCCGCGGGATACACACGGCTACTAAAAGTCTCAGCAGCAGCCGGCTGGTGGTCAAAGGTGACCAGACGGCCCGATTGAGGAGGCGATGATAGGTCTGAACGTGAGGTGCTGCGTAATGTCCCATGACCCGCAACACCGCGGTGACGGTCCGTTGCCCTGGGGCAAGGATGGCGCCCATGATGAGGACGTTCACGTGTTGCTACACGGATGTCGAACATACCGGCGCAAAGACCGCGATGACCCTGATGAACTCAGTAGACAGAGTGAGCAGCGCGATCCCTTCGTCGTTGACGCATGATGGGCGTTCACTGCCTACCAATGCTAGCTCAAATCACCAGAAGGGATACAAGCGAGCTTAGTGATTATTGGGGGGACCGTGTAGTATTGCGCAGGCCTGCGCAATACTACACGGCTCGAACCCTCGCGGACACGGCTCCTCTTTGGGTGATGCTCCCGGGGCGCGAGGCCTCATGGCTGTGTAAGATTGCACGGACGCCCTATGCTCCCACGATCCGCACGCGGGGGATGTTCGCCAGGCGTATGTCACGTGTGCCCCGCCATGCGTGGCGCGGCATCACTCTTGCCCTTGAGAACACTCCAGAAGGAAAATCGCGTCAGAATTTTGTTTACACCAGTAGGGAGTTGAGCTGACCTGACCGGATCGATGTAACCACATGAAGTTCAAGACCTTGACGCTGACGCATCGAGGGTGTTCTCCCGCCGCTATGCGGCCCTGGTGGCTCATCGAGCTGATGTATACCCGCAAGGTCGAGCTCATGCCTCATTGGTGGAACGGTAATTTTGACGTGGTGTGGTCCTGTCGGGTGGCGGCGCGTTGGTGCCGCTGCCCTACGGAGCACCCGTCAGACACGACCGCCGTGTCTGGCACACCGGATGGCGCTCTGGCGCTTGAGTGCCATGCCATCCATCCACCATTCCTCTCTGGAGGGACACGCGATGCTTCAGCCACGCAGATACCGCAGCAGGTTTGACGTCGGATTCGGGCTGGTGGTCGCCCTGGCAAGTACCTTCATGGCCTGTGGATTCTACGCTCACCATTCTGCCAGTAACACCCCAAAAGAAATCCATGACATCCTGAATACCGCCCCCTACGAAGACCTCACAAAATCCCAGCACGCGACGTACATTGAGGTGCCGGGCTTGCTCAAAGTGCAGCATCGCCTCGGGTGTGCGCAAGCCGACGAGGCAGCGTCCGAAGACACCGTTGGTCTCCGCATACGCGACATGGCGGTGATTCCCTCGGGGTATAATACCGGCACCGTCTTCTTAAACGGCTGGAGATTGCGGTATCAGAACGGTGATCACCATGTGCGGGGGCTCGGGAGCGCCATTTTTAACATTACCCAGACGCAGAACGGCGCTCAGCAGGAGCTGCACTGGGAGGCGGGCGGGGTCGTGAGTGACGACGACGGGAATGATCCCTACGAGTGGTGTTACATCTACACGCTGGTCTTCTGGCATCGCGATACGTTCGATTGGCAGTTGATACCTCCGCAGATCGCGGCGTGGCCCTATCATACAGATGCGACCCCGGAAGCACTGACGTTTGTCCATTCCGAGGGGTCTGATCCCGACCATGACACGGCCCGGCGCCAGCTGCCTGCCGCTGTGCAAGTATCCGGCCCTCGCGCGCGTACTCCCACGGGCGTTTGGCTTCGTGTGGGGTTCTGATACGGATCACCATCTCTTGCAAGCGGGCTTTGACCTGGGCACTCCCGTTCCCAGTGGGGACACCATCAGCTGGACGTCAACAACCCTGTGGAAAGACAACAGCACCCGGCGTGATTACTACGGGTCAGCAATCGTCTCCGTCCTGAGTGGCCCGAGCGTCAACATGTGGCATCCTGACACTGTCTTACGCTGGAGGGGAAGTTCTAGCAGCTGGCTGCCAGAGGCAAACACTGTCCCGCTCACCCCCAACAACGACGCGGAGAGCGACCCCCTCTGTGAGCCTGGGGGAGTTGATGAGATGCATCAGGCACAGTTTAAGGTCGAAAACGTGCCGTTCTACTATGCCGTGCCCGTGTTGACCGGGTGGCAACTGGAATATCTCCAGAGCGATCATCATGTCGAAACGATCGGCGTGTGGATCAAGGGTTTTAGCTATGAGAAAGCCCCCGGTGCGGCGACGGGAACCCTGTTCTATATGATCGAGTCGACCCTGGTTGATGATCCGGTCATCTGTCCGCAAAATAGAGGCTTGGCGCAATACAAAATCAGCGTCCTGGGGCTGAACCCCACCGCACTACCCCCAAAACAAACGGTCAGCAACGGCCCGGCTCTGCAATTGCCCGATCCGGGGCTCACCCCACGGCCGCTCCCAACCCCGCCGCCGCCCGACGACCCGCCAGAGCCACCCCCCATTTGCCGGCAGAAGCCCTGGACCCCCGGCTGCGAGGATTTCTAGCCGCTGGGGCGTGTCCCTGAGCCCCGCGGAGCAGGCGACTGGGGCTGCACCGTGGCGTCGGCTCGTAAGCTCCATGTCGTCAGGAGCCGCGTCAGGGCTTTGGCTCGCCAGAGCCTGCGTGGACGACACGGCAGGCATGGCTCCCCTCCCACAGATCACTGTAAGGACCAGGGGGCCTGCCTGCTTTTCTCAGGAGACGTATCATGGCCCCTTCTCGCGCACACACTCGCCTGATCCATGTCGAAGATGTCCACTCCCGACTGCCCCGACAGACCACGCTCTGGCTGGTGGCGTTTGCCGGGATTGTGGGGTATTTCCTCCTGCGCTACATCGTGCTCAAGCTGCCGGTGCTGCCGGTGTATACGGTGGGGCCGCTGCAGGTCAGCACTTTCGGCCCACTCGTGGCCATGGGCATCCTCTTTGGCAGGCACCTGCTCTCGCGCTGGTGCCCACACTTCGGCCTGGAGTGGGCCACGCTGCGCGAAGGGATCGTCTGGTTCCTGCTGGTTGGCTTTGGGCTAGCCCATCTCATGGCCATTAGCGAGGCGTCCCCCGCTAACGTGCTCAATCCCGCGAAACTCTTCGCCATCCGTGCAGACTTTTCCTCGTTTGGCGGTTTTCTCGGCGGGACCATCGCAACATTGGTGTTCTGTAAGAGACGGGCGTTAGCCCTCCGCCCTGCGGTCGATTGTGTACTCTACAGCTTTATCGGCGGCTGGCTCTTTGGGCGGCTGGGCTGTTTCTCGGTGCACGACCACCCCGGCGTCCCGACCGCTGGACCAACCGGCGTGCTCATCCATGGGGTGCTACGTCACGATCTCGGGTTGTACGAACTGGTGTTTACCGTGGGGCTGTTTACGTTTCTGACCATCGCCATGCGTCAGCGCCGCCGCTTTGACGGTTTTGTCGTGGCGGTGACGGCGACCACGTATGCTCTGGGCCGCTTTGGCCTCGATTTCTTGCGCTTCGGCGACACCACGTATGCCGAGTTGACCCTGGCCCAATGGGGATGTCTGCCGTTGTTTGCGCTCGGCGTGCACAGCTTCCTGCGCGGCTGGCGTCGATGAAGCGGAGCACTATTGGCCTGGCGGCCGCCGCGGTCACAGCGGACATTTCTGCGGGAGCCAGAACTGCTTGCGGGCGATGAGCGCATCAATCCGTTCACCTGGCTGCATGCCGGGTAGCAGGGCGCCGAGAATGCGGTCTAGGGCATGGCGATCTTCATCAGTTGTGCTGGGGACGGAAAGCCATGTGAGCAGAGCCGAGCGTAGTGATCCATCAGCAAGGACAGCATCTTGGCCCAGACGAAAAGCCCACCAATGCTGCTTACCTGGGACACGGGTGGGGAGGCCTACGATCTGCTGCCGGACAATGGCTGCACCGATATCTGGTACCCACGCGGCCACCGCAGGGAGCATCTCCTCGAACTTGTAATGCTCGGCTGTGCTGAAAAACCCCCTTAGCAGCTCTGCCTTCGAGCTATTGCGGTAGGGATGCGTCACCCGGCATCCCTACCGCAATAGCTCGGGCGCCGTCTGGAAGCGTCTTGATGGAGGGCACTGTGCCTAGGCTACTGACAGCCCGCTCGCCTATCTCCTGCTCGTGTGTGGGGTGGGTCCTGAGCGTCACCCTCTCCCCTGGTCGCAGCGCCTCTGCTTGCTGATGCCCTTTCTGGCGGTCGGACTGACCCTGTGGTGGATCAACGCGGTACATGGAGAGACGCGCGTCTACGCCGAAAAGGCCCGAGACGTCTATCTGCTCTTGGCTGTCTCGGATTACGTGTGGGAGCAACTAAGCCCGCTCCTGCACCTCGGTCTGGTCCTCTGTCCGTTGGCCTGGGGGGTCTGGGGTGCTCTGCCGATTGCCCTCTCGGGAACCATTGATGAGTTCCGTTACCTGAGGGCCGTCGCGGATGCCCGCGCCTGGCTTCTCCGACAAGGGGTCGTGCCCAAGCATATTGATGCGGGCTATGCGTTGAATGGCTGGTGGCTGTATGCAGCTGCTCCCCCAGGCCTCCCTGCCGGGCGGGCGCGAGCCTGACGTCCCCTGGGTGACGGGAATGCCCATGTTGCCCTATAAGATTGCCACTACCGCAATCTCCCCCTACATTATCGTCCGGCCCGTTCAGTGGAAGCCGCTGTGGGCCGTGTCGGATACCATCGTGGTGCTAGAGCATCCTGCGGTGCAAATACCGGATCCTCCCATCCCTGCTCGTGCGGGAGCCGTGCCCCCCGTCGAGGCGTCAAGCGCGTCAGAGTCACCTCTGTTGGTTGAGTAGCCACGGTCTATCCTTAGATGCATAGTCTCACCATGTGATGGTGTCACATATGCTGACTGACCATCACGGGAGGCATGATGGGGCAGTTATGACACGGGAGCGCCCGCACGACCGCGGCAATGCGTCGAGAGATCCAGAAGAGTCAAAAGTGCTTGAATACGCTTGCCAGCGACACGCCATCCAGCCGCAGACAGTAGCAACGTGGAAGAAGCGGGCGTTTGTACATGATGCGCCGATGGGGCCGCAGCCGCCACGCTCCCTCGGGCTTATGCCCGAGCCGGACGCGATGGACGTCGCGGTTCGGGGCTCACCCTGAAATGCTGGCAGAAGGAACTGGAACGCGTTAAGCTCAATCCGAATCATCACATGGTGGGACTAGACAGCTATAGAGGAATGTGACTTCCCGTACAGTGCGTATACTGCTTCGGCAAGCTCCTGGAAGTGGGCGTTGGACCAGTAATGAGCTGCCCCAATGTGATCCCATATGGGTCACCTGCTGAGTTTCTTAGCCTTGGCGAAGCTGAAACATAGGCGTTCAGACCATAACGTCCTCGGCGTGTTCTTTTTGGATGATCTGCCCGTTTCCGCCGCCATGTCCTGGAGGTGCTGCGGCAGCCGCTAGAGGAGGGTGTCATATAGATACAGCAATTCCCGGAGAGCGACAAAACCCAGTAACCACCGCGATATCCCGGTTGCCTTTTCGTAAACATCGATGCGAAAATACCCCTCTCACTGGAACGATTTGATGTTCTCATGACGGGGGTTGCCATGTCCATCGTTGCTCCCAAAGGACGCAAGCATCTCTCCGCCGATGCGCTCTTTCGCTTGGTTCGAAGCGGCTTTGCCAACCATCCCGGATCATCGCGTCGCGCGAGGCGGACATTTCCTTAACCGATGCGCTCATGTCGGCGTTCGCCATGTTTTCCCTCAAATCGCCCTCGCTCCTCGCCTTTGACAAGGAGCGGGCCGAGGGCAATTTGGCAACCATCTACGGCATTGAGCGTGTCCCGTGCGACACGCACATGCGCGAGATACTTGATCCGGTCTCCCCCGAGTGGCTCCGCCCGGTGTTCACAGAGCGTCTTTCGGCAACTCCAGCGAGGCAAGGCGCTTGAACCGATGGTGTTTCTTGATGGCCACTATCTACTGGCCCTCGATGGCACGGGGTATTTTTCCTCCAAGACGATTCACTGTGCGTCGTGTCTGCACAAGGTCCACCGCAACGGGTCGATCACCTATTCTCATCAGATGTTGGGCGCAGCGATTATCCATCCGGACCTGCGTGAAGTGATTCCGCTGATGCCCGAACCGATTGTGAAACAAGATGGGACGGACAAAAATGATTGTGAACGCAATGCCGCCAAACGCTTCATTGCCAAGTTGCGCCAGGACCATCCGCACCTCAAGTTCATCGTCACCGAAGACAGTCTGAGTTCCAATGCCCCGCACATCGAGACCCTGCACGACCACGAGCTGCACTATATCCTCGGGGTCAAAGAAGGCGATCATGCCTATCTGTTCCAGCAGGTGCAGGCAGCGGAGCACGCCGGGCGCGTCACCTATTATGAGCGGCACGACCGCGCCGCAGGTCTGGTCCATCGCTTTCGCTTTGTCAATGACGTGCCGCTCAATGCATCGAACGCGGACGTGCGGGTCAATTTCATCGAGTACTGGGAGATTGGCGATGACAAGGTCCAACACTTCAGTTGGGTGACGGACCTGCGCGTGAGCAAGCGCAACGTCTTTCACCTCATGCGGGGTGGACGGGCGCGGTGGAAGATCGAAAATGAGACGTTCAATACGCTGAAAAACCAGGGCTACAACTTTGAGCACAACTACGGTCATGGCGAGCAGAATCTCTCCGTGGTGTTTGCCATGCTGATGATGCTGGCGTTTTTGGTGGACCAGACCCAGCAGCTGTGTTGTGCCTTGTTTCAAGCGGTCTGGGCGAAGCTGGGCAGCAAGCGCCTGCTGTGGGAGCGGATGCGAGCGTTGTTCTATGACTATGCCTTGACGTCCATGCGCCAACTGTTCGAAGCCCTCTTGTACGGCTTCAAGAAGTCCAGCCCCATCGTGACGATTGATTCCTCTTAATCTCCCTCCATTTCCTCTGCGACCGCGTGCCATCGAACCAGGCGATCTCCCATCATGGGGGAAGCTACGCCTACATGACGAGATGAGTCTGCTTTCAACAAGACAGCCTGTCATGTCGAATCGAGAAAGTCTCTGCAAAAGACCAGGCGTTCCCGCTGAGCCAATAAGTCGTTTGTAATCAACGACTTAAAAATTCCTCTTTCGTAAACATAAGTCCAAGACTATCAATGACTTAGGCCGTTTTTCTCCGAAAAAGCTTGCCTGAAATCACGTAACGTATTGATTATCATGATGTTACGTTTACGAAAGGGCATTTTTTAACCCATTGATTATTATAGGGTTACGCAGCTAGCGGGAATCGCTGATATAGATACAATCTCGCGGGTGTCGCTGACCTCATCGCACTAGCCACGCTCGTCTCAAGCAGAGCAACCTCGATGCTCCACACGAAATAGGTTAGCACCTCGATGAACGACATCACCTAGCGCGTTGAGGTTCCGGCGGGGCACAACACCCTTGTAATGTGGCGTGTGATCAGGATTACAAAGGAGGAGTATACAAAGTAAAGATGAGAATCGATCTCTCTTCCCTTTCCGTCCTACCAGTACACAGTGTCTCTAGCGGTTTGCCGATACCGAAGGACTCCCATTCCCGGTTTGCCTTACCGGGGTCGGCCCAAGGATGGCACTGGCTTCAGTGGTGCCCAGGCGTGTCACCTGCTTCTGAGCCTGTCTACGGCGAAGGAACTATACATCGACGGCCCGAGTTGTCCCTACCCCCTGTGAACTCGCAGCTGCGTAAGGACTGGGCCGCTCGCCTTCGTGAGATCTTCTGTCTCCGTCCACGGGTAGACTCATCTCAATGTGCAACTGCCCAGAAGCCAGCAGCGAAACTTCTTTCTCCCTGCTTCCTCTTGGTGGTATAGGCCTCCCATCTGGCTTGGGCGGGTAACACTCACCTTAAGGAGCAAAGGCTACTGTCATGACAGAGGTAGTCAAGAACATCTGTTAGTCTATCTCCTTCGGGGCATTTTGTCCCAGCGCTGTTCTATCTTGTCCCACCTATGCTCTCCTCCTCGCTATAGTTCCTCCAATATTCAGGTTCTTCAGCTATTTATTCAAGAATTTAGCTGAGACTATCTTCTTCAGGTATCGTTCTTGCTCTAAGGTTGTATGAGAGCTATCAATCCTGACCTGACGACCACTCCCACACCTGGCAGCGCCATGTGATGATCATGGCTGTTCGGTTGATCACAGCGGCTGCGACGACTCTCAGGAGGACATCATGGCAGATGAGCTCATCGACCTGCTGATCCTGACCCCGCAAGAGTTCCTTGAAGTCCTCACGCCCCTTGAAGCCCACAAGAATGGGACG
Organism: uncultured Nitrospinota bacterium; assembly: GCA_963707985.1. Classification (GTDB taxonomy): domain Bacteria; phylum Tectomicrobia; class Entotheonellia; order J063; family CAVPRW01; genus CAVPRW01. The sequence goes on along the minus strand of CAVPRW010000034.1, from coordinate 129,133 downwards.
GGGCTCGCGACCCGCATCGTCACGCTGGAGACGATCAAGGCTGCCTACCCGGGGCGCGATGAGGCGGAGGGGGTCAAGCGGTGCCTGGCGGACTACTACAGTAGGCATCGCCTGAAGTATGCGATGCTGGTCGGGGATTGCGACAAGTTCCCGGTGCGCTATACCTGTACCGATCGCACGGATCCGCGCGCCTGCAACACGGCCTTCTACCCGGCTAATCTGTACTACGCCGACCTGTTCGAGCCGGACGGTAGCTTCGAGGACTGGGATTACATCAAGGACGGCTACTTCGGTGAAGTGCGCGGCGAGAGCCAGGCGGGCGAGGTCAACGTGGATCGCGTCGACCTGCGCCTCGATCTCGCCATCGGCCGCATCCCGGCGTCGACGGCGGCAGAGGTGGAGAACTACGTCGCCAAAGTGATCGCATACGAGTTCAACGCCTATCGCGCCCCGTGGGCGAAGTCGGCACTGCTCCTGGCGACGACGGACTGGGTGGCGGATGCCTGCCGCATCCAGGAGGACATCGCCGCCCAGTCGCTCGGCGGCTACCAGGTGGCCAAAGCCTACGGCCTCGGCAACCCGTGCCGCGCGACGCCCGTGCCCGATCGCGCGCTAATCAATCAGGCTTGCAACCGCGGTGTGGGGTTAGTCACCTATATCGGGCATGGCTCCCCGAGCAGTTGGCACGGCGTGTACAGCACACGCGACATGGGCGGCCTCGACAATCATCAGCGGCCGCCGATCGCCTTTGCCGTCGCCTGTGATACCGCGCACTTCGCCACCTTGCCACCCTACCACCCCTACACCGACAGCCGCGGGAGGCACCATGCGGGATGCGATGCCGGCGAGCAGTTCACGGCCAAGCCTCCACAACCCGCCTGCCTGCAGGTGCAGGACAACCCCCAGAGTATGGCGGAGGCATTTCTAGTCACGAGTAAGGCCAGGGCTGTGGCCTATGTGGCGTGTGTCACAGGCGCGCAGCCAATGGGCACGGACTTGCTCAAATATTTTTGTGAGGCGACCCAGCACCAGTGGGCCACGCTCGGCGGCATGTGGAACTACATGCTGCTGCGCTACCATCAAGTGCACGTGGTGCCGCAGCTCATCTCGTCGCCCAACTGGGCCAAGGTCGCTGAAGTGCATCAGCCCTGGAAATTCCACCTCTTCGGCGATCCATCCCTGCGGTTGAGCAGGGTGTCACGGTTCCAGAAGCGCGACTTTCTGGGCACATATGACATGGTGCATGACAACTGGCGCGGCACGCTCGTCCTCGAAGCCGCGGGCGATGCCTGGATCGAGCAGATGCCCAACCTGACGGGGACCTACACGGGCCAGGATGGGAAATCGCACCGGGTGCGCGGCCATGTCCGGACCTGGGCCTATCCGTTGGCAGAGGACTGGGGTCCCGACCACCAAATCGTGTTCTACATTGACTTTGGTGATACGCCAGAGCGGGGAGACGATCAGCGCTTCCAGGGGTATCTGTTTACGCACCAGCGCAATGCGCTCGCCGGGACTACGTGGTGGGGCAACATGCCCTTCGGGTTCTACGCAACCAAACGGTCCTGATGGCTGCCAATCTCACAGCTGAAGGCCATGCGGCATTAAACAGGGGTATGCTCTCCCGCGTGCCCTGAGCTGCGGTAGCGGCAACAACTGCGTAGCCTGGTTTTCCGGCCAGATCTGTTCGCTGCTGCGGCCGGAGGCGCGACGATGCTTCGTGTCAGCGGTCTGCGGGAGAGCCAGCATGAGCATTTCTGCCGCCGATGGGGCGGGCGCAACGCCTGTCTACAAGCACAAAAACATAGGGTAAACTTTTGATGTTGCATGCCTTTGCATGGACATGATACAAGGCGATGAACTGCCGAGTGGGTGATGCGGACAGGGAGGCGCCATCCGAGTTGACTGCTTTTCAGCACGGGATGAGCAAGGTGGCTTGGAGGCTCGGCATCCTCTTGAGAGTCGTATGACCCGAATGGTTCACTGGGCACCAATCGAGCCAGCCAGAAGGGAAGGGCCACATCAGCTCCGATGTGGTGTGCTCCCCCACCGCTCAGAGAGCGGCCCAGAGGCCCACGACCTGAGAGCGATCATCTCGGCGTTGGTCGGTTACGTGCCCGAGGAGGGGATTTTCATCAGAGGATCAAAGGGCTTTGAGAACACAAAAAGGCCGTGCTATGGACTATGGACGGTTCTGTCGCAAGTGTTCATTGGAGTCGATTTAGAGGGTGTGATCCCTCGCGGTGACTTCGGGCGCTCTGGGAGGAAGCGAGACGATGGCGGTGAGCTTCAAGGGAGCCCATTTCCCACAAGATATCATTACTCATGGGCGTGCGCTGGTATGTAGCGTATCCCTTGAGCTATCGGCATGCTGAAGAACTGATGGAGGAGCACGGGGTGCCGATCGACCATGCCATGATCCAGCGCTGGGTCGTGAACTACAGTCCCCACTTAGAAGAAGCCTTTCATCGCCGTAAGCGCCCGGTGTGGGTCAGTGGGCGGATGGACGAGACCTCTATCAAGGTTAAGGGGGAGTGGCGCTATCTGTATCGGGCCGTCAATCAGCAGGGCCAGAAGATTGACTTTCTGCTACTCAGGGTCGCATCAGCTGGGCGAACGCGGGCGGTGGAAAAGGCCGTTTGATTTTCCTGTACTCTCGGGGAGCAGAGGAATGGGCTACTGCAGTGAGGGCAAGGGTTTCTATGATGCGTTTCTAAGTTATGCCCATGCGGACGACGTAGCACATAACGGATGGGTTGGAGATTTCGAATGTTATTTGAAGGAGAAGGTCGAGGCAGAGCTCCGGCGCGCTCCTGCCGTGGACGATGCGGCTGTGCAGAAGTTCAGTGTCTGTCGTGACAAGACGGGCTTTCCACACAATGGCCCCTTAACCGAGGTCATTGACGAAAAGGTGCGACAATCGGCTTTTCTCTTCGTCTTTCTCGGCACAGGGTATCTCAAGTCGGAATACTGCCTGTTAGAACTGGACATCTTCCGCCAAGCAACTGGCGGCTCCATCGAAGATGCGCTGCAGCGAACCTACGTCATTGTCCTCGACCGAGCGGCTGTTGAGCTGCTGCGGGGGGGAGACCCGGAGCGACTTCCGGCACAGCGCCGCCGTTTATGGAGCACGTTCCGTGATGTGTTGCAGAAGGCAATCCGGCAGGAAAATTTCCTGCGTGACGGGGGGCTTCTACCTGTCCGTTCAAGCACGACCAACCGATTCGACGACACCTTCCACGAGCAGTGTCATCCGCTCGTGCAAGAGTTCACGAGAAAGCTCATCGAGCGCCGGAAAACGCTTTCTCCTCGGGGACTCCCTCGTGCCCCCAGTCCAGTGGTTGGGAAGATCTTCGTAGGAGCCGTGCCGCCACGCCTCGCGAAGGCGAGAGACAAGCTTGTCTGCGCGCTCGGCGCGACCAGCGTCGAAGTCGTCGACTACCACGAGTTACGCGAAGAGCCTCACAAACTGTGCGAGCGACTTGCCGGTGCGAGGTTACTCATACAGCCGTTTGATGCCCTACCACCTCTCTTTAAGCGTTCTGACCCCCCGGGCGGCCATCTCGCGCTGCAGAAACAGTTGTGCGATACGTACCAGGCGAGCGATCTGTCAACGCCAGGCCTGGAGATGCTCTGGTGGGAACCGGTACCGCCAGCAACTGGATCGCCAGATGATGTCACCCCGCTCGACGAATACGATGCCAAGTTTCTCGACGAGCTCCCGCAGGCACGCAGGCGACACTGCACCGCATCCGAGCTCGCCGCAGAGATACACGCACCCTCATCTCCACCGTCTGTTACCGCAAGAGTCTGGGTCGAGTGGGAAGAAACCGATGAGAAAAAAATCTGGAAAGCACAGCAAATAGTCCATACAGCCTTTGAAAAGGTGTGCTCCGAGAAAAAAAAGGAGTATCACATCGACTGCTCCGCTGACATCGAATTCGGTTATGCGGACTGGAACATGATCGAGAAAGAACTGCCCGAGCGCCCGGATGGCGTGGTCATCGTGATCAATGAAAATAAAGATGATGCCGCGGTATACGAGCAGACAAGGACTATATCAAGCCTAGAGGATGTCGCAGTAAAAAAGATGTTCCCAGGGATTTTTTATATGAGGGCAACGGGTATATTCGTCCCCCCAGGTTGGAGCGTCGTGCGGTTTCGTGCTCATGATGGTGATCTCCGATATGATTCAGATGAACTCACAAGGTTTGTTGAGCATCTCTTTGATGTACTCTACCACAAGTACTATAGTGTACCCCGAAAACTAGACAGGCTAGTTAAGGTAGAATGGCTGTGTCGCGGAGGGCGAGAGGAGGAGGAGCGGATGACGACACAGCGGAAGCGGTACAGTGCAGAATTCAAGGCCCGCATGGCGTTCGAAGCGCTCAAAGGGGAGAAGACCCTCAACGAGCTTGCGAGCGAATATGGGGTACATCCGACCCAGATCGCCCAGTGGAAGAAGCATTTACAAACTGAGGGACCCCGCCTCTTCGCGGCACGGCTTGGGAAGCGGGAGCAGGCCGAGGAAGCCTTGAAGGCGCAGCTGTACCAGCAAATTGGCCAACTCAAGGTCGAGTTGGACTGGCTCAAAAAAAAGCTGGAGTTGCCCCCTGAGGCCAAGCGCGGCCTGATCGAGCCGGCGCATCCCCAGATCAGCATTGCTCGGCAGTGTCAGCTGGTCGGGCTGCCACGGGCCAGTTGGTACTACCAGCCGACCGGCGTGAGCTGGGGAGAACCTGCAGCTGATGCGCTTGTTGGATGAGCAGTACACCCGGACGCCCTTTTACGGCGTGCGTCGGATGACGGCCTGGCTCAGACCCAGGGACATGTCGTGAATGTCAAGCGCGTCGCGCGCCTGATGCGGGTGATGGGTCTGGAGGCGATCTATCCCAAGCCGCGCACCAGCCAGCGTGCCCCGGGGCATCGGGTGTATCCGTACTTGCTGCGCGGGGTGGCGATCACGCGGGTGAATCACGTCTGGAGTACGGACATCACCTATATTCGGCTGCATTCGGGATTCATCTATTTGGTGGCGGTGCTCGATTGGTTCAGTCGGTACGTGGTGTCGTGGGCGGTGTCCCTCACGCTGGATGTCGGGTTTTGCGTGGAGGCCTTGGAGCGGGCTTTGGAGGGAGCCCAGCCCGAGATTTTTAACAGTGATCAGGGTGCGCAGTTTACGAGCCTCGACTTTACCAGCCGCTTGGAAGCGGCAGGGATACAGATCAGTATGGACGGTCGGGGACGGGCCCTGGACAACATCTTTGTCGAGCGGCTATGGCGGACCGTCAAATATGAGGAGGTCTATCTGAAAGATTACGAGACGCCCAAAGCGGCGGTCAGCGGCCTGAAGCAGTACTTCGACTTTTATAACTGTCAGCGCTTACATCAGGCGCTGGACTACCAGACCCCAGCAACGGTGTATTTCGGGGGGCGACAGGGCGTGTTGGATCCCGCAACCCCCGGCATGTGCCCATCAAGTCGGCACAGAATTTTATCTTAATTTCAGCATCAAACTGTCTTGACAATGGGGAGCGAAGAGTCGCGTTACTTCAAGGGACGAGATGTACAGGTTGAGGAGATCCTCCAGCGGCTTGCCAGCGACAGTTGCGTGGTCGTTCTGGGCGGCTCGGGATGCGGCAAGTCGTCGATCGCTGCGAGCCGGCGTCATCCCGGCGCTTCGGCTGAAAATGATTCCCGGCCGCGGCGACTTCTGGCGGGTAGCCATCTGTTCGCCCGGACGTGCTCCGGTAGCGAACCTCGTGGACGCTCTGGACGGGCTGCTCGCCCCTGAGCCCTCAGGGGAGCGACGCAAGCAGATCCGCGATGTGCTGTACGGCCGTCAAGGGCTCGGTGGCTTCTTGCCAGCCTTCAAACACGAAATCCCTCTCAGGCCGGATCTCTCCAAGGCCGTGCTCGACAAGGCCAATCTCCTCGTCCTCATCGATCAATTCGAGGAGCTGTTCCGCGAGGAAAACAGAGGCAAAGCGGAAACGGCCGCGCTTGCCGGGTTTATTATCGATGCCTGGCGCGGGCGCGACCACTATCCCGGCCTCTATCTGATCCTCACGATGCGGACTGACGACCTGCACCGGTGCGCCGAGTTCATTGACCTCCCGGATGTCATCAATGCCTCTGGCTATCTCACGCGACGCCTGAAGGAGACGGAGCTACGCCAGGCGATTGTGGAGCCGGTGCGTCCTGCCATGTTTCGCGCCGGGCTCCTGGCAGAGGCCCGCCCATCCGGCGTGGTTGATGTGCGCCCCTACGATGTCCAAGTCGTGACCGAGCTGCTCCGATGCTGTCGAGGAAATCGCTCACGACCCGGATCACCTGCCCTTGTTACAGCATCTCTTGGCCGTGCTCTGGCGCACGGCATTTGCGCGCTGGCATCAGGAAGCTGCGGCCCGGTCAGAGGCGGCGGAGCCGCGGGTCACACTGCAAGACCTGGCACAGACACTGGGGTGCGAGAGTTGGGACGACGTTGTCAGGGAACGGTCGGCTGCATACGGCGCCGGCGTTGGCGGCTGGCTGTTACGACACGGCCTTGAGCATGTCGCGGAGGAGCTGTATGCAGGCTCCCTCTATGGCGAGCAGCTGACGACGCACCAGCAGGAAATCGGCCGCGTCGCGTTTTGCCTCATGGGCGAAGTCGACGACCGCGGCAACTTCAAGCGTCGCTGGACGAACCGGGAGGAAATTGCCCGTGTGGCGGGACTGGAAAAGCCCGATGCAGACGTCGAGGCGGTCATTCGCCGTTTCTACCAGGATCACCGCCTGCTCTGGGTGCGGCAGAGCGGCATAATCGACGTCTCGCACGAATCCCTCATGCGCAACTGGCCCCGCATGGGTAAGCAGCTAGAGGAAGACCGAGACGCCGGCGCAGCCTATCGCCACCTCGTTGACCACTATGCAGGACGGCAGGAGGGGCAGCAGCGGCAGTTCTGGCCGTCATGGCTCACGCAGTGGTTTGGACTCCTCCCTGCTCACGAGTTGGGGCGTGTCGAGCGGCTCTTAGCGCCTCGGTACGAATAGATACTGGTCGGAGCGTTTCACCGCGGATGGGGACCAAAAGCGGGACTCTGAGGCAACAGGCACACAGCGTAGCGAGGAGTTGTTGGGTAACGGTGCAGCATTCCCCGCCCACCGCAAATATCTGCTGCGCAGTAAGACCCGCAATTCCATGGCATGGGGGATGAAATTCTTTTTGGGGATTGTTGTCCTCCTTGGCTTCGGTTATCTCTGGAATGTTCATTTGGGAGAAAAAAGGGCAGCAATGAGGGAAGAAGCCGGGCAAATGTGGGATACCTTGACCGCCTTTTCGCCTTCGCCAGTCATGTCCGATAACTACGTTACAACTCTTTGGAAACTTGCAACTCAGAATAATGGATTCCGCTCTATTTTTGTTAGCCAACTTGAACGTCAAGCATTTAGCAAAAAGACAGCATTTGGACTCCGACCCCAGCCCGTGATTCGCGCCGTCGGCCTCCGCTGGCCTGACCAAGAGCGGAAGGTTGTGCTGATGGCTCTGCTGGGGGGGGCTGACGGGTCTAGCGACTCCCGGGCCTGGGCGGCATTGGCATGCACCGTTGAGGCGCTCGGCAAAGGTATCGATCCAAAGACCAAGCAGCAAGTCATTGATAAAATAGACGAGTATGTGAGCAAACTAGAAGCTGTACTACCGCCTTCTCAACTGTTCTTCTTTACGGGTATTTGTCTGTGTCCGTGAGGAGTTGGGAAAGGACACGCAAAAAAAAGCACGGGACTTGATAGAAGAAGGCATCAAAAGCGCTACGGAGCCATCGGATATCTCTAACACCTTTACTATCGTCAATGCTGCTAATGCTGCTGCGATGATTGGCTCTGATGAGGTATTAAAGAATGTGATAAGTCGGCCCATTGCTTCTGCGATCGAGCGAATTCAGGACAGACTCATCCACTGAGCCGAGCGAGTTCAGGGCTCTGATGGCGCGGCCGCTTGCGCCCCTCATGGCCGGATTGCTGCCTCAAGAACAAAAATGGGCGTACGCCCGGCTGCTATCTTTTGCCGCCACGAAGATAGAACGCGACGCAGATAAGGACTTGCTGCTCGTTCTCGCGCAGGCAGCCGAGGTCTTGGCGGAGAGTGATATTGCTTCCGCTGGAAATCCATTGGAACAATGGCTTATCAGGGAGAAAGGCAAGGAGTGGCTGACCCCAGTGAAATCGGATGATGTCACGGTCGCACACCTCGCCGTCGCGCGGTTGATTGCGCCGCTGGCCTTGGCCAGCGGGATGCCGACTGATGTGGTGCATCGGCTGCTACACATCGCGGATGTCGAGGCATCTGCCGATGACCCCACAACCGCCACCACCGCGCTTCTACAAGCGCTGAAAGAGACGGCAGGACCACCGGATACCCTAGCCGGTCACCTGCGTCTTGGGCTTCGGGGCAGACTGCTGGCAACACTTGTCACCCAGGAGTATGCAGGCAACGCTGGACCTGTAATAGTCGAAACAGTTCTGCAGATGATCAGGGACACCACATCCCCAAAAAAATCAAAGCAGCCGAGGCAATCCTATAGCTTCGCGTTGGAAGGCTTAGCCCGTACATTAGCAGCCGTGGCCCCGTACCTGAGGGACAATGCCCGCGCGAGAGCCCTGCAAACGGCGCGCGAGCAACTGGCAGACACCGGTTCAGCCGAAGAAGCGGCCGCGTGGGGTCTTGCGATTGCGACGCTCCTTAAGAGCGAAAAAGACGATCACGAATTCGTCAAGCAAACCGTGGAGGTCCTCAAATATCCAACGACGGCACTGATCGCCCGAGAGCCCGGAGCCTCCGAACCGCGTAGCGCCACGGATATCCTCGTCGAGACGCTGCGATCTCGCCTGCGGCTTCGTAAGGAGAAGTGGTCCTGGGATGGAGGTCTGCAACAAGTATTGGACGAGATAGAGCAAGACGTGCACTTCAGAGACATCAACCTCACCACACCCCCAAAGAGGCCGAAAATGTCTCAAAAGAGTGGATGACTAGGGTTACACCGTCTGTCCACTCTTTCCCTGTGGGGGCTCCCATTGCCATACCCTGTTATGAAGACAGATGCTGATGCTCACCCTACCTGTCGAATTTGGATGCTTGGTGGTTGCCTTAGAGCGTGACCTTTTTGAGTTGGGTATGCGACACGCCTCAATCGGGGCACGGGCCTATATTTCGGCGGGCGACTGTAGAGGCGAACCCACCTCCGACAGGGATGGAGCCGCCAGTCGTCACGGCGATCATGGTCGTGGCTCTTCTTGAGCGAGCGCAACGTCAAGATGGCGTCTGCCCCTGTCAGGCTCCAGCGCCTCCCTTCGCCCTCCATTCAGTGCTTGACCAGCACAACCGCAGGCCGACTTCCACCACGCCCGTCCCGACAGGCACGCCCGCGGCCAGGTACGCGTCGTACGGCCTCCAGCGCCGGTGGTTGGGGCGGCAGGTGATGACCTTCGTGAGTGTCTCCCGCACCGATTTCCTCAGCCGCTGCTTAGTGAGCATTTGTCGCAGACCGCCGATGACGTAACGCACCCGGCCGCGGAGGATCTCCATCAGCTGCTGCTGCACCCAATGCTTACCCACCTTGGATTGTTCCCTGCACAGCGCGTTGGCCGTCCTCCAGAGGTCGCCGACGACAGGCAGGATGTCCAGCACACACGTCCCGCGACGCCACGGCTTGAAGAGCGGAGTCGCCAGACGCCACAAGCCGAGGGCGCCATCGAACAGGACGACCAAGCGTTGGCGGTGCTGCGGATCCCGGCGCTCCACATCGGCCTTGATGCGCTCCATCACCTCCGACTTCGTCCGCACCAAGCTGGCCACACGCCTGACCTGCTGGCCTCTCGTCGCATCGCCCGTCACGTGGTCCTGCTGCCGGCGGATGCGCGTCGACTCTGGATCGACCATGAGTTCCGCGAGCGCATTGGACGAGCGGGGCTTGGGCTCGACCGTGTTGACCCCCACCAGCACTTCCTTCCTCTGCTGCCGGTTCTCTCCCGTCCCCAACAGAGCCTCCAGCGTTGTGCGGTCATGCTCGTGACCCATGACATCCAAGAAGCCATCTTTCTTGCGGATCGGCTGATCCTCCTCAGTAAGCGGCCGGAAACGATCGTTGATATGGGGTCGGTATCGGCACCAAAGCCCCGATCACGTGAGTTGCTGCGCACGGAGGAATTCGCTGATCTCCACGATCGACTACTCGATCGGTTCCCTGCCTAGCGCTGAGGGCATGGAGACGCTGGACGTTCTACCACGTTAGCCTATCCCTCGACCCTACGAGGGTAAAGAGGGGCTTTCTCCAACCTATAGTTACAATCTGGGACTTCCGGCCTTCATGATGTCCCGAAACGACCTCGACTGCCATTAAGGTGACAAAAGCAAGATCGCATCGGGTTAGAATGGGCAATGTGCGGCAAAAGGAGGCCAAGCTATGAGACTGCGAGGCTGGCTCAGGAGCAGGCAAGCAAATAGTGTCGGCAAGGGCGAAATTAAAGAGCTGACTGATCAGTTCCACATCACCCTCCGCGCTTCCTTCGCCAGGGTGCAAGCGGCCGACGGAAGGCTCACCCCAGACGCGCTTCATCGCCTCAATGAGCTGTAACAGCCTCGTCGACGGCGAAGTTGGAGCGAGGCGTACGAGATCGAGCAGATGCTCGTCCACCTCTACGATGAAGAGACCCTGGAGACGGAGCTTAGGGTCAGGTGCCTGGAAGTGCAAACGACGCTACGCTCTGACCTAGCTAAATACTATGGCGATCAGGTGGAAAAGCTGACAAATGAGAAATCCCATGACCTTCAGTGGCGCTACACAGTTACCGCGGTAAGGGGCCGGTACTCGCAAGACATCACCAGGCGAACAGTAGAGTTCTTTGCGCTCGCACTCTTGGTCGTGTGGACCGTCTAGGTGGTGTTCTGGAATCCCGCTTTCGACAACTTTCATCTGCTGATCTTAGCCGGGCTCGCGGGGACATGGGGGGCAGCATTTAGCATGCTGGGAAGCCTGCAGAGTCGGCTAACGGTGGCTGAGCCAGATGCGCTGAATCTCATGCGACCAGGGGCCATATTCTTGTCGCGGGCGCTGATCGGCGCTGGTGCCGGATGCGTGCTCCTCTTCTTCATACGGTCGGGCCTCCTCGGTGGCGGCGCTTTCTCTAAATTAGAGACCCTTGACGCCACGCACGCGCCGAAGGCTCTGGCGCTGCTGATCATCTGGTGTTTCATCGCTGGGTTCTCGGAGAGACTCGTGCCAGGCATCCTCGAGAAGACCGAAGGCCGCGTTGAAAGCGCGGCACCTGTTGAACCTCACCGCTTCCGCCCTGGACCAAACAGTGGCCTGCGGGGGCCGGAGGCTACGAATCCGTCGATAGACGAAACGACAAGGCGCGGTAATGCCACGGAAGACCGTTCTGCTGGTGTGTCGGTCCAGAAAACGGTGGGCTAAATCGCGTGGGTAGTTAGGCGCACCTATGCGCCGTAAGGGCAAGCCGTTTGAGCGTGCCGATTTGGAAGGTAGTGGCAAGGTTTCCCTCAACGTGTTTTTCCGGAGGGTAGCATTTCGGGACGGCTGTGCCGCCGCCGCGGCGCAAGCGCAAGACGCCTGTGTGAACCTGGTGTTCACCCACATCGCATGGGTGGCCAGTGTTGACGTCGCCATCAAAGCCATCCGCTGGTGAGTGCACCGGGGGCGGCCCTGTATCGGTCGCATCTAGCGGGTATCGGATGGGTGCAGCGAGTGCACGGGCGTCGAGCGTGTCTCCCTCACGTGGTCGTTCCCCGCCTTGACGAGCGGAAAGGCGCGCGTGAAACACGAGTGATCCAGGCACGCCGTCTCACCACCATCCTGCCGGCGATGACCCTCGCCGAGGCCATCGAGACCACGCGTATTCACAGCGTCGCCGGCATGACCGGAGACCGTACGGCGTTGGTCACCACTCGACCGTTTTGCGCGCCCCATCATACCATCTCGGATGCGGGGCTGATTGGAGGTGTTGCGCCAACCGCTCGAGGATGGCGTGGTGACGATTGCGCGGGCCTGCGTGTCGGGAATGTTACACATGGCTTCTGTGATGGTCAGAGCGGCTCATAATGCTCTGGCCGACTCCACCCATGTGGGTTAACGCCGCTAGGTGGGTCAGCTCAGCGATATACGCATTATAGTACTTCAGTGAGACCGTCCCAGACGAGTAGATAGCCCAGCACCAACACCGTGGTGGACACAAACGGCTCCTGCTAGGTCTGTCGTCGGCGGATCATGGTGGCAAACGTCACGATCATGGGGGCCGCCGAGGGAGTCATCAGAGCGGCCATCATCACGGCCCACATGACCCAGGGGAGGAGGGCCTCAGTCGCCCCCAGGGCTGCATGCGGGGCATCCACCGGGCCGGGGCGATCATGTAGGCCCAGGCCAAGAGACCGGCCAAGGCCGCCAGGACAATAGCCCGATCCCGTTTCAAGACCCCTTCCACCGTGGTGGCCTCAGACATCGTGGCGCTCCGCAGGCCCCGGTCCCTCTTGCTGGGACCCCAAGCAGCCCACCCCAGGCAGACAGGCATCGGGACCTGGCGCTCCACCGGTGTGATACTGGTGCCTGCCACACAGGCGTGAGGAAGGAGGGATGCAGTGACCACAACCATGACCGGGGGATGCCTCACCACGCATGCAGCCATCACGGAGGTGCTCACCGCCGATGACATCGCGGCGCGGCTCGAGAACGCGGCCCCCTGGCACGACCGCCGTCCGTTCCTGTCATGGGTAGATGGGCCGCCGCAGTCGTGCCAGTCCTGTCGCCATCAGCGCTCACATACACTTGCCACCCTGGCACCACACCTGCTCAAACTTGCCAAAGTTGTACACCGTGGTCCCCTGGATCGGGGGCCATTGCTGCACCCGGTTCCAATACGCCATGGCCGATTTCCAGTAAAACCCACGGTCATCCGGCACCTCCTGCAAGAGCATGCGCTCCATCTGGCGGGTGATCTCGGCCCGTTTCTGGACATCAAACGTCTGGCTCTGTTCCACAAAGAGCTTGTCAAACTCCGGGTTGCAGTATCTGGTCCAGGTTGAGCCGGGGTCTCGCACGTAAAGCGCGCATAATAGATGTCCGGATCGTCGATGTTGACCGACTTCAGGGCCGTATAGGCCTGAAAATCCCCCTTTTCGTTGCGGTCGCGAAAGGCCGCCGTATCCAGCAGCGTGAGTTTGAGATTGATCCCCACCTTTTTCAGATCATCTTGCCGGGACAGCGCCCCACGCTCGTACATGGGACCGCGGCGCACCCGATACTCGACGTCCAACCCCTGGGCATACCCTGCTTCGGCCAACAGCCGTTTGGCCTCCGCCTGGCGCCTGGCCATATCGTCGCCGAACTGCGGATACTGCTTCAACTCTTCCAGTGGCAGCCCATAGGGCGTATGGGGACCAATATACCCGCCTAGCACGCCCCACCCCTCGGCCGCAATTTCGATCATCTTCTCCCGGTCGGTGGCCAGCGCCACCGCTTTCCGCACCCGTGGATCATTGAACGGGGGCCTGCTGAGGTTCATGGCAAACGTATCCCACCCCGCGCGTGGTCCGAGGGCCACGACTGCGTCGGGGAAATCCTTTTTCAGGATGTCGGCCTCGGGCGGTTCCAGATGGCGGCCGATCCCCGTCATGGTCAGTTGCCGCGCCCGAAAGGAGGCAAAGATCTTGGTGAGATCAGCCATGACCACGGCCTGGTACCCGTCGATGTGCGGCAGGCCAGGCTTCCAGTAGTGCGGGTTGCGCTCGGCGCGAAAATCGATCCCCGGCGTATAGGATTTGAATTTGAACGGCCCGGTTCCGACCAGGAATTTGGGGTCCTTGCGGTCTACCTGCTCGGCGATGCCGGCCTTCATCATCACCGCATGCGCCCCCGCCAGTAGGTTCAGCACCACCGCCGAGGGCTCCTTGAGGGACAGCACCAGGGTAAAATCGTCCGTACAGGTGGCGCCGGCGAAGACATCTTCCATGATGGTCACGAAGAGGGGAGTGGCGCGCTTCGGATCCGTGAGCTTCTCGAGGCTATATTTGGCATCGGCACAGGTGAAATCTGACCCATCGTGGAACTTCACGCCCTGGCGCAAGGCAAACGTGATCCGCTTGCCGTCAGGGGCAATCTCCCAGCGCTCGGCCAAGTCGCCCACGATTTTCTCATTGTCATAGACGTCGAACGTCAGCAAGCCGTTGTAGATCGGGCCAATGGGTTGCGCGGCGATATAGGTGCCCTGGTAATGAATGTCAAAGTCCGGCATGCCCTCATGCACCGCCCAGATAATGGTTCCGCCCTTGCTGGGCGGCTCAGCCGCAACCACGCATGCATAAGCGGCCAGGGTTAGTCCCAAGACCACCAGCAGCACTGTGAGCCCCCAGCGTCCGGCACGCCGGGCCTGTTCCCAGGGTCTTCTGCAGCCAACGCGTTGGTCCATCGTCCACCTCCTTGTGAGACAAGCCGTTTTTGGAGTCGTGCTGCCACTCCGTATACGTCAGTCGCACGCGGGTGTCAATCACTCCCAGCATAGGGCGTCGTGAGCCCATGAGCTGTCTGCTTGAGGGGGTGCGAGGCCTGCGGGCCCACCCCCCTCAGAAGATCGAGGACATGGCGGCGGAACTCAGGGAGTTCATCCAAAAAGAGCCCACCGTTTTGGGCAAGCGACCCCTCGCCTGGCCTCGGCACCTGGCCGCCGCCGATCCGCCCCACCTCTGACATGGGCCGGCGACTTGGGGGTGACGCCTGCCCCGTGTGCAGGCTAGAGCGCCTCATCCCGCCCTGGCCTATTCCAGCCACATCGCCAACGCCAGCAACTGATGAAGATCGATTGGGTATGGGACATCGTTTTTCAGTGACGCCGTTCGCCGCCCACAGGGTGGAAATGCCATAGATAGGAGCCTAAACTATTTGTCCAAGATGTTCAACAAAGCTGGCACACTACCCATGCTGGCTATGCATCAGCATTGTTAGCTCATGGAGTGTGCTGTCCATGTGGATGCGGACTGGGTTGGGGGTCATCATCGTGCCCACAGAGGTCAGGTGCGGTTTTTTCTCCTGTTCCACGACCCGGAGGGCGATGTCCCGATCAGTGAGCATGTCACACAGCGGAGGAATTGGTCGTGGCCTTGGAACGCTCCGGCGAGCAGATTCACACCGAAGACGGCATCGAGCTTACGCATCAATCGGCCATCAGCCAGCCGCTGTCAACGCCTTCTCAGCCTCTAGGATCTCCTGGGTGGTCTTGAGCACGGTGTCCGGGTTCAGGGAGATGCTATCGATGCGGCAGCGTACCAGGAAACGCGCAAACTCTGGATAGTCGCTCAGTGCCTGGCCGTAGATCCCGACCTTGCGGCCGCAGGCATGCGCTCAGCGGATGACCTGTTCGATCAGCTGTATGAAGGCCGGGTTGCGCTCCTCAAACGGGTGGGCGACGATCTCGGAGTCGATGTGGAACTGCGGAAACACCATGCCGCCCTCTGGATGGTTGGGGTGCGGGGGGGGCATGAACCCCTTCGGGAAAAGCCCCTTCTCGCGAATTTCTTCCAGGCTCATCGCGCCCAGCTGTTCCCAGCTCACCCCGGGCGGTAGTTTGACTCGCACTCCCTCCTGAATGGGCTTGCCGCGGGACATCGTCACCCCAGATGCCGGTCGGTTGCTCAAATCGTAGCGCTCGTTGAGCAAGCCCATCTGCCGCTTCATCACTTCCACTTTCGCCGCTTTCATGCGGGTCATGATCGTGGTGAAATCTTCCTTGATATCCACTGGAGCATAGCTCGTTTTCCCGGTTCCAGGGGTCTGCGCATAGACTAGACTCAGGACAAACAGCCCTGTGATGATCATCCCTGGCAGCGTGACGCTGCGCATGATGTTCTTTCGGCGCATGTCGCTCTCCTTTCAGGTTGGCGGAGCTGCACCTAACCCGGGCATGGTTTATTTCGAACCTTTCGGTCTCCACCCTCTCCTTTCGATAATACGGCTCGACGGAGCTGTGCATGACACGTCATCTCGACGGGCATTGAGCGGCGCTGAATAGCACGGCCTGCCCTCGACTCAATCGCCCTGACAGGCGGAAACAGCCTGGTAGAGGGTTGGTCCTCCCAATTGTCCTACGCTTGCTCCAGCGCGGGATGAGCCCGGCGCCGTGTTTCAGGTGCAGATGCGATCACTGCCATCACCCGACCTCTGCCGGCTCCCCAGCGGTCACCGGCTCGTACTGCACCCCTGGTGCGATCGTGCGATGCCTGACCGAGCGATCCTCGGCTACCTGGCCGTCCTTGAACACGATGATCCGTTTGGCGTATCGCGCCATGTCGGGCTCATGGGTGACCACGACGATGGTGATCTCCTGCTGGGCGTTGAGGGCCTGCAAAATCCCCATGATCTCTCCAAGCGTCGTAATCCGCCATTTCCCGGATGGTTGTGTTGGGCACCAACCCCTCCAGAGATATGACGCGTCCCCGTGTGTGGACGCGGATCTGGTCCGCCCTGACGAAGGGATCCTTTTCCAAGACCAGCTGCACCGCATCCGTCATCTCGTTGTCGCTGTCTTCCTGCGGTGGCTCCACCGCTAACCCATTGATGACGTCGCGGCTCCCCGGTACCCACCAGGCCATCCACACCGGGTATGGCCGCGGCGAGCTCGAGCGCAAGCTTCTTGGCGACGATGTACTCCGCCTCGCCGTCGACCGTCACGATGCCGTCCTCGCAGTGCAGATGGATGGGGTAAGGGTTCGATTTAGTCGTCGGCCTTGACAAGCCCTGTCACCACCGTCTCTTCAGATCACCACGGCTTGGCGCAAATGCCTTGCCGTCAGAGGATTGGCCTATGTGGATGCCCCGGGCGGACGCCAAGGCCAGGTGATGGCGCGACGTGGCGCGCTAATCGCTGCTGGAGGGCTGCGCTATGGGACATCCTGTCCCGTCGCCGGTCATAGTGCCCCACGCCTCGAGGCCGCCGCGTGCCCAGCCAAAAGGAGCCCCTGGTGGGACATGCTGAGGCGCACCCCTCAGCCCACGTCGTGATATCCCCGTGGAAGGGGTCAGCCAAAGACCTCGTCCGCCTACTCGAACACCTCAGGGAGCTTCGTCCTCAGGAAAGCTTTGCCCTTGCAAGAAGCGCTGCCATTGCCCTGACTGCTGGGTAATCGCCAATGATCCGGGCGACGTCCGTCCCGCCTGGTGGGCCCAGGCCCGATTGTCTCCGGGTCCGGACCAAGACCGTGCCATGACCATTAGTACAGAGAGGGGCACAGTTCCCAACTCGCTGGCATGAGCTATGCACCGCTGTGGTAGCAACCGCTGCGATACGACAGGAGGGAGGATTGATGGAGCGAACCACACTGAGTGCTATAGTAGGCCGTGAGGCATTGAAAAGGCGGGAGGAGTGCCGCCCCTCCCGAAGGCACCTGTGGGGTATTATCTTGGCCGGTGGCGAGGGCCGGCGGCTGCAGCCCTTTATCCGCGCCTCCTTCGGCGTCGACCGCCCCAAGCAATACTGCGCCCTCATTAATCACCGCTCGATGCTGTACCACACGCTGCGACGCGCAGAACGGCTCATCCCGCCGACCCGTCTCTTCGTCATCATCACAGACCCACACCTGCGCTATGCCCAGGAGGAGCTGCACGATCGCTCGCTGGAGATGCTGATCGTCCAGCCTTGCAATCGCGAGACTGGCCCCGGTATCCTGCTGCCGCTCCTCCACGCCCACCGACGCGACCCCGAGGCCGTGGTTGTCCTCTTCCCCTCAGACCATTTCGTCTGGGAGGAGCAGCGCTTCATGGCGGCCGTCAAGCATGCCGCTGCCTGCGTCAGTGAGCGTCCCGATTGCCCTGTCCTCCTTGGGGTGGAGCCGACTGAGCCAGAGGTCGAGTACGGCTGGATTGAACCAGGGGAGATGCTTTGGCACAAGGAGGGCGCGACTGTTTATCAGGTGCGCCAGTTCTGGGAGAAGCCAACCCTCGAAAAGGTTGCCGATCTGTATCTACAGGGATACCTGTGGAACACCATGGTGCTCGTCGCTCAGGTCACGGTGCTGCTCAAACTCTTCCAAGAGCTGACACCTGAACTGATGGATGCCTTCGAACCCATCGCGCAGGCCTTGGGGTCACCACGAGAGGCTGAAGCCATGCGCACGGCCTATGCGAAGCTCCCCACCGTCAACTTCTCGCAGGCAATCCTGGCGCGCTGCCCCCATCGCCTCGGCGTGCTTCGAGTACAAGGGGTGTATTGGAGCGATTGGGGAGACCCGGAGCGGATTCTGCGGGACCGCGCCCGCTTCGCGCTCCGCCAATGATGGTCAAGCGAGCCGGAGCAGGTCGATGCCCTGGCCCGCGCAGGTGAGGATAAGTGGGGGAATGCATGGTGAGAAAGCTCAATAGAGCAGGAGGCCTACCATGAACGAGACAGAACGTGAGGTACTTGTGCAGACACTCCACCGGCAGCGCACGGAAGTGCTGAAGGAAGTAGCGGAGACAGAAACGGAGCTGCGATTGATCGCCGGAGATCGCGACACCGAACTGGCGTCGCGAGCCCAAGAGGAGCGTATGGCCAGCCTGCTGGCTCGGCTTGACGACCGGCAGATTCACGCGTTTCAGGAGATTGATGCCGCGCTGCAACGCGTCGCCGATGCGACCTATGGGACGTGCGAAGACTGCGGCCAAGCGATCACCATCGGTCGGTTAGGGGCGCTGCCCGCAACGCGCTTGTGCGCGAATTGTGCCAGACGCCATGAGGAGCCATCGGCCGTAGCCGTTGAGGAACAGCCCCCCACAGGGAAGGAGCCGAAACCGAGGATGTGGGTGTCAGAGCATCGAGGAGGGGATTGATTACCTGCCACCTCTGGAGCCACCTCCA
This sequence comes from uncultured Nitrospinota bacterium, assembly GCA_963707985.1. GTDB lineage: Bacteria > Tectomicrobia > Entotheonellia > J063 > CAVPRW01 > CAVPRW01. Next base: position 110,260 of record CAVPRW010000034.1, on the reverse strand, counting down.
GCAGAGCGGTCATACCTATTCTCTCGGTGCTGGCGATCTCAACGCCATCGATCAACGCCCCGCAATCGGGACATGTCCCCTGCCGAATCCGGCTGCTTAATAAGAAGAAGTCTTAGCGCCGAATCAGCAGAGCCTGGCAGGCGTAACAATAGGTAGGCTCCCCGCCGTCACCGTGCACATTCCCCTTGTAGATATACCGCAATCCCGCCTCGAAGCCTATCTCCCGGGCATGCCGCAGGGTCACGACGGGTGTGGGGCCGCGCCCCGGAGATGCGTCGGTAGCACTTCTCCTTGAAAAACTTCAAATCCACGTTGGCGGCATCCAACACCGTCGAGATGTGCCGCAGCGCCTCCGTACCGATGAAGCCGTTGGTCACGCTCCGTGCGGTGCGGGTCAAGCCGCCCGTAAAGCTCATCACTGCCGCTGCCGAGCTCCTTGGGCAGTGGTGGGAGATCTCAGTGCTCAGTCTGAAATGGCTGGTCTCCCAGTGCTGGCAGAACGCGCACCGCAAGCTGCAGGGAGTGAAGACGATCGCCTCCGAGCCAGGCTGGCCTACCAGGATCGCCTATTCCCCAAATGCCTGTACCCGACGGCTCGCTCACCGCTGCAAGGCCCACTGCCGGAGAAGCGCACGGTCTTCAGCCGAAAGACGCGCATCACGATGCACTGGAAGATAGAACCAAGGGGGCATTTGGCCTTCCGTCCCGTACACCCAACTCTCTTGTAGTTTCTTCACCTGCTCTTGCGTGCTGTACCGATTCCACGTGGAGAAGTTGAGCTCGGCCCGCCCCTCGCGTACAGCGCGTGTGACCAGCCAGGAGAGAGGGGCGATGCGACTATACCAGGGCCACACTGTTTCATTGGAGTGGCAATCATAGCAGGCATGCCGGAGGACAGTTTTCACTGCGGGCACGGTCGGGATGTCGCCCTCCACCGGAGGATTAGTGGTCTCCACAGGGACAAACTGAATGGCGATCACCAGCACCAGGACCGCCAGTCCCAACCACATCGCCCATCGCTTCATCCTGGTCCCCCTTTCTATGTCCTCGAATACGGCTGACCAGCCGCCAGGCTTATGCGCGCCTGGCACGCACCCTGAGAGAGCCTTCGTTCTCCCCTCCTCTGGCACGCCTCGAGCCCCGACCATGGAGGGATCCGTGGAGGACGCTTCCCAGACGTTCGCTACCACCGCTCAGTCGTCTGCTCGGCTTCGGTCAGCGCCCGCTCGAAGATCGCCAGCCCTTCCTCGACCAGCGGCCGGGTGATATTCAACGCGGGAGCAATCCGCACCACCGATCGGCCCTGGGGGCCCTGGAGGTGTGGCCGGTAGGGGTCAGGGTACGGGATATGGGTGACCCCGCTGAGCATGGGAGAAAATCCGGCACGCTGGGCGCGCCTGCTGGCGGTGAACGCTAACGCGCCCATGGTGCGCCCATGGAAAGCCCCATAAAATCCAATGAAACATGGACGCCGGGTGTGGTATCGTGCCAGCTTGATCGCGGCCTCGACCGCCTCTGTCCCAGAGTTGGTCATGAAGCAGCGCGCATCCTCAGTGAAGGGGGCGATCGCATCCAGCTTTTCAGCCGGCACCGCCCGTGCTACGGGACCGGGAACGTTAAGCTTGTTGATGGCCATAGGACGATACTCCCCCCCTAAATCAACGTCGGAACGTTGCATGTGCTGCCACGCGGCCTCGAGGCCCTGGTCCTGTGGGGCGCGGAGTGGGGCGCCAACCTTAGGATGCGCTTAGGTGGATGTGGTCTACTAGTGACCGTCTGAACAGGTGTGTGCAAGCACCTTGCCGTCTATGGATGAAGGTGCTCCGATCTCGGGCGACAACGTGACGCGCCTGGCGGCCATCAACGAGCAGACAAGGCGATGGGTCAGTTTGTCCCTGCCGGATACCATTCTGTCTCAGTCTTCACGTGTAGGCCTGGAACACATCGGGAATTACCCTGTGGCTCGCGGTCGCAACATTTCCCTATAATGGGGGAGACGGCGAACGGGGCCGACTTCAAGTCGTGTGTTAGGCACCCAACTTGCTTTTGTCGCGGGATGTTCGGACCAACTGAGGAAACACGATACCGATCATGGCGTGAACAGCCACGCCCACCACGTGAGAGCACAACGATGGCCGTACAGTTCAAAGATTACTATCAGATCCTTGGCGTGTCACGCACAGCGACGGCGGACGAGATCAAGAAAGCCTACCGCAAACTCGCCCGCAAGTACCATCCTGATGTCAATCCCGACGATCCGACGGCCGAGGACAAGTTCAAAGAGCTGAATGAAGCCTATGAGGTGCTATCCGACGCTGAGAAGCGGAAGCGTTATGACGAGCTCGGGCCCAGCTGGACGGCAGGCGCGGACTTTACGCCTCCTCCCGGCTGGCAGACGGGGCGGATGGAGTCTGGTGACTTCGGCGATCTCTTTGGTGGGGGACGAGGTCAAGGCGGGTTCAGTGACTTCTTCGAGACTCTCTTCGGCGGATCTCGAGGCCCGCGTGCCGGTCCGGGATTTGCGATGCGCGGCGCCGACGTCGAGGCGGATCTGGCGCTGACCCTCGATGACATCTATCGCGGCGCGACGCGCACGCTGACCATTTCAGCGGCGGAACGCTGTGCCAGTTGCGGCGGTACTGGTACTCAGGATCGTCGTCTCTGCCCCGTGTGCCACGGCACGGGGGTGGTTCGACGTCCGAAATCGCTTGCCGTGCACATTCCCGTTGGGGTGCGAGAGGGTTCGGTGATCCGCCTGGCGGGGCAGGGCGAACCTGGCACCGGAAGCGCCCCTGCTGGAGACCTCTACCTGCGGCTGCACCTCTCGCCGCACCCGCTGTTCACTTTCATCGCAGACGACGATTTACAACTCGAACTGCCGGTGGCGCCGTGGGAGGTGGCGCTTGGGGCTAAAGTGACGGTGCCAACGCTCAACGGCTCAGTCGAGATGACCATCCCGCCCGGCAGTCAGGGCGGCCAGCGCCTGCGACTTCGGGGTAAGGGGGTCCCACGTCAGGAGGGCGGCCGTGGGGACTTGTACGTCAAACTCAAGATTATGGTACCGCCGAAGCTCACGACGGACGAGCGTGAGCTGTTCGAGAAGCTGGCAGCCACGTCGGGCTTCAGACCACGCGACCTCATCACAGGGGGTAAGCCATGAACAGCGAATGGAAGGCGATCGTCCTCTCTCAGCGGGATGCGCAGCGGTTGACGCTCGAGGAGTTGGCGCACGCGGCTCGCCTGCATCCAGACCTGATAGAGAGCCTGGTTGACTTCGGCTTGCTCGAACCGGTGGGGCGGGATGGTCCGCGTCTCCTGTTCGACACGTCGGCGGTCCTGCGAGTACGAGCGATCCAACGATTGCGGCGGGATCTGGGGGTGAACCTGGCTGGGGTCGCGGTCATCCTCGACTTGACCGAGCGCCTGCGCAGCATGCAGCGGGAGCTCGACTGGTGGCGCAGCCGCCTCTAATGCCGGCGGCCGCCACATGAGCAACCCCCGGTACCAGTACGGTATCAGGGCGATAGGTCAACGCCAATAGCACCGGAGACGACAACGTCGTGACGGCAGCATCGATACTGTGGTTCACCCAAGCGCCCAGAGAGGAGTAGCATAGCACTCCCGTGAGACGTCCTTGGATAGCCTGTTGCTGCAGCAGGGCGTCAGTGCATGCGGGCAATCAGGTAACGGCTGATGTCCGTTAGGGTGGTGAGCTGCCCGTAGTCGGCTTCCGGGATCTCCACCCCCAGCTGCTTCGTTGAGCCCGATGAGTAGATTGAGGTGATCGAAGGAATCGATGTCTAGCGCCTCGCGTAGGTTTGCATCGGGCTCAAGTCCGGCGAGATCGGCTTCTGGAGCGATACGGTTCAGCACCTTGAAGATGACCTCTCTGATCTGTGCCTCGGTCATAGCGTGGTTGGCTCCTGCAGGTAACGGGCCAAGGATTCGAGGAATTGGCCGCCGCGGTGGCCATCGGTGGCGCGATGGTCCGCCGCCAGGGTTGTTCTCAGGATTGGGCGAATGCCAAGCATGCCATGCTCCGCCCAGGGTTGCTCAGTGATCTTACCGAAACCCACCAGTGCCACTTGCGGCGGGTAAATGACGCCGTACACCACCTCAACACCCAGGTCTCCGAGGTTCGTCACCGTCATCGTGGCGTCCGTCAGCTCTGAGCTGCGCAGTCGACCCGACCGCACGCGGGGAATCAGGTCGCGCAACACCTCCATGAGCTCATCCAGGCTCTTGAGGTCGGCGTGATGGATGGCGGGTATGACGAGCCCGCCCTGTCTGAGGGAAATAGCGAAGCCGATGTGTATCGCCTCTTGTGGTTGAAGATGGTCCTCGATCCAGTAGCCATTGAGTTCCGGCACGTCCCCCAATGCTCGTGCCACCGCTTTAATCAGCATGACCACGGGCAAGAGCCGGTCCTTGATCGCACGCTTCTGGTTCTCCGTTTCCAACCAGCCGAGTGCCCGACTCATATCGATACGCGTTTCCAGGTAGTAATGTGGGATCTCGCGGTTGGAGCGCGCCATGGCTGCAGCGATGGCGCGGCGCATACGCAGCTGGAAGGCGGGGACCTCGGCTTGCACCGCCTGAGGTGGGGCTTTGGGCGATGGCGCTGCCGATGGTTCGGGTGGTGGCAGCGGGGATGGGGGGATAGGCAATAGAGCTGTGGTTTCTCCACCGCCTCTCTCGCCGCTGCACGCTCGACATCTATGCGCTCAATGGCGCCATCGGGCCCTGATCCCTGCAGCGTGCTCAAATCGATGCCCAGTTCGGCGGCCAGCTTGCGTGCCAGGGGCGAGGCGCGAAGACGTTTCCCCTGAGCCGCGACAGGCCCTGTCACGGGCGGAGACGTGATCGTGGAGCGCCCCTCTTCAGCGACGGGTCGCACGCGGGGCTCCGCCAGCGTCTCCACTGCGGCGACCGGCGCTGCGCCCACGGAGCGAATCGTCGCCAGCAGCGTCCCGACCGGGACTTGCGTCTCCGGTTGCACGAGAAGTTGCTCGACGATCCCGTCTTCGAAGACTTCAACCTCGATGACCCCTTTATCCGTCTCCACTTCCGCGATGATGTCGCCGCGCGTGATCCGGTCACCAGGCTTGACTTTCCACTCCACCAGGGTACCGGCTTCCATATCGGCGCCCAGACTGGGCATACGAAACTCAGCCATGAGTCCGCACCATCCTTTTGATCGTCGCGACGATCGTCTCCGCCTGTGGGAGTGCCGCCTGCTCCAGATGTTTGGCATACGGCAATGGCACCTCGGCGCTGCAAATGCGCTCCACCGGGCCATCCAGCTCGTAGAAAGCGTGTTCCATGAGGCGTGCGCTGATTTCTGCCGAGATGCTGCCACTGCGCCAGCCTTCGTCGACAATGACTGCACGATGAGTTTTGGTCACCGAGTTCAAGAGGGTCGCCTCGTCCAGTGGACGCAACGTCCGGAGGTCAATCACCTCCACGTCGATACCATCCCTGGCAAGCGCCTCTGCTGCCTCCAGGGCCTTGAAGAGACTGGCGCTGTAGGTGATGAGCGACACGTCATGGCCTGGCCGGCGCACCTGGGCCCGGTCGATATCCACTGGCCCAACCTCGGCCGCGACTTCTGCCTCCATGTTGTACAGGGTCACGTTTTCGAACATCAGGACCGGATCAGGGTCTTGGAGGGCGGTCCACAACATGCCGCGGGCATCTTCGATAGTCGCTGGCGTCACCACTTTGATCCCAGGAATATGCGCGTACCAACCCTCGAGGCTATGGGAATGCTGCGCCGCCACCTGCCTCCCGCCGCCGGTGGCCATGCGGATGACCAGCGGGATGTTAAATAGTCCGCCCGACATATGCAGAATCGTGGCAGCGTTATTGATGATCTGATCCGCTGCCAGAAGGCTAAAGTTGACCGTCATGATCTCCACGATGGGGCGCATGCCCCCCATCGCTGCACCGATCCCGGCGCCCACGAAGGCCGATTCCGACAAGGGGGTGTCACGAATGCGCTCGGGACCGAACTCCTGCAGCAAACCTTTGCTCACGGCGAAGCAGCCGCCGTAGCGGCCGACATCTTCACCCATCAAGAATACCCGCTCGTCCTTGTACATGGCCTCTCGGATTGCCTCCCGCACCGCTTCGCGATAGGTCAGCTTCAGCGTTGGTGTGCTGCTGTTCATGCCGTCCTCCGTTCCGAATATACAAATCGCGTCAGCTCCTCCACGGGTTCCCACGTCCCATCCTCGGCGAAGGCGACGGCGTCTTCGACTTCGCGTGCCACGACGCGCTCAGTGGCTTCGACATCGTCGGCGCTCAGCAGATTCCGCTCTTGGAGGCGCTGGACGAAGGTCGCGATCGGGTCGCGCCGCTTCCATTCCTCGACCTCGGATTTGCTGCGGTACAGCTCGGCGTCGAACATCGAGTGTGCCCGGAAGCGATAGGTGCGGCACTCCAGAAAATACGGCCCCTCACCTGCCCGCACCGCCGTCGCTGCGTTCCGAGCCGCGGTCTCCACGGCGAGGACGTCCATGCCATCCACAGGTGTGGCGGGAATCGCGTAATTCGCTGCCTTTCGAGCCACATCGGTGACCGATTGCGCCACCTGCAGCGCCGTACCCATAGCGTACAGATTGTTCTCACAGACAAACAAGACCGGCAATTGCCACAGGGCCGCCAGGTTCATGGACTCATGAAACTCCCCTTCAGCGACCGCCCCGTCGCCGAAGAAACAGCAGGTCACCTGTGGCTTGCCCTGCATTTTATCAGCGAGCGCTAGCCCAATGGCGAGGGGAAGCCCACCGCCGACAATGGCGTTGCCACCGTAGAATCGCGTCTCGGCATCGAAGAGGTGCATCGAGCCGCCCCGTCCACGGGCGCAGCCCTCTTGCTTCCCATACATCTCCGCCATCACCGAGCCTGCCGAGATGCCGCGCGCCAGGGCATGGCCATGTTCGCGGTAGGTTGCGACGATGGCGTCTGCGGGGGTGAGAGCTTGCATGACCCCAACAGCGACGGCTTCCTCGCCATCATAGAGGTGCAGAAAACCTCGGATCTTCATGGCACCGTACAATTCGGCGCACTTCGCCTCGAAACGTCGGATGCGCACCATCTGGTGCAGCAGGTGCAGGGCATGCTCACGGTCGATCGGCAGTGCCGCTGCTGGTGTGGTCAACTCTGTGTTCATTCGCTGGTCTCCAACGTTGAGATATCCCCCTCAGGTAACCCCAGCTCACGCGCCTTCAGCAACCGTCGCATGATTTTGCCAGCACGGTTCTTCGGTAAATTGGCCTGGAAGGCAATTTCCTTGGGCGCCACCGCCGATCCAAGCTTGGTGCGCGCAAAGCCGATGAGCTCCAAGCGCAACTTGTCACTGGGCTCCACGCCCTGTTTCAGCGTCACGAAGGCTTTGACCAGCTCACCGATGAGCGGATCGGGCTTGCCGATCACGCCGGCTTCGGCCACCGATGGATGCTCCATCAAGGCGCTTTCGACTTCGAATGGGCCCACCATATGGCCGGCGGTCTTGATGATGTCATCGGCCCGGCCGACGAACCAGAAATAGCCGTCCTTATCGCGCCTCGCCAGATCGCCGGTGATGTACCAGCCGCCGACGAAGCATTTGCGGTAGCGCTCTTCATCGTGAAGATAGCCCTGAAACATCGAGGGCCAGCCCGGCTTGAGCGCCAGATCGCCCTGGACGTCGGGCGCATCGATGACCTCCACCGCCTGCTCACCTACCCGCCGAACGATCGCCGCTTCGATCCCGGGGAGCGGGCGACCCATTGATCCGGGTCGGATGTCCATAGCAGTGAAGTTAGCAATCATGATGCCACCAGTTTCGGTCTGCCACCAATTGTCGTGGATCGGCAGGCCCAGGATTTCCTGCCCCCAGATAACGGCTTCAGGGTTGAGGGGCTCGCCGACACTATGGATCAGGCGCAGCTGGCGCAAATCGTACGCCTCGCGTGGCTTCATGTCGAGACGCATGAGGCGGCGGATGGCTGTAGGGGCGGTATACCAAATGTTGACCTGCTGCGTTTCCAGGAGACGGTACCAGCGCTCGGCATCGAACTCGGCTTCGTCGACAAGGTTGGTCACACCGTGGACCAAGGGTGCGATGATGCCATAGGAGGTACCGGTGACCCAGCCAGGGTCAGCGGTACACCAGAACACATCTCCGGGATGGAAGTCCAACACATATTGCCCGGTCATATAGTGGGTAAGTACCGCTTTGTGCACGTGTACGGCCCCTTTAGGCATACCGGTGGTGCCACTGGTGAAATGCAATACCGCCATGTCCTGGGGATCGGTGGGTGGAATGGTGAATTCATCAGAAGCGTTTTGCATCAACCGTGGCAGCGACCAGACGTTGTCGCCGCGATCTGCATTGGCGTCCGCCAGCAGCACATGCTGGAGGTGCGGCAGGCGTTGTCTGAGGCCGGCGATTTTCTGCTGATAGAAGCGCTCGGTCGTCACCAGCAGCTTGGCGTCCCCCCGGCTCAAGCGTTGGTAGACAGGCTCTGGGCCGAAAGCTGAAAAGAGAGGGCAAAAGACACTGGTATTCTTCCAAGTACCGAGCGCAGCGACATACAATTCTGGGATGCGCCCTGCCAGGGAAAAAACGCCTTCCCCTTTGCCAACATCGAAGTCGCGCAGCACGTTGGCAAAGCGGTTGCTCTGCTCCTGCAAATCTGCATAGGTGAAATCGCGACTCGTGCCGTCGCGACCCAGCCACCGAATAGCGACGTGATCACGCTGCGCTCCATTGGCGTAGCGATCGACTGCTTCATGGGCAATGTTTAAACCTTGACCGCCCGGCAGGCCGTCGAGCTCATGGCCCACTGCCTCCCATGAGAACGTGGCGCAGGTGTGTTGGTAGTCCACCATGTTTGGTCGAACAGCCCAGCGCTCTGAAGATTTTTTGATCGATGCCCAAGGCATAGTTCTTACTCTCCTCCCCCCTGGCGATGAGGGGTTCATGCAGTGCAGAAGGTAGATGCATCGCTGATCGGCCCTTCGCCCTGGTTTGGCCCGTACGGCGGCAGAGAGTTCAGTCCACGTATCAGCCGTCATGGCGCATTCAAATTCCTGTCAAGGTTCGCATTACGGCAGCACCCACCAATGAAATTCCTCGGGCTCAACTTCCGCTGCCGCGGGTTTATGGAAGAAAGCTTTTGAGATAGCCTTGCCCATATCTGACATCTCGTCACCGAGTAATGCCAGAAGATCATCGATTGTCACAATTCCGATCGCCCGGCCGGTTTCATCAATGATCGGCACGCGGCGCACATGATGTTTATGCAGGAGGGCGGTCAATGCATGTAACGTGCTCTCCACGGAGATATGGACTGGGGTGCCGGTCATCACCTGCCTCACCGTGGTCTGCTCAGGATTACGTCCATGGCCAGTGACCCGCAGCGCGATATCCCGATCGGTAAGAATCCCGCACAGCTTCCCCCGCTCCTCCACCAGGAGGCAGCCGATATTATGTTCCTCCAGCAATTGGCAGGCGGCTGGGATGTTTTTCTCTGGATCGACGGTGACGATCGGTCGTTTGCAAAATTGCTGTAATGACATAGTCTGTCTCCATCGTGTATGAATGGTCACATGACATTGGTGGTCGACGCCGCAGTCCACAGCTGTGCTATCCGGCATCTCCATCTCACGGTCTTATGCAACCACCTTGCCGTATAGAGGAAAACGCTCCGAGTTGATATGACCCGGTTGTGGGTCTTAGGCGAAACAGGGCGAAGAAGAGGGTGATGGGATTGTTTGCCCCGAGTACGGATAGGACGTCCCACTGTGAGGCATATCTCTGGCGAGGGTGGCTCCTATGCTCGTCATAACGGAAGGCCCCAAGAAGTGCATGGTCAGGGGCAAAATGGCCTGCATCGGGGCATATTGTCCCATCTGTTTCACATCGGCAATGTGCGGCCAACGGCGTCGCCCAATGCCGGCAACATCTATCCCCCTCTTGCCGCCGGGAGCGGGTAGAGTGAGGGCCAGATAGAGCTAGGAAGAACGGTTATCGTTGAAAGATTGCCAAGCACTGATCTGAAAACCGCTATAAACGGGGGATGCGGCAAGGAGTTTGCCTGCTGACATCGATTGAATGTCGTCTCAGTTTCTGCTCCAGTCCTGACGGATCGTCTCAGCTGGGCTGCCTGCGGAGAAAAGATTATCGGGCACAATCCCGGCCGCGATGTGAAGTGACAAGAACACCTACAGAGGAGACCTGATGCGGAGCCTGCTATGTGTATTGATTTTCATGCTTGGATGTACACAGGTCGGCATGGATAGTCACCGATCGGATCAAGTGCTAACGATGCTCCCTCCGGGACAAGTGCATCGTCTGACACACGGCGAAGCGCTTTATCTCCGAAACTGTGCAGATTGTCATGGCTGGGAAGGCCGCGGCGGAGGTCCAGTCGCGGACATGTTTGGAATTCGGGCTCCAAGTCTGCGGCCTCCGGCGTTGTGGACTGAGTATAACGAAGCGGAACTCATAGCCAAAGTGCTCTATGGTAGAGAACTGTCGGTTCCGCTCGATGCTGGCACGTCGCTGTCGTCTAACGTAGATCTGACAGCCATAACCGCCTATCTACGGCGATTGCCGTCCATTTCGTGGGACCAGGTCAACAGAGGCCAAGACCTCTACGACTCGTTGTGTGTCTATTGTCACGGTCTTTATGGGCGTGGTGACGGGATTATGGCGAAGCAGCTACCAACACCACCGCGGGACCTTAGGTCTGTCGTGTTTCAGAGCCAGGTGAATGACGCGGACCTACTGCACATTATTGCAGATGGTAAGGGGGCCATGCCCGGTGTCGCAGAACTCATGGATACAGAACAGCTGCAGGCAGTGCTGGCATATGTGCGTGTGTTATCGCCGGGCCATGAGCTCTATACCCGCTTCTGTGCGGTGTGCCATGGTGCCGATGGCCACCCCCCTGAGATGGATACCGAGGCTATTGGCGAAGCCGAAGCCATGCCCGAAGAACTCCCACGGGTCGCGTTTAATCAAGCCTATTTTCGGACCCACTCCGAGGAGCAGGTACGTGTCGGTGTTCAGCATATGCTCGAACACAGTCGAGCCATTATGCCCCATTTTAATGGCGAACTGAGCAAAGATGAGGTTCGCGAAATCTTCAGTTATCTGCGTACTCTGCACTAACGTTCCACGGTCGCTTGGAGCGCTGTCGGAGGCCGTTCAGGAAAGCCAGGCGAAGAAGGTCCGCCAGATAGGATTTCCCAGCACGAAGAACATGACGCCCATGCCTAGGACGATGACGCCGATCACCCTGGTGATCCAACGGACTTCCATTGGCAACGGGCTGGGTTGAGCGGCACTTCCTGTGTCAGGCGCGCCAGCCTGACGAACTCGATGGTATTGCCGATCGCGAAGACGAGGGCGGTGCGCGAGCCGGAGCATCTTGTTGTACCGGCGAAGACGATGTATTCACCGCCTGAAACAGTGAATCGCTTTCGACAGGATCAGGCTGGCGCATCTGCGGCTCAGACTCGCCGGTAAGCGGGGCGTTCAATCACCCGTCAACCGCCGTGAGGATCTGCTGGTACCTGCTCTACAATGGCGTCAGCGCGGCCTGCACCTTAACCGCGACGTGCGTATCGAGCTCATAGCTCCGTACATCTTTCATCAGCTGGGTGGCAACGATTTGGGCACACTCTCCACACAGCAGGATTGCCCCCCACTTGGCAGGGTTCCAGAGGATATATGGCGTCTTGCCACAGTCCATACATGTCGATCCCTCTAACTCAGGGGTCTCGTGCATGATGATGGCGCGGTCAGCTTCGCGAATGTACATAGGGCCTCCGTGGTCTCCGGTTAGTCATGCTTGCCATTCAGGATGGGACACTTGATGTAGTCCTCGGTGTTGCAATACCGCGTCTCTTCAAACGGCGTGGGAATGCGTAATCTCCAGAGCTCCTCGGCATCGCAGTAGCCGTTCAGCCCGGAAACCTGGGCGTTCCGATCGACCTGACGGTGATACGGGCAAGCCATAGTTTTACTCCTCTGCTATGATCTCCCGATCTGTGTCGAGCTTTACGATCCTAATGAGGAGCAAAATAAATGCCGCGGCGTAACGCTGGGCTATCCCCCCAGACGAACGGCGTCGTCAGGCGCGGACGAGTCCCAACGTGTCCTTAGAGGACCACTAGCTCGGTTGACGCTGGGCCGCTGTGATAGCCTCAAACCCCACCACGGGGTCGCGCCGTGGGACAATATGCCCCAACATGCTTGGGGGGTTGGTAGGTCTCATGCTTCCAAGACGGATTGACCCGCTTCACGAATCGCGGTATCGTCGTGTTGTGCGACACACGCAACCAGGTCCAGGCGCAGGACCACCCGATGAAGTCGCCGACCTTCTGGTCAATGTGTCACCGCAAGAAATGACCATGTAACCAAGAATCAGCTTGCTCCTTCGCCGCAGTGCGCGATACGCTGAGGAAACAGTTGAATGTCACCTCAACAGGATGCCGCCAATGACTGTCCTTGAATTTGCCATCTTATTATGGCTCGGGTCCCTGGCCACAGGGTTTATTGGCGCCTTGACCGGGCTTGGCGGCGGTGTCGTCCTTGTGCCCCTCTTGACACTTGTCTTTGATGTGGATATTCGGTACGCGATTGGCGCCTCACTCATCTCGGTCATTGCCACCTCTTCAGGCGCTGCCGCCGCATATGTCAAGGAAGGCTTCACGAATATGCGCATCGGCATGTTTCTTGAGATTGCTACTACCCTGGGGGCGCTAATCGGTGCGTCGTTGGCGATATGGGTTCCTACCTCCGCCATTGCGATCATCTTTGGTATGGTCTTGCTGTATTCGGCCTATCTATCAAGCCGCTCGCCAGCGGAACGAATCGACAGCGATCGTCCCGATCCGCTAGCTCTCCGTCTGAGAATGGACGGAACCTACCCCACGCCTTCTGGGCCGCAACCCTATCACGTCCATGCCATCCCACTGGGGTTTGGGCTGATGACCCTGGCCGGTGCCTTGTCGGGCCTGCTCGGCATTGGATCGGGAGCGGTGAAGGTGTTAGCAATGGACCAGGCCATGCGCCTGCCCTTCAAGGTTTCGACGACCACCAGCAACTTTATGATCGGGGTCACAGCTGCCGCCAGTGCTGGAGTCTATTTGAACCGTGGCTACATCGACCCCGGCCTGTCAATGCCAGTCATGCTCGGAGTTCTCCTCGGATCGGTCCTGGGGGCACGAGTGCTGGTGCGGGCTGAGACGCGAATATTACGCTTTGTGTTCGGCTTCATCATCGTGGCCCTTGGTCTCGAAATGATCTATAAAGGCCTGACAGGAGGGTTGTAGTGTGCCGTCCCCCAAGCAGCCTTGGACCGACCAGCGGGTAGAAGAAATCGTGGGTAATCTCCTCAGAGGCGGGGTGATCGTCGCTGCGATCGTGGTGTTGGCGGGAGGGTTCGTCTATCTTGTCCGGTATGGGGGGACCACGCCCGATTATCGCGTCTTCCACGGCGAGCCCGCGGATTTGCGGAGTGTTCCAGGAATCGTGACAGATGCTTTGGAATTACGCAGTCGCGGCATCATTCAACTCGGACTGCTCCTACTACTGGCGACACCGGTGGCACGCGTTGCCTTTTCGATCTATGCCTTTGCTCATCAGCGCGACCTCACCTACGTGTTCATCACCAGCATCGTCCTAGCCATTCTTCTGTATAGTCTCGCAAGTGGTTAACTGTGACAAAGTAGACGAAGTCTACTGCTGAGTCAGCAAGATAGACGAGGACGGGCTTTCCTGCCCCCCAGAAAGCTCCCAGCTCGGCACCGCACCAGCTAGATGCTAAAGCTCGGTGGGTTGCGACGAAGATGCATACGCTGCAGTGCTCAACTGGCGGTGTTACGGAACGCGGCCATCGCCTAGGGAATGCTGCCACAGCGCACTTAGGAACGCTCCTCATCCCACGTGGCATCCCGCACCCAATAGACCTTGTTTTCAATCGACTCTTCCATGGGGAATAGGATTTATGTGAGGGGAGACGTACGCTATATTGTCCAGGCAGGGAGCCCAAATAGGGGACCCTGGCAGCCGTCTGCATCCAGGCTAGCCCTGCCTTGCAATCCTGCCATCCCTGTTATATCCTCCACAGCCGGAGAAGGAGAGCGGACCCGAGCAGGAGAGGAACATGAGCAGTCTCTACCTGCGGGAAAATACATGCTGGGCTAAGAGCTACGAACGAGGCAAGATGCTTCGATGGAGTTTGGGAACCAGCGATAAGCGAGAATCTAGAGGATGGCCCAGACAAGACTGGCACAAAATCGGGCACATCTCGACGGCGGGGAGCCGTGTGGAGCTGGTAATGCTTTGATTTAGAAAGCTCATCGCATGCACATCAGAACGCTGGGCTTACAAACGCGAATTATCTGCTTGGTCATTTTTATCGTAGCCTTTGTGCTTTTCCTCTCCTCATACCTGGATAGCAAGCTGTCGGAACAAGCCTTCGAGAAGGACCTCCGCGATCAAACCGTGAGCTTGGCCCAGGAGTTGGCCACCGGCATTGGGGTGCAGCAGATCATTGGGGCTCCTGATGTCTTGCAAAAGGAGATTGAAGCGTTTAACCGGCTGCGCAGGGATCTGCAGAGCCTCGAGGTCTTCCTCGCGAGCTCACAAGGTCCTATTTTGGCCGCCTCGACGCCTGGATTGTCGCCAGTGGTGCCTGAGCCCGAGGCGTGGGAAAGAATCCTCGAAGGACACATATTGACCTCTCTGGAGAAGTATCAAGGGACGCGCATCTGGAAGGTCACCGCTCCCATCATGCTGCAGGAGAAGATTGTTGGTGCCATTCAGGTCGGGTCATCGCTCGAATCTACCGACCGTCTGGCCGCAAGGGAGCGCCGTCAATCCCTTTCGATCATGACTGCGGCCTCCGTGTTCATCGTCGCTGGGCTGGGCTGGTACCTGCAACACTATGTGAATCAGCCCATTCGAACCTTAGTACAGACCATGGCGCAGGCTGAGGCGGGTGATCTCGGAGCAGCGGCCCAGATCGCCCGCCATGATGAGCTTGGGCGTCTCGCCGCCAGCTTCAATCGCATGCTGCGTAAAATTCAGCAGGGTTATGAAGACAACGTGAGTCTCATGACCCGCATCGAAAACTTCAATCGCGAGCTGCAAGCCGAGGTGGAACGGGCCACCCATGAATTGGCCGCGAGACATGAGGAGCTCAGGCAGGCGCATATCGAGTTCTTCGAGCTCCAACGCCAGCTCAATCGCACCGAACGCTTGGCCATGGCTGGGCAATGGGCCGCCATGATGGCTCACGACGTGAGTACACCCTTGAACGCGATTTCCGGCCACGTACAACTCCTCCTGCAGAGAAATGACCTCGATGCGGAGGCTACTGATCGATTAAAGATCATTGAGGTGCAGATCGCGCGTGTGGTTGAGGTTCTACAAACCTTACTGACAGCCTCTGCTCCAGCGGATCTGGTGTTGAAGCCGATCGATACCAACCAGCTCGTGCAAGAGCTACTCAACCTGCTTGCCCCCATCCTCGCTCGCAAACTGGTGACTGCCTCGACGGCCTTTGCCTCTGACCTTCCGGCCATCACTGGCGACGCCACCCAACTGCAGCAGGTCCTACTCAATTGTCTGATGAATGCCTTCGATGCCATGCCGAACGGTGGTATCCTCCACATCGCGACCCAGCGGACGATCCTTCGACACCAATCGGCGATCGTCGGTCATCAGCCCCAGCGCACCGCCAGCGACTATATCGTGATCAACGTTGCGGATACTGGTGTAGGGATCGCTACTGCAGACCTGCATCGCATTTTTGAACCATTTTTCACTACAAAAGCGCACGGGACGGGCACCGGCCTGGGGCTTTCCATCTGTAAACGCATCGTCAAAGCGCATGGCGGTCATATCGAGGTTGAGAGTCAGGTGGGGACTGGAACCACCGTCCGCATCATGCTGCCACCGATGAAGGAATGAATCGTGACAACTCAGACGACGGTGTTGGTCGTGGATGATGATCCGACAACCTATCGCCTCCTCCGAGAAGTGCTGGTGCAGGAGGGTTATCAGGTTGAAACTGCCGGGAGCGGCCGAGAAGCCATCGACAAAGCCGTGACGATCTTGTTCGACGTCGTCCTCTTAGACGTGAGAATACCGGATCTGAATGGCGTCGAGGTCCTCCGTGAGTTGAAGCATCTGAGCCCGGAGACCGTCGTCATCATGATGACCGCCTTTGGGTCGATTGAAACCGCCATCGAGACGATTCAAGAAGGCGCCTACGACTATATCAGTAAACCCTTAAAGCTCAATGACGTCAAGCTCACGGTGCGACGGGCGTTAGATCATAAACGTCTGCTGAGGGAAAATCTCCAACTGCGGCAGGCGCTGCAGGCGCAACACCAGATGCACAACATCGTCGGGCGCAGTGCGGCTATGTTGGAGGTCTACAAGATCGTTGCCCGTGTGGCGTCCAGCATGAGCACAGTGTTGATCCAGGGTGAGAGCGGCACTGGCAAGGAATTGATCGCTCGCGCTATTCACTACAATAGCCCAAGGGCCGAACAGCCCTTTATCGTCGTGGATTGTGGGGCATTGGCGGAGACGCTGTTGGAGAGTGAGCTGTTCGGCCATATGAAGGGGGCCTTTACAGGGGCCATTGCCAACAAGAAAGGGCTACTTGAGGAGGCGCATGGGGGCACCTGTTTCCTGGATGAAATAGGGGATATCGGACCAGCGCTGCAGGCCAGACTCCTGCGCTTCATCCAGGAACGCCAGATCAGACGGGTCGGGGGGCGGGAGGAGATCAAGCTAGATGTCCGGGTCATCGCCGCCACGAACAAGAATCTGAAGATGCTGATAACGGACGGTAAGTTCCGAGAGGACCTCTTCTATCGTTTGAGTGTCGTGTCCATCACCCTCCCGCCCCTGCGGGATCGGCAGGAGGACATCGCTCTCCTGGCGGAGTCTTTCCTCACGAAATGCGCCTTTCGTAATCAAAAAAATATCTCTCATATCTCCCCTCAATCTCTAATCCTGCTTGGCAAGTATCCCTGGCCAGGCAACGTGCGTGAATTAGAGCATGTCATCGAGCAAGCCGTCGCCCTCACGACTAATCCTGTCCTCCTCCCCGAGGACTTGCCGCCGGAATTTCGGCAGGCTACCGCTGCAAGGCAGGACACTAACGAAGCCTCTGCGAGCCTGCGCGAGGGGGTTAGACGCCACATCTGTTATGTCCTGCAGCAAGCCAAGGGCAACAAGAAGCTCACCGCCCAACTCCTCGGGATCAATCGACGGACGCTGTATCGCCTCGCCGAGCGCTATCGAATCGATCTTGGCAGCGTGGAAGAGTGAGGCGGGTCGACCACACCGCAACGGTAATGGCCACACGCCGATAACGTCTCGATTTCCCTGAATGATCTCTTCAGCATCGGGGGTTGGCTGGGGCAGTGGGGCTATTCTTATGCGCATCGCTCGCCAGGTCCACATGGTAGAGGTGCGCGGATTCCTTGTACCACAGGCCGTTTGGGGCTCTCGCCAAACGGCCTGTGTCGTTTCAGGATGATGGCACATACGTTGCTCTTCCTGGTGGACGAGCACGACAGTTTGGTGAGGAGAGTAGGCATGCTGGCAAGGGACAGGATCTTGGTGGTTGACGACAACGAGTCGATACGCATGGTGCTGGCGGAGTCCCTCGCATTTCAGGGATTTCGCGTCAGTACCGCAGCCGACGGGAAGCGCGCCTGGGAGCTGGTGCAGCACACGCCCTTCGCCTACGATCTGGTGCTCACGGATATGCAGATGCCGGCCATGAACGGCATCGAGCTGCTATCCAAAATTATGATCGAGTCTCCATGGATCAAGGTCATCGTGATGACGGGGACTCAGGATCCTGACTTTAAGGTGAAGGCCGAGCTGTTAGGGGCTTTCACAGTCCTCTCCAAGCCCTTCGGGGTGGAGCAGGTCTCTCAGACGCTCAGGCGCGCATTGGCAAAATGAACCCCGACGAAGACAAGCCGTCGGGTAAACCATAGCAAAGGAGCCATCAATGCTATCGCATACAAGCCATGTCCCAGTTCCTGGGAGCGAACGTCAGGTCCTCGCAGGGGCGCGGGCGGTGGGCACGCCGCATCTCAAGGAACGTATGGAGGTCACCCTGTATGTTCGCCCTCGTACCGGCGTTACTGCTATGAAGGGGGCCCTCAGTGCCGAGAGATTGGGAGCCATCATGCCTGCTGAACGCCGGCATATGACCCATGAGGAGTTTACTGCCGCCTATGGGGCCGACCCCAAGGACCTGGCAGCCATAGAAGCGTTTGCAAAAGCCCATGGCCTTACGGTCACTGAGGTCAACCCTGCCAAACGCAGCGTGCTCCTAACCGGGACGGTGGGGGCTTTCTCCGAGGCGTTCGGCGTGTCGCTTGCCACCTATGAGTATTGGGGGGGAACCTATCGGGGCCGCGTCGGAGCGGTGCATGTGCCGGGCGAGCTGGCCGAGATCGTGCA
This sequence comes from uncultured Nitrospinota bacterium, assembly GCA_963707985.1. Lineage (GTDB taxonomy): Bacteria > Tectomicrobia > Entotheonellia > J063 > CAVPRW01 > CAVPRW01. Next base: position 91,758 of record CAVPRW010000034.1, on the reverse strand, counting down.
GGGGGTGTTTGGCCTGGATGACCGTCCACAGGCCAAACCCCACTTTCGGCTCTTCAAGGAAGCAACGACTGTGGGGACATCCACGAGGAGCAACAGCTCGCGACAGCTTAATAACCACTCGTTCACGCCGACTCAATTAGCCCGGCTCTATAACTTTCCATCTGGGGTGGATGGACATGGGCAGTGCGTTGCCATTATCGAATTGGGAGGTGGTTATCGCCTCCAGGATCTCACGGCCTACTTCTCCCAACTGGGGGTCGCCATGCCGCGCATTAAGACCGTTGCAGTCGACGGTGCCCACAACCATCCGACTGGTGACCCCAGCGGCCCCGACGGTGAGGTGATGCTTGACATCGAAGTCGCCGGTGCGCTGGCCCCTGCCGCAGAATTTGTGGTGTATTTTGCGCCGAATACCGACCGCGGTTTCCTGGATGCGATCAAGGCTGCTGTTCATGATCACCAGAATCGACCTTCAGTCATCTCGATCAGCTGGGGTGGCCCGGAGTCGAGTTGGACCGCGCAAGCTCTGCAGGTTTATGACCAGGCGTTCCAGGAAGCTGCGGCTCTCGGCGTCACCATCTGCTGCGCTGCGGGCGATGATGGCTCCTCCGATGGGATGAGCGACGGGTATGCACACGTCGATTTTCCCGCATCCAGCCCTTATGTCCTGGGATGTGGGGGAACGCACCTGGAGGCATCGAACACGGCGATCAGTCAGGAAGTGGTGTGGAACGACGGGACGATGGCTGGCGCCACCGGTGGCGGTGTCAGCGACTTCTTCACCTTGCCTGGGTTTCAGAAGCTGGCCAATGTCCCGCCATCGGCCAACCCTGGGGCTAAGCAGGGACGTGGTGTGCCCGATGTGGCTGGCGATGCCGACCCGATGACCGGCTATCTGATTCGTGTCGATCATCGTGAGGTGGTCTTCGGCGGCACCAGTGCCGTGGCTCCTCTGTGGGCGGGACTGATTGCGCTCATCAATCAGCAACTAGGGCGTCCGGTCGGGTATCTCAACCCATTGCTCTATAGTGGACAGATCGCTACTAGCGGAGCTCTGCACGATATCACCAGTGGGAATAATGGCGCGTATCAGGCGCGTCAGGGTTGGGATCCCTGTACAGGTTTGGGAACCCCCGATGGCGCCAAGCTCTTGCAGGTCCTCACAGGCCAGAGTCAGGCGACAATCAGCTAGGTCGGTAGTTGCCGGCCGAGCCGTCCTGCCGGCGCTGGTATTGGCGTCATTTCGGTGCGATGAGACCCCACGGGAGCTTTGGCGAAGGCTCAGGGGTCTCTCGCCGGAGCGCTCGGACCTCCCAGACCCCTACATCCGACGTGAATCCAGACCAGGCCGTGCGCATTTGGTCCCATGTCGCACCCTCTCCCTCCACACCCCGCCTTGTTGGTCCTTTCATACGACGTCGTCCCGCACATGCCTCATGAGGATATCATCCCACGTCATCAATCCAGGAAACCTTGTGTAGGATTTTGGCCAGCTGACGGGAGCGAACCGCAAGACACTTGCGCTCACCAGCGATTGATGGTCCAATAAAGCAAATTGCGTGGCTTCCCGACCATCTTCTTGCACAGGGTCACATTTCTGGTTCCTCGCGTGAAATGGTGTGAGCTGGCGCTATCTCATGTCCGTCCTTGGAGCATGGTCGTGTGCCCTCTACGCTGCGGTTGGCACTTCCGGATTGAGAAGAACCGGACCTCTGGTGCAAATGGCTTGAAAACGTAAGGAGCGCGTCGCGATGCCCTCCGTAATGCTCGAAGGATTAGTCGTGGTGCTGCTAATTCTCATCAATGGCATCTTTGCCATGTCGGAGATCGCCGTGGTCTCAGCCCGCAAGACCCGCCTGCAACAGTGGGCCGAAGAGGGCAATGCCAAAGCCCGTGCCGCTCTGGAACTGGCGAATAATCCCAATCAGTTTCTGGCAACGATTCAAATCGGTATCACACTCGTCGGCATTCTGGCCGGCGCCTTCGGTGGGGCAACCATTGCCGGGGAACTCGCCATTCTTCTGAGTGACATCACGTGGCTGGAGCCATATGGCCACCCGCTTAGCTTGGTCCTGGTGGTACTCGTGATCACTTATCTCTCGTTGATCGTGGGCGAACTGGTGCCGAAACGGCTGGCGTTGAACAATCCCGAGCGCCTGGCGATGGTGATTGCCGCCCCCATGCAGGTGCTGTCGCGGGTTGCATACCCTGTCGTGCACCTGTTAGGCCTCTCCACCGAGTTCCTCCTGCGGGCCTTGGGAATAAAGCCCTCCACGGAGCCTCCAGTGACGGAGGAGGAAATTCGCGCTCTGATCGAACAGGGGACTCAGGCAGGCATGTTTGAAGAGGCTGAGCAGGAGATGGTAGAGCGCGTCTTCCGGTTGGGTGATCGGCGCGTCAGCGCGGTGATGACCCCACGGACTGAGATCGTCTGGCTCGACCGCGAGGCGTTGGCCCAGGAGATTCGCCGCACCATCACCGAAAGCGCGCACTCACGCTTTTTGGTCGCTGAAGGGAGCTTGGATAATGTCCTCGGCGTCGTGCACGCCAAGGATCTGCTGGCGCATCTCTTGGGCGAACAAGTCGTCGACTTGGAAGCGACATTACAACAACCCTTGTACGTGCCTGAGAGCATGCGTGCCTTAAAGGTCTTGGAACTCTTCAAACAATCGGGAACACACATCGCCTTGGTGATCGACGAATACGGCGGGATTCAGGGTCTGGTCACCCCGAGTGACATCTTAGAAGCAATCGTCGGGGACCTCCCCGAAGCCGGGGATCCGGTAGACCCGCTCGCAGTGCAACGTGACGATGGTTCATGGCTATTGGATGGCATGTTGCCCGTGGACGAGTTCAAGGATCTCTTCGACCTTGGCGAATTGCCAGGGGAGGACCAAGGCATCTATCAGACTCTGGCCGGTTTCGTGATCATGCAATTGGGCCGTATTCCCGCTGCTGCCGACTATTTTGTCTGGGAGGGACTGAAGATCGAGGTGGTGGATATGGACGGCAATCGAATCGACAAAATCCTCGTCACCCCCCCACGCGAGACTATCTCAGAACTGGAGGCTGACGTATGAAGCATAGGGGGACAGCCCGCGAGTCCGAGCCGCTTTGAGCCCAAATCTCATGGCCCGTCGCAGGCCGCGGCCACCGTATACACTGTGAAACCCGCTACTAGCGGCAGTGTCGAGAGCCCCAAACTGAGACCATCCATGAGACATGCGGTTTCTTGTCCTTCCATTTCGTCACGGCTTTCTCTAGAATGGTGATCAGACCCGAACGATTCTGCAGCGGCACCGTCCCCTTGCACACGCCTTGGCGCTCTGGCACTTGGAGTGTTGTAGTTTCGACCGATGGACGCTGGCACGTGCGTATGAAAAGGGATGAGCATGGATACGATCGTGTTCCTCATCGAGTCACGCGAGCTACAACAGGATTTGGAGGATTGCCTGGGACAGCGCTATAAGGTCATGACCGCGAGGGGCAAGCGCGCCCTCCGAGAGACGTTTGATCTGGCCGTTCTGGATGGGGCGACACTGAAACGCCTCCACAAGGCGATTCAAGAGCGCCGCAAGATCGAGTCGCCGCAGTTCTTGCCCTTTCTTCTGGTGACGACATCTGACGGGCGCGATTTGATCGCAGCACACCTAGGCCAGACGATCGATGAACGCCTCGTCTGGCCCACGGATCAGGTCGTCCTGCAGATGCGTGTGCAGAACTTGTTGCAAACCAGATACCTGAGGCGTGATCTGGCAGCGGCCAGGCAACAGGGGCAGCAGTTGAGCCTTTCTGAAGAACGTCACCGCGCACTCGCCGAATTGGTCTCTGGCTATTCCTACGCCCACCGTCTCGAGCCCGATGGTACCATCATCCGCGAATGGGTCACGCCGGAAGCATACTGTCGCGTCACGGGCTATAACGAGCATGATCTGCCCACGCTAGATGACCCCAGCGCCCGAGGGCGGCTAATCTATCCGCAGGACCTACCCATCTGGCAGCAACGCATCCGGAATATCCGTTCCGGCCAGCCGGATGCGAGCGAATTTCGCATCGTCACTAAGAACGGCGAGGTACGATGGGTGCGGGCTGTTGGCCGACCAGAGTTTGACGCCTCGCAGCAACGTGTGGTGCGCTTCATTGGCGCCACGCAAGACATCACCGAGCATAAACATGCCGAGGAAGAGCTGAAAATCCAGCAAGCCTACCTCGATCAGCTCTTCGAAAACGCCCCTGAAGGCATCGTCCTGCTTGATACCGAAGATCGTGTGCTGCGCGTTAATGGCGAGTTCACACGGATGTTTGGGTATACGCCGGCAGACGCCATGAACCGTCCGATCAACGAGCTTATCGTGCCGGATGATCGGCTCGACGAAGGATGGGAGTTGACCGATAAGCTAACGCACGGGCAGGGCGTCCACACGGAGACCGTCCGGCGGCATAAGGACGGCAGTCGACTCCATGTCTCCATTGTCGGGGCACCGGTTCGTATCGGCAGCAGTCAGATCGCCGCGTACGCCATCTATCGCAACATCACCGAGCGCAAGATGGCGGAAGAGGCCTTACAGCAGAGCCAGCAGCAGTATCATCATCTGCTTGAAAGCACGCACGACCTGATTCAGAGTGTCGCCCCCGATGGCCGCTTTCTGTTCGTGAACCAAGCCTGGTTGAAAACCTTGGGGTATACACAGGCACAACTGTCGAGCTTGAGGATTGCTGACATCATTCACCCTCGGTCACTTTCCCACTGGAGCGGTGTTCGCGCCCGGGTGTTGGCGGAAGAAACCGGGCAGTATCTCCAGGCTACGCTGGTGGCTCAGGATGGCAGGTCGATCCTGGTCGAAGGCACCCTGATTGGGCGACATGTGGACGGTAACCTGGTGGCGCTACATGGATTCTTCCGCGATATCACCGAGCGGGTCAAGCTGCAGGAGCAGTTGATTGAACGCGAACGTCTAGCGGCGCTGGGGCGTATTACGGGCGCCATTGCCCATGAACTGGGCACACCCCTCAATTCTGTGCTGGGCTACACCCAACTGCTGGCCAACGCCGACATCTCCGAGGAGGCTCGGAGACGTCTGAAGATCATCGAGTCGCAGGTGCAACGCATGGCGGAGATCATCAAACACTATCTGTCGCGCACCCGTGGGGCTCCCCACACGCATCGGCCCATCAATCTCAATGAGCTGGTCCTGGAAACGCTGGTTCAACTGGAGATCCGCTTTCAGCAGAGCCACGTGCATGTGATGACTGAGCTAGCGGAGTCGTTGCCCGTGCTCAGCGCTGACGCCGCCGCCTTACAACGAGTATTGATCAATCTTCTGAACAATGCCATCGATGCCATGGAAACTGGTGGTACCATCACCGTGACCACAGAGCTGGCTGAGCCATCCGAGAACTTGCAGCGTGGCATTGTCGTAGAGGTCATCGACACCGGTGCCGGCATACCGGCCGAACTGTTGCCCAAGGTGTTTAATCTCTTTGTGACCACCAAGAGTGAGGCGCGCGGCACCGGGTTGGGACTGGCCATCTGCCAGGAGATCATTAGGGCCCATGGAGGAAGCATTCATATTTCTAGCCATGTAGGGGAGGGTACGTGCGTACGCATCTTTCTCCCGACAGAGGAGCCGCCGCCGTGAACGAGGTGCGTCGAAGCGAAAGGACACGCGCGCGTATTCTGGTCACGGATGATGATCCGGTGAGCTGCGAGCTCTTTGCCGAGGTTCTGGAGGGCGAAGGCTACCCGGTCGACCGTGCCCTGAGTGGTGAAGATGCCCTGCAGCAATTGCATCGGGAAACGTACGCCTTATTGCTCGTGGATGTACGTCTCCCTGGGATGAGCGGCCTTGAGGTCACACGCGAAGTGCGCGCGACCCATCCTGACCTGCCCATCGTGGTCATGACCGCCTTTGGTTCGATGGAGATCGCCATCGAAGCGATTCGCGAGGGGGCTTTCGACTATACGTCCAAACCGATGAACCTGGAGGAGTTGAAACGTACCGTGTCCCGTGCCTTGGCACAACGCCACGCGGCAGGGTTGAGTCGACTGGCCGGCGGCGACGGCGAAGACATCGCCCCCCTGGGGGCTGTCATCGGACGCAGCCCGGCAATGGTGGACGTGTATAAGACTGTCGCCCGGGCAGCGGCCACGAAAAGTACTGTGTTGATTCTGGGCGAGAGCGGCACAGGCAAGGAATTGATGGCACGCGCCCTCCACCAACACAGCCCCCGTAGCCACCGTCCCTTTGTTGCCGTCGACTGCGGTGCCATGACCGAGTCGCTGCTCGAGAGCGAACTGTTCGGCCACGTGCGGGGCGCGTTTACTGGTGCTTTCAGCGAGAAGCGCGGGGTATTTGATGAGGCCGACACGGGTACCTGCTTTCTCGACGAGATCGGCGATATCACGCCTAATATGCAGGCCAAGCTACTGCGTGTCCTGCAGGAGAATGAAATCAGGCGCGTCGGCGGTCAGAAGTGGATCAAAATCGACGTGCGCATCCTGGCAGCGACGAATAGGAATCTGGTCGAGAGTGTGAAACAGGGCACCTTTCGGCAAGATCTCTTTTACCGCATCAACGTGGTGACCATCCATCTCCCCGCGTTGCGGGAGCGTGCTGAAGATATTCCAGTGCTGGCCTACCATTTTCTCCGACGCTACAGTCAAGAGCATGGCAAACCGGTGGTCGGCATCTCCGAGGACGCCATGGCTCTGCTCCGTACCTATACCTGGCCGGGTAACATCCGCGAGTTGGAAAACATCATCGAGCGCGCCGTGGCGCTGTCGAACCAGGTGATGCTATCGCCTGACGATCTGCCGGTTGAGGTGCGTGATCGTCTGATGCCAAAGGCATCTCTGGGCGGGTCATTGGACGCCTGGAATGGTTTCGACGACCTGCCTTCCCTGGAGGAAGTCAAGAAGCGCTATATCCTGCACGTTCTGGACTCCACCCAGGGCAATATCTCGCGTGCGGCCGAGATTCTGGAGGTCGACCGTCGCTCGTTGTATCGCATGCTCGAACGCTACCAGGTGGTGCCGGTGCGCCACTCATAATGGGGCAAAATGCCCCAGTGGTCCTCCACTTCGCCACAGCCGGTCGGCATCGATGTCCTGCATGAGGTGCTTGAGGAGCCCCATCGCTTGGATGGTGGGCGCCCTCTCCGCGAGGCATTCCTTTTGCTAGAAGGATAGCATGCAGGAAAACATGGAGGCGTGTATGCGAGCTTTGATCATCGATGACGACCAGACCTTCTGCGAGTTTTTGACCGAGGTTCTGGCGGATAAAGGGATTGAAGGTGTCTGGACCACGGATGGCGGCGAGGGCTATACCCTGTGCTGCTGTCAGTCCTTCGACTTGATCATCTCCGATGTCCGCATGCCCTCGTTGCTGGGCACAGAGTTGGCCGCGCGCTTGAAACGCGGCAATCCACACGTGAAGATCATCCTGCTCTCAGCCTTTGCCGATGACTCTACGGTCGATATCTCGACGAGCCTTGGGGTTCCCTTGCTGTCCAAGCCCTTTGTGCCAGACCGCTTACTCGAAGTGATTGCCCAGCTTCTCGACCTCCGGATTGGCAAGCTGGGCCAATAACTGCACGGTAGGGACTCGATGCCGCTATGCCGCTGCCTCCATCGGGCCCTGGTTGGTGCCTTTGGGGGAGTCATGCTCTGCGTTGGCGTTGATTTCGGCACATCCAATTCGAGTGCGGCGGTCTACGACGGCCGCTCGATCCACCTGCTCCCGCTGGACCGCGCGGCGTCCGATCCAAGTGTGATGCGTTCGCTCGTCTATATCGAACGGTCGGGCGATGTCTGGTTCGGCCAGAACGCCCTGTCGCGCTACCTGGAGCAGAACACCGGTCGAGCAGTCCACTATGAGATGCAGCGCGTGGGCGAAGTGACGATGGTATTCGCCGAGATCGGGACAATGGTGCAGGATGCGTATGCGCTCATCGACGTGAGTGAGCCCGGCCGCTTGTTCCAGTCGCTCAAACGCTTCTTACCGGTGTCGTCCTTCCGAGCGACCAACGTTTTCGGCCTGCACTACACCATCGAAGAGCTCCTGAGCCTTCTCGCCCGAGAGCTGCTGTCAAGGATTCAAGCGGCCCTCGGGCAACCTTTTACGAGTCTTGCCGTCGGCTGGCCAGTGTGCTTTTCTGAGCATCCCGTAGCGGACGCCCTGGCGCGTCAGAGACTGCGCGAAGCCTGGAGGCTTGCCGGGGTCGCGGACGTGCACTTCGTCGAAGAACCGGTCGCCGCGATCCGCCACTTTGCCGTTCGGCACAATCTTGGAGACGCCCGGCACGTCCTCGTCTTCGACTTTGGTGGTGGCACGCTGGACATTTGCGTCGCTAGGGTCTCCTGCGGCAGCGTGCAGACGCTCGCGACACAGGGGGTGGCCATTGGCGGAGACCTCCTGGACAGCCGCATCGTCGAGACGCAGCTGACGCCGTTGTTCGGCGATGGCGCCGTCCAGCGCTCTACCGGGCTGCCGCTGCCACGCCATCTATTCACTCGACTCCGCAGCTGGCAGACCATCCTTGAGCTGAACACGCCGCGGAATATGGAGCTGATCCGCCGATGCAAGCGTGAGTTCGACCGGCCGGAGCAACTGGCGGCGCTCGAAACACTGGTCGAGAAGAACTATGGTGTGGCGTTCTTCCAGGCGGTGGAAGGCGCCAAGGTCAGCCTGTCGGACCACCTCGAGACGGAGATGCGCCTCGTCAACGCAGACCTCCGTTTACATCATTCGCTCACGCGCGCCGTCTTTGACGCGACTGTGGCCCCTCAGGTCTATGCGGCACGTGGATGCGTTGAGCTCGCGGTCTCGGCGGCAGGCTTGGCCCCGGAGGAGATCGACCAAGTGCTCACTACCGGAGGCTCCTCCCGCATCCCGGTCTTTCGACACATGCTGAGCGACGTCCTGCCGAGGGCAAAGCTCCAGGAATCCGACCTCTTCACCAGCGTTGCGTCCGGACTCGCCGTGAGCGGCGCTCTTCAGACGGGCGAGGAGGTCAGCTAGGGGGTGCCTGCCATACACGCGACATCTGAGACGTTCCTCTAAGCCTTCATCGCCTCGACCTTATCATCCACCCGCTGTCCCGCCATCTCCGCGTGCATCTCGACGCTGGATCAGTATCCGGCGATGCAGTTGTGCACCTCTGTCGCGCGCCGTCGGCTGCCGCCAAAAGGCGTGACGTGCATTTCTGCGCCAATGATCGTCAGCGCCCTCGATTAGGTTTTTACGGGCGCCGATGTTGTATAGCTTGCTATATCAACAAAATGTTGATATAGTCGTCGCAGGGTCACCACGTTGTGGAGGAGGGAGAACGACCATGCAGGAGTTGACCAGCAAGCAAGCCCAGGTGCTGGCCTACATCCAGCAACGGCTACAACGGACAGGACAGGCGCCCAGCTACCGCGACATCGCCGCACAACTAGGAGTCACGGTGCGGACGGCATACCAACATGTGCAGGCCCTGGAACGCAAGGGCGTGCTGACCATGGCCCGACGTCATCATGGCCTGCGCTTAGCCGCAGAACACCTGCCGCCCACCGGGCTCCCCATCATCGGACGTGTGGCTGCTGGGACGCCGATCCTCGCCACCGAAAACATCGAAGGGTATCTAGAGATCGATCGTCTACTGGATGATCGCTCGACCCTCTTTGCCCTGCTGGTGAAGGGGGACAGTATGGTTGACCGGCAAATTTACGAGGGGGATTACGTCATCGTCCGCACCCAGCCCTGGGTTGAGCACGGCGACATCGGCGTGGTTGCCATCGATGAAGAGATCACGGTGAAAACGGTACTGCACCGCCGCACTGGTCTGTGGCTGAAGCCGGAGAACCAGCAACAGGGGTATCCTCTGATCCGCCTCCGACCCGAGCAGCATGTCCGCATCGCAGGTAAGGTGATCGCCGTGTTTCGGCCGCTGTCGGCATAAGTCGGGTGGGCATCCTCAAAGGTTGCCCTACCTCATACGTCGACAGCGATGCGTCTAGAAGGTCCTATGCAGAGGGAAATCACCGCATGACAACCCATGCTACACGGCCGATGGCCCCTCCCCAGCCGGCCGCTTTGCCCTCGTTCCTTGCCATCCACCCCGTCCCACCGCCACCGCCGCAGGCGCGCTCCGCTCTACTTTGGGGTGATGCCGGTGTCGCCCGTATCGCCGTACGCACGGCGGCTGCCGCCGTCAACCGTGGGCTCGCCGTGGCCATCATCGATGGGGCGATGGCCTTCGATGTGACCACCATCGCCGCCGATGCACAAGCGCGCCGGGTGCCCCCTGAGCGCTGGCTGCGACACATCTACATCGCCCGCGCGTTCACCTGCCATCAGGTCGCCACCTTGCTCTGCGAACGACTCGATCCCCTCTTGGCCTCACAGTCTGTGGGTCTCATCATCCTGCTGGGCCCCTGCACGACGTTTTTTGATGAGAATGTGCCGTTCAAAGATGCCTTTCTCCTCTTCCAGCGCGTGCTCAGAAAGATTGAAACCCTCTGCATACATGGCCCCCTGCTCCTCATGGCACAGGCCCTCGACAGCTATCGGACACGCCGGACCTTGTTCGCCCGCGAGTTGGTGAAAGCCGTTGAGTTGGGCATTCGCGTGTCCACCGTAGAGGGACGCCGTCACGTACAGCTTGTCAAGCCGAGGCACTCACGTCAGTCATCAGCGTCTCTCATCATGCAACGTTCCGACAGTCGGAGGTAAGATGTGATGGGTCGAACCCTTCCACCCTTCAGCCAGCTCATCGAGTACGAACGTCGTGCCTGGGCACCATTTAGACGTGCGCTGCGTAAGGATGATCAGGCCGCCTTTGATCGTCTCTTCGACTGTGCCAAACTCCACGTCCAAGCTGGGGTGTATCTCTCACGTCCATGGCCCTTCGAGGTCCTCGTCATGGCCATGCTGCTGGAGCATCACAAACAGCTCGAACGCTTGCTCACCCAGATCGAAGCCTTCGGTCAGAACACCCTCCCTCCCGTCCTTGACAGACCACGGGAGCCACCGGCACTGCCAGGCGCGGTCGAACGCCTCCGCACTCCCCGGAACAAGAACCAGGGGGACGAAGCGTCCCAAGGGACACTCCCCTACCAGGCGCTGTTCCAGACGGGAGAAGGCGGGCAGGCGGTTGAGGATGGCTCCCACGAATGACATCATTGGAGCTTCCAGCGGTACAGAGGGATGCGGACCGGCGCACACGAGTCCCCGGCATGGGCCGTCAAGGGAGCGGCCTCTAGGCATGCACAGCCAGGGCTGGCTGTTCGACGTCTATCCGGCACAAACGACGATGGTCGTGTGGTTGTATCAGGAAGATGGCACGCTCCTGCGCCTCGAGGACCCATTTCGCCCACGGCTGTATGCACGCGGACAATCGGATGACCTGCAAGCTCTGGCACGTGCCACACTGCGGACACGAGTCTGCAGCCGCTGCATATTGACGAAGCAGCAAGAATTCTGGAGTCGGGAGCTGGTGACGGTCCTGGCGCTCGAGGTCACAGATTATCAGATGTTCCCACGGTTGCTGCGACGCTTACCGGAGTTCGAATCCCGTCTCACCTTCTACAATTGTGACCTGCCGCTGCCGCAATATTATCTGTACTGCCGCCAGCTCTTTCCCTTCGGCCAGTGCGAGGTCGAGCATGATGGGCAGATCATTACGCACATTTGGGGGCGCGAGTCGATCATGGAGCGGCACTACGTCATCCCATCACTGCGCATTCTGGAACTGCAGCTTACCCAGGACCCGCTGATCCCGCTCCAGCGCGGTAACACACTACAGGTCACCCTCGACGGCCAACGTTACGAATGCACCACGAATGACCCCGCGGAGTTACTCGATCAGCTCAACGCGTTTCTCACCCGTTATGATCCGGATCTCATCCTTACCGATTATGGCGATACGACGATCTTCCCGGCATTACTCCGCCTGGCCCGCCAGCATCGAATGCCTTTGACACTCGATCGCGAACCAACTCCCGTCGAACGCCGCCTCGTCACCGCAGGCCAGTCATTTTTCACCTATGGCAAAATGTTGTACTTTCCGCCAGCATATCCGCTCTATGGGCGCTGGCACATCGATCGTGCCCACTCATTTCTCTATCACGAAACCGGTTTTGCCGGCATCATCGAGCTGGCGCGCCTCGCCAGGCTCCCTGTCCAACGCACCGCTCGGGCATCGATCGGCACCATCCTCACCTCGATGCAACTCGATGTGGCCGTGCGGCGGCGTCTCCTCATCCCCTGGCGCAAGGGGGAGCCCGAGCGCTGGAAGACCGCCGACGTCCTCCTCAAGGTCGACAAAGGCGGGCTAGTGTTCCAACCGCCAGTGGGGGCTTTCGAGCATGTCGCGGAGCTGGATTTTTCAGCCATGTACCCCACCATCATGGTCCAGCACAACATCTCCGCCGAAACGCTCTTCTGCGGTTGCTGCGACAACCACGCAGTCCCGGAGGCGGGTTACACGATTTGCGAACGGTACGAAGGGTTAATGGCGACTATGCTCGATCCGCTCATCAAGCGCCGGGCCTATTACAAAACCTGCCTGAAAGAGGGCGGCATCACCCCTGAGGCAGCAGCGCTCTATGACCAGCGCCAACGCGCCCATAAATGGATTGGAGTGACGTGTTTTGGCTATCTCGGCTATCGCAATGCCCGTTTCGGACGGATTGAAAGCCATGAGGCCGTGACCGCCTTCGGTCGGGAGAAGCTGCTGCAGGCCAAGGAGATCTGCGAAGCACACGGTTATGAGCTGCTGCACGCACTCACCGATTCCGTGTGGATTCGCCAATTGGGCTTGACGGAGGAGGCACTGCTGGCGCTGTGCGACGAGATCAGCACGGCCACTGGCGTCACCATGAGCCTGGAAGGGCGCTATCGCTGGCTTGTCTTTCTCCCCTCCAAGGTACGGCCGCATCTTGCGGTAGCCAATCGCTACTTCGGCGTTTTCTGGGACGGGACGCTGAAAGCGCGTGGCCTAGCTTACCGACGTCATGATGTTCCGGTGTTCATCCAGGCGACACAATGGGCGATGTTGGAGGTACTGGCCGAGGCTGAGAGCCTTGACGACTGCGCCGTCCACGTGCCGAGAGCCCTGGAGGTGTTGCGAGATACCTGGGAACAACTGGCGACCGGGCATATTCCAGCACTTCAACTCCTGGTCGCCAAGACCGTCGGGCAGGAGTTGGAGGCCTATCGCGTGGCAAACGCCACGGTACAGGCCTTACGGCAGTTGCATGCGGTGGGCATCCATCTCCATCCGGGCGAGCGGGTGCGCTATCTGATTCGCGACGCCAGAGCCTCCAACAAAGAGGAGCGGGTGCGGGCCTTCCCGCGCCTGGGACCGGATGATGGATTCGATGTGGCACAGTATCAGGCCATGCTGCTCGACGCGGCCTTGGAGTTATTCGTACCCTTTGGTTACGACGCGGCGCGTTTACGACAGGCTATGGCCTGACACGCCAGCGCATGGGCTCTCGCCTTCCACGACTTTGTTCTAAATCACACCGCCTAATACGGAAGACTTGGTAGGCATCACCAGAGCCTCACTGCTGGAGCCTCGCGACGGGTGCTCCTTAACCCGTTATTGCTCCCGAGTGCGTGTGTCTGCTAGAATTGCGGCCAACTTGACATGTGCTCTCCTAGCCGCCGGAGCAGCGCCAGATTGCACCAGGGGTGAGCAATAGGTGTACCCACGAGTGGGCAGGCTGCCCTTGTCCCGAACTGTGGGTGTCCCTTCGCTCCTTGCCCCAGGGGAAGGAGTATACTGTGGCAAGGATCTTCATCAGCTATCGACGGGACGATAGTGGGGGATGGGCTGGACGGCTCTATGACCGCCTCAGCCAACATTTTGGTCGGGACAACGTCTTTATGGACATCGATACGATTGAGCCCGGCCTCGACTTCGTCGAGGTGATTGAGCAGGCTGTGGGCTCGTGCGATGCCCTGATCGCACTGATTGGCAAACAATGGCCGACGATCACCGATGATGCTAGACGGCGGCGGCTCGATAACCCAGAGGACTTCGTTCGGCTGGAAATTGCGGCGGCGCTTGCCCGCAATATTCGGGTCATCCCCGCGCTGGTTCAAGGCGCATACATGCCACGCTCCCCAGACCTGCCGGACGTGCTGAAGCTGTTGGCACGGCGCCATGCCCACGAGATTAGCGATAGGCGATTCCACTATGACGTGGATCGGTTAATCGAGGTCCTGGACAAGGTGTTAGGGGGTGTAAAGCCTGCCGCGGATGAGCAGGGCGATATGGCCGGTGCACGTACAGCACTGACATCCCCACAGCCCCGCGAGCAGGGCAGCGTTGTCCGCTTAGCCTTCGAGCCTGAGATGCCTCATCCCCGCTGGTGAGTTCCTCATGGGCAGTAATCTCCAACAGGACAAGGATGCCTTTGAGGAGGAGCAACTCTGGTCGTTCGCGGCTGTCGTAGATAGGGCCCAGTTCGCATAGTGGGGCACTGGGCTATCGTTGCACGAACAGATTACGGACGATAATCTCCTTCACCCCGGCCACGCCCTGAACCAACTGGATGGCACGGTACCGCTCCTGTTCGCTCTTGACGGTGCCGCTCAAGTGGACCACACCCTGAGTGGTCTGAACGCCGATGGCTGAGGCACTCACCAGTGGGTCAGCTGTGAAGCTCGATTGCACCCTAGCGGTAATGTCGGCGTCCTCACTCGATTCGCCGATACTCTCCCGACTCGACGTGGCCGCACAGCCGATGAGCATGAGAAGCCCCATGACGCTCACAGCTGCCCCGAACCATACCATCCACTGCCGCATCCTGGCATCCTCCCCTTCGGCACGACCTGTCCTGTCTTCCTATGCTACCTCCCAGCCATGCATCCATGCGGAGATAGCCACGAGCAACCGCTTCCCCTGCCTCGTGGGGTGAGTCTAACGGAGCCTTGAGAACGTGTCAACGCGCGTCAATTGATCTGACCTTGAGATGACAGATAGCTCCTCTGCGGTGGTAAACCGAAGATCCTGTCCAGCACGTCTGCAGGGGAATAGGCTCAGAACTGGCTCGCGATCAGAGAGGTGAGGAGACCCAGCGACCCCTGGGCGACCAGTCTAGCCCATAGCTACGTAGTCCTATCCTTGACAGCCATGGTATGGCCTAGCCTAGAGTGCTCACTTGTATCGGAAGAGAATGTCTTACGGGCTGCCGCAAGTGAGGAGGAGGGATGGTCATGAAAGTAACCTATGATGCCCAGGTGTGCATCCACGCAGGCAACTGCGTCAGAGGTCTCCCAGCCGTGTTCAAGGTCGTCGACGGGCAGTTTATCATTGACCAACAAAGCGCGAGTGAAGCCGCGATCCGCCAAACGGTTGCCGCTTGTCCGTCCGGCGCACTGCAGATTACTGACGCCTAAACCCTGACGCACCCTGCGTAACCGTCCAGCCGGCGTGGTCTTCCTCTGGGGCATAGAGGGTGCCAATGACCAACACCACCAATTGCTGCAGCTGCTAGGCCGCTCATACGTATGCAGGCGACCAGCTACTGATGCATAGAACCCCGGTATGATTCCACTCTGGAGAGAGTATCGAAATCTTGAGAGTGGGGACTGATATATGACCCAAGCAGGAAACTCAACGTCGTAGGGATATGGCGCATACCGTGCTATCGACGGCATGCGCCATGTGGGGAGCATTCGGGTTCGCTACTCAGTCATTCATCAACGCACGAAACGCGGTATTGCCCGCGTAGTAAAAATGTTAGGGATGGACTTGCCGGTGGCAGTCACCGCCTTATGTTGTCTCGATTGGAGCATCTACCAACTCGATGACCGCCATCGCAGCGGCATCGCCGGGTCGGTATCCGAGGCGCAAAATCCGGGTGTAACCACCCTGTCGTCCAGCAAAACGCGGGGCGATTTCATTGAACAGCTTCTGCACGACAGCGTTGCTTTGCACCACCTGGAGAGCTTGGCGGCGCGCATGCAGGTTCCCACGCTTGCCCAAGGTCACCAGCTTATCAGCGACCCGCCGTAACTCTTTGGCTTTTGGTTCAGTAGTGGTAATCCTCTCATGTTCAAGCAAGGCGGTCGCGAGATTCCGTAATAGGGCCTTGCGATGGGCTGTTGTACGTCCTAATTTTCGTCCCTGTTTTAGGTGCCGCATGGTCACCTATGCCCTCCCTGAGAATCGCTATTATTCCTCAGGTTCGCTCGGAATCACCTCGGATTTGGCAAGCTCTGCGAGCAGCTCCTCGTCAAGCTTCATCCCCAGACTGAGCCCTAAAGTCTCGAGGATTTCCTTGATCTCATTGAGAGACTTGCGTCCAAAGTTCCGTGTCTTCAGCATTTCAGCCTCGGTCTTCTGGACGAGCTCACCGATATTGCGAATATTGGCGTTCTTAAGGCAGTTATACGAGCGGACCGAGAGTTCCAGTTCATCAACACTGCGTTTGAGGTTTTCGAAGAGGTGCACACGATCCACATCGACGGTGGGCATCTCAGGGCGCATTTCCTCTTTGAAGTTAACAAAGATCTCTAGGTGATCTCGTAGAATCTGCGCCGCCTGCGAGACTGCTTCCTCGGGTGTGAGGCTACCGTTGGTGGTGACCTCAAGAACCAGCTTATCATAGTCGGTCCGACGCCCGACACGTGCATTCTCAACGATGAAATTGACTTTTTGCACTGGAGAGAAGATCGCGTCGATCGGAATCGCCTGAGCTGGCATCTCCTCCTCGACGTTCATCTCAGCAGGGACATAGCCACGCCCTTTTCTGACCGTCATAAGAATGGTCAGTTTACCATCTTGGTTGAGGGTGGCGATGTGCGTTCGTGGGTTAATCACCTCGATATCGGGGTCCGTCTGTATCTGTGCCCCTGTGACCTCGCCTTCCCCCTCGGCCTGGATACTGATAACTTTCGGTCCATAGCCATGCATCTTCAACAGGAGTTCTTTGATATTGAGGATGATATCCGTGACATCCTCTCGCACGCCTGGAATGGCCGAAAATTCGTGGTAAACTCCTTCAATTTGCACGGAAGTTACGGCAGCTCCTTCAAGTGAGGACAGAAGCACGCGCCGCAGAGCATTGCCCACCGTCGTACCAAATCCTCTCTCAAATGGTTCTGCCGTGAAGCGTCCAAAGTAGTTCGTTCGGGTTGCCCGGTCGACTTCAATGCGCTTCGGCATCTGAAACTCGGGTAACATCGTTGCGTCTAACCCCCTATTGACCCAACATGATAGACACGCGCTTGCCTCGCTCCAGCAAATGACCCGCAACGCGCTTTTGAGGGTGCCGGCTATTTCGAATAAAGCTCCACGATAAGCTGCTCTTGGATAGGAATGGTCAGCTGATCGCGGGAGGGGAACTGGTGCACGATGCCTTTAAAGTCTCCCTTATCAAGTTCAAGCCAGGTCGGTATGCCACGCTGTTCTACGGTTTCGAGCGACATGGTAATGGGCTCAATCGTGCGACTTCGTTCGCGAACTTGGATGACGTCACCACTCTTGACCAAGTATGAGGGAATATCGACCTTCCGGCTGTTGACCATGAAATGCCCATGGCTGACAAGCTGGCGCGCTTGGGCGCGGGAGCTGGCAAAACCTAGGCGATAGACGACGGAATCGAGTCGCTGCTCGAGGAGGAGCAGAAGGTTTTCCCCGGTAACCCCCTTACGTCGGTCTGCTCTTGCAAAATAGCTGCGGAATTGCCGTTCGAAAACACCATAGATACGCTTAACTTTTTGCTTCTCGCGTAACTGTAAACCATACTCAGATGGTTTCGGTCGGCGTTGTCCATGTTGCCCAGGTGCGTAATTTCGGCGTGTAATAGCACATTTCTCGCTGTAACAGCGCTCACCCTTCAAGAAAAGCTTCATGCCTTCTCGGCGGCAAAGACGACAGACAGAGCCCGTATTGCGTGCCAACGATATTCTCCTCTGTGTCCGCGTTCGCTAATCGCTATACCCGTCGGCGTTTCGGGGGTCGGCAACCATTATGCGGGATCGGGGTCACATCGCGGATCAGGTTGATTTCTAGACCGACAGCCTGGAGTGAGCGAATGGCCGCTTCCCGTCCTGCTCCGGGACCCTTCACACACACCTCAATCTTGCGCATGCCCTGATCCATAGCCTTCTTAGCCGCAGCCTCCGCTGCTACCTGAGCGGCAAAGGGTGTACTCTTTCGGGAACCCTTGAACCCGTGAGAGCCAGAGCTTCCCCAACAGATCACATTCCCTATGGTGTCGGTGATGGTGATAATAGTATTGTTGAAAGTCGCTTGAATGTGAGCCACACCCTCGGTAACATTTTTCCGTTCACGCCGCCGCTGTCTTCCTCCCTCTCTCCGGCCCCGTGCCATATCATCCCCCTACTTTTTTGCTTTCTTCCTAGCCCCGACGGTCCGTCTTGGTCCTTTACGGGTGCGGGAATTTGTCCGTGTCCGTTGGCCGCGTACGGGTAATCCACGTCGATGGCGTAAACCACGATAGGTCCCGATGTCCATTAGGCGTTTGATGTTCATGGACAACTCGCGGCGTAAGTCACCCTCAACCACATAATTGCCTTCAAGCACTTCACGAATGCGACTAATTTCTTGTTCCGTCAAGTCTTTAACACGGGTATCCGGGTTAATTTCAGCGCGCTTCAGGATCTTAATGGCTGTTGACCGACCGACGCCATAAATATACGTCAGCGAAACCTCCACGCGCTTATCATTTGGAATGTCCACGCCCGCGATACGAGCCATAGTTCCCTCCTATCTCGTTCCCATGCAGCTCTCGCCTGACGTGCCGACGCCATACTTCATCATCCTTGGCGCTGCTTGTGGCGCGGATTGCTACAAATCACGCGCACTATCCCTTGCCGGCGAATTACCTTGCATTTCTCACAGCGGCGTTTGACTGAAGCCTTAACTTTCATGCTAGTGTCGCGCTCACTTATAGCGGTAGGTGATTCGTCCTCGTGATAGATCATAGGGCGACAGTTCAATCTTCACCTTATCACCCGGCAAGATGCGAATAAAATTCATGCGGATCTTGCCGGAGACGTGCGCCAGAACCTTGTGCCCATTTTCAAGCTCTACCCGAAACATGGCGTTCGGCAGAGGTTCAACAACGGTCCCCTCCACCTCAATGGCTTCTTCTTTTTCCATAGTTCAGTGCCTCATCCCATTCCCGCAATGAAATTTACATTTCTTGAGCTTCAAGATCACATTAGAGCGCCGTGAGAATTTGGGGCCCTTCATCAGTGATTGCAACCGTGTGCTCGAAATGTGCTGATAGCTGCCCATCAGCGGTCACGACTGTCCAGCCATCATCCAAGATCTCAACATCAGCATGGCCGATGTTGACCATGGGTTCGATGGCCAGTACCATGCCAGCCTTCAAGCGTGGTCCACGGCCGGGTGGTCCAAAGTTCGGCACCTGCGGTTCTTCATGGAGGGCAGTACCAATCCCATGCCCCACAAAAGACCGGACTACGCTGTACCCGCGTGTTTCCGCGTGGCGCTGGATTGCATGCGAAACGTCTGAGAGGTGTTTTCCAGGGTGTACTTCTTTGACGCCCAAATACAACGCCTCTCGGGCGGTATTCAGTAAACACTCCGTATCTGCTGGAATGTGACCCACTGGAACGGTGACCGCCGCGTCTCCATAGTACCCTTCCCACTTGGCGCCAAGATCGAGACCAATAATATCCCCGGATCGCAATCGTCGTTTCGACGGAATGCCGTGCACGACTTGCTCGTTCAGTGAGACACACAGGGTGTTGGGGAATCCCCGGTAGCCTTTGAAAGCTGGCACACCTCCCCGTGTACGAATGTTTCGTTCGGCCAGAGCATCTAGTTCAAGGGTGGTGAGACCTGGACGTATTGCCTGCACCAGTACCTCCAACACCTCGGCGACGATGTGGCAGGCAATCGCCATCTTGTCAATTTCGCTTTTCGATTTCAGAATGATCATCGGAGTCAGTCATCCACCCACCGCTTCGCCGATACGCTTGGCGATAGCGTCGATGGTGCCAGTGCCATCAATCGTTATGAGCAGCCCTCGCGCTGCGTAGTATTCGATGAGCGGTTGCGTACTTTGCCGGTACACCTCAAGTCGTTCATGCACCGTGTCGATACGATCGTCTATGCGTTGGAAGAGTGATCCACCGCAGCAATCACAGCGCCCAAGCGTCTTCGGGGGGTCAAGCATCAAGTTAAACATCCGACCGCAATTTTGGCAAGTTAATCGACCACTCAGGCGACGCACAATCTCCTCGACCGGCACAGCCATGTTTACCACATAATTCAGTGGTGTATTCATCGACTCTAAGAGTTTAGATAACGCCTCTGCCTGCGGGATGGTCCGGGGAAAGCCGTCGAGAATAAATCCACTTTCACAGTCACTTTGATGTAACCGCTCCATGGCGATACCGATCATGACATCATCGGGAACGAGCGCCCCTTGATCCATGTACCGCTTGGCTTTCTGTCCGAGATATGTCCTCTGATTGATGGCCGCCCGGAGGATATCACCGGTTGAGATATGAGGTATTGCGTATTCTACAGCAAGTCGTCTGGCCTGCGTCCCCTTTCCCGCAGCCGGGGGCCCCAAAAAGATGAGCCGCACCTACATTCCTCCTCAACTTGCATCTCCGCCACCATCGCCCCTACCGACGTCCACGCAAGCGACCCTTCTTCAGGAAGCTTTCGTAGTGTCGCATGACGAGGTGCGACTCGATTTGCTGCATCGTGTCCATGGCCACGCCGACAACGATCAGTAAGCCAGTCCCTCCAAAATAGAACGGTACGTTCAGATAGCGAATCATATAGTCCGGTAGGATGACTACGAACGAAAGATAAATCGCCCCCACGAAGGTGAGTCGCGTCAACGTGCGGTCGATATACTCGGCCGTTCGCTTGCCCGGACGCATTCCTGGAATAAAGCCGCCGTACTTCTTCATATTTTCTGCTACATCCATGGGATTAAAGATGATCGCCGTATAGAAATAGCAGAAGAAGAAGATCATTACGACGTTTGCGAGCGTATACAGGGGGGTCGCGGGAGCCAACGCACTGGACACCCACTCCAGCCACGGATGGTGTGTAAAGGTTGCAATGGTCAGCGGAAAACTAATAATAGATGAGGCGAAAATCGGCGGAATCACTCCAGAAGTATTGAGCTTCAGCGGCAAATGCGTGGTCTGCCCCCCATACATGCGGCGTCCCACTACTCGCTTGGCATACTGGATAGGGATCTTCCGATGTCCAGCCTCCATAAACACGATTGCCGCAACGACAGCCAGCATAAGGCCTAACAGGAAGATCATCAACAGAAGATTGAGTTCGCCCGTCTCCATTAACCGAAAAGTGTTGACGATCGCCGAAGGGAGCCGTGCGACGATTCCGGCGAAGATGATCAATGAGATGCCGTTGCCGATACCACGCTCAGTGATCTGCTCGCCAAGCCACATGATAAAAGCGGTTCCAGCGGTTAGCGTGAGTACAGTCATCAGGCGGAAGGACCATCCAGGGTCTGGCACAACCAGGGCTCCGGTCGGACTTTGCATACTCTCGAGGCCTAGGCTAATCCCCAGTCCTTGCACTATACTAAGGACAATGGTGCCATACCTTGCATATTGGGTAATTTTCTTGCGACCCTGTTCCCCTTCCTTCTTGAGCTTCTCTAGGTATGGCACAACAACTGTTAGCAACTCCAATATGATGGAGGCACTAATATAGGGCATAATTCCCAGTGCGAAGATCGTCAGACGGCTCAGTGCACCCCCGGAGAACATATCGAAGAAGCCAAGAAGCGTTCCCTGTGTCTGCTGGAAAAAAGCTGCTAGCGCTTGGCTATCGATCCCAGGTGTAGGGATGTGTGCACCAACGCGGTAAACCGCCAAAAGTGCTAGCGTGAACAGAATACGTTTTTTGAGTTCCGGGATTCTGAACGCGTTCTGAAAGCCTTCAATCACGCTCGATCACCTGGACCTTTCCACCCGCCGCTGCAATCTTCGCGGCCGCCGACTGGCTGAATTTGTGGGCATGTACGGTCAGGGCCTTGGTCAAGGTACCGGTTCCGAGCACCTTAATCCCCTCGTGTCGCGACCGGATCATCCCCTGAGATACCAGGAGCGCTGGGGTAACCTCTTGACCAGACTCAAATCGATCAAGGATCTTGATATTGATAATCGCGTAGTCCCGCTTAAAAATATTCGTGAACCCACGTTTTGGCAAACGTCGGATGAGTGGCATTTGACCGCCTTCGAACCAGGCTGGAATGCTCGACCCCGTACGTGCCGTTTGGCCTTTTCCCCCCCGCCCTGCTGTCGTGCCGTGCCCCGAGCCACGCCCTCGGCCCACAACTTTTCGACGCTTCGTCGACCCTGGTGCCGGCTTCATCTCATGCAGTTTCATAGCCTAGCGTCCTTCAGTGATCTCATCCACCCGAATCAGGTGTTGCACTTTGCGGATCATACCGCGAATCTCCGGGCGGTTCTCCCGGATTACTGTTTTGTGGAGTCTCGTTAGTCCCAGGCCGGTCAGTGCCTCCTTAAGCTTTTGCGGACTTCCGATACCGCTGCGAATAAGAGTGATCTTAAGCTGCGCCACGGTGTTACCTCCCCGCGGATGCACGCGCTGGTTGCATGACGGAAAGCTCCTGCCCCCGCATGCGGGCGACCTCTTGTGGCTCACGAATGCGCTCGAGGCCCGCCAGAGCTGCCTTGACGACGTTATGAGGATTGTTTGAGCCAAGGGACTTTGTAAGGATGTCACCAATACCCACGGCTTCCATGATTGCACGCACGGGGCCTCCCGCGATGATCCCGGTGCCTTTCGACGCTGGCTTTAAGAGAACACGACCTGCTCCGAACTCGCCAAGCACCTGGTGAGGAATCGTCGTCCCTGCCAGCGACACGCGTATGAGGTGCTTCTTGGCGTGTTCGATCCCTTTCCGAATGGCCTCCGGTACTTCGTTGGCTTTTCCCATGCCCACCCCAACACGACCATTGCGGTCCCCCACCACCACCAATGCACTAAAGCTGAAGCGGCGCCCTCCTTTAACGACCTTTGCCACACGATTGATATAGATGATCTTATCGATAAGCTCGCCCGACGTTTCGCGCTCTGTCATAGACTCCTGCACAGGAAGGCTCCTCTAATCCGTTCAAAACTTTAGGCCGGCCTCACGAGCTGCTTCGGCGAGCGCTTTTACGCGACCATGATACAAGAAGCCATTACGGTCGAAGACAATTTGCCTAATACCCTTCGCCTGGGCTTGCTCTGCTATAAGTTCCCCGACGATCTTGGCACCGCTGACGTTCCCTCCTGAAGCTTTCTCAATATCTTGGATCCGCTCACGAAACGGCAGGCTTAAGCTAGAGGCGGCTGCAAGCGTGTGGCCTCCCACATCGTCGATGAGTTGGCCATATATGTGTTTAGCGCTCTTGAAAACTGACAGGCGCGGACGTGACGGAGTACCTTGGACCTTCTTACGCACACGCTCCTGCCGCCGTCTTCGCGCTCGTTCCCGGATCCCGACCTGATCGGACACAACTGCTCTCCCTTAGACTCCTGCCTTGCCAACCTTACGTCGTATGGTTTCATTGGCGTAGGCGATACCTGCTCCCTTATATGGTTCAGGGGGTCTGAGGCGGCGAATCTCAGCCGAGACTTGACCCACCTGCTCCTTATTGGCACCACGCACAGTGATCAAATTCCGTTGGCTGACTTCGAATTCAATGCCCTCGGGTGGGGTAACTGTTACCGGTTGTGAATACCCAATGGCCAACTGGAGGTTTTTCCCCTGCATCTGCACGCGATAGCCCAAACCAGATACCACCAGCTGTTTCTGGAAGCCCTCAGCAACGCCCTTGACCATGTTGAAAATGAGCGTGCGCATGAGACCGTGCATGGCCCGAGCTCGCTTGGATTCCACCTTTTTTCCAATCAGGAGCTGATGGTCTTCGAACTGCAGCTCGAGGAGGTCTGACATGGTGCGTGTGAGACGCCCACGCGGCCCCGTGACCCAAACTTGGCCCGCGTCTATGTTAACCTCTACGTCTGCAGGAAGATCAATGGGCTTCTTACCGATACGAGACATAACTTCTCTCCCTACCAGACCTGGCACATGACCTCACCGCCGACGTGTAACCGTCGGCACTCGCGGTCGGACATCATCCCTCGGGAAGTCGAAATAACGGCAACTCCCAAGCCGTTAAGCACACGGGGCAGCTGATCAGCTGTGACATACATGCGGCGTCCCGGTTTACTGATTCGTTGCAGGGACTGGATCACGCTGACCTCACCGGAATCGTACTTTAGGCCTATGCGAATTACTTTATGGTGCCCCTCACCTACCAGATGGGCTTCCGCGATATAACCCTCAGACTTGAGAATCTCCGCCAGGCGCCATTTTAGCTTAGAGGCCGGAATTTCTGTGGTCTCGTGCTTAGCCAAAAGCGCATTGCGAATCCGAGTCAAAAAATCAGCAATCGGGTCGGTCATCGTCATCGGTCAAAATCCTCACCCTGCCTTTTCTCACTGGAAGTTTACCAGCTAGCCTTGATCACTCCAGGAACTTCGCCACGCAACGCCCGCAGACGAAAACAGATGCGGCACATTTGGAATTTCCGCAAGTATCCCCGTGGTCGCCCGCAGATTTGACAGCGGTGATAAGCTCGCACGCGGAACTTTGGTACCCGATTCGCTTTCACAATCAAGGATTTCTTAGCCAACTAGCACTCCCCCTATGCCTCGCGGAATGGCATACCCATGAGGGCCAACAAGCTTCGTGCTTCCTCGTCCGTATGCGCCGTGGTAACAATGATCACGCCAAGCCCCTTCACGCGTTCCACAGCCTCATAGCTGACCTCTGGAAAAATAATCTGCTCGCGAATCCCCAACGCATAATTACCGCGTCCATCGAAGGCATCGGGCGGGACCCCTTTGAAGTCGCGAACTCGTGGAAGCGCCACATTGATGAGTCGGTCTAGGAACTCGTACATGCGCTCATGGCGTAGCGTGACTTTACACCCAATCGACATGCCAGCGCGAAGTTTGAAGTTGGCGATTGACTTCTTCGACTTGGTCACCAGGGGTTTCTGGCCGGTAATCAATGCCAGTTCGCTGACCGCTGAATCAAGGATCTTCGAGTTCTGGATCGCCTCTCCCACCCCCATATTGACAACAATTTTTATCAGCCGCGGTACCTCGTGGGGGTTCTGATAGGTATACCTCTGACGCAATTGAGGCACCGCCTCATGCTGATAACGCTCTTTCAACCGAGCCGTCATGGCTTCTCCGATCTCCTCATCGGCCACCTTCTCATTGATCTAGATGCTCCAGAGGTCTGACAGCAGCCTCAGCCAGCTTGGCCCACCACATCCCCGCACCGGCGGCAGACGCGGACCTTTTTGTCATTGTCGAGATTTTTTTTTCCCGCTCGTCTGGGAAGGTCACAACGGGTACACACCAGCATAACATTCGATACGTGTATCTTGCCCTCACGCTCGATAATACCCCCCTGCTGCGTGAGGCGACTTGGTCGCATATGGCGCTTGATCATATGGACCTTTTCAACGACGATGCGTCCTTCATCGGCATGCACCCGGAGGACCTTGCCACGCTTGCCTTTGTCTTTACCAGTGATGACTTCAACAAAGTCGTCCTTGCGGATGTGCCACCTCCGAGGAGTTTTCTCTTCCATGGCTACAATACCTCAGGAGCGAGTGAGACAATCTTCATATATCTTCTGGCTCGGAGTTCACGGGCAACAGGGCCAAAAATACGCGTACCCATGGGGTCTCCAGCGTCGTTAATCAGTACGGCAGCATTGCCATCGAAGCGGATATAGGAGCCGTCGGGGCGACGTACTTCTTTGGCTGTACGGACCACAACCGCTCGGCGGACCTCACCTTTTTTAACAGATCCATTAGGGGCCGCCTCTTTCACGCTGACGACAATGACGTCGCCTACCGTAGCGTATTTGCGGTTCGATCCGCCTAGAGAGCGAATGCACATGACCTTTTTCGCGCCTGTGTTGTCGGCAACTTCCAAAATCGTGCGGGGCTGAATCATGGATTCCTCCGGGATTCCTGGCTCTCAGCGCGTTCCAGGATAGCCGTGACGCGCCAGCGTTTATGTCGACTCAATGGCCGGCTTTCGATGATTCTCACACGGTCGCCTGGCTGGCAGGTGCTGTTCTCGTCATGGGCCATGAAGGTGTGCGAGCGTCGAACATAGCGCTTAAACTGGGGATGTTTTGTCAGACGGTCGACGCGCACCGTGACTGTCTTCAACATTTTGTTGCTCACTACCTCGCCTACCAAGGTCTTTCGTTGGCCTTGTGCCTGCATGATGTCCTCTTATCTGGGTATGGGGCGACCACTATTAGGCCAACGCTCTCTGCTGTTGAACGGTTTTCAGGCGAGCGATGTCGCGCCGAACCGTACGGATACGGCCCACATTCTCGATCTGTCCCGTCGCCAATTGAAAGCGTAGATTAAAAAGCTCTTCTTGTAGCTCCCGCAACCTCCCTCGTAGTTCATCATCTGACAGCTCACGTAACTCTGTGGCCTTCATGACGCCCCTCCGCATCCTATTCCTTCATGACAAAGCGGGTTTTCAGCGGCAGCTTGTGAGCCGCCAGGCGCATGGCCTCACGGGCAGTTGTCTCGTCCACCCCCTCCATCTCGTAGAGGATGCGGCCAGATCGAACCACCGCAACCCAGAACTCCGGTGCACCCTTCCCCTTTCCCATACGAGTTTCTTGGGGTTTTTTCGAAACAGGCTTGTCCGGGAAGACACGGATCCAGATCTTGCCACCCCGCTTCACATGGCGCGTCATGGCGATACGCCCCGCCTCAATCTGGCGGTTCGTGAGCCAGCCGGGATCGAGCGCCTTAAGCCCGAAACTCCCATAATTCAGACTCGACCCGCGGTACGCGATGCCAGTGCGACGCCCACGATGCTGTTTACGGTACTTGACTTTCTTCGGCATTAACATGGTCAAGAGCCTCCGTTACGGATCGCCGCGCGTGTCATGCGGTCACAGCAGGTGCAGACGCGGAGGCATGCAACTGTGGCATAATTTCTCCCTTGAACAGCCACACCTTGACCCCGATCGCTCCGTAGGTTGTCCGTGACGTGGCGGCGCCATAGTCGATATCTGCGCGCAGTGTATGCAAAGGCACTCGTCCTTCGCGATACCACTCGGTCCGCGCCATTTCAGCACCACCCAAGCGCCCAGAACAGGTGATGCGAATCCCCTTCGCCCCCAAACGCAGGGCAGAGGTGACGGCCTTTTTCATCGCGCGCCGGAAGGCGATACGACGTTCAAGCTGCAGGGCCACGTTTTCCGCGACCAATTGAGCATCCAGCTCGGCGCGCCGAATCTCAATGATATTCACGAAGACCTGCTTCTTGGTCATCGCCTCGAGCTCGGCTTTAAGCTTGTCAACTTCTGTTCCTTTGCGGCCGATTATGATCCCAGGACGTGCAGTGTGAATGTTGATCTTAACTCGTTTTGCCGCGCGTTCGATCTCAATGCGAGCGATCCCCGCATGGAAGAGCTTCCCCTTGATGAACTCACGGATGCGAATGTCCTCATGCAACTGTTCACCGTACCCGCGTCGCGCAAACCAATTGGACTCCCAGGTCTTAGTGATCCCAAGCCGAAAACCAACGGGATGGACCTTCTGCCCCACCCTAGTCTCCTTTCCTATGGACGCCTCGGCACTGAGCCCTGGAGCGCGTCTCGCAGGATGATTCTGATATGGCTCGTGCGCTTGCGAATCGGTGTGGCGCGTCCGCGGGCTCTAGGAAGCCAGCGCTTTAAGGTGGGTCCCGGCCCGACCTGGATTTCACTGACGCTGAGAGCGTCGAGTTGATCTCGCCCTCCCTTTTCGCGCGCATTTGCGACGGCTGCTTTGAGGATCTTTTCGATCAAGCGCGCGGCCTTACGAGGCGTTAGCGCCAGGACGTTCAAGGCATCGCCCGCAGGTCGCCCACGAATAGCATCGGCCACTTGCCGGGCCTTGCGTGGTGACGTCCGGAGATATCTTCCAACCGCTCTCGCTTCCATGATGCTCCCTGTCACCTTCTCACGGCATCCTCGGGCAGAGGCGGAAACTCAGGCAACAATCGAATAACGCTACTCGCGATGCCGTCGAGGTTGCCAGTTAACTCAACTTTTCCATGTGCTGACACGGGCTTTTGCTCTGACTCATCAAGTGTGGCGTAGTCGATTTGCTTACTTCAACGATAACACACGTTTGGTATGCCCACTATGGCCTCGGAAGGTCCGTGTTGGGGCGAACTCGCCTAACTTGTGGCCGACCATATTCTCGGTGATATAGACGGGGATAAACCGCTTCCCATTGTGAACAGCAATGGTATGACCAACTAGTTCAGGAAAGATGACGGATCGACGGGACCATGTTCGGATGATCCGCTTCTCCGTCCCGCGGTTCATGGTTGCAACTCTTTCTAACAATTTTCCATCGATAAATGGTCCCTTTTTTAGTGAGCGTGCCACCCTGTCCTCCCTAGATTACACGCGCGAAGTTACTCGCGGCGCTTCAATATGTACTTATCGGATGGACGCTTGCCGCGTGTCTTGGCGCCTTTAGTAGGCCAACCCCATGGGCTGACAGGATGAGGATTGCCCTGCCCCGCCTTTCCCTCGCCGCCACCGTGAGGGTGATCGACTGGGTTCATCGCTACGCCGCGGACATGTGGACGCCTGCCCATCCATCGCATGCGACCAGCCTTCCCGATAGTGATGTTCTCGTGATCGGTATTTCCCACCTGGCCGATGGTCGCCATGCAGGCCAGTCGCACCATTCGGACTTCACCTGATTTCAGTTTCAGTTGCGCGTAATCGCCCTCTTTCGCCATCAGTTGCGCGGAGGTGCCTGCCGCGCGGGCCAATTGGCCCCCACGACCTTGGGTCAGTTCGACATTGTGCACGAGAGTGCCCAACGGGATATTTCGCAGCGCCAGAGCGTTCCCGGTACGAATCTCAGCTTCCGGCCCGGACATCACCCTATCCCCGATGCGTAAGCCCTGCGGGGCCAGGATATAGCGTTTCTCGCCGTCGATGTAATGCAGCAAGGCGATACGCGCCGATCGGTTCGGGTCATACTCCACGGCCGCGACCTTTGCCGGAACTCCAACTTTATCCCGTTTAAAGTCAATGAGACGGTAACGCCGCTTATGCCCACCACCACGAAAGCGAACGGTGACCCGACCGTAATTGTTGCGTCCCCCTGTTTTATTCGCTGGCCGCAGGAGACGCTTCTCTGGAACCGTCTTGGTCACTTCCTCGAAGGTCGAGGCACTCATCTGTCGGATGCCTGGAGATGTCGGTTTAAACGTGCGAATCGCCATGGGGTCTCCCTCGTTATAACCCCTCGAAAAATTCGATTTTGTCCCCTGCGCGCAAGGTCACGATGGCTTTCTTTTGGTCTGATCGCTTGCCATCCCGCATACGGGTGCGTTTGCGCTTGCCTTTGAGGTAAACGGTATTAACCTCAGTGACCTTGACAGCAAAAATACCTTCAACCGCCGCACGGATTTCCTGCTTATTGGCATCGGGGTGTACGAGGAAACTGACCTTATAGCGCTTCGTGTTCTGAGCCAAGCTCTTTTCGGTGACTAGAGGTCGCTGGATGACACTATATGGGTCAATCATGAGGTCACCCTCTCTTGTAGCTTCATGAGTGCTTCCCTTGTACAAATGAGGTAATCATGTGCTAGAAGATCATATACATTCACCCCTTCGACACGAAGCACTTTTACATCTGGCAGGTTGCGTGCCGACAACTGGACGTTGGGATTGTTATCCACCAGGAGGATTATCGCCGCTTTCTCTACCCCTAAATCTTGCAGGAAACCGACCATCTGCTTCGTTTTGGGTGCGGGGAGGTCGAGGTGATCGATCACCTTCAGCAGGCCTTCTTGAGTTTTCAGCGACAAGGCAGAGCAAAGAGCAGCACGCCGGACCTTCTTGGGGAGTTTATAGGCATAATTCCGTGGCTTTGGACCCAAGGCGACCCCGCCGCCCCGCCACAAGGGAGAACGAGTACTCCCCGCTCGTGCACGCCCCGTCCCTTTCTGCCGCCAGGGTTTCTTGCCTCCCCCACTTACCTCACCCCTGGTCTTAGTCGAGGCGGTACCCCGCCGGCGCTTGGCAAGTTGCATTCTGACCACTTGATGAAAGAGGTGAGTTTTCACCTCAGCGGCGAACGCATGGTCTGCCACGGTGACTTTTTCGACCGGCGTCCCCTGCCGATTAATCACATCTAATTCCATACGCGTCCTCTCTCACAAGGCATGGGCTCGACGTTGATGCTAGATTCGGAGTTGGCCAACTGGCCTGCAGTCTTCCCGCGTGCATGCCTCTGACAGCCTTACCCGCGTTTTCGTACCTCAACCAGGCCGCCACGGCTTCCGGGAATTGCCCCTCTGACGAGCAGCAGGTTACGATCTTTATCCACGCGGACTACCCTCAGATTACGAATCGTTTTGCGGTCGACCCCATAGTGTCCTGCCAGGCGTTTGCCTTTCGGCGTATGCGAGGGATGGGCAGCAGAGCCGACCGAGCCAGGGCCGCGAAACGTCTCGTGAGTGCCATGGGCACCAGGATTTCCAGCGAACCCATAGCGCTTGACAACCCCTGCAAAGCCACGCCCCTTCGTGGTTCCAGCGATATCGACGCGTTCACCCTCTGTAAACACCTCTAAAGTCAAGGTCTCGCCCACTGAGATCGCCTTTTCTCCGGTAGCTTTGAATTCGCGCAGGTGTCGTAGGGGCTGAGCGTTGTGCTTCGTGAAGTGCCCACGTAAGGGTTTGTTCGTCCCTCTATTTTTCGGCAGGAAACCGATCTGCACCGCCTCATACCCGTCACGTTCCTGTGTCTTGACCTGGATAACAGGGCATGGACCGACCTCGATCACCGTACATGGGATCAGTGAACCGTCCGGCATAAACACCTGCGTCATTCCCAATTTTCTACCTAGCAAGCCACTAATCATAGCAGGTCCCTATCGTGTCAGGCCTACAGCTTGATTTCTACATCAACCCCCGCGGATAGATCCAACTTCATCAGTGCATCAACCGTCTGTGGGGTTGGTTCGAGGATGTCCAGCAGCCGTTTATGAGTACGCAGCTCGAATTGTTCACGGGACTTTTTGTCGACATGCGGCGAGCGGAGGACGGTGAAGCGGTTTTTCACCGTCGGCAGCGGAATAGGGCCCAAAACCCTCGCTCCAGTGCGCTTAGCGGTGTCGACGATTTCCGTCACCGACTGGTCGAGAATACGATGATCGTACGCCTTCAGGCGAATTCTGATCTTTTGCGTGGCCGTTGCCATAGCTTCCCCAATTCTTCCGTAAGAATAACGGAGCCTGGCCTGCATGAGGAGCGAGCCAGGCCCATGCGAGTTCTGCGACAGGAGAGGGAGATACAACGCGTTCAAGCCATCAGAACTATTGGATAACCTCCGTCACCACCCCCGCTCCCACGGTACGTCCGCCTTCCCGAATGGCGAAGCGTATTCCAGTTTCCAGGGCAATCGGCGTGATCAGCGTCACGTCCATGGTGAGGTTATCGCCAGGCATAATCATCTCCACGCCTTCGGGAAGGACGACAGACCCCGTCACGTCGGTGGTACGGAAGTAGAACTGTGGACGATATCCCTTGAAAAATGGTGTATGCCGTCCACCTTCTTCCTTGGTCAGGACATATGTTTCCGCTTTAAACCGGGTGTGCGGTGTGATGCTCGCGGGCTTCGCCAGTACCTGTCCACGTTCGACATCCTCGCGCTTGATGCCGCGCACGAGGATCCCGACGTTGTCGCCGGCCTGCCCTTCATCCAGGATCTTGCGGAACATCTCGACCCCTGTTGCCACGGTCTTGACGGTGGGGCGAAAACCGACAATTTCCACGTCTTCACCGACTTTGATTCGCCCGCGTTCGATACGCCCGGTTACCACGGTCCCACGACCCGAGATGGTGAACACGTCCTCAACTGGCATCAGGAAGGGTTTATCGACCTCGCGTGTCGGCAACGGCACATAGCTGTCGACCGCGTCCATAAGTTCATCAATTGACTTCGTCCAGTTCGGATCACCTTCCAAGGCTTTTAGTGCACTGCCCCGAATAATCGGAGTGTCATCTCCTGGAAACTCGTATTTGGAAAGGAGTTCTCGCACCTCAAGTTCGACGAGTTCGAGCAACTCCGGGTCGTCGACGGCGTCGCACTTATTCATATAAACGACGATGGCCGGTACCCCAACTTGCCGTGCCAACAGGATGTGCTCACGTGTTTGCGGCATCGGACCATCGGTTGCGGCCACGACTAGAATTGCCCCATCCATCTGGGCGGCGCCAGTGATCATGTTCTTGATGTAATCGGCATGCCCCGGGCAGTCCACATGCGCATAGTGCCGCTTGTCGGTTTCATACTCCACATGAGCGATGGCGATGGTGATGCCGCGCTCTCGCTCTTCGGGGGCCTTGTCGATTTGACCAAATTCTACGTATTTTGCTAGTTTGCGTTCTGCCAACACTTTGGTAATCGCGCTTGTCAACGTCGTCTTGCCGTGGTCGATATGCCCGATAGTGCCGACGTTGACATGCGGCTTCGTCCGGACAAACCGCTCCTTCGCCATACCACCCTCCTCCTACAATAGCACTGTGGACTTGGCTACATCACAATCGCACAGGCAACCAGAAGGTTGCCCGCATGCGTCAGAGTTACAGCGCCAATTCTTTCTCCGTTTGTCCCTTCTTTCCTTTGAAGAGGAGTTCCTCCTCTAGGTTGAAGGGGACTTCATGGTACGAACTGAAATGCATCGTATATGTCGCCCGTCCCTGCGACGAGGAACGAAGATCGGTGGCATATCCAAACATTTCGGAGAGAGGCACACGGGCCGAGATCACCCGCGCTCCTGCTCGTGTCGTCACCGCTTTAATATTGCCACGGCGGGAATTCAGGTTCCCGATAACATCCCCCATAAACTCCTCGGGGGTAACCACTTCTACATCCATGATCGGCTCGAGCAACACTCCGCCGGCCTTCTTGGCCCCGTCCTTCAGGGCCATCGATCCCGCGATTTTAAAGGCTAGTTCTGATGAATCGACGTCATGATATGACCCATCACATACTTTCACCCGCAGATCAATGACTGGGTAACCGGCGAAAATCCCGGCCTCCATTGCCTCTTGTACACCCTGTCGGACGGCTGGAATATACTCACGCGGAACTGTTCCACCGACCACTGCGTCGACGAACTCGAACCCAGCTCCACGTTCCAAGGGTTCAATTTCAAGCCATACATGACCATACTGGCCACGACCTCCTGATTGCCGAACAAACTTCCCCTCAGCTTTGATGGCTCGTTTAATGGTCTCTTTATATGCGACTTGTGGTTTGGAAACGTTCGCCCCGATGCTGAACTCTCGGAACAGTCGGTCGACAAGAATCTCTAAGTGTAGTTCTCCCATCCCCGCAATAAGCGTCTGGCCGGTTTCGCGATCGGTGGTGATCTTAAAAGTCGGATCCTCCTGAGCCAGTTTGTGCAACGCCACACCCAACTTCTCTTGATCGGCTTTAGTCTTAGGTTCAATGGCTACAGAAATAACTGGCTCCGGAAAGGCCATCGACTCGAGAATGATCGGTGCCCCCTCGGCAGCGAGCGTATCGCCAGTGAGCGTGCGCTTCAGGCCAACGGTCGCAGCGATATCCCCAGCATACACGAGCTGTACATCTTCGCGCTTGTTGGCATGCATGCGTAGAAGACGCCCGAGCCGTTCCCGCACCCCCTTGGTAGTATTCAGGACATGATCGCCCACATGCAATACTCCTGAATAGACTCGCAAGAAGGTCAATTGCCCGACATAGGGGTCGGTCATGATCTTAAAGACCAGTGCCGCTGCCGGTGCATGCACGTCAACCTCGCGGATTTCCTCCTTGCCGTCTGGGTTCAATCCGTGGACGGCGGGAATATCCAAGGGGGATGGAAGGTATTTGACAATCGCATCCAATAATTGTTGAACCCCCTTGTTCTTGAAAGCGGCTCCGCACACTACCGGTACTAACCGACCTGCCAGGGTTTCCTGGCGAATATATGTTTCGATCTCTTCTGGAGAGATGTTCTCGCCTTCCAAATATTTTATCATAAAGGCGTCATCGTTCTCGGAGAGAGCCTCGAGCAGTCGGATGCGTGCGGCCTCTGCCTCGGCGACAAAAACATCGGGGATCGGTTCGATATGGTAGGTCGATCCAAGCGTCTCCTCATCATACACGATAGCCTGCATGCGAATAAGATCGATCACCCCTTGGAGGCTTTGCTCAATCCCCAAGGGTAGCTGTAGCACCAATGGGTGAGCACCCAACTTTTCCTGAATCTCCTGGACGCAGCGCTGAAAATCTGCTCCAATGCGATCCAGCTTGTTGACGAAGGCAATCCGCGGTACACCATATTTTTCCGCTTGACGCCACACGGTCTCTGACTGCGGTTCAACTCCTCCCACAGCACAGAACACACCAACGGCTCCATCGAGCACCCGGAGGGAACGTTCTACCTCGGCGGTGAAGTCCACATGGCCAGGTGTATCGATGATGTTGATTTGATGTCCTAGCCAGAAACACGTCGTGGCTGCAGAGGTGATTGTGATGCCGCGCTCCTGTTCCTGGGGCATCCAGTCCATAGTGGCGGACCCCTCGTGGACTTCCCCCATTTTATGCGCTCGGCCGGTGTAGTAGAGAATGCGCTCTGTTGTGGTGGTCTTGCCGGCGTCAATATGAGCGATGATGCCGATATTGCGTATTTTCATGAGCGATTGTTCTCGGTCCAAGACCCTAGTCCTCAGTTTTACCAGCGATAATGCGCAAAGGCCTTATTGGCTTCGGCCATTTTGTGGGTATCTTCCTTCTTCTTGATCGCGACCCCGGTGTTATTGGAGGCATCCAACAACTCGCCAGCAAGCCGTTGACGCATAGTGCGTTCACTCCGTGACTTGGCCGATTGCACAATCCAACGCGCGCTAAGCGCTTGGCGACGATCAGGTCTCACTTCAACGGGTACTTGGTAGGTCGACCCACCGACGCGACGAGATTTCACCTCCAGCACTGGCTTCACGTTGTCCATCGCGCGTTTGAAAATACTCAGCGGGTCTTGCTTGCTGCGATCGGCGACAAGATCGAGAGCCCCATAGAAAATATGCTCAGCGGTGCTCTTCTTACCGCACAGCATCAGAACGTTGATAAACTTTGTAACCAATGTGTCACGGAACTTAGGGTCAGGCAGGGGCTCACGCTTTTCGGCCACACGCCGTCGTGCCATAGATGAACTCCCCCTACTTAGGGCGCTTCGCCCCATACTTGGACCGACTCTGGCGTCGATTCTGCACGCCAGCGGTATCTAAGGACCCGCGGATCACGTGATAGCGAACTCCGGGAAGGTCTTTTACACGGCCACCTCGGATCAACACGATGGCGTGTTCCTGGAGGTTATGGCCGATACCAGGAATATATGTGCTCACCTCAATGCCATTGGTGAGGCGCACGCGGGCCACCTTGCGGAGCGCCGAATTGGGCTTCTTGGGTGTCGTGGTGTAAACCCGCACACAGACCCCGCGCTTCTGAGGATTCCGTTGCAATGCCGGGCTGCTGGTGCGCGTGCGGATTTTCTCTCGTCCCTTGCGAACCAATTGGTTGATCGTCGGCATCCTAGCCTAGTCCTCCTCCCCATCCATCTCATCGTCGTCAGCATACGTTACCGCCGTGTGCAGCTCGTGCCCATTAGACTCGCCGTTGGTCACCTCGTCACTACCAACTCGCACCCTCCGATAATGCTTCGCTCCCGTTCCTGCGGGGATCAGTTTTCCCATGATGACATTTTCTTTCAGTCCCTTAAGATGATCGACCAGTCCTCCAACAGCGGCCTGAGTAAGTACACGCGTTGTCTCCTGGAAGGATGCGGCGGAAATGAAGCTATCTGTGCTTAACGAAGCCTTGGTGATACCCAGGAGGATTGCTTTCCCGCGGGCTTCCTGCCCACCGTTGCGCCTGACCTCTTCATTTTTCTCCGTCAAGAGCTCGCGTGCCACCTGCTCGCCGATGAGCAGATCGGTATCACCCGGATCTTCGATCACTAAGCGTCGCATCATCTGGCGCACGATCGCTTCAATGTGCTTATCGTTGATCGTGACCCCCTGAAGTCGGTAGACTTCTTGCACCTCGTTCACCAGATAGCGTTGTACGGCCTTCGGTCCTAAGACATCGAGGATGTCATGCGGATTCACCGCCCCATCCATGAGAGGTTCACCAGCCCGCACGCGGTCTCCTTCGTGAACATAGACGTGTTTGCCACGCGGAATAAGATATTCACGCTCTTCCCCATCATCGGCTACCACGAGCACCTTGCGCGCACCCTTCTGGAAGCCCCCAAACTTCACCACGCCATCGATCTCGGAAATAACCGCCTGTTCTTTAGGTTTGCGCGCCTCGAACAGCTCGGCCACACGCGGCAAACCACCGGTGATGTCTTTGGTCTTGGTCGTTTCACGAGGGATCTTGGCGATGACGTCGCCAGCAGCCACATGGTCCCCATCGTTCACTGCCAGATGAGCACCCGCGGGCAGAATATAACGGCCGATGACTTTACCCTCGCCATCGCGGATCGATACATTGGGTTGGCGGCTTTCGTCGTGATGTTCGACGATGACTTTACGAGCCAAGCCGGTAACCTCGTCGACCTCCTCTTTCATGGTAAAGCCTTCGACAATATCTACCAATGTCGCTTTCCCGCTGACCTCGGTGAGGATGGAGATCGTATAAGGATCCCATTCCACGATAGTCTCACCGGCGCTCACCTGCTGCCCATCCTTGACCTTGATTCGAGCCCCATAAACGACTGGGTAGCGCTCACGCTCGCGACCCTGGTCATCAAGGATCATGACGCTGCCATTGCGATTCATGACGACGATGTCACCATCCTTGTTGACGACGGTGCGCAGGTTAGAAAAGCGCACAATCCCAGATTTCTTAGCTACCTGTGTCGTTTGCTCTACGACCCGGCTGGCAGTGCCGCCAATGTGGAAGGTACGCATTGTGAGCTGCGTGCCAGGTTCGCCAATCGACTGGGCGGCGATGATCCCGATGGCCTCACCCACCTCCACCAGCTGGCCGGTAGCCAAATTGCGCCCATAGCACATGGCGCAGACACCCTCACGGCTTTCGCAGGTCAGCATCGAACGCACTTTCACATGTTCAATACCGCGGTCTTCGATGCGTTGGGCGGTATCCTCATCGATTTCGGTGTTGGCGGGGACGAGCACCTCACCAGTGAATGGATCACTGACATCCTCTGCCGCGAAGCGCCCGACGACGCGGTCAACCAGCGGTTCAATGATTTCACCGCCTTCGATGAGAGCACTGACCTCAATGGAGTCAACCGTTCCACAATCGAGCTGAACCGCGATCACATCCTGAGCAACATCCACCAAGCGTCGGGTCAGATATCCTGAGTTCGCCGTTTTGAGTGCGGTGTCTGCCAACCCCTTGCGGGCTCCGTGAGTCGAAATAAAGTACTGCAACACGGTGAGGCCCTCACGGAAGTTCGAGGTCACCGGCGTCTCGATGATCTCGCCAGAAGGTTTTGCCATCAAACCACGCATCCCTGCCAGCTGGCGTATCTGCTGAATACCGCCGCGGGCCCCCGAATCTGCCATGATGAAGATCGGGTTGAATTGAGAGCCATCACCGGCCTCGCCGCGCATGAGACGTTCATCCTCCGCCTCCATCTCGCGAAACATCTCGTCGGAGATCTGCTCGGTGACATGAGCCCAAATGTCGATGATCTTGTTGTAACGTTCCCCCTTGGTGATGAGACCATCGCGATATTGCTTTTCGACTTCGATCACCTCATTGCGAGCCTTTTCCACCAGCTCTTCTTTCAGTTGTGGCACCCGCATGTCTTCGATGGAGATGGACATGCCCGATTGTGTCGCATACTGAAAACCAATTTGCTTGAGGTTTTCTAGAAATTCAACGGCGCCATCCTGGCCGCAGCGGAGGTAACATTCACCCACCAGCTCAGACATGGCGCGTTTGTCCATCTGACGGTTCACACTCGAAAAGACCAATTCCTTCGGCACGCTCTCATAGAACAGCACACGGCCCACCGTCGTGTCGACTAGTTCACCGTTCAGACGCACTTTAATGCGCGCTTGTAGGGCGACAACTCCTTGGTCGTAGGCGATGCGCACTTCGGAAAAATTCGAAAAAATGCGTCCCTCACCCTTGGCCCCGCCGCGCACTTTGGTTAGGTAGTAGCAGCCCAACACCATATCCTGGCTGGGAATGGTCAGAGGCTTACCGTGGGCTGGCGAAAGGATATTGTTTGTTGATAGCATCAAAGCCCGTGCTTCGGTCTGCGCTTCGATCGACAGCGGGATATGTACGGCCATCTGGTCGCCGTCGAAGTCGGCATTGAAAGCAGCACACACCAGCGGATGGATTTTTATGGCCTTGCCTTCCACTAACACTGGTTCGAAGGCCTGAATCCCTAAACGATGCAAAGTCGGTGCACGGTTCAGCAGGACCGGATATTCGCGGATGATCTCATCGAGGACGTCCCAGACCTCAGGGCGTTCTTTCTCGACCATCCGTTTGGCGCTCTTCAACGTCGCCACATAACCTTTCTCTTCCAATTTGTGATAGATAAATGGCTTAAAGAGCTCGATCGCCATCTTTTTTGGCAGGCCGCACTGATGCATCTTCAGCTCGGGACCCACCACTATTACCGAACGGCCTGAATAGTCGACTCGTTTGCCCAGCAAGTTCTGGCGGAACCGTCCCTGCTTGCCCTTCAGCATGTCGCTGAGAGACTTGAGTGGGCGTTTGTTCGGGCCCCGCAGTGGGCGTCCTCGACGGCCATTGTCGAACAAGGCATCGACGGCCTCCTGCAGCATGCGCTTCTCATTGCGGATGATGATTTCCGGAGCCTTGAGCTCTTGCAGCCGGACAAGCCGATTATTGCGATTGATGACGCGGCGATAGAGGTCATTTAGGTCAGAAGTGGCGAAACGGCCTCCATCCAACGGTACCAAGGGGCGCAGCTCCGGCGGAATAACCGGCACGACTTCAAGAATCATCCATTCGGGGCGATTTCCCGACTTGCGGAAAGCCTCCACCAACCGTAGCCGTTTGGCAAGCTTCTTCTTTCGCTGCGTCGATGTCGCATCGGCGACTTCGACCTTGAGCTGGGCTGCAAGTTGCTCGATATCGAGACTCTGCAGCATCTCCCGGATCGCTTCCGCTCCCATGCCTGCCCTAAAGCGGTCGCCGTATTCCTGCCTATATTCCCGATACTTTTCTTCGCTCAGTAACTCCTTCTCGGGGATAGGCGTCTCACCGGGATCGATGACCACATACTTCTCGAAATAGAGGATCTGCTCCAACTCCCGCAGCGACATATCGAGGAGATTGCCAATGCGACTGGGTAATCCCTTAAAGAACCACACATGGGACACGGGGCAGGCCAGTTCAATATGTCCGAGGCGTTCACGGCGTACTTTTGATTGGATGACCTCAACGCCGCATTTCTCGCACACGATGCCGCGATGCTTCATGCGCTTGTATTTCCCGCAATTACACTCCCAATCTTTTGTTGGGCCGAAAATCTTGGCGCAGAAAAGCCCATCGCGCTCAGGTTTAAAGGTTCGATAGTTGATGGTCTCGGGCTTCCTCACCTCACCATGCGACCATTCGCGGATTTTCGCCGGCGATGCGATCCGAATGCGAATGCCATCAAAATCAAGGGGCTCCTTAGGTTTTTCAAAAAGTTCCAGAATGCTGTCCAAACCCGTTCCTCCTCAGCGAAGCGCTCCGACCACCATCCTGACCACGCCAATGCATTAGTTAATGGGCCTGTCCGTCGCTCTTGATCAATTCAACGTCAAGGCAAAGGCTCTGCAGTTCCTTGACCAGAACATTGAACGACTCTGGTAGGCTGGCGTCGAGGGTATTGTCACCTTTCACGATCGCTTCATACATACGGGTGCGCCCAGCCACATCGTCGGATTTAACGGTCAACATCTCTTGTAAGGTATATGCGGCCCCATAGGCTTCGAGCGCCCAAACTTCCATTTCACCCAAACGTTGTCCGCCAAACTGCGCTTTGCCTCCCAGTGGCTGCTGTGTGACAAGAGAGTATGGACCCGTGGAACGAGCGTGAATTTTATCATCAACCAGGTGATGCAGCTTCATCATATAAATATAGCCTACCGTCACTTTCTGATCGAACGGCTCACCGGTCTTGCCGTCATACAGAATCGTATTCCCTGTCTGTGGCAATCCCGCTTCAGCGAGCAGTTGCTTAATGTCCTCCTCGCGAGCCCCATCAAAAACCGGAGAGGCAATGTACAGTCCCAGATGTTCGGCGGCCCAACCCAGATGGGATTCGAGAATTTGCCCAACGTTCATCCGCGAAGGCACCCCCAGAGGGTTGAGAATTAGGTCGACTGGGGTGCCGTCGGCCATTCGTGGCATATCCTCTTCGGGAACGATCACTGAGACCACACCCTTATTGCCATGGCGGCCGGCCATTTTGTCGCCAACAGACAGCTTCCGCTTCATGGAGATATACACCTTCACCAGCTTTAGCACCCCGGGTGGGAGTTCATCTCCCTTGCGAACCTTGGAGGTTTTCTCCTCACAAAGATCCTGCAAGCGCTGGACCTGATCGCGTACACGTTCCCATAACGTTTCGACGGCACTGACGGGGCCATCGCGCTCAGCAAGAGGCAAATCCAACAGTGCCCAGCCCACGAAACGTGCCAGGATGTCGGAGGTCAAGGTCGCCCCCTTCTTGAGGAATACCACCCCAGTTTCGGGATCGCGCACCTCTTGGCCGACTCTTTGTCCCACGAGCAGTTCTCGAATGCGCTGGTCACGCTCACTCTCTAGGATCTGCCGCTCCTCTGCAGAATCTTTCTCGATACGTCGCACCTCCTCGTCTTCGATAGCTCGCGCCCGAAGATCTTTATCGAGTCCCTTGCGGGAAAACACTCGGACGCCCACTACAGTCCCTTCCACACCAGGAGGCACGGTTAAGGATGTGTCCCGCACGTCGCCAGCCTTCTCACCGAAGATCGCCTTCAGCAGCTTTTCCTCAGGACTAAGTTGTGTCTCTCCCTTAGGCGTAACCTTTCCGACCAAGTAGTCGCCCGGTTTTACCTTGGCCCCAATGCGGATAATACCGCTTTCATCGAGATCTTTAAGCGCCTCTTCACCCACGTTGGGGATATCGCGAGTGATTTCTTCTTTGCCTTGCTTCGTATCTCGGGCTTCAACCTCGAACTCCTCGATATGGATGGAGGTAAAGCGGTCACGCTTCACCAATCGCTCGCTGACGACGATAGCGTCTTCGAAGTTATAGCCCCCCCAAGGCATGAAGGCCACTAGCACGTTTTGTCCCAAGGCCAATTCGCCAGCATCGGTGGCAGGCCCATCGGCGATGGCCTCACCACATTCCACTCGGTCTCCCACATGAACCACGGGCTTTTGGTTGATGCAGGTGTTCTGGTTCGACCGCTGAAATTTGGTCAGGTTATAGATGTCAACCTTAGCTTCCAGGCGTTGTGTGTCGCTGGGCGGCTCGGCTCGCACCACGATGCGCGTGGCATCAACGCTGACTACTGTACCAGGATGTCTGGCGACCAGTACAGCCCCGGAATCTCGGGCTGCGATGTACTCCATTCCGGTCCCAATCAATGGGGCTTCCGTACACAGCAAGGGGACCGCCTGTCGCTGCATGTTGGAACCCATCAAGGCGCGGTTCGCATCATCATTCTCTAGAAAGGGAATAAGCGATGCGGCGACGCTGACAAGCTGTTTCGGCGACACATCCATGTAATCGATTTCATCCACTGGCACCAACAAGAATTCGCTGCCCTTGCGAGCTGGAACGATGTCACGGGCAAACCGCCCGTCAGAGTCGAGTTCAGCGCTGGCTTGAGCGATGACGTATCGATCTTCTTCGACGGCTGATAAAAAGTCGACTTCATCGGTGACTCGCCCACCCCGTACTTTGCGATAAGGTGATTCGATAAACCCCAATTTGTTGACACGTGCATAGGTACTGAGCGACGCAATAAGGCCGATATTCGGCCCTTCAGGGGTTTCGATCGGACAGATCCGCCCATAGTGCGTGGGATGAACATCACGCACCTCGAACCCCGCACGATCACGTGTCAAACCTCCTGGGCCCAAAGCGCTGAGGCGGCGTTTATGGGTCAGCTCCGAAAGCGGATTGGTCTGATCCATGAACTGCGATAGCTGACTGCTGCCAAAGAATTCCTTGATTGCCGCCGACACCGGCTTGAAGCTGATGAGGTCGTGTGGCATCACTTGGTCGAGGTCATGAATGCTCATGCGCTCGCGAATGGCACGCTCCATGCGGATCAAACCGATACGAAATTGGTTTTCCAGGAGTTCTCCGACTGATCGCACGCGCCGGTTCCCGAGATGGTCGATATCGTCGACTGTCCCGCGCCCCTTGCGAAGGTCAAGGAGATAGCCAATCACGGCCACAATATCAGCCTCAGTTAAGGTTCGATGCTCTGCCGGGGGTAAGGTCAGCTCGAGCTTGTCGAACGTTTCTTGTAGCTTATGGTTCAGCTTCCAGCGTCCGATTTCTGAGAGGTCGTAGCGTTTGGCGTTAAAGAATAAGTTCTCGAAAAGCGCTTTCGCCGTCTCTTTCGTCGGTGGGTCACCCGGTCGTAATCGCCGGTAGATCTCCAGCAATGCTTCCTCTTGCGTGCGCGATTTATCGCTGGCTACTGTGTCACGCAGACAGGTGTCTAACCGCGGGTTTTCCATGTACAGAAGGGAGAACTCTCGAATCCCTTTGAGACGAATTTTATCTAGGACGTCAGGGGTGACCTCCTCATTGATCGCCACTACCACCTCACCCGTGGTCTCGTCGATCACATCATGAGCTAAATATTTACCTAACAGTTCGTCCGTACCAATCGGCACTGTCTCGAGTCCTGCTGACGTCAGGCGCTTTGCCGCCGCCCTGGAGATTTTGCGATCGGCTTTGACAATCATCTCGCCGCTCTTCGGATCGACGATATCTTCCGATGGCGTCTGCCCGGTTAATAACTCCGAAACGCGTTTCTCAAACACCCCGCGGGCGGTCTCGTACACCACATGTTCGATGGGGTAGAAGGCCCTCAGGACTTGCTCACTGCTGTAGCCCAGGGCTTGTAACAGGATCGTCACGGGAAGTTTCCGGCGTCGATCGATGCGGGCAAACAACGTTCCCTTACTATCGAACTCGAAATCCAGCCACGAGCCGCGGTAGGGGATGATGCGTGCTGAATACATCACATTCCCGCTCGCCCCGCGGACTTTCTCAGCGTTGAAGAAAACACCGGGAGAGCGGTGGAGCTGACTGACGATGACACGCTCGGTACCATTGATGATGAACGTGCCCTTGTCCGTCATCAGGGGAATTTCCCCCAGGTACACCTTTTGCTCTTTGACATCGCGAATGCGAATCTCGCTGGTTTCCTCATCCCGTTCTGAGACCACGAGTTGGACCATGATGCGCAACGGATCAGCATACGTCATGCCGCGTTGGCGGCATTCTTCCATATCATATTTCTCTTTATAGAGAAGGTTCTTCCCGCATTTTTCGCATTCTACGCCTTCGCCGCCCA
The DNA here is from genome assembly GCA_963707985.1 of uncultured Nitrospinota bacterium. Lineage (GTDB taxonomy): Bacteria > Tectomicrobia > Entotheonellia > J063 > CAVPRW01 > CAVPRW01. The sequence goes on along the minus strand of CAVPRW010000034.1, from coordinate 48,060 downwards.
GACTTTTGTATTCGCCGCAGTCACATTCCCACGTTCCGATTTCGTAGCCGACATATTCGAGGAACGCCACTTCGTTAAAGTCACTGATCGGGAAGATGCTGCGGAACACCGACTCCAAGCCTCGATCTTCCCGTTGCTTCGGGTGCCGATCTTTTTGCAGGAACCGGGTGTACGAATCTTTCTGCACCTCGATCAAGTTGGGAATATTGATGACGGTGGAGATTCTGGCATAATCCTTGCGCTGCCGATGTTTGTTAAGATCCAGCGAAACGTCCACCTTCGCCATGCTGGTCACCTCTCACTTGATCTCGACTGCGGCGCCAACCTCTTCAAGCTGTTTTTTCAGTTCGTCGGCTTCATCTTTGCTGATCTTCTCTTTGACTGGTTTGGGTGCTCCGTCAACGAGGTCTTTAGCCTCCTTTAATCCCAAGCCCGTAATGGCTCGCACTACTTTAATGACCTGAATCTTCTTGTCGCCGGCGCCGCTGAGAACGACGTCGAATTCGGTTTTTTCCTCTTGCGGTGCTTCGGCGGTGGCTCCTCCCCCCTGTGGCATAGCCATCGGCATTGCAGCTGAGACGCCGAATCGCTCCTGGAGGTCTTTGACGAACTGTGACAGCTCCAAGACGGTCATATTTTCGATAAAAGTGACCACATCCTCCCGTGTGATGTCGGGCATGATTTCCTCCTACCCTTGCGCTTTCTTGTCGTGTATGGCTTGCAGGGTTCCGATAAAAGTGCTTAAAACACCCTGTAATGTCCCCACCAGACCAGCCAGCGGGCCTTGCATGGCGGCCAGTGCCTGTGCGAGTATCACGTCACGTGGCGGTAAATCGGCGATCTCGGCAATCTTCTCGGCAGGGACGAGCTCTCCTTCGAACAATCCGGCTCGCACCACCAACTTCGGCTGCTTCCTGACATAGGCGCTAAGGACCTTCGCTGGTGCTACGCTGTCGCGATAGCTAAAGGTGATAGACGTCGGGCCCTTTAGGTACGGCGATAATCTCTCAAACGCTGTTTCCTGGACTGCAAGGCGTGCTAACGTATTTTTCACGACTGCTAATTCGAGGGATGCTTCCCGTAACTGCTGCCGCAGGTCTGTGATCTCTTGTACTGTAAGACCGCGAAAGTCTGCCAACACCGCCGAGACTGCACGGGCCAACTTTTCGTGCAATTCAGTCACGGCTTCTATCTTTTCTGACTTGACTCGTGTACCTTCTCCCACGCTCCCCTACCTCCGGACTTAACTATCGCGGTGTGGCGGCGGCTTGTGTCGGGTCGACCTTGACACCTGGGCCCATCGTTGACGATATGGCAATGCCTCGAATATACTGGCCTTTGCTCGATGCCGGCTTCAATCGAATCAGCGTATCGATGATGGCGCGAGCGTTCTCTACTAGGGCATCATCAGCGAAACTGACCTTCCCAACTGGAGCATGAATGATGCCTGCCTTATCGACCCGAAATTCGACCTTGCCCGCCTTGATCTCCCGCACCACACGCCCGACCTCAAACGTAACGGTGCCAGACTTGGGGTTTGGCATCAGCCCACGCGGCCCCAGGAGCCTACCCAAACGACCAACTAGGCTCATCATATCCGGCGTTGCTACAGCGCGGTCGAATTCCAGCCATCCCTCTTGCTGGATTTTGGTGACTAAATCTTCAGCTCCCACGTGATCCGCACCGGCCTCTAGCGCCTCTTTTTCTTTTTCACCCTTGGCAAAGACTAATACCCGAGGCACTTTTCCAATGCCGTGCGGCATTACCACGCTTCCGCGGATCATCTGATCCGCATGGCGCGGATCGACCCCTAGACGTACCGCCATCTCCACTGTCTCGTCAAACTTCGCCGGGTGGATTTTTTTCACCAGCGATAGGGCCTCAGGAAGATCATAACGTTTCGTGCGGTCGACGAGACTTCTAGCGGTCGCGTATCTCTTGCCATAATCCGGCATGATTATCTCCCTCACAATCAGCCTTAGGGGATGACCTCGATCCCCATACTCCGAGCGGTTCCCTCGATCGTTTTCATCGCGGCTTCAAGATCATAACTATTGAGGTCTTTCCCCTTCAATTGGGCAATTTCGCGGATCTGCTCACGGCTGACCTGCCCCACTCGACTGCGATTCGGCTCCGCTGAGCCTTTGGCGATACCAGCAGCCTTTTTCAACAAGACAGGCGCTGGTGGGGATTTCGTAATAAAGGTAAAGGAGCGGTCCGTGAAGATGGTCACCACCACCGGTACAATAGTACCTTCTTGGCCTTTCGTCTGGGCATTGAAGGCTTTACAAAATTCCATAATGTTCACACCGTGTTGACCCAGAGCAGGCCCCACGGGAGGTGAGGGATTTGCCACCCCGGCTGATAGTTGGAGTTTGACCGATGCCATGACTTCTTTTGCCATGGAGCCCCCTTAAATCTTCTCGACCTGTAGGAAGTCCAATTCGACAGGAGTAGCCCGACCGAAAATGCTCACCATCACGCGTAATTTGCCGCGTTCGAGGTTCACTTCATCGATCACTCCAGTGAAATTCGTGAATGGCCCCTCAATAACCCGGACATTCTCCCCGGCCTCAAAAAGCACCTTAGGCTTGGGGGTCGTTGGCTCGGCCGTTTCTGTCTTTAAAATCTCTTCCACCTCCGCCTCTGTCAAGGGGGTCGGAGTATTACCGCCAAGAAACCCCGTCACCTTAGGCGTGCTTTTAATCAGATACCACGTCTCATCATTCATTTCCATCTGGATCAGGAGGTAGCCAGGGAAGAATTTTCGCTTCGAGACGCGCTTCTTACCAGCTTTCACTTCGACAACATCCTCTGTGGGGATGCGCAGTTCCCCGACCGCAGACGAGAGCCCTTTTGCCTTGAACTGCTCTTCAATACTAGCTTTTACCTTATCCTCATAGCCTGAGTAGGTATGAATCACGTACCAATGCAGCGCCATACGCGTATGACCCACGTTAAAGCCTAAAAGGCTATACCTTGCAACCTCTTCTCGGTGCTGAGGCCGTCAATGAGAAGGAGTCACTTGATGAGTGCGCCGATGAGCAGCGACAGGATAAAATCGATAATTCCGAGGAAACCAGCGATGACAAAAACCGCCACAATAACTACCAGCGTGGAGCCCATGACGTCTCTCTGGCTTGGCCAGGTGACTTTCTTCGTTTCCGCCTGGACGTCCTGCAAAAAAGTGGTCACCCGCGCAACATATTCTCGCATAGGACGTTGCTCACCAGTGAGCGTAGCATACCTCAGTCGTCATGGACACATGAGAAAAGCAGGCCAGGAGGGATTTGAACCCCCAACCCCCGGATTTGGAGTCCGGTGCTCTAGCCGTTCGAGCTACTGGCCCCTGTCGTGGCCATGAGACAACACCTCTCATTATTCGTTCTGCAACAGGCAAAAGCTCTCTACGTCACCGTGTTTCGCGATGAGCTGTATGCTTTCGGCAGAAACGACAATATTTCTTGCGCTCCAATCGGTCGGGGGTCGTGCGTTTATTTTTCATGGTGGAATAATTACGCTGTCGACAGGTGTTACACGCTAACGTTATGATGTCCCGCATGGCTCGCTCTCGATCTCTGCTGACATTGGGCTCTTAAACTCGATCTCACCGGCCCGGTCTATACACACGGCCAGATTCAGACACTAGACAACCTACCTCGCGTACGATTATGTACGCGACCAGAGCTCACGACCGGGATCGAACCGGTGACCTCTTCCTTACCAAGGAAGTGCTCTACCGCCTGAGCTACGTGAGCCAATGATATAAGCTGCACGGATTGGAGCGGGAAACGGGATTCGAACCCGCGACCCTCAGCTTGGAAGGCTGACGCTCTACCAACTGAGCTATTCCCGCCCTGGCCTCCTAGCCGTGCCGGGCTAAAACCACCTACGGTTCCCTGATGACTTCCGACCTATAGGCCCCGTGCTAACCAGTGGGGAGGGGAGGATTCGAACCTCCGTAGGCGTACGCCGGCAGATTTACAGTCTGCTCCCTTTGGCCGCTCGGGCACCTCCCCCAGTCTGTGGTGAATTGGCAGCTTGCACCCAGTAATAAATGCGGGTCGATAGCATGCAGGGGAACACATGTAAGACCAGAGCTGGCGAAGGGATTTGAACCCCCGACCGGCTGATTACAAATCAGCTGCTCTACCCCTGAGCTACGCCAGCCCAGCGCGAACTCGCTAGTATACGCTTGGGTGTCTCCAACGTCAAGCATAATTTTGATGACGAAAACACGGGCTCAAGCCGCCCAGAGGATACATGGTCGCCACCGAATGCATGGGCATGCCTCTCTCGGGAAACGTCTTGATCTGGCGAGCATAGGACCTAGTCTGGCGAGTCCACGCTGCACTCCAACGTTCACAGGCATCAGCCGGGATCTCAATGATCGGCAGGCAGCTCAGTGCTACGCAGACACAGGTTCTAGCACAAACCCCAGCGGCAGCGTAGCGATACTTATACCACAAACGATGCCAAAAAGCTACAGGGATGACGTTTTGGGATCAGGTATGGCGGATAGGACACCTTGTCGAAGCGCGCGTCCCATCACTTCATAAAATAGCACGGCAGCCGCCACCGCAACATTGAGTGAGCGCAGTGGCCCATGCACAGGAATGCTTACCAGTGCATCACAGTGGCGCTTGACCAGCGGACTGATGCCGGAACCCTCGTCGCCCAGGACAAGTACAAGTGGTGAGGGAAACGCGAATGTCCGACACGAGATCTCGGCTTGCTCATCGGTGCCCACGATCCAAAATCCCAGGCGTTTCAGTCGTTCAAGACTCTGGGAGAGATTGGCAACCTCGGCCACGCCAACATGTTCAAGCCCACCCGCGGCGGCCTTCGTAACGGTTGCCGTAATGCCGACGGCGCGTCGTGCAGGCACGATCATCCCCCCTATGCCAAACGCCGCGGCTGAACGGATTATCGCCCCTAGATTACGTGGGTCTTTTACCCCATCCAGGGCAGCGAGGTGCGGGATCGGGGTTTGGAGTGCAAGTCGCGAGGTCAATTCGTCCAAGGTCAGTAGGGGTGGCGATGCCACGAACGCAACGATGCCCTGGTGCACCGCTGTCCCTGCCACTTCCAGCAACCGAGTATCAGCAACAATTTCGATCGGCGTCCGACGCGCCGCCGCGAGTGCCTTCACCTGTTGCAGACGCTTTCCCTCCTTCCCCTCGGCCATCCAGATGCTCTCAATCCGCCGGGTCCCCATGCGCAATGCTTCCTGAATCGCATGAATCCCGCAAAGTACATGATGGTCGCCTCGTGGGCTGGAGCGAGGGACAGCGGAGGCCGAGGCATGATTGGGACGAAGCTTATGATGGTGCATGGGCTAACAACTACCCTGAGTGATAAGACATACGGCGTGCACGGCAATGCCTTCACTACGGCCAAGGGCTCCTAGGCTCTCAGCGGTCTTCGCCTTGACGCTGATTGCTCCGAGATCCGTAGCGAGTATGTCGGCGACATTCTTCCGAATCGCGGGGATGTATGTGGCGAGGCGAGGTTTTTGAGCGATCACCACAGCATCCAGGTTGTGAAGCCTGTAGTTCTGGTCTTGCACCATCTCGATAACTTTTTCGAGAAGCTTTACACTAGCAATCCCCCGATAGCGTGGGTCTGAATCCGGAAAATGATGGCCGAGGTCTCCCAACGCCAGTGCACCCAACAATGCATCACTGATGGCATGCAACAGCACATCCGCATCAGAGTGCCCTTCAAGGCCACACTCTGAATCTATCCTCACCCCGCCCAGAATGAGTGGACGTCCATTCACCAGCCGATGTATATCGTATCCAATGCCGATTCTCACTGGTGCTCCCGAGCGTTCCCAATCGGATAGCCTAGCTTGGCATGGTGGCCCAATAGCAACTCCGCCAACAGCAGATCATCAGGGGAGGTGATCTTGAAATTCCAGACGGATCCTGGGAAAATTCGCACTGGCCATGACAGCCACTCGATTAATGAGGCTTCATCGGTCGTATCGAGGTTGTGCTCTGCGGCATACGCGAACGCCTGTTGCAAAATTGTACGACGGAACGCCTGCGGCGTCTGCGCTCTCCACAGGTTCCGCCGATCCACCGTTTCGATGATGGTGCCCACACCTGAGACGCGCTTTAGGGTATCTGATTCTGGGATCGCAGCCACCGCGCTACCGTCCGCTAAAGCAGCATCAACTGCCGTTCGAATTAGCGATGGAGTGACAAACGGTCGTGCACCATCATGGATGACAACGATATCAACATCCTGATCAAGACAACTAAAGCCAGCCATAACCGAACGCTGGCGTGTCTCTCCGCCAGCCACGATGTGAGTGACTTTTCGCATCCCCCCAGGTGTGACAATTTCATGGTAACAAAAAGTTTCACGTCCCGCCGGGACAATTAATACGATGCGGTCGATAGTCGGCGTCGCCTCAAACCCAGCTAGCGTGTAGGCGAGCAGGGGTTTACCTCTGAGTTGCAGAAATTGCTTCTCAACGTCGTACCCCACCCGCTGGCCTCGTCCCGCCGCGGCGATCAAGGCAGCAGTGATCATCGCCCCACCTTGCTCTCTAGGCTTTCCTCGCGGTCTAAGTCATCCTTTAAACGGGTGAAAATCATGCGCCCAGCAGTGGTCTGCAGAACGCTCGTGACCGCTACATCGACATTCTTCCCGACATATTTGCGGGCGCTATCGACGACCACCATGGTGCCGTCGTCGAGATAGGCTACGCCCTGACCGTACTCTTTTCCCTCTTTCAGAATGTGAACATGCATCAGTTCGCCTGGCAACACAACGGGTCTGACCGCATTGGCGAGCTGATTGACGTTTAACACAGGCACCCCTTGCAACTCTGCCACTTTGTTGAGGTTGAAGTCATTCGTCAGAATCTTAGCTCCCAATTGCTTTCCCAATGCCACCAACTTGGAATCAACATCACGGATCTTTGGGAAATCCTGCTCGATGATCTTAACCTGTACATCCACACTGCGTTGAATGCGCTGGAGAATATCTAATCCGCGTCGTCCGCGGTTGCGCTTGATCGGATCAGAGGAGTCGGCGATTTGCTGTAATTCACGCAAGACAAATTGTGGAATAATCAGCGTACCCTCGAGAAATCCCGTTTCACAGATATCTGCGACACGACCATCGATGATCACGCTCGTGTCAAGCAACTTTGGATTTTCCTCCTTCGCCTCGCCCCTGAACAGCTTCTTATATTCGGTCAGGTCAAACGCTGCACCTTTACGAGCCCCCAGCACCAGACCAATATAGGCCAGACCTGCGTGGACCAAACCTTGCAACGCAATGTTTTCCGAGTCCCCAATCGAGGGGATGGATAGTAGGGACATCGTTAGAAGGTGTCCCAGCAGAAGCGATACAATTAAACCTAGAAGCCCACCAAGCAGAACCTTGGGCGGAATCTTCTGGGCTCCCCGTTCGATCGCAATGATTCCAGCAGCAAGTGCGATGCCGATCATCGTACCAAGCCACGAGAACTCCATATTGGCAATCTGTGGGGCACCAATGTGATAGCCTAAGAATGCAGCTAAGAGGACGAACCCGAGACGTAATAAACTTATCCCAATGAATCTCACCTCCCCAATGGAGCGCGAGAGTGACGAGACCACGCCCAGCGATATGAGCTGCCACAGCCCTATAGGTGATTGAAAGTGAGGCCTTACATATACAAAAATCATACCACGATGGAGCCTGACGGTCAAGCGCATAGGCGGGAAATCCCACCTCAAAAGAGATTTTCGAAAGCACTAATGACAGAAGTAACTGGGATGATATGAAGTTTGCCAGCGAGAACTCCTAGCGGACGCTGCGGTTCTGGAATCACCGCCTGCTGGAAGCCCAGTTTCTCAGCCTCTCGTAGACGACCTTCGAGGTGTGGAATGGCCCGAACCTCCCCTCCTAACCCCACCTCCCCCATGATCACCGTGCGCGGGTCGATGGGACGATCACGAAAGCTGGAAGCAATGGCTGTGGCTACCCCCAAATCGACGGCAGGTTCAGTGACGCGAATTCCACCGGCGACATTCAAGTAGACGTCCTCGCCATGGAGATGAAGGCCGACACGCTTCTCGAGAATGGCGATCAACAATGCCACCCGATTGACATCAAACCCGGTTGCGACACGTCTTGGCATGGCCAGGGGTGAGGGCGAGGCGAGAGCCTGGACCTCAATGAGTAAAGGACGGGTGCCCTCCAGGGTGCAGACCACGACCGACCCAGAAGTGCCTTCTGGACGCTCCCTCAAAAAAAGTTGAGAGGGATTACACACCTCACGAAGGCCTGCCGTCGTCATCTCAAACACGCCTATTTCATTGACTGACCCAAAGCGATTTTTCACCGCGCGCAAGATACGAAACGTCTGGCTCGCCTCGCCTTCAAAATAGAGTACACAATCAACCATGTGTTCAAGTACCTTTGGACCCGCGAGAGTCCCATCCTTGGTCACATGCCCTACTAAGAAGGTTGCGATGCCAGCGGTTTTGGCCATTTCGACGACGCGTGCGGTTACGTCCCGCACCTGACTAATGCTCCCGGCGCCGGATTGAAGCTGCTCCGAAGACAGGGCCTGGACTGAATCAACCACCACCAGCCTGGGTTGCAACCGTTCAACGTGCTCCAAAATGTGCTCCACCGACGTATCCGGGAGAATGAGTAAATGCTCGGATAAGGCGCTGATACGATCGGCTCGCAGGCGAGTTTGCTTGGCCGATTCCTCGCCGGAAACATACAGTACAGGTTGCCCGCTGCTGCTTATGTATCCAGCGACCTGCAAGAGCAACGTCGATTTGCCGATGCCGGGATCACCGCCGACAAGTATCACCATCCCGGGTAGGGCGCCGCCGCCCAGCACGCGATCGAGTTCTGTAATGCCGGTCGGCAAGCGCTCTCCCTCATCAGCGCTCACCTCGGTGATCGCCGTGGGCCTCGCCGTAGCCTTCCCACCTGCACCCGTATGGTGGTGAGTTGGCCTCGACGTGCGCTGCTCGACGAAACTGCTCCACTGCTCACATTCAGGGCAACGCCCAAGCCACTTGCTGCTCTGATAGGCACAGCTCTGGCAGACGTATATTGTACGCACCTTTCCGGTCACTACCTCTCCCCCGTGCGGTGATAGAAACCGCTCCGCCCCCCCCGTTTTTCAATGAGGCGAACATCCGTGATGCACATCTCGCGGTCTACCGCTTTGCACATGTCATACACAGTGAGCGCTGCCGCCGCAACAGCTGTCAACGCCTCCATCTCCACGCCAGTCTTACCGGTCACACGTGCCACACTCTCAATATCGATTCGGCCCGCGCTGGGATCCATGCCAAACGTTAGGTCGACACTCGTCAACGGCAATGGGTGACACAGTGGGATCAACTCAGATGTACGCTTGGCGGCCATGATGCCAGCGATTTTCGCGACCGCCAGCACGTCCCCTTTCTGTAAGGCGTTATTCTGGATCAGCTCCAACGTCGAGGGCAGCATGACGACGGCTCCTCGTGCCCGCGCCTCGCGCACCGTGTCGGGCTTATCTCCGACATCTACCATGTGGGCCTTGCCATGGTCATTGACGTGACTCAATTCCCTCACGTGTGTCCCCCTCTATCAGAGCTGATCGAAAGCCTCGAAACCTTGACAGCTCAAATATCGACCTGTTATAGTGCGGGCAAATCATTAAGCCGTCAGTATCGATGGCAGTGGTGCCAATTGCCAGATGGCCGTCCGTCGGTTCCCCCGAGTCGCATTCCTGTCCGACCTTGAAGAATGCCTCCGATGGTTTGGATGGAGGCAGGTCGACCACGTGTGAGTGAAGGAGGTGCATAGCAGTGAAGCGTCTAGATGAGATGATGCTATTCATCATGGCCCTCTGTACAGTTGTGCTGGGCTCGTCTCTTATAGCTCGGGCAGCAGACGTCGAGCAAGGGAAAAAACTCTACGGGCAGTTTTGTGTATCGTGCCATGGGCAGTCGGGTAAGGGGGATGGCGCGGCGGCGGCCGCCCTTAACCCAAAGCCTCGGGACCATACCGACAAAGACTATATGTCCAAGCTGTCGGACGAAGACATGCTCAAAGTCATCAAGAACGGCGGGGCTTCCGTCGGCAAATCTCCCCTGATGCCACCTTGGGGAGCTTCCCTGAAAGACCCCCAGATTGAGGATATCATCGCTTACGTCCGCACGCTGTGCTGCAGCAAGTAGCTTCTCTTCTGAGGCCCGGTCCCCCGATCGTGACACCATGATCAGTGCCGGGCCGTAAAGTTGGATGTAAGAATCTGTCCTGGCTTCTTCTACCACGTAATGCTCGGCTGTCAGCTGCTAGATGTGGGGGTGCGATCCTTACAGCACCGGATTGAGATGTTCCAGTGTTCCATTAATCTTAAGGGTGCTAGAGCCTAGTCGGTCGCGGCGCTGCTTCAGGAGTATACCGGCAAGTCCAAGCTGTTGCTCAAACGCTTCCGAGGTGTGCACGCGCAAGGTCAGATCCACGGGGCTTTGTCGCAGGCGCTCATTCAGACTGACGCTCCCCTGAACGGTAACTTGCCAATCGCGACCACTCATCTGTACGTCTTTCACCTCCACATGACGCTGCTGAAGGACGAGCTCAACCGTGAGCCGATCGTAGGTCAGGGCAGGAAGTTGGACGCTGCCGATCGTCAGACCGGCGATATTCCCTGCTTCGCCGTGGAGCATCAGTCGACCGTTGCCATCTTGCCAACGCCCATTCGAGAGTTGTAAGGCGATAGTGCCTGCCAGCTTCCCTGCCACGATGGCATTGCCCAGTTTGGTCGTGAGCGGGTGGATTGCCGGTCGGATATCTTGCAGCTCGATGTGGATGCCTAGCATTGGTCCCGTACCGTTGTGTTCCCACTCGACCGCACCCAAGAACATACCGCCGTATACCTCTCCTTCAAAGCCAATGCGTATCGGATTTGCAAAGGGGTATAAAGTCCGAAGGTGCACCTGGAGTTCTGGCATGCGCATCAGTTCGAGCGAATGGCCATCGACGTCATGGGTGATACTCACCTCCTTGAACGTCAAACCTGCGGGTAAGAAGGGGCGGATTGACCCAATACGAATCTGTCCCAATCCATGATGATTTAATGTCGTGAGCACGAAAGCCCGGACCTGTTGGCTCGGGAATTTAAGATACGTGAACAATACAAATAGCGCCACGGTATAGCATAGATAGCCAACCAACACGAGCGGTCGACGTGCTCTCCACATCCACTCCCCTGCCTTCTCTACTGCACTCGCCAGTAGAGGGTCTGACTGATTTGATCTCCGCCCATTCGAATCAGAGCGGTGATTTGTCTCACCATATCCCCCACGGTGCCACGGGACTCAACCGCGTAATAGAGGCTGGTCAGAGTGCCCAGCTGCTGAAAATTTTGCAAGGCTTCTCCGCTAACGCCAACCTGTTGGAGTTCGTCGATCTTTTCGATGCGGTGCTGTGACCGCTGCTGTACAATGGCGTCGGCGAACTGCCCCATCTCACGGGTCATGCTTTGTAAGATCGCTATTGGTGCAGTGTTGAGATTGACTCGCCAGCTCCCTCCCGGTGGCATCGGCACCGCGGCTAAATACAGGTTGGTGGCAGGGTCGACGATTCCGCCCACTCGACGCGCCCCAAGCTTGAGCAGTACCTCATCGGTAAAGCCCTTAATGAGGCGGAGTTCGGCGATCGTTTCCATGGGCCCGTTCCTAGCCCTATAGGGCTTCTCCAAACCTTGGTAATAACTGCTCTCAGCACCTCCCGAACCCGTGGGAATATCATCAACATCAATCCAGTCAACAAGAGCACCGACGAGCGTCGGATCGATGCCCAGCCGCTGAAAGAGGTCTTGCATCGGCTGAATCCATGGGTTGGCCGTTTGGGCCTCACGGGATTGACCGCCGCGTTGTGCCTGGGGCAGTTGGGCCCCGGCGGCCTGCTGTGCCTGGGGCAGTTGGCCCCCAGCGGCCTGCTGCGCCTGGGGTAGTTGGGCCCCGGCGGCCTGCTGAGGGGAAGCGGTGTCAATGACCAGCGCGTTGACGTTGATCTTGCCGGTTTCGTCGATGACGCGCACGGTGGCCGATCCGTCGCCAATCGGTAGCGTATGGGAACCTCCGGCAAGGAGGGTGTCCTTGAGCTCCTCGAGTTCCTGGCTATTTCGACTGAACAGCTCTTTGACCATAATCACACCGGACTTGGCCAGATAATAAGCTTTAACTCCATCGCGAAAATTGGTTGAAGCATGGACATCGACCCGCATCAGGTAGCTCAGCTCGAGGACGATAATCGCCACTAGTGTGACAATGACTAGAGTGATAACCAGCGCCACACCCGCTTCGTCGGTCATGAGCCGAGGCGAGCGCTGCCTATGCGGTCCGAGTGCCATCGTTGCGATCATCCCCATAGCTGACCATACCTTATCGAGGCCTTCTAGCGTGAGAGCACAAGGTCTGTCATCATCTCGAATGGGCGGAGCGGTCCGCGCTGATCCGCCCATAGAAGGGTGATTTTCACACGTGCCGGCATGCGTTTGCCGCCACGAGAGCGGCGGAGTATGCGCCATATAAAATCACCAGGATGGTCGCCATTATCCCAATCGCGATCATTACCTCCATCAACGTGAAGCCCTCGGCAGCACGCCAGCGCTCCCGATCCTCGATAGGTGTCGTGGCCATCATTTGCGGGCAACCAGGGTGATCAATTCCACAGAGCGTCGTCCACGATTATCATCCCAAGAGACTTCCACATGCGCCTCGAAAATGTTCGGCAGGGGTGTCGAGATCACCCGCTCCTTCCACCGAAATGCCGCATATTCAGGGTCATCAAAAGTTCCTTCCCGCTCCAGGGTACCGGCAACATCACTACTCTCGAAAACCACCATGCGTCCCTGTGCCAGCAGCGTGGCCATCGTGACATTTGTCGATTCATTGAGCAGGGCTATACCGATGTTTTGCGAATGCACATAGGTTACCACCGCGAAGGAGATGATGGCTAGCGCCACCATGACTTCCAATAGCGTGAATCCCTCAGCGCTTTTGCACCACTTCCAGTTCACGATACCCTGGCTCGATGGTTACTCGGCCGTTGAGTGGGTGGATCAGCACAGACAGCTGCGAGCCGTCGTCGGCGCGGAGATGGACAATTGTGCGATCGACCAACCCTGACGGAAAAAACTGCGTGTAGGTCTGCCCCTCTTTAACTTTCTCTGCAGCGGTAACGACGTCCTCAAACTGAATGCTGGTGGGGAGCTTGCGCCGGCGGGTAAAGGTAGAAGATTGATCCTCGATGAACTCCCCTTCGTCAGTCGGGAGGGTAACCCAGAGCTCTCCATCGTCGATGTGATAGTTTAGACGGTAGACCCGCCGCTTGGCTGTCGATTGCTCATACAGATGGCGGACCATGCCGGTGATCAGATGACCGCTGCTATTGAGTCGTTGCCCCACCAAGACCGCGCCGAACCGGGGAATACTGAGGAGCAGCAGGAAGCTGAGGAGGAGGATGACGATGGAGAGTTCAACGAGCGACAGCCCGTCCTGAGTCCAGATGATCTGAACTCGAGATGTCATCATCGCTTTCCTGTCCGTCGGTCCCCACCGAGATGATCTCATAGCCTTCCCCACGACGCCCTGGTGCGAAATACACATACCGATTGCCCCATGGGTCTAGGGGAACCCCTTTCTTGAAGTAGCCACCATCCATCCACTTCGCCGGCACACGTCCGGTCGACGGCTTGACGATCAGCGCGTCGAGGCTTTGTTCGGTGGTGGGATAGAAACCGTTGTCGGCTTTAAACAGCTCTAGCGCGCCTTCAAGACTGGCGATGTCAGCACGCGCCTTTTCACGTTTGGCCTTTTCGGTATATCCAGTGATGTTCGGGATGACCAACGTGGCAAGCAAGCCGAGAATGATGATGACCACCATGATTTCAATCAAGGTGAATCCTTTGCTCTCGGTGAGCAAGTGTGTGATGTGGGTGGTATTGGTCCTTAGCTTAGTGACCATAATGTCCCCTTCAACGGTCAGGCTCTGGTATAGCGCTCAATCAGGCCGTCCCAATGGCCCTGGGCCTTGAGGATGAACTCGATCACTTCACGCACAGCCCCCTGACCGCCGGGGCGCTGTGTCACCAAATGAGCGGCGGCTTTGACCTCATCTACAGCGTCAGCGACTGCCACCGACAGGCCTACCCGTTGCAACAAGGGGATGTCGATCAAATCATCCCCGATATATGCTACCTCGTCATGGGTAAGTGCAGTGTCCACTAAGATTTTCTCATAGACTTCGAGTTTATTCCAGACTTTCTGGAACACCAACTTAATCCCTAACTCTTCGGCGCGATACGTAATCGTCTCAGATGCTCGTCCACTAATAAGCGCGGTGCGCAGCATGGCACGGTGCGCCATGACGATGCCATGGCCATCTTTGACATCGAACACTTTTAACTCACGGCCGTGGCCATCCTGGATAAGCCGCCCATCAGTGAGGACACCATCCACATCCATCATCAACAGGCGGGTCTTACGTGCGCGTTCGAGAAGTGTCAGCATCGTCACGTCAATCCAGCTTTAAGCAGGTCATGCACATGCAGCACACCAATCGGTCTCGTATCAGCATCAATGATCAATAGAGAGGTGATCGAGTATTTCTCCATGAGGGCTAGTGCCTCAACGGCTGGGGTGGCAAGCCCAACGGTCTTGGGATGCTTGCTCATTAGCTCACAGGCTCTTAGACGCCTCAAGTCGGCAATTCGTTCCATCGATCGCCGCAAGTCACCATCGGTGATGAGTCCCTGCAGGCGCCCGGTACCGTCAACGACGCAGGTTAGGCCCAAGCGCTTGACAGACATCTCGATGATCACCTCATGCAGCGAAGCATTCTCGGCCACGCGTGGGATTTCGTCATCGCAGTGCATTAAATCCCTGACCATCAGCGTGATACAGCGCCCAAGATGGCCACCCGGGTGGAACAGCGCGAAATCTCCCTGCTCAAACCCGCAATGTGTCATCACCGCGATGGCCAGTGCATCACCCATGGCTAAAGTTGCCGCGATACTGGCGGTTGGGATCAAGCCAAAGGGGCCGGCCTCCTGTGAGACCTGCACGTTGAGCACGACATCGCTGCGCTTCGCGAGCGTTGAATGCGGGCTACCAGTGATGCAGATTAGCTTTAGACCGAAACGATTGTTGATGATCGGTAGCAGACGCAAAATCTCTTCGGTTTCACCACTATTCGATACCGCAAGCAAGACATCGCCGCGCGCTACCATGCCGACATCGCCGTGGGCGCCATCAGCGGGATGCAGGAAAAAGGCTGGGATGCCGAGGCTAGCGAACGTGGCCGCGATCTTGCGCCCGATCAGGCCGGATTTTCCCATGCCAGTAACCACGAGGCGACCCTGACATTGACCGATCATTTCCACGCCCTTGAGAAATTCTGCATCCAGGCGTTCATGGAGCCGTGCGATCGCCTCGCTTTCCAGGTCAAGCACACGCCGCGCTTGCTGAAGTGCTTCAGCGGTGATGGTCGTTTGCCTCACAGCGTTCATCGCTCCGCCCATGAATGCTCTCGCCCCTATAAATCGCCAGGAAATGTGGTCACAATAGCACAGTGCCAGATCATTGTCGAGCCTCTCGCGGTGGGGATTCAGCCCCTTCATGGGAAAGACATCACGGAGGCAAGTGAGAGGCATCAGCACATTTTCTTTCCGCCTGCCAGGGTAATTTGTTATACTCTTGTGAAGACCCTGTAAAGTGCAGTACCAACAGCATCTTTACTGAGGCAAAGTCGTTGCCCACACGGTGACTTCTTCACAGAAAAGGACATGTTCCGAGGATGCAATTGGTTCTTCGGTCTACAGCTGCTTGGCTATTGGTTGCTCTCTATGCTGGTGGCATTTCCATCGGTTCGTCTCTGTCAGATCCGCCATTGGTCTCAAGCTTTGATCTACCCTACTTTGACAAGCTCTGTCACTTCATCGAATTCGGTGGCCTCACCTTTTTGCTGATTCGCGCTTTGTCCTTGACATATGCTATACGCGCCTCCATTTCATGGCTCGCCATATGGGCAGTCATCCTGGTCGTTCTCTACGGTGCCTCTGATGAACTCCACCAAGCGTTTACACCCAACCGCGTCATGAGTGGATATGACCTTTTGGCGGATACCACGGCGGCTGGCGTGGTCGCTGGGATCTGGCTGTGGGCACGGCGTCGTTGGTCCACAGTAGTGAAATCGTAAAATCGTCAGACCAAGCAGATAGGAGGGGGTCGTCTGTCCCCGACGAAATCCTCTTCTCCAGGTAGCTCTCAGGTGAGAGGCGATGAGTGCATGAATTACCAGCCGTCCCATGAGTTTTACTGCGCAGATTGCGTGAGCGCATAGGCACGGACATGATCCATGGTCTGAATCGGCGATGCATCAGGGAAAAACCGCTCTGCTGAGCCGGTCGCCGCAGCGTCTACACGAGTGCCTATAGCACCTCGTCACGCCGGAGCTCTTCAATCCGTTCTGGAGAGTAGCCTAACCTGGTCAGTAGCGATTCTGTATGCTCGCCCAACGCCGGGGCTGGGAGGTGAATATCCACCTGCGCGTCGCTTAGCCGCATCGGAAACCCGAGCAACCGTCGATGCCCGGCCGTGGGATGGTGGTGCTCGAGCACCATGCCGTTATGCTGTACCTGTGGGTCCGCGAAGACTTGTTGTAGATTGAGAATCGGGCCGCAGGGGATGTGATGTTCATGGAGGATACCCATCCAGTCCGCTGTGGTCCGTTGCCGCAGCGTGGTGTTGAGGATGTCGGTAAGCGTATCACGATGTGTGGTGCGTCGGTGGGGCGTGGTAAAGCGGCTGTCGGTCCACAACTCTCCCAACTCGAGAGCCACACACAAACGACGAAACGCCGCATTGGGCCAGGCGGTGATGTTGATGTGCCCGTCCTGCGTCTCGAACGTCCCGGCTGGGCCGAGGTCATGGAGATGGTTGCCCACCGGGGGAACTAGCACGCCGCTTTCAAGGAAATTTGCGGCGCGGGCTGTGAACATGCTGATGAGGCCATCGAGGAGGTTCGCTTCAACTTCCTGCCCCCGCCCAGTGTGCTGACGATGCGTCAAAGCCAGTAAAATCCCACAGGTCGCGAAGAGCCCGGCAATCGTATCAGCGATGGATACCCCCACACGCATCGGAGCACTATGGCGATCGCCAGTGACGCTCATCAGCCCTGACATCCCTTGGGCGATTTGGTCGTAAGCTGGCCAGAGGCTGTATGGCCCGGTCTTCCCAAATCCGGAGATGCCGCAATAGATTAACCGGGGATTGATCTGTCTGAGGACCGTGTACCCCAAGCCCAGCCGATCCATGACATCCGGCCGATAGTTCTCCACCAGTACATCCGCGGTCTCGGCTAAATGCTTGAAGACTTCTTTTCCCGCTTCGGCCTTGAGATTGAGGGTGAGGCTCTTCTTGTTGCGATTCAGATCGAAGAATACAGGCTGCCCACCACGGGCCTCTGACTCCGGGTCACCTTTGCCGCGCGTGAGGTCCCCTTCGCCAGGGACCTCGACCTTGATGACCTCGGCACCCATGTCGGCCAGCAGCATGGTGCAGTATGGACCCGACAGTACTCGACTCAAATCCAGGACGCGCAACCCGGTAAGGGGTAATGTCATGCTGACACCTGAGCTGCGGGAATGGTTAATGGGGCCTAGTATCGGTGGTCGCTACGCCGTGAAACGTTGCAGGCGTCGCAGTTTTTCTAGGGCGGCTCCGGAATCGATCGCATGCGCCGCCAACCGCAGACCTGCCTCCAGATCGGTAGCAGAGCCAGCGACGGCGAGTGCTGCTGCGGCATTGAGTAAGACCACATCCCGATGAGGCCCCAGCTTCCCTTCCAGTATTGCCATGGTGATGTCTGCGTTTTGTGGGGCCTCTCCGCCCGATATGGCGCCCAGAGGAGCGCGGCGGAGCCCGAATTGCTCAGGGGTAATGGTATATGAGGTAATCCGGCCTTCATCGAGGACGGTGATCTGGGTGTCCCCGCTGATGGTGATTTCGTCCAGACCATCGGCGCCATGCACCACAAAGGCTCGCGTGGAACCGAGGTTGCCCAACACTCGGGCCATGGGCTCAGCGAACTGCTGCTGAGCGACGCCCAAAAGCTGCCGCTTCGCCCCAGCTGGATTGGTAAGTGGGCCGAGGATGTTAAAGATGGTACGCACACCGATCTCGCGTCGCGGGCCGATAGCATGTCGCATGGCGCTGTGGAACAGGGGTGCGAAGAGAAATGTGATACCCACCTCCGCCAGACACGTCTCGGCCCTCTCGGGGCCGAGCTCGATCGTCACCCCTAGTGCCTGCAGGAGATCTGCGCTACCGCAACGACTCGACATGGCGCGGTTGCCATGTTTGGCAACCGGCACGCCAGCCCCGGCCACGACAAACGCCGCCGTAGTCGAGATATTAAAGGTTTGCGAGCCGTCTCCGCCGGTACCGCAGGTATCGATCACATTGGGGTAGGGTGCTCGGATGGTCGTGGCTTTTTCCCGCATAACCCGGGCGCAGCCGGTGATCTCCTCGATGGTTTCCCCTTTGCTGCGCAGGGCGATGAGGAAGGCGGCGATCTGGGCTGGGGTAGCTCCTCCCTCCATGATCTGCCGCATGGCTTGCGCGGCTTCCTCTTCTGTCAAGTCCTGCTGCTCAACTAACTTGCCGATCGCGGCCACGATCATGCCCATCCCCCCTTCATCTGCGATCAATGGCATTAGTGCTCAGGCTTGCCTGACCGACAGGAGCGCCGTTATTCAATCCCTGCCCGCGCCAATTCGATGGCCCGCATCAACGCCCTGGCTTTGTTCAGCGTTTCTTCGTATTCCAGCTCTGGCACCGAATCCGCCACCACGCCACCACCGGCTTGTACGAAGGCGGTATTGCCCTTGACCGTCATGGTGCGTAATGCGATGCAGGTATCCATGTTCCCCGAATAGCTGAAGTAACCGACGGCACCGGCGTAGGGGCCGCGCTTCGTCGGCTCTAGCTCTTCGATGATTTCCATGGCGCGGATCTTCGGTGCGCCCGAAACCGTCCCCTGCGGAAAGGTGGCGCGCATGACATCGTAGCAGTCTTTGCCTGCCGCCAGCTCACCCACCACATGTGAGACTAGATGCATGACATGGGAGTACTTTTCGACCTGCAGCAGCTCGGTGACTTTGACGCTGCCAATCTTGGCCACGCGGCCGACATCGTTGCGCCCCAAATCCACGAGCATGATGTGCTCGGCCCGCTCCTTGGGGTCTTGCATCAGTTCGGCGGTGATTTCCTGGTCTTCGGCGGCGTGCCGTCCTCGACGCCGCGTCCCGGCAAGCGGCCGCAGCTCGATGAGCGAGCCCTCCAGGCGAACATTGACCTCTGGTGATGAGCCGACGAGCCGGAGATCGCGAAATTTGAGGTAAAACATGTAGGGTGAGGGATTCACCGTCCGCAGGGTGCGATAGATATCGAAGGGATCGACATCGATTGCGGCCTCCAGGCGCTGAGACGGCACTACTTGGATGATGTCGCCGGCGCGGATGTATTCCTTGGCACGCTCCACAACCCGTTCATAGGCCTGTTTGGCGAAGGTTGAGGTCAGTGCCAACGGCCCCTCAGGCAGTTGCCGTGCTGGTCGCGGTGGGAGGGGCTGGCGCAAGCGCGCGATCAGCTGTTCGATTTTGGCAATCGCCTGTTGGTAAGCTTTCTCTGGCGGACCGTCGACCAGAGCATTGGAGACCACTTTGATCTTTTGGAGCATATGATCGAAGATCACGATCGTGTCCGTAAGCATGAACATCGAGTCTGGAACGTTGAGGTCATCGACGGTCTGATCCGGTAGACGCTCGAAAAAGCGCACCATGTCATAGCTGAGATAGCCGACTGCACCGCCGAAGAAACGGGGCAGACCCTCGACCTCGACGGGATGGAATGCCCCCATCAGTTGTTTGAGGGCGTCCAGAGGGTCCACGCCCTCCTGAACTTCTGCATGCCCGTCACGGGTGATCTCCACGCGCCGGCCCTTGCTCTGAAAGACGATTGATGGCTCACCCCCCAAGAAGCAGTAGCGACCCCATTTTTCCCCGCCCTCGACACTTTCCAGGAGGAATGAAAAATCTCCCCGGTCCAGTTTCAGAAAAGCCGCCACCGGGGTTTCGAGGTCTGCCATGATTTCGCGATAGACCGGAATCAGGTTACCCTGACTCGCCTTCGCTTTGAATGCGTCGAAGGAAGGATAATACATCTGCCTAATCTCCAAAAGAGGCGGTCAAAGCAGTCACGACGAGTGCAGACCAGGGCGCAGGGGTTATGAGCCGGCATCTGCGTCGGTGCAGGCGTGCTCCTTTGCCGGGTACATGACTCGCATCAGACAAAGACCTTGAGGCGGAGCCGTAACCCCGGCTAATTGACGATCGCAACCGTCCAGAATACGTTTGACATCAACTGGCGACCGCATCCCCCGTCCCACTTCGATCAACGTTCCGACGAGGTTGCGTACCATGTGACGCAGAAAACCGTTGGCCGCACAGGAAACCACAATCTCATCCCCCTCGCGGGCGATACCCAGCTCCAGCAAGGTGCGTTCGGTCGTCTTGACCTCACTTCCCGTCGCCTGGAACGATCTAAAGTCGTGAGTCCCATGTAGGCTCAGTGCCGCCAGCGCCATCGCTGGTACGTCCAATGCCTGTGGGATATGCCAGGTATAGCGTAACTGCAATGGCGCTCGTGTGGGTCGATTGAGAATTCGATAGGTGTACACCTTGCCGAGCGCCGAAAAGCGCGCATGAAAATCCACCGGGACATCCTGCACCTCATGCACCACCACATCACGTGGCAAGAGACTGTTCAAGGCCCGCTGCAGGGCTGTGGCAGGGATATCGGAGGGACACCGAAAACTCGCCACCTGCCCCAAAGCATGCACCTTGGCATCGGTCCGCCCTGCCCCATGGATGCGGACGTGCTCCCCGAGGATCTTCTCCAGGGCTGCTTCGACCACACCCTGCAGAGTTGGAACCTCAGATTGCACTTGCCAGCCGCAGTAATCAAATCCATCGTATTCTACCACAAGTTTTAGCGTCCGCATATCTTCTGGGCGTGGACGAGAGCCGAGAAGCTGGCTCTATCCTTATGAAGGAGGGGGTGATGTCACGGCTACTTACGTGGCAATCGCTAAGTTGCGTGCACTGGGGCTTCGTAACACGTCCGACAGGAACTGTCCAGTATGCGAGTACTGCACCCGAGCCACTTCCTCCGGCGTACCGCTGGCGACTACTTCTCCTCCCGCGTCACCTCCCTCGGGGCCTAGGTCGATGATATAGTCGGCAGTCTTCATCACATCCAAGTTGTGCTCGATGACTAGCACCGTGTTGCCTAGGTCAACGAGACGATTGAGCACATGGAGCAGTTGTTGAATGTCGGCGAAATGCAGGCCAGTCGTCGGTTCATCGAGGATGTAGAGAGTGCGACCGGTATTGCGGCGACTCAATTCTTTGGCGAGCTTTACCCGCTGGGCCTCACCACCGGACAGGGTTGTGGCCGCCTGGCCGAGCGTGATGTAACCTAAGCCCACATCCGATAGGGTCTCCAACTTGTCCTTCAGCGGCGGTACGTTAGCGAAGAACGCCAGCGCTTCATCGACGGTCATCTCGAGCACTTCGGCGATACTTTTGCCTTTGTATTTGATCTCCAACGTTTCGCGATTGAAGCGCTTGCCCTTGCAGATGTCGCAATTGACATAGATGTCGGGCAAAAAATGCATCTCGATCTTGAGGACACCGTTGCCCTGGCAGGCTTCACAGCGTCCCCCTTTGACGTTAAAACTGAAACGGCCGGGCTTGTAGCCGCGCATGCGACCTTCTGGCACTTGTGAGAACAGGTTGCGGATATCGGTGAACACACCCGTATACGTCGCGGGGTTGGACCGCGGTGTGCGGCCGATGGGCGATTGGTCGATATCGATGACTTTGTCGATGTGCTCGACGCCGCAGAGCTCCTGGTGGCGACCAGGCTTGTGTGGGCTGCGATAGAGCCGTTGCGCCAGTGCGCGATACAACACATCGATGAGCAGGGTGCTTTTGCCGGACCCGGAGACCCCCGTAATACACGTGAAGACGCCGAGTGGGATCTTCACGGTGATATCGCGTAGATTATTTTCGGAGGCGCCAACGAGCGTGAGGAATTTTCCATTCCCAGGTCGTCGCGTAACAGGGACAGCAATATCCAGGCGACCCGAGAGATATTGTCCAGTGATTGACGAGTCGTCGCGGCAGATTTCTTCCGGGGTTCCCTGTGCCACGATATACCCACCATGGACGCCCGCCCCGGGGCCAAGATCGATGACATAGTCCCCGGCGACAATAGTGTCGCGGTCGTGTTCGACGACAATCACGGTGTTGCCCAAATCCCGCAAATGTTCGAGCGTTTCAAGTAAGCGTCGGTTATCACGCGGATGCAAGCCGATACTGGGCTCATCGAGAATATACAAGACGCCGACAAGACTTGAGCCGATCTGAGTGGCCAGGCGAATCCGCTGGCCTTCCCCCCCCGAAAGTGTAGCAGCGGCGCGATCGAGGGTCAGGTAATCGAGGCCGACGTTGACGAGAAACTGGAGCCGCTCGCGAATCTCCTTCAGGACGCGTTCGGCAATGAACAGCTGCTGGGGCGTCAATTGAAGGGCACTGCAGAATTGCAGTGCCTGCCGCACCGAAAAGGCGGTGACCTCGGCGATCGATTTGCCGGCAATCTTCACTGCCAAGCTTTCCGGGCGAAGGCGTGCACCCTGACACCGTGCGCAAGGCCTGAGGCTGATGTATGATTCGAGGTCCTCACCCTCATACGTTTCGCGTTCAGTGAGGTACTTGCGCTCCAGAGACGGCACCACCCCTTCGAATTCCTGCTGATAATGATGGCGTTTGCCCCCCTTATCGTAGAAAAACCGGATCTTTTCGCCGCGCGAGCCATACAGGATGACGTCCTGCACGGTACTACCGAGCTGGTCGAAGGGGGTGTCAAGATCGAAACCATAGTGACCAGCCAGCGCTTCCAGCATCTGTTGCAGATACACCGGTGGCTGTCCATCCCAGGGTTTAATCGCCCCATGACGGAGTGATTTACTGCAGTCTGGGACGATGAAGTCGATGTCGAGGTGTTGCTTAAAGCCCAACCCATCGCATTCGGGGCAGGCCCCGTGTGGACTGTTGAATGAAAACAGCCGTGGGGTGAGCTCGGCGTAGCTGATGCCACAGGTAATACAGGCGAATTTCTCGCTGAAGACAAGCTCGTTGCCGTCCATTGTGTCGATGGCTACGATACCGTCAGCGAGGTTCATCGCGGTCTCGATGGAATCCGCCAGGCGCTTTTCGATCCCCGGCTTGATGATTAGGCGGTCGATGACCGCCGCAATCGTATGGTTTTTCATCCTGTCGAGATCGATTTTCTCAGTCAGCTCGCGAATCTCCCCATCCACACGGGCGCGGGTATACCCCTGCCGGCGTAATTCTTCAAGCTCCTTGCGATATTCTCCTTTGCGTCCTCGCACCAGGGGGGACAGCACCTGGATGCGCAAGGTCGTTGGCAGCTGCATAACTTGATCGACGATCTGTTGCACCGTCTGCGTCGCGATGATACATCCGCAGCGGTAGCAGTGGGGGATCCCAACGCGCGCGAAGAGGAGACGGAGGTAATCGTAAATTTCCGTGACCGTGCCCACGGTGGAGCGTGGATTCTTGCTTGTGGTTTTTTGCTCAATGGAAATCGCTGGTGATAGCCCCTCAATCAGATCGACGTCAGGCTTATCCATCTGTTCCAGGAACTGCCGGGCATACGCGGACAAGGACTCCACGTACCGGCGCTGTCCCTCGGCATAAATCGTGTCGAAGGCCAGGGACGACTTGCCGGAACCGCTCAGGCCAGTGATGACGACCAGCTGGTCGCGCGGGATAGTAACATCGATATCCTTCAGGTTATGTTCGCGGGCGCCTTTGATTGCAATGACTTTGCCGGCTGTCCCGTTCACGGCTCCTCCCTCGTGCGTGAGTTGGCGTCAAGGTTGTGGCGGTTTGAAGCACCTGCGAATGGTTGCAGACATCGGGTAGGCATGGCATCGGTCGAGGTGCCAAAGCGGCTGGAGCTGTCCACGCTTGAACGCTCCAGCACACCTTAACAGAAGTGACACAAGCCCGTAAAGCCGAAAGTCCCGTTCACCCCAGCTCAGTTTTCCAGGAAAGTACGCAGTCCTCGACTCCGGCAAGGATGCCGTAGTTTTTTGAGCGCCTTGACCTCAATCTGACGAATCCGCTCTCGGCTCAAGTGGAACCCTTTGCCGATTTCCTCCAAGGTATGCACAGCCTCGCCACCGATGCCGAAACGCATGCGCAGGACTTGTTCTTCACGGGGGGTGAGCGTGCTGAGAATACGGGCGATGTTATGGGCCAGATCCTGATCCAAGACGAAGTTTAAGGGCGATCCAAAGGTGGTGTCTTCGATGAAGTCTGCAAGTTGACTATCACTGTCTCCCACCGGTGTTTCCAGGGAGATGGGTTTATTCACGATGGCGAGAATCTCTCGAACCTTGTCGGCCGGAAGGTCAAGGCGGTGCCCCAGTTCCTCTGGTGTCGGCTTGCGCTCGACGACCTGGACGAGCTCATGTGTGATGCGATTGACGCGACTGAGTGTCTCCGTCATATGCACTGGGATGCGTACGGTGCGCACTTGCTCTGCAATCGCCCGGGCGATTGCCTGGCGAATCCACCAACTGGCATAGGTACTGAACTTATAGCCACGTCTATAATCGAACTTCTCGACTGCCTTCATCAAGCCGATGTTGCCTTCTTGGATAAGGTCCAACAAGGGCAGACCGCGATTCATATATTTCTTGGCGATGCTTACCACCAGCCGTAGGTTAGCTTGGACCATCTCACCCTTCAGTGTGTCCAGCTTGTTCGTTGCTTGGCGCAGTAGCTTGGCCACTCCTGGTAGGTGTTGATGCGCTGTGCCGATCAGCGCTTCCACTTCAGCATGATGCCCGGTGGATAGCCAGTCCTCCCACTGTAGGACGCGTCGGACGGCCTGCAGCACTTCCTCGTTGGTCAATTGTAGCTTGGCAAGTAGGTCGGGGAGTCTGGTTGGAACACTCGTGCCGGGGCGCTTGACCAGTCCTCTGCCGGCCTTCGTCCGGCCTGCACGTCCCTGCCACTGGCGAATGAGATCAGCCCGTTCCTGGGGTGTGAGCGACGGCGGAGCATCGTTCCCGGCCAGCGTGGGTTGATCGGGAGGTTGCACGGGACTCGTGTCGGTCTTACTGCGCACACCTTCCCACAGCGCTGGGCGAGCGGCCAATGGGCTCTTCAGGAGCAAGCGCTGGACCTCTTCGGCCGCCTGCTCGGTCCGTTGTGCGATATCAACCTCCTCATCCGGTCGCAAGAGGGGCACGGCGCCCATCTCTCGCAAATACAAGAGTACTGGGTCATCCTTGCTGTATTCGGGAGCCTCGGCTTCTGGTTCATTCCCGTCCTCAGCCTGGCTGGCATCCAGGAGTTCTATCGCGGGTTCAGGCCCGTCTTCAGTCGCCTCTGGAAGGTCGTCGATCTCCAGGTCTAACTCCTCAAAGCTCGTCACCACTTCGTCCAGCTCTTCGGCGACGACCATTTCTTGAGGGAGCGCCTCCGAGATCTCACTGTCACTATCATGGAGATAGGCTTTGTCCTTGTCCAGGTCGATATGAACGACGTGCTCTAGGCCTTCACCGCTCTCAGCTTTTTCACCCATGCATGCCTCTCCCTCAGAATGGGAAGTATGCCTGTCATCGGCCAATCACAGGTACAAAATACCACTCCCTAGCAACATAATTCTGAAATAGCACCAGGGCAGTGATGAGACGAAACCCACCGTGTGATCGTAAATGGAGGAAAATCCGGCGGGGGAAGCTTCGAGCCCCTCGATGAGCGTGGGGGTGAGCCCCATAGGGGTGAATGCGACATCGCCCTATCGTCCATAGGGTATGCCGGGAGCTGCCAACGGACCGTCTGGAGATTTTGCCCTGCATGCGCGCCTGAGCCGCTCCTCCGACGCTGAACCTGGCATGCGGACCTCACGTGCGCCATGGATCCACAAGACCATCACGTATCGTGCGCAAATATAGTCCCTCACGCCGCTTGCTGTCAAGGCGTGCATGACCGGAGCCACACACGCACCGTGGTTTGGCCGCAAGGGCTGAGAGTCTTACAGACGTTCCCATAGCCACGCTGGGGTGAATTGGATAGCGATGCTGTTGAGAACGCTTAGGTAACCAGTAAAGATCAAAATGCCCACCAAGATGAGGAGCAGTCCTCCCCCGATATGGACGATTTCGATGTAGCGTTTAAACTTGCTGAAGAAATGAAAAAAGGAGTTGACGGCGACGGCGCTCAACAGAAATGGAATACCAAGTCCGACCGAATAGGCGCCAAGCAGCAGGAGGCCGGAGGTGATGTGGGCGGTTGAACTGGCCAGTGCCAGAATGGCACCCAGAATCGGCCCCACGCATGGGGTCCAGCCGACTGCAAAAGAGAAACCTACTAGCATCGCTCCCACATACCCTGCCGGTCGATTGCCAATGTGGAATTGCAGGCTGCGCGTCAAATAGCGCCCAACGAGCAATGGACGACAGAGGATGGGGATAAGGCCCAACCCTGGTTGCTCGCCCCAACGCTTCTCCACGACATCCGCCACCTTCGCCAGATATTCGAGTGTGCCGGAGATATAGACGCCAAAGAAGGCAATCAATAGGCCGGCAACCATACGGATGGCCTCTTGATACTGGATTAGCACTTGCCCTACCAGGCTAAACGACAGCCCCAAGGTCATGAAAACGGTCGAGAAGCCGACGATGAACAACAATGAATTCAGCACCACCTTCCGCAACAGTTTACTGTCGGACTGGGTACGTTTGAAGTCATCGAATGATACGCCGGCGATAAATGACAGATAGGATGGAACCAGTGGCAAGACACACGGAGATAAGAACGAGAGCAACCCTGCTCCCAAGGCGACCATGACCGAGAGCTCAACCCCTTTCATCCGACACCCCCCACCGATCACGTGGCTTGGGCTGCGACGTGGTCGGGCCGATCGATGTTACCTCTAGTCTGGAGATATCACCTATCCTCCAGATGCAGATTTTTCATGCGGGACGCATTGCCCCTCTTGTCGAGGGATGTATCGGCAAATTCAAACCCATGTAGAGCACTGAGCATCTCGATCATGTCGGAGGCTGGGGTAGGTCACCGCCCGACCGGGTAGACCATCCGCTTGACGCGATCCAATACCCCATTAATGAAGACCGCCGCATCTGGAGTGCTGTATTTCTTGGCGATCTCGATCGCCTCGTTGAGGCTCACACTAGGGGGAATATCCGGTCGGTCAAGAAGTTCATAGGTCGCGAGCCTAAGGATATTGCGGTCGACCACGCTCATCCGATGCAGGGCCCAGTTTTCGCTAGCTTCGCTGAGGAGCTCATCGATCAATGTGAGGCGGTCAAGTGTGCCGAGTACGAGTTGTTCGCAAAACTCGCGGATGTCCAGATTGACGGGGAAATACTCCCAAAATAGGCACATCGCTTCCTCAGGGGCCATCTTCGCGAGATCGTGTTGGTAAAGCAGCTGCACAGCCAACTCCCGCGCTTTCCGCCGTGTTCCCATCTTAGGTTTTTCCTTGCAGTTGGGCCAGCACATTCGCCATCTCAACTGCCGAAAGCGCCGCTTCCCAACCTTTATTGCCCATTTTCGTGCCAGATCGTTCGATCGCTTGCTCGATGGTTTCTGTAGTGAGTATGCCGAATATACACGGCACACCAGTTTCGAGGGCTATGTTGGCGATACCACTCGACACCTGCCCCGCGACGTAGTCAAAATGTGGCGTGGCCCCCCGGATGACGGCGCCCAGACAAATGATGGTGTCGTACCGATTGAGCATAGCGAGGCGTTTGGCGATCACCGGGATCTCAAACGAACCGGGTACTCGCAACACCTCGATGTCTTCATCACGTACGCCATGTCGAACCAACCCATCGATGGCGCCTTCCAGCAAACGCTCGGTAATAAAGCCGTTAAAGCGACTCACGACGATGCCAAAGCGCAGACCTTCTCCCCACAGCTTTCCCTCGATCACCCGCGCCATCCACCGGTCTCCCACGGCTGGGTTGCCTGAATAATTGTGCTCGTGTGCGCACGTTCTCCGATCCTACGGGATTTCTTAGCTACCCGCATCCCAGCCACTCGAAGTTAAATGGTTCATGAGATGGCCGAGCTTCTCCTGCTTAGCGCGCAAGTAGCGGATATTGTCTTGGCGCGGCGGCATCTCCAGCGGGACGCGATCGATGATCTGCAGACCGTAACCTTCAAGGCCGACGATCTTGCGCGGATTGTTCGTCAATAGGCGCATGCGGCCGATCCCGAGGGCGCGCAAAATCTGGGCGCCGATGCCATAATCGCGCAGGTCTGGTTTGAATCCCAGCGCCGCATTGGCTTCGACGGTGTCATGCCCCTGGTCTTGCAGGGCGTATGCTCTCAGCTTGTTCATCAGCCCGATGCCACGCCCCTCTTGCTGCAAGTACAGCAATACCCCGCTACCTTCCTGGGCGATCAATTGCAGGGCCGCCTGTAGCTGTTCCCCACAATCGCAGCGATACGACCCAAATACGTCGCCGGTCAAACATTGCGAGTGGACACGCACCAGGATATCACGATCCGGCTTGATTTCTCCCATCACCAGCGCCACATGGCATTGGCCGTCGATCTCACTCTCGAAGGCGATCGTCTGGAAGATGCCAAAGGGAGTAGGCAGTTGCGTCCGTGCCATCTCTTTTATGAACGATTCAGTCTGTAAGCGATAGCGAATGAGATCTTGGATAGTGGTGATTTTGAGCCCATGCAGGCGGCAAAACTCTAGGAGCTGGGGACCGCGTGCCATGGTGCCGTCCTCATCCATGACCTCACAGATAACCGCCGCAGGCGTGAGCCCTGACAGACGCGCCAGATCCACGGAGCCTTCGGTCTGCCCTGCCCGGACCAATACCCCTCCCTTTTTCGCTCGCAGCGGAAACACACGGCCTGGGCGAACCAGATCCTCGGGTTTGCTGGCGGGGTCGATGGCGGTCAGAATGGTCCTGGCGCGGTCGGCGGCGGAGATGCCGTTCGTGACACCTCTACGTGCTTCGATCGAAACGGTAAAGGCGGTGCCGAAAGGGGCTCGATTGTTCGTCACCATGAGGGGTAATCGCAAGGTATCGGCACGCTCTTCGGTGAGCGCTAGACAGATCAGCCCGCGCCCATATCTGGCCATGAAGTTGATGGCAGCAGGTGTCACCCGTTCAGCGGCAATCGTTAAATCCCCTTCGTTTTCCCGATCCTCATCGTCGCACAAGACGATCATCTTGCCGGCCTGGATGTCCGCGATACCCTCCTCAATCGTATTGAATGACATGGGCAACTCCCGTTCTTCGTGCCCTACTCAGCGATCCCGTGTCGGCGCCATAAGGCCGCCCGCAGCTCGACCGCGTCCGCACCTTCGCCCTCCAATCGTGCCTGGAGCGCTCGCTCGACATATTTGCCTATCATATCACATTCGATGTTCACCGTCGCCCCGAGCGCTTTGGATCCAATAGTGGTGACCGCTGCTGTGTGCGGAATGATGGTAACCTGGAACCCATCCGGACGGCAGGCCACGACTGTAAGACTAATGCCGTCGACCGCGATTGAGCCTTTCGGTACAATGTAGCGCATCAGGTCCATAGGCACTTGCATGTCATAGTGTAGCGCGTTCGCCTCGCGGCGTTTGTCGGTGATTCGCCCCACCCCGTCAACATGTCCGCTCACCAGGTGGCCGCCGATGCGATCGTTCAAACACAGCGACCGTTCCAGATTGACACCGTTCCCCGGTCGCAATTCCCCAAGATTGGTCGCGCGCAACGTCTCCGGAGAGACGTCGAGGACGAACGTACTCTCGCGGTGGTCCACAGCAGTGAGACAGACGCCGTTGACCGCAATGCTTTCGCCTATGGCCACGTTATTGAACGCTGGCGAGGCCTCGATGGTCAACGACGCTGCCTCTCTGTTCTCTTCATAGGCTTTCACCGTGCCCACTTCTGCAATAATCCCAGAGAACATGACTTACCCTCGCCGCACGTAGCCTTCGATGAGCAGATCACCATCAAGCTGTTTGACCTGCATACGTTCGAGTGTGACTGCCTCCTCCAGGCGTGCAAACCCCTCTCCACCGATCGCTGGCGGGGCGGCGCGCCCGCCAATCAGCTTTGGCGCTAAGAAGTACCAGACTTTGTCGACGATACCAGCACGCAATGCAGCGCTGTGCAGCTCGCCACCACCTTCAAGCAAGATCGAGGTCACTTGCATGGCTCCCAGCTGCTCCATCAGCGGCCGCAAGGGCACCCCAGGCCCCTCCCCTTCGATGACCAAGATTTGTGCGCCAGCGGCTTCAAGTTGGAGACGTTTCTCACGTGGTGCCTCAGGCGTGGTCGCAATCAGCGTGCAGGCTGTGTTCGAGGCGGTCAGGACTCTCGCTTCGCACGGTATCCGCAGGTGGGTATCCACGACAATCCGCATGGGGTCTCGTCCCCCACCGCCAGGGAGTCGGGTGGTAAGGAGAGGATCGTCTCGGAGCACCGTATTGATGCCTACCATAACGCCATCCACCTGATCTCGCAGCTGGTGCACAAGCAAGCGCGAGCGCTCATTGGTAATCCAGCGTGACTCGCCGGTCACTGTGGCGATCTTGCCGTCGAGGCTGGCTGCCACCTTCAGTAAGACAAATGGTCGTTTGGTAGTAATATATGTGATGAAGACTTCGTTCAGCGCTGCCGCCTCGGTTTCGAGTACCGGCAGTTTCACTTCGATGCCGGCTTGCCGCAATTCCTCCAGCCCCTTGCCACTCACCAGGGGATTGGGGTCACGCATGGCCGCGACGACCCTCCGAATGCCGGCGGCGATAATAGCCTTGGTGCAAGGGGGAGTGCGTTTGAAGGGTCCAAAGTGGCAGCAAGGTTCAAGGGTAATATAAAGTGTGGCCCCCCTGGCCTGTGCACCAGCGTTCTCCAGGGCAGCCACTTCGCCATGGGGCGCTCCAGCTTTGGCATGGTAGCCTCTGCCCACGACCCGTCCATCCTTGACCACCACGCTTCCAACCATCGGATTCGGACTGGTCCGTCCGCGGGCCTGGGCCGCCAGCGCTAAGGCCTCCTGCATAAACTGCTCATCGATCGTCTGCTGGGTGTCCACGCGTGCGCCTCTTCGGAATAAAAAACCCGAAGGCAGAGGCCTTCGGGTTAGTCGATAACGCCCTGTTGTGAGCGCCTTCCCACCATCCAGCCTGTCAAAGTCAGCCCCGAATTGGCGCCGAATCCACTTGGGCGGTCTTGCACGCTACCCTCTGAGACGCACCGAAACGCTGAGCCCATCATCTGTCCTAATCAGCATCAGGTTGCGGGCTCTCCCGCCAATGGAGAAGTTCGCTCCGCCCCGAAGATCCTCAACTGAATCAATCAGGCGATTTGATCGCAAACTCACCCTAACATACCGGCCTTGTCAGTGTCAAGGCGGCGATCGGCTGAGGACGCCGACCGCCAAGCCGCGATTTCACCCGAAGTTCTCGTCAAGCCAACACCTCTCGCACGCCCTGAACGATCTCTTCCTCCCCTGGGATGGTAGCACGTTCCAGGCTGTCGTTGTATGGCATGGGGACATCGCGGGCGCCGATACGCAGAGGCGGGGCATCCAGATAACCAAAGGCTTTCTCGATGACGGCAGAACAGAGCTCGGCCCCGATGCCGCCACGCTTGACGGCCTCGTGGACGATCACCAGGCGGTTGGTCTTCTGGATCGAATTGACGATGGTCTCTTCATCGAGCGGATACAACGTCCGTGGATCGATGATCTCCACGCTGATCCCCTCACCGTCAAGCTTTTCTGCCGCCCGTAAGGCACGATGTACCATCATTTGCGTGGCAACGACGGTGACATCGCTGCCTTCGCGTTTGATGTCGGCCTTGCCGATGGGCAGCGCATATGGTTCTTCGGGCACTGGCTCCTTCATGACCGGCTGATACAACAGCTTGTGCTCGAGGAAAATCACTGGATTATCATCTCGCATGGCAGCGATCAACAGCCCCTTGGCGTCGTACGGTGTCGAGGGGGCAATGACGGTTAAGCCCGGGATGTGGATGAACCAGGATTCCAGACTCTGGGAATGCTGTGCCGCCATGCGGATGCCACCTCCCTGGGGCCCACGGATCACCAGCGGCACCGTTGGCTTACCTCCCAGCATGTAGCGGAATTTGGCGATCTGATTGACGATCTGATCCATGGCACAGGCGACGAAATCCCAGAATCTGGATCTCGACCACGGGTCGCATACCGGTTACCGCCGCCCCCAGCCCACAGCCGACGAAGGTGGCTTCCGAAATCGGTGTATCGCGGGCACGATCGGCCCCGAACTCCTCATACAATCCCTGTGTTACCCGGAAAATTCCGCCGATCAAGCCGATGTCTTCACCCATCACGAACACACGTGGATCGCGACGCATCTCCTGCTTGAGCGCTTCATTCAGCGCTTCGGTGAAGGTTAATTCGTGGCCGCGTTTCGGAGGTGGTGCGGACACCGCCAGCCGAGGGGCATACAAGGCACGCTCCATGACTTCAACGGTCGGCTCAGGGCTGCGCTCCGCAAATTTTACCGCCTCTTCCAGCTCTGCCTCGATTTCTTGACGGATACGGGCCAAATGGTCGGGCGTGATCAGTTGTTGGTCCAACAACTCGCGTTCCAGGCGGGCGATCGGATCACGCTCGATCCACTCCTCCTCCTCTTCCTTGGAGCGATAGGGGGCCAACTCTGCCCGCATGCTGTGACCCATCCAGCGGTAGGTCTTACCCTCAACCAAGGAGGGACCTTCGCCGCGTCGGGCGCGTGCCAAGGCCTCCTGCACTGCTTCAAAGACGGCGATCACGTCGTTTCCGTCGACAGTCACGCCGGGAATGCCATACGCCACGGCCCGATCAGCGACAGCCTCCACAGCCACAGTACGCTTGTACGAGGTAGAAAGCGCGTACTGATTGTTCTCGCAGACGAAGACCACCGGCAGCTTCCAGACTGCTGCCAGATTCAGCGATTCATGGAACGTCCCCTGGCTTGAGGCGCCATCGCCAAAGAAACAGATGGTTGCTTGGTCGCTCTTCCGCAGCCGCGATGACAGACCGGCGCCGTTGGCAATGGGCAGCCCAGCCCCGACCACGCCATTACATCCCAGAATGTTGAGATCCATGTCGGCGATGTGCATCGAACCGCCGAGCCCCTTGCAGTACCCCGTTTCCTTGCCGAACAACTCGGCCATCATCTCCTTGATACCGGCGCCCTTCGCAATGCAATGGCCGTGACCGCGGTGGGTTCCAACAATGTAATCATCACGCCGGAGGTTGGCACAGGCCCCGGTGGCCATGGCTTCTTCACCCACATAGCTATGGGCCGTGCCCTTGACGTAACCGGCCTTGAAGAGTTCAGTCACGCGCTCATCGAAGCGTCGAATACGGATCATGGTGGTCAAGAGTCGTTCTAAGAGGTGTCTATCCAGGGGCATCGACCCCTCCTTTCTGGAAGCCTACAACGGCGTGCTGACGCACGTGAAATGTCTTTCTGCCCGAGATCCTGGCGATCATACCCCAAATATCGCCAAAAGAAAAGGCGCGCCTAGCGCTCGCCGGTTCTGCCGTAGTCGCGGCCGACGCGGCTTCCGCTTGACGGCATCACGCTCAGGCGACTACAATAAAACCAAGTGTCATTCAGGCTTGCTCTGCCTGTCCTCACGGCGTCAAGGGCTAGTCGCCGTCAAACCTCAGGAGCGTCGATGTCCATTCTCGAACAAATTCTCCACGATAAGGCCGACGAGGTCGCAGAGCGCCGCCGTCGTTGTCCACTCGCTGAGCTGCAAAGGATGGTGCAAGACCTTCCCCCGGCGCGTGACTTCCTCACAGCGCTGTGCGACAACGGCGCTGGGAGTGAGACCCCGTCGCGCATTATCGCCGAGGTGAAAAAGGCCTCACCATCGCGGGGCATGATCCGTCCAGACTTTGATCCAGTCGCCATTGCGCAGACCTATGCCGCCAATGGTGCGGTTGCCCTGTCGATCCTGACGGATACCAAGTACTTTCAGGGCGAACTCGGTTTTCTCGGGCATATCCATAAGGCAGTTACATTACCGTTGCTGCGGAAAGATTTTACGGTCGATGCTTATCAAGTGTACGAGTCCCGGGCTGCGCACGCCGATGCGCTGTTATTGATTGTCGCCGCCCTGGAGCGCTGCGCGCTTGAGGATTTTTTGGGCCTGGCGCATGAGCTTGGTATGGCGGCACTCCTCGAAGTGCATACGATCGAGGAGTTGGAACGCTGTCTACCGTTGCACCCGCGTCTCATTGGCATCAATAATCGCGACTTGCGGACGTTTCAAACCGATATCGAAACGACCGTGCGCCTGCTACCATCGATCCCGTCCGGTGTGGTGGTGGTGAGCGAGAGTGGCATCAATTCAGCGGCAGATGTCACGCGCTTGCGGAAACAGGGAGTCCACGCCTTCCTTATCGGGGAAGCGCTGATGCGTGCCCCCGATCCTGGGGTGAAATTACGCGAGTTCCTGCATGGTCCAGGTGAAAATCTGCGGCATTACAAGTCTTGAGGATGCCCAAACAGCCGTCGATTGCGGGGCCGACGCCCTAGGGTTCGTGTTTTATCCACCAAGCCCGCGCTACGTGACGCCCGAACAGGCGGCACAGATCATTCGAGCCTTGCCCCCATTTGTGACGACGGTGGGCTTATTTGTGGATGTCACGTGTGAGGTGGTCAATGCGACGGTGGCACGCTGTGGGCTCGACCGCGTGCAATTGCATGGGCGTGAGACCGCGGAATTCTGTCGTCGGATCAGCCGACCGGTGATCAAGGCGATCCGCATCAAAAATGCCGAGAGCTTGAGCCCACTACCGGACTACGTGGTGTCCGCGTATCTCCTGGATGCATACGTTGAAGGAGCGTTACCGGGCGGCACGGGGGCGTCGTTTGCTTGGGAGCTAGCCGCGCGCGCCAAGCCGTATGGGCCAATCATCCTCGCCGGTGGGTTGACGCCAGAAAACATCGAGACCGCGATCGCCCAAGTTCGCCCCTACGGGGTGGATGTGAGCAGTGGTGTCGAGCGTCTGCCAGGTTTGAAGGATCATCAAAAAATCCGCCAATTTATCACCCGTGCCAAAGCCGCTGCCTTGGCGAAAGGAAGCTTGTGACTCACGATAGACCTCATGCCCTCGCAACTCCGCCTCTGGATGCCTTACCCGACTCTCGGGGCCACTTTGGGCTCTTCGGCGGCAAATATGTGCCGGAGACACTGATGTCTCCGCTCCAAGACCTGGAGCAAGCCTATCGCGAGGCTCAAGCAGACCCGGCCTTCCATGCCGAGCTACAGGGGTATTTGACGGAGTATGTCGGTCGTCCGACGCCCCTCTACTTCGCCAGTCGGCTGAGCGAGTATCTGGGGGGCGCGCGTATTTTCTTAAAGCGCGAGGACCTCAACCACACCGGGGCTCACAAAATCAACAATGCCCTCGGACAGGCTCTCTTAACCCGCCGTATGCGGAAACATCGCATCATCGCTGAAACCGGCGCCGGCCAACATGGCGTGGCCTCTGCCACCGCAGCCGCGGTCTTCGGGCTCGACTGTGAGGTCTATATGGGCGAGGAGGACATCGAGCGCCAGGCGCTGAATGTCTTCCGCATGAAACTCCTGGGCGCCAAGGTGACAGCGGTGACCAGCGGCAGTCGCACCCTCAAGGATGCGATCAACGAAACCTTGCGTGATTGGGTGACCACCGTCCGCAGCACCCATTACCTCATCGGCTCGGTGGTCGGCCCGCATCCCTACCCCATGATGGTGCGAGATTTCCAGGCGATTATCGGCCGTGAGGCGAGGGATCAGATCCTCGACCGAACAGGGCGCTTGCCCGACTACTGCCTGGCCTGTGTCGGTGGCGGCAGTAACGCCATCGGTATATTCTCCGCTTTTTTGGGCGATCCCAGCGTGGCGTTGATCGGCATCGAGGCTGCGGGGTTGGGACTCACCTCGGGAAAGCATGGTGCCTCGTTGAGCGCTGGCAGTTTGGGTGTGCTCCACGGTAGCATGGGGTATCTGCTGCAGGATGATGACGGCCAAATCATTCCGGCGCATTCGGTTTCAGCTGGTTTGGATTATCCCGGCGTGGGTCCCGAGCATAGCTACCTCAAGCACAGCGGGCGTGTGACCTACGAGGCTGTGACCGATCAGGACGCCCTGGAGGCCTTTCAACTCTTGGCGCGCCTGGAGGGCATCATCCCCGCACTTGAGTGTGCTCATGCTCTGGCATATCTTACCAAGCTGGCCCCGCGTTTGGCAAAGGACGCCACGGTGATTCTGTGCGTCTCCGGGCGTGGCGACAAAGACGTCGCCCACGTTGAAGCGCTACTGGCATAGGAGAGGCACATGAGTCGAATCAGTCAGACCTTCGAACGCCTACAGAAACGCCACGAGTGCGCCTTGATCCCCTATGTCACGGCCGGTGACCCTGATTTGGAGATGACGAAAAGGCTGGTCTGCGAGATGGTCCGACACGGCGGCGACATCATTGAGATCGGTGTGCCATTTTCCGATCCGCTCGCCGATGGGCCGATCATCCAACGGGCCTCGCAGCGAGCCTTGCAAGGTGGGACAACGCTGCGCACGATCATCCAGATGGTGAGCGAGTTGCGGCCTGATGTTGAGGTGCCTCTCGTCCTCATGACCTATTACAATCCGGTGTTTCGCTATGGTGAGGAGGCTTTTGTCGCTGACGCCATGGAGGCCGGGGTAGATGGCATAATCGTTCCCGACCTCCCTCCCGAGGAGGCGCAGACGCTTATGAACCTCACCACTGACACGCCTCTCGACATGATTTTTCTCGCTGCTCCGACCAGCACAGCAGCCCGTCTGGAGCTGATCTCTGAGGCGAGCCGTGGGTTCATCTACTACGTGTCACGCCTGGGGACGACCGGCGTCCGCGCTCAGTTAGCGGATGACTTGCGGATGATGCTGGAGCAGCTCAGGACCGCTACACCCAAGCCAGTTGCTGTCGGTTTCGGCGTCTCCACACCGGAGCATGTCCGCTTGGTGGCGGAATTGGCTGACGGCGTCGTGGTGGCTAGCGCTATCCTGAAGCTGCTGGAGGATCTCGGGGATCGCGCAGATCGGTTGGAACATGTCGGCGAGTTTGTCGCTGCGCTGAAGACTGCCACGTACATCCCTCCCGCCGAGCTGCGCTTGCCTGCATCTTGACGAGTACCGGCGCATTGCGTATATTCCGGCCACTCTGAACGTGCGTCTCGTTGTCGAGTTGTGGAGCCATCGATCATGAACATCAAGGGCCAGGCGTGGAAATTCGGCGCCAATGTCGATACCGATGTGATCATCCCTGTGCGGTATTTAATCTCGTTCGACCCCGTGGAGCTTGGGAAGCACTGTCTTGAGGGGCTTGACCCAGAGTTTGCCCAGAAGGTGCAGCCTGGGGACGTCATTGTGGCGGCGGAAAATTTTGGCTGCGGCTCGTCACGCGAGCATGCACCCGTCGCCATCAAAGGCGCCGGTGTCGCCTGCGTGATCGCTGCCACCTTCGCCCGCATCTTCTTCCGCAATGCCCTGAACATCGGCCTGCCCATTGTAGAGTGCGCCGAGGCGGCGCAGCGCATCGAGGCCGGGGATACGGTCGAGATCGATGCGAACTCTGGCCGTATCATCAATCATACCAAGGGGGAGACCTATCAGACAGAACCCTTCCCCCCCTTCGTCCAGGAGTTGGTCACCCTCGGGGGCCTAGTCCCCTATGTGGCGCAACGTCTGCGAGCGCGAACGGCAGAGACTGGGGAGGAGGCATGAGCTTTCAGGTGGCAGTGTTGCCGGGAGATGGCATCGGGCCGGAAGTCGTGGCCCA
Organism: uncultured Nitrospinota bacterium; assembly: GCA_963707985.1. GTDB lineage: Bacteria > Tectomicrobia > Entotheonellia > J063 > CAVPRW01 > CAVPRW01. Next base: position 10,037 of record CAVPRW010000034.1, on the reverse strand, counting down.
GGGGGTAGAAGTTCTGCGCCGGGCGGCGGCGATGGCAGAGGTGGGTGTAGAGCTCCAGTGGGGCGTGGCGGGCGGACGTGCCATCGACGAAGCGGGCAATCCTCTGCCGGACAATACCCTTCAGCTCTGCCGTGAGAGCGATGCGATTCTGTTTGGCAGCGTTGGCGGCCCCAAATGGGATAACCTCGCTCCGGAGATTCGCCCCGAACGCGGCTTGCTGCGCCTACGCCAGGAATTGGGGTTGTTTGCCAATTTGCGCCCAGCGAAAGTCTTCACCGCCCTGGTCGATGCCTCTCCCCTCAAACGCGAGTTGGTCGAAGGCTTGGACATCCTCACCGTGCGTGAGCTGACGGGTGACATCTACTATGGCGAACCCCGGGGCGTGACCAGCATCGAAGGCGGCGAGCGTGGCGTCAACACCATGGTGTACACCACAGCAGAGATCGATCGCATCGTGCGCCTGGCCTTTGAGATTGCCCGGCAACGCTCCCACCACGTCACCTCGGTGGATAAAGCCAATGTCCTCGAAACCAGTCGACTGTGGCGTAAGGTGGTCGAGCAGGTGGCCCAGGATTTTCCGGATATTGCCTATGAGCACATGTACGTCGATAACGCCGCCATGCAACTGGTACGGGCCCCCAAGCAGTTTGACGTCGTCGTCACCGGCAATCTATTCGGCGACATCCTCAGCGATGAGGCCGCCATGGTGACTGGTTCGATCGGCTTGGCAGCCTCCGCCAGTCTGGGAAATCGCACGGCGCTTATACGAGCCGGTGCACGGCAGCGCTCCCGACATCGCCGGCCAAGGCGTGGCGAACCCGCTCGCCACCATTCTCTCGGTGGCGATGTTGTGCAAGTATACGCTTAAGCTCGATGCCTTAGCTGGGCGCATCGAGGCTGCCGTCGAACAGGTGCTGGCGCAAGGATTCCGCACACGGGATATTCAGTCGACGGGAACCACGCTGGTGGGCACGGCCGAGATGGGCGCATTGGTACTACAAGCGCTGAGATAGGAAGGAGTCGGCATGGAGCACGGGTATCATGTAGCGATTGTGGGTGCGACGGGGGCAGTGGGGCTAGAGCTCCTGAGCATTCTCGAAGAGCGGAAATTTCCCGTGGCCCAGCTCTCCCTTCTGGCCTCGAAGCGCTCGGTCGGACGCCAGCTCGTCTTCGCGGGCGCGGAATTTCCTGTGCAAGAGCTGACCGAAGGCTCGTTCTTGGGGGTGCATTTTGCCCTGTTCTCCGTCAGCGCGTCCATCAGTAAGGCATTTGCACCGATCGCCGCACGTGCGGGGGCAGTGGTCATCGATGACAGCAGTGCCTTTCGTATGGACCCCGAGGTCCCGCTGGTGGTGACTGAAGTCAACCCAGCACGCCTTGTATCGCCATCGAGGCATCATCGCGCACCCGAATTGCTCGACCATTCCGCTGGTGATGGTCCTCAATCCTATCCACCAACGAGCTCGTGTCACGCGTGTCGTCGTGGCGACGTATCAATCGGTTTCGGGGGCGGGGGCGCGGGCCATGCAGGAGCTCGATCAGCAGACGCGCGCCCTGATCGCGAGTGCACCGGCCGAGGTCAGTGTCTTCCCCCATCAGATTGCCTTCAATTGTCTGCCCCACATCGATGCCTTCGGCGACATGGGGTATACCGGCGAGGAGTGGAAGATGGTGCGCGAGAGCCATAAAATCCTCGCGGATGACTCGATTCGCATGAGCACGACAACGGTGCGCGTGCCGGTGTTTCGCTGCCACTCCGAGGCGGTCAATATCGAAACCGCAGAGCACATCACTCCCCATGAGGTTCGCCAACTGCTGACCACAGCGCCCGGCGTGGCCGTCATCGACGAGCCGGAGAAGTGCCAATACCCGATGCCGCTCACGGTTGCTGGACGCGATGAGGTCTTCGTTGGGCGCATTCGTATGGACCCATCGCATGATCGGGCCATCAATCTGTGGCTCGTGTCGGATAATCTGCGCAAGGGCGCAGCCCTCAATATGGTGCAGATTATAGAGTTGCTGAGCGCGGAGCACGGGCGATGACCAGGGTGCCGATCGGCGTGATTGGTGGAAGCGGTCTGTATGGCGTGCAAGAATTGCAGCCCATCGAAGAGATCTCCATCACGACCCCCTTTGGCGATCCCTCCGACACCGTGTTGATCGGCCGTTGGCATGACGTGACGGTTGCCTTTCTGCCGCGGCACGGGCGTGGCCACCGCATTATGCCGTCGCATATCAACGCACGGGCGAACATCTTTGCCATGAAGACGCTGGGGGTCGAATGGCTGATCTCGGTCAGCGCCGTCGGCAGCATGCGGGAGGACATCGCCCCGGGCGAGGTGGTGATCCCGGATCAATTTTTCGACCGCACCGTGGCCCGCCCTTCCACCTTCTTCCAGGATGGGATTGTGGCCCACATCAGCTTTGCCGAGCCGGTCTGCGCCGAGCTCTCCGGCATCATGCATGATGCCGCCGTACGGACTGGTGCCCGCGTGCACCGGGGCGGGACGTACCTGTGCATTGAGGGACCGCAGTTTTCGACCAAGGCAGAGTCACGCATCTACCGTCAATGGGGCGTGGAAGTCATCGGCATGACCAATATCCCGGAGGCTAAACTGGCGCGGGAAGCAGAGATGAGCTACGCCACCCTGGCGTTCGTCACCGACTACGATTGCTGGCACGAAACTGAGGCCGCCGTAAGCGTCGAGACCATTGTGCACATTCTGCAGCAGAATGCGGTCATGGCCCAGCAGATCATCGGTGAGGCGCTGCCATACATTCCTGTCGAGCGCGGCAGCCCCTATCGCAATGCCTTGCAAGGAGCGATCATCACCAACCCGGCTGTCATACCGAGCCATATCAAACAAGACCTGGCGCCGCTGATCGGCAAGTATATCCAGGCGGATAAACCTTCCCCCGCCCACAACGCTGAGTCGAGGTGATCATGACGCAGTCTTCCCATCCGTCCCTGGCCCGTAGCTCCGACACGCTCTTCGAGGAGGCGCAACGTTACATCCCTGGCGGCGTCAACAGTCCTGTGCGCGCCTTTCGCGCTGTCGGGGGCACACCACGCTTCATTGCACGGGCGTCGGGGTCCAAGCTCTATGATGTCGACGGCCGGGAATATATCGATTATGTCGCATCTTGGGGGCCGATGATTCTGGGCCATGCCCATCCAGAGGTGGTGCGGGCGCTACAGCAGGCTACCGAACGGGGTACCAGTTACGGTGCCCCCACCGAAGGCGAAGTCACCCTGGCGAGCATGATCTGCGAAGCCTTTCCCTCGATTGACTTGGTGCGGCTTGTCAGCTCAGGAACCGAGGCGGCGATGAGCGCCATCCGAGTGGCCCGGGGCTACACCAAGCGCGATCTCATCGTGAAATTCGACGGGTGCTATCACGGCCACAGCGACGGGCTCCTGGTGCAGGCAGGTTCTGGGGCCACGACGCTGGGGATTCCCAACAGTGGTGGGGTACCTTCCAGTTATACGCAGCAGACCTTGAGCCTGCCGTTTAACGACCTTGCTGCCGTCGGCGAGGCCTTCGACAGATATCACGGGCGCATCGCCGCCGTCGTGCTCGAGCCGGTGCCAGGCAACATGGGGGTGATCCTGCCGGTGGCCGGGTTTCTGCAAGGCTTGCGGGAGCTGACATCGCAAGATGGGGCGTTGCTGATCTTCGATGAAGTGATCACCGGCTTCCGCGTGTTGTACGGCGGTGTGCAACACCTGTCCGGCGTCACCCCGGACCTCACCATTCTAGGGAAAATCATCGGCGGTGGGCTACCGGTGGGGGCGTTTGGTGGGCGGCGTGATATCATGGAACAGGTCGCACCACTGGGGCCGGTCTATCAGGCGGGCACGCTGTCGGGGAATCCGCTGGCGGTGGCAGCAGGGATCGAGACCCTGCGGCTTCTGCGTCAGGCGGGCGTATATGAGCGCTTGGAGGCTCGGGCTCGGCACCTGTGCGACGGCATGCAAGATGCTGCCAAGCGCGCCGGCGTGTCGGTGTACGCGACGCGCGTCGGTTCGATGTTCTGCACTTTCTTTACCGAGCACTCGGTGACCGATTATGCCAGCACCAGTTTTGCTGACACCGCCAAGTTTCGGCGTTATTTCCATGCTTTGCTGGACGCCGGCATCTATGTCGCGCCGTCTCAGTTCGAGGCTGGTTTCATGTCCACGGCGCACACCGATGACGATATCGAGCGCACGATCACGGCCAGCTACCAGGCATTTCAGGCTGCCGCCAGAGGAGGATAGCACACCTGCGCGGGATTCAGGATGCTGGAAGCTCATGCAGGCGCACAATCCGAATGGCCAGAGGCAAGATTGAGGCCCAAGCGATGAGCGAAATTGTTCATATCAAAGCGCGTGAGATCCTGGACTCTCGGGGTAACCCAACGGTCGAAGTCGATGTCACCTTGCGTAGCGGCGGGCGGGGGCGTGCTGCCGTTCCTTCAGGGGCATCGACGGGAGAGCACGAAGCCCTAGAGCTCCGGGATGCCGATGCCAAGCGCTATCTCGGCAAAGGAGTCCTAAAGGCTGTTACCAACGTCAATACTACCATCGCCAACGCCTTGATCGGACAGGATGCCACACGGCAGGCAGGGATCGACACGCGCTTGATCGAGCTGGATGGGACTGACAACAAGCGCACACTGGGCGCCAATGCCATGCTGGGCGTATCGCTGGCGGTTGCCAAAGCCGCAGCGGCCGAGGTGGGGTTGCCGTTGTATCGGTATTTGGGCGGGGTCAATGCCAATGAGCTGCCGGTGCCCATGATGAATATCCTCAACGGGGGCGCGCATGCCGACAACAACCTTGATCTGCAAGAGTTCATGATCATGCCGGTAGGGGCGAAGAGCTTTGGTGAGGCTCTGCGCATGGGGGCTGAGGTCTTTCATCGGCTGCAAACCGTGTTGCATGAGCATGGCTACCATACCGCTGTCGGGGACGAAGGGGGGTTTGCACCGCCGCTGCAAGCGACCGAGGAAGCGTTGGATCTCATTGGTGAGAGTATTCAGGGGGCTGGCTACGAGGTTGGGAGAGATATTGTCCTGGCCTTGGATGCTGCGGCCAGCCAATTTTTTGTGGACGGTCGCTATCGTGTGCGCGGCGAGAGCCAGCCAGAAAAAACCGCTGATGAACTGGTGGCCTTCTACGAACGTCTGGTGGATCGCTATCCCATCGTGTCGATCGAAGACGGCATGGCGGAAAACGACTGGGATGGTTGGGTGCTGCTCAGCAGACGGCTGGGGGCGCGCGTCCAATTGGTAGGTGACGACCTGTTTGTCACGAATCCGGCGTTGATTGCAGAGGGCATAGCACGAGGGGTGGCGAATTCCGTCCTTATTAAGCTTAACCAGATCGGCACGCTGACCGAGACGCTCAATGCTATGGCTACGGCATGGCGGGCGGGTTATACGACGGTGGTCTCGCATCGGTCGGGTGAAACCGAAGATACCACTATTGCCGACCTGGCGGTGGGGACCGGTGCCGGCCAGATCAAGACCGGTTCGCTGTCACGAACCGACCGCACGGCGAAGTACAACCAATTGTTACGTATCGAAGATGAACTGGGAGCGAGCGCGCGCTTTCGGGGTCGACAGGTCTTGCCACGGGTGTCGACCGCTCGAGAGGGGACATAGGGGGGCCAGCCACGTCGAGGAGCAATATGCGCATACCACGCCTGTGGCGCTGGGGGAAAAATCTGCTGATTGAGGAGCAACACCGTATTGTGATCGGCGGGGCATCGGGTGTTTTTTGCTCTTGTCGTTATTAGCCATGGCAGGAGATGGTGGATTTTTTGAGGTCTATCAATTTAATCGCCACTTGCAGCATGCCGAAAGGCGAATTCAGGCTTTAGAAGTCGAGAACGAGCGCTTGCGGACACAGGTCACCGGGCTGCAGAGCGACCCGTATCAAATCGAAAAGCTGGCCCGCCAAGACCTAGGGTTGGTACGCCCTGACGAGATTATCTTCGAAATTGTCGATGGGCGTTCAGAGGATTCCCCATGGCGTGGGACTCAGCGTCAAGACTAGCCGTTTGCCAAGGCAGGGTTAAAGATAGTGACTGAGGTGAGAGGCACACAGCTGGAAATTATCGCGAGTATGATACGAAAAGAGCCTTGCATTCCCCGCATGCGGTAGTTATATTACATCATGCTCTCATAAATGATTTGGTGCGGGGTGGAGCAGTCTGGTAGCTCGTTGGGCTCATAACCCAAAGGTCGCTGGTTCAAATCCAGCCCCCGCTACCAACGAATACAAGGGCTTCTGACGCGGGTTTCGGGGTCAGAAGCCCTTTTTTTGTGCCGCACTCCGGATTTCTATATCTTCTTGAATTTCCATACCTTCTGAGCATTCCCGGTAGTTCTCCGGTAGTCGGGCTCCGGTAGTTTTCACCTTGACCCAACGGTCACCCCAAGAGTCCGTATCATCCCGATTTTAATACCTTCTCAGAATTCTGGAAGTTTTTTGGTAGGGTGTCCTCCGCGAAAAGGTCCACCCACTAACTGTGTTAGGGGACCAGCAATCCGTCTAGGACAGGTGAGAAGCCGTTCCGGCTGCGACTGGCGATGTATTGACCAGACGTGGCGCTCGAATGCCCGCTCTGGACAACGCAGGTGGCCCGATCCGCCGCTCGACGTTACGCTCTACTGGGACGAGACCCACCGCAGGTTTTGCGTAAGGTGGAGGCGCTAGCTGGGCGATACTAGGTGCGCCATCTGTCCTGAAGTTCCTTCAAGTCACTCTGATATGGCGAGCTCTGTGTCTTAATCCAAGGTAGAAACCGCTGGTAAATATCGAGAAACACTTCTTCTAGCGAACGCCTGACAATCCGCTCGTCAACTCTGCCAGAAAACACGGACATTCTGACCGTGTCAAAGTAGTTGAAAATCATGATTACGGATTGCTTAAGGTCGGGGTTCTCATTGACCTTCTTGATCAAATCGTTATCGCTAATGTTAGATTCTGTGGTCTTTTATTTCTCTTGAGAACTTTCTCGCAGCGAACAAAGCAGAATTATCCCATTGTCGAATTAACTCAAAGGAGTCGTTTAATCTGTCGAACTGCAATTTCTGCTGGATATTTTGATTGTTCTCTATCGACTGCCAAATATTCAGGTAGGTCGGTAGTATCACACCAAGTCCACCGAGAACTAGGAGGACAGTCTTGAGCGTCTCGAGGAAGGCCGTACTTCCGGTTGGCGGTGGGGTCTGGTGTGACGCCCAACGCGGGGCGCCAGCTGCTGCCGGAAGCGGAAGCGAGGCACGAGCGGACGCTAGAAGCAGTCAGCTGGACGCCTTGGTTAGGACAAGTCAGTGAGTTACAATCCAAGACTAGCCCTCGTATCCCTGTGGACCCACAATCGAAGGCTTTCCATCAACCACCACAACACCTCTTGTACTTGCGCCCTGAACCACAGGGGCAAGGAGCATTCCTACCGACCTTGCGGCGGGGCGGTCGTGGTACAGCCAGAATAGTTGGGTTTGGGCTAGAAGACATACCAAGATAAGCCGCGATCTGATCTGCGCTGTCTTGGAGGCTACACATGTACTTCTGAAGCTCCTGATCTCTATTTCGCTTCAAAGGCGTCCCGTGTTCCTCAAAAAACACTTCATCGAACACCGAGGAGTTCTCTGGGGTGAACAGAAACAGAGCATTACGGATCATTGGGGAGGGTCAGAAGGGCGCCGTGTTCGATGAAGTAACCACCGGTGTTCAGCTCGTCCTCATTGAAGGACCTCCCGTGCAGTTTGGAACGTTGACGGAGGAACTTGAGCAAATGATCAGGACTCCTCCCCCGAGCCTTCAATCCCCTGAGAAACGCTTCCAGATCATCAATGCATACGGCCCACGGATACGGGGCATCCTCACTCTTCTCCAGCAGAAGCGAGAGGTCGATTGCCACGTTACCCCAGAATTCGCCCGTGATGCAGATGACGAAAACCTCTTTCGCCGGTCCAGGTTGGTCAATGACAACGCTACCATCGGTGCGGAAGAATCGGAATTGATTGGATGTAAGCAGTATCTGCCTGAGCCGCTCTCCCTGCTCATACGCCTTCTGAATGCCTCGGTCGCTGCGAAAATCGTCCCGAATCCGCACGAATGCCCTGTCTGGATCAAAGAAGCTGCAACGCACAGGCGCGGCCTTCACCTCGGCGACGAGCCAAGTTCCACCAACTTGCGCAAGAACGTCATGCTCGAACTGGGCGTCGGATGTTTCGCATACCCCTTGCCACACGCACCCACCGTCACCAAAGAAGCTCGCTAGTGCGTTTGCTACTCGCTCCTCGACCCATGTGTCACGCGTCTCGAAGAACCGGTGCGCCACTTCACCTCGTGACAGCACGGGATCGAAGTGTAGTTCTGCCGCATAGTAGAATAGAGCGTGGAAAACGCAGAACAAGGTATCCTCATCGAGCACAAGTAATGGGTATTGGACCGCCGGGCTGGGGTCAGTAGCATACTTGTAGGCATTGGCTTCCAGTCCCCGTCTAGTCCCCAGGAGGACGAGCATACGGTTAACCACGGCAGTACCGACCGCTCGATCAAGATCCGCGCGCCTCAAGAGCCAGAGGTCTTGCATCGCCTCCCCATACTCACGTATCGCTTGCCCAACAGGGTGCCGGTTAGCCTCTGCTCGTACCTGCTCCATATCCCAGCCTTTGGCACGCCATAGCGTAACGAACTGCTTGTGGCAATCCGCCGCACGGTGATGAGTTGACCAGACGCGCTCGAACTGCCCCTGCAGGATGCCTTTGACGCAGTCCAGCAAGCGCAGGAGATCGGAGGCAGACAAGCCCAGTGCCCGTCTCAAAACGTCGTCAAATGGGACATACAGCGCCTTCACGCGAGCCAGCAACTGATCCTCAGAACGCATAGGTGGAGCGCCAAGGTACTGCAAGAACATACACATCGTGACTTTTATCCGGCGCAGCTCTTCATCCGAAAGCCTTTGCATCTCCGAAGGTTTGCGGAAATACATGAACCCGTACTGATCGAAGATCCTGGTGCTCAGTCCCTTTGCCTTCTGCCACTGTTCCTTAGTAATGGGATGCGCATTAGGGTGCTCAGCCGACGTGAGCGCAATACCCAGGATATGACAGACCTGCTGGTAAGGTGAATGCATGTCGACGCCGCCAAAGCCCCCCTGCAGCAACATCCAAAGTTCTGCAGCAGCGCTCTGCGCGATGGAGAGCATAGTGCACTGACCCATGAACTCTCGCAGTTGTTGTGTGCAGGTCGCGATTATAGTCTCCGGCCCGTTCCTCACGCACGTGTAAGTTCCTCGGCTGAGCGAAAGCCTTTTGAACAATTCCTTGTCCCCAGCCAGAGTCTCAGGCCTAGACCCTCTGATTTGCCCTACGTGCAAATCAGAGGGTCTGATGATTTGGACAACCCTTGGGCCAACAGATGGGTTTGACAAGTCCTTTTGGCACAAGCGGCTGTAATGCAAATCATATCAATGCCCACGCTCAGCGGCGGGGGCGGCGCCACCACCGACCTCTGACGGGACCACCGAACCACGCACCACCGCTGTTCACCCGTCCGCAGTGGGTAGGGACAGGGCGCGGTGCCACGACGGTCCGTCTCCCCATCCCCCCCGTTGTCACCGTGCATGCGGCTTTCACCGCACACGGCGGCCGCCTGCAGAACCTTTACCCTCGTTTCCTTCCTGACGACATCCGCAAGGATTCCCAGGCGTTACCATTCGGCAGGGTCGTACTTTGAGGCACCTGACAAGCTGTGGCCCTTCGCCCTGTGCGCGGCTTTCCCGCGCGCCGACTACTATGGCCACGCTGACTGCTGACATGGACCTCGGAGGGTTTTAGGACGGCTTTCCCATCCCTGATCGCTCGCTCTCCTTCACATCCCATATCAGCTCTCCCATGTTCCCATTCATAGACTCCACGGAATCGTGTAGGTGGTGGTTATCGGACAACCTCTCCCCGCATATCGCGGCTCCCGAGTGGACACGGCATAGATCAGGTTCATCCGTGTCATCCTTTTGCAGCCAACAACCCGCTGC
>CAVPRW010000033.1:0-83499 GCA_963707985.1 uncultured Nitrospinota bacterium | reverse complement strand
TCTCTAGTTTCTGGATAACTCCATAACGTGGTGAGCCTCTCAGTGTCTCTAAACGGCACAGGCTCACTGCTGTGTGGGTGCTCGCTAGTGCCCTGACGTTCCACATCGGGCTTCATTATAATCCCCTGGCTTCCCGAAAAAAGTCTCAAGTGGGTGTTTCTATTGTACTCCTATGGAACATTTCTTGACGGGTTTTTTCTGCGGGAGAAAAAGGATTTCTGGCACATACAATCTTGTCGTGGCGAGAACAGCAATTTGGCGAAGTTCTGGGGATTGCGCCAAAAACGTATGGGAATCGGTGCGATCAAAACCAGTTTTGGCGGGAGTCGGACCGATGTGCCAAAAAGGAACGTTTGTGGCGGACTCTCCAGACAGCGGTCTGGTGTATCCGCATAAGGTCGGCTTACCTAGCCATATATGTCACGGGAATTTTGGCGAGGTTTGGGGTGTAGGTGTAGAGGTCATGCACGACCGCCATCTCACGCCTCCTCAAAGAGTGACAACTGTTCCACCCGCGCCCGGTTTATCTTCCGTATCACGGCCTCCTGCAGGGCTGGCTGCTCCCGCTGGCACAGCGCCTGATCACGGCCTGGTAGGCTGGCGCCCAGACTCCCGCCGCTTTTGGCTCAATCGGCCCTTCCAGCGCCGCCAACGTGGCGGCCTGCAACGCATCGGGGTCAGTCCGTACGGCGCGAGTCAGCCGCGCCATGTCAACGCAGAGGGCGTCCAGGTCAATTCCGGTGTACTGGACGTAGCCAATGAACTGGCCCACAGGGGCTGACAGGCGGCATAGGCCAGGAGCGTCCCGGCGGCTGCCGACGCCGGGGTGATTGATCGCGACCGGCTCCAGCTTGGGGCGTAGCAGGGGCCAGGCCCGCTTCAGCCACCAGAAGAAGGCGTCGTCATCGGGCCTGGCCTCCGTCGCCCGCATGGCGCCCACGACCGTCAACATCCCCAGCACCGGGTCGGCATGCAGCAGGGCCTTCACCTCGCGGTGAAAGCGGCCTTCCAGGTCCTCGTCGGCGCCGAGCGTGGCCATCATCTCGACACGACCTCGGCTTTTCCGATCTCTGAATTCGGCTTGTATTCATGCGGCTTTCTCGACCATCACCTGTGAAAGTGCTTTGAGTTCAAGAGCTTCGGAGTCCACAAAGCGCCAGTAGTGCTTGAGACTGAAGATAATCTCTTCCATCGTGAGCCGCCCTTTACAGATGACCCGTGAGGTGTAGAACAACACCAAGCACCCCATGAGGCGGAGGACCAGGTGGCCATAGTAGGCATCCTGGCTGTCTACTGGCACGCCCCCGCCGCCGCAAGTACTTCGAGGTTTCCGAAAACAGTGCTCGATCCAGTGGCGCCGCTTCCATGCCCGTATGAGCCGTGGCCCGCTGATAGCCGTATCGAGACACATCACGTAGAACTGGTCCTACACGGGCTCCTCGACGACGATGAGGGTCACTGCGCCATACGTCGGACTGGTGGCCGGCAGCCACGCATCGCACACCCAAGCTTATCTGCGGGCTGTCACGCCAGAGCCACTTTCGCTGATGCTGCAAGTCACTCCCCTTCATCTGGCGCCCGTCTGCCAGCGCGGAGGACGCATTACTCCTTCTTGAGGAAGGTGCCCTGGTGCGTCATAGCCACGTGTCGCATGAGCTTCGAATCACTAAACCAACTATCGGCGATGACGAGAGGAGGGGGCAACGCCACGCCGCGTCGGCGGAATGCCGCTACGCGGCCATCCAGCATGCCCTGTACCCAATGCAATTTATCTCGGCAAGGCCCCCAGGCCCTGTGGGGTCCGGCCGACGGATGGCAAAATCGACGGGGACGACCAACTTGCCCTCGCCAACAACCACGACAAGCAACATCCCCCGTCAATGCCCGAGAGCACCCGGTGTTCCTGGCCACTCCACCAGGTGCCCACCAGGCCCAACTGTTCGCCATACTTTTTGAACACCGAGTCATCGGCGACCCCGCGTCCATCCCAAGCAGCTCGTGTGGCCTCACTTTTGGTGGCGGCATGCCGCCACAGCGGTGCCAGCACCTACGCCCAAGCGTCTGAGCCGCTTGAGCCAAGAGCGCTTGGGGAGCGCCCTGAGCAGGCGAGGGGCAAGTTCTTGTCCCAACCTCGCACACGACACAATTCCGAGTTGGTGCGGCACCCGAACAGCGGGGGAAACATCACGCCAACGATCTTGCTCAACAGCTTTTGTTGGCTCCGCAGGCGACCTTCAATCTCGGCCACCAGGTTATCGGGTAGGCCGAAATCATGGAGGTTTGCTCCAAGGCCTTGGCGGCTTGCTGCGCCTGAACACGGTCGCGATCGAGGCGCTCCTGTGCTTTGAGACGGCGGCGCTGTCTGGCTTTGGTGTGTTTGTTAGCGGCTCGTTTGCGTGGGGGCATAGTAGAATCCTTCGCTCTGTTCAGGTCTGCGTCCAGTGCGCAGACACCGCGACAAAGGCCCTCCCCACCCGTCTGGGAGAACGGGTCTCCTCTGCACGACGCGTTGCCGCACTTCCTCTTTTTCTTCCCGGCGCTTTGCGATACAAAGGGGCCGAGAAGATACTCCACTCCCTGCCCTGTATCCTGAAAGCCTCAGAAGCAGGTGGAGGGTCAGCGATGACCTTTGAGGAACTCCTTGACCAAGCGATTGCCCTGCTGCAGCGCCGAGGGCGCATAACGTATCGCGCACTCAAGCGCCAGTTCGACTTGGATGATGACTATCTGGAGGATTTGAAGGCCGAACTCATTCAGGGCCAACGGCTTGCCCGTGGATGAAGAGGGGACAGTGCTGGTCTGGTGCCGGAGACGCTGTGCCGCCTCCCGTCCTCCTGGCCCCTCAGCACAGGCTATCGAGCGCGCTCCTCTCACGTACGCCCACCCTGTCGCCGGATAGCCGCCCTCTCGTCGTGCCCTGGAAGGCGAGCGCAAGCAGGTAACCGTCCTATTCCGACATTAAAGACTCGACCGAGCTGATAAGGACCTCGATCCGGAAGCGGCCCAACAGCTCCTCGATCCTGCCATTCACATCATGATGGAGGCCATCCATCGCTTTGAAGGGACGGTGAATCAGGTGCTCGGCGACGGCATCATGTCCATCTTCGGAGCGCCAATCGCCCATGAGGATCACGCCCTCAGGGCCTGCTATGCTGCCTTTGGCGATGCAAGCAGCAATGCGAGACTATACCGAGGCAGTGCGACGGACCCATGGGATTCCGTTGCCCAGATTCGCGTGGGTCTCGACTTCGGGGGAAGTGGTGGTGCGGACCATCGGCAACGACCTCCACATGGATTATTCGGCCGTGGGGCGAAGGCCAGCCCTTGCCGCCCGCATGGAGCAACTCGCCCATCCGGCAGACGTACGTGCTCCCGGTTGACCCTGCGGTTGGTGACAGGGCTGATCCAAGTGGAGCTGGGGACGATACCGTCAAGGGCATGAGTGAGCCGGTGGAGGTCTTCGAGCTGACAGGTGCCAGTTCCATTCGTCGACGGCCTTACAGGCTGCGGTGGCACGTGGACTCACTAAGTTTGTTGGACGGGACACCGAAATCGAAGCCATCAATCAGGCTCTAGAACAAGCTGGAACTGGCCATGGTCAAATTGTGGCTGCAGTTGGGGAGCCCGGTGTTGGGAAGTCCCGCCTCGTGTATGAGTTCATGCATTCCCACCGCACAAAGGGATGGCTCGTGTTAGAGAGCACCTCGGTGTCGTATGGTAAAGCCACTCCCTACTTTCCGATTATTGATCTGCTCAAGCGGTATGTGCATGTCGAGGAAGGTGACGAGTCGCGTACCCTGGGCCAAAGTGACCGGTCAGATATTGACCCTGGACGAATCCCTCCAGGAGACGATTCCAGCGCTCTTATTGCTTTGGATGCCCTTCCCGAGAACAGTCCCTTTCTGCAACTTGATCCCCCACAACGTCGTCAACGGACGCTTGACGGGTTCAAACGTATCTTGTTACGCGAAAGCCAAGGACAGCCGTTGCTGCTGGTATTCGAGGACCTGCACTGGATCGATGCTGAGACTCAGGCACTGCTCGATAACTGATTGAGAGTTTGCCGAGCAGCCCAGCTCCTTCTCCTGGTCAATTACCGGCCGGAATACCAACACGGATGGGCAGCAAGACCTACTACACGCAGGTGCGGCTGAATCCCTTGCTACCTGAAAATGCTGACGTATTTCTTGAGGCCCTGCTTGGCACCGACTAGAGTCTGGACCCTCTCAAAAAGCTTCTCATTGAGCGCACAGGGGGCGATCCCTTCTTGGAAGAGAGTGTCCGGACGTTAGTTGAAACGCAACGCTGGTTGGCGAACCAGGGGCTTATCGCCGGGCACACGACCTGCTGACGATTCAGGTGCCGCCGACGGGTGGCCGGTTGACGCCGGAGTTATCGACTCCACAGGAAGAAGCAAACGGCTTCTACAAACGGCGGCTGTCATCGGCACCGAAGTGCCCTTGCCTTTGTTAGAAGCCATCGATCGACGCTCCCCAAGGCAGCACGGCATCGTCGATCTTGGGCACTTACAAGCCGCCGAGTTTCTCTATGAGACGAGCCTGTTTCCGGACCGTGTTTATACCTTCAAGCATGCCCTGACGCACGAGGTGGCCTACGGCAGCCTCCTGCTGGAGCGGCGGCGGGTGCTGCACGGGCGTATTGTCGAGGCCCTCGAGGCGCTCGCGCCCGACCGGGTGGTCGAGCAGGTCGAACGTCTGGCGCACCATGCCGTGCGAGGGGAGGTGTGGGACAAGGCTCTGGCGTACTGCCGGCAGGCGGGGAGAAGACCATGGCAGATCGGCCCACCGCGAAGCTGTGGATACTTCGAGCAGGCGCTTGGTGCCCTCCCGCATTTGCCGGAGCAGCGCCACATACTCGAGCAGGCCATCGATCTCCGCATCGCCCTGCGCTCGGCGCTCTGGCCGTCTGGCGACATGGAGCATAGCCTGGCGTGTCTGCCGCGAGGCCGAGCCCCTCGGGAAGCCCTCGACGACCCGCGTCGACTGGCACAGGTCTCACTTTTTCTGACAGAAAATTTCCGCATGATGGGTGCGTACGACGTGGCCATCGCCGCCGTCCAGCCCGCCTTCGCGCTCGCCACAGCCAGTGGGGATGTCGGCCTGCACGTCCTAACGAACCAGCGCCTCGGCCAAGCCTACCTGTCCCAGGGCGACTATCGCCGGGCGATCAACTGCCTGGAGCTAACCGTGGCATCCCTCGACGGGGCGGCGCGGCGCGAGCGCTTCGGTGCGCTCTTCCTGCCCGCCGTGCTCTCCCGTACCTGGCTCGCCTGGTGCCATGCCGAGTTGGGCACGTTCGCCGAGGGCAGGACCCTCGGGGAAGAGGGGCTCCGGATTGCTGAGGAAGTTAATCACCCTGGGAGCCTCATGTATGCCTATCACGGAATCGGTCTGCTGGCTCTCCGCCAAGGCGACCTGACCAGGGCACTCCCCCGGCTCGAACGGGCTATGGGCCTCTGCCAGGACGCGGACATCCCGCTCTTGTTCCCCTGGATAGCGGCGGACTTGGGCGCGGCGTACGCCCTGGCCGGGCGTGGCGCCGACGCTGTGCCACTGCTCATGCAGGCGATGGAACGGAGTACTGCAACAAAAACGGTGGTTTATCAGGCGCTCTGTGGTCTCTCCCTGGGGGAGGCGCAGGTGCTGGCTGGCAGCCTAGTGGAGGCGCACGCCCTCACCGAGGGTGTGCTGGCGTCTGCCCGTGAGCGACAGGAACGTGGTTACCAGGCGTATGCCCTGCGCCTCCTCGGCGAGATTGCCGCACATCGTGATCCCCCGCAGGTCGAGCAAGCAGGAACCCACTACCAGCAGGCCCTCACCCTGGCTGAGGAACTGGGCATGCGCCCGCTTCAGGCCCACTGCCACCGGGGTCTCGGCATACTGTACCTCGACGATGGGAGGCTGGAGCAAGCCTGCACTGAATTGTCTGAGTCCATTGAGATGTACCGCGCTATGGACATGACCTTCTGGCTACCCCAGACTGAGGCAGCGCTGGCGCAAGTGGAGGAACGCTGATGGACATACACATCCAGCAGTGGAGAGAAGGAAGGGTATGTCCATAACCCATTGAGTGTGCAACACTTTCGTGGGGGTATCGGCGGGAAATGCACATGAATGCTCACTGAAATCACGTATCGGAGAAGTCATAAGCTCTCGCCGATTCTGTATGATACCCTGGTCCATCTCGATCTGATGCCGTATCGTGAGTTGTCGACACCGGAGGCAGTTGAAAGCGGCGTTGCAAGGTGGGGATCGCCTCCTGATTGATGCCACCGAACGGGCCTATCATCGGTCACAAGATGAGGCGAAGCAGCGTGAGCATTACAGCGGAAAAAAAACAGCATACGTTGAAGA
Source organism: uncultured Nitrospinota bacterium (assembly GCA_963707985.1). Lineage (GTDB taxonomy): Bacteria > Tectomicrobia > Entotheonellia > J063 > CAVPRW01 > CAVPRW01. The sequence continues at coordinate 77,125 of CAVPRW010000033.1, read as the reverse complement.
ACACGGTCATGTCGCTGCCTGACAAGTTTATCGTCTTTCTTGGGCGGACCTTTAGTGGTCACAATCACGACTACAGCATGTTGAAACAAGAGTTTCCACCTGAGGTGGATTGGTTTACCGATATCAATGTTCGGGTCGATTTAGGCTATCTCGGCATTACAATCTGACTACCAGTGGTGATCGGATTGCCATCCCGACGAAGAAGCCTCGCAAGAGTCAAAAGAACCCCAACCCGCAATTGAGCGATGAGCAAAAGGCTGCCCATAAGGTCTTGAGTCAAGTCCGCATCTTTATCGAGCATGCCATTGGTGGCATGAAGCGCTACAACATTTTGGTGCATGCCTTCCGCAATCGCAAAGAGGACTTTGAGGATGATGCCATTGGTGTCTGTGCTGGGCTGTGGAACTTCGTTCTTTCCTATTAAGGAACAACTCTATTAGCTATGCGCATGTTGATAACGAGCCGTCGACTCCTGGTGACGATGCGACACGATGGGTCGATACGATGCGCCAGAGTCTGCAAACCAATATTGACCAGAAGTTGGGCCGGAATGACGCGGTGAGGATTTGGATGGACCAGGGTGGGCTGGCAGGCCATGAACCAGTCACACCGCGTATACGCGAGGCGATCTCCAGCAATGCTATCCTGGTGGTGCCTTCTCCAATGGATATCTGGAGTCACCGTGGTGTCAGCAAGAGCGTGAGCCATTTATTGAGGCGGCTGGAGGTATTGAGAAGGCGAGCTCACGATTCTTTCTTGTGCACCTTGATGAGATTCCTCGGGACAGGTGGCCCAATTAAGCGAATACGGTAGATGGTAGAGTTTACTATTTTTTTCATCCTCATCGCGTGACGCTCTCTTAGCGTACAGTCCCGCAGCAGCTCGTGTCCCTGCCCCACCCCTTGCGCTGTTACTTGTGAATTCCACACATGGCTAACGCTTGCACGCCTGTCCACAATGCACCTATAGCGTTTTTCAGATCAGTGTCTGGGAATCTTCCAACCGTAACCGTTCTCCCTGCCTCTATTGGGCCCTCACCCCGCCCTCTCCCGGAGGGGGCTTTGCCTCAAAAGTCAGAATTGAGAACAAAATTGGTTAATTTAGAGCATGAAATCACTAATAAATCAGTCGCAAAACCGACTTTTGAGGCAAAGCCCCCGGAGGGAGAGGGGGAATAGGACAGGACGAGGGGTTGATCGGAGGAAGGTTTGCGCCCCACGTCAAACTCGTGATCGTCTCACTACGAAAGTCCGTAGAATGTGCGTGAGTTGTCCGAGAGCATCTTCTCGATCATAGTGTTGGGTACATCCTCCCTGGCCCTCATATTGGCAAAGACCTCCGGCTGTCCAGACGGGTCTCCTCCACGCCCACGGCCGCCGTGATGCCCCCAGTCGGAGCCCACGACCAGGTTGTCCTCCCCGACGTAGCGCGCCAGGTAGGGCAAGTCTTCCCACTCTTCGTAGGCCGTATAGAGGCGGTACTCCCTGAACAGTGTCGGCCCCCACTGCTCCGCACTGCCACCAAAGACACTCCGGAGCGCGTGGAGCACATAGGGCACCCATGATGCGCCGGCCTCGATGAAGCCGAACCGCAGCTCAGGGAAGCGCTCCGGAATTTTGTTGGCGACGATATTGCGAAAGGCCATCAGGGGTAGGGTGCGGGTATGAGGGAAGGTGTGACTGCGGGTGACATCGAAGATGGCCGTGAACGCCGGACAACCGGCACCCGTGTGCACGCAGACGGGCATATCCAGGCGCGCCGCCTCCTGATACACCGGGAAAAAGTAGGGGTCGTCCAGGGTGCGGTCGCGCTCGATGCCCCTGAAGAAGAGTCCAACAGCCCCATGCGCTTTGGCGAAGTTGATCTCTTCGATGGAGGCGTCGATCGACCGTAGGGGTGGCACCACCACCCATCTGAGGCGTCCCTGGCCTTTTTCCCAAACCCCGGCCATGAAGCGGTTGTAGGAGCGACACAAGGCAATCTCCAGCTTGACGTCATCGGTCAGGTAGGCCAGGAAGAGAGTGGGGTAGACTACCTGCGTTGCGACCCCCATCTGGTCCATGGCCTGGAGTCGCCCGTCGAGGTCCAGCAGCTCCCTGGCCCGCACATCGGTGGCGAGGTCGATCTGACTTGGCTCTGTGGGCGTCCCCAACAGAAACCCACCTTTTCCGGCGGATTTGGGAAAGATGTTGCCATCGATGAGCCAGAAGCCGGAGCGTCGATAGACCGTGTCCGCTGGCCCCGAGACGATGATGGGACGGCGAGGATACATCTCCTCGTCGATGAAGTCCCAGACCTGCGTGGATTCGAAGATGTGGGTGTCGGCATCGATGGCACGCAGCATATTTGGCCTCCTTCCCAGTCATATCTCGAATGAGGAGACGCTTGTCCTCCATTGTATCACCACCCAAACCTTTCCCCTCCTGACGTCGAGGGCTGGGTGGAGACCCGCGTACGCGGCTGAGTATCGGTGGTGCGCCGGACTATGCGCCTCTGGGGATGCGGGTGCCGGGGGTCTTCATCCGCATCGAGTAGACGGACGTACGCGCCGTAAATAGCATCGTCCGATGGTCAGGCCCACCCCAGGCGCAGTTCGCCGGGATTTCGGGAAGGCGAATGACCCCCAGGTGGTGGCCTGAGGCGTCAAACACCCACACGCCTTCAGGGCCAGTACAATACACGCGCCCTTCAGCATCCACTTTCATGCCGTCGGGGACCCCGTCCGCCGCCGACGCCATGTTGGCAAAAATGCGATTGTTGCTCAGGCTCCCATCAGCCGCCACGTCGAACGCGCGGATGCATTGGTGCGTGCACACCTCGCCGCGGGTCTTCTCCTCAATACACCGCTCATCGCGCCGGGTGATGGCCACGTACAGAACGCGTTCGTCGGGGGAGAAGGCGATGCCGTTGGGATACTCGGTTTCAGCAGTCGCGTTGGTCAGGGTGCCATCCGGGGCGATACGGTGCACGCCGCTGAAGTCGAGCTCGCGCTCTTGCGGGGTCAAGCGTCCTCCTGGGTCGGTGAAGTAGATGCTCCCATCCGAGCGGGTGACGAGATCATTGGGCCGGTTGATACGCTTCCCTCCCAGGCGCTGAGCCAGCGGAGTATACGTACCATCGGGTTCCCGGCGCGTGATCTGCCTGTTATCCCCTTCACAGATGAGGAGACGCCCCTGACGATCGAAGGTCATCCCATTGGAGCTGCCGCTCTGCTCTCGGATGATTTCCGGCCGACTGCCGGGCGCCAGTCGATAGATCAGGTTCGCACGCACATCCACGAATAGCCAATAGCCATCAGGATGCCACACAGGTCCTTCAGTAAAGACAAACCCGGTGGCGAGACGCTCAGGCTGAGGGGATTCCACGATATCGGTGAGTTGGGTTGCCATCATATCCTCCCGGTGCTGATCCGCGTGAGATTGTCTAACGTGTAGTAGCCGACGATGGTGGGAGCGGCCAAACCGCACGCATGAGTATGCGCGGCACAGAGAGATACGTATGTGCGGTTTGACCGATGTCAGGAAGGCAAAACATCACCTTGGCTCCAGGGCGATTGTTCCCGTGCCATCGATGATGAAACGCTGTGGCGCTGGCCGCTATCCCTGCGGCCTGCCCACAGGTATTTCATGACTCTACCCTGTTATCCCCAGTTCGGCCCGGAGATCCCTAATGGTCTGGGTCCGATTCCGCGTCGCCGGCCGGTTGCGCATGCCGATCGGTTCGTTCTCGATCGCTGGAATCACCTTGATGGCGATAAAAACAGGCCCCTTCTCATCGAGGATCTTGCCCACGTTACGCTCAAATTCCTGGAGATCGTCAAAGCGGTAGGCTGCCACATAGCCCGCCTCTTTCGCAATGCCGGCGTAGTTGATCTCCTTGGCGTTGGGCACGGGCTGTCCACCCGTGGTGGCGTAACATTCGTTGTCGAGTACGAAGTGGTAGAAGTTCTGGGGCTTCATGCCGGCGATGGTGGCGAGAATACCCAGATTCATCAGCAGGGCACCTTCGGCATCGAACAACACCACCTTCTCGCTGGGGAGCGACAACGCCACGCCCAGAGCCGCAGCGGCCGAGTGGCCCATCGCACCGCCGAGCGATAGGTCCCGCTTCTCGTTGGTGGTGAAGTTCAACCATTGTCGGCCAGATGTCCCGGTGGGAATCACAATCGCGTCACCACGATGCTTCTGAAAGACCTTGAACACATCCGCTGCTTCAAGCATGGCATCCCTCCTGTGTACGTACATGTTGGTCGATACGGGTTAGACGCGTTGGCTCCCCTGGACTGCCTCGCCGCCAGAGGATGCGTCCAACTGGCTAGCGGTTGAAACCATGGTATTCATCACCGATTAACACGGCCACAGGTCGCTTGGTGGCTCGGGCTTCCTCAAACGCCACGGAAATACGTGGCGCGTCGACATCCTGTTCGACCAGATAATAGTTGATGCGGAAGGCATTCAGGAACGGCTCCGTATAGCGCGCCGCCGTATCCGAAATGACACCATGACGGGTCCAGCCTCGATACCCGACCACCATGAGCAGAGGAAAACCGGCATCCAATGCCATGCCCCGGATCGAATCCCCAGATTCCATCATTCCGGTGTTTTGAATCAACACCACCGGAACCTTGCCGCCAATCGACAGCCCAAGGGCAATCGCAAAGGTTTCTCCTTCGCGGGACGCTGGCACAATGTCCAACCAGGGCTGCATCTTCATTAATTCATACAGGTAGTTGGTTTCGCTGTCCGGGATCGTCACCACATGGGTGACACGATTTTTCTTGAACTCTTCCACCATTGTCTCAGGCCGTAGAATGGCTGCCTGCTGTGCCTCAACCATCGCATCTTCCTCCTCCTGGTGTACCGTGTGATCTGAGAAGTCCTGGTTTCCACGGGCGGTTGGCCTAGCCGTCGACCTGCCACTATCCCGGCGCCGGGCGGCCGGCCATGGTCCAGGCATTGATCAGGTGTCGACCCCTTTCGATCCGGGCACGGTCGTCAAACCTCCTCAACGTCGCGTCGTGAAGGACCGACAGATAGGCATTTCTATCACATTTTTTGCTCGGCGTCTATCCGTCGTGTCTTGCTGAGGCGGATACCGCAGGCGACGGATACTGGGATAGTAGCCATCCTCGCCCCCTGCAGACGGCATCGCAGGGACGCTGGGCCACCCCAGTGGAAGCTTCCATTGCATAGCCAGCAAGGACCTCAGGAAGCCTCAAAGTTCAAGGCCTTGGACCAACCGTCAGGTGTGCAACAAGGCCATGTCGTTCTTACTTGACAGCAGCAATGTCCGGCGCGATGATGGGGAAGTTCGTAGACAACCATCATGGCAATGGACGAGCCGTCAGTGATCTGGCGGCCGCAGCAGAGGAGCCACGAGAATGGCGAATGCGCCCGTGAAGTATGATCCCACAGCGCACTACGAAGTCAAAGTTGAGGATATCGAGTACCGCAGTGCTGGCGATCGCTCCTGGTTCGCCCTGACCTACCAACCGCAGGGCCCTGGGCCATTTCCGGCGCTGATCGAGATCCATGGCGGCGCCTGGAATAATGGCGATCGCCGGAATAACCCGGCGTTGGCCGAAGGACTGTCGGCTAGCGGTGTGGTCGTGGCGTCCATCGATTTCCGTATGGGCGGCCAAGACCCCTACCCCTCGTCACTCGCCGACATCAACTATGCGACCCGCTGGCTGAAGGTGCACGCCCCTGACTTCAAGGCGGATCCGGCCACCGTGGGCGGACTGGGCGTGTCTAGCGGCGGCCACCTCATTCTGCTCAGCGCCATGCGGCCCTTCGACCCACGCTACACCGCGCTACCGTTCCCAGGGGCGGCCGGTGTCGATGGCACCCTGGCCTATGCCATTTCGCTGTGGGGAGTCCTTGATCCCTATGGCCGCTATATGATGGCGCAGGAGCGTGGCAATAAGGAATTGATGGCCAGCCATGAGCGCTACTTCCTGAACGCTGAGACCATGCAGGAAAGCAATTTGATCCAGATCCTGCAGAACAAGGAAAAAGTCGCGCTACCCCCGGCCCTATTGGTTCAGGGTACGGCCGATAAGGGTGTGCCACAGGGCATGGTGGAGAAGGTCAATGAGCTGTATCGCGCTGCTGGAGGAGACGTTGAGCTCGCGTTGTTCAAGGATATGCCGCACGGCTTAGCGGGCTGGTCGGAGACCGAGGCAGCGCGGATGATCGAGCACGTCAAGTCCTTCATCGCGAAGCAGGTCGCAGCGCACTAGGCAGCCGATCGGGAAACGGGAGGCAACCTAAGGAGCTCTTCGCCCCCACGCCGTGGCGCGGATCCCCTCTGTAGACAGCGTCGAAAACACTCTCAGCGTCTGCGCTGGTAGGCATGGCCACGAGCGCAGACGTGAGTGAGTGGGAAGGATCATTGTGGCGTCCACCGGGAATGACACAGCCCTAACCGGGGAAGAGCTACGGCGCCGGACCTTGGAGATGGTGCCGCTTCTGAGGGAGCGCGCGGCTCGCACCGAAGAGCTGCGGCGGATTCCCCCCGAGACAGTGAAAGATCTGATCTCCTCCTGTCTCATCCGCATCGGCAATCCACCGCGATATGGCGGACTGGCCATCGAATATGACGCGGTCTTCGACGTGGGCTACGAACTGGGCCGCGCGTGTGGATCCACCGCCTGGTGCTACTGCCTATGGACGGCACATAACTGGTGGATCGGCCACTTCCCCGAGCGGGCCCAGGAGGAATTCTTCGCCAGTGGTCCGGATACCCTGGCATCTAGTGGCCTCAATCCGGCAGGAGCCAAGGCGGAGCCCGTCGCCGGTGGCCTGCGTGTGTCCGGGCGCTGGGGCTTTTCCAGTGGCTGCGATGCCGCCAGCTGGGTGATCCTGGCTGTCCCGAGTCCCAACGGCCCCATCTGGGTCTTGATTCCGCGCCCCGACTACGAGATTCTGGATACATGGTTCACCTCCGGGATGCGCGGCACGGGTAGCAAGGACATAGTAGTGCAGGAGACCTTCGTCCCGCAGCATCGCATCATGGACCCGAGCCGCGCCGGCGACGGGGAGTGGACGGGATGGGAGCTGCATCGACGGCTTAGCTATCGGCTGCCCTTTCGGTGCATGACGGGATGGGACCTCCTCGTTCCCCTGATCGGTATCGCCCAGGGTGCCGTCGACGAGTTCACGACCCGGCTGCGAGGGACGTCCGGCCCCGGTAGGACCGCCGATTCCCCACTTGTTCAGGTACGGTTGGCAGAGGCTGCAGTCGAGGTGGATGCAGCCTGGGAGCTGCACAAACGCTGCATTCGTGAGATGCTCGGGAAAGCCGAGCGGGAGGAGGAGTTCACCAACCTCGAGCGCGCCCGCTATAGACGCGACAAGAGCTTCGCCGCCAAGCTCTGTGTCCAGGCCGTCAACCGACTGTTCGAGGCCAGCGGCGGACGCGCCATTGACGAATCCCAGGCGATTCAACGTTTCCACCGCGATGTCAATGCTGGGTCACATCATCAAGGGCTGAGTTGGGATGTCTCTGCCGAAGATTATGGACGCCAGGCTCTGGGCCTGCCGCCGAGCCCTGGGCGCTATGGATGATTTGCTGCTCCCCAGCAATAGATGTTACGGCGAGTTTTCATCTCAACTGCATGTACAGGCATGCGCGACCACAAAGACGGTCTGCGCTGACACCGGAGGGAGATATGGGCCAGCTCAAAATCGACAACGTGACACACTGGTCGATCCCCGTGAATAATCTCGAAGAATCCGAGAAGTTTTATCAGGACATCCTTGGACTCGACTATCAGGGCCGCTTGGGCAACTCCAACATGGCCTGCTTTACAGTTGCAGAGCACTCGATCCTGTTGTGCCAGCGCAAAGAGCCTGTGGTGCGAACCCCTGAGCAAGATAACCGCCTGCACCATTCATTTACGGTCAGCCCTGAGGTGTTCGAGCAAGGCTGTCAGCTCTTCCGAGCCCAGGGCATCCCGGTTGTCGACCTGATCTATCGTGAGCACGGCTTCTTTCCGGGTCGTGAGCTGTATTTCCTAGACCCTAGCGGCAATTTGCTCGAACTGCGCGATCCAACCTGGCATGCCGGGATGCCGACGCCCACGTATGAAGAGTTGGCTCGATCCTGAGGTTTGGCTCCTCTGGGTCTATCACCTATGTGCACGAACGGCATAGCTCCGCCCCCAACGTGGCGCTGTGCAGATCTTGGCTGATAGGAGAGCATCCTTGCCGTCGCCGTTTCCAGGTATGGATCCCTATATCGAAAGTCCAGAGCTGTGGTCTGACTTTCACAATAACCTAGCATCTGAGATTCAGGCGCATCTCAATCGCCATATGCAGCCACGCTATTTTGCCCGATTGACGCCATATGTTACGTACGAAGTGGTAGAAATCGGTCAAGCATATGGCATACGCCCTGACGTCGGAATCTGGCACCTTGAGCCTGCACCGACTGCGTCTGCGCCCAGCACGGCAACAATCTCAGCAGCGCCGGTAGAAAGCCTAGTGGCGTTGGAGATCCCCTTGCGTCTCCATCGCGTCGAGATCCGCACCACGGCCCAGCAACAGCTAGTGACGGTTATTGAGATCCTGTCGCCAGTCAACAAGCGGCCCGGGCACCAGGCACATCTCGCCTACCAGCGCAAGCGTCGCAACCTCCTGCACTCGGAAGTGCATCTGTTAGAGATTGACCTGTTACGCGGCGGCGAGCGTCCGCCCCTGGAGCGTCCAGTGCCGCCGGCAGCCTACTATGTCGTCCTCAGCCGAGCTGAGCGACGTCCGAGAGTGGAGGTCTGGCCTATCCAGCTATCGGATCGCCTACCGGTGTTGCCAGTGCCCCTGCTTGAGCCAGACCCGGATGTGCCGCTAGACCTTGGCGCGGCAGTGGCCAGCGTGTATGAACGTGGCGCATACGCCCAGCAGATCGACTACCGCCAGTCCCCTCCCCCACCACCGTTGGACAATGCCGAGAGCGAGTGGCTGGCAGAGCTACTCCATCACGGATAACTGTTAGGCATTGGTTAAAAGCCTTTCCGAAAAAATCTGCTGATATGAGCCAGCTGATCAGAATTCTTAATCATAGCCATAAGGGTTCCGTCCGTTGTGGGGCTTATGGTAGAGCAGGGATCAGAGGATAACTGAAGTACATTGGTTCTAAGGCCAGTATTCCCGATGGGTGACTGTTGTCCTTGCTAGTTTACGATATGTATAGAGGTATGTGGTCAATCTGATGAGGTGGAAGATGTCAGGGCATGCGGTGACAATCACGCTGCCAGAGACGGTCTACGAACAGATTCGGCAGGCCGCAGAACGGAGCCACCGGCCAGTCGAGGAGGTGCTCGCAGAGGCGGTGACAGCAGCGGCCCCGGTGATGGATACTCCACTAGGAACGCTGCGTTCAGCCTTGGCCCATCTGGCTTATCTCAATGATGCTGCCCTATGGCAGGCAGCACGAACGACTATGACTGCAGAGCAGCGTGAACGGCTGGCAACCTTGCATGATAAACAGCAGCGCGAAATGCTCACAACTGAGGAGCGGAACGAAGAACAAGCATTGCTGTCTCTCTACCGTGAAACGCTTTTGGTCAGGGGGCAGGCCGCCGTTCTCCTGCGCCAGCGTGGTTATGATATCTCTGACCCCGAACAATTCACCCCGCTTGCATGAACCAACGTACCATTTCGGCGGCATTACGACGACGCGTGGCCGAGGCAGCACATTTTCGTTGCGGATATTGCTTGACTGCACAACGCATTATTGGCCCCCTCTTGGAGATTGATCATTTCATCCCCGAATCCCGAGGGGGCACCTCAGACGAAGAGAACCTGTGGCTGGCGTGCCCAATGTGTAACAGTCACAAGGCCGACCGGCAGGAGGCGCTCGATCCCGAAGGCCGAGCCATGGTTCCCCTCTTCAATCCCAGAACTGCACGCTGGGAAGAGCACTTCGAATGGATCGATGTCGGCACGATGATTCGTGGCAAGACGCCCCAGGGACGGGCTACCGTTGTAGCCCTACAGATAAACCATCAGGATATAGTCGCCGCACGTCGTTTATGGGTGATTGCCAGTTGGCATCCTCCAACGGAATAAACTCCCTCCTGGGGAAGTAGATTTTCGCTACTCGTGGGACCAGCTGCAAGCGCTGGATGATCTGGCTGATGCCGAAGATGTCGAGTATAGCGGCTGGTATGATTCCCGATCGGGGGCAGTCAAAGTCTATACGCATCCGTGGAATGATGCGGCGATGAGGATTGAGAGCATGTTCATTGGCTCGATCTATGTCTTCTGGGCAGAAGAGAACCGGATCTGACAGATGCAGATGGATAAGGGGTTTTCGTTCGAAGAACTGCTTGTGGAGCTATGGACGCTTAAGGAGAAAGCGCTTGGATAGAGGTGAAAGCCCTGGGCAATAATATGGCCAGGGCATTGTATTGTCAGTGATTCTTCTGCGGTAGCGTCTGTGTTCCCCGTGATGATTGGTTTAATCGATGTCAAACGCCGCATAGGTGGCCTTGATATGGTTTTTCCCAGTGAGGGCGAGGGAGATGTAGGACAAATCCTTGGTGGTTACGAACACAAAGGTCTGCGATGCCCATTCGTCATTTGCCGCCCAGTTCGTAAAAGACCGAAGGATATTCACACTGGTGGTGCGACTCCAATCGTCGGTGTTGGGGTTGACTACCGGTGTGTTGCCGGATCCCCATCCGAAAAATTGGACGTTCACCTCAGAGGGCTGGCTTTCAAACTCAGGGATGGATGCATTCTCTAGGCGGCCTCGGCTGGCTCGATTGTCTCCACTGCCATAATACGTATGGAGGTCTCCCCTGCAGTGTACCGTTCTGGGAGGGTGGCATGGGAAAGAGCTATGTATGAGCGTGGAGAAGGCCTCAGTTCATGACTGCTGCGTGGCGATCAGAGAAGCACCTTGTCAATTAGGCCTTTCTCAGATACGCTGACTCCTGCAAGATTGAACGGATCTGAATGACACCTATTGAGAACGACTATCCTACGTGGCTCAGGCTATGCATTGACGATCCACGGGGCTGAACGTTGGTCAGAGTTGGCTCCCTCTTCCCTGATGTGAGGGAAGCAGGCAGCCAGAGCTCCAGGGATCTCTGCCGGTGTTAGGCACCCCAGGCAAGAGGAGATATGGGGCGTGACTCCGCCGAAGGTCTTGGATCTGAGCGCCATCCCGCTGATCGACGGTCACTGCCACTCAATCATTGCAAGCTTCCAGGAGAGCTCTGTTGAAAGCTTCCTGCGCATTTTCACTGAGGCGGCTGATGACCGTCTCTTTACCCACCATGTGCCCCATACCCTGACCTATCGAAGGGCCCTACGAGACATCGCACAGTTCCTCGGTTGTACCCCCAATACTGCATCGGTCATCGAGGCACGGCGACAGAGGCCGGATTATCTCGCTGCACTGTGCCGCGATGCAGACGTGCGCGGGCTACTGGTGGATGGCGGCTATCCAGCAGGGACGTTAAGCCTCAGCCAGCTGCAAATCGGCTGTGGCTGTCGCGTCGGGGAGGTTCTGCGCATCGAAACCTTGGAAGAGGACCTGCTGGTCACCGCACCGGATTTCCAGAGCTTCGAAGCGCAATTTCGGGAGGCCCTTAGAGCGGCCAAGCAACGTGGTGCTGTGGCACTCAAATCGATCGTCGCCTACCGTTCAGGGCTGGCGGTGCAGGCGGTTCCTGCCTCGGAGGCGCGTCAGACGTTTCATCGACTCAAAACCTTGGTCGAACAACAAGGGCGTCTCCGTCTGGCAGCGAAACCGCTCCTGGATTACTGTGTGGGCATCGCGTTGGAAGAGGCCCGACGACTTGAGCTGCCGGTACAATTTCACAGTGGCTTCGGTGACCCGGATATCGACCTCCTCACGGCTAATCCCGCGTTGCTTCGGCCGGTCCTTGCCGATTCTCGGTATGCAGGAGTGCCAATCGTCCTGCTGCATATGGGCTATCCATACGTCCGCGAGTCGGCGTTTCTCACGAGCATCTATCCGGATGTCTATGTGGATCTCTCCTTAGCCCTACCACTTCTGCGCCCGGTGCTGCCACACTTACTGCAGGAATTGCTTGCCCTGGCGCCATCGACAAAGATCCTGTACGGTTCGGACGCCCATTCGCAGCCGGAGATGTTCTGGCTCGGCGCCCAGTATGCCCGCTGGGCGCTAGGCAACATCCTTGCCGATTGGCTCAAAGACGATACGGTGGAGGAACACGAAGCTTGGGAGATCGCTGAGCGCATTTGCTTCCGTAATGCGCTCGGGCTGTATCGACTAGACTCGTCCTGGCTAGGGGATAATGTGGGGAATAGGGGTACCCCGCTGAACGCTTCCTAGAGCGGTTGACGGCCACCGTAGCCCGAATCGGTTTCATGCCAGTAGTCGATGCGCTCTTCGCCATACTTCCAGCACAGATAGACCTCCCGGCCGTCGCGTTGGTGGGGAAAATCGATCAGGCCGCGGTCGAGGTCTTTAAGTAAGATTCCCATCGCTTGCAATTGCGTCAGGCCACGTGCGAACGTTTGCGAGTAGTCGGAGAGGTAAGCTCCAGCCTCGCTACCCCCGCCGTTCCCGGTCGCGTGTTGCGCCATAGTGTCGGCGGTCGTGCGGTGTTGTTGCAGTTGATGTCGTCCCTGCCGCAATTGTTCAATGATCATCTTTACCTGCGGAATCAGGCGATTGGCTTCCTCAATGGTGAAGTATTTCTTGTCGTCCATGGTCACGGTCCATCGCAGTTGTGTCTATGATGCGGCAGAGCAGCCGTCCAGCATATCGGCCTCAAGGAGAAGGCTACTTCGCTCAGCCTACAGCCCTCCAGGGTGATCTCTCGATAGCCATACATTCGTCGGATGATTATAGCCATTTCCCCGGATCATGGGGTGATTTTGTTGGGTTAGTTTGTCCCGTGCTCCGGCTTTTCCTGCTCCACTGGCCATGCTATACTGGGCCTCCGCAGGCGTCAATGGCAACAATCTGTCAACGATCAGCCAGAGCTGATGACGTACGACTCCGCTCTCATGTGAGTACGTGATTATAAGGATAATAGGACGCATCACAGTTCCATCATCTCATGACTTCATGCCGCAGCAGCCAAAGGAGGCGCGAATGGCCACTTCCGTGGGTTTTATCGGCGTTGGCAACATGGGCAATCCCATGGCTTCTAACGTGTTGAAAGCAGGTTTTCCGGTGATCGTCTATGACAGGAATCCGCGGGCGATGGAAAATCTCCTCCAGGCGGGGGCGCAGGGCGCTGCCTCGGCGCGTGCGGTCGTCGAGGGTGCGGAAATCGTTTTGACCTCGCTTCCAGCGTCACCGGATGTCGAAGCCGTCTACCTGGAGCCAGGGGGATTGGTAGACAGTGCCAAGCCGGGAACGATTTTGATCGACCTCAGCAGCGTGCTCCCGTCGACGCCGCGAAAGATCGAGCCACGGGCCCAGGCGCGCGGCGTGCATTTCCTGGAGGCCCCGGTCAGCGGTGGGGTTAGCGGTGCACGCGCCGCCACGCTGGCGATCATGGTAGGAGGCGACCCCGAAACACTGACGCGTGCCCAGTCGGTGCTCCGTGCCATTGGCCCCAACATTTTCCATGTGGGTCCGGTGGGAGCAGGCAACACGGTGAAGGCGATCAACAATATGCTGGCCAGTGTCAATGCCCTCGCCATGATGGAGGGGGTAGCCCTCGGCGTTAAGGCAGGGCTCGATCCGATGACGATCTACGAGGTGGTGAAGGCTAGCAGTGGCGCCAGCAAGGCGCTGGAGCGTATCCCGAACTCGCTGATCCCACGCCAATTCGAGCCGGGCTTCAAAGTGCAATTGATGAACAAGGATTTGGAGACGTTCAACACCATCGCCAAGGAGCTGCATGTGCCAGTCAGCTTTGCCAATGTGGCACAACAGTACCAACAGATGGCGATCGCAGCCGGCTTAGCTGAGCAGGATACGAGCGTGGTCATGACCATCATCGAGCGCCTGGCCGCTGTGGAGGTATCGCGCCCAGAACAGCCGATCTCACCTCCACCCGCCCGCTAGGTTTCTGAGGAGGTGCCGACGTCCTCCCCCAGCGGGCGCGGACGTCGGTGCAGGGATCGAGATACTTACCCCTAAGGACTCTTATCCTTAATGGGAAGGCATCTCATCGAGCTTGACGCTCGGGAATCCCCGTAATTTCTCTTCCACGAAGGTTTGAATAGCCTCTAAACGCTCTGCCGTGGTGGCTTCAAAGCGGAGGACCAACCCTGGCTGTGTGTTCGAAGCCCTTACCAATCCCCATCCATCGGCAAAGATGATGCGTGCCCCGTCGATCGTGACCACTTCGCGTACTTGGTCTTCCTGCTGAAACATGCCCTTCACCTGCTCGACTACCCCAAATTTATCTTCATCAGAGCAGGCCACCCTGATTTCTGGCGTGCTATAGGTCACAGGAAGATCGGCTAAGAGGGTGCTGAGGGGGGCGTTGGCGCGGTCGAGAATTTGCAACAGCCGGCACGAGGCGTACAGTGCATCATCGTAGCCAAAATATCCGTCGGCAAAGAACAGATGGCCGCTCATTTCCCCTGCCAATGCCGCGTGTTCTTCATAGAGTTTTTTCTTAATAAGCGAATGGCCCGTCATCCACATAATGGGTTTGCCCCCGTGTTGACGGATGTCATCGACCAAAACCTGTGAGCATTTGACATCGAAGATCACCTTGGCGCCCGGCTGGCGGCTCAAAATCTCCCGTGCAAACAACGCCAGTAGTCGGTCCCCCCAGATGATCTCGCCCCTTTCATCGATGACGCCCAGACGATCGGAATCACCATCATAGGCCAGACCAACGTCGGCCTGACGCACCTTTACTTCGCGGATGATATCGGTCAGATTCTCTGGCACGGTGGGATCGGGATGGTGGTTTGGAAAGGTCCCGTCGACCTCACAGAACAGCTCATACACTTCACAGCCCAGACGTCGGAGTAAATCCTGGATGATGAGTCCCGACGTGCCGTTCCCGGAATCGACCACAACGCGCAGCGGACGACGAAGTCGAATCTGATTGGTGATATACGCCATATAGGGGGCAATGACCTCAGCCTCTGTGCGCTGCGAGGGACCTGCGGCGAATGGCCCGTGCTCCGCGAGGCGACCAATATGTTGAATGTCTTTGCCGTGCAGGGCAGCTTTACCCAGGCAGAGCTTGATGCCGTTATACTCAGCAGGATTATGCGAGGCGGTAATCATGCACCCGCCATCAGTGTTCAGATGGAAGAGAGAGAAATAAAGCACAGGAGTTGGCACAAGACCAATATCGACAATATCGCAACCGGTAGCCTGTAGTCCTTTGGTAAGGGCCATACCAAATGACTCCGAGCTGAGTCGGTGATCGCGACCTACCGCCAAACGCTTGCCACCCTGTTGGCGGACATAGGTGCCGAAGGCGAGACCGATGCGCTCCACATCGGCCTCGGCAAAGTCTTGCCCCACGACACCACGAATATCGTACTCCCGGAATATTTGGGGGTTCATCAGTCCCTCCCGGTGCTCAATAACCTCTCAGGATATATTGGTTGCCAAATGTCTCGGATTCGTTGTCCGCCAGCCTCTTCAAACGGTCGAGAATAGAGGCGGTTTTGGCTGATACCTCATGGCATCGCATGGATTCGCAGGCAGCGTCTAACAGGCACTGCAACGAACGCTGTTCATCGTCTAGCCAGTTAGCATCAGCACTACGGTCGATGTACTCGTGAATCCCCTTCCCCCCAATTGTATAGCGACTAGCGATGGGCATGTAGGCACTTGTGCCGCGGCTAAAGCTGAGGAGTGATCAACTGCCGGCATGATAATCAGAGGCGCCGCGGGGTAGGAATAGAAACCCAATCTACTCGGATAGATGCATGCTTGAGAAACGATATGCTGCTCGTAGCCAGCCCAGCAACGATCAATATATGATGCAGCTGCGTGGATGTCTACTAGTGATTCCACCGCCTCTGGTCGTGCAGCCGTGACCCCTAGCATGCTGGAGCGGTGGCGGCGGACGCGACGTGGTCCACTTCGTGGCTGCAGTCACCTCACCTCGACCGTTTCTGGGCCTCCTGGAGTTGGCGGTGATAGCGATCCAAAACCGCTTGCACCGGCTTGCCTTCGTACACGATCTCCCGAAACGCTCCATTCAGCGCCCGATCAACCTCGGACCACGTCGGCACGTGGGGCCTTGGATGGGCATGACCCAAGGCTTCCTGGACGGCTGCAAAGTAAGGGGTCTGCCAGGGTTCGATCGTACCATAGGCATCGCTGCGGAAAGAGGGCCAACCAAGGGCCGAGACCAGGGACTCTTGCACAGGCCTTGACATCAGATACCGCATGAGCGCAAGCGCCAGATCTCGGTGCGGGGCACCCTTGGGGATGCCAAGCACCTCGCCTCCCAACACATGGGCCTGCCGCACGGGTCCCCGCCAACCGGCATAGGCCTTGATTTGGGTTTTCCCCGCTTGCTGGACGAGCAAGTGTACACCGAAGGGCCAATTGCGTGCCAGATATACCGACTCGGTGCCGAGGAAGCTATTGGTGGTATTCCAATTGGCCCGCCGCGTCTCGGGCGCCAGCGCCGCGGCGAGCTGGCGGAGAAAGGTGAATGCCTGCACGCTGCCCTGGTCATTCAGGACCAGCGGGTTGCCCCCTGCCGCCCAAATGAACTCGATCACATGTGTCGTCGTATTCAGGTCGAGGGTACCGTGTAGCAACACCCGGCCAACACCTTCTTCTGACTTGAAACGTTGGGCCACCGCCAGCAGCTCGTCCCATGTCTGGGGCGGTTGCATACCGTACGCCGCAAATTTTGTGGCATGATAGTAGGCGATCTGGACGTTCGGACGATAGGGCATGAAATAGATCGTGCCGTCGAAGGTGCCTACCTCGACCAATTGCGGCAGCACGGTCGGGGGAATGTCGGGCTGCGAGTCCGACAGGTCCTCCATCACACCGGCATCCACAAGCGGTTGCAATAACAGTATGTCCTGAGCAATGAGATCGACCTGCATACGGCCGGCGCGATGCATGGCCACCAGTTTTTTGACCGCGTCAGCAGCCTCCGCTTGCACGCTCCGAATGATGACGCCGTGTTGCTGCTCAAAGGGTGGGAAAATGCGTTCGCGCATCGTCCGCCACTCGATTTCGCCGAGGCCCATCATCACGGACAGCTCAGTAACAGCGTCGGCTCGTCCCACCAGCAGCAAGCAAGCCATCCCCACCAGTAGCACCCGGCCGCATGTCATGGCCCTTCTCCTAGCCCTTGATCGCTCCGGCGAGATAGCCGGCCTTCAGGTAACGTTGCAAGCACGCGGTCACGACCATCACGGGCACCGTGAGCAACGTGGCATAGGTCGCCGCATCAAACCAGTTGCCTCGCGTGACGTAGTAATAGACCTGCAGGGGCAGGGTGTTCTCTGTAAGGCTCAAATACAGCGCATAGGTAAACTCGTTCCAGGACTCCAACCAGGCGAAAAGTGCCGCTACAGCCATTCCCGGTGCCGCCAAGGGGAACACGACACGTGCCAAGATGCCCAGGCGATGGCACCCATCGACCGCCGCCGCCTCTTCAAGCTCTACTGGAATTGTTTCAAACGTAGCCACCAGAATCCATGCGACAAAGGGGAGTGTCTTGATGAGGTGTGCCAGCACGAGTCCGAGCTCAGTGTCCATCAGACCCCACTGCAGGAACCGCACTGCCACAGGCAGCGCAATGCCGACTTCGGGGATCATGCGGCTGGCGAAGAGGCTTAAGAGCAACCCATATTTCCAGGGTTGAGGCATGCGCGCCATCACATACGCTGCTGGGGCGGCCAGCCCAATGGCGCCCAGCATCGTCCACGTCGCCACCAGTAGACTCCTGCTCAACGGCCGCGACACAGTACCGGCGGTCAGGAGAGTCTGCCAGTGCTCGCTGGTCACCGCATGTAGGGCGAAGCTCGGGTGGGGGGTGAACACCTCAGCTGGCGGGCTCACAGAGATCTTCACCAGCAGGTATAGTGGGAAGAGCGTGAAGAGCACCGCTACGAAGGCTCCGCCATACCACCACGTTACCAAACGCGTCCGTTTCATCAAGACTCTCCCTGTCGACGCGTCATCAGAAATAGGTAGCTCACGACGCAGAGCACCACCATCCCCAGCAGCAGATTTGCTGCCGCGGCGGAGGTGTATGGGTTGTAGTATTCGTAATATTCGCTATAGGCGAATGTCCCCAGAACTGGCACGCTCTTTCCAGTCAGAATCAGGGGGAGCTCAAAAATCCGCAACGCGTCGGTCGCCCGCAGAACCACGGCCGTGATCAATGACGGACGCAGCAGAGGAAGCGTGATGTGCCAGAATCGGCGCAACGCCCCCGCCCCATCGACCGCCGCTGCTTCAAGCGTGCTCTCGGGAACGCTCTCCAGACCAGCTAACAGGATGAGGGTGACCAAAGGCGTGACTTTCCAGAGCTCGGCCATCAAGATGACCCCGAGGCTGCGCCAATCGCCCCCGAGCCAGTCGACGGGCGTGTCAATGGCTCCCAGACGATGCAGGATCTCGTTCAGATACCCCGCACTTCCGAACACATAGGTAAACATTACACCAGCGACGATGGTCGGGACACCGAGAGGGGTCAGTACGATGGTTCGCACAAGGCCGCGTCCCAGGATGAGTTGGTGCAGCACCAGTGCTACCCCCAACCCGGTGAGAAGTTGCAGAATTATGCCCAGTCCCGCGAGCCACAGCGTGTTGCGTAGGGCCAGGAGAAACTGACTCTCGCGTAGGAGTAGGCGATAATTGGCCAGGGATGGAAAAAGTCCCGCTTCCCCTTCCGTAAAGCTTAGCACCAGAGACGACAGCAATGGCAGGCCGGTGAGGACAAATAGGTAGCCGAACAGGGGTAGCAGCAACAGGCTGTCAAGGGCATGACGCTTTAAGAATCGATGCATATTCTCCCCCAGTGCGACCACTCCGCTTCAGGTCTGGCCAATCCCGCCCCATTGAGTCACGACACGGACCTGAGGATCGACGGGAGACGCTTGGCATAGTCGGTTTCGGGGGGTATTTTTGCTGTCTGGCGCCTGCTAGGTCGCTGGCCAGGATAAGGTGCTTAGCCGCGAGAGCAAGCGCTCGACCTCCGTGGTCGATTCCACGTAAAATTGGGCCGCAGAGCCGTGGCGATCGTTCCCCACAACAATGCCGACGCCAGTAGAGGCCAGGACGCGGAAAGCATCCTCATCGGTGTCATCATCGCCGAGGTAGAGTGCCAGCACACTGGCCACCGGGTTCTCCAGACGGATCTGTTCTAGAATCCAACTCACCGCCTCTCCCTTCGACCACTCGACGTGCGGCCTGATCTCCAGGACAGCCTTACCGGTTCTCAGCGCCAGCCGTCCAGCATCGATGCCAGGGCCAGCACGTTTGAGCAGGTGTGCCTTGACCTCGGGCACGCGAGCCAAGGGCACACGCCGGAAGTGCACACTGAGGGTCAACCCCTTGTCCTCGACCCAAGCCCCTGGGATTGGCTCCAAATCACTTGTCATCGCCTGCACCAGAGAATCGAGCTCAGGTCGTACCCGCCAAGCCTCGGGGTGATTGTAGCGGAGCCCTGGTCCGTCGATCTCCAGGCCATGGTTCCCGGCTAGGTACAACCCCTGTCCCCACAGGCGCGTCCGAAGGTCTGCCAAGGCTCGACCGCTGACGATGGCGACGCGATAACGCGGGTGCTGCACCAGGGCGGCGAGCACATGTTGCATGGCCGGGGCCATATGCGCGGCTGCAGGGTCTTCGACGATGGGTGCGAGTGTGCCATCATAATCTAGGAAGAGGACGCAGCAGTCATGAACGACGCAGCGCTGGAGAAGCGTTGTGAGATGATTCCACAGGAACAGAGGGGATGACACGGCTCTCTCCCTGGCTGGAGTCGAGGTAGGTGAAGATCGTGAGTCATTTACAAAAAGACCTCAACCAGCCCTTGGGGGGTCGATTGAGGTCACGAACAGCGGCCGGGAGAGGATTACCCCCGTCAGCGTGGGGCATACGGGCAATCCTCTCTCGGCATACCACTAAAGCATAAGCCGGAGTTCGGGCGTTCGCCTTAGAACTCATCCTCATAGCCACCCGGAGGTGCGGCAGCGGCTTTGTCTTTCTTTTCCGGCAGCTCGCTGATGAGCGCTTCCGTCGTCAGCATCAACGCCGCAATGCTGGCGGCATTCTGCAAGGCCGAGCGCGTGACTTTGGTCGGATCGACCACCCCGGAGGCCATCAGGTCTTCATACGTGTCGGTGGCCACGTTATAGCCGAAGGCGCCCGCGCCCTCCTTCACCTTCTGCACGACGATCGAGCCTTCGACCCCGGCATTATACGCCAGTTGCCGGATCGGCTCTTCCAACGCCCGCCGGACAATCGTGGCACCGATCGCTTCATCGCCCTCGAGGCTGAGCCCCGCCACGGCGGCGATGCAACGCACGAAGCCGACCCCGCCGCCGGGGATCACCCCTTCTTCCACCGCCGCGCGCGTGGCGTTCAAGGCGTCCTCGACCCGCGCCTTCTTCTCCTTCATCTCGGTCTCCGTGGCCGCCCCGACTTTAATCACCGCCACCCCACCGACCAGCTTGGCCAGGCGCTCTTGCAGCTTCTCACGATCGTAGTCCGAGGTCGTTTCCTCGACCTGGGTGCGGATTTGCCTGACGCGTCCCTCGATGTCGTGGGACTGGCCGGCTCCCTCGACGAGCGTGGTATTGTCTTTATCGATCACGACCCGTTTGGCCCGGCCCAGGTCCTCCATGGTGATGTTCTCGAGCTTGATCCCGAGGTCTTCCGACAGCAACTTCCCGGCGGTCAAAATGGCGATATCTTCCAGCATGGCCTTGCGTCGGTCGCCATAGCCCGGGGCTTTCACCGCCGCCACCTTCAGCGTCCCCCGCAGCTTGTTCACCACCAGCGTCGCCAAGGCCTCGCCCTCGACGTCCTCGGCCAGAATCAGCAAGGGCTTACCGGTCTGGGCGATCTTCTCCAGCAGCGGCAACAGCTCCCGCAACACCGAGACCTTCTTCTCATGGATGAGAATGTACGGCTCTTCGAGCACCGTCTCCATCTTCTCCGGATTGGTCACAAAGTACGGCGACACATAGCCGCGGTCGAACTGCATGCCCTCGACCACTTCCAGCGAGGTCTCGATGGCCTTGGCTTCCTCGACCGTGATGACGCCGTCTTTGCCGACTTTCTCCATGGCTTCGGCGATCAGGTCGCCCACGACCTCGTCGCCGTTGGCCGCAATGGTGCCGACCTGGGAGATCTCTTTCTTATCCTTCACCGGTTTGCTGAGCTGCTTGAGTGTTTCGATGACGACTTCGACGGCCTTCTCGATGCCCCGCTTCAGCCCCATCGGATTGGCCCCGGCGGTCACATTGCGTAGCCCTTCCCGATAGATGGACTCGGCCAGCACGGTCGCCGTGGTGGTCCCATCCCCCGCCACGTCGCTGGTCTTGGAGGCCACTTCGCGCACCATCTGCGCCCCCATGTTCTCGAAGCGATCGTCGAGCTCGATCTCCTTGGCCACCGTGACCCCATCCTTGGTAATCGTCGGCGCCCCCCACTTCTTATCCAGCACGACGTTGCGCCCTTTGGGCCCCAACGTCACTTTCACCGCCTTGGCCAGCTTCTCGACGCCGTCCAGCATCCGCTGCCGCGCGTTTTCCCGATAGACCATTTGTTTCGCAGGCATGGAACCCCTCCTCTTGCTTAGCCGAGCACAGCCAAAACATCATCCTCGCGGAGAATCAGACATTCCTCGCCATCCAGTTTGACTTCAGTCCCCGCGTATTTTCCCATGAGAATTCGGTCGCCGGTCTTCACCTCCAGGGGGATGCGCGTGCCTTCATCGTTCAGGCGCCCGGGCCCGACGGCCAGCACTTCACCCTGTTGGGGCTTCTCTTTGGCGGTGTCAGGAATGATGATACCACCGCGCTGCACCTCTTCCTCCTCGACGCGCCGCACGAGAATGCGATCACCGAGGGGTTTCACCTTCATAGTCGGAGCTGCCATGGGACAATCCTCCATTTCTTCACAAGGTCGTGAGCGCACCGCGAAATTCTCGCCAGGCCGCTCTTAAACCGATCGCCACACCTCTGTCTCTCAGAGGTCACTACTATGTATGAGCAATTGCTATGCCATTCCTGGGTCAAATGCATGATGCCTTGGCATACGGTGGTTAGCAGGTATCAGGTCGTCGTGCGGGAGGCGTCAACACCCACCACGCTTTGCCCAAATGACAACAGAGCTCCTCTTGTTCCCCTCGTTAAATCCATGACTAGGAGGTTGATTTCCCAAGAGTCTTGGCCATGTCCCCGGTGCCCCAAACGGCCTGTGCCACTTTGACAACGGTGTTGATGACAATGACTGCCGAGGCCCGCTGCAGAGATCCCTCCCCTACCCCAGCTGATAGCGCTTCTGCTTGCGATAGAGGGTGCGCAGCCCGATGCCGAGGATCTCCGCGGCTTTTTGTTTGTCGTATCCTACCGAACGGAGGGTGTGTTCGATGGCGATCTTTTCGATCTCCTCCATCGTCATGCCCACACGCACATGAATATCTGCCGCTGGCGTCTGCAACTCGACTTGGCGAAGGATATGCTCCGGCAGATCGGCGACATCCAGCATCCGGCCGCTGGCGGAGAGCACGACCATGCCTTCGAGCGTATTCTTCAGTTCACGCACATTTCCCGGCCAATAATACTGCATGAGCAAATCTATCGCACCCCGCGAAATCCCCGTGAGGTACTTCTCATGCTCGACATTGAACTCATGGAGAAACGCTTCTACCAAACGTGGGATATCTTGCTTGCGCTCCCGCAACGGCGGGAGCTTGATGGTCACCACTTTGAGGCGGAAGAACAGGTCCTCGCGGAATTTGCCCTCCTTGACCTGTTGCTCCAGATCTCGGTTCGTGGCAGCGATTAAGCGCGCATCGACCTTGATCGGGCGCGTCCCTCCGACCCGTTCAAACTCGCGATCTTCGATCACATGCAACAGTTTCGCCTGAGTTGCCAGGGACATCTCACTGACCTCGTCCAAAAGCAGGGTGCCACCGTCGGCGATCTCGAAGCGCCCTTTATGAGTCTGGATAGCTCCCGTAAAGGCACCCCGTTCGTGACCGAAGAGCTCACTCTCGATCACTCCCTCCGCCAGAGAGGCGCAGTTCAGCGTCACGAAAGGGGCATCCCGGCGCGAGCTGTTCTGATGGATCGTTTGCGCCGCCACGCCCTTGCCAGTCCCCGTTTCTCCCATGATCAGCACGGTGGCGCGTGTGGGGGCAATCTGCCGGATCATGTTGTAAACGGCCACCATCCCTCGTGAGTTGCCGATAAGATTATGAAAGCCATAACGTTGATCGAGCCGGCGATGCAGATCGGTGACCTCGAGGGCGAGGCGTTGTAGCGACAGGCCCCGATCGAGCACGGCCTTCATCTTCTTGAGATTGAGCGGCTTGGTCTGGAAATCGTAGGCTCCCTGGCGCATGGCCTCGGTGGCGAGCTCGATATCGGCATCGCTGGCGATCGTGATGACGCAGATCTCCGGGTTGCGCTGTTTAGCCACCGATAGCAGGCGCATCCCGTCGATGCGCTGGACATTGAGCTCCGTAATCAGCGCATGGAACACCTCGGCGCCGTCCAACACGTTGTAGCCCGCCTCACCATCTTTGGCCCAGACCGTTTTGAAGCCCCAGGAGCCCAGCGCTTCCAGCAACTCCTTGACGTCATCCGAGTCTTTGGCCACGACCAGAGCCTGTGGTGTCAAGAGATCATCTGTCATATCCATAGTTATCTCGTACGAGTGGTCTCTTACGCTTTGGGAACAGGAAGGCTAGAGCCACTCCGCTCACAAACCCGCCGATGTGCGCCCACCATGCCACCCCGCCAGTTAAGTAGGGGTCGTTAGTGATCGCCACTGCCCCATTGAGAAATTGCATCAGAAACCAAAAGATGAGAAACAGCGAGGCTGGCAGTTCAACAATCTGGAAAAAGAAGAGAATCGGAATCAGTGCGAGCACTCGCGCGTACGGAAACAAGAGCAAATACGCTCCCAAGACCCCCGCCACGGCGCCACTCGCTCCCACCATAGGAATCCTTGAAGTGGGATTGATGTAGATTTGAGTGAGCGCCGCTACCAAGCCGCATGCCAAATAGAATAGCAGGAAACGGACGGGGCCTAGTCGATCTTCGACATTATCGCCGAAAATCCACAGGTAGAGCATATTGCCCCCGAGGTGGAGCCAGCCACCGTGGAGAAACATGGACGTGAATAAAGGGAGGAAGCGCTTGAATATTGCCACATCTTCCCTTTGCCCCGCCCACATGAAGCGCAGCGGCACAGCTCCGTACTGCGTAATAAACATATCCAGCTCGGAGCCGAGCGACACCTCATACAAAAAGGTCAGCACATTCAGCGCGATTAACAGCACCGTCACGGCAGGAAAGCTCTGAGCAGGGATCGCATCACGCAACGGAATCATGCAAGCGCTCTTAGGGCAAGTGGTCCAAGGGGTAAGGGACAGGCTTGGCCGTCGCGGCCAGATATGCCCGGTGCAGCAACTCGACGGGATGGACGACCGCGGCGCTCAAGCCGTGCTGCCTCACCCCGATGCCAAGCTGGATCAGGCAACCTGGGTTCCCGGTGGTGATGACGTCGGGGTTCACAGCCGCGAGATGTTTCATCTTGCGTTCCAGAATCTGGTGCGACAGGTCGGGATGGACGAGATTATAAATCCCCGCGCTGCCACAACACCAATCCGACTCCGGCACCTCTAACAGCTCCAAGCCTGGGATGGAGCGCAGCAGACGACGCGGCTCCTCCTTGACCCGCTGCCCGTGGAGCAAGTGGCAGGGATCGTCATACGCCACGCGCAATCTGAGCTCTCCGAGTGGACCACGAAACGGGAAACGATCGAAAAACTGGCTCACATCCAGCACACGATCGCTGAATTGCCGCGCTGCACCCCGCAACAGAGGGTCATGCTGCAGTAAGTCATGATACTCTTTCAACATGGCGCCGCAGCCGGCGGCGTTAATGACGATCCAGTCGACGCGTGCCTGGGCGAAGGCTTCGAGGTTCTGCCGTGCTAGTCGCCGTGCCTCCTCCCGCTCACCGGCATGCGCATGCAGCGCCCCACAGCAGCGCTGGGTGCGTGGGGTAATCACCTCGAAGCCGTTGGCGGCCAGCAATCGTACCGTGGCGTCATTGACCTGGGCGAAGAAAATCGGCATCACACACCCGGAAACGAAGCCCACCCGTCCGCGCTGCTCTCCTAATGCTGGTGTCACCTCTCGTAAGCGCGCGCGATAGGCCCGCTTCGGTAGCGTGGGCAGGAGCTGATCCAGCTCCGCCAGACGCTTGGGTAGCCACCGCCTGATCGATGAGGAATTCAACAAGGCTCGGAAACCGGAGGCTTGGTAGAAGAGCAACAGGTTTCCCAGGGTGCGCAGGACCATCGGACGTGGCAGAATGCCCCGAAACGCCAGGGCTCGCAGCCACCTGGCGAGAGGCGGATAGTGGGGGGCACCGGCTTGTTCGATCTGCGCGCGCGCGCCTTCGATAAGCTGACCGAATTGCACTCCCGAAGGACAGGCCGTTTCGCAAGCCCGACACCCCAGGCACTGGGAGATGTGCTGCTGATAGGGAGCGGAGAGGGACAGCTTGCCCTCGACGACCGCTCGCATGAGATAAATCCGCCCACGCGGCGAGTCCATCTCCACCCCTAATTCCGCATAGGTCGGACAGGTTGGCAGGCACAACCCACAATGGACACATTCCATCAGCTTGCGGCCATCAGGTGCGTCAAGTGTCGCAGGCAGTTGCCATCCCGTCTCAGCCATGGGAACCCTTCTTTTACAGATGATGCACGAAACGCCCCGGATTCAATACCCGCCGTGGGTCGAAGGCACGCTTGAGGCCAGCCATGACCTCAATTTGCGGACCCACATCTCCCCAGCAATCAAACCACGCTTTGAACGCGGGGGGAGCGCTTTCAACGACCAGATACCCCCGTTTGGAGGCGAGATCCGCACGTATCTCCGTCAGCGTCCGGATCAAGTCTATTGGTTCCTCGCCATCCTCTTGCAGTGGAAAGCTCCCATAGACGAGGCCGTTGCCGAAACGGGCACAGAGCTCAGCAGGAGCGTTCAGGCGGGACCCCAGCTCGGTGAACCGGTCAAGGATCGCGCCGAGGTGTGTGCGGACGGTTCCAATTCGACAGACCACGTGCCCCACTCGCGCCGGACCCTCGAGACGAAACCGACTCTGCAATGCCTGCCACAGGCGTCCATCGTCTGAGCCTGTCCAGCAGGAGGTGGCTCCGCCCGCCTGGCTGAGAGTATCGATCTCGCGACGTTGCCGAACGACAGCCGGTTCAGCACCATCGATGCCGACGACAAGCGACCACCCTTCACACCCTTCCTGGCCATCGAGCTTCTGGCGCAACCAGGCTGTGACAGGTGGGTTGACCAACTCCACCGCATTCGGCAACAATCCACGAGCCATCAGTGTTTGAGCCGTTTCTATGGCGGCTTCGCGACTGGAGAATGTCGACCATATGAGTTCCTGGTTTGAGGGTAAGGGACGAAGCTTGAGCGTCGCCTCGGCGATGACGGCAAGGGTGCCGAGAGAACCGATGTACAACTTCATCATATCATAGCCGGTGACGTTCTTAGTGACCTTCCCCCCAGCTTTCGAAATGGTGCCATCACCGTGTACCACGGTGATGCCGATGAGCAAGTCGCGCGCTGTGCCGTACAGCAAGCGCTTGGGCCCACTGGCATTGGACGCCAGCACCCCCCCGACCGTTGCTGTAGCGGGAAGAGGCGGGTCGACGGGCCACCATTGCCGACGGCTTCCCAATTGAGCCTGCAATGCAGCCATGGTGATGCCAGCCTGCACGCGGGCGGTCAAGTCTGCTGGTTCGTGATCGAGGACACGATTGAGCCGCGTTAACGACAGGACGAGATCGAGCCGCTCTGGCGGGTGCCCCATGGCCATCGTTGTTCCCCCACCCCAGGGAACGACCGCCAGTTCTTCGCGATGGGCCGTCGCTAGCACTGCCGCTAGCTGGTTGATGTCGCCGGGGGTGATGACGGCCCAGGGCGCCCGCCCGTCAACGTGGTAGGCATCCAGCGCCGTCATGGCTTGGACGCACTCGACGCCAACGATCGCCCGTAGTTCTTCGATAACTTTAGCTGCGTCAGCCATAGGAACTGCCACCAGTGTTCACCTTAACAGCATAGCACATGACCGCATTGATAGCCGGACTAGAAGCGCTCGATCCGCACCCCGTTGACGACCTTTTCGGTGACCGGTGGGCCGAGCTCGACACAGCGCCCGGGCGTTGGGAAGATTTTGCCGGGATTGCAGAGATTCTGGGGGTTGAACACCGCCCGCACTTTCTGCATGGCGGCCAGATCTTGCTCAGTGAAAACCAGCGGCATATCTTCCCGTTTCTCGACGCCAATACCATGCTCGCCGCTGAGGCTACCCCCCACAGCGGCGCAAACGCGGAGGATCTCTTCACTGGCTTGCAGCACTCGATCCCGCTGATCGGGGTCGCGTTCATCGAATAAGAGCAAGGGGTGCAGATTACCATCGCCGGCATGGAACACATTGGCGATACGTATGCCATAGCGTGTGGAGATGTCTCGGATATGGCGCAGCACTTCCGGCAATCGTGTGCGCGGGATGACCCCGTCCTGGACGTAGTAACTGGGGCTGATTCGCCCCATGGCGCCGAAAGCCCGTTTACGACCGAGCCAGAGCAACTCACGCTCGCGGTCATCGCGAGCCAGGCGTACTTCCCGAGCGTGGTGTTGACGAGCGATGTCAGCGATCTGCGCAGCGATTTCTTCCATACCATCGCGCAGGCCATCGAGTTCGATCAGCAGCACCCCACCGGCATCCGTAGGATACCCGGCGTGGATATATGCCTCCACGGCTTCTAATGCTAGTTGATCCATCATCTCGATGGCGGCGGGAACAATTCCCTGACTGATCACGTCTGATACAGTGTTACTCGCGTCATCCATACTCTCGAATACAGCCATCAGAGTCTTGACGGCTTCGGTTTTGCGCAGCAGGCGGACGATGATGTTGGTGACGATGCCGAGCGTCCCTTCCGAGCCGACCAGGATGCCGGTGAGATCATAGCCGGGATAATCTTCCGCCGGCCCACCGGTGTCAATGGTTTGCCCGTCGGGCAAGACGACCTCGAGGCCCAGTACATGATTGGTGGTCACCCCGTATTTGAGGGTGTGGGGACCGCCGGAATTCTCCGCCACATTCCCACCGATCGTGCAGGCTTGTTGGCTGGAAGGATCAGGTGCGTAGTAGTAGCCCTGGGCCGACACAGCCTGGGTGATCCAGAGATTGACGACGCCCGGCTGGACAATCGCCCGCTGGTTGTCGAGATCGATTTCCAGGATGCGATTGAGCTTCGTCAGAGCGATCATCATGCCGCCCTCAACCGCCAAGGCCCCGCCGCTCAGGCCGGTCCCTCCCCCACGGGCGACAAACGGGATGTGGGCATCATGCGCCAGGCGGACGACCTCCGCCACCAGCGGCGTCGAGGTGGGAAACACCACGACCTCCGGCGTGGCCTTGAACATGGTGAGTCCATCGCACTCATAGACGAGCTTTTCTTCCGGCTCGGTCAGGACATTGACGGTTCCGACAAGGCGTTGTAATGCTTGGATGATGTCTGGTTTCAGCATAGTCACACCCAAGAGGCTCTGAATGCGGCTTCGGACGATAGCGAGGCTATCATACGCGTCCGCTGGCGAGGTGTCAATCGCCTGTTCAACTGGCACTTTTGGCTTGTACTACAGAGGTTTCGGGGGGCTTGGGAAAGGCCGGTTTTATGCTTGACATCGCCAGAAGCCCTTTCCATAATGACGCCTGTGCTAGGAATCCCCGGTCCTTTGAGGAACAGGCCATGGCTGACCCGCCAGACCAGATTTTCACCAAATTGCGCGGCATCATCGGCGGCTACTTGGTCGATTTGATCCTGGAGGAGGGCGGGGGAGGCGTCGCACGCCTGGTTCGTGAAGGACTGGACGCCAAGGCGAGGCTGGAGCCCGAGGACGATGAGAAAGTCATACGGCTCCTCCGGCGGCTAGAGGAGGGCCAATGATCGTCCCTGGAAGATGGGGGGTAACGATGCCACGCCCGGTGAGGATAGGTCCCTATGAAATCGACGCATCAACGCGTGATTTATACCTTTATCAAGCGTATCGCGCGACGCTTGCATGTCACCACGATCATCGAGCGGCTCTTGGTCGTACTGATCGTGTGGCTGACCGCCCTTTTGTTGGGCACCGGCTTGCTGCCGTTGGCCTCGACACAACCGTTACTTGTAAGCTGCTTCACGGTGCTGGCCTGGGTCGCCACGGCAGTGGCGCTGATTTGGCTGGGAAGCGCATGTTTGCAGCGATGCTCCCTCGAGACCGCCGCACTCTATGTTGAAGCCCGACATCCCGCGCTGCATAATCATCTGATCAGCGCTCTACAGCTCCCAGAGTCCCTGCAGAAACATCCTGAAGGCGGTATCTCTGTCGATCTTGTTCAAGGCTTATTGGAAGCGACCCACCAACAGATCGGTGCTCTGAGCCGTCAGTCGTTGATCGACAGCCGTGGCGTGTGGCGTCAGGTACGAGTGGCGGCGCCGCTGCTGGTCGCCGTACTGGGAGTGGCCTGGCTCGCTCCGCAACTGCTCACCGCATCGGTAGTGCAGCTCCTCCATCCATTCGATCTTTTGGGCACGCAACCCACCATCCTCGCCTTAGACAACTATCCGCGTCATCTTCTCGTTGGTCAGCCCTTAACCGTGCAGGCGCTGGCGAGTGGACAGCTTCCCTCCACGGTTCATCTGCACATCTGGCAGGCTAGTAAGGAACGCCAGGAGAAGATGGTCGCAGCGGGTCAGGGCACTTTTCGCCATACCATCGCCACCCTACGCGAACCGGTCAAATTCCAGGCCATCGCCGGATCGGCCGCCTCGGACGTGGGGGAGGTCGAGGTCGTCGAGGCTCCAGAGGTGGGGAATTTCCACGTCCGTTATCAGTATCCGGATTACACCGGCCTCCCCGCCAAAATCGAGGAGGGGAGCGGGCACATCGAGGCCCTGGCCGGCTCCGAAGTCCGCCTCCGGATGGCCGCCAATAAACCCATCGCACGCGGGCAACTGGTGTTCGACGACAACACGCAGCTGCCTCTACTCATCCGCTCTGACGGTCTTCTGCAAGCGACAGCAATCATCACGAAACCCGGCGGGTATCGCGTCGAGGTGCAAGATGCCTTGGGCTTCACCAATCAGGATCAGCTCGCCTATCGCATCGATGTCATCCCTGACGCGGCGCCGCAGATCGACCTGCTGGCGCCAGAACCCGACCTGGAGATCGAAGAGGGGCGGGTGATCATCCTGGAGTACGAGGCGCGCGACGATTTTGGTGTGACGGAACTTGCCTTGGTCTATCGCGCTGGACCCTTTGGGGAGAAACGCGTCGTTATCGACCGGGTCGATGGAGCGGCCAGACACTACCAAGGACGATATTTCTGGGATGTCACCGACCTCTTCGGCGCCGCGGGTGAATCAGTATCCTATTATGTCGAGGTTTGGGATAACGACACGGTGTCCGGCCCCAAGCGCGGCGTCTCCGCCACCCATGTCCTGCGCATCAAGAGCCGAGAGGAGGAGCATCATCGGCTCGATGAGATGCAGCAGCATGTGGCTGAGAAGTTGGTCGATCTCCTCGCCGATCAGCTTGAGCTCAACGCGCGCACCGCTGATCTGGCGCAAGAGCCCATGCCACGAGACCCCACTGCAGCCCAGGAGCTGGCAGCTCGGCAGGCTGAGCTGCAACAGCAGGCCCAGGATCTGGTCTCGCAGATGGACCAGATGTTACAGTCGCTCGAACGGGACTACCTGAGCGATTACACACGTTACGAAGATACCCGGACATTGCGCGAAAACCTGAACTTCACACAGGACACTCTGATGGGGGAGGCGCGACGCCAACTCTCCCCGTCATCAGGTCAGCGGCAGTCGCCAAGCACCTCGTCACGCAGCCCGCAGCCGCTCGAGCCTCAGCCACCCGAAACCAACGCGCCAGCGCTCGACCGGGCATTGAGCAAGCAGGAGGCGGCGCAATCGGAGCTGGAGCGCCTGGCCCTGTTCGCCCAGGACATTGGCAAACGCGCCAAGATGCGTGATGTGGAAAACCTGGCGCAGCGCATGGCTCGCACGCAAAAAAACCTGCTGGACGCGTTGACTGATCTCGATAAACTCGGCAAGGAGATGGATACAGCCACGCGGGAGGCCTTAGAGCGTGAGCTCAATGAGCTGGAAAAAGCCATGCAAGCTCTGATGGAAGCCTTGTCGAAGCTGCCATCGCAACTCCCCGACGAGTTTCTCAATAGCGAAGCCCTGCAAAATCTCGAGCTAAGCGAGATGATGCAAACGCTCCAGCAATTGCGCCAGCAATTACAGCAGGGCAACCTGGCGGACGCTAAACGGCTAGCCGAGGACCTGCTGCGCTCCTTGAATCAGATGCTGGCCGCCCTACAGAGTGCCCAGAGGTTTGCCCAGTCCATGCCGTTTGGCCAACAGCAGAGCGGCATGGAGCGCGCCCAAAGCGAACTCGACCAGATCATGCGCGAGCAATCCGAAATCCTGCGCGATACCACTGGCATCGATAAGAACCTGCATCAGCGCATCAATGAGCAACAGCGGCGCGACTTCGAGCCGCTGCAAGAACAGGTGCGCGAGGCAATCTACGAGGCGCAGCGCCAGATGCAGGAGGCTGGGCGTACACCCCAGGGTGACCAGCACCGGTCGCGCAACCATACCCCATCGATGAATCGCCTGGATCGGGCCCTCGACCGCGTTACACGACAATCGACACCGGAGGACACTGGCGAGTTGCTCCGCGCCATGCAGGAGGCGGTGCAGGAATTGTCAGCCATGCAACAGCACCCGTCGCCTGGATGGGAAGAATTCTTACGTCACCATCCGGAGCTGCAAGCCAAGCTCCAAGGCCTGCGCGAGATGTTGGCCCAGTCGCAACAGCGCCTGGCCAACCTCAATAACCTCGATGGTCAAGAGCTCTTGGACCCGCAGCAGGGTGAGGAGCTTGAACAGTTGGGTCAGCGTCAGCACGCGGTGCGCGAGCGTACCGAGGCCTTGAAACATCGTCTCGACCAGCTATCCCAGTTCAACCCATTTCTGAGTCCAGAGTTACGGCAGCAGATCGGTGAGGCGGGCGAATTCATGGGTGAGGCCCAGGGTAAGCTCAGCGACCGCCTGGCGCGCCAGGCTATTCCTCCTGAGGAGGAGGCTCTGCAGCGTCTGTCGCAAGGGCAGCAAGCCATGCAGCAGGCGATGCAGCAGATGGCCCAACGCGGCCAGATGGGGCAGATTCCCGTGCCGATGGTGCTGCGTCGGCCGGGGGATCCCTTTGCATTCAATCCGCCACCATTCCCCGACCGCTCGCCGCAAAATCAGGGCCGCATGGGCATCAACACCCGGGATTTCAAAATCCCCGGCAAGGAAGAATTCAAAGCTCCGAGGCAATTTCGTGAGGAGATCATGGAGGCCCTGAAGCGGGGCGCCCCATCGCAATTCAAGGGTCAGATCGAACAATACTTCAAGAACCTGACGGAGTGATCGGATACCCCTTGCCTGAGAGCGCTCTCTCCCTCCAGAAGAGGGGTAGGGGGAGGATGTCAGGGTAGGAGCGGCTGTGCGAGGTGTGGGAAGCGAAGACATGTCTGTGAAAACGAAGCTGGGCTTTAGGTGCATCGTCATACTGGTTTTCCTCATTGCGGTGGCTCCCGCCTGGGCACAGGATACGTTCTCCGAGGCGGAAGCTGCCCTGAATCGCTGGGATGGGGAGGAGGCCTATCGACTCGCCCAGCCCATCCAGCGTCAGCGGCCAGACGATCCTAAAGTGCTGGCCCTCCTCACGAAGGCCTCGTTGTATCGTGGCGAATATACGGAAGCGACGCGTTGGGCCGAACAATGGATCGCAGCCGAGCCCACGAACGAGTATGCCAAAGGCTGGAAGGCTTTCAGCGAACAAACCGCCTGGGCGGTCCGGGATTTCAAGACCTACACCAGTCCGCATTTCATGGTTCGATTGCAGGACGAGCGCGATGGCGTGCTAGCGGAATATGCACTGGCTGCACTTGAGAAGGCCTATGAGGTGCTTGGAGGAGACCTGGGTCAGCGGCCGAGCGCGCCGGTCCGCATCGAAATCTTCCCGGATCACGAACGATTTCACGCGGCCTCGTCTCTTTCGAAGCGCGACATCGAAGTCGCCGGGGCCGTGGGTATCTGCAAATTCGATAAGGTGATGGTGCTCTCCCCGCGCGTGCTGTTGCGGGGGTATCGCTGGTTAGATGCCCTGGTCCATGAGTACGTGCACTACGTCATCGTCAAGCTCAGTGATGACAAAGCCCCCATCTGGATCCACGAAGGGGTGGCCAAACACGAAGAGTCCCGCTGGCGCAGTGCGACCTCGCTGTACCTCAATCCGTTGAATCGCACGCTGCTGGCAGAGGCGCTACGGACGGGAGACTTCGTCACCTTTGAACAGATGGAACCGTCGCTGGTGCGTCTCGAAACCCCGCAGCAAGTGCAGCTAGCCTATGCCGAGGCGGCTTCATCGGTCGAGTTCATGCTCAGTCGGGTGGGATACCCGGGATTACGCGAAATCTTTTTGGCGATGGCGCGGAGCGATAGCCGGGGCGCCAAAGGCCCTATCGAGCAGGTGTTGGCCCTCCCCTTCTCGTCCTTCGAGGACGCATGGAAGCAGTTTTTGGCGGTTAAGCAGCTCACACCAGTGGCGGGCGTGCAATTGACCCAGTTCAAGGTGGTCGAGAACAACGAGCGCGATGAGGATCGGTTGGAGCAGGATGCATTGCAATCGGCCGCGGTAGAACGGGATCTATCGCTCGGCGATCTGATGCGTCAGCGCAGCCGTTTCGATGGCGCTGTCTATTACTACGAGCGCGCTCGCAAGGGGAACCCCGATGCACCCTTCGTGCTCAATAAATTAGCCCGCGCGCTGCTCACGGCCCAGCGACCGCAAGAGGCGGTGTCGCACCTCTTACACGCCCTGGAGGTGTATCCCGATTACAGCACTTCGCACACCACGCTGGGCGATGTGTATCGACACCTCGGCGAGCCGGAAAAAGCTCGTCAGCACTACGAGCACGCCATTCAGATCAACCCCTTCGATCCACTGCCGCATCGGTACTTGGCAGAACTGTACCAACAGGCGGGCGATGCCGAGGCCGCTCAGCGCGAGGCGAGTGTCACCATGAAGTTGATAGGAAGGTAATGGACGCCTCTCAAGGAGTATGACCGCGTCTAGCTAATAGACTTTTTATCTCTACTTTGCCCTAGGTTCAGAGATTCACAGGCACCAAGACTCGCGAAAGGACAAGGATGGCAGACGTACAGACCTCACCCATGCCTATTGAACACCCCCTGGGCCAGGATGATCGGCGCACAGCGGAGGAGATCGCGGCAGCGCGCGACCGCGTTGTCGGCCAGTTAGAAAAGGTTATCGTTGGCCAAAAGCCGGTGATCGAAGAGCTACTCATCGCGCTGTTCTCGCGCGGCCATTGCCTGCTCGTCGGCGTCCCAGGGCTGGCGAAGACGTTGCTGATCAGCACCTTGGCCAGCGTGCTCGACCTCACCTTCAATCGCGTGCAGTTCACCCCGGACCTCATGCCGTCCGACATCACCGGCACCGACATCCTGGAAGAGGAGGTCACGACTGGCCATCGCGCCTTTGTCTTCCTGAAGGGGCCGATCTTCACCAATGTGCTGCTTGCTGATGAGATCAACCGCACCCCGCCCAAAACGCAAGCGGCCCTGCTACAAGCAATGCAGGAATATAAGGTCACTGCGGGCGGCCGGACCTATCCACTCGATCTGCCATTTTTTGTCCTGGCGACACAGAACCCTATCGAACAAGAGGGTACGTATCCCCTGCCCGAGGCCCAGCTCGACCGCTTCATGTTCAACGTCGGCATCGAATACCCTGACTTCGAGCAAGAGGTGCAGATCGTCGAAGCCACCACATCGGCCTATCAGGCTCAGCTCGACAAAGTCCTCGACGCCGAGCGCATCCTCGTCTTACAGAACCTCGTACGTCGCGTGCCAGTCGCACGCTATGTGGTGGGTTATGCCGTCAAGCTAGTGCAGGCCACACGCCCATCACATCCGCAGGCACCAGCCTTCGTCAAGGAATGGGTCAACTGGGGAGCGGGGCCGCGCGCCTCACAATATCTCATCCTGGGCGCCAAAGCCCGGGCGGTCCTGCACGGACGCTTTGCTGCCTCGATTGAGGACGTCCAGGCCCTGGCGAAGTCGGTCCTGCGCCATCGGATCATCAGCAACTTCGCCGCCGAAGCGGAACGCATTACCTCGCTGCAAATCATCGATCGCTTGCTGGTCGAGATCCAGCCCGAGCGTCCCTGATGGCCGATAAACCGAACTATTTCGATCCGCTCACGCTCTCCAAGGTCTCGAGTCTCCTGCTCCGTGCCCGGTATGTCGTGGAAGGGTTGATCTCCGGTCTCCACACCAGTCCCTACAAGGGCTTCAGTGTCGAGTTCTCCGAACATCGGCAGTACACACCGGGGGATGAGATTCGCCACATCGACTGGAAGGCCTACGCCAAGTTCGACCGCTATTACATCAAGGAGTACGAGGAAGAAACCAATCTTCGCTGTTACCTGCTAGTCGATGCCAGTGCCTCGATGAACTACCGTTCGAACGGCGTCAGTAAGTTTGATTATGCCTGCTACCTGGCAGCGGCACTGGCCTATATCATGCTCAACCAGCAGGATCTCGTCGGGCTGGTGATATTTTCTGACGGGATTCGACGCCAGCTCCCGCCACGCAGCAGCCCCGGTCATCTACGGGCTTTGATCGACAGTTTGGAGCAATCGCGAGCCCAGCGGGGATACCGATCTTGGCCGTACCCTGCATCATATCGCCAGCCAACTCAAGCGCCGCGGCCTGGTCATCCTGCTGTCGGATCTCCTCGATGAGCCTATGGAGGTCATGCAAGGCTTACGGCATCTGCGCTACCAAAAGCACGAGGTGCTGGTGTTCCACCTGCTGGATCATGACGAGATCGCCTTTCCCTTCACGCAGCTCACCCAGTTCGAAGACCTTGAAGATGAGACGCGCGTCATCACCGATCCACGGGCCATCGCTGCAGATTATCAGGAGCAGATCCAACAGTTCATCAAGGATTACGAGACGATGTGTCGACGTCAAGCCATCGATTACACGCTTTTTGACACTCGGATGCCGCTCGACAAGGGGCTCCTCAAGTACTTGGCCTGGCGAGGTGCCTGATGGGGTGGTTAACGTTTCTCAATCCGGCCTTCCTATGGGGGGCGTTGGCCGCCAGCATCCCGGTGATCATCCACCTGATTAATCGCCGCCGGGCGCGGGTGGTGCAGTTCCCGACCGTCAAGTTTGTTCTCCGGTCTGAGCGTCGGGTCGCCCGCAAGTACCGGGTCAAACAATGGCTACTGCTGGCCCTGCGTACGCTGATTCTGTTCTTGCTCACCACTGCTCTGGCGGAACCTGTGCTGCAACCACGGGTCGGAGATCTGGCGCAGATCGCTCAGGCGCGCGCCGTGGTGCTGATCCTGGATAACACGATGAGTATGGATTACCAAACAGCCGGCCTGACCTCCTGGGATCTCGCCAAGGAGGTCTCCGAGCTCGTTCTCCAAGAGTTCCGATCGCAGGATCACGGGGTGATGTTGCCCCTCGTCTCGCCTGATGCCCCTCCACAGGCGCTGAGTGGTGATCGTACTGGGCTCATGCAACAAGTGAGAGATCTCGGCCATACCGTCGAGCCCGGAGGTTTCGTCCTACCCTTCCAACGTGCCTATGCCCTACTGAAGACAAGCGAAGCCCCGAAGAAAGAGATCGTCGTGATCACCGATCATACTCGTACCCCCTGGGTCGGCTTTGAGCCTGCAACCCTCAAGGTGCTCGATCCGCAGGTCCGGGTCACAGTGATCGCCGTTGGACCGACGGATACGGCCAGCAACGCAACTGTTCGGGAGGTTCGCCTGGATTCGCCGACCGCCGTCGCTGGCGTGCGGACTAAACTTACCGCCAGCATCATCAACTTCGGCGTGGTGGATCGCAAACAAGTGTCTGTTCGCCTGGTCGTTGACGGCAAAACCCTGGAGCAGCGGCTGCTTGACCTACCAAAGAAAAGTGCCACAGAGGCTGCCTTCGACGTGACCTTCGATCAGCCCGGCTACCGCCAAGGAACGATTATCCTCGCCAGCGATGGCCTCCCCGTTGACGATGTCTTCTACTTCAGCACGCCCGTCAGAAAAGCCCTACGGGTCCTGTTGATCGATGGTGACCCGCGGACGACGCTGGTGGCCAGCGAGACCTTTTATCTGATGAATGCGCTCAACCCCGATCGTGCTTATCGACCGGGACCAATCCAGCCCAGGGTGGTCCCGGTCGAAGAAGCGGAGCGGCTGCGGCTCGGGGAATTCGACGTCGTGATCTTGGCCAATGTGCGGCAGGTCTCGACCAATTTGCGCGCGCACCTGATGGACTTTGCCAACCAGGGCGGGGGGGTCTGGTGGTTCCTGGGACACCAGGTTGACCCGGCGCTCTACAATCGGACCCTCTTTGACTCTCCCACACGCCTGCTCCCGGCCCGCCTCGGCTCACCCCTTGATCGTTCAGAAGGTCATCCGGCAATGCTACAGAGCCCTGAGCCCAACCACCCCATCTTCAAACCTATGGCCGAGCGCGGACAGGACGCTGTGGCGGGGGTGCGTGTGCGACGCCTGTTCACGACCGAGACCGCCTCGTTGCCCCCAACGACGCGAGTGTTGCTGGCGCTGCCGGATGGCCGGCCTCTCCTCCTGGAAGGCACAGCGGGGCAGGGACGGGTGTTGTTGTATACGTCAACGGGTGACGCGGATTGGAACGAACTGGCCGTGACGACCGGCTTTTTGCCCCTCATTCAAACGGGAGTCGCCTACCTGGCGCGTCGTGAAGGTCAAGACCGCCTCGCCACCGATATACGTCTGCCGCAGCCGATCATCGTCAAGGTGTCCGAGCCGTCGAAGGAAGCACTTGTGACCATCATCGATCCTCAAGGGAAAGAGACCAGACTCTTTCCTCAGGACCGGGACGGGCAGAGGTGGGCCGACTTTCCTGAGCCGCGGTTTCCAGGCTTTTACCGCCTGCGTGTGGGACCAGAAGTTGGGCTTGTGGCAGTCAACACACCGCTCGAAGAATCAGACATGTCTGCCATTGAAGCTGACGAGGTACGGGAAAAGTTTCCTGGGAGTCCTTTTGCGTTTGTGGAGTGGGAGCGTGGGCAACCATTTCACCCCCCACAAGTCGAACCGATGTCGCTGGCAGGCTGGTTCCTGATCTGCCTGCTTGCCTTGATGCTGGTCGAGGGCGTGTTTGCCAATCGGCTACGGTAGGACCGGAAGGAGGGTCGTTGGCATGATGACACGCAGGCAATTCGTCGGACAACTGGCCATGGCGGCAGGAAGCGTGCTGTTGTGCTCCCCAGCCCAGGCGGGCATGCGCTTCGAGATGGGAGGTACGCGGACGGAAGAGCCGTCGGGTCCATTTGTCTTCGCGCAAGTCCAGTATAGGGGTGGGGACTGGGACCCTCATCCCTCCGCATCAGTCGAACTCCTGAAGGAAGTAGAGCGGCGTACCAGCATCGTGGTCTCATTCCAGCGTCATACCTTGACGGTGACCGATCCGGACCTGTTTGCCTATCCGTTCCTCTATCTTACTGGTGCTCTCGACTTCACACCCTTCACAGAAGAGGAAATCGCCGTGTTGCGGCGCTTCTTGAGCTTTGGCGGCTGTATGCTGGTCAACGACGCCAGCGGCTATCGCGGCAGCGCCTTCGAACGCCGGATTCGTGAGGAGGTGCCGCGTCTGTTCCCGGACCAGGCTCTCGAACGACTTCCCTTTGACCACGCGGTATTCCGGTCATACTACCTGGTTCGAATGGTGTCCGGTCGGCGCCTGGTGAGTCCATCCCTTGAGGGGGTGACGATCGACGACTGGACACCGCTCATCTATTGCCAGAACGATTTGGGCGGGGCTTGGGAGCGAGATCATCTCGGGAATTGGCGGCATGAATGTTTGCCCGGCGGCGAATCCCAACGGTTTCAGAGTTTAATGCTGGGGGTCAACATCGTCATGTACGCCATGACTGAAAACTACAAAAAAGATAAGATTCATATTCCATTTATCAATCGTAAGTTAGGGTGAAAACCCAGTCCTGAGCTCTGGTTCATCAATCGTTGCGGTCCATTGAATGCTCAGCTCTCCACACCCAACACTGTTTTCCGCGATGGCTTGCTAGCCATTATAGGAGTTGATCGCTGTGCCGGAGTTGACAACGCAGTTGCGGTTTACCTTTGCCAATGGCCTTCCAGTGTGGCAGCTCGTCCTGATTGGGCTGCTGTTGGGAGCCTACCTCGGGTACCAAATATGGTATCTACGCGGCAAGGCCCCGACATGGGTCGCGCTCACTGTGACCGGGCTGCGCTTGCTGGCATTTGTGCTCATCGTCGCCTTCCTGACCAATCCGACGGTTTTGCTGCAAACATTGCAGAAAATCATGGTCCCGCTGGCGGTGTTGGTTGATAGTTCGGAAAGCACGAGCCTACCCGTGCCAGATAGCAAGGACAGTACCCGTCTACAACAGGGGAAGAACGTCTTGCTCCAGGGCAGTCGCCCGCTCATGGAATCGCTGGCTCGAGATTTTGACCTGCGCTTGTATCGCTTTGATGAGCACGCTCATGCCGTCAGTCATGAGGACTTGGCCGCGCTCACGCCCGATGGACGCGCGACGGACATTGTGCAAAGCGTGCTGGATGTAGAGCAGGAATACCAGGGCACGCCGCTGGCTGGGATCGTGGTGATGAGCGATGGCATCGTCACCGCTGGTAGCGCTGAAGTGGACGCCGTACGCCATGGAGGCACCCCGGTGGTCACCATAGGCTTGGGCGATCCCGAGCGCTACCGCGATATCCAAATTGCCGCGATCGAGGCGCCGAACTTCGCTTTTCTGCATAGCTCCGTGGATATCGAGGTCACGGTCAAGAGCTGGGGTTATAAAGGTCAGGTCATCCCGCTGGTCCTGAAGCAGGAGGGGCGCATTCTGTCGACCAGCAGCGTGGTACTCGATGCAGATCGCGGCACGCGGCGGGTGACGTTTACCATGACCCCTAAGGAAGTGGGACGCTATCGCTTATCCGTCGAAACACCGGTGCAGGTGGGCGAAGTGCTGCGTACGAACAACCAGCGCGATTTTCAACTCCAGGTACGGCGCGACAAGATTCGGGTGCTGGTGGTCTCAGGTCGACCGAGTTGGAATTATCGCTTCCTCCGGCGCGCCTTGAAGTCCGATCCGAGCGTCGACCTCATCTCCTTCATCATCCTCCGCACCCCGACGGATATCGTGAATGTCCCGGATGACCAACTGAGTCTCATCCCCTTTCCGACGAATCGCCTGTTTACGGAAGAGCTTGGAAATTTCGACCTGCTGATCTTTGACAATTTCTCCTATCTGCTCTATTTCCCGATGCTCTACCTGGAGAATATCCGCAAGTTCGTGACCGACGGTGGGGCATTCGTGATGTTTGGCGGCGACCAATCATTCGATCTCGGGGGGTTTGCCAATACGCCCATCGAGGAAATTCTTCCCATCGCCCTGGACCGGGCAGGACAAGGCTATGTGCATGCACGTGTCAAAATGGAGCTCACGCCGGAGGGGTTACAACATCCCATTACGAAACTGGCGTCCAGCACCGAGGATACCCAACGCATTTGGCAAGAAATGCCTCCTCTACGCGGCTTTAACCAAGCACGTCGTCCGAAACCAGATGCCGTTACCCTGGGTGTGACATCCGATGGGCAGTTCAATCGACTGCCGCTGATGGCGGCCATGCAATATGGTGAGGGGAGAACCCTGGCGTTCTTAAGCGACCAGTTGTGGCGCTGGAATTTCGAGATGGTTGGCGCCCAGGGCGGAAATCATCATTACCTGAACATGGTGCACCAGATGGTGCGCTGGTTGGTCAAGGAGCCTGGCCTGCGTCCCGTGCAGCTGTTCTCCGATAAGGAGACCTATCAAGTCGGCGATGCGGTGGCCCTGCGCGTGAGAGTCCTTGACCATGATTTTTCGCCAGCACCTGGTGCTGTGCTGAACCTCACCGTTCGCGATCCACTCGGGCAGATGACACGCGTCAATACCGTACCAACGGATGAGCCAGGGGAATTTCAAGCCAGCCTCAAAGCCGAGCAGCTTGGCGCTTTTCGTGTAGAGGTGGACGCGCGACTGGCCGACAGGCACTTGGGGGAGGACGTGCTGATCTATGATGTGACCTCGCCCACCGCCGAGTCTCTGCATGGGGCACCCGATCATGAGATGCTACGGCAACTTGCAGGGGCCAGTGGTGGACAGTTTTTCGCAGCGTCGGCAGTCGACGCCGATTTCGGCGCCGTCTTACGAGATATCCTGAAGCGTGATCTGCAATACAAGATTGTCGAAGAGCGCGCCCTCCAGTTGCGCCACACGCCGAGCGCTTTTCTCGTCTTGGTGGGGCTCTTTGGCCTCGAGTGGTTCGTGCGTCGCCGCGCCGGCCTGGCCTAAAAAAGCGACCGCAGTGTGCCACGAGCCGCCGTAGCCTTTCCACGGTTGCTTGGAACTACTGCCCTGGCCGCTTATCTCTGTTGCCGAATCCTTGGCCCAAGTCAAAGATTTCCGCGGCCCGGTCATCTCCTGACCCCCACTTCATGCACATGCTCCGATCAGCTTCTGAGAATCCGGACCTTCTCAGATTATACGCTGTGGTAGCAGTCATATGCCTGTACGAGCCCTGCTCTAGACATAGGCTGCAGTATGATGAACTACGTTGCCATCTGTGAACGGCTAGTATAATATGGGTGCGTCTCATTTAGCTTTCGTATCGCTGGAGCAGCCATGAATTCACCGCGTCCGTATTTGACGATTAGAGAAACGGCGACGCTTCTCGCGCTCTCGAAGCGAACCATTCACCGCTATATCACCGAGGGCAAGCTGAAGGCATACCGGGTTGCTGGTGAGAAAGTCATTCGCATCAAGGTGGAGGACGTCGAAGCACTGCTGATCCCAGTCAGTGGCGACGCTCTAAAGGGAGGAA
Organism: uncultured Nitrospinota bacterium; assembly: GCA_963707985.1. Taxonomy (GTDB): domain Bacteria; phylum Tectomicrobia; class Entotheonellia; order J063; family CAVPRW01; genus CAVPRW01. The sequence continues at coordinate 34,885 of CAVPRW010000033.1, read as the reverse complement.
GCGACATCGATCAAGGCATGACAGTGAATGAGATGGGCAGAGGCGAGTCATGACGTCGGCAGACACTCAGACGGTGCAATCACTCCCGGCTGAAGGTAGCTCAGATGATGTGGCGCTATCCGCTTCAGACCGTTCACCTCTGGGACGTGAACTGGTGCGGTGGAGTTCGCGGAACTCCTCCAAGGGTGCCCTACTCCTTGAGTCCGTGAAATGTCTGCAGTTTCTAGATGCTGGGCATTCCCTGGATGAGCTTCAGCAAGCCATCCGGGAAAAAGATCTCCTCGGCAAGCGTACCAGGGAAGCTCGCCGCCGATATTGGAGCCTGATCTCCTGGCGCTTCCTGACACCGCCTGAGAGTGCGCTGGCCAGCGCGCTTGCAGCCCTGTCGTGTCTGGGAGCCGATGATCCCGTCTTGCGGGGTGCACTGTATTTCCACTTCTGCCTGGCGGACCGATTGACGTTTGACATCGCCACTGACCTCCTGTGGACCCTCCAGCAACAGGGCAGAGGCATCATCAACGTGGCGGAGGTGGAGTCTTACATCAGGGCGGGGATCGCTGCACATCCAGAGGTGGATGGCTGGTCAGGAAGAACACTGCAGAAGCTTGCCAGCAGCGTGCTCTCTGCCTTGCGTGACTTTGGCCGCCTTGCCGGTGGCTCGAAGAAGCGACTAGTGCAGCCCCCGCTGGCGGACGAACTCCTGGTGTACGTGTGCAAGTTCCTCTCGGCCGAAGGAAAGTCAGCTAAAGGAATCCTCGAAGCGCCGGACTTCCGGCTGTGGGGCCTCACACGGCAAGAGGTCGGTGCCCGTCTGGCAAAGCTGAGCCAAAGCGGTGTGCTTCGCTTTGAATGGAGTGGGGACATCGCTGTGTTGGACCTGGGGGAAGAGCCCTTCGACGCCTATGCCCGACGCCTTGGACAAGAAACTCTCCGAACTTGAGCATCGATTGCTGACCGGCCATGAGCACATCGGGCGCGGTGTTGGCGTGCCGTTTCTGCTCATGCTCTATCCACCAGGCGAGGAGCTACGAGTTCGCCGTGAGATGAGCTCGCTCGTGGCCAAGCTTCGAGCCGAAGGCCGGCAGGTTGAGGTGATCGACTGTAATCAGGTCTTGCTCGACTACCTGCACCACACTGGGGAGCTCCAGCGCGCCATCCGGGCGGAGAAGCGTCAGCCCGGATCTCTGCAAGAGTTCGGTATCGGCGAGCCGCTGGCCGAGGCGCTGGTGGAGCGGGTGATCACCGCTCAACAGCAGATGACCGGATCGGGAGTGATCGTGTTCACACGTATGGGAGCGCTCCATCCGTTCATCCTGCCGCCGATTATCCAGGAGCGCCTGGCAGGACGACACGTGCACGTGCCGGTTGTGTTTCTGGTGCCAGGGGAAGATGACAACGGTGGTGATTACCTCTTCCTCGGCAGTGAGAAGGCGCGCCGCTACCGGGGAACATATCTCTAAGCGGAAGCACTCCTGGAGAAACCGCGATGAAGGTGGGACCACTGTTTCTGGCCGACATCGGGCGCGATATCAACCCCGTCATCAAGGTCGCCGATTACACCGAGGCCGAGCTGCAGAATGAGTTGGAGGATTACGTCGTCACCGATATCATCGAGAAAGGTCTCCTGGACTTTCTCGACCACTACACCGAGACGCGCCAGAAGCAGACGGACCGGGTGGGCGTGTGGATTTCCGGCTATGTGGGGTCGGGGAAATCGCACTTTGCCAAGCTGCTTGGCCTGCTGACGGGCAACCCGCAGGTCGTGGGCCGCTCGGCGATCGACCGCTTCCGTCCCCGCCTCGCCACCTGTCGACAGGCGCGAGAGATTGAGCGCCACCTCTATGAAGTAGCCACCTTCCTGCACACCGAGGTCATCGGGTTCCAGATCGATGCGGTGGCGATCAAAGGGCAGCAGGACGACATCTGCAATATCCTCTACCGCCAGTTCCTGGCCCATCGTGGCCTGTCAACAGATGTGAAAATTGCCTTACTGATCGAGGAGCCGCTGATCGAGCGTGGTGCCGTCGACGTCTACCGCCAGGCGGTGCACGAATTGGCGGGAAAGCCATGGGAAGACATCCGCCAACGGCCGATGCTCTACTGGGACGAGATCTTCGCGGCCCTGGCCCGGACGCTGCCGGATCGCTTCAAGAATGCCGCAGCGGCGCAGGATGCCTATGACCGAACCAGTGTTCAGCCCACCTTCCAGCAGTTGGCAAAGGATCTTGTGGCCTATGTGGCCCGCCAGCAGGCGCAGCACCGCGATCGGGAGGTACGGCTGCTCTTCATCATCGATGAGTTAGGCCAGTTCGTGGCCGACAGCGGGCCGCGCATCCTCGACGTCCAGTCGTTCGCCGAGGAGATCGCCACCCACGGCAAAGGCAGGATATGGCTTGCGGTGACGAGTCACGAAGCGATGCACGATGTCGTCAAGAACGCGCGCGAGTTCCGGGGCGATATTAAAAAACTCGAAGGTCGTTTCGCCAAGCGATACACGCTGACGACGGAGAACATCGAGCAGGTGCTCGAGGAGCGACTCTTCAAGAAAGCGAAGGCTGGGGAAGACGAGCTCCGCGAACTCTACCGGCAACGGGGCGGCATCCTGAAAGATGTGGGAGAGTTGGTCAAGGTGGACCGTGCCCTCCCGGCCTGCGACGAGGGCAAGTTCATCGCCTGCTACCCGTTCGTACCGTACCAGCTCATGCTCATCCCGGACGCGCTGCATGGCCTGCGGGTGGCCGGCGGCCGGGGCGAGGCTCTGACCGGCGCCCACCGGTCCCTGCTCGGGATCACCCAGGGAATCCTCAAGCATCAAGGCTACGCACAGGCCGAAGTCGGCCGCCTGGTATCCTTGGACGAGATCTATGCCGAGATCGAGGATTCGGAGATCCCAAGCGAGGTGCGGCGCGAGCTGAGCAGCGTTGTCGAACGGGTACCGGACCAGGTTCTCCCCTTGGCACGCATCCTCCGGGTGCTCTACCTTCTGCAACACGTGACGTACGCGCCGCGCACGCTCGACAACCTCGCCCGCCTACTGGTGTCTGGGGTCGAGGTGGACTTCCCTGCCTTGCGCAGCCAGGTTGAAGCCGGCCTGCAGCAGCTCATCGGGGCGCGCTATGTCGCGAAGACGGGAGAGCAGTACGAATACCTTTCAGGTGAGCGCAAACGAATCGAAGAGGAGATCGCCGACGAGGACGTCCGTACGGCTCACAAGCGCGACAAGCTGAAAGAATTTCTGACCGCCGCCAACCTTGAAGTCGGGTTCGTCCGCTACGAGGACGCGTATCGCTTCGATGTCCGGGTCCTCTGCGACGACCAGGTCGTGGTCTCCAGCGGCGGCATCGAGGTCCGCATGATCTCGCCGCTGAAGGCGCTGCTGGACGGCATCCGCGTCGAAGACCTCGAAGCCGAAAGCCTGGCGACACCCAACACCCTCTACTGGCTGGCGCCGCCGTCGAGCGAGATCGAACGGCTGCTTGATCGAGTCGAGCGGCTGGAGCGAGTGGTCAAGCGCTACGAGGCCGACACCACGAAGAGCACGGAAATGGAGGGCATCGTCCGGGAGAAGCGGCGAGACCTCGACGAGAGCCTCAAGCCCGAGCTCGTCAAAGAACTTAAGAATGGCTTTCGGCAAGGTCAATTCATCTTCCGCGGTAATGCCCACGCCGTCGACCAGCGCGAGAATCGACTGAGTCGGCTCTTCAGCGCTGAGCTGTCGGCCATCATCCCCAAGGTCTACGTTCACTTCCAGAAGGCCAAACACGTCGTCGCCGACGAGCGCAAGGCCATCGAGGCGATCCTGATCTCCGCGCCATCGCGCTTGCACCAGGTAGAAGCACCGCTGGCGCTCTTTGATAAGCAGGGTGCGCTCAACCGTGCCTCGCGTGCCCTTGACGACATCTACGCCTATCTGGAAGCCGAGGCGCGTCGGGGCAACGTTGTGACCGGTAAGCTGCTGGTGGAGCGCTACGAGGGTATCCCCTACGGCTGGGACTCCAACATCGCCCGACTGTGCGCAGCCGCCCTCTTCCGCGCCGGGGCGCTCGTGCTCACGCTCGACAAGAAGGATTTCCGCGATTCGAGGGAGGCGGAGGCGAAGCGGGCCTTTCTTGATAGCCGGAGATTCGAGCGCGCCGAGCTTCACTTGGAAACCGATATCGAGCTTTCAGTTGAGGAGCGCATGCGCGCCCGCGAGCAGCTCCACGTGCTCTTCGGGGTGCGTCCTGAGGAGACGCCGGCCGCCCTGGCCGAAGCGCTTCAGAAGCAGCTTCACGACCGCCTGGCCTTGTTGCATGCTATGGCCGAGTGGGTGCGGCTCACCGGGTTCCCAGTGCCGTCGGCCTGCGCCTTGGCCGCAGGCAGCTTTGAAGAGCTCATCGAGGAACGCCGACCGAACACCAGCATCCGCCAATTTCTGGCGGGGTTGGACGACGTATGCGAGCGGGTGAGGCTGGCGGACAAACTGCATGAGTTCTTCTCCTCCCAACGGCGCGACGAGTATGAGCGCGCCCAGTCTGTGTTAGGTGCGTTACAAGCAGCCGTCGCCGAAGGGCTGGCCACGGATGCGATGCGCACGGCGCTAGCCGAGTACGACGGCCGTAGCCGTGACAGAGAACTCTTGGATCATTGGCCACAAGTGCACGGGCTCCTCGTCGCGGCATTGAGCGACCTTCGGGATCTCTATAGTCGTTTACATCAGGAAGCAGACGACATCTATCGCTGCATCGTCACGCATCTCGAAAGCTACGCGGCAGGTCGCAGTGCGGGTTCTGATGCAGGCATATCCAGCATCATCGAGGGCGCCAAACAGCAGGTCTGCAGCGAGGTAAGCGGTTGGACCCCGGAGACCGTGTACCGCTGTAGCCAGTGCCGACGCGAGCTCGCCACCCTGATCCATGTGCCCCTCGCCGCACAGCGTTTGGAAGATCGACTCGTCCAGCAGATCGACGAGCACCTGACGTCGCAAGCGACGTCCGAGGACGATGGACACAGGCCAGTTGTTCGCAGGGTGCGGACGGTCAGGATCGCAGAGGTCATCGACAGTCGACGCATTCGCGACCTGACAGATTGGGAAGCGGTGCGAGACCGGCTCGATACGGTGGTTCGCACAGCGTTAGCCGATGGTGACGAGGTGGAATTGCGATGAGCGATTGCGGTGCGCTGAAGCGGAGCACCCTTGGCTTCCGGCATCTGCTCGAGGGTTACTGGGATGACGGCACCTGGGTGCCAGGTGACCTTGAGCTCGTGCTGCGCGGCTACGGTATCTTCCGCGACCGCGACTGGCTCGATCGCAATCGTCTGCCGCATTTGAAGGACGATGGGCTGACGCTACGGGATAGACTGGAAAACGCCATCTCGGCCCTGATTCCGGCGCTGCCCGAGGCCGAGCGCAAGGCGCCGCGCGAAGCGTTGCAAGAGGCAACCGCACTCTACATCCGCGAGGCTGCGTATACCTGGTTCAACCGCCTTATAGCCCTGCGCTGCCTGGAAACACGAGTGTCCGGCATCGACGAAAGCATCAAGGTCAAGCCGGACTATGCTGGCCGCTCGCTGCGCCACGATCGGTTCTGCCGACAGTATCCTGAGTTGTGCCAGGGCGAGGACGGCGGGTTGGTCGCCTTTCTCCGAGACGTCTGCGCCGAATCGGCGAAAGAGCTGCCGCTGCTTTTCGATCCCGACTCGCCGCTGACCCTGGTTGCCCCATCGCCGGATGCACTCCAGAAGTGTGTGCGCGCCCTCTCGGGTGAAACAGTTGACCTCACACAGCGCTCCGGTGACCGGGCCGAAGGCCTCACCGATGACGTATTCCGTGAGCCCGACCTGCTCGGCTGGCTCTACCAATACTGGAACGACGAGGAAAAGGATCGGGTCTTCGAGGCGGCGGCGCGGGGGCAGAAGATCACGGGGGCGGACATCATCCCGGCGACTTGTATCTACACCGAAGACTACATGGTCCGCTTCCTGGGCGAGAACTCGCTGGGCTCGCTGTGGGCGGAGATGCATCCGGACTCCCAGCTCTCCGAGCAATGGCGGTATTTCGTTCGAGATGCCGAGCGGCACTCCAGCGAGGTCCGGCCGGTGGCTGAGCTCACGTTCCTCGACCCCGCCTGCGGCAGCGGCCACTTCCTGGTCTATGCGTTCGACCTGCTGTGGGACATGTACCGGGAAGAGGAGCGCATTACAGAGCCAGACGACATCTGCCACAGCATCCTGGAGCGCAACCTGTACGGCATCGATATCGACGAGCGCTCTGTGCAGATCGCCGCCGTCGCCCTTTACCTGAAAGCCAAGGAGCGGGCACAGCACTTCACGCCCCGCCGTGTAAACCTGGTGGCCGCCAACGCCTCGATGCCGCGCGACGCCGCACAGCGCTATTTACAGGTGCACCCCGAGGATGAGCCGTTGCGCAGCGTGCTGGAGACGATTTTCGAGGGGCTGGAGAACGTCAACGAGGTCGGCAGCCTGCTGCAGATCGAGGAGCACCTCGACCGAGCCATCGAGGAGTTGCGCAAGCACGAAGTGCGACGGGCCAACAAGCAAACAGAGCAGTTGAGCCTGCTGCCGCTGCTTGGATTGCCGGAGCCTGGCGCTCAGGGGAGGCTCGATCTGGATATGCTGCCCCCCTGGCAGGAGTGGAAGCAGGCCGTGCTTGCCCGGCTGCACCAGCAGTTCGCGCGAGAGGCCGATGCGAAGGACCTCTCGACGGCTATCTTCGGCGCCGAGGCCGAGAAAGGGTTGGACCTCATCGAGCTGCTGTCACGCCGCTACGACGTGGTTGCGACCAACCCGCCCTATATGGGCTCGAAGAATATGGGGCAGCGGCTTAAGGCGTATGTGCAGCGTCATTACGCGGCAGGCAAGCGCGACCTTTACGCCGCCTTCATCCAGCGTTGTCTACAACTCGCGAGGCACGGCGGAAAGGTGGCGATGGTCACCCAGCAGTCGTGGATGTTCCTGCGATCTTTTGCCGAGCTTCGAAAGGGCGTCCTGGAGCAGCAAACCATCGACTGCCTTGCTCACCTGGGGCCACGGGCCTTCGAGGAGATCTCCGGCGAGGTGGTGAACGTCACCCTGTTCGTACTCGCCCAGGCCCCGCCAGGACCTCAGCACCGCCTGTGGGCCGCGCGCCTCATCGGTCTAGGAAGCGCTCGGGAAAAGGCAGCAGCGCTGGTTCGAGCGGTTCAGGGAAACGCGCTAGCTGTTGTGTTCCATCCACCGCAAGAACGATTCCTGTCTATCCCTCACTCCCCGCTGTCCTACTGGTTACGCGACCGATTCTTCGAGTTATTGGCAGGCCGAGTGCTAGGAGACGTCGCAGATGTCATCCAAGGGCTGGCAACAACTAATGATCCCTGCTTTGTGCGCCTCACGTGGGAGGTACCACCAAGGGAGTGGGCCTACCCGGTGCACAGTCGGCGTTGGGTGCCTTTCGAGAAGGGTGGCGGCTACAGCAAGTGGTTCGGACATCATTTCTGGGTAGTGAATTGGGAGAACAATGGCATCCGCATGAAGCTGGTAACCATTGAACGCTACGGAAATGCTGGTAAGCGAATCTATAACGAGGATTATTTCTTTAAGGCAGGTTACACCTACAGCTCATTGGCGAGAGGTTCGCTCGGCCTCCGATATTTATCGAATAGCCTCTGGGGCGCAGTGCTCGCAGATGCTGTAGCTGTAATACCACGCGTCACTATTCCGGCTGGCCTGGGCGCAGTTCTCAACGCGCGTCTAGCGTCGGCCGCGGTTCGTTGGGTTCGTCCGCAGATGGTACTGAGCGCCAGCTACGTCTCGCGGGTGCCTATCCCTGAGTGCATTCCCAGCTCGATAACTACCTTGGAATCAGCCTGTCTCGCCTTCAAACGCTGGCTTGTCGCGCGGAATCCAGTCGAACAGACTTTCACAACACAGTTGATCAACGGTACCTCTTCCCTAGCTAAAACTTTTCACCATGGTATCGAGCGGGGCGAATGCGTCGCGGCAGTCCTTCATGCACTCGAAGGTATCTCTGAGCGAGAGGTTTTCAATGCCTACAATGTAACTGGAGACGACGTTGCCACAGTGTTCGTAGAAACAGGTACGCCTGCTGCCTGGTATCCCCTTCTCGAAGGATATAATGCGATCCCCCCTCTGCCGGATGGACTAGATCTTCCCACGCTAGTCTTAGAGCTTCTAGACCGCGAACGTTGCCAGGGAGTTTCGAGCGATGAGTTGGCAATGCTCAAAGCCCGCCTGCGAGCGCTGTACGAAGCAGGATGGGGTGTAAAGCCCGGAGCCAGAGAGGCGGAGGATGCCGAAAACACCGATGGCGAAGAAGAAGATGAGACCCTCGCACTAGGGGCACACATTCCTATCCCAGCCGAGACCTTTGTAGAAAATCTTTCTCAGAAACTCGAAATCCATCCAATATCAATCTATTGGCTACTCAAAGAGCTACGCGAGCAAGACAAAATCGTTTGTCACTCGGAGTTGCAGAGGAATGTTAAAGATTACTTTACGACTATGATCTTGCACCTGCTCGGTCACCGCTGGCCAAAGCAGATTGAGGCTAACAAGCCCGTACCCGAGTGGGCCGACCCGGACGGCATCATCCCACTGATTGATGGAACAGGCGAGCGCACGTTGCTCGATCGGGTGCGTGAGCGGATCGTCGCTGACTTCGGCGAGGCGCGTGTCGATGCCATCGAGCAAGAGTTTCGCCAGATCATGGGACGAAGCCTCGCCGACTGGCTGGCAAGGGATTTCTTCCCGCATCACGTATCCCAGTTCAAGCGCCGGCCTATCGCCTGGCTGCTAGCGAGCGGTCGTGCCGTCGATACGCGCTGGGAGGCTGCGTCCAGCCGCCGTGGTCGGCCCTCGACCCGGACGGGTGGGCCGGCTTTTGCGTGTCTGGTCTATTACCACAAGCTCACAGCTGATACTCTCACCCGCATCAAAACTCACTATCTCCGGCCAGTTCTCCAGCGGCGAGAGTTTGAGCTGGCCGAGGAGCGCCGACGCGCGGCGGAAGGCAACGTCGCCGCCCGTGCCGCAGCTGAGCGTCTCGCTGGGACCGTGGACGAGCTTAAAGCGTTCGAAGCAGCGCTGGACACGGTCAACGCAGAGGGGTTCTTGTCAAGGCGTCTAGAAGAACTGCTGGCCCGAGAGGAACCCGACCAGTGGGCGCGTCGAATGTCCAAGAGTGCCATTCCGGACAAGGTGGCCTTCTTGCGCCAGGAGCAAGCCTACGATCCGGACATCAACGATGGCGTGCGGGTGAACATCGCGCCGCTCCAGAAGTACCGCTTACTGGCGGCGGACGTCCTTGCGAGTATAGACATCGAACGAGCCATCGAGGACCGCGCCGTATGGCGGGCCGACGAGCGGCGCTGGTGTCGTGAGGGCAAGCTACCCAAACCAGGATGGTGGCCAGACCGTGATTGAAGCCTTTCGTCTTACCCGCTTCCGGGGCTTCGAAGATACCGATTGGATCGAGCTACGGCCGTTGGCACTTTTTTTCGGCCACAACTCATCAGGCAAGAGTACCCTGCTGGCGGGTCTGCTTATGCTGCGTCAGAGCGTCCTCAACCCAGACCGATCAACGCCGTTTGTCTTTACCTCTAATCTGGGAGTGGACCTGGGTTCATATGAGGATCTCGTCTTTGGACATCGCTATGACCCGCGACGACCGCTAAGCGTCTCCCTCCGCCTACGGCTCGACGAGCCGTTTGTTGGCTGGGTGCGTCCCATTCGTGAAATCCTGCTCCGGCTGCAGATCGGTTACGACAAGCCCCGAAAAGTCACCTACCTGCTAGCAACTGGCATCTTTGACAAAGATGGAAGGAGGCTTCTCGAAGTTGCGCGACGATATTTACGCCGCGGGCCGAGATCCGAGTGGTGGTTGACTTCCGACATCTTCTCGCCGAATCAACTTCCGGCTGCTGATGAGATCACCTGGGCACATTTCCTACCACTTCCTACGGCTGGCTCAGGGGCACACGCGTCAGTCAGCGAACTCTGCCAGCAGGTCGCGCAGCAAGTTGAAGCCGACTTCCGCAGCATCGCTTACATCGGCCCGCTGCGTACCGAGCCGGAACGCGTCTATTATTTTACAGGCGAGAGCGTTGCTGAGGTAGGCCGCAGGGGAGAGAACACCTTCAAATTACTGGCAGCAGTGCAGTACCAGGGAAAGCAGGACGAGCTGGACCAACGCCTGAACTGGTGGCTTAAACGGCTGGGGTACAGACTTGACGTCCGGGTGTTCAGGAACTCACCCTTATTGCAGATTGGGGTACGGGATAAGGACAACCAGGGAGAAGAGCAGGTCTATAACCTTAAGGATGTGGGTTTTGGCTTGTCCCAGGTCTTGCCCGTGCTGGTGCAGTGTTACGCCGGTGGTACGGGTCGGACAATCCTTCTCGAACAACCGGAACTCCACCTTCATCCCCGCGCGCAGGCGGACCTGGGTGACCTCCTTATCGACGCGCTCGGCCAGAGCCACCGGTTCCTGATCGAAACCCACAGCGAGCACCTGCTCCTCCGGTTGCGCCGGCGTGTTGCGGAGACGACCGTGAAGCCGAGCGCCGAGGTCGAGCGCAAGCTTCAGCGCGACCAGTTAGGTGTGTACTTCGTGGAGCGAGAGGACAACAGAAGCGTTGTAAGTGCAGTCGAAGTCAACGAACTCGGTCAGACTCCAGATCCCCCCAAGGGATTCGTCAGGTTCTTCTCAGACGACTATGAAGAAGTGATGGCCATCAGCGAAGCCATCGCAAGCCATGGCGGGCAGGCTTCAAAACGATGATCGTAACCCTGGACACCAACGTGATCATCAATGCCTGCAAAGAAAACAGTTGGGATCACCTCGACGTGTTATCTTCGATCCGGACACAGAACCATGTGGTTGCCCTGGATGTAGAAGGTAAGATTCTTGCCGAGTACCAGGGGAACTGCTCGGGCTATCCGCTATTTCAGAAGTGGTACCAGGAGATATGGCAGCGGGTTCAGCAGGTTCCGGGTCGACTTGAAAACAGACATGTGAGGCGCCTCAGTAAGATAGGTTGCCACGAGCCTTCAGACCATGTGTTCGTAGCTGTTGCCGAGCGAACCGGTCAATATCTGGTCACTGAGGATAGCGATTTCGGGGGACATGTGAACCGGGGATTGGCGAAACCCGAGGTTGCTGACTACTTGAAGGGGAAGGTGGGTTTGACGGTGCACGATGCTAAAGAGGCCCGCAACCATCTCTCACGAGCAAGGCCATGACCCTTCTCGCTGAATCCCGGTCGGGCGCGCACGAAGCGTTGCAGCGCAGCCTCGCGGCCCAGCTTACATTGCGTAAGGTGAGATTTTCACGATGATGCATGTGCTCGAACGAGAGCTTGAAGAGCGGATCCACCATGAGCTTCCACATCTCTCTCTGAATGAGGTATACGACTTGGCATGCGTCGTGGGACGATTGGTTGAAAGGTTTCAACCTGAACGGGTCTATGTCTTTGGATCTCAAGCTCGCGGCGAGCCGACCCCCGACAGTGATATTGATCTCCTGGTGGTCGTATCGAAGGCTGACCAGCCACCTCACCGATTGGCCCAAGCGGCTTATCGGGCTGTGGCCCCTCACTCACTAGCACTCGACCTCTTAGTTATGCCGCGCGATGAGTTCGAGCGCCGCAGCCGGGCGCTTGCATCGCTCCCAGCCACAGTGCTGCGCGAGGGACGTGTATTATATGCAGCCTGAAGCCCTTGAAGAAGCTCGGGATTGGTTGACAAGAGCCCAAAGGGACTTGCTGGGAGCTGGAGGGCACTTTCCGTGGAGCCGATCCTGGCTGATCTGGCCGTCTTTCACGCTCAGCAAGCTATGGAGAAGGCGCTTAAGGCATTTCTTGCGGCGTACGACCGGCCCTTCCCGAAAACACACAACCTGGAGCGCCTTGTGGGACTCTGTCAGCGCAGCGATTCGGCTTTCGTGGGTTTCATGGATACAGCGCATACACTCAATCCCTACGTCACGCAGTTCCGCTATCCTGGGGGACCGTTAGAACCAGAACTTGCGGAGGCAAAGGAGGCGTTGCGGCTTGCCAGCGAGCTGGTCGAGTTTGTTCGCCAACAACTTTTCCCCAACACCACTCCGCGATGATGGCCGGGTGGTGTCGGGTGTTGAAGGGGTTAGAGGACAGACTAACTCACGATGTTCGACGTGCGATGAACACCGGAGAATAGTTTGATGAGTGCTCAACTCCAAGATATGCTTGAAGACCGGATTCGCCGTGAGCTGCCTCACTTGAAAGAGGAGGACATTCGTGCGCTCGCACAGATCGTCGAACGTCTGGTCGAAGCCTACCAGCCAGAGCGGATTTATCTCTTCGGCTCCAAGGCACGGGGTGATTATGGCCCCGATAGCGACTTCGACCTGTTGGTCGTCGTCCCGAATGATGCCCCCGCGGATCAGAAGCGTAGCCGGCTGGCTTACGAACGGCTGTGGGGCACCGGAACGGCAGCGGACGTCCTGGTGTGGACGCGCGGGCGCTTCGAGAGCCGTGCGCACCTACGGGCGTCGCTCCCAGGTACGATCTTGCGCGAGGGGAGGCTCCTCTATGCAGCCTGAGCCAGGGCGCATGGCTGAGACGCGCGAGTGGTTTGCGAAGGCGGCGCTCGATCTGCGGGCTGCTGAGTTTGAGTTCACCGCCGTGCCACCACTAACGGCCGATATCACTTTTCATGCGCAGCAGTTGGCTGAAAAGGCTCTGAAGGGCTTTCTGACATGGCACGATGAACCGTTTCGAAAGACTCATAACTTGGTAGAGATTGGCCAGCAGTGCGTCGCCATTGATGCCACATTGGAGGATTTAGCGCGGCGAGCTGCGAGGCTGACGGAGTATGCCTGGAAGTTCCGTTACCCAGGTGAACCGGCCGAGCCCCCGGTTGAGGAAGCCCAAGAGGCGCTGGCCTGTGCCCGTGAGGTCTATGAAGCGGTCCTCAGTCGCCTGCCCGCGGAGGTGCGGCCATGAAGCGCGATCCTCTGTTGGAGAAGGACCTGGTGTTGTGTGAAATGGTGGACCGCCTCGTGCACGCCCTCCATCCGGAACGGATCTACCTCTTTGGATCGAGGGCGCGGGGTGACGCCGGGACCGACAGCGACTACGATCTTTTGGCTGTGGTACTGGAGTCCGACCTTGCTCCGCACCGGCGGGATGTGCTGGCGTTTCGGGCGCTGTGTGGAGTCGGAGCAGCCAAGGACGTAGTCGTATATACGCGCCAGGAGTTCGAGTCGCGAAGCCGCGCAGTATCTTCGCTCCCCGCCACGGTGCAGCGGGAAGGGAGGCTCGTCTATGCATCCTGAGGTGGCGGCGGAGGTACGGGAGTGGCTTGAGCGAGCGGCCGACGACCTGCGCGAAGCCGACCATGATCTGACCGCTGCCCCGCCGCTCTTGCGAGGGGCGGTCTTTCACAGTCAGCAGGCCGCGGAAAAGACGCGCAAGGCGTTCCTCGCCGCGCATGGACGCCCGTTTCGCAGGACCCACGACCTCGACGAACTCGGGATTGCGGTGGTGGCACTGGATTCGACCCTGGAAGCGGTGGTAGACGGAGCCAAGGATCTGACACCGTATGCCTGGAGGTTCCGCTATCCCGGTGTACCGCTCGCGCCCGCTGAGAGCGAGGCCCATGAAGCGCTTGCCCTGGCCCGTGAGGTCTACGAAGCGGTCCTCCGGCCGCCTGCCCGCGGAGGTTCGCCCATGACGATCCTTGGCGCGCTGCAGGAGCATTCTCACTCGATATTGCCATATCGCCAAGCGGACAGGATGAGCTGTCGATACGTATGTCGCACATGTTTGAGCCGAGGTTGCCGAAATTATCAGACTTTTTGATTTGCGGGGAGTGCAAATCATACGGTGTAGGCAACCGACTTTGATGTAATCTGCAGGGAGAACCATCTATGCTGACCGCTTATATCAAGGCAGCACTGCGGAAAGCACACTATGAGATTTTGTCTGATGGCGAAGGATACTTCGGAACTATCGATGGGCTTCAGGGCGTGTGGACGAATGCGGAAACCCTAGAAGCCTGTCGGGAAGAATTGCGCGAGGTTTTGGAGGAGTGGATTGTCCTCGGTCTCAAGATGGGCCATGCGTTACCGGAAATAGACGGTATCACGCTGAACATCCAAGAAGTCGCCTGATGCCACGATTTGGGCCCGTCAAACGTCGAGAACTCGCGCAGTGCCTGCGCCAGCTTGGCTTCCCTGGTCCAGTCGCGGGAGACAAACATCAATTCATGGTCAAGGGCAATTTACGTGTCCGCTTCCGGAACCCACACGGAGAGGACATCGAGCAAGAACTTCTCAGGCGAATTCTCCGAGAGGTGGGGATCGAGATATCGGAGTGTGAAGAGCTGTGAGCTGGGCCATTTCCTGGCGTGTAAAGGAAAACGATCTGTGGCAACCCAAAAACAGCAGAACATGACGACCATAGACCGAGGCCGGTCGCTAGACACGGACTTGCTTGCACGCGAACCTCTCCTCGCCGAGATCGTCCGGCGGCTTGTCAAAACTTGCCACCCAGCGCGGATCTACCTCTTCGGCTCGATGGCACGCGGGGACGCGGGACCGGACAGCGACTATGATATCCTCGTCCTTGTTGAGCATCCAACTGAGCCCCTGTACCGACTCTCGCAGCGTGGGTTCAGAGCCCTAGGGGGCATCCACGCCGCTGTGGATGTGGTCGTGTGGGATCGGGCCACCTTCGATGCACGACTCCACCTACCGGCGTCGTTTCCGGCGACCGTCGTGCGCGAGGGGAGGTTGCTGCGGGCCGCTGCTCATGGTTCCCGCCCGCCGGGGACGAGGCCCGCTGTGGGAGCTCATGAGACCGGTATGGGAGAAGCATGATGAAGACTATCGAGACCACAGCGACGGTATCAGCGGAAGGGACCATCACTGTGCGGGTGCCGCCCGACATCCGGCCCGGTGATCACCGGGTGGTGTTGGTCATTGAAGAGGAACCGGCAGGAGAGGGAGAGGCTTACCCCGTTGACTTCCCAGTCGACGACTGGGGACCCTGGCCAGAAGGTCTTTCCCTGCGACGCGAGGACATGTATGGCGACTGGGGACGTTGATACTCTGTTCCTGGACACCAACGTGCTGGTATACGGCAACGTGGCCAGTGCCCCGCTCCATGACATAGCTCTCGAAACGATCAGAGCGTATTACCGGGCGGGCGTGAAACTGTGGATCAGCCGACAGGTCTTGCGTGAATACCTGGCCACGCTCAGCCGGCCGCAAGCCTTCACCAGCCCCAGGCCGGTGACCACACTTGTCGAGCGAGTGCGGTACTTCGAGTCCCATTTCCTCGTAGCAGAGGATGGGCCCCTAGTCACTGCACAGCTGCTAGTGCTGATGGAGCAGATCCCCGTCGGCGGCAAGCAGGTGCATGATGCCAACATTGTGGCCACCATGTGCGTCCACGGGATCAGCCGATTGCTGACAGCCAACACTGGCGACTTCGCCCGCTTCGCGCATCTGATCACGGTCCTGCCTCTGGAGGCTGTGTCGTGAGGCACCCTGTGGTTTTCCGCCCGCCACAGGAGCGATTTTTGACCATCCCTCAGGAGCCGACCTGCACACGGCATGACGCCCCGTTTCGACGGACTTACGACAGCCGGCTACCCGCGGAGGTTCGACCATGAAGATCCTTGGCGCGCTGCGGGCAGAAGTCCAGGAAGCGCTGCGACGGAGCAGCAGCAGGACGTTACTCTGGCTCGATCCACAGCACGAGTGGGAACGGTTGCTCGACCAGCTCGCGACCGAAATCGAGTTGGTCAAGTATGCTGGCAGCCAGCTTGAGCTGCGTATGAAGATCGAGGTTGAGCCCGTCCACACGTCCCGCATCGTGTACCTGCCGCTCGACGCGCCAGGCACTGTCCGCCCTTAAGGAATACGAGTATACCCTTCCCGTGTGGGACGAAGGCCTGCTGCATGCCCTGCGTCGCTGGGGCGTTGGCATCGACCGCGACGAAGAAAGGGCACTCTTGCCTCTCTTGCCTAGTCTGGCCGCCCGCTGGTCCGATAGGCCGATGGACTACTGGCGTCATCTCACCGCGAGTGGTGTGCGTGCACGGCTGTTCGACGACGAGCAAGTCGTGGTCTTCCTGGGCGATCCCGAGAGTGTGGTCGACCAATTCAAGCACGACGGCGCGCTGGCGGTCTTCCGTGACTACCTTGCGGAAGCCTTCGGCGTGAGCCCCGATCCCAACCTGACCCCGTCGGATGTGGCCCAGCGTGTGGTGCAAAATCTGATGCTGAGCGAAGCGGCCGAGCGTGGCGGTAGGGAGGGGTTCCCTTACCAGGATCGGCTGCCAGCCCCGAGCGTACGCGAACGCTGTCTTCGTTTCCTCTCACGCTGGCTCGAAGCCCGCACGCAAGCCCAGACCGCTGGGAGGTTGATCCGTGAGGCTGAGGAGGATCTCTCACTCGCGTCGTGGGCGATCACCATCGAGCCGATCCCAGACCTCCAGTCCAGTTTATACGTCGAACGCGCGCTCGTGCAGCGGGTCCTCTCTGACTTTCCGGACCCAGTCGTCATTGGACGCACGAGCGTCGTCGCTCGCCGCTCTCTTGCCGGTCTTCCAACGCCATGCCTCGCATTTTTGGGCCGTCGAAGGCGAAGTTCCCGAATGGGAAGCGCTGGCTCTGGCAGGGACGGTATCGGCAGGTGCTCGGGCAGCGCTGGCGGAGCTCTCCGATCTGCGGACGGCGCCAGAAATCGTGCAAGCGTACGTGGACCGCTGGTGGCAGGTCGATCAGGCGTATCGTCGATACCGTGCTGGCTTTGAGGAACACCTGAGCCTGGAGGAGGTGGCGGACACGGTGCGAAAGCTCCACCGTCGCTATCTGGAGGAGACCAACAAGCGCTTTGCCGTCGCGCTCGAATCTGCCCAGGGGCTCGACGCGACCGGCCTCCCACCGCAGCGCTCGTTCTGGCCAGCGCACGATGGCGGGCGGCGGGCGGTCTTGGTGCTGGACGCGTTCCGCTTCGACCTCGCACGAGAGCTGGAGCACAAGCTTCGTAGCGCCGGTGGGCACGTGTCGGTGGAACTGCGGCCACTTCGGGCCTCACTGCCGTCCATCACCCCCCTCGGCATGGCCAGTCTGCTCCCGCTTGACGGGATCGAAGCGGACGTCAGCGACGGAACCTGGGCAATCCGGCCTTGCGGCGCTGATGTCAGTGCTCCGGACCTGGCCACGAAGGAAGGACGCGAGCGCTTGCTGGCGTCAATGGTTGCTGGGTATGACTCCATCGAACTCGGGAGACTGCTGGACTTGCCGGTGCGGCAGGTGCCGCGGGCTACTTGGCTGTTCGTCTATTCCACTACCCTGGACGAAGCGGGCCACGGTGGCGTCCTCAGTCTGACTCCACGGGCGGCTGAGGATTATGTCGAGCAGTGTGCCAGGGCCGTGCGCAAGCTGGCAAGCGCGGGTGTCGAGCGAGATTCACGTGGTCACCGACCATGGTTTCTTTCTGCTCGACGACGTCGCCGACCATGACCTCATTCGTGTGACGGCGACGGACCTGCGTTACAAGAGTCATCGCGCGGTCGTCGGCCGCGACCTCGCCTCGCCCAGCCTGCTGACGTTCCCGCTCATGGGCAGTGACCTGACCGTGGGTGTGCCTCGGGCCACAGGCATCCTTGAGGCCCGTGGTCGGTATCAGTTCTTCCATGGGGGTGCTTCGCTCCAGGAGATCGTCGTCCCCCACCTCCGCGCCATATTCCCACGTCGGACGGTGAAGTTCGACGTGCGCCTGCACGCGCCGAGCCGCGTGACTTCGCTGCTATTCGATGTCGAGCTAGAAGCCATCCCGCCCAGTGGGCAATATTCTCTGGGCGGACAAGTCTCGGCACGCTACGTCGAAGTGCGTGTGTACCTGGTTCATGATGGGCAGGTGGCTGGTTCACCGTTGGCGACCGCCGCTGGCCCACACTACTTCGTTTCCGAGGCACAGATGCGGCAACGGGTTCGCCTGCGGATCAGCGACACCGCCCGCTTCCACTATGGTGATGCCATCCGGGTCGTCGTCGTCGACGCGGATGCACCGGGAGTGCAACTCGATCAGGCTGACGCCACGTTGCACGTCGAGCCTGAGGGGTGATGCAGACGGCGAACGCGAGGGGGAAGTGATGACCGTACCGGCTGTCGACAGCATGGTGGACGCACTGGATGCGAAGCTGGCCGAGGCCTTCGGCGGGCGCATCGTCCGCAAGGATCTCGTCAAGAAGACCAAGGTCGGTTTCAATGTCCCGGTCTACGTGCTCGAATATCTGCTCGGCCGCTACTGCTCGTCGACCGACCCGTCCATTGTCGAGGAGGGCCTGGAGCACGTCAAATCCATCATCGCCGAGCGCTTTGTCCGGGCCGACGAAGGCGAGCTGATCAAGTCGCGGACGCGTGAGCGCGGGTCGATGCGTCTGATCGATAAGGTGACCGTGACCTACCGCGAGACGGAAGACAAATACTGGGCGGCCCTGGCCAATAGTGGTCTGACGTACGTGCACATCGCACCGCACCTGGTCCAACAGTATGAGAAGCTCCTGGTGGGCGGTGTATGGGCGAACGTTGAGGTCCGTTACGACGATTCCCTCCAGCATCGTGGCGTCACCCGCCCATTCACGATCGAGCAGCTCCAACCCATCCAGATCGCCTCGGCAGACCTGGACGAGTACATTGACGGCCGCCGCCAATTTACCCGCGATGAATGGATCGACGTGCTGATCCGGAGCATCGGGTACGAACCGACGCATGGCGATTTCACCCTTCGTCGCAAGCTCCTGTACCTGCTGCGGCTGGTGCCGATGGTCGAGCACAACTATAACCTCGTGGAATTGGGTCCTCGCGGCACTGGCAAGTCGTTTGTCTTTCGGGAGATCAGCCCGTACGTCATTCTGGTCAGCGGCGGGCAGGTGACGGTGCCGAAACTGTTCATCGAGAACAGTCCGCCATATCGCATCGGCCTGGTGGGCGTCTGGGACGTCGTCGCGTTCGATGAGGTGGCGGGGTCGCAGTTTCGGCGCCCTGAGGAGAAGCAAATCTATAAGGACTACATGGAGATGGGCTCCTTCTCGCGGGGCTCCGGGAAAGGCACGATCCCGGCCTATGCGAGTTTCGTCTTTAATGGCAACATCGATGGTGACGTGGAGACACGGGCGCGCACCTCCCACCTCTTCACGTCGTTCCCTGAGTCCATCCGCTATGATATGGCGTTCCATGACCGTTGGCACGCCTACATCCCCGGCTGGGAACTGCCCAAGATGCAGCCCGACTACTTCACCAACCACCTGGGATTCATCGTGGACTATCTGGCCGAAATCTTCCGTGAGCTACGGAAGCGCAACTACACCGATGCGTACGAGCGCCATTTCCGTCTGGGGAACCATGTCGAGGAGCGGGACCGCAAGGCCATCGTTAAGACCGTCTCGGGGCTGCTCAAGTTGTTCCATCCGGATGGTCAGTGCGAAAAGGCTGAACTTGAGCAGTACCTGAGCTTTGCCATCGAGATGCGTCGACGGGTCAAAGAGCAGCTGAAGCGCATGGGTGGCATCGAGTATGCCAAGGTCAATCTGTCCTATATCGACCTGGAAAGCGGTCAGGAGACCTTCATCCCCTGTCCCGAGCTGGGTGTGATACAGCTCATCCCCGAGGGACAGCTCGAACCAGGTGACGTGTTCACGGTAGGCTTCGACAAGGGTGAAGGGCGCTTTGGCCTGTTCCGCATGCAGGTCCAGGCGACCAAGGGCGGTGGACACCTGCGCGTCACCGGCAATCCCTCGAAGCCCATGCGCGACGCCCTCCAGACGGCTTACGATTACCTCAGAGCGAACTTGCACCGCCTGGGTTCCGACCGTGACTTGAAGGACTTCGACCTCCACGTCCAGATTCAAAGCCTCATGCAGGCCAAGGAGGGATCGGGCACGGGTATGGCCTTGTTTATTGCCCTGCTCTCATCCGTGCTGGCGCGGCCGCTCGTGCCACAGCTGGTCATTCTAGGTGACCTGAGCATCCACGGCGTCCTCATGCGCGTCGACTCGCTGGCAGATAAGCTGAAGACCGCCATGGACGCCGGCGCCAAAAAGGTGATGATCCCAACCGAGAATAAGCGCGATTTCGCCGACCTGCCGGCCGACATCATCGACAAGCTGCAGATCGTCTTCTACAGCGACCCCACCAACGCGGCATTCAGGGCGATGGGGCTGGAATAGAGAGAGGCAGCTTGATTGCTGTCGATTTGCGATCGCTAAGCCCAACCCACACGTCACCAGACTGAGGCGGTTGACACCGAAGCGGCCTTTCTATATCCTACAGCAGTGCGGCAGGGCACACGTGCAGCGCCATATCATATGACTCACGATCGTGAGACAAGGGGAAGTGCATGTTCACCTCGATTGAAGAAGTCCAGCGGCTGATGGAAGCGCAATCCTACATCGCTGACCGAGCCCTGGCCACCACGCTGTTTCTGGCGATCAAGCTGGAGAAGCCGATTTTTCTCGAAGGCGAAGCCGGCGTCGGCAAGACCGAAGTCGCCAAGGTCCTAGCGCGTATCCTCCAGTCGCGGCTTATTCGCTTGCAATGTTATGAGGGCCTCGATGCCAACACCTCCCTCTATGAGTGGAACTACTCGAAGCAGATGCTGAAAATCAAGCTGGAGGAGGGGGGCGGGCGGTCGCGCGACGAATTGGAGCATATCATCTTCGGGGAGGAGTTTTTGCTCAAGCGGCCCCTCTTGGATGCCATCATGAGCGATGGCGCCGCACCTCCTGTGCTCCTCATCGATGAGGTGGATCGCAGCGACGAAGAGTTCGAAGCGTTCCTGCTGGAGGTGCTCTCGGATTTTCAGATCACCATTCCGGAAATCGGTACCATCAAGGCCGAACGGCGCCCCTTCGTGATTCTAACCTCGAACCGCACCCGTGAGATCCACGACGCGCTGAAACGTCGCTGCCTGTATCTCTGGCTCGATTACCCAACGTTCGAGAAAGAATATCAAATCGTACGCACGAAGATCCCCGGCATCCAGCAGGCGCTCGCCGAACAGATCTGCCGATTCATGCAAAAGCTGCGACAGATCAGTTTTTACAAACGCCCAGGCATCGCGGAAACCCTCGACTGGGCGCAGGCGTTGCTGCATCTGAATCAAGCCGGACTGGTGCCTGAGACGATTCGGGACACGGTGGGCTGTATATTGAAGTATCATGAGGATGTTGAAAAGTTTAAACGCGATGACATGGACCGCGTCCTACTGGAATTCTAGGAGACTGCGCATGGCCACGCCCGAGATGGCCGTTCAACCGGTTGCCATCAATGACTTCGACGGTACGCCCCAGGCCGAGGAACTGGTCAACCGCGTGCTGCTCTTCGGCAGGTACCTCAAGACCCTCGGATTTCAGGTCACCCCCAGCCGTATGCTCGATGTCTGCCGTAGCCTGGACTACCTGGATATCACCCGGCGCGAGGATGTCTACGATGCCGCCCGAGTCAACCTGGTGTCGCATCGTGACGAGTTGCCGCTGTTCGACGAGGCCTTCAAGAACTTCTGGGAGCCTGAGAACCAAGCGCCGACTGATCTCTGCGGACTCGAAGAGCCAGCGCCTTTACCTGAAGAATCGCTCTACGAGGACCTGGACGTCGGGGAATCGGAAGCGGGCTTTGAAGAAGTGACCCAGGAGCAATGGCAGCCGGGCAATACTCAGGACTTCCTGTCGGAGAGCTATGAGCCGGGCTGGACCGATCAGGAGAT
This sequence comes from uncultured Nitrospinota bacterium, assembly GCA_963707985.1. Classification (GTDB taxonomy): domain Bacteria; phylum Tectomicrobia; class Entotheonellia; order J063; family CAVPRW01; genus CAVPRW01. The sequence continues at coordinate 13,130 of CAVPRW010000033.1, read as the reverse complement.
TCTCACCAGTAAAGATTTCGCCCAGTGTGACGAACGGGAACTGCTGCTGATTCGACGCGTCATCGCGCAACTGGCTCCGAAGATCGCCAGCCAGTTGAGCCGACGCAAGAAGAGCCACCGCCGCGGCCACCTGGTGGATCATCGCCGGACCTTCCGTTCGAGCCTCAAATATGGCGGCGATGTGTTGCAGCTGTCGCACAAGACCCGTCGGATTCGTAAGACACGCCTGGTGTTGTTATGCGATGTCAGCGGCTCCATGGACTACTACAGCCGCTTTCTCATATATTTTCTCTACGGCTTGTCGCAGGAGCTGAAGGGCGTGGAGACGCTGGTCTTTAGCACGCGCCTAACGCGCATCACCGATCTGCTGCGCCGGAAGGGGCTCGAGCAGGGCTTGCAGGCCATCGCCCAGCGCGTCATGGACTGGTCCGGGGGCACGAAGATCGGCACTTCGCTGCAAACGTTCAACAAGTATCTCGCCGATAAGATGCTGACCCGTAAGTCGGTGGTCATCATCATGAGCGACGGCTGGGACCGGGGCGATGTGCAGGTCCTGGAACGGGAGATGCGCACGCTGAAGCACAAATCGTACAAGATCATCTGGCTGAATCCCCTCCTTGGCAGCCCCCATTACCAACCTCTCTGTCAGGGCATTAAGGCGGTGCTGCCGTATTGTGACTATTTCCTGCCGGTGCATAACTTGGAAAGCCTGATTGGACTCGCGAGAACGTTGCAACCCCTATGGCGATAAGACAAAGATGTGGGATGAGTGCTGAATGATCAGAAGCAAAAGGCAAAATTCTTCTCCTCAGCACTCAGGTCTCAGCGCTTTCGACTGAAGGAGGGCGGCAGGTGAAGGAGTTTGAATATCTCGAACCGCAAAGCATGCAACAAGCGCTAGAGTGGCTCAATACGCATCGGGGTCGGGCCCGTGTCCTGGCGGGTGGCACCGATCTGTACCTGCGGTTGCGCAAGGGCGTTTTCCTGCCTGATTATGTGATCGATCTCAAGCGGGTGCCGAGGTTGGACTACATTACTGCCAATCGTGGTGGTGGAGTCCAGATTGGGCCAACTGCATTACAAGATGACGTCGCCCGTTCGTCCACGATCCAACAACTCTATCCCGCTCTGGCCGAGGCAGCATCGTGGGTGGGGGCTGTGCAAACGCGCAATCGAGCCACCCTTGTCGGCAATTTGTGCAATGCCTCTCCAGCCGCTGACACGGCTCCAGCCCTGCTCAGCTACGGGGCTCAGGTGACAATGGCCAGTGTCCAGGGCGAGCGGACGCTCGCGCTCGAGGAGTTTTTTGTCGGACCTGGCAGGACGGCGCTGCAGGACAACGAATTGGTGGCCGAGATCATCCTGCCCGCGCCCCAGCCGCATACGGGGGCAGCGTTCTTCCGCCGCACACGGACGGCGATGGATATCGCGGTGGTGTGCGGCGCAGCGATGCTGCAGCTGAGCAATGGCTCCTGCGAGAATGCGCGCATTGCGCTCGGAGCGGTTGGTCCAACACCGCTGCGGGCGACGCGGGCCGAAGACGGCGTTACGGGGGCAGACGCTGACCGACCAGGTTATCGATGAAGCCAGTCGCATGGCATCCGAAGAGGCGCGACCGATCGACGATGTCCGGAGCACGGCGGAATACCGCCGCGAGATGGTGCGAGTCCTGACCCGGCGGGGTTTGAGACAAGCCATGGAACGCGCCCGCGCCTGAGCGGAACAATGTCCTGCTCCAGATATCTTGACGCAATTATCCAATTGTGGTGATGCTAGATGATTCATCTTATGCTGGGAGGAGACGCGGCAGTGGCGAAACAGGTCATCTCAGTTACTGTTAACAGCGAGCCGTATGAGGTGTTCATTGATTCACGCACGACCCTGCTGCAACTGTTGCGTGAACATCTAGGGTTAACCGGTACGAAGGAGGGCTGCAGCGAAGGCGAGTGTGGTGCCTGCTCGGTCAATCTCAATGGTCGTTTGGTCGATTCCTGCTTGATTTTCGCTGTCGAGGCCGATGGCGGTCAGGTGCAGACCATCGAGGGGTTGGCTGTCAACGGTGAGCTGCATCCAGTGCAGAAGGCGTTCATCGAGTGCGGTGGGGTCCAATGCGGTTTCTGCACACCAGGCATGATCATGGCCAGTAAGACCCTACTGGACAACATTCCCAACCCGACGGAGGAGCAGATTCGGCAAGCGCTCGGCGGCAATCTCTGTCGCTGCACGGGCTACGCCAAGATTATCGATGCGGTACAGACTGCCGCTGGCATCATGGCGGCAAAATGAGGATAATAGAGTAAGGATGTGGATGCCTTGGTAGACCAAACCCTGGCAGGGATCGTGCTGGCCGCTGGCGAGTCGCGGCGGATGGGGCAACCCAAGCAACTGCTCCCCTTTGGTGAGCGCACGATTCTGGAGCGCGTGGTCGATACGCTCCTGACGGCAGGCGTCGGGGAAGTCATCGTGGTCCTCGGACATCTGGCAGACCGTGTGCGCGCTGTGCTCGGCGATCGGCCTGTGAGAGCGGTCGTCAACACCGAGTATCGGCAGGGCATGTTGTCCTCGGTGAAATGTGGGGTGGGCGCCGTCGGGGCCGGATATGACGCGGTATTAATCGCCTTAGGCGATCAACCTCATATCGAGGGGGCGGTGGTCAGCGAGGTCATGCGGGCCTATCGAGCTGGCGACGCAGGCATTGTCATCCCACGTTATGGGGACAAAAAAGGGCATCCGATCATCATCAATTTGCAAAGATACCGGGAGGCTATCGCAAACCTTCCGGAGGATGCGGGCTTGAATGGGCTCATGCAAGCGCACGCCGACGATGTACGCCTGATCGATGTAGCAACCGAAGATATCATCCGTGACATCGACGTGCCTGACGATTATACCCGAGAGCTCGCCAGGTTTACGGAGCGGAGGTCATCCCTATGAACGATGTATTTGCTGAGATTCTGCGGCTGAAACAGGCAGGGCAGCGAGGTGCGCTGTGTACGGTCATCTCCAGTAAGGGTTCCCTACCGATGAGCGGCAAGGCCAAGATGCTCGTCGGCGAGGATGGCACCATGGTCGGCACCGTGGGCGGTGGCTGTCTGGAAGCTGACGTGTGGGCCGAAGCTCAACGCGTGGTGAAAAGAGATATCTCGAAGATTGCCTCCTTTATCCTTACCGAGCAGCACGCCGGCGAGAGTGGCCTCAACTGCGGCGGGAAGGTCGACATCTTCATCGAGCCCGTGGTCCCCGATCGTATGACCGCTGTTTTTGAGGAAATCGCTCGCATCCGCGCCGAAGGTGAGAAGGGGGCCATCGCCACGGTGATTTCGAGCCGCATTCCCGCCGCTATGCAGGAGAAATCCAAACTGGTCTTGCGGGCCGATGGCACCATGCTGGGGGGGATCGGTGAAGGGGGATTCATCGAGGACTGCGTGCGGCAGAAGGCCGAAGAGGTCATGCGGGAGGACTACCTGACGGTCCTACAGTTCGAGATCAGCGATGACGAGGCACAACGTTGGGGGCTCGAACCCAGTGATACACTCGATGTCTTCGTCGAGCCCATCATTGCCTTCCCGACGCTGTATCTGTTCGGCGGCGGGCATGTGTCGTTGCAGATCGCCAAGGTCGCCAAGATGGTCGGCTTCAAGATCGTAGTCATCGATGACCGGCCGGCCTTCGCCAACAAGGAGCGCTTTCCGATGGCGGACGAGACCCGTGTGGAGGACCTCTACACGGTGTTCGAGCGCCTCAAGATCGATGATCAGTCGTACATCGTGGCGGTAACGCGCGGCCATCAGCATGACGAACCGGTGATCGAGCAGGCCATCCGCACCGAGGCCCGTTACATTGGCATGATCGGTAGCAAACGCAAGATTTCGCGGATGTGGAAGAAGCTGATCGAGCGCGGTGCCGACAAAGCTCGGCTGGCCCAGGTGCAGGCACCGATTGGGTTGGAAATCGGGGCCGATACTCCGGAGGAGATCGCTGTCAGCATCGTGGCGCAGCTCATCCAGAGTCGACGTGGCCGCAAAGACCGCCGCCGACTGTCGAATTATGAGCGCATCCCGGCAGCTGCCCACATCACTTCTGCATAGTGCCATGCGGACTGACGAGTTACAACGGGGGATCGAGCTCTTCAACAGTGGCGAATTCCTGCAATGCCATGACTACCTCGAAGAGCTGATCCCTTTAGAGTCGGGGCAAGCCGCTGAGTTTTTCCACGGCTTGATGGAACTGGCAGCGGCTTGCTACCACATCAAACAGGGCAACATCTTTGGGGCCCGCTACCTGCTCACGTCTGCGGTTGATCTCCTGTCGCCGTGTCGGCCCTCCTACCAAGGCATCGACGTCGAGACTTTGGTGGCACAAATCGACCAGTGCCGCGTCCTGGCGAATACACTTGAAGACGACGAAGACATCGGGTTCGATGAATCCTACCTGCCACGTATTCAATGCCACTGATTGCCCATATCATAGTCGGTCATATAGAGAAACCCCCTACCCCTATGCCGCAGAAATGTAACGACCATCAGGCTCTAACCTAGAACGGCTGCCATACAGTCCCACAGGTCGATCGAGCTCAGGACACCTCTTCCAACAGGATTTTTGCTGCTTGCCGGTCGCTGGTGCCAGCGCCATCGGTGAACCATGTGTAGAAGGGGTGCCGGCAGCTCATGGGCACCATCTATCGCCGCTCCGCTGAGAACCCATGCCGCTGTGAAACGACCCCATCCGGCAGCAGCACACGCAAGTCATGCAAGACCGGTGCAGGCCGCAATGCCTTCACGCACAACCTGTGCGGGCGAGTGTTCCTGTCGGGTGAGGCGAGCCGTCGGTTTACCCGGCGAACAGCATGCTCAATGTATTGCTTATTAGAATTTTTGTGGTATACTGTATAGTAGCATTTAAGTAGGTCTATAAACATCACAGTTGTCGCACTCGGGAGGACAGTATGCAAGCCATCAAGACCCCCACACAACTGCGCTTGACCCAGGATCTGTTGGAACGGGCCGATGCCCTGATCGAGGTTATGGCTGCGGACCCTGAAGTCCGGGCCTTAGGCATGCCGACGCGCACGGCGGTGTTGCGTTTGGCCATTGCCCGCGGCTTGCGAGACCTTGAAGGCCAGTACCAAGGACCAACGCCAGACGAGGCGTCGGCACCCCGTTCCCCTACCATGCCCCATGACACGACTCCTCCTTCGCACGATGGGACGCCTTTCCACGGGTATGCGGAGCGTGACGGCGAGGACCAGGCGTCAGTATCGCATCGTGACTGGTGAGGCGTGTCAACGGCCGCACCAACGGGTAGGCCATCGACCCACGACAGTCATCGCACACCATCATCCTGCCAAGAACAGGCAGGTCGTGACGCCAATACACCGGCAACCGGGCTGATCTGCCAGACCGGTCCGCGCAGGCGCTACCGCCACAGGAGAGACACGTATGAGCTCAACCACAGACCACGTCCATGAGGGACGCGACCAGACCGCACACCCCTCAACCGATGCACCGGTGGCAGACGGTCCTCTGGATACCCCGCGAGAAATGGAGGCCTCCTTTGAAGAGATCGAACGATGACCTGTCCGTGAGAGACGAATTCGATGCAGCACCCACCGGAGGTCGTACGTCCCCGATCATCGGCCGCTGGGGGATTCGAAGCATGGATGACTTTACGGTCGAGGAACTTGCACGGTTGCACCAGAAACTTGAAGGATGGATCCGCCAGCGGGTCCCACAGACCGAGCGCACACGGCGCCGGCCGTGGATCATGCAGCCTAAAACGGCCCATCCAGCTTGAGGCGAAACGCCGCCGGGCCTCACACGGCGGCCTAGGAAAGGAGACCACATGATCAGCATCATTGTCGTCGTAGTCGTCATGGCATGCGCAGGCTGGATGGGCTGGAACCGTTGGAACTACTGGCGCACGCCGATCGGGCCACCGTCGTCCGCAGAAATTTCCCCGCAGACTCTCGCGTTCGAAGCCTTTACGCACGGGAATACCTGTTTAGCGGCGGGGCAGTTGGCCGACGCGACCGCCGCTTTTGAGCAGGCGCGCGCGCTGGATCCGAAACGGCCCTATGTGGCCGAACGGTTGGCCGAAGTAGCCCGGCAGCAACACGCCGCCAGCGCCCCAATGCCTGTCGCGGCCGGAGGGTAACCGCATGGAAGCGCTCCCCATGAACGTACTGCTAAGTGCTCTCCACCGTGGGTGGCAGCAGTGTTGCGTCGCGCTCCACCCTGATCCCCATCCGACGCTGATCGAGGCGCTTCGCGACACCTACATCGCAACAGCCCACACGGTGACGCAGTTCACCCAGGACGCCGAGCGCATGGAGTATCCGCAGTTCCGTGCGCGGCTCCTCCGCATGGCAGCGGAGGACCAGGGGCATGTCACGTGGTTGCATGACACCCTCCTCGCCCACGGCGAAACCATCCCGACCGGTGCGTGCACCCCGAAGGTGGCGCACAATAGTTGGGAAGCACTGCTCATGGATGTGGCGGCGGAGCGGCACGCCTACGAGGCGCTGGTGGAGCCAATGCATCTGGCTGAGCAGGCCGATCCCGACATGGCTGAGGGATTCCGTCGCCTCCGAGCGGCCAAGCAGCAGCACCGTGAAGCACTCCTGGACATGCTCGTGAAGAGCGATCCTTATACCCTGCCGCGGGACCCAGCGGCGGGGCGTCTAGGGGACACCCCATAGGTATCTCCTCCGACGCGGGCGAATTGAATCCCTTTGACATCTGGTACGCAGAAACGGGTTGGGTTTCCTACTTGATATGTTGGCGGGAGATGTCTTTTGTGTACCAAGCACACCAGATAACGGGCAGTTCATGGTTGCGACGGTCAAGCACCCGTATGCCTTCGATCGTGCGACAACCGAGGAAAAAGCTGACGTGCGAAATGATTTTAGACATGTGATGGCCGCGGAAGATACCATTCGCCAGCTCTGGGCTTCTTTCTACACATCGATAAGCTAGGCCTCAAGAGCTGTGATAAGAGCGCACACGTGCACAAAGAGGAGGGTGCGCCAGCATCCCTTCTCCTGCTGGAGGGCAATTATGCGGCAGATCAAAACCATTATCGACCGGACACCAGAGGGCTTCGATGCCCAGGTCAATACGGCAATCCAGAAGATCGGTTCAGAGCACCTCCGCGAGATTCGTACCATGATGAGTAGCTCCACTGAACCCGATCGCCTCCATGGGGCCTTCATCGCGATCCTCATTTATGACCTTTTAGAAACGGGACAAGAGGAGATCTGAGCGCGCCGCATCGCAGTCGTCATGGCTTGTCCTCGGCGTGCTCACAGTGCCGCGCATCGCTGCCGCGCTGGTGCCAATGCATGTCCCGAGGATCCGGGTGCCCTCGCGGTACGCGCCGCTGGCGGGGTCTTCCGTGGCGTTCGAAGAGTTCCACACCAGGTCAATTTTGATAATGGTGGCGAATTCCTCGGGGTTCACAATCCAATCCGGGTCATCTGCTCTCAGCAAACAACTTGGCTGATGTGGTTTGATGATTTGATCGCCCCCATGGATGCCAGGGCATGATATAATCGTCTCAGTATAATGGCGAGCCTCAACAGGTCTTTGCCAGTGGGTCAGACGACGAGTGTCCAACCTAAGCCACGTGAGAAGGGGGATTCCCCGATGGCAACCTATCACACCATTCGCGGGCAGATCTTGGCGCGAGTGCCGGGCATCGACCCGGACGATATCCCTGGCTTGCTGCAGATGCTGGTCTCTACGGTGCGCGATCCCGAACGGTGGGACATGGCGCAGATCAGGCCTGTGCTGGCTGGATTAGAGATGTTATGGGTTGAGGAAATCGCCGATCTACAGGAGATCATTGCCGCACAGCAGCTAGACGGTCTGGCCCGTGGCTTGAGCATGCCCGCGGTCGAGGCCGAGGTCATGGTGTCGTTACGACAAGAATTCATGCATGGGGAGATCCCAGGACTGCCGCGGTGAGGCATCTCAGGTAGATGCATGCCCAGTTGAGCACAGTCGGGAGGGAGAGGTCAGCGTTACATGCCCTTACACTGCTACCGCCGACGCTCAAAACGTTGCACGAGAGCGGCACAGGCATTACCCGCATTAAAACGTTATCGAGCTCGCAACATCTCTAAGCACTCTACCTGCCGAAAGCGGTACACTCTCTCAAGGGCTTACCAGCTTCAGTATACCGCTTAGGTCTACAATAGATTCCATGAAACGAAACGTCACTGTGCTCGGAATCTTTCCCTCCTGTCGAAAGACCACGCGCTCATACCGCCAGTTATAGTCTATGCGGCTTTCAGTAAGACTTTTTTCGGTTATGTCGCAAAGTTCAATCTTGGGATTTTGTGCCCCAATATCGAACTTTGCGGCAGAGCTCTCATGCCTCATGTGACACCAGGAGGCATGAAAATTGTCCTTTCAAGGAAACCCCTTGAAGGGTCGGATCGGTGGTGGTAGTTAAGATCCTTACAGCGAATCGAAGTCAATGGCATCACATGGTAGGGTAATAAAGTTTAAAAATTTGGTACACACAACTCCTGTTAGCCACGCCATTTTTTGCATGTGATGTGCTGACGCGCCTAGCGATCACTCATGCCCGCTGGATTTGTAGAAGAAATAGTCGGCCTCATACGGTACCAACGCTTTCTTGCTGACCTCTGTACATTTATCATTCGCGGGCGCGATCCCGCCTGAGGTATTCAGTCGCTGGATATACTTAGTCCTTGTGAGTCTCCGGCCGCCCGTGGGGCCGGGTTCAGCACCAACGACCTTGAGGAGGAGCCAGGGAATGTCCTCTGGCTCGACGGGGACAGAGGCCTCCGGCACCGCCCATACGGAGCTGGTGTCGCCTGAGTCCTGCCAAGTCGCACGAGGTGGGTCGTCGTTCTCGTCCGGGTTGGGGCTCAGAAAGTGGGTGATGATTTGTCGCTCGTAGTCGTTGAACAAGGTCGCCTGCGGTCCGAAGAATGTCCAGGAGAGGGAGTCGTCTGAGTCTGAGCGCACACAGATGTAGTCCTGAGTGCCAATGGCGTGCCCCGCGAGGAACACCTTGTGGCCCCGTGGCACCTTCAGCTTGTCAGGTACGCGGGGTGGCACAATCTCATCGTCGGCATAGGCTGGTTGTGGCCGCGCTACCGTGAATGTGACGGCTAGCGCAACGAGGCACACCATGAGCGGGAGGCGATAGGCGGTCCGACCGTTCGGAGCTTGGTTGTTCTTCATCCAATTTTCCTTTCATCACAGATCAATCGTGGTCTGGCGGAGTTGGTGAGTAGGTCCAAGTGTAGGCCCATTCGCGTGACGGTGTCCATCCCAAATCACGTCAGAACAGACACTGCTGGCGACAGGTTGAATGCCATGGGACTCACCCCAGAGAACCATTGCGGGATTTGTTGACTGGCGTCGAACGACTCGTCGAGACGACCGATTACGATCACGACCTGCAAGCAGCAAGCGATGGACTCAGAAGCAACGTTGTGTGCGAGCCTATCGCTCACTGTTTGCGGCGCGCCTCCGTTAGGGTTAGGCTTTCTGGGCATATTCCTCTTTAGATAAAATGGCAATCTGTTTCGTTTTGTTCGCGCCGATCACTTCAATGCCGATGGTCCCTTGAATACCCCCAAGCGGTAAGGAAACCGTGTAGGGAGCTAGCACCGGAAGACCCATGCCTGGGAGGGAGCCGAGTACCTCAATGCCCCAGTACTCCGGCTGTCTAACGTACACTAAGGGGCTGAGACTCACCTGCATCGTCACGTACGGCTTGATGCCTGAAACGATAAGGATGTATGTGCCAGGCAGGAACCCTGGATGGACCTCAGCGCGATCAAAATCAATGAGGCGAACGGACTGGGGGGCAGGTTTGCGTGTGAATTCATGTTCTAACTGTTCTCTTTCCATGTGCTTTCTCCTACCGTCTTCCTCATGGAGGTAAAACGGTGTTTCAATGGTCCGCGAGATCAGATCATGCTGCACAGGTCATGCTGGTGAGATGCGATCATCGTGAAACCTAGCCGGTGATGGAGACCGGCCTCCCTCCGCGCGCCCGTAGTTCAAGGAGCCAACATCCCCTTACCTTAGGGTCGTCCGTGCGCTAGAGCAAGAAGAGTACCAGTACATGCTGGGAAGACAAATAGCGTGAACCATTGTGGAAAAGTGAGTAGGTACACCCGAGGCCAATGAGATCGATGTGTAACACTACCCAACGTGGACGCTCCAGCACTCTAGCAAATCCGCTATCCGCTGAGTTTTTCAATGCCTCCGCACCCCTGCATCGATTTGTACACATTGGTCAAACCCGGACATAAGCGGATTCTAAGGATGGGTCTGCTCTATCGCGGAAAGCCACATGAGTCTTTTGACTATATGGGAAAAGAATGTTCTGACGGTCTGGAGGCTCGACCGGCTGGGTCTCTCTCCACTATGTCCGGCTCTGCCGAGCGGCCTGTATGGCGAACATGAAGGTAAGAATGCTAAACAGTGCGGTGACGAGGAGCGACGGCGCCAGTGCTGGGACCTCGCCCACACCGGCGGGATAGCGCAGATAGAGGCAATGGCGTAGCGCTGCCATGCCGTAGGTCAGGGGATTGACCCGTATTGCCCAACCGAGCCACGGCGACACGCCAGAGGCGGGGAAAAATGCCCCAGACAGTAGCCAGATGGGGAGAAGAATCAGGTTCATGATAGCGTGGAAGCCTTGCGTGGAGTCCATCCGCCAGGCGATCACCAACCCTAGGCTGGTCAGGCTGAAGGCCAACAGGAACATGATGCCGATTGCCGAAAGCACTCCTAGCACGGATAGGGAGACGCCGACCGCAGGGGCGAAAAGAAGGAACAACATACCCTGGATTAACGCCAGGGCGGTTCCCCCTAGGGCCTGTCCGAGAACAATGGTAGAGCGGCTAATTGGCGCCACAAGCACCCCTTGTAAGAAGCCCTCGCGGCGGTCCTCGACCACTGAAATGGTGGAAAAAATGGCGGTAAACAGGAGCACCAGGGCAATCGCTCCAGGGTAAAAATACTCCACATAGCTCATGCCGTCAGGGACCCCAGGTGGACGAAATGAGGCGTTCAGCCCACCCCCCAGCAAGACCCAAAACACCAGGGGTTGGGCAAAGGCGCCGGTCACACGGCTGCGCTGGCGCACAAATCTGACGATTTCTCGCCAGCACAGGGTTACCGCGGGTAACACAATCCAGGTCATTGGCTTCAGCTCTCTCGATGCGATGAGAACAGGTTTGTGCAAACCCTGCCTATGCTCCGTCTCCTGATTGGATAACGAAGTGGCTACCGATATGATTGCAGCGTCAGATGAATAAACACATCCTCCAGCGTCGGTCTACCAAAAGCCGCCGAGGTGATCTCTCCTGGGAACGCTTCAACCACATCACGGATGAACTCGTGACCGCGTGGCCGCTCCACCCGCAAGGTCCCATCCACCACTGTCGCTTCACAACCAAAGCGCTCGCGCAGCTTTTTTTGCAAACCATGAGGGTCTGGAGATTGGATGACCACGATGTCGCCGCCGATGCTCTGCTTGAGGGCGTCGGGCGCCCCCAGCGCGACAAGCTTCCCCTCGTGTAAGATGCCTACCCGGTCGCAGCGCTCAGCATCCTCCATAAAGTGTGTTGTGAGCAAAATAGTGACCCCGTCTTGCTCGCGCAGATGCTGGAGATAATTCATGAAATCTCGGCGTGCAGCAGGATCGAGACCCGTATTCGGCTCATCGAGTACCAGGATCTCCGGCTCATGCAGCAGGCCTTTAGCGAGCTCGACGCGGCGCTGAAGTCCTCCCGAGAGCGTTTCCACCAGGTCCTTGGAGCGCTCGGTTAGGTTGACTTGGGCTAACATCGCCTGCACCCGACGCTGAAGCATGCTTCCCGCCAGTCCGTAGAGGTGTCCGTGGTGCCGCAGATTCTCGAACACCGTGAGCTTGCGGTCGAGGCTCGGATGCTGGAAGACCACCCCCAGGTGCCGGCGAACCAGCCCAGGGTCCCGGCTGAGGTCATGGCCCCACAGGCGTACAACACCCGAGGTTGGCGGCATGAGCGTCGAGAGAATCTTAAAGAGTGTCGTTTTCCCCCCACCATTGGGGCCGAGCAGGGCGAACATCTCACCGCGAGCGACGGAAAAACTCACCCCGCCAAGGGCCTCGCGATCGCCATAGAGATGGCGCAAATCTTCGACTTCAACAGCTGGCGAGGCTTCATCAGGGTTGCTTCTGGGCGTACGCATCTCCACACGAGCTTCCTCGACTGGGCTGAAGAGGTAATCAAGGCAAAGCCAAAGGCTCTTCGAGTAGCGGTAGAACAGTATCGGGAAGACCACGCCGAAACCGCTCCACACGATGATTTGATAGGTCAACGGCAGATTGACCAGGTAATCCAAGGCGAAGAATCCGGCCAGCATGCACCCCACAGTCGCGGCGTAATTGATGTAGATCGCGCCCAAAAAATAACCGGGCTCGCGCTCAAATTTGAGCCCGCAGGTCGGACATTCGGGTCGCATCCTGAACAGTCCCTGAAACATCGGCGCTTCTCCACATCGAAGGCAGCGCAGACGTAGGGCTAGACTCAGTAATTGCCTGATCCGTCGGAGATTGGCCATGGATGAAGGATTCTCTCGCCTATGACAGGTAGCCGACGTTTACCAAACCATCTGCAGCGCAGCCAGCCTAGGGGGTGCGTGGAAACAATGAGTCAAGGCTACCCTTAGCCTGCAGGATTTTCAAGTGAAATATCTTCCGGACAGCTGTCATCCAGCCACAGGTGTCAAGGCCCGCCTGAACGCATCTTTGTCTGTGGGAGGAATGCGTTCGTGGCACCATGCGCGCGCGACTTTTGCCTCATGCAGAACCGTCTGTAGCATAGCACAATCGGCAGAATGCTCCGACATCTGCCGGCCTTGCACTGGACGACGCTTTGCACAGCTCACGATCGATCGAGAGTCTCGTGACTGTCCCGTGCCCTACTTCTGTATGCCTCCGGGAAGCTGGAGTAAGAGGCTGTTGTCTCCCCCGAGCATATATTGTGGAAGCTGGCCGTTCCAGCGCATGAGATATTGCTGTTGGATGAGCGTCGGCGTCAGGGAGGCCGCAACTTTGGCGTTATACGTCGCCTCGGCCTCACCTTTGGTCCGCAG
>CAVPRW010000032.1:0-215918 GCA_963707985.1 uncultured Nitrospinota bacterium | reverse complement strand
CAGGCCGTAGGTGCGGATCTTGCGGTACAGCGTGCGCCGATCGATCCCTAGGATGTGCGCTGCTTGCATCCGACGCCAGCGGGTTTCTCCCAGGACCGTGGCGATGTAGTTGCGCTCTAGCTCTTCCAACGTCGGCCGGGACGTACTCGCCTCACGTAACTGGCGCCACCCTGGCACGCTACGGATGCGCAGGTGCGCTGGTAGATCCTCGGGGAGGAGCTGCGGCCCGCGCCCGAGGATGACCGCCCGTTCGATGACGTTTTCCAGCTCCCGCACGTTCCCCGGCCAGTCATGCTCAAGTAGCAGACGCAGAGCTTCTTTGGAAATGCCTTCGATGGGCGGGTCCGCCTCCTTGGCGTATTTCATGAGGAAGTGCTCGACAAGTAAGGGAATGTCCTCGGCGCGGTCCTTGAGGGCGGGCAAAACAATGGGAATGACGTTGAGCCGATAATATAGATCTTCCCGGAAGATGCCTTCCTGCACAGCCTGAACGAGATCGCGATTGGTGGCAGCGATGAGCCGGACATCGACGCTGACGGTCCGGGTATCACCGACGCGCCTAATCTCGCGCTCCTGCAGAACCCGCAGGAGCTTGACCTGCAGCTCGGGGCTCAGCTCGCCGATTTCATCCAGGAAGAGCGAACCACCGTTGGCCTCCTCGAACAGACCACGTTTATTGGCAATGGCACCCGTGAACGCCCCTTTAATGTGACCGAACAGCTCACTCTCCAGCAAGTCCTTTGGAATGGCGCTACAGTTGACAGTCACCAGCAGGCGCTCGCGACGTGGGCTGTTGTAATGAATGGCTTTCGCCACCAACTCCTTGCCTGTGCCGCTCTTCCCTTGCACCAACACTGTGCTACGGCTGCCGGCAACTTTCTTGATGAGGGCGAATAGGTCGAGCATCGGCTTACTCTTGCCGAGGATGTTGGAGAAGTTGTACTTGGTGCAGACCTCCTCTCGCAGAGCCTGCACTTCCGCCCGCAAGCGCCGCTCCTCCATGGCGCGCTGCACCACGACAATGACCTCATCCATCTTGAACGGCTTGGTCAAATAATCATAGGCGCCCGCCTTGATGGCCTGGACGGCAGTGTCGATGCTACCAAAGGCCGTCATGAGGAGCACCGATGTCTCCGGCGCCAACCGCTTGACCTCCTGCAGTAGTAGCAAGCCGTCCATCTCTGGCATGCGGATATCGGAGATGACGAGGTCGGCCGGTCCCTCCTCCAAGGCCTGCAGAACATCTTGAGCACGTGGCAGGGCTCGGACTGTGTAGCCTTCCCGCGCCAGCACTTTGGCGACCAGCTCACGCATGCGCGCATCATCATCGACGACCAGGATCTCCCCTGTGGTGCCCATCGCTCGCCTATCCTCCAGAAGACGGCTGGTGACAGCCATGGCCTCGCGGTTGTCAGGTCACGCCGGAAGAGCAGCGCCCTGTATCAGAAAAACGGCTCAACCCGGCGTCGCATCGCTCACCTGAGACGCCGCCATGGCCCGCATAAAGCTCGCTGAGGTCGGTTACTCAGGTGGCTATTATACCGTATGGCGACCAAGACTGGGATAATTTGTCCCATAGAGTACTGGGCTGTCTCATGTGAAGCCGCTGCCAAGTGTAGCTCCACCGGTCCTCTCTACCGTTCGTGAGCCGTGCCGTCGGCCCACTCTGCTGCCGACGACTGTCGCGCTGCACCGCCGCCACCCAGCTATGTCAGCCCCCTGTACAATGTTTCCAACAGGTCCCTCAGGCTTTAAGGGGAGCGCCATGCACGCGCCCTGGTTGCCCCGTCACTCCAGGCACAAGGCTTGCTGTAGTAGCGCTCGACAGAGCACATCGCGGACAAGCCTGTCGGTCCGGGCCCATAGGAGATCATACGGCTTGGGGGGATGGGACCTTAACATAGGTCAAGCCCGGCGTGAATGTTGGCCATTCGGCTGATCGCCACGACAGCCTAGCGTGGTCACTATCTCGCGCCGGCTCGGAACCGCGCGGAGCGCTTCGGGCGCATCGCCCTTGAAGGAGGAACATAGTTGATGGTGGAAAACGAGCCTCGTTTTTGCCCAATCTGTCGGGGGGCAATGGAGTTTTTGCCGCGCTATTATATCTGGCGGTGCACAGAACATGGGTTATTCGTGCATAACCAACTCGAACCGCATGAGCAGATCAAGATTGGTGAATTCACCTGGATGCGCAAGAACGGCGAGACCTATGTCGATCGCCCTGTCTACCATGGTTGAATTGACGCCCTCGCTCGTGTGCACGAAGAAACGAGTCGACGCAACGACGGCAATGGGAGACCAACCATAGCACTACCCGGGTTCCCCGGCCGCGCCGCCTCGGCGCGGCCGCGCACTGGGCCTAGTGCATGTTCAGGAAAGCTGCTTGGGCATGCAGTGCCTTCCCTGTAAATCCCCCCTGGCCCCCCTTTATCAAAGGGGGGAATAGGGGCGAAACCGTGGCCAATAAGGTCCTTTGGATCTGCACGAAGGGGGTGATTGGCTTCTACTACGGCAAAGAAGGACGTATCCTGTGCCTGCAGTGGAGGCGGGACCGGATAGGTTCGACCTTGAGGTCCCGCTCACCATTCCAACGCCTCGTTCATGGGTTTAGTTATCGACGATGTGGCGCAAGATGTCTGTCTCGGTCACGATGCCCACAAGCCTCCCTCCCTCGATCACCGGCAGACAGCCAATTTTTCTTTCGATCATCAGGCGAGCGGCTTCCTTGATAGGAGCCTCGGAAGAGATCGTGATGGCTGGCTCGCTCATCACCTCCTTGACCCTGAGCGTCTTCAAAAGCGTCGCTTGCGCCCGTTCTCCATAGCCTAATGCAACAGCAAGTGCTGAACGAAACAGGTCCCGCTGACTAACCACCCCTACCACCCGCTTTTCATCGAGCACGGGAAGATGGCGAATGCGATCGAGGTTCATGACATTGTCTGCAAGATCCAAGGTATCATTGCGTCCCAATGTCGATACGTTCGTTGCCATGAGATCTTTGACCTTGACATCGTTATAGGACATGTTTGCCTCCCATGGATTCAGGGTTCACTCGGAAATCCAAAGCGTGCGTGCAGAGCGGTCGCCGCCTTGGTGGACATCAGGTTTTGCCTTCGCACGGTCGTTGCGCCGCGGGTGTCTGCGCGCTTCAGAGGGTGGGAGCAATCTGCGTGCCCTGATGCAGCTTTCATGGAGGCCGTCATAGCAGACGGAGCAGTGTGGAAGCTGCGGAGACATATGGGACAGAATGTCTCGGTCAGGGGACAGCTTGTCACTACGCTTAACCCTGCTCGGGACCGCCAGGCTTCCGGAGGGAACACAGGCCCCTGGCCCTTCTAGATGACAATCCGCTATGCCTCAATCGCTGGATAGTAGACGCTGGAGGGTCAGGCGGCACATTCCCAACGCGTCAGCGGTTACGAGCCGTGGTGGTCGTCGCACGCCGCCGATGGGATTGACTCAGAAGGAGGTTCCTGGTCCAGTATAGCCAGTAGCGCTTCGCCACTAAAGGGTTTGCTCAGGAAGGCATGGGCTCCGTGGGCGACAGCCCGCTGCCGAGTGGCCTCGGAACCAAAGGCGGTCATAATGATGACTTTCACCTGGGGTTGATGGTTGCGCGCATAGGCGAGGACATCCATGCCATCGCCTGTCGGCATCATGAGATCCGTCAGCACCCATTCCAGGTGATGTGCTGTCAAGACCTCGAAGGCCTCCGAAACGGTCGTCACACCAGTCACATCATAGCCCGCGCGCCCAAGCCAGCGTTTGATCAGGGCGACCATGCGCGAGTTGTCATCGACGACGAGAATATGTGAGGGCTTACGCATTGTCGATCCCTTCCGCTAGTGGGAGGGTAAGGGTTACCGTCGTCCCCTGATTGAGCTGGCTGGCAATGTCGATATGGCCGCCGTGCGCGGAAATCAGTTGATACGCCACGGCCAGCCCCAGCCCGGTGCCTTGTTCCGGGGGTTTCGTGGTGAAAAATGGCTCGAACACCTGACTCATATGCTCTTCGGGAATGCCGCAGCCCGTGTCGACGATGGTGATGACCGCCTGAGCGCCCCGGTGTTCCGTGACGATCGTGATGGTCCCACCATCAGGCATGGCATGCCAGGCGTTAATGAACAAGTTGAGCAAGACTTGTTCCAACTCATGCCGCGCCCCTAGCACCGGCGGTAGGTCGGCCGCATACCGCGTGATCACGGAGATTTTCTCCTTCTGAAAGCGGTGCTCTAACAGGCGCAAGGTGTAATCCAGCAACTCGTGTACGTCCACGGCGGACGGCAGCCCACTGCGCTCTCTTACGAGTCCCAGCAAGCGCCGTACCAGGTCGGCCACCCGGTGGCTCTCCTGGCTAATGACCTCCATGTCAGCGTGCCGTGGGTCCTCGGCCGGGAAATCGCTGAGGAGAAACTCAGCCGTACCGGCGATCACATTGAGCGGTGTGCCGATCTCATGCGCCAATCCGGAGGCCAGTTGCCCGGCCAGCGCCAGCCGCTCCGAGCGTGCCATTTCCTGGGCTAGGCGCTTTTGCTCAGTGATGTCTTCGGCAATCCCCTCGACCCCGAAGATGCGCGCCTCGCCGCGCTGCCAGGGGTAGATGGTGAGGTGACACCAGCGCCACGAGCCATCGCGGTGCCGTAAGCGGCACTCTATCCCTTGGACAATCTCCCCGCTCAACACGCGGGTCAAGGCGGCTTCAGGCCAATCGTCCGGGTGCCCGAGGAGGTCTCGCAGGCGGGGAGTGTGAACGATCATCTCGTCAGGCCAGCCGAGGATGGTCTGCACGGCCCGGTTGACGAAAACGCAACGGCCCTCCAGGTCCAGGCGAAAAATGACTTTCGGGATATTTTCCACCAGGCTGCGGTACTCGGCCTCCGAGGCTTTCACCGTCTGATGCAGGTGGGCATTGGCAATCGCCACGGCCAGCTGTTCAGAGGTGGCTTGCAAGAGGGGCAAGATCTCATGCGACAGGTGCCGCTCCGCACTCCCGTAAAGCTGGATGGTGCCGACCGCCTTGGTCTGGGCCATCAGGGGCACACACACGAGGGCCTCATAGCCGCTGGCATGGGCCAGCGCACGGAGGAGGAACCGAGGCTCTTGGCGGAGATCGTCCACCAGCACCGGTGTCTGGGTGGCCAACGCTTGCCCGATGAGTCCTTCTCCTGGTTGCAGGCGCTGCGCCTTCGAGGCCTCTACAAAACCTGTCCGGTAGGCCATGGCTGGCCGTCCAGGTCAGGCAGCCGTCGTCATCCGCGAGATGCACTTCCGCCCCCGCCGCCCCCACGATGTCGACGATCAGCGGGAGGGTTGAGGCCCAGACTTTGCTCCAGGTCCAACTCCCGACTGGCGGTGGCGCTGACCAGATAGAGGGTTTCGAGCTGGCGGGCACGCTCCTCCAAGGCGCTCGTCTGGGAGAGCGACCTGCGTCCTCCAGGTCGGTGGCATTTTGCTGCAGGGTCTCCTGCGAGGCCTCCAAATAGGCGTCGATCGCCAGTTGCATATCCAGGTGCATGACGGCGATGAGCGCCTTGACGGCCGCCATACCGGTCAGCGGTCGGTCGTGATAATACGCCAGGATTTTAGGGAAGAGGATCCGGGCGAAGATGCTGAAGGCCCCCAGATACCATTGCGGGGTGACGCCCACGCGGGCGTGGGTGCGCCCAATGGTATGCCGGCTGGCGACGTACGCCATATCGTAGTTGCCCCTCGTGAAGCTCAGGAGAGAGTCGGTCTGCGCCGCCTTGACATGCGCCAGCCGCTGCGGGTCAGCCAGCAGCCAACGGGGTTGTTGAAAGCGCAAGAGATGGGCATAAAACTCCTCGACGACCTCATGGACATGTGCCTCCATCCATGGTCGTATGGCCTGTAAGGCCCTGGTGGCAGCAACATCCAGCCCGACAAAGGCTTTGCGGGTCTGCAACTCTCGCGGGGTCAGCTGTGGAAGGGAATTTCCTTCATCGGCATGCGTCGCCATGCTGTGTCTCCTTCGTCGCGGAAGGTCACGAGAACCCAGAGGACAACCGCTGGACCGTTGTATAATGGTCTCAGCATGCCGAGGTGCCGGCCTCATTGTCAACTATTTCAGCGCTCGCACCAATGACCGGTGTTGCCGCCTCACGTCGCTGCACAGTTGTTTTCACCTCTGGAGCCGTGGCGAAAACGAGGCCCGAGCCTGTATATCCATGCTATCACGAGCGGCAAGGAAGGCGAGATAAATGGACGTCGGGTGTCGTACAGAGCTGGATGAACGAGTGGGCTCTATGCATGCCGTGGAGCCTTCGATGGGCGGGCGGAGCTCTTAACGTGTGGCCTGCATCATGGCTCGGACCTCATCCCCCTCGATGGTCTCCTTCTCCAGCAGGAGGTGAGCCAGCGAATCCAAGATCTCTCGTTGCGCCACAAGGATCTTGTGGGCCCGCTCATGGGCCTCGACGATCAAGGTGTGCACCTCGCGATCGATGTCACGGCTGGTTTCTTCGCTGACCTCCAATCGGGCTCTGGGCAGTGTTGGATCCAGGAAGAGTGAGGGATGCCCCTGTTCATAGGTTTGGGGGCCCAGCGTCTCGCTCATGCCGTATTGCATGACCATGCTGCGGGCGATGTCCGTGGCCCGTGCCAGATCATCCTGGGCGCCGGTGGAGATCTCCTGAAAGACCAGCTCCTCGGCTGTCCTCCCCCCCATGAGCACGGTGAGACGGTCGAGGAGTTCGGAGCGCGTGATGAGGTATCGATCTTGCGTCGGCAGCTGCAGGGTATAGCCGAGCGCGGCAATGCCCCGGGGAATGATGGAGATCCGATGGACCCGATCGACATGTGGGAGGGACTCAGCCACTAAGGCGTGGCCCGACTCGTGGTAGGCAATGATTTCCAGCTCTTGCTGGCTCATGACGCGGCGCTTCTTCTGCAGGCCGGCCACGACCCGGTTAATGGCTTCCTCGAAATCTCTCATCTCCACCGCTTCTTTGTCCTGGCGTGCGGCCAGCAGTGCGGCCTCGTTGACCACATTGGCCAGGTCCGCCCCGACGAATCCCGGCGTGCGTGCTGCCAGCAGCTTGAGATCCACTTCAGCTGCCAACCGGATACGCTGGCAGTGCACATGGAGGATTTCCTCACGGCCGTGAATGTCGGGACGATCCACCAGAATGTGGCGGTCAAACCGCCCAGCCCGCAGCAGCGCCGGATCGAGAATCTCCGGCCGGTTGGTGGCCGCTAAAATGATGACCCCTTTTTGCGTGTCGAAGCCGTCCATCTCGGCCAGGAGCTGGTTCAGCGTCTGCTCTCGCTCCTCGTGACCGCCGCTCACCGGCGAGATGCTGCGCACCTTGCCCAGGGCGTCGAGTTCGTCGATGAAGATAATGCAGGGGGCCCGCTCCTGGGCCTGGGCGAACAAGTCGCGGACACGCGCAGCGCCCACCCCCACGAACAGCTCGACGAATTCCGAACCGCTCATGCTAAAGAAGGGCACTTTGGCTTCGCCGGCCACTGCTTTAGCCAACAGCGTCTTGCCGGTCCCCGGCGGCCCTACCAGGAGAACCCCTTTGGGGATTTTACCGCCCAAGCGCCGGTACTTGGCGGGCTCCCGTAGGAAGTCGATGATCTCGCGCAACTCTTCTTTGGCCTCGTCGACCCCGGCCACATCGTCGAACGTCACGCCGGTGTCTTGGTTCACATAGACCTTCGCTTTACTGCGCCCGATGGCCATGAGATTGCGGTCGACACCGCCCACGCGGCCGATGAAGAAGCGCCAGAGAAAGAAGAGCAGCACGATCGGCACCACCCAGGAGAGCAGATGAAAGAGCCAGGGATTCTGCACCTCCACCCGGTAGCGAACATTGCGAGCCTCCAGCTCGCGTAGCAGGTCCGGATCCTCTGGCCTCACCGCCTCGTAGGTCTTGGGTGATTCCCCTGTGGCGGTTTTCACCGTGCCCCGCACGGCAGTGGTCCCTAGGATCACCTCCTGAAACGCATCCTGACGAATCATCGCCTTGAACTCGCTGTAGGGGATCTGGGTGGCCTGTACTCCCGTCCCGAAGTAGGCGGCCAGGATCCAGAGCATCACGACCACACCCATGATGAGCCAAGGGAGCTGGTGCAGTTGGTGGCCGAGGGGTGATCCTGAATCCTTATTGTGCTTGGGGGGCATTACTGATACTCCTGTCCGTTGGAGTATGACATATCTTGCCGATGAGGTACGCGCCAATGACCTGCCAGCTTGCTGGCATCGAGCCGGAGCTTATCATGTTGCATGACCCAGAGCCCGGTGGTCAACTTCCCTTGTATCCAATGTATGGGACAAATTGACACATGACGAGACCGAACACCCCAGCCTCAGCCATAGCGCTCATCCCATCCCATTACCGCTTGCTCCAGGAGCATGACCCCCTCTGGCTGACACCACTCTGCCAACGCGATTCATCGACACGGGCAAGGGTACGGGCCCTAGCCATACGGAAAACACGTTCCCCGATGCGTTACATCATCGCTGTGTGGCTCAGTTTCCGCAACACTGGCCGTGAGTGCGCGCTCCAGCACGATTCCGAGGCGCCGCATGCCCTCGTTGATCCTCTCCGGATTGGCGTTCGAGAAGTTCAGGCGCAAGGTATGGCGTCCTGAGCCGTCGGCGAAGAAGGACGCGCCAGGGACGAAGGCGACGTTCTCGGCGATAGCCGCCTGGAGGATTTCGGTAGCGTCCATTGCCTCCGGCAGGGTCACCCACAGGAAGAGGCCCCCCTGCGGCGTCGTCCAGTGCACGGCGGCAGGCACATACTTCTGCAACGCGGCTAACATGGCGTCTCGGCGCTCACTGTACACCGTCCGGATGAAGCGCACGTGGCGGTCAAGAAAGCCCCCACGTGCCACCTCGAAAGCCATCATTTGGGCGAGTGTGCTCGTATGCAGATCCACCCCCTGTTTGGCCTGCACCAGCCGTTGGATCACTTCGGCGGGCGCCACCACCCAACCCAGACGCAAGCCTGGCGCTAAGGTTTTTGAAAAGGTGCTCAGATACAAGACGTTGCCGCTATAGGGAATTCCCTCTCTCCCCTGTAGCTGCCCATCGAGCACAACCAGCGGCGGCAGATGCTCCCCTTCGTAGCGCAGTTGTCCGTAGGGATCATCCTCGATAAGCGGCACACCGTAACGGTCAGCGAGCTCCACCAAGCGCTGCCGACGGTCCAGTGCCAGCGTTACCCCCGCCGGGTTGTGAAAGTTCGGGAGGACGTAGATGAATTTCGGGCCAGCGCGCAGGGCGGCTTCTAACGCGTCAGTCTGCATGCCCTCGTCATCCAGGGCAATGCTGATGTAGTCAGCTTGATAGGCATTCCAGGCCTGCAAAGCGCCCGCATAGGTCGGCTTCTCGACGAGGAGGCGATCGCCGGGGTTGATGAAGATCTTGCCGATGAGGTCGAGGGCCTGTTGTGAGCCGCTGGTGATGAGGATATTCTCCGGCTCGACGTGGATGCCGTAGCGCGCTGTATGCCGAGCAATCATCTCCCGCAGCGGCCGATAGCCTTCGGTCGTGCTGTATTGCAGGGCTTGCGGACCATGTTGGCCAAGGATAGACTGGCTTGCCACTTGAAATTCAGCCACTGGAAAGACCTCTGGTGCCGGTAGACCGCCGGCAAATGAGATCATCTCTGGGCGTTCGGTTAGCTTTAGCAGCTCGCGGATGGCGGAACTCTGCATGCGTTGGGTACGTTGCGCATAGCGTTGGGTCCACAGCGTGGTCATGGTCCATTCCTTTCCCTATCGGGCGTGCGGCGTCGAAAACCCTGTCAATCAACAGTGAGCCCTTGCCCGGATGTTGGAGTCAATGCAAGACCTGCAAGGAAGTGATTGTTATTTGACCAGAAGCACCGGACACTGCGATAGAATGCCGACCTTGTAGCTTACGGTTCCCCAACCGGCAGCAGGATCCTTGGGGTCGATGCGGTGCGAACTCAGCACGATGAGATCAATCCCGGATTCCATCGCATAGCGCACGATCTCGGGCGCACGGCTCCCATAGACGATCTCCTCCCGTCGGGAAACGTGATTTTCCGCCAGATACCGACCGAGCCGCGTTAGATGGTCGAGGGCCGCCTGTTCGAGACGCTGGTAGAAATCGCGCTCCTCTTCCAGGGTCAGCCCTGGAATGATCTCGATCACATGCAGCAACGTGACTTCTCCGTCGCTTGCCTTGGCCAGTCGCGCGCCGATCTCCAAGGCTTGTTGGTGCCGGTCGGATAAGTCCACGGGCACAAGAATTTTCCTGAACATGGGGCGCGTCTCCTTGCGAGGGCATCGAGATTGCCATCAATCAACCAGCAACATCCTGGCGATAAAGCAAGCGCTGTGCCTTGGAAAACGAACTACAGCGTACCCTCCGCCTCGAGGGCGGGGAGTGAGCAGCCCGGTTCGTTCAACAGGCGAGCGCCAATGTGCCGAAGGAGCGATCAATCTCAGGTGCAGGGCCTATGTATGTATAGCATTGTGACTCAGGGCGGCCATAGCGGCATCCTGGCATGGACCGGCCGTTTCGCCGCTGCTTTCGGGTCCAGTCGACCTGCCGTGGGGCATCTTGTCCCAAGGCGTCATTGCCCTTGAACGCCACAACGCTTCGCCTTGGGAGTCTCTATTGGCTATCCCTTCCCCATCCATGCTTGAGCACGCTGCGCTGCCTAATAGTGGCAGCCGCTCGCACCTCCCGTACACTCTATTGGCAAAAATCATGCAAGGGCAATCTTCACGGTGCAAGGGGCAGTTCCTGAGCACTGCCAAGAGAGATGCCCCGTCACGGCCTCTGACGCGATCAATCATGAGATGCATGTCAATGATCTGGCAACTTCGCTGACAACCCGAGGGTGCCACCATGGCTGTGACGTTCTAAAGATTAGCATCCCATCCTCGGAGTGAGGACCATGTATCACCGCATCCTGACCGCCGTCGATGAGTCGTTGAATGCCCACGCCGCCGCCCGTTATGCCGTGGCAGTGGCGCAGGCCTGTGGGGCAACTCTGTTTGTCGCCGGCGTCCTGACCCCGACGATGACGAGCGCAGAGGAAGGGGCCATGGCACAATCAGCAGGGTCACTCGTCTCCGAGGCTGGGGAGAGAGGGGTGCTGGCACATCTCTTGATGGAGCGGGGAGACGTGGTGCAGACCCTCAACGCCCTCGTGCACACCCACCACATCGACGTCGTCATGACCGCCTCGCGGCGCCACGATGTCGAGCAGCGCTATTTTCTGCGCACCGTCCCACAACGCCTGATCGAGGGGTTACACTGCTCCCTCATCATCGTACGGGTGGTGCACCTCGGCCTGCTCGCCCATCCCCGGCAGATCCTCGTGCCGGTGCTCGGTGGTGCCTCCGACCTTGCCGAGCGCGCCTACTTGGTGTCCCGGTTGGCGGCACACTTTCGTGCCAAGCTCATCGTCTTCCACACGCTCGAAGAGGTCCGCCGGCGAGGCCAGGCCGTGCCCTATGAAGCCGGTGAGAGGCAGGTCCGCACGTTTGTGGACAGCCTGCGCGAGGCCGGCACAGCGCCGCAGGTCCGGATCGTCACTGGCCCTCTCGTGGATGAGGCGATCATGCAAGAGGCAGCGCGTCACCGCCACGATCTCATTATCATGGGAGCGAGCCAGCGGAGCCTATTCTCCAAATGGCGGCGCGGCAATCCTGTCGAGGCCGTAATGCGGCGCACCCCCTGTGATCTGTTCGTCTGCCGCTCGCGTCGAAGCGTGTAGCCATGCAGATTCAAAGCCTCCCTATTGGTGACGTCTATACGGCGCTGCACACCTCCTCGCAGGGCCTGGGGACTGACGAGGCGGTGCGGCGCGTACGGGAATTCGGGCCGAACGAGCTGTCCCCATCGCGCCGGATCTCCCTTGGTCGTATGCTGCTCCGACAGTTTACCCACTTCCTCGCTCTCCTGTTGTGGATCGCCGCGTGCTTGGCGTACCTCGCCAGCTCTCTGCAGCCTGGCGAGGGCATGGAGACGCTGGCCTACGCCATCGTGGCGGTCATCGTCATCAATGCTCTCTTCTCTTTCTTCCAGGAGTATAAGGCGGAGAGAGCCTCGGCGGCGTTGCACCGGCTCCTCCCCGATCGGGTCAAAGTGCGGCGGGGAGGGGAGGTGGTGGAGGTGCACGCGCGGGAGGTCGTGCCGGGCGATCTTGTCCTGGTAGGTGAAGGGGACCGCATTCCAGCCGATGCACGGATGGTTGAGGTCACGTTCCTGAAGGTGGATAACGCCCCGCTCACCGGCGAATCTGAACCGCAGATTCGCTTCTCGGATGCCGACGAGGCTCATGCCTTGTTTGAGGCCAGGAACATCGTCTTCGCCGGCACCACCGTGTCCTCCGGCTCCGGTAGCGCTGTCGTGTTTGCCACCGGCGACGCCACCGAGTTCGGCAAAGTGGCCCGTCTGACGCAGGAGGTTCCGCTGCACATCAGCCCCTTGCAGCTGGAGATCCGCCGAGTCACCAGAGTGGTGACGGTGCTCTCGGTGATTATGGGGCTCAGTTTCTTCGTCCTGGGCCATGTGGTTGGCCGTACCTTCTGGGAAAACTTTATCTTCGCCATCGGCATCCTCGTGGCAAATGTCCCGGAAGGACTGCTCCCGACGGTCACCCTGGCCCTCTCCATGGCCAGCCAGCGGATGGCGCGACGCAATGCCCTGGTGAAGGATCTCCCTGCGGTAGAGGCCCTGGGATCGACGACGGTGATCTGCACCGACAAAACCGGGACGCTCACCCAAAACCGCATGGCGGTGCGCGCCTTCTTCTCCAGAGGACAGCTCTTTCAATGGCCAGCCCATCCGGCTGTGGAAGAGAATCCCTTTCTCTGGCTCACCTGTCGCTTGTGTAACCATGCCACCATCGAGGGGGGGAAAGCGCTTGGCGATCCGCTGGAGGTGGCTTTGCTGCAGGCAGCGGCGCAGGCGGTTGAAAGCGATCTGTCGGGATATGCGCGCCTCTATGAAGTGCCGTTCGATCCCGAACGCAAACGGATGACCACGGTCCATCACCTGCCCCAAGGGACCGCAGCCGTGTTGACGAAAGGGGCGGTGGAGAGTCTCCTGCCCCTGTGCAGTGCAGCGCTCACTCGACAGGGTACTGTCCCTCTCACGCCGCACCAGCGTGAGGAAATCCTGGAGGTAGCGAATGGCATGGCCGGATCCGCCCTGCGGGTCCTCGCGTTTGCCTATCAAGAGGTCGCTTCAACCTCCACCTCGTTCTCCCCAGAAGCTCTCGAACAAGATCTGATCTTTGCAGGGCTAGTGGGCATCATGGATCCGCCACGGCCCGAGGTGGCCGAGGCCCTCCGCCGCTGCCACGACGCCGGTATTCGCGTCCTGATGATCACGGGCGACCACCGGCTCACGGCGATGGCCATCGGCAGGGAGATCGGGCTCATCAGCGGCGAGGCGCCAATCCTCGTGGGCGACGAGATGGAACAGCTCTCCAACGGCGAGCTGGCGGAGGTGCTGGCACGCGGCTGCCAGATTTTCGCCCGCACCACCCCCCGGCAAAAACTCCGTATCGTCACGGTCCTCAAGGACATGGGCGAGATCGTCGCGGTCACAGGGGATGGGGTGAACGATGGCCCGGCGCTGAAGCACGCCGACATCGGCATCGCCATGGGGGTGACCGGTACGGATGTGGCCCGTGAGGCGTCCCAGATGGTCCTCCTCGATGACAACTTCGCCACCATCGTGGCGGCCATTGAGGAGGGCCGTGCCGTCTTCGAGAACATTCGCAAGTTCATCACCTATATCTTGACCAGCAACATCCCGGAGATCGTCCCCTATCTGGCCTTTGTGCTGTTCGGCATTCCGCTGCCGCTGACGATCATCCAGATTCTCGCCATTGATCTCGGCACCGACATGCTGCCGGCGTTGGCGCTGGGCGCGGAGCCGCCGGCCAGCGATGCGATGCGCGCGCCGCCGCGCCCACGCGGCGAGCCATTGCTGACCTTCGGGATCTTGCAGCGGGCTTATGGCTTTCTCGGCCCCATTGAGGCCGCGGCCGCGATGGGGAGCTATTTCTTCATCTTATTCCAGGGGGGATGGTCCTGGGGGCAGACGCCGCCCGTACTGCTGTATCAGCAGGCGACCACCGCCTGCCTGACCGCGGTGATCGTGACACAAGTCGCCAATGGCTTTGTCTGCCGCAGCCCTCGTGCCTCTGTCTTCTCTCTAGGCCTGTTCACCAACCGCCTGTTGCTGGTCGGCATGCTAGTGGAGGTCGGCCTGCAGCTAGCCATCGTATACTCCCCCTTTGGGCAGAAGATTTTTGGGACAGCCGCGCTGCCGTTGTCTGCCTGGATGGTGGCCCTGCCCTTCGCCCTGTTACTGTTCGCGGCCGACGAAGGACGTAAAGCCTTGGTAGGCCGCTTGATACCCTCATGAAGCGATGTCGACACATGGCAGAGCATTCGAGGGTAGTCAGGTAAAAGCGCTGAATCTTCGAGCGGTAGTCTCCGGTGGCAACTCGTCAAAGAAAAGTTCTCAACGTGTACCTTTCCGATCCTCCTCGAGGGCCAACTATTCCATCGATGGGGCAGAAGATCCCGTTAGGCAACCATACGCTAATGTACCCCGCCTGTCGTTGGTTTCTGCATGGCAAGCCGCTTGCATCCGTAGTCGTCCAACGGAGATCGTTGGCGCTGCGGCCATTTGTCTGGTCGCGCTCCTGTCAGTTCCTTGCGGCCGGAGAACATCACCAGGGGATCGCGATGGTGCAGGTTGAGGAGGAGGACTTCAGGATGAGCACACAGCTGAAAACCCCAGAACACCTCACGCTCTCATTGCTGTTATCGTGTGAAGCCGTCGCCGCTCGCGTCAAGGAGCTCGCCATCCAGATCAGTCGCGACTATAAGGGGAAAGATCTGCTGCTGGTTGGGGTCTTGAAGGGGGCGTTTGTGTTTCTCGCGGATCTCCTGCGCGCTATAGAGATTCCGGCGCAAGTCGAGTTCGTTCGGCTGGCAAGCTATGGAAAAGGCGCCACATCCGCCGGTCATGTGCGCGTGATTTTGGATCTGGAGGCGTCCATCGCCGGCCAACATGTGCTGATTGTGGAGGATATCCTCGATACAGGGCTGACCCTCGGCTTTCTACTTGAGCGACTGCGGGCTCGTCAGCCGGCCTCGCTCAAGCTCTGCGTCCTCCTCAGCAAACGTATCAAGCGAATATACGATATCACCCCCGACTACAAAGGATTTGACGTGCCGGACGGCTTTGTCGTGGGCTATGGCATCGACTATGGTGAGCGCTACCGCCACTTGCCGGCTATTTATACCCTCTCCTTTGCCACATCAGCTGCCTGACCGTATGCCGCGGACTGTGGGGCTATGCCCGATGGTTCATCACATGCCGGATGACATCAGCCATCCAGGCCTCCGAGGGCCTTGGTGGGGCACCTTCCCAACTAGACTGGTTATCGCGAACAGGCAGCATGGTCTGGAGGGCTTCTCACAGGTGCTGTCGTTTTACGCTTCCATCTCACCTTCGAGTGGAACGGGGAGGCCTTGGGAGCCCTGAGGCGTGTGTCCTGGACGCCCAGCAGGGGGTGGAGACCTGTCCTGGCGGACCACAGACCGCGACTACGGAGCGCTTTCCAGGTCACACGGTTGGTGAAGCGGCCGGCGTCATCCTCCTGGAAGAGAGGACAAGACGTGGCGGGACCCCGTGCAGGGCACCGCCTGATACCATCAAGCAACACGGTGACGCGTCTCGGCGCATTTCGGCGGCGGAAAGTGGAAAATTCGGTATAATACGCTCAGCCGCGGGGTGCTGCAGAACGCCCAGCATTCCACGGCCAACAAGCAACGATGCCATGGGTCACAGCATGGGGGTGGCAGTGTGAGTGAGACGGCACTGCAGCATCACGAGGTCTACGCAGTGATTATGGCGGGTGGGCAAGGTACACGCTTCTGGCCCAGAAGCCGCCGCAAGATGCCGAAACAGTTGCTCAATATCGTCGGGGAAACGACGATGATCGAGCAAACCGTGGCCAGGATCAGCCCCCTGATCCCAGCGGAGCGCACGCTGGTAGTGGCGGGGCATACCTATCGCGATCCGATCCGGGCCTGTCTGCCGCAGCTTCCAGCCGAGAATTTTTTGTTCGAGCCGGTTGGGCGAAACACTGCCGCCTGTGTGGCCTGGGCCGCGCTGTGGCTACGCCAACGTTGTCCTGATGCGGTGATGGCGGTCTTACCCGCTGACCATCTCATTCGTCATGAGCCCGAGTTTCTACAGGTGCTTCAAGTGGCTGCGGTCGTGGCTCAACCGTTGAATCGTCTGGTCACCATCGGTATTCAACCGACTCATCCGGAAACCGGCTATGGCTATATACAGGCCGGCGCGGACCGACTACAGGTCGATGGCCGGGCGGTCTTTCGCGTGGCGCAATTCGTCGAGAAGCCCTCGCGTCACACGGCTGAGCAGTTCCTGGCCGCGGGCACATACGTTTGGAACAGCGGTATGTTTGTCTGGCGTGCCGACTCGATTTGGCTCGAGCTCTGCCACCATCTGCCCCAACTCGCACACACTCTTGAGCCAGTGGCCGACATCACCGTCGGCGATGCCCTGGCAGATGCGCTGAACGACGTGTATCCGCGACTGCCCTCAGTTTCTATCGACGTGGGGGTCATGGAACGGGCTCAAGATGTCTGGGTAGTTCCCGCGGACATCGGCTGGAGCGATGTGGGAAGTTGGCGGGCCCTCAGCGATCTCCTTGATGCGGATGCGCAGGGCAATGTGGTGATTGGAGAACAGCGCGGCATTGATACGGCTGGCTGCTTCATCCATAGCCCGGGCAAGCTGGTGGCGACGATTGGACTCAACGACCTGGTCGTGATTGAGACCGATGATGTATTGCTCATCTGCCCGAAGGAACGTGATCAGGATGTTCGCAAGCTCGTCGAGCTCCTGGAACGAGAGGGACGCTACGACCTCTTGTAAACCCAGTTGTCGAGGTCATCCGCTACCACGGTGGCTCGTGATATATCAGCTGAGGGGAGAGCATGGGACTCTTCGATCGCATGCGTCAGGTGCAGCCGCTTGTCAATGATGCCGAGGGCGCAGCCTCGCCTGAGATGTCCAGGACACAGGCGCCCGTCACGACACTCCTGCGGCGCGCCTTATGCACCGCCATACAGTCGGTCGAGGCGGACTGGCGCGTATTGGTCGAGACTGCCGTAATCGGCATCGGGGCGTTGGTCTTCAGCGCGCTCTTTATCTGGGCGACGGTCACCGATCGTGTGAGCGTGGAGGCGATCGTAGTGATGATCGTCGTATTGATCTTGTCGATGTTCACTGTGCATCATGGCAGGCGTTACCATGCGCGCCATCTCGTATTGCAAGAGCACGCTCGTGAGTCAGTGGCAAAGACAACGTTGGCGGCTGAGATCATGATGGAATTTTTGCGTGAGTTCACCTTGAAAAATCAGACTACCATCTCGCAGATGGCCGAAAGCCATAAGGTCCGGGTCATCGACGAATTGCGCACCATCGTGGACGACCTCAGCAGGTCCGTCGGCGATGGGCGTGTACGTCAAGAACTGGCACAGCTTGAGGAGACGATGGCGCGCAAGATCATGGAAATTCCAGCTGGTGTAACGTTCCCGCTGCCACGACTGGAATATTTCGACCAGGCGCTACGTCAGTTACAGGAGCCTGAACGCACCCCTCGTTGCCCCAGTTGCGGCGCGACGCAAACCTGCGTCAGCGTATTTGACCGTCGCGAGGGCATTCACTACACCTGCACCCATTGCGGGCATGAATTCAGTGTCGGGATCACTGTGATGCTTGAAAAAAACTCTTGACGCGGTCCGCTCACCTCCCGGTCAAACCTACCCCCCCATGATTATCCAGCCGCTCGTAGTGCCCCTCGTGTGGCGAGCTCCCGATGATCGCTATGGCGCTTGAGGGGCATTGCCTTGGCCTGCGGTGCTATATTCATTCGTGGATATGCAGTGTAGTTCAGACGAGATCGGACGGTATAATGCCACCGTCCATTGCACATATAGGAGATCATGGATGCTCATCCGTGGACGGCGATATCGCCTCTCACGTTTTACCTTGCATATGATGCGTACAGCGTTCGACCGCACGCACCCTGCCACATCGGATCACCGCTATGCCCAAATCGGCCCAGATGACCTCGCGGCGACGTTCGTCGGTCATGCCACAGTCCTGCTGCAGTGGAAGGGTCTCAACATCTTGACCGACCCAAACTTCGCACCACGGGTCATCGTGCCGAAACGTCTGGTCGAGCCGGGAATCCCCATCCATCACCTGCCACCACTCGATCTCGTGGTGGTGTCCCATGCACACTTTGATCATCTCGTCAAGCCATCATTGCGTAAATTGGCGAAGGACGTACCGGTGATCGTTCCCACTGGGTTGGCTGAGCTGATCACACCCCTAGGATTTCATCGAGTGTACGAACTAAATTGGTGGGAAGACTACGAGGGCGATGGCTTCAAGGTGATCCATGTCCCGGCCAATCACTGGGGTCGTCGCACGCCGCGCGATCGCGACCGCGGCTATGGGGGCTTTGTCATCGAACGCCAGGGGCATCATGTCTATTTTGCCGGTGATACAGCCTATTTCAAAGGATTCCTCGAGATAGGGCGTACTTTTCCCATCGATCTCGCGCTCATCCCCATCGGCGCCTATCAACCATCGTCCTTTCGACAGGTGCATTGTAACCCCGAGGATGCCTTGCAGGCCTTTGAAGACATGCAGGGGCGCTACATGGTACCCATCCACTGGGGGACGTTCCGTTTGTCCTATGAGCCGATCCACGAGCCCCCCACCTGGCTGGCTCGGCTCAGCGCCGAAAATGGCTTCGACGGTCGAGTGCAGATTCTGCAACATGGGCAGACCTTTGTGTTGCCCAAGGACCAATGATCAGGGAGTGGTATCCGTCTCGGTAAAATTGATTACCTTCCACTGGTCGCCGAGCTGCTCAGTAATGATGAGTATTTTCTTGAGCATCGGCTTGACCTGTGAGGGAGTGATGGTGAGGTCGTAGACGAGCAGGACCTGTCGGCCTTCGGGTTGGGTACGGGCCAGGGTGTAGGACACCTTCGGCCGTGCCTGCTCGAGGTTGCTTCCTCGCCGCAGAGGGGCAACCTGCTGCAGCTCCTGTCGCAAGCGCTCGTGGGCGAGGCCGGTGGCAAACTCTAGCGCTTGTGCTTGATCGATCCGCACATAGTACGCTTGCATGAATTGGTCCGCTACCCCTTGTGCGCCATGGTCCCGCGAGCACCCCAAAATGCCCATCGCGATGCACAAGGCAATGACTATCCTGCCTCTCCCGCAAATAACCTTGGTTTCGTGCAACATCTTTCTCTTTGCCCGGCTGGACTGGATTTACTGGGGGGCACCGCGGTATGCCAAGCCAGCACGGAGCGGGAAAGCCGGATGGCAGGGGCCATCATTCTTCTAGCATACCTCCAGAGAATCCACAACTCCCTCGCAGTCATGGCCGCACATGGGGTCTGCTTGCCATTTCGGCCAGGGCTATGTTACAAAGGCGCCAGTGTCGCCGACGGCGAGAGAATCTCTCTCCTGTGGAGAGTTTGACGGCTGTTCAGAAAGGGGTTCATCCCATGGAGTTCACTTCCGACTTGCAGGGTGCCTTCACGTTTCTCCCTCAAGAGCGTGTCATTTTCGGGAAAGGTTCAGTAGTACAGCTTGCCACCGAAATCGATCGCCTGGGCTGCCAGCGAGCGTTCGTCATTACCGGTACGACGATTGCCACCAAGACCGACCTGCTGAGGCGGGTGCAGGAGGTACTCGGGCCGCGCTTCGTCGAGGTCTTCTATCCCATTGCACAGCACACGCCACGGCCGGATGTGGTCGCCGCCGCCGCGCGTGCCAGAGCCGTGAACGCAGACGTCCTGGTGAGCCTGGGTGGGGGCAGCCCGGTCGATGGCACGAAAGGGGTGGCGCTCTGCCTCGCCGAAGATATCTCGACCACGGCCCAACTCGACCCTTATCGTGTGCGAGGTCCGCGTGGCCTGCGCTTTACACCGCAGTACAAGGGAAAGCCCATACCGCACATCGCCGTCACCACCACGCTGTCGGCTGGGGAATTTACCAGTGGTGTCGGCATTACCGATCCCGTGCGCGGCGTCAAGGAGAGCTTCGGGGCTCCCCAGATGACGCCACGCATCGTTATTCTCGATTCGGAGATGACGGTCGACACACCAGCGTGGCTGTGGGCCTCGACCGGGATGCGGGCCGTTGATCATGCCGTGGAACGTCTGTATTCTCCGAAACACAATCCGCTTTCAGATACCCTCTGCCAGCAGGCGCTGCGGTATCTCTTCCAACATCTGCCGCGCGCCACGCACGCCCCAGAGAATCTCGGCGCGCGCCTCCATTGTCAACTGGGAGCCTGGATGTCGATCGTGGGCTTCGGCAGCGTGCGCACTGGTATCAGCCATGCCATTGGGCATCAGCTCGGCGGCCATTGCCATGTACCACATGGACAAACCTCCTGCATCATGCTGCCGCATGCGATGGAGTTCAACCGACCGGTGGTTGCCGATCGACTGGCGCTGGTGGCCGAGGCCGCAGGGCTGGACACGCGCCAAATGACCACGGAGCAGGCGGCGAGCGCCGCCATTGACGCAGTACGCCATCTCATCAGTGAGCTGGACTGTCCGATGCGCCTGCGTGACGTGGGGGTGCATGAGCGCGATTTTAGCGCGCTGGCGGAGGCCGTCTTGGAAGAGGTGCCGACGATGGAGAATCCACGTCCGATTACTGGCGCCGCCGACGTCCTCGAACTGCTCGAGCGCGCTTGGTGAGCTTCTATGGCGCAACCTCATGCGTTGGCAGGCTCGTCGTGCACAGGACATAACGGTCTATACCAGAGCTGTCGCGGGGGCCACCAGGAGATTCTTGACATCGCCGGGCGAGTTGATATGCTGGTAGCAGCCAAAAGTCGGACGTCTTCATCATGCCATTAGCCCCATAGGATTTCTCATATCACAGGATTCGTGTGAATCGTCATCCATGTGGTGGCTGAGTGTCGGTTTAGCGAGTGTGGGTTGGCGGAGGGTCAATTCATGGCGGAACAAATCGGGCCGTTGACGTTGACGGAAGAACAATTGGCCCAGGTTATCGATGAGAAAACCTTCCACCGCGCGCAGCCATATGTGCGCGAGTTCACGCATCGGCTCCGCTCCGGCCCTGCCATTTCCGGGCATGTGGCTGGACCCCACGGCGTTTTTTCGGTTTCACTGACGATCGAGGCTTCGACCTTGACTCCAACCTGCAGTTGCACCTCGGATCCGGGATTTTGCCGGCACGCTATCGCGTTAGGCCTAACCTATATCGAGGAGCCCCAGAGCTTTTATGATTTGCGTATATTGGCAACGCAACTGGAGCAATATTCCCATGGCGAGCTCGTCGAGCTCATTCTGAGAATGGGCACTCGTCACCCTCAAACGCTCGGAATGCTCGGGGTGGAAGGCTTCGATGCTGAGGAAGACGACGAGGTGATCGATGAGGATGAGCTGTATGATGACGACGAGGATGATGACTTCGAGGATGATGAAGATGAAGAAGACGAGGAGGACGAAGACTTCGAGGATGATGAAGATGAAGAGGACGAGGAGGAGTTGTCCGGAGGTGTCGACGTCGAGGCGATCTACGAACAGGCTGACCTCTTGTTGGATGAGTTCCAGGACTATTTGAAGGACCGTGGTGTCGCCCGTGAGGATCGGGTGAACTATGATGAGATGCTGCAAGGCTTCGTTGACGACTATCTTGCCGCTTATGAGGTGGGAAGGCTCACCGACATGACCCGTGACGAGATCGATACCTATCTGCGGGAGTTTTTGCTGGAACGTGAGCGCGTTTCCAAACGGAAGCTTACGGAGACCAAGCAGGCGTTTGGTTATTTTTACACCTTCCTATCCGAGCGCGGCCACATGCCGCAGGCGATTACCGAGCCCATCATTCAATACTGTCAGCGTTGAGATTGTCGTACCACAGAGGCGGGATCGCCGGGCAAAAGCTGCGGCCGCCACGCGCAAGGGGGCTGATCCTAGCTGTGTCATTATCCCCCTTACGCGCAGCGGTACAGCACATGGCTTGCCTTTAGCGCTTGAGCGCACGCGCCAGGGCCAGATGGTAGCGGATGTGGCAGGCTTGCTCGATCACCGCTAACATGGCATAGGCGTCCTCGATGCTCGTCCCCCTGGTCACCACCCCATGCCCCCGAATCAGCGCCCCACGGTGTTCTTTGAGAGCGACAGCAGCAGCGTGCCCAAGCTCTTCGGTCCCCGGTGGCGCCTCTATGATGGGAATCACCGGTAGATAATAGGCGCTTTCAGAGTCCAGCGGGGTGAGGAGCGCCGCCTCGGTCGTGAGGGATTCGATGATGGAGAAGCGTCCATGCCCGTGAAAGACTGCGGTGGCGTCTGTGTGCCGATAGATCGCTCGGTGCATTGGGAGTTCCGAGGAGGCCACGTGATCGAGGGGGCTCGGGGGGTCCAATGTGACCTGAACGATCTTGTCGTCCAATTCGTCGAGCATACTCCCGCGCGTGCTAATGAGCATCGCATTCCCGATGCGCCTACTGATGTTGCCCGCATGGGCACTCACCAATCCGCGTTCGACCATCTTCTTGCCGTATCGAAGAAGGTCTGCCAGATCGTTTGCTGCAGTAATCACCTCGCACACATGGTTCATCGCATCGCTCCCACGTGCTGCCGTCCCATGAGTCCTGTCGCTGACTTCTATGCTCCTGAGTTTGCCCTTGACTCGCCGTCACCGGTGAGGCTGCTCCAGGGCCAGTATGAACTCTACTTTTTTCGTCGTCGCAAGTCAAAAAAACTCTCCAGGCATATGGGCACTGCCTTTGGCACTGCCCATCGAGCGAAGTTGTAGAGGGGCGGCGAGACAGCATTGGCCGAAACGCCTTGACTGCTCAAGTACGATCGAGTAAAGTGGGGAAACCATACGATGTTACAACTCTTTAGCATAGGTCGAAGCGATGATGGAGCAGAGAGGACCAAGGGAACAGACTGGGTCAACTTTCTGTCGATTATGCCCACGGGGGACAACTCCTGAGCGCGACACCGCCATGCCCAGCGTTCGTCATCACACCGGTCCAGTTTGTGAGAGCGGCATACTACGTCGGTCGTCGCTTCCATCGGCATTTTCACCGCTTGGAGAGGAAGGAGGGAACGCGAGATGCTGCTAAACAGTGATCTACTCGATCAATTAGCCTTCAAAACCGAGGCGAAAATGATTTTTCTGGTCATGGATGGTCTGGGCGGCATGGAAGTGCCCGAGAAGGGTGGGAGTGAGCTGCAGGTGGCGCGTACGCCTAACCTCGATGCCCTGGTAGCTGGCGGAGTGTGTGGCCTCTTTGATCCTGTGGCACCGGGGATCACCCCCGGAAGCGGTCCTGGCCATTTCGCGATCTTCGGTTATCACCCGATTGTCCACAACATCGGCCGCGGCATCCTGTCAGCGTGTGGTATCGATTTCCCACTCACACCGCGTGATGTCGCTGCGCGCGTGAATTTCTGCACCGTCGATAGTGCTGGACGGATCGTCGATCGACGTGCGGGTCGGATCGACAGCGCGACCAATCGCCGCCTTGCCGAGAAATTACGTGCTGAGATCAGGCTGCCGCACGATGTGGAGTTCTTCTTCGAAACTGAGGCAGATTACCGTGGAGTGCTGGTCTTGCGCGGCGACGAGCTGTCCGACCACGTGGCCGACACTGATCCCCAGCTCACTGGGGTACCGCCGCTTGACCCAACACCGCTCGATCCAGGAGGCAAGCGTACAGCTGATCTCTTGCAGTCGTTTCTCACCCAGGCCCGTCAGGTGCTCGCAGCGGAACCCCGGGCAAACATGCTGTTATTACGCGGCTATGCCAAGCTCATGCCCTACAAGAGTTTGCGTGAACGCTTTAGTCTGACGCCATTAGCGGTGGCGATTTACCCGATGTATCGTGGCATCGCACACCTGCTGGGAATGGACATCCACCCGGTCGTGCCGGATATTCCAGCGGAGTTCGCGGCCGTCCGCGCCAATTACGAGAACTACGACTTCTTTTTCCTGCATATCAAAGATACCGACAGCCGGGGTGAGGACGGGGATTTCGATGGTAAGGTCCGCGTGCTCGAGCTCGTCGACAGCCTCATACCGCAGCTCACATCCCTGCAACCGGATGTTCTGGTGGTGACCGGCGACCATTCGACGCCAGCGGCGCTGAAGGGACACAGTTGGCACCCGGTACCAGTCATTCTCTCGGCTAAGACCGTGCGCCCGGACACTGTGACGCAGTACGATGAACGCAGCTGTACCCTTGGAGGGCTCAGCCGGCAACCGATGATGAACTTGATGGGGCTGGCACTAGCACACGCTGGCCGGTTGCAGAAATTTGGGGCGTAAAAAACAGGGGGTCGGTGAGACCTCGCTGATGGGACACGCCAGGGTTCGAATGCCCGTATTATCGGGCCAAGAGGCGATTTTTGACCATGAACCGCCTTCAGCTGGTGCCCAGCGACTGATTTTCGCCCGCATCGGTGGACTGTGGCAACTGCATCGGTGCAAACCGGCCGGCATACAGCTCTTCGACCAGTGCTGGCATCGTCTCTACTCGGCGCTCGAACACCGTCGCACATTTCAAAAACCAGTTGACATAATGCGCGTCGCTGCCGCCGATGCCGCGTAGGCCATCTCGTGCGATAATGGCGCTCGCCTTGGCGTTCTGCACCTCAGAGTTCGCCCCATTGAATTGCTCGATGATCTCTACCCCAGCCACCCAGTCTCGTTTTTCTTCAAGGGCCCTGCCATGCACCGACTCCCGAAAGGGATGTGCCGGGATGGCGATACCGCCACATTCTTTCATGATGTGCACGACCTCTCGATCATTGAGCCGTCGATTGGCGAGATCGATATAGCGCAGACACTCGTCGGTAACCCCATACAGCAGGATGTGCCCAAAATCGCCGTCGACTTCCACCCCCTGAAAGATCTGGATGTCGTACCGGTCCCCAAGTTTGCGGTAGTCCATCGCGGTATCGATGACCCGATGTTCAGTGAGGACGAAGCCGTCGATGGGGAAACTCTCGCGGTACTTGAGGATCGCCTCGCAATACTCTTCGATCCTAGCCGTTGCGTCCAGCGAGATTTGCGTGTGCACATGCATGTCGAGGATCATTGCCACCTCTTCAACCCTTACACGCGGTCCGGATGGTATCTTTCTCCCCGCGTCGCCTGAAAGCGTTTTGGTCATTCCTCTACCGGGTATCCAGCCGGGATGATATCGGTGTCGATCGGTGTGGACACAGAAAAGCCGCAGGACTTGCCTGCGGCTATACAACTGGCTCGTATAGCGGCGCTGGGGCACGTGAGCCACGGCTGCTTAGATGCGCCGCAGATTCCATCCCTCGCCCAGGGTGGGCTTGAAGAGCTCTTGCAACTTCTCGATGGTCCAGCCTCCCGCCATGAATGCAGTGCGTACCGGTTCAGGGTGCGAGATGATCTGTAGACGGTCGCCACTTACCGCTACACACTGGCCAGTGATGTCGCTGGCTTCATCGGAGGCCAGATACACGACAACAGACGCGACATGGCGCGGATGGCGGTCGGCTCGACGTGCCTGCACCGTAATCCCGGCCTGGGTGCGCAACTCACGAGCACGCTCTGGCACTGACGCCGTCATGCGAGTATCGGCGCCGGGCCAGATGGCGTTGACGGTAACGTCGTACCGGGCCATTTCTTTCGCCACCGTGCGCACAAATCCCAGAATGCCCGCCTTGGCGGCCGCGTAATTCGCTTGACCGGTATTGCCGGCAGCAGAAACCGAAGAGAAGCAGATGATACGACCGCTCTTCTGTTGGCGCATGAGGACGGTGGCTGGTTGACAGACGTTAAACGTCCCCTTCAAATGCACGCGGATGACGTCGTCCCACTCTTCCTCGCTCATATTAAAGATCATGCGGTCGCGCAAGATACCGGCGACATGGACGACGACGTCCAGTTTGCCAAAGGCGTTGAGAGCTGTCTGGATCATGTTCTTGCCACCTTCATAGGTGGCCACCGAGTCATAGTTGGCCACAGCCTCGCCGCCCGCGTCCTTAATCTCCTTCACGACGGCATCGGCGACGCCTGGATCCAAACCCCGTCCCGATAGATCCGCACCCACATCATTGATGACGACCTTCCCCCCTTCCTGGCCCATGAGCAGGGCGATTTCACGGCCAATCCCGCGTCCCGACCCTGTGATGACCGCGACTTTACCTTTGACAATATCCATACTGGTTCGCCTCCCTCACTCGAAGCTCGAAGTTGCTGGTCCGCAATGACGAATCTCTGTACCAGAGCGATTGGCTTAATGACGGATGCAATGATAGCTTCCTGTCTGGTCCCCTAGCAACATGTGCTCGGCCTGAGGACCCCCTGTGCCGGGCCGACCTCCCATCCATCGACTAGACAGGGTGCAGTGAGAATTCTCTGTTTCTAGCAACTTGCCCCCAATGGTGTCAAGGGAAAAGTAGGACACTGAGGGCCGCGGGGCACACCGGGGTGTACACCCAGCTATGCTATTCGGCAGCCTTCTTGGTGCGCGATCTGCCGGAGCTTTTACCGGCCGACGGCAGCGTGTTAATCATCTCTTCGGCTTTGACGACAGCTTCGCGCAGCTCAGCAAAGGAATCGACTGATAGGGATACCCCCCGTTTAGTAGGGCGCCACTCTCCCTGTTCATCCTGGAAGAACACACGAATATCGACAAGATCATGCCCGCGATAACTCGTTAACGAAACACGCACTTCCTCGGTGGGATTCTTGGAGATCCTTGCGACCAAAGCATCCATGCGAGAAATCCTCCCTCAGTAGAAGTTGGCCATAGATTATGGAACTCTATTCTGCGCGGCTCCAGCTCTCATGACAACCAAAAAGTGGCAAAGGGTTTTCCCGACACATGGAACGACTCCTCGCCACTTTTTCCCTTACAGCGCTTTCCAGATCACGGGCAGGGCTTCTAGGACAGGGCTTTACTTGGGCCAGCGAAAACTGCCGGAGAGGAAACTTGCGGATGGTGGAGCATGCAGAGCTGATGGCACGTATCGACGCGATGGGAAACACTTCGGTGCAAGAGATAGGCAATCGTACATTCAAAAACCAGTGTAGCCGACCACAGCGCTGGTGCCGGCCATGTGCCGTATATGGAGCAGTCGCGCAGACACCAGAGGGTCAGCGACTGCAACCCTCCGGTGTCCGCACACGAGTGACGTCGCCGACGGGCTAACCCATATTCACCACAATCGACTTGATCTCCATATACTCATCCATCCCCTCCTTCCCACCCTCACGGCCTAGACCACTTTCCTTGAAGCCGCCGAAGGGGATTTCATGGGTATAACCGGCGGCATCGTTGACGCCGACGAGACCATAATCCAGGCCTTCCGCGACGCGGATGATGCGCGCGTAATCATTGGTGTAAAAATAGCTGGCCAGGCCAAAAACCGTGTCGTTGGCGCGCTCAATCACTTCCTCATCAGTGCGGAAGGTGAGGACGGGGGCAACAGGCCCAAAAATCTCTTCCTGGCACACCGGCATATCCTCTTTGACGTCGAGGAGCACTGTCGGGGCATAGAAAAACCCCTTCGCCAATGCTCCCGTGGTCAGGCGACCGCCACCAGCAGCGATTTTGGCTCCCTTGGCGACGGCATCGCGGACCAGGCTATCGACCTTGTCCAACGTTTCTTCGTTGATCAGCGGCCCAACCTCGACACCCGGTTGAAAGCCCTCTCCAACCTTGATGGCTTTGACACGGTCGACGAAAGCAGGTATAAAGCGCGGTGCAATGCCCTCCTGGACGTAGATGCGGTTGGCACAGATACATGACTGGCCAGCGACGCGCATAAATTTGATCGCTGCTGCCCCCTCGACCGCCTCCTTCAGGTTGGCGTCGTCGAACACCACGAACGGCGCGTTGCCGCCGAGCTCGAACGACACATGTTTGAGCTGATTCGAGGCTTTGGCCATCAGCTCCTTACCAACTTCAGTGGAGCCGGTGAAGGCGATCTTGCGGACCTTTGGGTGTCGCAAAAACTCCTCGGCGAGCGGACTCGATCGCTTGCCCACGACCACATTGAACACCCCACCTGGCAGCCCCGCCTCATGCACGACCTCGGCTAGGGCCAGCGCTGTCAGAGGGGTGGCGGAAGCGGGCTTGAGCACGACCGGACACCCGGCGGCCAGCGCTGGGGCAATCTTACGGGTGACCATCGTCGATGGGAAATTCCACGGTGTGATTGCCGCCACGACCCCCAGCGGTTGCTTAATAACCCACAGCCGTTTGTTGCTGAACGGCGAGGGCACGATCTCACCATACACACGACGGGCCTCTTCCGCGAACCAGCTGAAATAGCCAGCCGCAAACATAACCTCCTTACGCGCTTCCTCAAAGGGCTTGCCATTTTCTTGTGTGACCAGGCGTGCGAGATCATCGCATCGTGCCAGCATCAGTTGATAGGTTTTGGCCAGTACGCGCCCGCGCTCGACGCCAGGAAGTTTGGACCATGTGGTAAAGGCCGTGGCCGCGGCATCCACCGCCGCCCTGGCTTCATCGGGTCCACCATCGGCCACACTGGCAATCGGTTCTCGCGTGGCTGGATTAACCACATCAAATGTGCGACCGCTCGTTGCCCCAACCCATTGTCCGCCGATATAAAGTTGCCGCGTATTGTCCGCCAAGCTCCCACCTCCTTGTATTGCCTTGTCCGCCTCTCCACCATACCTCTCGCTCTACTTCCGCATCCATCTGTCGCACCGTACTACGAGTACACCGCTCACCTGCGGTGATGATCTCTGTACCGTGTGCCACGCTTTCAACCCCTCCCCAACCCTCATCCATCGAGAGGTAAGGACGGGTGGGGAGCGCTGCAACCGTGAGTGCAATGCCGGCGCCTGGATCTTAGCGCGTGCCCAGGAGTGTCGCACGGTGCTGCAACGCCAGCACGGTAAGCACCAGTTGTTTCATGCCAAGGATGATCGAGCGTTCGTCGATCCATTCTTCCAGTCGATGCGTGCCCCTTCCCGTATAAGTGCCAATAACCACAGCTGGAATCCCCTGACTCAAGGGGACGTTAGCATTCGTGCTGGCAGCGTTCACCTGGGATTGGAGACCAAGCGTGGCATGCACCTGGCGAATGGTATCCACGATCCATGTGGTGTCGGCTTGGGAGCCGGCCGGGCGGTCCCCGACCAACTGGCACTCGATATGCACATTGTACTCGTGCTCGATCTCGGGAATGATCGCCATGACCTGGTTCTCGAGGCTTGTAAGCTCTTCTGCGCTGACCGAACGCAGATCCAGGAGCATCTCGGCCGACTCGGCAATGGTGTTCACAGAGGTCCCGCCGGAGATGATACCGGCATTGAACGTCGTACGCGGATTTTTCGGTACTTCGAGTTTAGAAATCCTGGCAATCGTTGCCCCCAAGGCGTGAATGGCACTCGGCGCGCCAAAATCCGCCCAACTATGCCCCCCCTGGGCCTTCACCGTAATCTTATGACGATGGCTACCGACCCCCTGATTGCAAATACGCCCTAACTGCCCGTCCAACGCCAGGACGTAATCCACACG
Source organism: uncultured Nitrospinota bacterium (assembly GCA_963707985.1). Lineage (GTDB taxonomy): Bacteria > Tectomicrobia > Entotheonellia > J063 > CAVPRW01 > CAVPRW01. The sequence continues at coordinate 186,294 of CAVPRW010000032.1, read as the reverse complement.
ACCAACCAGCTCATGCATGACAGCCTTGATGCCACAGAGATCGCCGAGCCCCTCTTCACCTGCGGTCCCCGAGAAAATCAGCGTCCCTGGGATTGAGAGGCCAGAATCGCGTACCAACCGCAGCAAGAACAACCCACAGGCGAGGTTTGTGGTATCATCACCAACACCGGGTGCCTTGAGCTTGCCATCCTCACGCCGCACCCGCACATCGGTTCCAGCCGGGAACACCGTATCGGTGTGCGCATCAAGGAGAAATGTGGGACCCGGTTCAGGCCCTGGCAGGACGCCGATCACATTCTGGGCCGCATCGACATGGACATCTTGCAAGCCAAGAGCCCGCAACTCCTCAGCCACGGCCTGTGCGCGTGGCCCCTCCGCAAAGGTGGGCGAGGGGATTTCGCACAGACGAATAATTAACCGTACTAGGTCCTCATGGTGGGCCTCGATCTCGGCAAAAGCCCGCACCACCGATGCCTCTTGCAGAAACTCAGCCAGCATCTATGATCCTCCGCCTTCCTGACATGCCGCACTCCCATGTCGCGGCGAGCTCAAGAGGCGTGACGTTCGCCTCCACGGAATCGCAAAGGATGGTATTGTACCATAACAGTGCTGAGTGAAAATAGAAAATCACGGAGTGGCGAACAATGCTGGGGTGGGGTTCATCTCTCGAGCGAAGAATTGCAAATAATTTTGTTCACATACAGAGGCCTGCGGGCGGGATAAACTGAACGCGGCGATTGAGGCGTTGAACTCTTCGGCTGGCAGCCAAGTATTAGTAAAGACGGCAATTTCTAGAAAAATCCCCTGAGGAAGGGCCCAGTACGGCAGCATCCCCCCAATGCTGCTGTAGCCAGTCTCGGGTCCCACCTCAGGGGCCGCAGCAGACCGGCTCGTTATAGCGGAGATCCTTTCCCCCCGGTAAGGATCTCCGCTATCACTATCGCCGGGTCTGCTGTAGTTGCTTATGATAAGCCATATGCACGGGTGATGCCACTCCGAGTTGACCGTCTGTTGACCTCCCTCAGCATGGAAATCGAACGCGGTGAAAGCGTGTGGAATGGCTTCTTGTAAAGCAATATAACGGTTTGGCAGGGAGATTTCGCAGGGTGGGATAGGGCAGCGATGACTTTTCCGGCTGTCGCCAAACAGCTACATCTCTTGTAAGAATTTCAATCATTGGGGGGTGGGGGTGCCGGTCATCTCTTCGACGGACAGTGATCAGGGGGGTTTGTAAAAATTACCCTACCCCTTGGGCTCATAGCGCTCCAGTTTGTTATAAAGTGTTTTCAAGCTAATGCCGAGGCTCTCTGCGGTCTTCGGTTTGTTGCCATGGTTGAGCTGAAGAGTCTTGGTAATTAACAGCTTTTCGACCTCCTCGATCGATGTCCCCACCCGAATAGCCACCGTCGGGGAGCCATCATTCACGGCGCTGATCTCCGTCAATGGCTTGGCCGGGATGCCCAAAAGCTCATCGGCTTTGGAGGTATCGCCCGAGACATATTCGAGAGTGGCGGCGATGACGCGCCTCTGAATCTCCTCTAAGGTGAGACCAATGGGAATCTCCAGCACCCTCAGCCGGGGCCTGGCAGCGTTCGGCGGCTTCAGCTCATCGGGCAGGGCACTGACGGTAATGGTATTGGACGAGGCCAGTATGTATGCTCGGTTCATCACGTTGCGTAGTTCACGAACGTTGCCCGGCCACGAGTGTAATTGCAATGCCTGCAACACTTCAGGCTCAATACTGGTGATATCCTTATCTTCTTTTTCATTCAAGAGTTCGAGAAAATATGACGCCAGCAGAGGGATATCATCCAACCGCTCGCGCAGCGGCGGCACGTGAATTGGGAATACATTCAGGCGATAATACAGGTCTTCACGCAGCTTATGCTCTTCGATGGCCTTGAACGGATCGCGGTTCGTCGCCGAGATGACACGCACGTCTATCTCGATTTCCTGGCGGCCGCCGATGCGACGGAACTTACTTTGTTCCAGGACACGTAACAGCTTGACCTGGAGGTCGGGGGGCATCTCGGTGATCTCGTCGAGGAAAATGCTCCCATCATCGGCCATTTCGAAGTAGCCCTCCTGACGTTGATCGGCTCCGGTGAAGGCCCCTCTTTCATGGCCGAACAGCTCATTTTCGATGAGCGTTGGCGGCACTGCGCCGCAGTTAATGGCCACGAAATGTTCCCGCTGCCGTTTGCTGAGGTTATGAATAGTCTGGGCGACTAATTCCTTCCCCGTGCCACTCTCGCCGGTGATAAATACCGGCACGGCGCTGGTGGCGACACGTTCGATGAGGGTATAGAGTCTTTGCATCGGCTTGGCCTTGCCAATCAACGCCCCAAACGCGCCCATCTTCTGCAGTTGGCGTCGCAAGGTGACAATCTCAGAGCGCATATCCTTTTTTTCGGCGATTTTCTTCAGGGTGACGAGCAGGCGATTGGGATCACTCGGTTTTTCCAGGTAATTCTCTGCCCCCTTCTTGATGGCATCGATGGCGGAATCGATGGAGGCATGGCCGGTCAAGATGACGGCATCGACCTGTGGATGTTGTTCCCGGATCAGGCTGAGTAATTCCATGCCATCACCGTCCGGCAGCCGCAAATCGAGAATAGCGATATCGGGCACGGCTTCATTGATAAGCTTCAACCCTTCATTGAAGGAGGCGGCCGTCTCGACCTCGTAGCCCCAACTCTTGATCAGGTCAGCCGTGCTAATACGCGTCAGCATGTCGTCATCGATGATGATGATTTTCTGTGCCATCCTCACGACCTTTCGGGAACCTGAGGGTGAAAAGACTCCCTTTGCCTGCGGTGCTATCGAATTCTACTCGTCCCCCATGATATTCAGTAATCATTTTGACGATCGAAAGGCCGACGCCGCTGCCGCTATCCTTGGTAGAATAGTGAAAGCGGAAAATCTTGGCCTTTTCGTCGTCCTTGATACCATGGCCTGTGTCCTGGATTTCTAACACGCATTCGCCATTGTATTGTATGCCTCGTATCGTCAACGTTCCACCGCTCGACATGGCATCAAATGCATTGACGGCAAGATTGAGTAGCGCCTGCTTCAGCCTAGCATCGTCGCCATAGACCCAAAGCGGTTCAGCAGACACCTCTTGACGCAAGGTAATATCTTTCCGCGCCGCCTCGGATTCGAGCAGTGCCATACAGTCCCAAATGATCTGACGCAAGTCGACCAACTCCACCTGATTTTTGAAGGGTGAGGCGTAGTCCAGAAAGGCACGAATGATGGTCTCCAGACGTTTGATCTCCTGGGCGATACTATCGATATAGCGGACCGCCTTCTTCTCCTCGCCACCCCGGCTGTCGCCGCCCACCTCTTTGCGCAGCATTTCCAAATGCATGATTACGGCATGCAGCGGTACCTTGATATCGTGAGTGATCCCCATATACAGGTCAGTAATGGCTTTAAAACGCGAAGCATACACCAGATCTCGCTCGAGCATGCGAGCTCGCACCGCATCACGCAGGAGCAGGACAGCCGCGGCGAGACCTCCAGCATCCGAGGCAATGGGATAGCCGTTGAGGCGGAGCTCCATCCAACGCTCGCGGGCGTTCACCTCCACGTCACGCTCGCGGACCAGCAAGCCCTTCTGAACGACCTCTTCAATCGGCTCCCGCAATGCCTCGTTGTTGGCCAGCACCCTATCCCAATCGTGTACCAGCAAGCTATCAACACTGGAGCTCAGCATCGCCACCGCCGCGGGATTCGCAAAGCGCAGGCGCATTTGCGAGTCGAGCACGACCACGCCTTCTTCCAGCACGTCATCGGTGTCTAACACACGACTCTCACCCACATGCCAACTTTCTTGGACGCTCTGCATCACGCGCGAAACTTTCTCCAGAGATTCAAATAAGGGCGTAAATTCATCGTTCCGGCGATACGGTCGAAGGCTTTTGAAATTCCCCTCGGCAATCAAGCTCAGTGATTCCGCCAGCCAGTCGATGGGTTTGCGCAGCTGTTGGGTCATGATCACAATGGTGGTGAGCACGAGCGAGAGGACGACGCCGTAGAGCACCATGAAGCGTCCTTGGGTGGAGCCATAAATCTTGCGGACCTCAGGTGAATGTAGGATGACGCGGATGAACCCCTGAGGATTATCCTTATTCAACAATGGCATCCAGACGTCGTAGACGACCGTCTCCGTGGTCCACGACTCTTCCAACACCACCGGCTGCGCCGCCTCTAAGGCTTCCCGCAGGGTACTGCCGACGTATTTTTCACCGATGAGCGTCGGGTCGCCGCTAAACCGAATGGTGTAGTCTTTGTCAATAATCTGCACGTTGCGGATGAGCTCGGAGCCCTTCTTGTAGGCTTCGAGAAAGCGCTGGAACTTTTCATCGCCCGTGAACGGGAACTCACTCAGATCACGTTCCAGCACGGTCGTGACCACCAGCTTAATCTGATCTGCCAGGAGAAAAGCGGTTTTCTTCAGCATGCTGGTGGTGAGTTGGTTCACAAAGGCCACAGTTACGAGGAAGTTGGCCCCGACGAAAAGCAAAATAATCACCAGCAGGAAAATCAAGGGGCGGTTGATTACACGCATGGATATATTTGCCCACGCTTACGTCCATCACGTATGTATGCAGCTGGCTGGAGAGCCCAGCCGCAGAATACCTCCACACCAGCGTAGGATAGCATCTCCCCGCGCTATGTCAAGAATTGGGCGAAGGGCGTTACGAGCTCTGCCGGGCGTGCACCCACAGGGCCTTGCGCAGGAACTGTCGGGCACGATAGAGGCGGGACATGACGGTGCCGATGGGACACCGTAGAGTCTCGGCGACCTCTTTATAGCTTAACCCTTCGACATCCGCCAACATGACTACAATGCGGAAGGCCTCAGGTAGCTGGTGCAATGCCTGATCCAAGTCCTCGCAGAATTGTTTCCGGCTTACCGCACGTTCCGGTTCCTCGGGGATCGGCTGGTGACTCCACGGGGCCACATCGGCAGCGGAGAGATCGAGCTCATTAATGTCCAACGCCAGGTGTTCACGCCCTCGTCTGTGGCGTTGATTCAGCCAGATATTGGACATAATCTTCATCAGCCAGGCTCGGCAGCTCTCCTCCTGAGCCAATTGATGCAACGCACGATAGGCTCGCAGAAAGGTTTCTTGGACCAGATCCTCGGCGCTGCTCGCATCTCTGGTCAGGCGCATGGCGGCGTAATGGAGGGCATCCAGATGGGGCAGGACCAAGGTAGCAAATCGCTCTTCGCGCGCTCGTTGCTGTCCCCAGTTCAACATCGACCATCCCGTTCGTTGACGATGTGGGGCAGAGCTTCCCAGGGTTCGGTAGCATCACTGCTGCCGGGGAAATCGCTTCAAGTGCTCGGGTGATCTCTGTATAATAACATCAATCGATGCAAGGTGGGCATCGGAGTGCGACGCCCGCCATCCTGGCAGCAGACAAGGAGATCCGCATGGACCGACAGACGATCCTGCTGCAGGCGCGGCAGGCTGGGGTGAAGCTGGTGCGCTTCCTGTACTGCGGTAACGATGGGTTAATCCGTGGCAAAGCCGCCGCTGTTGAAGCCTTGGATGGGGCGTTAGAGGCTGGCATTGGGCTGACGGTGGCCATGCAGTCCTTCACCATGCTCGACCGCCTGGCCGCCGACGGCACCTTCGGGCCCGTGGGCGAGATCCGTCTGGTGCCGGACCTTGACACCTTTGCAATCCTCTCCTATGCGCCGAAAAGCGCCCGAGTGCTGGTTGATATGCTGCAGCTTGATCGTACCCCGTGGTCGATCTGCCCACGTAGCTTCCTCAAGCGTATGATCGCCGAGGCGGCTGCGCACGGTTTGCGGGTGGTTGCTGCCTTTGAGAACGAATTCTATTTAGCGCGTGTGGATAATGAAGGTCGGTTCATGCCCTTTGATCGGAGTAACTGCTTTAGCGCGATTGGCATGGACAGCGCCACCCCCATCATTATTGACATCGTCGAAGCCTTGGAGAAGCAGAGCGTCGTCGTGCAGCAATACTATCCGGAGCTCGGACCTGGCCAGCAAGAAATCTCGGTGCAGCATACCGATGCCTTGGCTGCGGCCGATCAGCAGCTGGTGGTGCGTGAAACGGTGCGTGGAGTGGCCGCCAGCCACGGCGTCTATGCCACATTTGCTCCCAAACCCTTCCCTGATCAAGCGGGGAGCGGCTGTCACATCCATATCAGCCTGTGGGATACAGCCAGTGGGCAGAATGTGCTGAGCGATCCCTCGGGTGCTTATGGTATTAGTCCCCTGGGTTACCAGGCGATCGGCGGGGTGTTGGCCCACTTGCGAGGGCTGGTAGCCGTGACCGCGCCGACAGTTAACTCCTATCGGCGGCTGCAGCCGCGCTCCTGGAGCTCTGCCTACAATTGTTATGGGCCTGATAATCGCGAAGCCGCCCTGCGCATCCCATCGGTGTTCTGGGGACGCGAGGCGGCATCGACCAACTTCGAGCTCAAGCCGTGTGATGCCTCCTGCAATCCATATCTGGCTCTGGGCGCATTGATTGCCGCCTGTCTGGACGGCATTAAACACAACCTCAAGCCGCCGGAGGCGATGACCGTGGACCCAGCCACGCTCTCTGAAGAGGAACGCGAGCGTATGGGGGCCGTCCGTCTACCATTAACATTGGACGAAGCTCTGGTGGCACTAGAGGAAGACGACATGCTTACGGAAGCGCTAGGCGCACCGCTGGCGCACGAATACCTCTTGGTGAAACGGGCCGAGGTGGAGAGCTTTAAAGATCAGGGCCTGGAATTTGAGCTCGATCAGCACTTTTACAAGTATTGAACACCGGAAATCTTTCCATGCGCATATAAGAGATGGGCGCGGAGGGTGCGTCATAGCAACGGCCCAGGTGATCCGCTCTGGCATGGGGCGTGGCCGTCTGGGGGTGTGTCAGAAACACTCCCTGGCTGGGGTCCTCGATCCGGGCCACTGGGATGCTGCAGCACTGCTTGGGGCCTCGCAAAACCAACGCGCTGTTGCGGGATACACTTGGGCTCGGCGAAGGTGAGGCTAGACGAAGCGCGCCCCAACCGTGCCGATGCGACTGAAGGTCACCTTCACTGTCTGGCCGGCGTTGACCTCGAGCATGCGAATGATCGAGCCACTGAGCACGATATCACCGGGGCGCAGGGCGAGCTCGAAATCGGCGAGCTTGTTTGCCAGCCATGCCACTGCCGTGGCGGGGTGGCCGAGCACTTCAACCCCTGCGCCCGAACCGACGGGCTCGCCATCGACCTCGGCCACCATCCCTTCATAGCGTAAATTCAGTCCATCGAGAGGGGTGAGCTGTCCCCCCAGGACGATACCTCCATGCACCGCGTTGGTGGCAATGACCTCCAGAGCGCTCCAAGGAGTATGAGTAATGCAGAGATTGATGATCTCCATGGCCGGCACCACACCTGCCGTCGCCTTGAGCACCTGTGCGATGGTGACCCCTGGGCCTCTGATCTCCTCACCGATGACGAAGCCCACTTCGGCCTCGGCTCCTACGGCCGGAAAGCGGGAAACAGGCACAGCGTCGCCGTCTGTGAAGACCCCACCGCTGAGAATGCTCCCGAATGCTGACTCGGTGACACCGAATTGGCTCATCGTGCCGCGGCTCGTGAACGCCACCTTGCGGCCGACAATCCGCTCTCCTCGTGCGCAGCGCTGGTCGACCAGGGCAAGCTGGACACGGTAGGCATCTTCGATCCCGAGGCGGGCCAAGTCTGTGGCCATTGCGTCGACGGTCTGAACTCTGTCGAATCGGGCTAATATCTGCGTCGCCAGCTGTTCAATCTGTCCTGTTGTCAGCATGCCGCGCTCCTCATAAAAAAGGCCTCCCGTCTGCAAATCTACAGGAGGCCTAGCATCGGGTGGCTGATGCTTATACCTTGAAAATGCTCTGTGGGTACTGTTCGTTCGGAAGGCGCCCAGGCGCCATGCGAAAGACCACACCTTTGTCGACCACCAGACGACCGTCAGCATCCAGACTGAGCTTGAAGCGGTCGAGGGGACGCGGCGCCGGCCCTTCGTAATTGGTGCCATCGCGATAAAAACCGCTGCCGTGACACGGGCACTTGAATTTGTTGTCGGTGGCGAACCAGTTCGGCGTACAGCCCAGATGGGTACAGATCGCCGAGATGGCGAAGAAATTTCCATCCTCCTGACGCACGATCCAGACACGCTGATCCTTCTTGAACTTTTCGTTTACGGCGCCCAGAGCATACTCTGTTGGGAACCCCGCCTTAAACGTCGTAGGAGGCTCAAACAGCACGCGAGGAAACATGTAACGCATAAACCCCATCAACCCGGTCATGGTCGCCACAAACACTGCAGCCCAGCCCGCCGCCGAAAATACATCACGCCGATACCACACCGACACGTCTTTTCCACTCGCCTGCGCCGTCCGTCTAAGGGCCTGCTGCGTCCCTTCCCCCATCGCGTCTGTCCTCCTCCCTCCTCGACCTCGCATATGTACCCCAAGGAGCGACTCAGCCTTTCCGCTGGCTCTCAGGGTACCTTGATCGATTGGTCATCCCCTTCCACTTTCCGCGCTTCGCGCCGTGCGTCTTCGATCCAACCTCGCACCACATCCGCAGGACCACCTTGAGGCATGATGCGCAAAAATTGCTCCCAGCTGGCGATCGCTGCGGTGTAATCTTTCTTGTCCTCGTACAGAATACGGCCCTTGAAGAGCAAAGCCATGGGCACCTGGGGGTTGATCGCCAGCACGCGATCGAATAACGTCAGCGCCTGATCGCTATGGCCGGCTTGGGCCAGAATCATCGCCATGCCGCTCAGGGCCGACACGTTAGTGGCGTCGATTTCCAGTGCGCGCTTATAGAGGTCAATGGCCTTGGCCACCTGCCCCGTCTGTAAGTATACGCGACCAAGACCGACCAGGGCCTCAAGATCGCGAGGATTCTGGGCCAATCGGGCTTCTAGCGCCGTGATCATCTGAGCCCCGTCGCCCGTATCCCCCGGCGCAGACTCGCGCGCCATCCCCTCCTCGGCTGTTCCCTGGGTCACACGTCCGAGTAAAAATCCCCCGCCACCAACGATCGCGATGAGCAAGCCGATCACCGACGCCGCGAACAGTGGACGGGGCCAGCGCTCACCAGCAGCCCTGGCTCGACTAGGGGTGGGATGTCCAGGCGGGACAGGAGGCTGTGGCGACTTCTGCAATGCCGCTTCCTGCGTATCAAGGTCCTGTATGATATCCATCGCCCGCGCTTCGTATTTGCTCCGCATGGCGCTGTAGTCTTCGTTCGAGAGCTTGCCAGAGGCCAGGTCGAATTCGAGGTCTTTAATGGCTCGTAGAACGGTATCTTTCTCCGCGCGTAGGTCGTGCAGCATGGCGACACCGTCAGTCTGATCGGGGGCATAGGTGCGATCACGACGTATGATCGGATAACCGAGGTACGCCACGGTTCCCAATGTGATGACAATCGCTATGATAGTGATGATCACACTTGTTGCCTATTGATATGAATCAAGCTCGCGTTGTAAGCGCTCAGCGTACGGCGAATCCACTTGCCGTGACGATGGTTCGGCCGCCGCAGATCTGCGTACCCAACGACGCGCTCCCACATAGACGATAGCGGCCCCGATCGGCAGCAGGACGAACGGCAAAACCCAGATCACCAGGTTAAAGCCATGCTTGGGCGGTGCCAGCAAAATCCACTCGCCGTAGCGCTGAGCAAAGTAATCCAGCACCTCCGCCGGAGTTTTACCCTGCTGCAATTGCTCCCGTACCAGGGTGCGCATCTCATTGGCCAATTCTGAGGGGGAGTCCCCCACGGACAGCCCCTGGCAGACAGGGCAGCGCAGTTGCGTGGCGAGGTCGTGGACTTGTGCTTCCAGGTCCGATGACGTCGCTCCCAGGCTGAGGGGGAGGCAGCACATCATGACGAGTCCCGTCAAGCCCAACATCGCCAACCAACTGCAGGGCGAACCTCTTCTACGCTGCTGACATCTCTCGCCTCTTTCCCTGATGGTATAGACGCTAGGATAAGTACCTTGACGGTGTACCCTCTCCCTCTGGGAGAGGGTGAGGGTGAGGGCGGCAGGGCATAGTCGACTGGTTTGGCTTCCCTCACCCCGGCCCTCTCCCACAGGGAGAGGGAGGCAAAGGGCCTGGCCCTGGCTGTCTCCATCCTTAACGTGGCGCCTATCCCCCTTCATGACGTGCCTCCGGATTGCTCTAACAGCTGCTCGATATGTTGGACCAGGATCGGCAGAGAAATTTCGCCCACATGTCTGTAGGCAATCCGGCCGTCACGATCGATCAAAAACGTCTCTGGCACTCCCCGGACGCCGTATTCGATGGAGATTTTGCTGCCGATATCCGGCCCGTTGGGAAAACTATGCTTGAACCGCGCTAAAAATTCCCGCGCCGGAGCGTCACGATCCTGATAGTTGACGCCGACGACCACCACGTCTCGACTGCGGAAGCGTTGCCACGCCGCCTCCAGTGCAGGAGCCTCATTGTAGCATGCCGGGATGCACCATGACGACCATACATTGAGCACCACGACCTTGCCCCGCTGTTCCGCCAACGTGAACCTGCCGCCGTTGAACAATGATAAGGTAAAATCGCCGGCCTGGCGTCCAACCAACGGCGAGGGGATCGACCGCGGATCAAGGGTTAAGGCATAAGCTAGTAAAGCTAACACCGGCAGGATCGCGACGAGGATCAGGACTTTCTTCACCATCATCTCGCACCGGATTAGTGTACGGATCCCACGGCCTCACGGGCCGCGAGATCGAGTGTTGGCGCGGTCGGTACCTTCCCAGTACGACTCGGAATGATGGTGATCAGCGCCCCAAACGTGATAATGAGGCCGCCAATCCAGATCCACATCACCATGGGTTTGACCATCACCTTCAGCGTCGCTGCGGAGCCATCCGGTTCAACGCCACCCAGAGTGAGGTAGAGATCTTCCCATGGGGTGGAGCGGATGCCGACCTGTGCGATCGGTTGTTGTTCATTGGGATGAAACGACTTGCCGGCTGCAAGCTTGGTGACTTCTCGTCCATTGCGCAGCACGGTGAAATCGGTCCAGACGACCTCGCGATACACCTCGTTGTAGGCCCGCCGACCCTCATAGCGCAAATCGTAATTGCCGACGTGCACGACCTCGCCGCGTGCCATGCGGACCTCCTTCTCGATGGTGAAGTTCGAGGATACGGTAATACCAATGATGGTCACCACCACCCCGAAGTGCACGACAAAGCCCCCGTAGCGTCGCCGATTGCGTGTGAACAAGGTCCACAGCGCCTGTAACACGCTGGTGCCAGGGACGAGTTGACGACGGGCGTGCACGCCCTTGTAGAACTCAAAGACGATTGTGCCAGTGACGAACGCACAGACGCTGAAGGAGATCAGGGCATAGGGGTTGCGCGTCCAGAAGATGGCGCTCACGGCGACCAATGCCGCAGCCAGTAGCGGATAGGTAAAATTGCGTTTCAGATTATCCCATGAAGCCCGCCGCCAGGCGATCAGTGGCCCCACCCCCATCAACACCAACAGTGCATAGGCGAGCGGCACAGTGACCTTATTGAAAAATGGCGCGCCGACGCTTGCTTTGACGCCGCGTACCGCCTCCGCCAGCACCGGAAAAAGCGTCCCCAGAAAAATGGTGAAGGTGATCACCACCAGAATCACATTGTTGGCCAGGAAGATTGTCTCGCGTGACAACATGGAATCGAGCTCTGCCTGCCCGCGTAACTCGTCGAGGCGATACACCAGTGCCGCAAAGGAGAAGAGCAGCAGCAAGCCGATGAACATCAGGAAATAGGTTCCCAGCGTCGAGTTCGAGAAGGCGTGCACCGAGGAGATAATGCCGCTACGCGTCAAAAAGGTGCCAAACATGGTCATGGCAAACGTCATGATGATCAGGGTCAGATTCCAGGTTTTCAACATCTTGCGATATTCCTGGATCATCACCGAGTGCAAAAACGCCGTGCCCAGCAGCCATGGCATGAATGAGGCGTTCTCCACCGGATCCCAGGCCCAATAACCGCCCCACCCCAGCGTGGTATAGGCCCACCAGCCGCCGATCAGAATTCCCACGGTCAGAAAATACCATGCCATGACGGTCCAGCGGCGAGTGGCGATGATCCACTCGTCACCGAATCGCCCCGAGATAAGTGCCCCGATGGCAAAGGCGAAAGGAATGGTGAAGCCGACGAACCCCAGATAGAGAAACACTGGGTGGAAAATCATGCTGGTGGTGAGCAGCAGGGGATTCAAACCACGGCCGTCCGCGGGAATGGGGAATTGTGCCCGGAAAGGGTTGGCGGGGACGACCATGATAAACAGGAAGAAGGCCGACACCGTGAGCAGCACGGCCACAGCGTAGGGCATCAACTCGCGAAGCTTGCGCCGCTGGCTGAGGACCACCGCCGCCGAAAACATTGACAGCAGCCATTGCCAGAGCAGCAGCGAGCCCTCGAGGGAACCCCAGAGGGCGGTCACACGGTAGTACAGGGGCGTGCCACGTAGGGTGTTACGGGCCACATAGGCGATGCTGAAATCATAGGTGAGCAGCGCGGCCACGAGCAATAAAGCCGCTACTGTCACCAGTCCGAAGAGCCAGAGCACCGCCCGGTAGGCGCTGGCCACAAACTCCCAGCGACCGAGGTGTGCCCCCAATGCCGCAGCGACGATGCCATAAACAGCCACTACCAGGCTGATCATCAGCAATAGGGATCCCAGTTGGCTGATCATTGCTGTGCCTTTCTCCCTCTCCCTCACCCTAACCCTCTCCCAGAGGGAGAGGGGACAACTACTGCGACTGACTTCCTTTGGTCACGGAGTTATACATCATCTCCCGCGCGTCCTTGGAGGCATGGTCTTCGGTCGCCTTATAGTCCTCGGAATGTTTGGCCAGGATGGTCTTCGCTTGAAATAAACCATCCGCACCGTAACTCCCCTCCACTAAGGCGCCACGACCCTCACCGAAGAGATCGGGCGGGATGCCGCGATATGCCACCCTCACCGTCGACGTGTCATCGACCAAGTCGAAGGTATGGAACAAGGTCCCCGGTTCCTTAGTCCAACTCCCCGCTTTCACCAGACCTCCCAGTCGCAACGATTTGCCGAAGGCTGACGTCCCTTTGGCGTGCAGCTCGCTCGGGGTGACGAAGTATACGATGGTCTCCTGAATGCCTCCATAAACAAGATAGCCCACACAGGCGGCGATCACCGTCGCGCCAATCAGGAGCTTCAGCCTGCGTGTACGACGATTACCGGCGGCCATAATGCAGTCCCTCATCGGCTGTCGATGCGGCCACCTGGCGCTCCACAGAGCGTAGGCGGCTCCAGAGCTGCAACCCATACAGAGCCAGGGCCCCGAGCGTGATCACATAGGCCGCGATGATGTATCCCACATTAGTCATGGACGGCTTTCTCCGCGATAAGTGCCTCAACGATGGCGTTCAGGCTTTCGAGCCGCACCCGCTTCACCAGGAAAAACAGATACACCAGCGTGTATGCCCCAAAGTTGAACAGCAGCGTAAATAACATGGGATCCGGCATCGAGGCCCCGCCACGTTGGATCGATGGCGGCTGGTGCAGCGTGCGAAACCACAAGACCGACATGTAGATAATTGGCACATCGATAAATCCGACGATCCCCACCAGGGCCGCCAAGCGCGCCCGGCGCTCGGGTTCCTCGACGAAGGACCGTAACATGAGGTACCCGACATAAATCACGAACAAGATCGCCGTGGTGGTCAAACGCGCATCCCACGTCCACCAGATCCCCCACGTCGGTTTGCCCCAGATCGACCCATCGATCAGCGTCAACCCCGTAAACAGCACGCCGATCTCAGCCGAGGCGTAGGCCAGCCGATCGGCCTCCGGAAGGCGTTTCCAGAGGTACACGAGACTCGACACGAAGACCACGAAAAAGGCGAAAAAGGCGACCCACGCGGTTGGCACGTGGATATACATGATGCGCTGCACATCGCCCTGAAGCATGTCGGCGGGGGCATAAACGAATGCCAGGTAAAGGCCGATCAGCACGGTGAGCAGTGCCAGCATCCCGAGTCCATTGGCCAGGTATCGTCCGATCATGGGGCTTTCCGCTGTCACTGTTCCACCACAAACTCGAAAGTCAGATAGGCCACAACCAGGAATATCGTATCAAATGCCCCTAAGAGCTTCAACCAGCCGCTGGCCTCGCCGAGCGTTCCCCCCCTAGAATGACCCCGGTCGCCGTGACGGCTCCGATAATTACCGGTACGACTAAGGGGAACAGGAGCAGGGGAAACAACACTTCACGTGCACGCAGATTGGCGGTCAAGGCCGAAAACAGCGTGCCGATGGCGGCGAAGCCGAACGTTCCGAGGACTGCGACCAGGAGCAGGGGGAGCAGCACCTCCCACAGGTTGAGCTGGAAGAACAGCGCGAACAACGGCAAGATCAACAGCTCAACGGCCAGCATGAAGGCCATGTTTCCGACGAGTTTCCCCAGGAAAATGTTCCCGCGATCGCCGGGGATGAGGAGTAACTGTTCCAGGCAATCATTCGCCTGCTCGGCCTGAAAGGAACGACTCAGGCCCAAGACACCCGTAAAGACAAAGGCTAACCACAGCAGCCCAGGCGCAAGCTGGGTCGTATTCTCCCGCTCGGGGTTCAAGCTAAAGTGAAACAGAAACAAAATGACGACCGCAAAGAACAGCATCACGGTGAAGGTCTCGCGATTACGGAGCTCCACCAGTAAATCTTTGGTGACCAAGAGGTATACCGTGCGCAGACCGGCCATCCCAGGAAACCTCAAATACCTTGCTTTTACTCCCTCTCCCTGCGGGAGAGGGCTGGGGTGAGGGCGATCTTAAGACGCCCCCAATTCCCCCTCACCCTGATCCTCTCCTGGGGAGAGCGGAAATTGGGCATGCAACCTTCCACCTTCCAGATACAGGGCACGGTCTCCGGTTGCTAGCCCCTGTTCCCGGTGATGGGTGGCCATGAACACCGTGCAGCCCTCGGTTTTCAGCGTCAGCAGGAAACGGTTCAGCATGCGCATGCCTGCTTCGTCCAAACCGCTATAGGGTTCGTCTAAAAACAGGATGTGCGGCGGGTCCGCCACGATCTTGGCAATGCACAGCCGCTTTTTCATGCCGGTCGAGAACGTGCGTACCTGATTCGCCATAGCACGCTCCAATCCGGTTACCCGCAGCGCCTCTGCCGTCCGCCGTTCGACCGCATCGACACCGCGCATCCGCAGATAGAAGCGCATATTCTCAACCGCCGTCAGGTCTTCGTACAGGTAGCTGCTGTGGCCGATGAGCCCGATACTGGCGCGTACTCTGTCAGGGTCGTCAACGATGCTGTATCCCGCCACTTTAGCGGTCCCGCCAGAGGGTTTCATCAGCGTGCAGAGAATACGGATGAGCGTGCTCTTCCCAGCGCCATTGGCGCCGAATAAGACCAAAAATTCCCCTCGCTTGACAAATAAATCAACCCCATTGAGGACCGGTCGGTATCCATAGCGCTTCGTCAAGTCATGTGTTTCGATCGCCCACTCGGCCATGTGTGCCGACCTGTTTCCCTCCTGCTGGCTACAGCACTGATCAGGCGGTGAACCGTCGCAAGCGCAGCGAATTTGCCACCACCGAGACCGAGCTAAACGCCATGGCCGCCCCGGCAAGCATCGGATTGAGCAAAATCCCGAAGAACGGATAGAGCACACCGGCCGCTACTGGGATCAGCATCGCGTTGTAGAAAAAGGCCCAGAACAGATTCTGACGAATCGTCCGCATGGTGCGTCGACTCAAGCGGATGGCCGTGGCGACTCCGAGCAAATCTTCCCGCAGCAGGACGATATCGGCGGTTTCGATCGCCACGTCCGTGCCGGTTCCCAGAGCGATCCCTACATCCGCCTGGGCCAGGGCGGGGGCATCGTTGATGCCATCCCCGACCATCGCCACCACTCGACCCTCGGCCTGCAGTTCCTTGACCTTGGCCGCTTTCTCCTGCGGCAGCACCTGCGCCAGCACGCGATCGATACCGACCTGCCGGGCAATCGCCGCCGCCGTGCGGGCGTGATCCCCGGTGATCATCGCCACCTCGAGGCCCATCGCACTGTAGCGCCTCCACAGCGGCTCGTGCGCTCGGTTTCAGCGTATCCGCCACGGCGATGACCCCGATGGCCGTGGCGTCCACGGCGACATACATCGGTGTCTGACCGGCCTCGGCCAAGCGCTCGGCCTCTTTTTCCAGGCCGTTGAGCGCGATGCCATGATCCATCAGGAACTGTCGTGTTCCCAAACGCACGAGTGTACCCTCAACATGCGCCTGTATGCCATGGCCGGGAAACGCCTCGAAATCCTCCCCCGGCACCACCGCGATGCCGTCTTCCTGGGCTTTCGCGACGATGGCCTGACCAAGCGGGTGCTCCGACCCCCATTCGGCCGCGGCCGCCAACCGTATGGCTGTAGCCTTCCCCACCTCATCGACCGCCACCACCTCAGTGACCACGGGCTCGCCACGGGTCAGCGTGCCGGTCTTATCGAAGATCACGGTCTGCACCCGATGGGCCGTCTCCAGGCTCTCGGCGCTCTTGATCAAAATCCCCTGCTCCGCTCCCCGACCCGTGCCCACCATAATCGCAGTGGGCGTGGCCAATCCCAGCGCACAGGGGCAGGCGATCAACAGCACGGCCATAAAATTTGATAAGGCGTAGGTGAAGGCGGGATCTGGACCCAGGGCATACCAGACGGCGAAGGTCACCGCCGCAATCCCGACCACAATGGGTACGAAGACGCCAGCGATCTGATCGGCCAGGCGTTGAATCGGCGCTTTCGAGCCCTGGGCCGATTCCACCAACTGGATGATCTGCGCCAGAACGGTGTCCTTACCGACGCGTGTGGCCTCGAACACGAACATTCCAGTTTTATTCAGGCTCGCGCCCACCACTGACGCACCTGGAGATTTCTCAACCGGCAGGCTCTCGCCGGTGAGCATGGACTCATCCACCGCGGAATGACCTTCCCGCACCAGACCATCCACCGGAATTTTCTCGCCAGGGCGCACGACGATGAGGTCGCCGAGGCGCACCGCTTCCACCGCGATCTCAACCTCTTCGCCACCACGGCGCACGCGAGCCGTCTTGGGTTGGAGTCCAAGTAAACGCTTGATGGCCTCCGAGGTGTGTCCACGGGCCTTGGCCTCCAGCCAGCGCCCCAGTACGATGAGCGTGATGAGGACGGCAGCGGTATCGAAGTAGACGGCGACATGGATGCCTTCGGCGCTGAACAACCATGGCGCGACTGTGACGCCGACGCTATAGAGGTAGGCGGCCATGGTGCCGACGCTCACCAGCGTGTTCATATCCGCGGTGCCGTGGCGCAGAGCCTTGCCAAACCCCCGCAGAAACTGCCAGCCAACCCAGAATTGGACCGGCGTGGTCAACGCCCACAGAGTCACGTGGTTGGTGAGGATGGTCGGCCACCAGGGCACCAACTCGGGCATGCTGCCCACCATCACCAGGGCGCTGAGGATCGCTCCCACGACAAACTTGCGCCGGAGCGTCGCCATTTCCTGGTCGCGCGACTTCTGTTCGAAGTCCTCGACAGGACCGGTGGCCTCTAGGACTTCGTAGCCTAAATCTTCGACCACCTGGCGTAGTTCCTGGGGGGCGATAAGCGCGGGCAGATAGGTCACCGTCCCACGCTCCGTGGCCAGATTGACCGTGGCGGAGAGCACGCCGTTGGCCTGGCGCAGGCCGCGCTCCAGCGTATTGACGCAGGCGGCACAGGTCATTCCGTGGATTGGCAGCGTTACCGTTTCTGTCCGTACCTGATAACCGGCATCCTCGACCGCCTGGGCCAGGGTTTGCACAGAGGTTGCGTCGGCATCATAGGTCATCGTGGCCCGTTCGGTGGCGAGGTTGACGTGGACAGCAGTGACGCCGGGCACACGTCCCAGCGCAGCCTCCAGACTCGCCACGCAGCTGGCACATGACATGCCGCTCACACTCAAATCCACCGTTGTCTGCCGCATGCGGGATCTCCTCCTCGCACCCTCTATCCAACCTTGGCATAACCATAACACATCATGCCACCATCTGCCTACGGGAAGATGGTGAGCGAGGAGCCGCGGAAATGACCTGAGCGTGACCAACATTCGTGGGCAGCCGATTGAGCAGGCAGTCCACTCCCGCACTGGCGCTGCTGCGCGCGCTGGTGCGGGGGCAAAGTGGCCAGAGAGGTGTGGAGGTAGAACAGGACTATCTGGAGTGGGAAGGTCTCATCTGTAGGCAGCGGCGATTGAGCGAAGCCCGTGATTGGCTACGTTGACTGTGCGTGAGCTGTATGGGAAAATCCCAGAGCTGGCGACGGTAGCGACGGTGCCCACGCGTGCTCAAGGTGCCACCCAGCTGCAGCCTCCAGGGACCTGAGCCCAGACGGCTGTTGACGAAGCAAGCCGGGGGCTGGTCACGCCGACCCTGCTTCCCCCTCGGCCAGCCTGCGATCCAGGGCTTCTTGCCACCCGTCGATGCGGCCGTCGAAGAGCAGCGCGACCCCCGCGTCGCGTGCCGCCTGGCGTGCGCCTGCCGTCGCCTCCATGCCCGCGGCTACCGCCACCGCCGGGTAGCGCGCTTGGCGTAGCACAGCCGCTCGCCGCTGGGCCCGCTCCACATCGTCACGATCCACCGTGGCCGATACCTCCAGCACCACCCAGATCGTCTGAAGCCCACTTGGGGTGGACAGACGTCCGGTCAGGATGAGGTCGGCGAGCAACACTTCTGCCAATTCCCCTTCCGCCAACCGGTCTTTCAGGGCATCAGCGAACCTTCCGACGTCTACTGGCTGCACCCGACGCAGGAAGCGCCCGAAATAAGCTGGAGCCTGGGTGTGGTAGCGCTGCTCCAGGGCCCAGCCGCGCACCTCGCCCATCTGTATCACGAGCCGCTCTTGCCCCTCGGCCAGACGGGCTACGACCTCGGTGAGCTGCGCCTGTTGCTCGGTCAACCGCTGTTGCCCTTCAACCAGCTGGGCCACTGTCTCGGTGAGCTGATCCATCCGTGCCGTGAGCTGATCCATCCGTGCCGTGAGCTGATCCATCCGTGCCCGTCCGTGAGCTGCTCCACCCGCGCCGTGAGCTGATCCACCCGTGCCGTGAGCTGATCCATCCGTGCCGTGAGCTGATCCACCCGTGCCGTGAGCTGCACCTGTTGCTCAGTCAGGCGAGCCACCGCCTCGGCCAGCTCCCGTACTAGGAGGGGCAGGGTCAGGAGTTCCTGGGTCAGGAGGAGCGCTCGCAATTCCTCTCGCCAGTCGGGGTGTTCCCGCAGCAGCCGTAACAGATCTTGGAAGTCTCGAAGCTCAAAAGGCATGGGAAAGCTCGTCCGTCTAGCCAACCACAACGAATGTATCCACGCCCGAGTCACACAGGACAGAGGCGTTGGACATCCAGGTGTGCCGATGACTGCGCCGACAGTATACCCTGAGTACGCTGTGAAATCATCCCATCGTCGCCTCTGTATTTCCGAAGTGACGCCGATCCAGGAGGCTTCGGTGCCACCTCCCCACTTTTTGATGAGTCCTGCACGGTAGAACACCTCAGCAATGACCGGATCGCGTTGAATCGAATCGTGTTCGTACGACAGATCATCGGGGGTGATCTCTGTGGGGAGCCGTCCAGCGCTCCAGAATCTCAACACGGTCATCGAAGATCGCCAGTGCCACCGCGCCGCCTGCAATAGTGCAATCACGGTGGATCAAGGCATTGACCAAGATTCCACGCAGGGCTTCAGGGGGAATCAGAGGTCGATCCATACGTTCAAGCCGACCGGGTTCGATTCGCCCAGGAAGAGGCAGATGACGCTGACAAAAGAGCAGGGCTTCTTCCAGAAGCTGAAAAGCCGAGCCACGTATCTGCCGCATAGGGTGGTCTATGGGCCACTGCCAGCACAGGGACCACGGGCGGCCAGCTTCATGACGCATGTGCTTGGAAGCCATCTCCGAGCGCGGCGGATGCAACCTGGCCCCCTGGCGGTGCTATCGCGTTCACCTCGGGGGAGTAGTGACTCCTGTCCTCAGATTCGCACATGGTCTGCGAGGCTGACAGACATGCAGAGCACCCAATCCGGCATGCTGCCCACCAGCACCAGGGCGCTGAGGACCGCCCCCACGACACACTTGCGCCGGAGCGTCGCCAACTCCTGGTCGCGAGCCGGCTGTGCGAAGTCCTCTCATCGTCTGCCTATGGGAAGATGGTGAGAGAAAAGCCGAGATAAGGACCTCAAGGGCTTAGGCGAGAAAGGAGGCCAACCCATGCCGATATGCATAGATCGCTAACTCAAGCCGATCCCCAACGCTGAGCTTCGAGTAGATCGATGTCAGGTGATGGCGCACGGTGGCTTCGCTGATACAGAGACGATCAGCAATCGTCTGGTTCCTGAGACCCTGGCCGATCATGGCGATGAGCTCACGCTCCCGAGGCGTCAGTGCCCTGATTTTGATCTCTTCTGGGTTGGGGGAGTGGTGAGACCATGGACGGGTCATCTCAGACAACACACTGGCCAGCAGAAGGCCATCGGCCCAGACCTCGCCGGCATGGACTTTGACGATAGCGTCGAGGAGAGCCTCGGCGGCTCTTTCCTTACGCACCAGCCCCATGGCGCCCAGGCGAACGGCGCGGCGATGCATGTCCAGGTCGCGAACGCCGGTGAGCACGATGACATGTGCTTTTGGCGCGGCGATCTGCAATTGGGGCATCAAATCAAGGCCATTGGACTCTCCGAGATCGAGGTCAAGCAGGATGATGTCCGGATGCTCAAGGGTAGCAATCGCGAGAGCATCCCCAGGGCCGGAACCCTCGCCCACCACGACGACACCGGGTTGACTGTCGAGGAACATCCGTAAAGCCGCGCGAATCACCGCGTGATCATCGATGATCAGCACGCGGATCGTTTGGCTCTCATTCGGAAACGGGCTCGCGCGCCGATCCCTCAGCGTAGGGTGGTTCACGGGGAACGCTGGCGCCTTGCCATCGCCCGAGTGCATGCGATTGCTCCTCCAAGGGAATTTCCGCAATGACCGCTACGTGCGTTTGGCCTTGGCGCTCAACACGTACCTGCCCGCCAAGGGCCATAGTGCGTTCGGTGATGGAACGGGGCGAAAAGGGCTCGAAAGTCGTGCCCTCCAGGCCATCATTGCAGATCTGTACGCTGAGATGACTATTTTGCTTGTATTAATGTAATGCTGGCTGTGGTGGCGAACGTATGCCGTCGGACATTACTGAGCCCTTCGGCGACGATATGGAAGACCTCGGTGGCCAGGCGATCATTGACGTGCGGTTCACCGTGGACGTCGACCTGCACCTGAATGCCGGTGGCCGCCATGAATTTGCGGCCAAATCGTTGGATGGCCGACACCAGGTCGCTCACACGTTCGCCGCCGTTTTTCAAGCCCTGCACCAGATGGCGAAGCTGCGGCAAGCTCATCCTTGGTCAGGTCTAGCAAGCAATCGATATCGTGCGTGATATCGGTATCGCCCAGGCTGAGTTTTTGGCGAATGGCCTCCAATCCCATTTGGAGCCCGATATAGGGCTGGATCACCCGATCATGGAAATCGAGCGCAATCCGTTGCCGCTCGGCGTCAGCGGCATCTGAGGCTAACTGATCCACGAGATTAATGTTCTGCAGCAGCGGAATTGTCTGCTCGAAAACTAGCAGCAAAAATTCTACATCCTCCGGATCGAACACACCCCGTCTTCCTGCCGTAATGTATAGGCGGCCGCTGAACAGATCTGAAGAGAACAGCGGCACCGTGATAAATGCCATGGCATCGAGCATTGTGGCTATCGCTTCACTGCGCCCCTCATCCGCCGTGCTCCACGTCCCCCGCCCTAGGTCGATGACCCCGGCGCCGGCCGTTGGGAAACACCGTTGCCAGAACCAATGTCGCCCGCTGAAGATGACAGCGTCTTGCTCTGACCAGGCCAACAAGAGATGCGTTAAGGCCATGGGCAGGACCTCAGCCCGCACCGCGTGGCCGGGGCTCTGGCGCTCGGCACGTCGTAACTGGTACTCTAGGCGACATGGAGCGGGTGTGATGAGCAGGCAGGCATCAGCGTCGAAGAAGGCACGCAGTCGCTCAGCCACCATCCCTAGGGTATGATCGACGCCAAAGCGCGGATTTGACAGTCGGCTGAGATCTTTGAGCAAGGCCAGGCGCCGCTTGTGCCTGATCTCCTGCGTTCTGAAGGAGACCGCCAAGTACCCCCACATACACATCGCGGCGGCGCCCATGTAGGCATAGCGGGTGCCGGCATCCCCATCACTATACCCCAGAGCCATCCCGAGGCTGAGGATCATGATGGCCACGACCCGAGCCAGGCGAAATCCAGGCGCCGATCCCCATTGGAAGGCGGTGACGAGAATGGCAAAGAAGAGGAATCCAGCGAGGATGTCACGTGGATCGCTGCTCAACACTGTCAGGGTGACAGCCCAACCGACATCCAGCCAGGGTTCCATGGCGACCGACAGAGTCGAATGCCACCAGTGTGCGGCGGTGTAGAGAAGAATGCTGTAGGTAAAGTAAAGGACTAACACGAGATGGGCCATCCCCGGAAAGCTCAGGCGCGACTCCGGGTCAATGGTCAAGACCAGCAGAACAGCTGCAGCAAGAACACAGCGAATGGCCGCTGCGAAGCGGGCGTCGAAAGGTTCCGGGGGTAACTTGCGGTTCGATGAGGGCATCATCAACCTTCCTGCCCTCGACATCATGCCATCTAACGAGATAACTCCCTCAGTCAGACACCAATCACTGCACCGTCACTATACGTTTCCAAACGCAGTTCGTGTTCCACCAATTTCGGGATGTCGCCTGTGACGGGTGTGGGGAACCCCGCACGATTGACGTTACCACAGTCGAGCATGAAACCTCGAGGTCATCAAAAAACGGCCACCTTACCTGATAGAGGACTAGAAACATGATAAAGTATGATATTTTGATAATGAATATCATACTTTAGGATACGATGGTATATTAGGTAAATTTTTATGTCAAGAAGATTTTTCTCATAATGCTTTTGGAATGGAGGGGAACCCTGGCCATCCGTCAGGGAGCCCATAGCTTGGGACGTTTTCCTTGCGGCATCCGTCACGATTCTCGGTGCTTGCGATGGCGCACAGGCAAGGGCCGGCTCTAGGTACTCAGGGATCGGTCCTGTGCGGCTCATGTGCCTGACAAAAGCGCTCACAGAAGGTCCCCGCCTTCATGTCTGTGGCAGGCAATTTTTGTGGGGTAGACGTAGCTGGCGTGCAAAGGGTCAAGAAGGGGTCATAGGATCTGCGGAAATTGAGAAAGGAGAAACTAAGTGGGGATGAAACGTCTTGCAGTATCTTCGGCTCGTCGTTGCGCCTTCGGGAGATGGGGCAGAGTGTGGGAGTATTACAGGATTATGAGAGATCAGGATGTGCCGTCCGGAGAGGAGGAAGCCGTACATGTGCAGTATAGAACCGACCTGGTGTCCCAACAAAGAAAGATGACAATAGATGAACGCATGGATGGGTGTGGGTGAGCCAGCGTTAGTTCGCCTCTCGCCTCACCAGAAGTGCCATATCTTCATCGTGCCGGTTGCATCCGATGGACGATCGGGACTCTGTGGCTGCGGTGAAGGGGGTGGAGGTGGCGGGGGAGAGTCAGTAGCTGAAGGCGGAGGTTGTGTTGGGTCCGTAATGGTGAGAGCGACCTGCAATCGACTCTCGCTGCCGTGCTCAGCTTGGGCACGCACGATGAGCTGATAGGTCTGGCCCGCAGCCGTGAGTGGAGCGCTCCCTTGCATCTGCAATCGTTCGCGGTCGAGCTGCAGCCAGCTAGCCGTTGCCATCGAGGGCTCAAGCATAATTTTGACAGGCACTTTCTCAGGTGTGCGTTCCAGGGTAGGCAGCGGCAACGTGAAGGGCTCTCCCGCCGAGTGTTGGTAGTTCACCTGGAGTTGCTGCCACCGGACGCTGGGGAGCGGCGCTGGCGTTGGCTGGGGTTGGGGATCCACACGGCTGCCAGTCTTCCACACCCCATAGATGGCCAGGAGCACGGTGAACAACACAGCGACCAAGGCGAGACGTGTACGTCGAGACGTAGGTGGGACTTCTTGAACAGCCGAGGGCGTGACCACCTGGCTCTGCACCAGCCCGTAGGCCAGCAAATCGGCGATCCACTGGATATCCTTCACGTCTGTTGCGTGTGCAGGATCGATCAGCAGCACCGTGAAAGCCTGCTGCAGCGCCTGGTAAAGCGGTTTCCAAGACCCAGCACTGGGCTTGATGGCCACATGGGTGACCCCATGGCCAGCCAGCCAATTCGACAGCATGACCACGTCCGAGATTTCGCTTCCGAATGTCCGGACCTCTTTGTGTGCCGGGCTGTCGACGTCCTGCAGGCGCAGACAGGCCACGATCGTGCTGTTGCTGCACGTCCAACACACAACATCGAGGATAGAGAAGTTTCATGGCCGTTTCCTCTCGCGGTGCTCTCCTCAGCGCATCTGAGCGCTATTCGAAGCGACCGCTGCGCATGTTACGAGTTCGAGTCGTCGGGCCTGGTTGACTGACAAAACTCTGGACTATCATGCGACAGCATCGTGAAACTCAAGCGCGATAAAAAGCTGTGGTTGTTTCTGGGCCTGGCGTTTTGAGGCCATCGCTGGTTCCGGATCGGCTTCAGCAGATACATGCAAGCGGGTTATGAGCTCGTAGCCCCTGCTGAGGGCCAGTTTCACCCAATTCCAGCCAATGTTCAGATCGCTCTGGCCTCGAAACCCATGTGGGTCCACGCAGCGACGTTTGCCCTGTTTCACGACTGCTGTCCCCTGCGAGACCAGGTCAAGGGTGGTCATCGCCAGGACCAAACACAGACGCGCCAGCGCCTGAGCCGAGCGGATCAGCGACGATTCCAGCGGAAATCCGGTTGATTGATCGTCTAGGAAGTGCTCTTCGATATCGCATCGACGGCCATACTCATCAAACGTCTGCACGGTGGTTGGTGCATCACTGACCACAAACCACTATTCTTTGTTGCCCTGGCACTGTGCCATCGCCAGAGGCACAGGACCATACGGCTGCTCGGTCATCAAGACATCGTGCCAGCACCAGGCTTGGCCCGGTGTCAGAGAGAGGCGCTCACGCTGACAGCGGCGATGTCCCCGACGATAGATCCAGCCGTGCTTCTGCATGCGGATACGCCAATGCCAGCCCAAGCGGGTCAGATGGGCCATCAGAGGCGTATCAGCGAACCCACGATCGGCGAGAAAGATCACGTGGCCCTGCTGGGGAAGAAGCTTCGTGGCCTCGTCCAACCACGCGTGATAGATGTCCTAGCGGACACGGCTGCTCGGATGTTCCAACACCTGCCAGACGAGGGGGATGGCGCGCCCGCGATAGATGACCGCCAGCCGCACAAGACACTAGGTATTCCACAGCAGCGACGTATCTAAGGCCAGATACCGCACCTGCTCACGCCAGTCAGCTCACGCGTGGGCGATGAGTGGGCCGTCGAGAGGAGCGCTCTCGATCCTCGGGTTGTTGAGCCATCGGGCCAACCGTCGCACGGTACTTGGCGCCTAAACGGCTCGACTCTGGACGTACGGAGCCCAAGACGTGAGGCTCATCAGCTCCGAGGGCATAAGACCCACCATCATCCAGGCTAGCGTCTTGAGGTGGCGCCGATCGAGCCACTTTTGATGTTGGCGTCAGATGTGCACCAGCGTATCATAGAGCCGAGGCGTGTGCTCCATGGCTACCCTCCTTGGAAAAGGTTGTCCCAAAGAGAGTATAACCCGATTCGAGGAGTATGGCAGGGCACGCCTCACGTTTGTCAGTCAACCAGGTAGCTTAACTCAGTGTCCGTTTTTACTTGACCATCACACTTTGTCCAGGAGCGTCCGATGCGCACAAAAGTGACAGAAAACGGGGTGAACATTCCTAAAGCGTGGCTGGAAGGCATTGAGGAGGTGGAGATCCAGAAAGAACAAAACCTGATCATTGTCGTGCCTGTGCAAGCGGATGACCCGATACGTGCCCTTGGTACGCAGCCGATCATCCTCGATGTGGAGGATGCCTCCCTCCACCATGATCGGTATCTCTACGACCGATGAATGCCGTGTTTGTGGACACCGGATATCTCTTGGCACTCGAAATCGCCAATGACCAACACCATCAGGCGGCCATATGGCACTGGCAAGGTGTCGTGACTGCGCTGCCGCGCCTGGGGACAACCTCCTATGTGTTCGATGAAGTCGTGACGTTTTTCAACAGTCGGGGGGCGCATGCGAAGGCTGTGCAAGTCGGGAACCATCTCTTGCAGAGTCCCTCCGTACAGTTGATTCCTGTCGATACAGCATTATTCTACGAAGGCTGGACGTATTTCCAGCGCTATCATGATAAAAATTACTCACTCACGGATTGCATCTCCTTCCTCGTCATGCAGAAGTTCGGCATCCGTACCGCCTTTGCCTTCGATCAACACTTTGTCCAAGCAGGTTTCACAAAAGAGCCATAGTCCCTGGAAGCCAGCAGCATCCGCATCTAACCAGGGCCTGGAGCCGACGCGCCGGAGCGCGCGGCTCAGGCCTGGCGTTCGGTGCCAAAATCTCTCGACTTCTCAGCTCTCAACCATCTTGATCCCGGAATGGGACCGCCCTATAATCTCGCGTATGCGAGTGATAGCAAAACGAACCTTGCGGCGGTTTTGGGAATCTGCGTCCCAGTATGCCGATGCCAAAGGGCCGCTGGAAGCCTGGTATGCGGAAGCCTGGAAAGCGCAGTGGCGCACCCCACAAGACATTAAGGCCCAGTTTCGGCAGGCAAGCATTCTGAAAAACAATCGGGTCGTCTTTAATATTGGTGGCAACAAGTATCGATTAATCGCCGCAGTGGATTACCAGCGACAAGCGTTGTTCATCAGATTCATCGGGACCCATGCCCAGTACGACACGATTGATGCCGAGGTGGTGTAATGGACATTCGCCCTATCAAAACCGAAGCCGACTATGAGCGGGCTCTAGGGGAAATTGAGCAGCTCTGGGGGGCAGCCGCAAACACCCCGAAGGGCGATAAGCTCGATATCCTGCTTACATTGGTCGAGGCATACGAACAAGCGCACTACCCCATTGATCTCCCAGATCCGGTCGAGGCCATTAAGTTTCGGATGGAACAAATGGGGTTAACGCGGAAGGATTTGAGCCGTACCTTGGGAAGCGCGGGCGGGTAGCAGAAGTGCTGAATCGTCAGCGCAAGCTCTCGTTGAATATGATTCGGCGCTTGCACGCGCATTTACACATTCCCTTAGAGAGTCTTATTGGTCTATCTGAGGCATCCTCTCACCCCACAGCGCCCGCGTCAGGAAAACAGTAAGTGCTCCTGGTTCCTGCCCGACCTCGCACCGAACCAGGCGCTGCAGCGGACGGGGGGACAGTGGCGGCGCGTCAGTCATCAGCCACATCGCACGTCAGTGGTAGTGCCACCCCCGCCGCTGAGCGTGGGCGATAAGCGGACCGCTCGCAGGGCTCGCTTGGGCTCCGCCCATCCGCTTATCGCTGGCTGTTGAGTCCCCTCTAACGCCCCTGCAGGCGTCGCTCGCGCTCCGCCTATCAAGGGCGTTAGAGCCGACTGCGCTTCTCGGGCGACAGCCGCTCCGCGTCTCTCTCCCTGCGAGGCTCGCGGCTCAACAGCCAGTGTTAGAAGGCAGGAATAGGGCGTGCCCACATACCTCATCCTGATTTGGTCACTCGTCGTGATTACCTTCGGGGCTGTGGTGTACGTGGGTTGCGGTGGACGGGCACGGTTTAGCGCCGCAGAACGCCCCGACAGGGTCGTCGGGCGTCGTGCTCAGCTGACCGAGCTGGAGAGTGGCCCTCGAGGCTTCGACCCAGCCCAGCCGCACCTACCGCCAGCCGTGGTGGAGCGCTTTGTGCCTGGGGTGGCATACGTGTTGCGGTTTGAGGCGCCTGTCCTGTGGCTGGGGAGGCCAGAGACCCACGCGACTGTCTCGGCGAGGCACGCAGGCTATCCAGTCTCGTTGGCGGCCAAAGCAGGGCAACGCCGTGTCACAGTCGTGGGCCAGTTCGGGTCTGGGGAGGCGTTCATCGGTGAGCTACGCCTCATCTGAAGTGCACTCTGCCTTCTAACCAGCCACTGCAGCGGACGGGGGGCCAGCGGGGCTTCGCAGCTCAGCAGCCCCGTCAGCGGTGGGTGGGGGGGCGACCCCCGCCGCTGAGCGCGGGCGTTAGGCGTCGCAACAAGAAGATTTATTCTTCATAAACTTTGGAAAGTGTCTTCATGATTCACGCAGATCTACAAGGTAAAACTCACATTGGTCAGGATGTGCTGACTTCCAACTGTCTAGGTCTTCTGCGTCTCCTCCCTGACAGCAACTTGGTCAGTTTCCTGCGGGCCGCAGTGGGGCTAAATGGAGAAACTATTGATTTATCTTCCTATGAGGCAGTGACAAGAATTCAATTTTGGCCTTGGTTGCCCAACGGAGGCGAACCCGATGTCATCGTTGAGCTACAGAATAGGAGCGACCGAACATCCATGGCAGTCGTCATTGAAGCCAAGCACGGAGCTGGAAAGTCGGGCAGCTCCCCTTCACTTCAAACAGTTACTGATCCACTAGACGATGGTGATCAACTGGCTAGGTATTGGCGAGCGGCTAAACAATGTTTGCGGTATTGCTCTGAAATTACACTCATTTACCTGACCCATCACCGTTCACTACCAAAAGAGGATATTCAGACCAGTCTACGTGCGGCAGGAGAAGACGCCAAGATTTACTGGCTGAGCTGGTTTCATCTGTATCGTTTGATCGCCTATTGGAACTTAGAGAGCAACCGCCCGACTACAGAAAGGCGGGTCTTGGAAACACTTCACAACTATCTAGATGCTAAAGGATATGTCTGTTTCCTCGGGTGGTCAGCATTACAATATACAAGAAATCATCTGCCAGGTTACCTCCGTACTTACCCTTTTAATGCAAACCACCCTGTACCCATACCCTACGCTCGCACTTACAGCCTGAGTTTAGTGACAAAACCTGTGAAGCAAAATTGCCAGCTTGACTATAATCGAGTGTATTCATTTGATGTGGCTGAGCATTGTCAGTTACCTTACAAGCGTTTTTTTGAATCTGACTTGATCAAGGCACCTATGGGATCACTCTGTTTCTATCGAATTTTTTAAGGAGGCTCCATGATCAACGATACTATAAAAGCCCTCAAGGAGGTAGACCGTTTCCATAAAAATTGTCAACTTTTGTTTGATGACCTGAAGGCTTCACTCCAAGAAAAGACTCTCCAATCTAAGTTTACACAGTTGACCGAGGACAGTTGTCTGGTTTAAATACCACAAACTCAGAGCATAGACGGCATTTCATCTTCGACCATGATGGTCGAATTCGCTTTGCTATGATGTTAGTTAAGGTTAAGGAAGAGCAGATCCGTGGTCGATCCCCTGGTTTTAAGGCTGTTTGTCAGCAGATTGGTATCGATATAGTGTTTCCTCTTCTTCTTATAACCGGAGTATTTGAGCCACGGGATATACAACGCTTCCGTAATGATGCCAATGTACGCCGCAACTGGGTGTACCATACGCTGTTGCTGGAGGTCCCCGACAACATCCCCCTAGCTAACCCAAACACATACTGTTTCAATGAGAATCTAACAGCCTTGAGTCTAGAGGGGACTGATTCTTGGTGGTGCGAGAAAGCCATGTTCAAAATTCGACGATTAGTTGACATCAAAGACAGCCAAGCAGTTGAGGGAGTAGCCGAAGAGCTGCTCAGGTTGTGACAACCATAGAATGGGATCTATCCCTAGCACTTCGGGGGGTTCCCCGCCTAACCAGCGCGTGCAGGCGACGCCTTACAGCGTCCGCTACGCTCCCGCTTCCAGGCGCGCCTGACGCGTGGCGTTGGGCGTCAATGCACGCGCCGCTGGCTATTCGAAAAGGACACCTTCTGCCGAGCTATATACGTCGACGGGATTTGCTCACCCGCAGGCCACACGGAGGAAGCCGCTGAAGCATGCCCCACATGATTGGAGGGATGTGTCATGTTGCCAGAAACGAAATACGCCCTTAGCGGTGACACATACGTCGCCTATCAGGTGACGGGAAACGGACCGGTAGATCTGGTCTGGGCACCAGGGACAACGTCGCATCTTGACCTCGACTGGGACTGGCCGGTCAGAGCGCAATTCTTCGAGCGCCTTAGTGCGTTCTGTCGCCTGATTCGCTTTGACAAACGCGGTACCGGACTGTCCGACCGTCCACTAAAGATGGCGACCCTCGAAGAACGCACTGACGACATCCGCGCGGTAATGGATGCCGTGGGTAGCGAGCGAGCGACCATATTAGGAAACTCGGAAGGGGCGTCGATGGCATGCCTCTTTACCGCGACCTATCCTGAACGGACCCGTTCGCTGATCGTTTGGGGTGCGCAGGCACGGTGGGTACGGGCTGACGACTATCCGTGGGGCCAAACGCCGGAAGACAATGAGCGCATGATTCAGGATGTGCAGGAGCACTGGCCCTCACTCGCATACATTGTGGGGCCAGGGGCCGGCTATGGTAGAGACGTTGATCCTGCGGTTCTGGATGCCGTGCTGCGCTACTTTCGCGCGGCGGCGAATCCGTCGGCCGTCGCTGCCTATGAACGAATGAATGCGCAGATCGATATTCGCCCTATCCTACCTACGATTAGCGTGCCCACCTTAGTGATGAACCGCACTGCTGACCCATGTGCACATATCGATGCTGCACGCGATTTGGCTGCGCGCATTCCAGGCGCACGGTTTGTCGAATTCCCTGGCGCCAGACACTCCATATTCATCACTGACCCAGAGCGCGTGCTGGCGGAGATTGAAGAGTTTGCGACAGGGGTGCGCTCGACTGAGATGGCCGATCGCATTTTGGCTACCGTCTTATTCGTAGATATGGTCCGCTCGACCGAACGCGCGGTCGAGCTAGGCGATGCCGCATGGCGCCATCTGCTCGATCTGTATTACACAGTGGCCCGGAAGGAGATTGCACGTTTTCGCGGACGCGAGATGGACACTGCGGGAGATGGTTTCTTCGCGACATTTGATGGACCAGCCCGCGCAATTTGCTGTGCGCTGGCAATAGAGGATAGCGTGAAGCAATTGGATATCGAGGTGCGCGCGGGCGTGCATACGGGTGAATGTGAGCCGATGGGCGACAAATTGGGTGGGATTGCGGTGCACATTGCCGCGCGCGTACTCTCGAAAGCAGGCCCGAGCGAGGTTGTTGTCTCCAGCACGGTGAAGGATTTGGTTGCAGGATCGGGTCTCAAATTTGAGGACAACGGGTCTCATGTCCTGAAAGGAGTGCCAGGCGCTTGGCGTTTATACAAAGCTAAGCGATGAGCCCGCCCAACAATCGCCTGCAGCTGACGCCCTACAGCTTACGCTCCGCTTCAGCTTTCGGGCGCAGCTGAGGCGCGGCGTTCTGGCGGACACGCTTCGCGCCGCCGAACCAGGCTGCTGCACCTGCCGCGGCGGCCGTCAAGCCTGCGGCTCGCCGTCCCCCGCGCAGGTGAGCGCCGCATTAGCCTTCATGAAGAGGATAACGATGCTTCAGTACATACTTGACAGATTGCCCTATATAGGTCGTCTACGTAAACAGATGAGAGATGCCGGTCTATATCCAGCAGGCCACTACTATTCACCAATTCCAAAACATGAGGAGATTGTAGTACATTTAGAATCAACGAAAACAGACAAGATGGACCTTCCAGCCATCGATTTGAATAGGCAAAATCAGTTTGAGCTTCTCACAGCATTTCAAGCTTTCTATGATGATTTGCCTTTCCCAGAAACAAAGAACCAGGAATGTCGCTACTACTATGATCAAAGTGTTTTCTGTTACGC
The DNA here is from genome assembly GCA_963707985.1 of uncultured Nitrospinota bacterium. Classification (GTDB taxonomy): domain Bacteria; phylum Tectomicrobia; class Entotheonellia; order J063; family CAVPRW01; genus CAVPRW01. The sequence goes on along the minus strand of CAVPRW010000032.1, from coordinate 154,392 downwards.
AGATGCTATTTTTCTCTATAGTTTTCTGAGACATATCAAGCCACGAAGAATCATAGAAGTTGGATCAGGCTTTTCGTCAGCGGTTATCCTTGATACTGTTGAAAGGTTTTTCCTTCAGCCACCCGAAATGACGTTTATAGAGCCTTATCCGGATCGGCTCAGACAGTTATTGAAATCTCATGATGAAGGAGCAACTCGAATCATTGAGAGAAAAGTTCAAGAAGTACCTATTGATACCTTCAGTTCATTACATGCTGGAGATCTGTTATTCATTGATTCAACGCATGTCATAAAGTGTGGTAGCGATGTACAGTTTCTGATGTTTGAAGTCCTCCCCCAATTGTCTACTGGTGTTTTTGTGCACTTCCACGATGTCTTCTACCCATTTGAGTATCCAGCAGAATGGTTACTCAAGGGGATATATTGGAACGAAGATTATTTTCTTCGAGCTTTTCTGTCATATAACAATGAATGGGAGATCTTTTTCTTCAATACTTATGTAGCGACCGTCTTCAAAGACTTTCTCCTAGAAAAGATGCCGCTCTGTCTGAAGAATACTGGAGGAAGCCTGTATATTCGAAGACCCGGAAAAGGCTAACAAGGCGCTGCACCTGACTGCCTCCAGCCTCCGCTGCGCTGCGGCTTCCGGCAGCAGGTGAGCTTGGGCGTTCGGGCTTGAGGTAGAAAGTCTTGCCTGGAGGTATAACTCTGGTTATACTGTAGCTTATGAAAACTGCGGTCTCTGTCCCCGATCCTATTTTTCACGACGCCGAGGCACTTGCCAAACGACTTGGGATGTCGAGGAGTGAACTCTTCTCACGCGCGCTGGAAGCCTACCTCGATGCGCACAAACACGACAGCGTGCGCGAGGCCCTCGACGCCATTTACAACCAAGAAGCGTCTAGCCTCGATGAGGCCTTGGCGCACATGCAGTGGTCGTCACTGCCGAAGGAAGACTGGTAGTGCGGCGTGGAGAGGTCTGGTGGGCCTCGCTTCCCGAGCCTGGTGGTTCTGGTCCGGGCTTTCGGCGCCCTGTCTTGGTGATTCAAAGCGATTCCTTCAACGACAGCCGCATTAATACCGTCATTGTGGCAGTTGTCACGTCCAATGTGCGCCTGGCACAAGCCCCTGGCAATGTGCTCTTGGAGAGGCGCCAGTCAAGGCTTCCGAGAAACTCTGTCATCAATGTGTCCCAGCTTCTGACCATCGACAAGGTGTATCTCACAGCGCGAGTGAGCCTGCTGCGACCAGAGATCATGGCCAGGGTCGAGGCTGGCCTGAAACTGGTGCTCGGCTTCTGAAGCAGAGAGGTAGCAGGAGCACGTCATCGCGAGAGCAGCTCCAAGATGGCTCCGCCTCCTGACCGCCCTAACCACCCACTGCAGCGGACGGGGAGCCAGCGGGGCTGCGTGGCGCGGCGGTTGAGTCTGAGGCCAGTGGTGGGTCAGCCCCCGCCGCTGAGCTGGAGCGTTCGGCAGACCGCTATTTCTTATCGTCATCGCAGCGATCGGGCGATTCGTATCGAGGGCCAACGTGATGCGGGAGATAAAGACCAACGACGACGAAGAGTTCGGTCGACTGGTGAGAGCCATCGCCGACGACATGGTCACCGCCACCATTCACTGGCGACTGTACCAACGTCTGCTTGAGGCAGTCCGCGAGTTCGAGCGGGAGTTCAACGAAGCTCGCAGCTTCTGGTCGCTTACGTTCCGTGCCCACCACGATGTGACGCTCTGGCGGCTGGGCCGACTTTACGATCCCACCGTGGGCGCGCTCAGCCTTCCCAACTTCCTGGCGACGGTTCGCAACAACTTGCCGACCTTCGACGCGGGCGCGTTTCGGGAGCGCCTCGCGGAGAATGCGCACGTTGACTCACTCGCTTCGCATCCACGCCGGCCGACGAAGGCGCAGATCCAAGACGACGTTCTTCGGGTAACTGCACAGCACGACCCGCTGGTTAGCGCGCTCGTGGACCTTCGCAAGGGGCACCTGGGCCACCGGGATGCCAAGGCGGTTCTTGGCCGACTCAAACTTCCAGGGCTGAACGCGAGCCAGATTACGGAACTCCTTGAACGAGCTCGCGAGATTGTGAATCGATACAATCAGCTCTACAGCGCCGCAACGAACTCCGTTCAGATGGTCGGAGAGGATGACTACCTCAGCGTTCTCAAATCAATACGTTTCGCTCTTGATGCCCACGAGGCGGCCATCCAGAGGGAAATCGAGGAGGCCGAAAGCCTCCCGGGAGACTCATGATCACTCAGCAAGCGATGCTTCCTTGCGCGCCGCCCAACAAGTCGTCAGACTGTGTCAAAACCGCGTTTTTGGGGCATGAGGAATTTGCAAACTGTTGATTTTACTAGACCATAATTTCGAAAAATCGACTTTTGACACAGTCCTGCTCGGTGGAGCCGACGCCGAAAGACGGCGCGGCTCACCGACCGCGTGTGTGCCGTGCATGCGGTCATGCTCGGGGGTGCAAGTCCCCTGTCCAGGTGTACGTGGAGCCGAAGGACAAGGGAAGCGCCAGGGCGTCACCGCGAGGTGGGGTCCGAAGGAAGCGTGGAACGAACGTGCGGGGCGAGGGACACGAACCGGATACGAGGTGTGGTACGCTCGGGGCGAGCTGGCACGCAACCGCTAAGCCCTCCATCCACAGTTGGGGCGTGCTTGATAAATCCGGCGTCTATGCACGGAAGGTATGACAGCTTACCACGGGAGATCTGCGGGTGTGTCCTGGTTCAGGACTGAGGGCGGAGCAATTCTCCCTGACCGCCCCGCAGAAGTCAGCAGAGGGCATAGTAGGCTCGGCGCAGGCGACGCTCGTGAGGCACCCCAAGGCCGAAAGGCGGGGCAACAGATAGGCGGAGCCGCCACGCGGGTGGGCCGAAGGCCCGAACGGTGGAAGGGGTAGTTGCCCGCCGTGGAGCGGTGAGATGGCATCCGGCGAGGTGTCGGATCATATCTGGCGTCTGGGATGAACTCACGGCTGGCACGCCGGGAGACGACGCTCCGGTTGGGGTGATGGATCACCCTGACGCAATCCACCGAACCGCCGGATACGTGACCCGTACGTCCGGTGGTGTGGGAGGGGGGAGGCCGCGAGGTCCCTCCCTATCCCGATTCCCCCCTCCGCTTCGCTCCGGGATGCGCGAGTTGAGCAACGAACTCCTTTCCCCTCCGCTCCGCTCCGGGGAGAACCAGGAGTTCGAACAGATGCCCCTGCGGGGCACTGCTCAACTCGCGCATTAGGCGTATATGCAATAAGTGATGTACAATGACAGCCAGACAGCGTAGGACGTTACATGCCATTTTCGAGAATCCTGTTCGAGCGAATATCCCTTGGGCTGATATTGAGAGTCTGCTGCGCGCATGCGGCGCAGAACTCAGCGAGGGACGAGGCTCCAGAGTACGTATTGCCCTCCATGGTGTCCGGGCTGTGTTTCATCGTCCCCATCCACAGAAAGAGACGGACAAAGGCGCCGTGGTGTCGATGCGCCGGTTTCTCACAGAAGCAGGAGTAGAGCCATGATGGCATACAAAAGGTATCTCGCCCACATTGCCTTCGATGAGCAGGCGAATCTGTTCCATGGCGAGGTCATCAACATCCGGGATGTGGTGACGTTCCAGGGGCAATCCGTCGATGAACTCCGTCAGGCATTCGCCGACTCGGTCGAGGACTATCTGTCGTTTTGTGCCGAGCGCGGGGAAGTACCAGATCAGCCCTTCTCTGGACGATTCACCGTCCAGCTGTCGCCGGAGCAGCATCGCAAGATTATTCTTGCGGCCGAGAAGGCTGGTAAAGACGTGGCTCAATGGGTCGCGGAGGTGCTGGAGCAAGCCGTAGGGCGTAGCATGCGTGACGAAGTCCGGGCCTAGCAAGAGGTTGCAGCCGATCGATTCCAGCAGCGGCTGCAACCTGGCATTAGGCGAATGATTGTGCGAGCGACCTAACCGCAATGATCGTTATCGCAGAACCATATGCCCGATATACCGAAACGCTTGCCGATTCCGAGCTTGAGAGTGCCGCAGGGCGCCTTTTGTAACTTGCGGACGGTGTGTGCCGAGATTACTTCGCGCAGCGCTATGAGCAGCTTGGCATCACAGTCGTCGCGCGGGTCGAGATCGGGTCTACCAGAATATGGACGACCATCAAAGCCGTGACCAAAGTACTTATGCTCTACGGCGGCCTGAGACAAAGTGCGGATTACCTTGCCAAGGACGCAGACTGGTTGAGCCGACTTATCCTCCCCCATGTTGCGAGCACAATTGGGCTTCAGTCCAATCGACCCGAGCGTCAAGAGCGGCGGCTTGGTGTCCCGGGTGAGCTTCGGCGTCTCTTTGCGTTTGTGGAGCGGGGCGACATGTCTGCCGAAGAGGCGACGAGCCGAGCGGTCCACCTTCTCCAGGCTACCGGCGATACTGATACGGCAAGCGAGCTACCCCACCTGACGCAACGACTTGCAGCTGAGTTTGCCGAGACGGCCAACCAGCGTGGGACACAGCTAACACTGGACGAAGGAGCCGGGCATAGAGACCAGGCATCAGACGAAAAACAGCCTCAACCGCCCCACCGGCCCGAGATAGCGCCTCCGCCTACAAGGCCGGCACGACGTCGGCGGGGAGTGATTGCCACCAGAGATTCAAGAACAGATCATATCTCGCTCCGCACCTACTAGGCGAGGAAGCGATCGCCTAACCACGGCATGGAGCCGACGCGGAGGAGCGCGCGGCTCATGCCTAGCGATAAGCCGGCGCTTCCGCCGCTTATCGCTAGGCATGAGCGGGGATGGATAGACCGCGCAAAGCGCGGCCTATCCATCCGAATCGAACGGACGCCCCCTTCGGGGGCTGCCGCTCATTCGGCCCGTTCGGCAGCATGCTATCAAGGTGGGGGAAATGACAACCTCATCTCTGCACATTTTTCCAGAGGAGGTCCCAATGCCGCACGGTCGCCCGCCCATCAGCACCACGACACGGCTCTATGGCCACTTCGCCTATTCCACCGTCCAGAGGCCGATGTCGGCCCCGGCTCTCATGAACGCCCTGCTGGAGCGGCGTGGCGTCGATGCGCTCTTCGTCCCTTTGCAAGTGCCTCCCGAGCACTTGGCGGCAACCATCGCGGGCATGCGACATTTGCGCGATTTTGCAGGGTTTTGCGTGACCATGCCCCACAAAGCCGCGGTCGCTCAGCTGTGTGATGTGCTGCTGCCAAATGCCCAAGCCTGCGGTGCCGTCAATGCTGTCCGGATCGACCCAGATGGCCGCTTGATCGGAGAGACGTTTGATGGTGTTGGGATGGTCCAGGCCCTTACAGCACATCGGGCCTTGGATACTGCGACACGGGTACTGCTGGTCGGAGCGGGAGGTGTGGGGCAGGCCATTGCCGTGGCACTTGCCCTGGCGGGCGTCGGTTCCCTCGCCATCACGAATCGCACCCAGGCCAAGGCCGACGACCTGGCAGACCGGGTGCGACGTGCTGCCCCCGCTTGTAAAGTCGAGGCCGGAGCCGTCGTTGATCCGGCCGGTTTCGATATTGTCATCAATGCGACCTCCCTGGGGCAAAATGGCCAGGGGCCATTGCCTCTCGACGTCTCGCGGGTGTCTGCGCCAGCGCTGGTGGCGGACGTAGTGGCGGTACCAGAATACACGCCGCTCCTGCAAGCGGCGCAGGCGCGGGGTCTCGGGATCGTGCGTGGCAGCGAGATGCTGATGCCGCAGATCGAGACGGCCGCGGACTTTCTCGGCATGACCGTCTGACGCAGGCGCAAGGCGCATCAGCGTCGGTTGTCGGTGTGGTGCCCGGCGCGTCGTGGGGAGTTCCGACAGCCGTGCCAGGTCCTTGCCGAACAACCGCATGCAGGCGACGGCCAACAGCGTCCGCTCGTACCTCGCTCCGGCTGTTCGCCGCGCCTGATGCGCAGCGTTGATATGACTTCCGATGTCAAGAGCTGGGTGAAGATTTTTTACGTGTTCATCCGTTGTTCACCTTGTTGATCGGAAGAGGCGGAGCCAGTAAAGACGACGGTTGATCACGCTGATATCCGTGGGTTGGCTACCACCTTACGTGTATCCGTCAGGTGCCTGCCTCGATCTAGGAGCGAGGATTTTGAACCTCTTAACGCCATCGAGGGTGACACCACACCGGGGCTGCACCTCTTCCGATGGACTTGGGGAGCTGCCCTGCAAATCCTTTGGGACGCTCGATGCAGGGACCATACAGCGGCCGTATCTAGGCGGTCACATGGACCTGCTTGGCAATGGCCCACATCAACGCGATCAGCTCACGGGCAATCGCCACCACAACTTGATGAGGGTTTTTCCCCCGTGCGCTCAGTTGTCGCTCGCGTTTGCACAGGCGGACCTGTGCCTTCCAACTCGTGTCCTGGATCGGCTTGGGCAGCTTTTCCAGGCGGAGTTGCAGGTGCCGACTCACGTTGGCCGGATCGCGATAGGCCCAAGCACCTTCGACGAGGGCCCGACGGGCATGGGTAGTCCCGGTCTTCGTGAGGCCTCCCTGGTGTCGGCGCTCACCACTCGAATATTCCGACGGCGTCAGGCCCAAATACTTCATGAGTGGTCTGGGGTGATCGAAGCGGGTCAGGTCGCCGAGTGCGGCGACGGTGGTGACCGCCACGGTACAACTGCACGCCACGGAGGGCTTGGAGCGCGTCCACCACCGGGCAAAGCCGCCAGGCGGTGACCTGTTCATGGAGTTCCTGGTCAAGCCGCTGGAGCCGTTCGGTGTGCTCGGTGACCGCTCGGACATATGCTTGGAAGACGATTGGCTGCGCTGGGGTGGGACAGACGACCTCGCTGAGCCAGCGCAGATGAGCTGGGCCCCAGGTGGCCCGACCGGTATAGCGGATATCATGCCGCAGCAGAAACGCGTTCAGGCGAAACTTGGCAGTCTTGAGATCGTGGAGCGTATCTTCACGCGCACGGCTCAGGTCCCGAATGGCTTCGTCTGCGACCGCTGGGACATAGACCGGCGTGAGATCCCCTGAGCGCATCAGCCGCGCCAGTTGGACCGCGTCACGACGGTCGGTGTTCACGCGGTCACCGGCCTGTTTGGGAATGAGGGAGGGCGCGACGACCCAGCACACATGGCCTTGTTTCGTCAGATCGCGAGTAGAGCCAGGAGCCACAGGGCCCCGCTTCATAGATGAAGACCAGGTGTTTGGCTGTGGCTTGAAGCTTGCGGACGAGTTGATCAATGTCGGCCTGCCGGGTGCCGATGCTGCCGAGGTCAATGACCTCAGCAGCGTGCTCTTTGGCGACAGAGGCCACCGCAATGGAATCGTTGTGGACATCCAGACCGACGTAGAGTGTGCTAGAGTGACTCATGGCTGACCTCCGAGTTCGTGGTCAATCGTGCCTGCGATGGTGCACGAGGCGGCTCTGGCTGCTGGCAAGCTAACCCGCGATTGAGTCGGAGGTCAGCCTACCCCTCGGAAGTCATTATGTCTAGGCGTTTGATAATCGAACGGAAAGAGATTAACCATGCGCACTTTCGCACAGAAACCGAGGGCAGCTCAGCAGACTGCGTCTGTCAAGTCTACGAAACCCGGGGGGGCACATTTTGGGCAAAGCCGTGAAACAAACTCGCTCCTTCACTTACAGCGCACGATTGGAAATCAAGCCATGCAGCAGCTGTTGCGGGCTAAACCTGATGGCCTTGAGGCCGTCTCCTATGCGACCGTGCCTGGTTCCTTTAGTCATGATTTCTCCCGGATACCAGTGCATGCTAAAGCAGCAGTAAAGATTCAACCACAACTCGCGGTCAATACTCCTGGAGACATCTACGAGGAGGAAGCAGACCGCGTCGCTGAGCAGGTGATGCGCATGCCTGAGCCACAGCTACCACAGCATGCTTGTCCCTGCGGCGGAGGGTGCCCCCAGTGTCAGACGGTGCAACAGGGCCATGAACACGAGTCCTTGCAGACTAAGCGCATCCAAGCCAGTGATACGGGACAGCTTGCAGCACCACCAATCATCCACGAAGTATTAGCTGAGCCTGGTCAGTCCCTCGACGCGGCTACGCGCGCCTTCTTCGAGCCTCGGTTCGGTTATGACTTCAGTCGCGTCAGGGTACACACCGACACGCAAGCGGCTCAATCGGCGCAGGCTGTGAATGCGTTGGCATATACCGCCGGACAGCATCTCGTGTTTGGGGCAGGGCAATATGCGCCTTCCACACACGAGGGTCGGCGTCTTCTAGGGCATGAACTTGCACATGTCTTACAACAGAGGGGTGGCCCTCGGAGGATTCAGCGCGGCGGCAAACTCGTAAAGCTGACCCCTAAGGAGGCATATGAATGGGATGTCGGCATCTTGCGCCTCGAAATTGAGACGTTCAACAAGCTGACTGTTGAAGAACAGCTCTCCCGGATGGATTTTATACTCCATTTGTTACGCGGATTATCATCGAATCCATATTTTGCAAATGTCGATCCTCTTATACAGCAGGAAATTAAGGATCATATCACAAGTATAGAATCGAAACTGAGCGCGTTTGCACAAGCCCGGAAAGACGACCTCCAGCCCGTTGAAAAGCGTAACTTCAGTTGGGCGGCCGTGGGCGCGGTTGCGGTACTGGATGGGCCAGAACCCGGGCCGGCCGATGCAGTGGCTCTGCTTTACGCCGCCGGCGCTCTCCTATTTGCTGGAACGACTGTAACCATGGTGGCGCGCGATCCCGGCCTTGTGCAGAGGCAGGCTAAAGCGCTTGGAGAAATGCTGAAGGACGTCAGTGGAACGCTTACTACGGCCGTTTTGATGACGGCTATAGGTGGCGTTGTTCACGACCATATTGTCAACGAGGCCAGAGACCTAGCCATTGCCCTTGGGCTTGCGGCTACTGCTGGAGAGATCACTCGCGAGATGCTCTGTGAAATGTTGAGAAGGATGGCCCAACAAACGAGACGATCCGACACAGAAAAATGGAAGAAGATTATCGCTACGCAGAAAGGCCTTGGCTGTCGTGGCTCGAGAGCTAACAGGGAGTGACATCATGAACGGAAAATCGCAAACCGAATCATTGATTTTCCAATGCAAACATGGTTCTGCCAAGGAAAGACGTGCCGCTATTGCAGACCTGGAAGAAATGGGCGCGCAAGAGTCGGTACCTGTACTGCTGGAGCTTTTGGATTTCCCTGATGCTGGCGTAAGGGCAAACGTTGCCCATGCGCTTGGTCAACTAGGCGATGAGAATGTTGGAGCAGCCCTTCTAACCCTGTTGACAGATACCGATTCTTTAGTTCGTATAGAGGCCGCCGAATCCTTGGGGATGCTCAGATATATGGAGGGCATTGATGCTCTAGCTCGCACGCTTAGCCACGACAGCGATCCATTGGTAAGACTCCATGCGGCTGAAGCAATCGGCAGCCTGAAAGATCTCAGAGCTTTGCCAACATTGGTGACAGCCCTGGACGATCCAGACGAAAGTGTGCGAGCGTATGCCGCGGATTCAATTGGTCGCTTAGGGGCAGTGAGAATTGCCGGAATCCTGGCTGCAAAACTAGTATCTGAAAAGAGTGTATTTGCCAAGGCCCATCTCCTAGCAGCTAGTTATCGACTTGGAGAACATAAATCTCTTCAGTCCTTGGTGCAACTGTCAGAAACCGCCGATGACAATACCGCTGTAACGATATTGAATCTTGCTGTTGAATTGGCGACTGCAGAGAACGCACTTGATCTCAAGAACCTCATCGAGCCCGTTGCGCAATCTCGACCAACCCTGAGTCTGGAAGTTAGCTCCTTGATAAAGCGTCTTGACGCTATTAAGCGAAATAAGACATAGGAGACGCTACCTTTTTCGATGAAATCCGGCCTAACAAAAGGATGAAGATCGACCTCCAAAAGCGCTGGCGCTTTTGGAGGCGACTTATCCTAATCGTTAGCTTTTTCAACCATACGAGCGCCGGACGCCTTACGGCACTCGTGAGCTTCGGGCTATAGCCGTGCTGACTGAATTCAGGCGTCTCCTCGCTAGCGATGACCCCAGTAACAAAAAGGCCAGGTTGGAGTAGGATCCTCCGACCCCAAGCCTGGCCTGGATAAAGCCCCCAACTACAAAACTCACACCCGGCGGCTGGCCTTCGTCAGGGCACGTTTCGTAAAGACGCGGGCGAGATGCGCCCGATACACAGCGGAGGCAAAGATGTCCCCTAACGGATCCAGGCCGTCTGCCGCCTTGGCCGCCGCTTCCTGGATGGACTGGTCATCGAGGCGCTTGCCGACGAGGGCCTGCTCGACCCCTAATGCCGCAATCGGTTTTCCCGTGATACCGTTCAGGCCGACACTAGCCTTCTGACACACGCCGTTGCCGTCCACGGTGGCCACCACGGCAGCGCCGACGATGGCATAGCGCGAGGCTGGATTGGGAAATTTTTCGTAGGCGCTCCCGGTGCGAGGTGCGAAGGCCGGCACACGGATCTCAGTGAGAATTTCATCGGGCTGCAAGGCTGTGGTGAGAATGTCGATGAAGAACGCTCGAGAGCTGAGGGTGCGCTCTCCACGTGGTCCGACAAGCTTCAGCTGCAGATCCAGAGCGATCGCGGCAGCGGGAAGATCACCCGCGGGATCGGCATGAGCGATGCTTCCCCCGATGGTTCCTCGGTTACGAATTTGCACATCACCGATGACTGCTGCCGTTTCGGGCAGCAGGGGAAGCTTCTGCTTGAGGAGCGCTGAGCTTTCCACCATGTAGTGGGTGGTCATAGGGCCGATGACGATCGTGCCATGGTCCTCGCGAATGCCCGACAAACCTGCGATCTTGCCGATGTCGATGAGCGCTTTCGGCTGGGCCAATCGGAGATTCATGATGGGGAGCAAGCTATGGCCGCCAGCTAGAATCTTCGCCTCACCGTCATACCGCGTAAGGAGCGTGAGAGCTTCCTGGAGCGTGGTCGGAGCATGGTACTCGAACGTGGTCGCTGCCATCACCATCACCTCCTTGCCTGGGCTTGCTGGATCGCCTGCCATACCCGCTCGGGTTTGAGGGGCATGTCAAGGTGTTTGACACCCAATGGCGCGAGCGCGTCGACCACGGCATTGACAATTGTGGCGCTGGACGCGATCGTCCCCGCCTCGCCGATGCCTTTGACGCCGAGGGCATTGACCGGCGATGGCGTCTCGGTGCGATCCAGCTCGAAATTCACCAGGTCATCAGCCTTGGGTACGGCATAATCCATCAGCGATCCGCTGACGAGCTGTCCATTCTCATCATAGACAGCCTCTTCATAGAGCGCCTGGGCGATGCCCTGGGCCAACCCCCCATGGATTTGTCCATCGACCAGGAGGGGATTGATCACCCGGCCGCAGTCATCCACCGCCACATAGCGCAGCAGCTTGACCACCCCTGTTTCGGGATCCACTTCGACTACCGCGACATGACTGCCGAAGGGCCAGGTAAAGTTGGAGGGGTCGTAAAAGCTCGTAGCCTCCAACCCAGGCTCTAAACCGGTGGGATACTTATGAGGCACATAGGCGGCCATGGCCACTTGCTGGATGGTAATGCCTCGTCCCGGCGTGCCTTTGACGAAGAATTGGCCGCCTTCGAACACCAGGTCCGCCTCCGCGGCTTCGAGTAAGAACGCAGCGATCTTCTTGGCTTTTTCCTCGATCTTGTTGACGCTCATCACCGCTGCCATACCGCCAACGGCGGCGCTACGGCTGCCAAATGTGCCGATGCCGAACTGCACTTGGGCCGTGTCGCCGTGGACCACTTCCACATCCTCAAAAGGTATGCCCAGACCATCGCCCACGATCTGTGCGAAGGCCGTCTCATGTCCTTGTCCATGCGACGAAGCGCCGCTGTAGAGCGTCACCTTTCCCGTCGGGTGGACGCGCACCGTGGCGCTCTCCCAACCTCCAGCCCCGGCACCGACCGCGCCCAGCACCTGGGACGGCGCCATGCCACAGATTTCCACGTAGGTCGTCACCCCGATGCCAAGGTATTTTCCCTGCTGGCGCAGCCGCTCCTGCTCCTGGCGCAGTTGTTGATAACCGGCGATCTCGAGGGCTTTGTCGAGGGTCGGTTGATAGTTCCCGCTATCGTATGTCACCCCAGTCGCCGTGGTATGGGGGAAGGCGTTGGCTGGGACGAAGTTCCGACGGCGAATCTCTGCCGGGTCCATCCCTAACTCCCTGGCTGTCAAATCCACCGCGCGCTCAACCAGATAGGTGGCCTCTGGGCGCCCGGCGCCGCGGTATGCATCTACCAATGTAGTGTTGGTATGTACGCCGGTCACCTCGCAGGCGATGTTGGGGATGCGATAATTACCCGCCAGCATCAGGCCGAAGAGGATGGTGGGGATCCCCGGCGCGAAGGTGGATAGATAGGCTCCCATGTTGGCGATGCTTTTGACCCGCAGACCAGTAATCGTGCCATCACGCTTCGCGGCGACCTCCACGTATTGCACCTGGTCGCGCCCGTGTGTGGTGGCGACATAGTTCTCGCGCCGTTCTTCGATCCACTTCACCGGGCGCCCTGTCGTCTTCGCCAAGGTGGCGATGATGACCTCCTCGGGATAGAGGTAGAGTTTCGACCCGAATCCCCCGCCGACCTCAGGCGCGATGACACGCACTTTATGCTCAGGAATGCCGATCACCATCGAGAGCAAGAGCCTTACCAGATGCGGGATTTGGGTGGCGGTCCAAAGAATCAGATCGCCACTGCCCGGGGTGTATTGGGCCACCATCCCGCGTGGCTCGATGGCGTTGGGGATCAGGCGTTGATTGACGATACGCTCTTTCACCACCACTTCCGCTTCCCGGAAGGCTTTGTCGATATCCCCTCCGGCAATCTTCCAGACAAAAGTCGTGTTATTGGGTACTTCATCATGAAGCTGTGGGGCTCCTGGTTGGATCGCTTTCTCTGCATCCACCACCACAGGCAAGGGCTCGAAATCGACCTCGATTAGGTCCAGTGCATCCCTGGCGATGTAACGCTCCTCTGCCACCACCACCGCCACCGCATCGCCAGTATAGCGGACCTTTCCCACGGCCAAGGCGGGATGTGGGGCGACCTTGATATCGGGCAGCGTCCAGCCGCAGGGCACGTTTTTCCCCTGCAGGTCGGCCCCCGTCATCACGGCGACGACTCCGGGCAGCGCTTTGGCCTTGCTGACGTCGATGCCGCGAATCCTGGCATGGGCATAGGGACTACGCAGAATGGCGGCGTAGGTCATGCGCGGGAGCTGGATGTCATCCACAAAGGTGCCACGACCCATAATGAGGCGCGGATCCTCGCGGCGTTTAATGCGGGATCCAACCAACGACGTTGCCATGGCCTGACCTCCTCACTTGCCTGCCACTTTGCGGGCGGCGTACTGCACAGCCTTCACGATGTGCTGATAGCCGGTGCAGCGACACAGATTCCCCTCAAGCCCCCAACGAATCTCTGCCTCTGAGGGATCGGGGTTGCGCTGCAGCAGTTGATGAGCTGCCATGATCATGCCTGGGGTGCAGTACCCACACTGCAAGCCATGCTCTTCCCAAAAACCTTCCTGTAAGGGGTGTAGCTGATCCTCTGTCCCCATGCCCTCAATGGTCAATACCTCGCCGCCATCGGCCTGCACGGCCAAGATCGTACATGATTTGACCGCCATTCCATTCAACATCACCGTGCACGCCCCACACTGGCTGGTATCACAGCCGATATGGGTTCCCGTGAGGCCCAGGACGTCCCGTAAATAATGCACCAGGAGTAGGCGTGGTTCGACCTCATGGGAGGCCTGCATGCCGTTCACGGTCAGACTAATCTTGTGTGTCATCACGAGTCCTCCTCCGTGAATATCCGCTTCAGGTAAGAGTCCGTGCGGCATCCTAAAGAAGCCGTCTAGTCGTGTCAAGCGGGAAATGCGCTGAAAGGAAATTACTTTCCATCACCTCTATGCCAGTCGTTCGGTTGAGAATGGCGACCTGCAGTCAAAGCAACGCCGCCAGGAGCAGGCCAAGTTTGGAAGGATCGTGGCGGGCACGAATGCCGGCGGAGAGGACGTCTGCGGCGATGATCTGGCGCTCGCCGTCGCTGAGTTCCAGATCGACTTCAACTCGATCAGCGTGCTCACCGCGGTAGCTCTCCAACACCTCGGGAGCAGGGGTCGCGGTGTTGCAGATGACAAAATCCAGTCTGGTCCCCATGTGGGATTCAATCAATGTCACAAAATCAGAAGCCTTGAAGCCATGGGTCTCGCCCAACTTGGTCATCAGACTACATACAAACACTTTCTTCGCGCGTGCCTGGCTGATGGCTCGGGCTACGCCGGGCACCAGGAGATTCGGCAAAATGCTGGTATACAGATCACCGGGTCCAAGGACGATGAGGTCAGCCGTAGCAATGGCCAGCAACACCCCTGGGACGGGGGCGCACTCTTGGGGCTCCAGCCAAACTTCTTTGATATGAAGGTGCGGGTCGTACTTCGGGGCATCGATATTATGCTCACCGCGCACAATGGTTCCATCTTCCAGAAGCGCACAGAGCTGCACGCTCGCCTCGGTGACCGGTAAAACCATTTCGCGCACATGCAGCAGGTGGCATAACGCCAGGACGGCCTCCAACGGGCTACCTTTGAGCTGATTCAGGGCGGTGAGGATGATGTTGCCGACGGTGTGCTGCCCCAGATCACCGGTGCCCGGAAAACGATACAAAAAGAGCTCGCGCAAATCCTCGGGGGCATCGGAAAGACCCACGATACACCGGAGAATATCGCCCCATGGATGCACACCGAACTCATCCCTTAACCGTCCACTGCTGCCACCACTGTCGGCCGCTGTGACGATCGACGTCACCTCCAGATCCTTTAATGCTTTGACACGCTTCAGCCCGGCCAACACCCGCGACTGCCCCGCTCCGCCGCCGATGGTCACGACTTTTCGACTCATAGCCGTCTGTTATCCACCTCTCTCGCGCGGCTGGGGTCGACGGCATGGCCTGTTGTTCCTAGCACCTCATCCTCCGATACCAAGGGCAACATGTGCCGCCGATCTCCTCTCCTCACCGCACGCTGGGCACCTGCTCCCCAATGCTCCCGATGACTCGAGCGCTTAGCGTTTGGAGGCGTCAAACACCACCATCCCGACCAATTTTTCGCCTCGGTAGCGCAAGATTACCCCATTGTCGAGTAACTCACTCTCCGTCGCCCGCTGGGGTTTCTGAAAGTTCACGTATAGCGCGTCTGCCTCGGCGTCGTAATCGAGCCACAAGTGCGGGGCTCCCACACGAGCTAGGTGAGCCGCTGCCTTCAACAAATCCTCCATGAGATTGGCATCGATGATTTCCTTGATCATGACGACACAGTCCTTTGCCGCTCCTCCTCCATCAATACCCGGCGTAACACTTTCCCGATCATTGTCTTAGGCAAGCTGTCCCGAAATTCTACCTGTGTTGGCACTTTATAGACGACCAGATGCTTACGGCAGAATGCGATAATCTCGTCGGCGCTGGGAGCCTCCCCTACATGTGGCACCACGAAGGCCTTGACTCGCTCACCCTGGAAGGCATCTGGAATGCCGATCACCGAAGCCTCCCGGACCTTTGGATGCAGGTAGAGCACCTCTTCGACGTCACGGGGATAGACGTTGAAGCCTCCTGACAGGATCATATCCTTCTTCCGGTCCACAATGTAAAAAAATCCGTCGTCGTCCATCCGGGTGATATCACCTGTATAAATCCACCCGTCCCGCAACACCTCGGCGGTCTCATCGCTTTTGCGCCAGTAGCCGCGTAGTTGCTGCGGACATCGGACCACCAGCTCGCCAACCTCGCCCGGCGCCAAGGTTCGCTTACCCGTCTCGACGTCGACGATTCTCGCCTCAACGTCCGGGATGGGTACGCCGATGCTCCCCTGCTTGCGCGCGCCACGTAACGGGGTGATGATGCAGGCATTCGCCTCGGTCATGCCGTAGCCCTCCACCAAGCGGCCGCCAATGTGGGCTTCGAAGCGCTCCTGCACTTCCTGCGGCAATGGCGCCGCGCCGCTAAAGCAATGACGCAGGGAGGTGAGATCAACCGACGGCAACTCGGGGGAGTTGTTGAGGGCCACATACATGCTCGGCACGCCTGGAAACAGGGTGGCACGGTATTTACTGAGCGCCTGCAGCACGTCGTGGGTTCGAAATTGCGGCAGCAGAATCATCGTCCCAGCACCCTGGACCATCACGCTCATGCACGCCCCCATGCCGAAAACATGGAAGAGTGGGAGGACCAGGAGCATGGTTTCTGCGCCCTCCTGGAAGTCCGACAACCAGGATCGAATCTGTAGCGTATTAGCCACCAGCCCACTGTGCGTGAGCATCGCCCCCTTGGGGGTGCCGGTCGTGCCCCCCGTATACTGTAATAAGGCGGTCGTACTCGGGTCGACGACGATGCCCGGGGTACTTGAGGTACGCGGTGCCGCTAGCAGACCCTGAAACCAATGGGTGTGAGCATCACGACGAAGGCTCACTCGATGGCCTTCCTTGCGCTCTTTAAGTAGCCCGAAAAGTGTCCGCCGCGCCATTGGCAGGTACTCTTTGATATTGGTGACGATGACCCGCCGCAGTGCGGTTTTACGACGGACGGCCTCCACGGTCGGATAGAACTTGCTCAGGGTCACCAAGGTTTCCGCCTCGGCGTCGTTGAGCTGATATTCGACCTCGCGCGGAGTGTAAAGTGGATTCATCGCGGCGACCACGGCCCCGGCCTTCAATGCACCATAGAAGGCGATGAGGAACTGCGGGCAGTTCGGCAGCATGAGGGCCACCCGGTCGCCCTGCTGCAGCCCAAGATTTAGGAGCGCATGGGCAAAACGATTGGCTGCCTCATTCAACGCCTGGTAGGAGAGTTTCGCCCCAAGGAAGATAGTGGCAAGACGCTTCGGATAGCGTTCGGCGGTCTGCTCCAGCAGCCCATGCAGGGTCACCGCGGGATAATCCAGGGTCGGGGGGACACCCGGCTCATAATGAGCCACCCAGGGGTTGAGCATAGACACCTCATTCGGAAACCGCGTCGGTCATCGGCGCATTTGTAGCATGAAACACGTGGTAACGCAAGAGGGGCGACGGGATAAGCGGGAATCATGGGGAATACAATTCCTTGGGCGTCAGGAGGCACGCGTGGCGGAGCAGGAGGTGCTGCGCGGTGGACCACTGGGCCTGCTCCACGGCGTGCCGGGGGGTTACAATGCGTTGGACGGCGGCTTAAGGATCATCTGGTCTCCAAGCTGCGACGGCCTTCAAAGCCCTGATGCCACGGGCTGACAGACGACCAGCCGTGGTGGAAACGTTCGATCAAGTCCATGGTGAAACACGTTAGTTTACGGCAAAGCAGTACAACAGCCCGTCGCCGCCGGTGCTGCGTAGATCGGCCTGACTGCAGCCGCCGTCTGGCCCACGCGACGGATGCGACGAATTCCAGGACTTCGCTGGTGGCTCCTCATTGGTCCCCATGCGGTCGTGGTGGCCGACCATGGCCGCCCCTTGCCCACTCTTGGTCCAGTTGCCGCAAGTGCGGTCCTCGGCAGGAGGAAAGGCGCGTCCATCCGGCGTGGAGCCGGTGAGGATGTCATGCCGGTTGGGCGTGTCGCCGCGGCCGTTGACCATCTCGCCCTTCTCGTTAAGCGCTGTCTGCTTAGTGAGATTGTTGGTGCCGTGCAGCTCGTCGACATCTTTGGCGATCACGACACCTTTGGCGTTCTGCCATGGGCCGCGCCCAATGCGATCACGTGCATTGACGGCCTGGGCTTCGCCCACGGCCTGCGTGCTGAGGTAGGCTCGCCAGGTGCGGTCACCTGCGCCCACCGCCTGCGCTAGCGCCTGACAGTGGCGATCTGCCCCATCGAGCCTTCCCAGGTCCGCTCCCTTGCCAGGGCCGACGCTGGTGACGAAGAAGGTCATGCTGGTTTGTTGTGCCTGCGCCAGCCCACTTATGCTCAGCGACACCAGCGCTAGAAACACGAGGAGGGCCAAACGCATTGTCTGGATCATAGCAATCCTCCCGCCGCAGCTGCGGCGTCGTATGCACATGGTTCGCTACTTTAGGCCCACAACAATATGCCAGGCATGCAGGAACTTTAGTTCCTGGTCGCGCCTATAGGGGCGCATACCCGTGGTCTTGAGGCCCTGGATGTCCTGGATGAGCGCCTCGCGGATCGTTTCTCGGGCCGCAGACCCGGCGCGGGTTAAATCGAGCCAGCGATCGAGGTCAACCTCGACATCACGGGAGGATCGATGCACGATATCCAACCCCGCCTCTCGCATCACTCGCGGCAACTCGTCAGCGGCCAGAGCTCGCACATGCGATGGGTCGCGCAGGCGCTCTAAGCGGTTGTACGTTAGCGCTATGGCCGAATCATCGGGAGAAATCATATCGATCACTACCACGCGCCCTCCGCGGCGGCATACACGGGCCATCTCCCGCATCGGAGCCAGGGCGTCGGTAAAGTGATGCAGCGAAAACCGTGTGACGACCAGGTCAAAGGCTTCGTTCCCATAGGTCAGGTGCTCCGCCTCACCCGGTTCGAACACCACATTCATCAGCCCCTGCTGTGCTGCTTCCCGGTGTCCCTGGGCCAGCATTTCGGGGGTCAGATCCATGGCCACGACGCGCCGGACGTGGGGGGCGATGGCTCGACTCAAATGCCCCGTCCCGGCGGCAACATCGAGCACCTGGAAGTGCGGTTGCAGATCCAGATGCATGACCATCCATTGGATATACTCCTGGTTGGCGAGCGTTAACCCTTGCTCTCCAAAGTGTGGGGCCTGCTGACCGAACTCTCTGCGAACGACCTCGTACTGAGTCTTCTGCATTGAGGACATCCCTCATAAGCAAGGCTGACACTGTCACGCTGTCTAGGTGCTAAGGTACCACTCTGGGCTACGCTGCTATGCCCCTTTACCAACCTCCATCCTCCAACCTTTCTGTGCTCATCTCAGCCCTCTGCCGGCATGTGGGGGGACCGGGGCTGGGATTCATCGATCGGTGGTAATCCCAACATGCTGGCCATTGTGGTCCTTGATGAAGATGACATGTCTCCTGCCGATGTGCAGTGGTTCGCTGATGAACTCGACCCAGCGCATCTTGAGCTCCTCCACCGCCCCGTCGAAATCGTCGACTGCAAATCCCACGTGTGTCTGCAACCCTGGAATGATTTCACCAGACACCCATACCTCGCCGCTATCCAGATATAATACGACCAAGGGCACGCCGTTGACCCGAGCTTCCTCTACCTTCGCGGCCCCGAATATTTGCTCATAGAAGCCGACCGTTTGTTGGACATCCGGGACGATCAGGTGCTGATGGGCCAAACGGAACGTAACACAGGAGGTATTGATGTAGCCCGACCTGAACTGATGCACGGCTTTATGTTCTACATCATAGCGATGGCGATGTTCGCAGCCAATGTCATTCCCCAACACGTGGATCGAGATCGAGGCTTCGTCCGAGATCGTCTCGATCATGTGGATATCCCCTTCGGGCGGGACCAACGTGGTGATATCGCCCGGTGTGAGAATATTTTCAGCCACTTGCTGCAAATCCGCGAAGTCTGAGCGCGAGCCATCGTCAACACGCCGATACACTTTCTCGCGTTGGCGTCCTTGATAGACCCCGACCAGACCCCAGGCACGATGGTCATGCACAGGCGTCGCCACGCCCGGAGGAACAACCATGGCCATCACCGATAGCGAGGCGTCTTCGGCACGGTAAATGGCATATTGCACGAACTTCTCCGCTACGGGCAGTCGAAAATCTGCGTGTAACCAGGTCTGATCGCCAAGCAAAGTCGCAAAGCTTGGTGTAAGTCGGGCGATGGTATCACGGCGGTCCTCAGTGGTCGCCACCACCTGCTCGACCTCGGCGATAAAGGCTTTGAGATGATTGGGTAACGGACGGGGGATGGTGGCCATTGTGCACTCCTGCTCCGCCTGGGAGCCTCAGGTAGAATCCGAGCCTCAGAGAGGTAGCATTGCTATGGGGTGGTCGATCAGCAGGCCTGAATCAGGCCTGCAGCACAGCACCTGTCGCATAAGCCAGTACAGCAGCCGAGTGCTCTTGGGCGTCATTGTGTATCTAGAAGTATCTTGCCGGAGCTCATCGGGGAGCGTTGCACGAGATCCAATATCAGGCATTAACCAAGAGCATAGCCAGAGGTCAGCTCCTAAAGAATCTATACGTAGTAATCATCGCACCGCCGACGTCTGCGCTCCAAATCCATAGGAGCTTGTGCACTATGTCATGAAGATTCCTTGTCTGTCAAGGCTGAGAGGTCGCCGTAACGGAAGCTGGCAGCGGTTGCACGGGTATGTGCGTGACATCCCCGGCAAGAATGGGTCTCCAGTCTTGACAGTCAGGCAGGAGCGGGTTTACAGTGCATCCTTCTATTAGAACCCCAGACGTGGGCGGTGCCGCGCTCTTTCGCTCGGACGCAGCGCCGCTGTCGATACTGCAGCGGTCTTGGACGGTAGCGACGCCTTTCTTATTTCTATTTGAGCAGCGCCGGCGCGCGCTTAGCGAATTACGTCGTCTACTCGGGGGAGTTTTCCTATGGGGGGTAGCCCGACCTTGATGAGCTGTTTCAGAACCAAGCCCGCGAGCGCAATCCCCCTCGCCGTCGAGAACGGCTCCACCAGTGGCAACCTCTGGTCCGTGAGCCCGTCATGTTCGTCCCCGTATACGAAAGCGCCGGGCTCACGGGAGTGGGTCCACGCGTGGCCGAGCCGGCCCAGGGCTTGAGTATCCCATATCAATGGTCCGGACCGTACGAGGAGGTGCGGCTCAAGCCGTAAGGTAGCATGTGGAGGATTGCCCTGGCTGCAATTGTGCCTTAATATAAGCAGGTAATTGACCTATCAGGTGACTGGCGACAGTGCAGCCCCTGGGTCTGAGAGGCTGCCTCCAGCCATGCCCATATGACCAAGCGAAGGGAGAAGAGTGATGCACCTTGGATTGATGATGGAATGCGACTACCGCCACGATCGGACGCAACGTGAGGCGTTCGATGAGGCCTTCATCCTGGCAGAGGCGGCGGAAACCGAGGGCTTTGATGGTGTCTGGTTCGCGGAACGGCATTTCGCGCCCCCAGGCGGAACTGGCCCTATCCCCTCGGTGGCCTCGGCCCCTGTGGTGTGGGCGACCGCCATTGCGGCGCGCACCAGTCGGCTACGGGTGGGCACGGCGGTGCTGGTTCTCCCGCTTGGACATCCGGTGCGCATGGCGGAAGAGATTGCTACGTTGGACAACATCAGCCAGGGCCGTGTTGACCTGGGCATCGGCCGCAGTAGCTTCCCGCGCTCCTACGATGGCTATGATATCCCCTACGCCGAGAGCCGAGACCGATTTGAGGAGTTCCTACAGGTCATGCGGCTTGCCTTCACCCAAGAACGCTTTTCCTATACCGGCAAGTACTACACGTTCCGCGACGTGTGCCTGATCCCCAAACCATTTCAGCACCCGCATCCGCCTCTACGCGCCGCCGCCACGACCAGAGAGACCTTTTCCGTCATGGGACGTCTGGGACTCCCCATCTTTGCGGGTGTGGGCTCTGCAGTCATGTCAGATATCGATTTGGTGCTGCAAGACTATCGCACCGCCTGGCGTGAGGCCGGACATGCGGGCGACGGGGACGTCGTGCTGCGTCTCCCCATCTATGTTGCGCACACGACGGAGAAGGCGCTCGCTGAGCCAATGGACAGTACCATGCACCACTATAACCGTTTGCGCCAAGCGCTGCAGCGATCGGCTAGCGCTGCAGACGGAGGTGTTCGGGCCACGCGAGCTGATCGCCTCGCTACCCTCACTTATGATGACGTGGTGCGGGAGCGCGTGGTATTTGGTACACCCGAACACGTGGCGAAGCAATTGCAAATCCTGCAGGAAAACTTTGGCCTGTCGGGGTTCATTATGGAGTCGAATGTCGGAGGCCGTATCCCACCGGAATCGGTCTTGCAATCGATACGGCTGTTTGGGCAGGAAGTTGTGCCATGTTTGCGCACCGCAGCTGATTGAGAGTATGAGGAGACATGCTGCCAACCCAAAAGATGGATCTGAGTAGACTCGCCCCGAGGGGGCTTGCACACCTTCACGCCACCGTCGTGGTCGAGGAGCTGCGCCGGTGTGGTGTGGAGCTCTTTTGTCTCTCCCCAGGTGCTCGTGCAATCCCGCTCGTGCTGGCGCTAGAAAATAATCCTGCGGTCGAGATGAAACTGTTTAATGACGAGCGGAGTGCCGCGTTTTGGGCGCAAGGAGCCGCGAAGGGTGGGATGTTGCCCTGCCTCGTGTGCACCTCGGGGACAGCGGCAACCAACTATCTGCCGGCCGTGGCCGAAGCGTCGCTGGCCGGCACGCCGTTGCTGGTGCTGACCACGGACCGGCCGTTTGAGCTTCACTATGCGAAAGCCAACCAAACGCTGCCCCAGCGCGATCTCTTCGCTCCCTTTGCACAGGTGACGTTTGAAATCCCGGCTCCCGAAAGGCAGCTCTTTTTGCATGCCCTGCTTGCAGACCTCGATCAAGCTGTGTTCGAGGCCCAGCGTACGGCGCGGCCGGTGCATCTGAATATGGCCTACCGCAAGCCGTTCGTCGATGACACTTTCACCATGGACAGCTTGCCTGCTGGAGAGGCGGCCGCGCTCGACCGTTGGCTGGTGCGAGATCAACCTTATTGCGAATACCTGCTGCCGCAACCCCGACTTGCAGAGCCTGATACCCAGCGTATCGTCGACCGCATCACTGCGGCGAGCAACATTATCTGCGTGGCTGGACCTCTGGCGCCAACCAGTAAACCGACTGCGCTACAGACGTTGGCGACTCGCCTGGCGGCCCCACTCTTCGCCGATATCAACTCCGGCCTGCGTTGTGACGGGCAAGAAGCCGCAGCTCTGGCGCTCTACAATCTGTATCTACGCCGAGAGGTCTCGCGCCTGCCCCCGACAGACCTTGTGCTCTACTTCGGCGATCGCATTGTGTCGGAGCCTGTCCGGGAGTTTCTCGAAGTCCAACGCGGAGAATTCATCCTGTGTTCTGACTACCCACTGCGACAGGACGCCATCGAGAATGAATTCATCTATCCGACGATGAAGGTGTGGGGCAATCCATCAACCCTGGCTGCAGAGCTCTCGTCGGCTCTCCCGGCTCGACAACCGGGATCTCTCGCCCGCGCACTGGCGGACTGCGAGTCGGTCGCACCTCAGCAGCTGGCCAAGCTCCTGGGCACACATAGCGCCAAACCTCTCACGGAAGGACGCGTGATCTACGAGGTTTTTCAGCATATTCAACACGACTCGGCGGTGTTTTTGTCGGCGAGCCTGATTTTCCGTGAGGCGGAATACTTCGTACCGAGTCTCCAGAAAGCCCTCCATGTCGGTGCCAATCGCGGCGCTACAGGCATTGATGGCGTGTTGTCGTCAGGAATTGGCTTTGGTGAGGGGCTCCATACGCCTTGCACGGTGCTCATTGGGGATCAAGCACTGCTTCACGACCTCAATGCTCTGGCACTGGTGGCCGGGGCGAGTATTCCAGTATATGTCATTGTCATCAATAATCAGAGTGGAGCCATTTTTCACTTCTTTGATCTCGCTGACGTGGGCGAGCGTCTACGCAACCCGCATCCCTGGCATTTTCAAGGGGTTGCGGAGAATTTTCACCTCCCATACGTGTGTCCATCCTCACTGGAGTCCTTCATCACCACCTATCAAGAGGCCCAAGGGCAGCACCGCTCGACTCTGTTTGAAATCATCGTTGACGGCGAAGCCAGTGTACGGTTGTTTCAAGCCGCCAGCATGGCTTGAGGCCATGGCAGCGCGGCAGGCCGTTTTCTTACTCACCGAGTGTCAAAGAAACCTCATGATTAGGCACCAGGTTTCAGCCAGAGCTGGCGCGTAGGAAGGGAGTAGTGTATGCGACAATCGAGATTGGGGTCTGGCGGCGAGAACGTATTGCAAACGATCCGAGCGAAACGCGCTGAAGCCCAGGGGCGAGGCGTACAGCTCATCGACCTGTCCATCGGTGAGCCCAAGGGGCCAGCGCTGCTCAGCGCCCGCCAGGCTGCGGCCGCCGCGGTGATGAGCGACGATGAAGCGATGCATGCCTATCAATATAACGCGAGCCCAGGCGTCCCCGATTTTGCGCCACGGTTTATTAAGGCCCATGTGCGGCGAGCCTGTCCTAGTGACGAGGTGGATTACCTCCCCATTCCGGGCATCAAGCCCATCCTGGGTCTGGTTCCCTTGGCCTGCGGCGGCGCCGAGCAGCGTATCACTGTCGCAACGATGACCAGCCCTGGGTACCCCATTCCAGCCGACTGGTGTGCCTATCATCCGCTCGTGACTCATGGTGCTCTGCCTCTGAATCCCGCCAATATGTTTCGCTTTGCACCCGACGAAATTCCCCAGGGCACCGACCTGATCATGATGAACTATCCCCACAACCCGTCGGGCCAGGTGGCAAGCCGCGAGTGGCTCCAGAAGGTCTGCGAAGTTTGTAGTGCCCGACACATCCGTCTGTTTAACGATGCGGCATATGTGGTCCTCAGCTATGCTTCCGATAGCGTCACCCTCGCGGAGATCGCCCCCGATTTCCCAGAGTTGTCCTGGGCTGAGGCTTTCACCGCCGCCAAGCTGATCGGCAACGGCACTGGCTGGCATGTCGGGGCGATGGTCGGCTCGCCCGACTTCATTGGCGACCTCAAAATCGTCAAGGGTAAGACTGATACAGGTTTCGTGGCGCCGATGGCCGTCGGCGTGGTGGCTGCCTTTGAGCATGATCAGGCCGGTATTGCGCGCTACCGTGAGATGTACCGCGCACGACTCAGACGGCTAGTCGAATTGTTAACCCCCCACGGGATGCGACTCGCCCTGGAGCCCGCTGCCGGCTTCTTCACCTTGTGGCTCATCCCCACTCGAGCCTTCGGCCAGAAGATCGAGAGCGCAGAGCACTTCAATTTTCTGATGATTGAACGAACGGGGGTCGTTGGGGTTCATTTCCCCGGTTACGTGCGCTATGCCGTTTGTGCGGACATCGATGCCATGGCCAAAGAGATCGAAGAAGCCTTCATGCAGGCAGAAGTTTCCTACGAATAGGGTCGCTTGCTGGCAGAAGAGTGTGGGGCAAACCCACTTCCCATGCGAAGCTCAAGCTCCGGGGACACCTCAGACAGCATCACACGCTCGGGAAGACCAGAATGACGGCCCATGACCGTTGTCGAGCCTGATCGGACATGGGCCTTTGGGCGCCGCCCCTCCGCTAGGAACGACCGGAGGATGCTTCCTTGCCTGCGGCTTCAGCAGCAGGGTCGGCTAACTTCGACAGGTCCTGCTCATCTGTGAAGACGAGCGACTCGGAGTTGACGCAATATCGCAGCCCGGTAGGGGCTGGCCCGTCATCGAATACATGGCCGAGATGGCCATCACAGCGAGCGCACATGATCTCCGTACGGATCATGCCATAGCTGCGATCTGTATGCGTGATGATGTTCTCCTCGGCCACGGGCTGGAAGAAGCTAGGCCAGCCGGTTCCGGAGTTGAACTTGCCATCCGAGGAGAACAGGGGCAGCCCGCAGCAGACACAGCCGTATACCCCGTGGAGCTTATTGTCCAGGAGGGTGCCACAGAACGGTCGCTCAGTGCCCTTGCCACGAGCAATCTCAAACTGTTCGGGTGTGAGTTGATGACGCCACTGCGTGTCGGTCTTGACCACGCGTGGCATCTCAATGGGGCCGACGAGCTGGCCTTGCCGGTTGAAGACTTTGACTTTCATTGATTCTCCCTGAGCCATAGTAAACACCTTCCCTCCACGTCACATTCTCGTGGGTTGCTCTCTCAAGTGCTGGCTCAGATCGGCCAGCCGTGTTCTGTGATGTCCACCCTGTTGCCTTCTATATCGCGTATCCAATTCTCCGCCACCGCCCCGTAGATGTTGGACTGTGATGTGGTTTGAGCGGCTTCCTCGATGGCTTTGACGTTTTCGACTTCAAAACCGAAGTGATTGATGCCCCAAGGCAGCTCGGGTCTGTGAATCAGTGCGATGCCGACGAAGCCGTCGGAGAGGTAAATCGTGCCGTTCGGTCCGCGGTATTTTTCCTCGAGGCCAAAGATTTTTTTGTAGTATTCAGCCAGCTCCTCGCGGTTTTGGACGTTTAGGGCAATATGTCGAATCCTAGGTTTTTCCATCGCTGATCTCCAAGATTTTTGCCCAACCTTTACCTGTGCCCCATCTCGATGATTGCCTTGCGCTGGGCGCCCGTCAGGCTTGCTCGAGCACTTGAGCTTCCCTCACCCCAGCCCTCTCCCAGAGGGAGAGGGAGCAAAAGGCAAGGGTTTGTGGCCTAGAGGTGGTCAGGTATGGCTTGCAGTATCGCGATAGGCAGCAGCGACGAAATCGGGCTGCTGAGTCCAGCGCACGCCCTGGGGATCATCCGCGACGGCGACTTTGTTCCCCTTGGAGTCTTCCAGGCCTAGCGGATGATATACCAGTTCGATCATATTATTATCTGGGTCGTGGATGTATGTATAGTACTCACCGCTATCCTCACGCCGGCCCTGGTATGGGTCATTACCGCCAATGTTGGTCCCGGTGCTCGCAGCCGACGTTCGCACATGGGGAATTCCCAGCTCTTGCAGGTGGGCGAGCATCGCCTCCCAGTCGTTCACCTCTACCGCGAAATGGCTGGAGCGGATGGTGGTCGGATTGGGGGTTTCAGTGAAGTGCATCTCCCCGCTGCCGATGCGCAACTGTAGCTGCCGTTTGTTGAGGGCCGGACCTCGATCCAAAAACTGTGCGCCCAGCACCTGCTCATACCATTCCCGCGTACGTTCGCGATTACTGATCTGGACGTTGACGTGATGGATCATTCTAATGCGTGGCATCGGCATGACCTCCTCTCACCTGTCGCCTGTTCTCTGGCGCTGCTAGAACCAATGGTACCGGGCGATCTCGATGTGATCGCTCGGATGGTACGTCAGGGTAAATTTTCAGTATCCTGATTTGGGCTCCGTGTCAAGATGAATTCCTCACCCGTCTTGCCTTGGCCAGCGTGTCGTTACGCCTGCCCCAAGAACTGCCGCACCCAATCGGTCATGGGCTCCTTGTCATAGAGGTTGTACATGATGATGGAGTTTTGCAGGGCATTGCCGCCAAAGTACCGCTCATACAGCACCTGCCTGGAGGCAAAGGCGCTACAGCAGGTGTCCCAGGCCAGACGAAAGAGCTTGACGCGATCTTCGGCAGAGGTCGAATCAGTGTCCAGGTAGTTCTGCAGCTCACGGGCCAATGGGCCATGCAGATCCGCCTCCGTCGGCAACGCCATGAGGCTGCTAGAGCCCAGGAGATGCAGGATTTCCGCCATCCGGGGGTACATACGGATGAATAGGCGGCGAGCTGCCATCAGGGGCATCCGAACAGGACACATGACACCCCACTGGTCGACCTTGGCGTCAGCCTCAGCAGCGCGTAGACAGGCCTTCATGAGCTCCAGGTGCTCGATGATATCGGCCATCATCTCCTGCACCTGGGTGAGCTGGCCTGAGCCCAGAGTGTGAATCATCAGGCTGGCCAGGCCAAGGATGAACTCGGTCTTCACCACCTGTTTGGTCACCACCTGGTGACTTGAATGCGAGTTCCGATTGGTTTCCTCGGAGGTTCGATTGCACAGGTCGACGTCACCGAGCAGGAAGACCCGTTCCCAGGGTACCAGAACATCGTCGAATAACACAATCGCATCCATCTCCTCGAAGCGGGAACCTAGGGGGTGGTCGAAGTGAGAACGACCGAGGTCGAAGCTCTCCCGGCACTGCAACTTCACACCCGGTGTGTTACAGGGGATGGCGAAGGCAAAGGAATACCGGCTCTGTGCGTCCGGTGGAAGCTGATGATTCCTGGCCGGATACACCGCGATCTCATCCGCCAGTGGACCCAGGGTTGCCAGCACCCGCGGGCCACGCACCACGATCCCGGCATCGGTCTCCCGCACGACGGCAAGGGCCACATCGGTTCGATTGTCTAGTGGTCTGGCCAGGGGACTGCGATTGCGTTGCAGGTTGACCAGGGTATGGGTGAGAACGAGGTCGTGTTCGCGGACGTATTCATAATAGCGCTGGATATTGTCTTTGAATTCGGGACGGTTTTGGGCAAAATAGTCGCCGGCGGCAGCCATCGCCATCATATTGACATTCATGAAATCCGGCGTCCGGCCCATCATGCCGCAACTGGACCTGGCCCAATGCGCCATCATCGTGCGTCGCCGCTCCAGGTCCTGGATGGTTCGAGGCGTGATGAACGACAGTCCAACGGCCTCACCGGTCGTAGGCGATGTGTAGGTCATGGCATCGCGCAGGACCGGATCATGCTGCATGTCATACAAACTGGCGAGCGTCCGCACGCCATTCTGTAAGGCCGGATGTGTAGTCACATCCTTCACTTGCTCCCCATGAATGTATACTTCTGCCGCCTGCTCGCGGAGCCCCGCGATGTATTCCTTCCCCGTCCTCGCCGGCATCGTCTGGCCTCCTCTCCAGGATTGGGGTGCTGTCCAGAATCACTCATCGAAGTTCTCGTGGCCTCGGTACGTTGGCACTATTGTAGCGCAATTTGAGGCTGTTGAAACACGTTTTGAGTAAGGGTGTGTCCAAACGAGGTGATGGCAGAGGGCCTATACTCTATTGGCTAGGCCCTGGCTTGCAGCGAGCCGGTGCCTGGGGCATAATGGCGCCGCTTTGCGCAACAAGGGTCGTTTGCCATGAGCTTTGGCAACGAACGGACCCATCCGCTGGGGCCAGGTGTCTCTTGGTCGCGTCAAGCTCCGTACGAAAGCAATGGCTCCTGGAAACCCCAAATGCGGTACAATTAACAGCACTCTTATGCCAGCAATTGGACAATCTCCGTATGCGGAGGGATCGCGATGCAAACGCAAGCCGCGCGTCTACTCGTCAAACGCGCCGTCGCAACGGTGGTTCCCAAGTCCTTCAGCGCCGCCGGAAACACGTTTGAAGTCGTCAAGCCGTTGTTCGCCGCAGCGGCACCAGACCAACGGTGGTACCGGATCGAAACCAGTGGGCGTGCCACAATCGATCAGCTTTGGGACGCCGCCTATGAAATGCACGCCCAGAGCGCCGGCAGTACGGTAGAGCCCGATTGCGAAACCCTCTGGCCGATGCCAACGACCCGACGTCAGCGTGGTCTGTTTGCTGGAGGACTCTCGGATCGTGGCCGTGTCGACCTCCAATCTCAGGACTTCCCGCAAGGGCCTGGCTTCGCCTGGCACCTCAAGGCGAAGTATTCCCAGTTGGAGGCTGCGCGTGCGTCAATTTCCAATCCGCAGCCGGTGCGCATTGCCATCCTCGATGTGGGGTTCGACTTCCAGCACCGCTCCATGCCGGAGCATCTGCGTCGAAACCTGGAACGGAATTTTACCGGCGACGGGCGGACGGATGCGTCCGATCCGGATATTGCTGGATTCCTCAATAATCCAGGCCATGGCACGGCCACCATGGCAATTCTGGCCGGGGGGCAGCTGCAGCAGATGCGGGAACCGACTCCCAACGGTATCTACCTGGGTGGAGCCCCGCAAGCCGAGGTGGTGCCGATCCGCATTGCAAGGTCCGTGGTGCTGCTGTCGACCAGTGCCTTTGCCGAGGCGATGGAATACCTGCTCTCCCTCCATGGTGACCCGGACACCGCTATAGACGTGGTGTCGATGAGTATGGGCGGCGTTGCCTCCGACGCCTGGGCGGATGTGGTCAACCGCGCCTATGAAGCTGGTCTCTGCCTGGTGACAGCGGCAGGCAACAACTTTGGTCGCCCCAAAACTATCGTCTTTCCAGCACGTTTTCACCGGGTGCTAGCTGCCTGTGGCGTCATGGCGGATTTCCGACCTTACGAGCTGGAGTTTGGCCAGATGTCCGGTAATTATGGACCGGACAGCAAAATGGACACTGCCATCGCCGCCTTTACGCCGAACATACCGTGGGCTGAGATCGGCGCCCCCGACGTCATCGACTGGGACGGGCAAGGAACCTCATCCGCCACGCCACAAGTCGCAGCAGCAGCAGCCCTGTGGCTCCAGCAACACAAGGCGGCGGTCGCAAACTGGCAGGGATGGGAGAAAATTGAGATTATCCGCCAGGCGTTGTTCGAGTCAGCGGATGCGTCCAAACCCGAGAGCCGTACCTACTTCGGCCGAGGCATCCTCAAAGCACACGACGCGCTTCGCATCGAGCCAACCGCCCCCCGTCGGCAGGCTCTGCGCAAACAGGCGGCGGATTCGGCCACATTCGCCTTCTGGAAGCTGCTGCGCGGAACCATCTTCACTGTGGTGACGCGAGGAGTCGCCACTCGATCACATGTTCGAACTGGAGCTGGCGCAGTTGATCCACCGTGATGGCACCGTGGAGGCTACGATCGCCGATCCTGAAAAAGGTCCGTCGCAGCAAGAACTGATGGCATTCCGCGACGCGGCACTGGCGTCACCCTACCTGTCCAGGACCTTGCGCCGGGAACTTGAGCAACGCTCAGACCGGAGGCCCGTGGCTCCAGGCATAGCTCAGCCGACCACGGGGGGGACTGCTAGAGCTGGTGATGACAGAGCCCACCCGTCACAACCTGTCAATCGTCGTCTGCGTGTTTTCAGTTTCGATCCGTCCACTGCTGGTGCGCTGGAGAATGTCGACATCAACCAGACCGTAGTGACGATCCCTTGGGAGGGCGTCGGTCCTGGCCCCTCGGGGGAGTACATCGAAGTGGTGGACCATGACCCCGCCACTGGCTGTTTCTACGCTCCCGTCGATCTGAATGACACCCCACTGATTGCCGCCGATGGCCTGGCTCCAGCGGAGGGCGACCCGAAGTTTCACCAGCAGATGGTGTATGCGGTCGCCATGCGAACCATTCACACCTTCGAAGAGGCCTTGGGCCGAAAAGCATTGTGGTCGCCACGTGTCGACGGCCTGAACGACGCGGAATACGTCCCAAAGTTACGCATCTATCCGCATGCTCTGCGCGATCGCAATGCCTACTATAATCCGCTCAAGAAGGCATTACTGTTCGGCTACTTTCCCGCACGTCCCCTCGATTCAGGCAGCCTCCAACCTGGAGGAATGGTTTTCACCTGTCTTTCACACGACATCGTAGCCCATGAAACGGCCCATGCCCTCTTGGACGGCATGGCCCGTGGGCTGGTAGAGCCTACCAACCCTGACATGCTTGCCTTCCACGAAGCCTTTGCCGACATCATCGCTCTGTTCCAGCATTTTACGCTGCCCGGTATCCTCGAGGACCAAATCGGCCGAGTTCGCGGCGATTTGCGCGACCGCAATCTGCTTGGCGAGCTGGCTTTGCAATTTGGCTTGGGCTATGGCCTTCATGGTGCCCTGCGCAGCTATATTGGCCGTTTTGACGCCCAGGATCACTGGCAACGGACCAAACCCAGCCCAACGGACTATCCGCGCGCCACAGAGCAGCATGAGCGCGGCGCGGTCCTGGTAGGTGCTATCTTCGATGCATTTCTGTCCATCTATGAGCGCCGCATTGCGGACCTGAAGCGGATAGCCTCGGAGGGCACCGGCATTCTTCACGCCGGGGACCTCCACCCTGACTTGGTTCGCCGCTTCGCCGACGAGGCCCGCAAGGCTGCCGTCCATATGCTGAACATCTGCATTCGAGCCATCGACTACTGTCCGCCAGTGGACCTCACCTTCGGCGATTTCCTGCGCGCAGCCATAACGGCAGATGCCGACCTGTTTCCGGAGGATGTGCTCGACTACCGCGTCGCCCTCATGGAATCGTTTCGCCAACGTGGCATCTACCCGAATGACGTGCGCACAATGTCCGAGGATGCCCTACGCTGGAAGGGGCCAGAGACGGATCTGCGGGTTCTCGGCCATGTTGCCTTCGTACGTCTACGCGCCGTTGGCGACATCGTGCGTCGCCTCTCCAATCTCTCCGAACCAGTCGCCTGGCCTGTGGAAGAGATGCGCTATCTCCAGCTGCCCGAGCCGCAGCGATGGTCGATGAGATCATGCCTGAGAGCGGCGGCACCTCCCTACTCTCAGCAACTGCAACCGCGGGAAGCGATCTTCCGACTTCTGCATCAGGAACGGGCCCTGTTACACAATCTGTGGAGCGAGGTCCTTGCGTCGCTGGACGTATCGCAACGCGAAGCGCTGGCCCGTACGCTTGGTCTCGACTTCACCTCGCATACTAGGGGCAAGGCACGATTTGAGGTCCGGGCTCTAAACTTCGCCAATCGCTCCGTCGCGGGCGGATTGACTCGCCGCGAGGCCCTCCTGTGGCTCCAGCAGACGTGTGAGGTGCAGGTCGATGGCACGCGGCTGCCCTTTGATGGTGGATGTACCCTGGTCATCGACCTGGATACCGCGGAGGTCCGGTATGCGGTACGCAAGAATATCAATAGTGCCCCGCGGCGTCGAGCCGTCCAGAATTTTCGCGCCCAAGGGAACGCCCTGGCTCTCACCTACTTTGGCGGCTCCCCCTTTGCTGGCCCGGGCCATCGGTTCGCCATGATCCACAGCACCACCACCAAGGAGGGGACGTATGCCTAAGCCGCATGTCCGCATCCGGATGTACCGTCCAGGATTGGGCGATTGCTTCTTGCTCACGTTTACCTCAGGAAACACTCAGAGTCACATTCTCATCGACTGCGGCATCTTCGTCGGTACCGCGAACGAAAAAGCCCATATCAGCCAGATCGCGCAGCACATTCTGACGGCAACAAGCCAGCAGGTGCAGGCGCTCGTTGCCACCCATGAGCACTGGGATCATATCGCCGGCTTTAGTCACGCCCGTGCGATCTTTGACCAATTGCATACCGATGAGATCTGGGTTGCATGGACCGAAGACCCGGACCAGACGATCGCCCAAGAGAACAAGAAGATGACAGCGATGATGGCCAAGACGCTCGGGTTAGCGGTGGAACGATTGTACGCTGCGCCTGCCGCTGTGGACCGCGAATGCGGTATGGCCGTGGCGCACGTGCTGGGGTTCGAGGGTCTTTCCGGCGAGCTGCTCGGGGCCTCGAAGTTTTCCCCACGCTCCGACGAGGCGATGGATTTCATCAGCCAGCGGAAACGCGATTCGCAGCCATTTCTGAAACCGGGTCAGGTGTTGGAGCGCGCCTGGTTGCCCGGAGTGCGCGTCTATGTGCTCGGTCCTCCCATGGATCTGAACGCCATCCGCGACATGCAGGGATCAAGCTCCGAGACCTTCGAATCGACACAGCATGGAGCGGCGATGGGGTGGATGTCAGCCGTTATGCTCGGGGCCAGGCCGGATGAGTTCGGCGTGCAGGAACGGGAGCTGGCTGAGCGGCTTTGTCCGTTTGAGGCCGCCCTGACATGGCCAGAGTCCGATGCGATGGCGCTCAGTCGGAAGCTGGGAACGCTTTATGAGCACTACCAATCGCAAGACTGGCGGCGCATCGACAACGACTGGCTGCAGTCGGCAGCACATCTGGCACTCCAGGTGGACAATGCGATCAACAATACTTGCCTGGTGCTGGCTTTTGAGCTGATCGAGACCGGGGAGGTCTTACTGTTCGTCGGTGATGCTCAGGTTGGTAACTGGCAATCCTGGATGGGTCTTGAGTTCACCATCGGAGAAGGCAACGACAGGCGCAAGGTATCATCGAAGGAACTACTGGCCCGTACCGTCTTCTATAAGGTCGGGCATCATGGTAGCGGCAATGCGACGTTACGCTCTGGACTCGAGGCCATGACCAGCGAAAATCTGGTGGCCGCCATTCCCACTGACGAGAAGTTCGCCAGCGAGGTTAAAAAGTGGGAGATGCCTGCTCCGAAGCTCTGGAAGGCCCTTGGCGAAAAAACCAAGGGCCGCATCCTACGTGCGGATCCAGGAGGCGATGCCATCCCTACGAAGAAGCCGGACAACATCAGCCAAGCGGCGTGGGATCGTTTCCGTCGAGCCGTCACACAGGATCCGTTGTTTGTCGATTACGAGCTGTGATTAGGATACGGAGTTGGCCCATTGGTCCGGCATAATAAAGATCCACGGCACATACGTGGATCGCTCTAGAAATATTAAACACTATGTGGCGGCTCGAAAGCGGTAATCCGCGGTGGCTTGCCGTCAAAGCGTTCGACTTCCACCAGCGCGGTTTGAGCAATCGAGCATTGTGCTAGCTTCGAGGTGCCCTTGTCCAGGGTGAGTACGTTCGGATTGCCATGTTTGTCCAGGCTGCCGATTTCTGCCGGGTCCAGCGGGTCGAACCAGGCTCCGGTCGCCAACTGGATGACGCCCGGGCGGATTGCATCAGTCACCACAGCGCCGGCCAGGCAGGCGCCTCGGGCGTTATATATCCGCACCACATCCCCCTGGGCGATGCCGCGGACGGCCGCATCGTCGGGGTGGAGCCACACAGGTTCACGATTGTCGACTTTCGAGCCACGGCTCACCTCGCCGCAGTCGAGCTGGCTGTGGAGCCGTGATCGGGGCTGATTCGACAGGAGGTGGAGCGGGTAGACCGTCGCCCGCTCGGACCCGAGCCATTCGGCCGGTTCCAACCAGACAGGATGCCCCGGACAATCATCGTACCCAAAAGCAGCGACGGTTTCGGAGAACAGCTCGATGCGCCCCGATGGCGTCCGGAGCGGGTGGGCCCGTGGGTCATCTCGGTAGGCGGCGAATAACACCGGTGGATTGTCTGGCACCTGCAACTCGACATGGCCGGCTTCCCAAAAGGCGGCGAAACACGGCATATCGACGCCGCGCTTGGCCGCCTGATCACGGGAGAGGTCATACAGGTATCGCAGCCATTCCAGCTCCGTCCGTCCTTCAGTGAAGGACGCGCTGAAACCCAGGCGCTCGGCGAGCAAACTGTAGATGTCGTAATCGGATTTCGCTTCCCCGACCGGTTCGATGGCTTTTTGCATGGCGAAATAGAAGCAGTCGCGGGGTGCCGCGCCGATATCATTGCGTTCCAGCGTTGTCGTACATGGAAGCACGATATCCGCACGCCGCGCTGCTGGGGTCCACCACGGCTCATGGATGATGATGGTTTCAGGCTTTTGCCAGGCACGCAGGAGGCGGTTCAGATCCTGAATCTTGTGGAAGGGATTGCCACCGCACCAGTAAACCAACCGGATGTCTGGATAGGTGAGCCGGCGGCCATTAAAATCAAAGGTGGCACCTGGATTCAGTATCATATCACTGAACCGCGCCGTGGGGATATAGGCCTGCACTGCATTGACACCGATCGGCAATTGTGGTAGTAGCATCCTAGGGTGGGGACTGCCGATGCCGCCAGTCGCGCCATAGCCGAATCCAAAACCTCCGCCCGGAAGCCCAATCTGGCCCAGCAGGGCGGCAAGCGCGATGGCCATCCAGTACGGTTGTTCGCCATGATCGGCGCGCTGGACGGACCAACTCACGGCGATCATAGTCCGCACGGCAGCCATCCGTCGCGCCAGCGTGACAATCGTCTGTGCCGGAATCTGGGTGATGTGGGAGGCCCAGGCCGCATCCTTCGGTATGCCATCGGTCTCCCCCATGACGTAGGCGTGCAGAGGTTCGAAGCCAACGGTATGGGTCTGTATAAACATACGATCATAGAGATTTTTGGCGATCAACGTGTGCGCCAGCCCCAGCATCAGCGCCACATCGGTATTGGGCCGCAGCGGTAGCCATTCAGCTCCAAACGTTTCAGATACATCATCGCGCAGCGGACTAATATTGACAAAGGCGACCCCAGCCCGCCGCGCTTGCCTCAACCAATCACCAGTCTCGTGGCGGCCGATCCCACCGGAGTTGACCTGCGTGTTCTTCGCTGGGACGCCCCCAAACAGTACCATCAATTTCGTATGTTTGGCGATCGTTGGCCAGGTGGTCACCGCACCGCCCACCGGATCCATGGTGCCGACGACGTGCGGGACGATCACCGATGCCGCGCCGAAGCTATAATTGGTGACCTGCCTGACGAAGCCTCCGAAGCCGTTCATGAAGCGAGACAACTGCGTTGCCGCATGATGGAACACACCTGCGCTTCCCCAGCCTGAACTAGCGTAGATCGCCTCATTGCCATAGGCTGCCTTGACCCGTTGAAGCTCTGCAGCCACCAGATCAAGCGCCTCGTCCCATGGCACCGCGACGAACGGTTCGACGCCACGTCCCGCCCGGTTGCTCCGTACGCCATGCGCGAGCCAGCCCTGGCGCACCATTGGCCTCTCGATCCGGCATGGCGCGTGCACCGCGCTGGGTATGGTGTCGATGAGGTGGCTGGGAGAGGGGTCCTTGTGGAAAGGTCGAACACCCACGACTCGACCATGCTCGACCTCAGCATCGTAGAGCCCCCAGTGGGATCCCGTATGGACAAGGGTATTGCCGCTGGCGGTGCGCATCAATGCAGTTCCCCTTACGCTGTTTTGCTGAAGATGAAAGGACTGCCTTACGGTTGCGGCAGATCGCCTATTCGACATGGAAAACCCCGCGCTGCCACCACGCGTATTAGCCCGGCGTGTGGTCCAGGAGCGCGCGATAGATCTTTTCCGACGTCAGCGGCAGGTCGCGAATGCGCACCCCGATAGCATCCGCTACTGCATTGGCGATCGCCGGCGCCACCGGTGTGAGTGGACTCTCCCCAATGCCTTTGATGTGATACGGGCCTACCCCGTTTTCCGACTGCACCAGCACCGTCGTCAGCGGCGGCACGTCGCGCATGGTCGGTAACTTGTACTCCCCGAACGAGAGATTCATCGCACGGCCGTCCTCGACCTGTAACTCCTCCATCAAACCATAACCCACGCCCTGCATGATGGAGCCGTCGATCTGGCCCTGGTGACCGATGGGGTTGACGATCTGGCCAACATCATGAGCCGTGGTATAGCGCAGCACCTTGACCTGTCCGGTCTCGGGGTCGACCGAGACCTCAGCAATCTGCGCCGCGAATGAGGTGATGTGAGAACGTCCACGCTCCTCGATGTGCGCCCGGCCAGTGACCGTTTCACCCGTGCGGGCAAGTAGGGCGGTCCAAGGTATGGCTACGTCCTGGTCGGTCCGGCGGATCTCATCTCCGGCTAAGGTCAACGCGTCTTCCGGCCAGCCAAGCGCTCGTGCCGCCAGCCGGAATAACTGCCGTTTCGTCTCCTGAGCCGCTTCATAGGCGACAATCGTATTGATGCGGGTCGCCCGGCTGCCGGCCACGCCTGAGTCGAAGGGAATCGCGTCCGTGTCCCAGATCTCCACCTGGATGCGCTCCAGCGGCACCTGCAGCTCCTCCGCTACCACCTGACACAGGGTGGTATATGTCCCAGTGCCCTGATCAAAGATCGGCGTGCCCAGGATCACCCTGCCGTTAGATTTTAAGGTGATGGCCGCGGTCGCTTCACCACCTCCGGCCGGCCGGTCGCCGATGGCGATGCCACGGCCCACGAACGGCACCTTGGGTTGATGGTAGCCTGCGGCCTCAGCCGCCGCCCGCAGGGTCTCATGTACCCGAACATGCTCGAAGCGCTCGCCGGAGGCCGTCTCTTCGCCGTCGACGATGAGATTCTTGAGACGAAACTCCAGCGGATCCAGGCTCAGCTGGCGCGCGATCTCGTCAATGTGAGACTCCAGAGCAAACACCGCCTGAGGTTCCCCGGGAGCACGCATGAAGCCGCACGGAAGGGTGTTGGTGTAGACGAAGGTCGACTCGATCCGGCAGTTCGGGACGCGATAGGGGCCAGCCGCCTGGTTATAGCCGCCGATAATGCCCGCCGGTTTGAAGGCTGCATAGGCTCCGGAATTGACCAAGTAATGCACCTGATGGGCCGTGAGCGTTCCATCGTGCCTGAGGCCGGTTTTCAGGCGGACCTCGACCGAATGTCTGGGGTTACCCGCGAACAGTTCCTCGGTATAGTCCGAGACCATGCGCACCGGCCGGCCGGTGGCCTTGGCGAGGAAGTAGCAGATCGGGGTGTTCCTGGAATTGCCCTTGCCGCCGAAGTCGCCACCGATATAGACATGGTGGAAGAGGATTTGCTCCTCTGGAATCCCGGCTGCGGTGGCGAGGGACTCGCGTGTGTTATAGGGTACCTTGCTGCACACCCAGACATGCACCCGGCCGCTCTCGTCGAGGTTCACGAGGACGGCCTGGGGCTCGATATAGCCCTGGTGGATCCGTTGAGTGACATAGGTGTGCTCAATAACGATGTCGGCCTCGGCGAAACCGTGCGCGATGTCGCCTTTGTCGAAGGAGGTCCTGTGGTAGACGTTGGAGGGCTGCGCCATCTGGCTGCGGGAAGCCAACATAGGTGTTGAAGTCGGGATGCAGGATCGGTGCATCGTCCTTAAGTGCGTCGAGCGGCTCAAACACCGCCGGCAGTTCCTCATATTCGACTTGGATCAGGTCGAGGGCCTGCTGCGCGATATCCTCGTCGTCAGCCGCGACGGCTGCCACGCGCTCGCCAAAAAAGCGCACCCGATCGTAGGCCAGGACGGGCACATCCTTGACCCCCCGGCCCCACAGCCCTCCGCGCACGTCAGCGCCAGTGATGACCGCGTGTACGCCAGGGACCTTCTGCGCCGCCGTGGTGTCGATGCGGACGATGCGGGCGTGGGCATAGGTGCTATGCAGGGACTTGCCCCAGAGGGTGCCGGGAAGGGAAATATCCGCTGCGTAACGGGCGTGGCCCGTCACCTTGTCACTCCCATCCACTCGTGGAATTGGTTGTCCAATGACGTGGTAGGCAGCCATCCCTTTCCCTCCACCTTCCAGGATCAACTGGCTGGTAGCAGCCATCGCAGGTGAACCGCATGGCTGCCGCGAGCACTTGAACGCGATTTGTCTCATCGCAAGAAATGATGCTGTGCGAGTCGTCTCGCTGACGTCTCACTGGGACCGGGTAACCATGGTTCGTGGGTGAGAAGATAAGCGATTCTATCAGCCCGTGGGCATCGACGCAATCCCCCGTGGACGCGCAAACGCTGGCGCGTTATCAGCCCCTTGATACGGCTGATCCTACATTAGCTCAGGACATCTACAGGGCACTATCACGGCAGTAAGCGCTAATGAGGCATTCGGATAAAAGCTTCTCGATCCTTTGCCCTATAGCCAGGACGAGTTATGCTCAGGTATGACCTAACCTGCGGTTAGGTCGGATGGCTTTGACCAGGGGATGCTCGGCAAATTGTCGGACTTGTTGGCTTGTTGCTTTGACAGCAATGGCTCCCGCAGCCTTGAGCAATACGGGGGGAATGTCCAGCTTATCAGAGAGGTAGGCATGTAATTCCGCCAACACAGCATTGCGATCGGACGCAGCTGAGCCATTTATCCCGTCAGGGACCACGCGTCCGTCAGCGCGTTTCTGCATCGTTACCTTACGAGCCGGCAGCCTGGCTTCTACGATGAGCTCTCGGGTGTCATGACTGACCCACAGATCAGGTCCTGGATGAGGTAGGCCCGGTTAGCGCCCGCTTCTTTTCCTTAATACTGGTGGCACTCAGCAACAGCGCAATGGCCCCAGCAACGTGAGGGGTGGCTATCGATGTGCCACTGAAAGACTTCCATCCCCCGCCAGGCACGCTTGAGTATATGGCGACCCCAGGCGCTGACAAATCAGGTTTGGAATAGGCCAACGGCAGGTAGGCTGCGTCAATGTAATCGCTCTCACGAATGATCTGGGTTCGGCCACCCGAGGAAGCCAGCTACGCGTGCCTGGGGATCGGTGGCGCCGACGCTGAGTGCAAAGAGATCGATACCCGGCGAACCAGTCGTTTGTTGCCCTTCGTTGCCGATCGCTATGACCACTGGGATGCCTGCCTCTAGACAGGTGAGGATGGCCTCCGTATACGTTGGTGGTGTTTCGGCGTCCATGACCAGTCCTCCAACTGAGAGGCTGATGACGTCCACCCCAGTGTCTACGGCCCAATCGATACCGGCGAGGACTTGAGCGTCGGTACCCCCATCCTCACCATTGAGTACCAACGCCGCTGCCAGCTTTGCCTCAGGCGCCACGCCAATGAACCGCCCCGAGGCGTTTGCACCAACCAGCGTGCCGGCGCAGTGTGTGCCATGCTCATCGGTGTCATGCGGCGTGGATCCAGCGACCTCGTTCCCAAGGAAGTCAAACTCAGCCCAATTCGTCACCTTGTCTTGAAGGTCTGGATGCTTGGCATCTATGCCCGTGTGCAATAGTCCGATCGTTATTCCTTTGCCGCGGGCACCATAGGCACCCCAGACGGATAGCGCTTTGATCTGCTCGACACCCCAGGTCGATACCAAAATCTCCTCTGCCTCGATTTGGAGCTTTCTGGTCTCCAGAATGATGGGGAGGCTCAAATAGCGCCGTGAGGGGTCTAGACCTCCTGCTTAGCCCGCCAAAACACCTCTTCAAGCAACCTACAATATTCAGGACTTGTCGAGTGTACCATGGCAATCAGATCATCTACCCTGGATTCAGCGCCGTATGCTAGATCACGGATGCAGTGTGCAAGGCGTAGCGGTGGAGTGTCAATCCGATGCGTCAACTGAGCCAGGGAAGCGAACGGGCTTTGGTCTGGGTTGTCATGGCAGCCTGCCAACCACAGCCACACGTCGAATAGAAGTTGCGAAGCTGCGTGCTGGCAATCTACTTCAGCCGCGCAATGGCTCGCAAAGGCCTCTTCAGTGCGTCTCCATACAAGTGGATCAGTCAATGTGATTCGTTTGGGTATCAGCAACAGGCTGTGGAGGCGGAGCGCCTCCCACCACTGAGGGCGCGGGATCGGTTGAAGCACATCGCACAATGCCTCTAACAAAGGGGAGTGCAAGCCTCGATCTTCCAGCACGGCTTTCCAGGACCAGTCCTCTTTGAGCGGAACCATAGCCCAGTCAAGCGGTCCGGTAAAAGGTCCATTCTGAAACAGCTTAAGAACAGGGGCTAGAGTTCGTCCCCGTGCTAAATCCAGAGCGCAGGCCAGCACCTTAGCTCGGCCTGGTCACAAAACCACAAGAGGATGCCAGTTCCGCCAATAAGCTCCTTCCACAGCAGCTAATTTCACCAATTTATTTTTTATCTGTTTCGTGTCCTCGTCAAAGGGATATTGAGTCACAAGGCAGGAATGGGTAGTGTCCCTCTATTACCTTGATGGCGTTCATCATGCATCACCGAATACGGTCTCCTCGGCCGAACCAAGATCAGACGGGAAGCCGAGGATCACATGGACTGGGAAACCTGATATGGTCCAAATCTGCACTGTCTGTTTTACGGCGTACGCTTTGGCGACAGCCGGTTGGTCAAGAATGGGACCACACGGGGCCAGCGCCAAGCCCTGTGTCGCGCGTGTGGGAGGAGCATCGCCTTGACCTACGGAACCCCTGATGTCGATGTGGAGCCTGACCCGGCCCTGTTTGAACTGGCCATTCGCGCCTTGGCGGAGGGCCATTCGATCCGGGCGACCGCGCGGATCATCCAGGTGGATCAGGTGGATCAGGATACCGTGTGTACCTGGCTCGATCGCGCCGCCCAGCAGTGTCGACTGGTGACCCTGTATTGGTGGCCACAGCTGCCCCTCAGCGCGTGTCAGTTGGACGAGCGGTGGCCGTGTTGTCCAGACGAAAGACGAGCCTCTCGCGTGGGCGAAAACTGATCGTGACACCGATGGCGATGCCTGGGTCTGGGTGGCCTTTGCTCCAGCGTGGCGCTTGGTCGTGGCCGTTGTCGTCGGCACGCGCACGCCAGCTGAAGCCAATTAGTTGCTGGCGCGGGTCGCGCCTGTCACCACAGACCTCATCCCCTTTTTTACCCGTGATCACCTGGCGGAATACCGCACTGCCTTGCTGCATGTGTATGGAGAATGGTACCAGCCGCCACGGCGTGGCACACGGGGCCCGCACCCCCATCCCCGGCGTGTGCCCCACCAAGAGTTGCGCTCTGCCCAAGTGGTGAAGACCCGCGAACGGGGTCGCGTGGTGGCGGTCAACCAGCACGTCGTGTTTGGAGACGCCCAACATCGTGCTGCGCTCTTGGCCACCCTCCCCACGAGCGCGACATAAATACCCGCGTTGTCGAACGCGAGAATCTGGCGCTTCGTCAACACCATCGTCGACTGACGCGCAAGACCAATGCGTTCAGCAAAGAGCTCCCATGGCTGGAAAAACAGCTGTGGCTGTCGCTGGCATACACGCATGTGGTGTTGCCCCATGCGAGCTTGGGGCAGGAATGGCCGAGGGTTGAACCGACCCGCGGGACAGGATCACCGCGCCGCTGGCAGCCCCGCACACCGGCCATGGCAGCTGGCTTGACCGACCATGTGTGGACAACCGACGAGCGGCTGTCGTATCGCGTTCCGGCACGATTTGTTGATCAACTCGACCAATTGGAACACCTCTTTCCTCAACCTGAACCGATGTATCAAGGTAACTGAGGGACACCACCTAAAACTCATCCCATAGACAATTGCCTTTCCGAGATGGTATGCTCGCGCTGAGACATCGCCTCGGACATCGGCCTTCGTGCACACCCCTGTGAGGAGACTGCCATGCCGTTTTATGAAAGAGGAAACGTCCGCATCCGCTACGAGGAGGCTGGCTCCGGCTTCCCACTGCTGGTCACCCCCGGTGGGGGTTTGAACTCCCGCGTCAGCAACTGGCCGACCGCGGTGATCAACGCGATGGAGGCGTTCACGCAGGACTTCCGCTGCATCACCATGGACCAGCGCAACGCCAACGGCGGCGAGTCCAGCGGCCCGGTCCCGGTCGACGACCCCTGGGGCGCCTTCGCCGACGACCAGCTCGGGCTGATGGACCACCTCGGCATCCGGGATTTCTTCTTCATGGGCTACTGCATCGGTGGCCCGTTTGCCCTCAAGCTCATGCAGCGGGCCCCCGAGCGCGTTGTGGCCGGCGTGCTCTGCCAGCCGGTCGGGCATCGGCCGGAGCTCCCGGATCACATGTACAACGGGGGCCGTGATAACTGGGCACCCGCACTGCTGGCCCGGCGGCCGGACGTGACCATGGAGACCCTCGAGGCCTACCTCCATAACCTCTTCCGCGTCCA
This sequence comes from uncultured Nitrospinota bacterium, assembly GCA_963707985.1. Taxonomy (GTDB): domain Bacteria; phylum Tectomicrobia; class Entotheonellia; order J063; family CAVPRW01; genus CAVPRW01. The sequence goes on along the minus strand of CAVPRW010000032.1, from coordinate 111,432 downwards.
GCCCGACTTCGTCTACAGCGTGTCGCGGGACTTCGCGCGCTCCTGCCAGACCCCGATGCTGGTGATGCCCGACGACACGCCGGGACACCCCTACCAGGTCGCCATGGACATTGCGGCGCTGGCGCCCAAGGCTGAAGTGACGGTGTATCCGTGGCGAGAGCCCAAGGACCTCTACGTGAAGACGGTGCAACAGGTACGCGACTTCCTCCGAGCACATCAACCCGCAACAGCCATACGCTGAGACGGGTAGTGAGGCGCCGATCGACGGCGCCTCCTTTCGGCGTTGTCAACTTATTCGTGTTGATCTCGTCTGGAGAGAAGAGAGGGACGAGAGCGGAGTCGCTTCGGCTTGATACTGCCCTTAGGCAGCCATCCCTGTGCCCGTGATCTCCTCCCACACCTGGCATCTTGCCCGCATGACTTGACGGTACTCGGGCGGAACACCGATGCCGACGCGGGCGGAAGTGTTGGGCAATCGGACCATACGCGGCGAGGAAGCGTTGCGCATGCCCGGCGGACTTAAACCCCTGCATCCGCCGCTCCCGTTGACGGGTGGGCTGGTGCGAATTTTCTGCGCGGTTGTTGAGATAGCGGTGTTGGCGATGTTCCACCCCAGGTAGGATCTCCCGCTTCGCGGCGCCATAACTTTTCAGTTTGTCGGTAATGATCACCCGTGGTACGTACGTCAAGCCCTTGAGCAACTTGCGGAAGAATTTCTTCGCGGCCTTTTTGTTTCGGCGGCTTTGCACGAGAATATCCAGGACGTTGCCATCCTGATCCACCGCCCGCCACAAGTCATGGCGCTCGCCATGGATGGTGAGGAACACCTCGTCCAAGTGCCACTTATCGCCCGGACGAGGACGCCGGCGGCGGAGTTGATTCGCATAGGCTTGCCCGAACGTCAGGCACCACCGACGAATCGCTTCGTAGGTCACCATAACCCCACGGACGAAGAGCAGCTCTTCGACATCCCGATAGCTCAGGCAGAAGCGATCATAGAGCCAGACCCCGTGGCTGATCATCTCGGCGGGAAAACGATGGTGTTTGTAGGGCTCAGGGGTAGCTGGAAGAGGCATGCCTAGCTCCCTCTACGTTTGCCGATACGGTTGATCCTGTCGCCGTCATTGCAGGGGTGATTATGCCATACTGGTCAGGGGTTGGGTAGGGTGGCAAATAAGTTGACAACGCCGTCTCTACATCAGATCAGCGGCTCGACCTGCAACGGGATGCGTTGCTGCAGAGTGGTTGTACCAAAATCTTCGCAGAGGTCGCACGTGGGGCGACAGCCGAGCGCACCGCCTTGAACGCCGCCCTGGAGTAGGTGCGGCCCGACGATACCCTGGTGGTGTGGCGGCTCGATCGGTTAGGCCGGTCGTTACGTCACCTGATTCACGTGGTCAATACGTTGCACGAGCGTGGGGTTGGCTTCCAAAGCTTGGTGGAGGCGATTGATACGACGACCCCCACAGGTCAATTTTTCTTGCACGTGACGGGTGCGTTTGCCGAGCTCGAACGCAATCTCATTCGGGAACGCACCATGGCCGGCCTGGCCAGCGCCCGCCAGCGTGGCCATTATGGGAGACGCCCCAGAGCGATCGCCCCAGAGACCTTTGCGATGGCCCTCCAACTGTATGAAGCCCAGATGACCTCCGTGCAGCGTATCTGCCAGCGGCTTGGTATTGCCCGGCGGTCCTTTGATCGCTATCTCGCCGCTCACCAGGGAGACGATGAACATGCAGGGAGAAGGTCTTGAAATGCGTAGGGTTGCAACACAAGTTTTCCGCTGGTGACGCCGGGTAGGCACGACACATTGCTGTGCCGTGCCCCCCTAAGGACGGTGCATGAAAGTTTCCCCTCACCCCGCTCAAGCCTTTCTAAGGCCGATCGCTCGACCCAGCTATTCTGTTCACTGAATCGCCTGAAGTCACGTCCCCTCAAGGAGCAAGCGCGCCGTTATCCCACGCTGACACCTTGACTGGCCTTGAGCGCTTGCGGCGGTCAAGATACTCGGTATACTTGGGATCGTAGGGTGTCGCCTCCGCCTTGAGTTTGATGTGCTGTCTAATCACAACACTGCTGGCCTTGAAGCGGTCAAGGTAGCCGGTGCTACTATCTTCCTGCCGGACGTTGGTCGAAAAGATCCACTGACGAAAGCCTTGGCTGCGAAAGTAACGCTGTCGCCGCCAGCGGGCCTTCTTATTCGGATGTCTTCGCTTAATCCAGCGTTGCAGGGCGAGATAGATGCAGGTATCGACTCGTTGAAAGGTCTTCTTCGCCACGACGTGGCAGTGGTAATTGGCCCACCCCCGAATGATCGGATTCAGGTGCTGGATCAAATTCACCGTTGTCGCCGTCGGGTTGGACTGAATCACCTCTCGCACCTTGGCCAGCAGGGCGTTGATATTCGCTTTCGCCGGTTTGATGATCAACTTACCGTTGTATTTGCGTAAGTTGTACCCGAGGAAGTCGAACCCGTTGTCGATATGCGTGATCTTGGTCTTCTCCGGTGAGAGTTCCAAGCCCCGTGGGTGCAGAAACGCCTCCATGGCAGGCCTCACCTGGTGCTCCAGTACCTCTTTGGAGTCACCCGTGACGAGGAGGTGAGTCGCCCCAGGGGAGTCGCACCCCCAGGCGCTCTCAGAACCGGACGTGAACGTCTCCGCGCATCCGGCTCCCATCACCCAGCCGTGGGTTTAATCCCCCTTTGCCAGTGCGCACACAGCGTCGGCTCCCGACGCGCCACGCGACCGAGCCAGTATTCGGCGCGGCGGCGCTGGCGGTTAAACCTCTTGTATTTCCGTCGCACCCAATGAACCAAGGCCCGGTTCATATGCCGGAGTGTCGGATACAGCGCAGATGTGTCAAAGCAACCGTAGTCGTTCATCCAGCCACGCAGGACGGGATTGAACATCCGGGACAGGTCTTCCAACGATGTATCCGGCTTCAGATGCAGACGCCAGTCATGAATCCGCTGACGCATGTCCTTCGCCGCATCGTTGCTGACCCCTGGCGTGAAGCTGACCAGGAATGTACCGTAGCGGTTTTTGGCCCGTCGGGGACGAAACGTGTATCCCAGAAAGTCAAACCGTGTCTCTGGGTATTCCTGAAATTCCAAGATAAGGATCAATCATGGGATGTGAGCTTGTATTGGGCCAGGATCTCCTGATGTGTCCCAATACCTGGGGGCACCTCCTTGAGCTTGACCCCCAGCAGGAGGACGAGTTCGGCCAGAGGAACGATGCCGTAGTCGCCTTGGGCACACACGATGACCTGGTCCCGGTGCTGTTGGCAGAGCTGGCGCCGCCAGCACTGCCAGCCCACCGGCTCCGTCCCGGCTTCAACGGCTTCAGACCGCAGCCGAGAGGCCGTCGCCAGCCCGCACAGGAGCAGGGTCAACCCGACGTGAACCCGCAGGGCCCGCGCCGTGTTCTGGGGCGGATGGCGCAGGCTCCATGGCTGTGGGCTTGCCTTGATACAGCCGTGCTCCATGCGACGCCGCTCATCGTCGTCATCAAAGGGTTGCAACGGCTGCGGCACGGAGGCATGCGTCAGGAACACGGTTGTGCCCCCCGGCCCAAAGGCCTGCCCCTGCCCCTGCCGCACGACCACGGCGTTGATCGGGTTGGCCTGGCAGTCACGGCGATGGCGGGGGCCTCCAGGCGCGGGCGTGCCATCCTGATCGTCGCTCGTCAGGCCGGCCATGCCGACGACCTCCGTCTCCAGCCGTTCCTGCCAGGCCGCCTGGCCCTGTCGATGGTGGACGGTGTGCACCCGGCATCCGACGGGGCATCCGTCGCGGGCGGCGGCCAGGCCCCGGGCGTCCGCGGTGACGGCCATGTCCTCTTGGGCCGGTACCACGCCGAGGAGGCCGTGTGGGTCCAGCCACCACAGCTCGGTCCCCGCCCACAAGCCGCGATCACAGACCACCTGGTGCAGGCGGGCCTAGCCCGCCCGATTCGCCCGGGCCTGGGTGCCCAGGGCCCGCCGCGAGAGCCCTTCAGGCTCCTGGATCTGCACCACCGTCACCGCCAGGGGAAGCTTGGTGCGGGCCTCGATCAAGACGATCGCGTTCCAGCCGTAGACCGTCACCTCGATCGGGCGCACCTGGCCAGGCGTGTCGGTGAGCGTCCGTGGCCGGGTGACCTGGCCACAGCCCTCGGACGGCGCCGTCGTCTCCAGCGCGGTGCCATCCACACTCCCCGTCACCTGAGCCCGCAACAGCCCCGCCTTGGCCAGGGCCCGGATCACCCCGTGGAACAAGACCTCCAACGCCCGCCAATCCAGCTTGACGAGCTTATGCGCCAGGGCCTGCGGGCCGATCGGGCCGGCCGTGCGCGGCCCCTGCCGCTTGGCCGCGCCCCGTGGGCCCACCCCGGGCCGCACCTGGTGGGCCTTGAAGCCCACCCAGCGCCTGCTCGCCGCCTCGCTGACCAGCCACTCCGCCAGGGCCTGCAGGCGCTCCAGGCCCACCAGCGTCTTCAGTCCGTCCCGCAGGACATATGGCCCCATGGGCACCATCTCACGCGTGATGCCCTGGCCCCGGACGTCCTCCAGCCAGTCGGCGCTCCCCCACGCCCGGAGGACGTGAAAGCACTCCTCCAGCAAGGCTCCCGCGTCCAAGGGGTACACCCCGTCTACCAGTGGCTTGCGGTACAGGCGCCGCGCCACGCGCACCTCATCTCGGCGCGCCACGGGCCAACACCACCGTGCCGCCAGGTTCGTCGTGATCGCTTCCCGTGTCTGCTCCATGGTCCACCTCCCTCTCGTGAAGGCTTCTGCTCTCGAGGAACGTGGAGCACAGATCAAGCGTGCCCTTATATTGGAATTTCAGTCCAAGGACACGTGCAGGATCGCATCGAAAGTCTTACCAACCTGCAGATCAACATTCTGCGTTTGTTTGGGAACGAGGTCTGCCACCTTTACCAAATTTCTCCCGGATAGGGTTGCTCAATGTCGGTAATAGGTTTCTTTTGCTCCTGTATCAGGGATGGTGATGTTGCCACAGACCGGTGGTTTGCCGGCTGTGATCGCGCGATGATGTGCGTCTTGCCATTGGCGATCACCTGCATCCAGGCGTTTTGCGCCTGTTTTGAAGAGCACCCGATCATCTCCGGCGAAAGTTCCCACAGAGGGGACTTGGAGGGTCTGGTGCAGCAACCGACAACATGCCGGTTGGGTCTACCAGTTATCGAAGGTCACTGGCAGCTGGCGCTTGGGAGGCGCTGAGCAAAATGGTGTCAATATCTGTTGCCCCAAACACAGTTTACGTTGATAGATCCGCGGGACGGCAGGCTCTTGCGGATGACGTCGCCACAGGCCGAGCAGATCATTGCACCACTTCTGGGGAGCACGCGTGTTAAGGGCAGACGTGCTGGGACGAATGGGGACGCCTGCACCGATGAGTCCGGCCTCTCAGACATCGACCGCAGCGGGTTCCCATAAGGTATAGCAGACTGGATCGTCGGTCTGATCATCCCGATCATGAAGATTGACCAAATTGTGGGCCCCGACATCACACGCTTGGGCCGAATCAGACACATAGGCGATTTTTTCACAGGATTGTCCGTCGTGGGTGAGGAGAGTAGCGTCGAGGCTCAAGACGCCTCTGGGCGTCATCTGAGTTTCAGGAATACTCTCGAGCCCAGCTACGCCGGCCCTATTGAACGCGTCCATTGAACAGGAACTCGCGGTTAAGAAACGATTGAGACGACTTTGATGACGCACATCAATCACGAAGATCCGGTTGATCCCTTCGACGGTTTTGTTCTCTGAGACGATCAAGCCACTGATATAGCGCTGAAACTGCGTGAAGGCCTCGGGAGAAAACACCGAGGTCAAAAACGGGGCGTCGTGCCGGACTATTTCCGGAATCTCTACCAAGGGCAGCATGAGAACCCCTCCAGGTCGGGGGATCGCTTGGGGGGCTTGCTCCTGGGGGCATTCTACTGAATCCCTCACCGTTTGACGACCGCCATGCTGCAAAAGTCGAGTAAGATAGAGTGATATCCGGTCGCTTCCGCCGGATATCACTCACAAGCTGATTCAGTTGGCCGCGCCGCTGGAGATACGCAACGAGCTCACGAGCCTTGGCCTCCTTCCCCTCACCGCGCAAGTCATCGTAGTCGATTTGGAGATCGAACCACAGGGTACGGAGTTCCTCTGTGTTGAACCGATTAGTAACCACTGGTAGCAAGGAAACGGCATTTGTCCCCTCATGAGCATCAAGAGTCATCGGCTTCGCATCGTCTAATTCGGAAGTTGTGCTGAGCGCAGATGGAGCGATACTGGCAGAGGGAGACATTCCCGTTTGCACGTTGTCACGTGTTGAGTCTTGAGCTGACCCTGCTACTCGTAAAGAAGCGGGCAATTGAAAGGAGTACAGTCCATCAGGGACATTTTGATAATTGAGCACGTCCTTTGTCCAGAATCCCCCCTGCTGGTCGCTGTACAGGCGTAGATATACTGCGCCATTGCCAGCGTCGAGGTCGAGGCGCACAAAATTGTATGAGTTGGCATACTGCCGCGTCTCGTAGCAGGCACCAGCCGCAATGATCATTGCCTCAGTATCTGGAGTACGGGCTTGGAGTAGTCCGACTTGGTACATGTGACCGTGCAACAAGAAGTGACAGCCCCCCAAAGAAGAGACTCGACGTCATTTCGATCGAAATCCTGGAGCCAATCGAACGGGTGGTGCATGACCGCTAAGCGCAACTCAGCCCCATCAGCTGCCTCAAGAGCAGTCCGTACCTGCCGCTCGCCAAGGAGGAGTTGGTTGCGATCTTTACCCAAGGTTGCTAACCAGGCTGAATTGAGGCACAAGATTGCCACTTTCCGGCTGGCAACCTCGAAGTGTTTGACGTAACAATAGCGTGCATGATCAATCGGGGCACGGGCATTAGAGGAGGTTCGTACGATGCCTTACGAAACCTATGGCCTCGAAATTGTTACTGATGAAGGACAGATGTGGGGTTTATGAGAGCGGTACGTCCTGAGCAGATTGAGATGCCAACAGTGGTAGGGCGTGCCTCCATCGAATATTTCCGACAATTGGTAATGTCCGATACTCTGTTAGATTTCCTACCACTTGCAGGCTGTCCCTCAAGGGTGCTTCCGGTCGATCCCCTCTTGCCTGCAGTAGGGGCGGGTTTGCAACCCGCCCCTACCGCGACGCTGGAATGACAGTGTCCAGCACCAGGTCAGGCTCAACCGGGCAGCATCCTAGTTGGGCACCCAGGCCAGGGCTCTGATCTCGCTGAACTCGCGCTTGATCTTGCGCCACGAGTCACCGGCATCCTCACTGACGAATACCTGCCCGTAGTGGCTGCAGGTCAGCATCAGATCAGGATCGGCGCTATTCATCGCGAAGGTCCAGATGGGCGTGTTGGGCACAGCGGGCAGGGGCAGCGTCTGCCAGGTCTGGCCGCGATCCTTAGAGCGCTGCAGGGAACCCGTCTCCCCGGAGGCCGCATCACCATTGGCCACGAACAACACATTGGGGTCGTCGGCTTTGACGGCGATGCCACGACAGTAGCGCAGGGGGAAGAATTTCTGCACCCCTAGGGGCTGCCAGTTCTCACCCCGATCGGTGCTGGCGAAGACCTCCCGCGGCGTGCTGACGAATACCGTCGAGGGCGACGTGCCACTGACCGCAATGCCGTGAATGTCGGGGTCGTTGAGCTGCCGGCCGATCGTGCCCGGTGTCACCGCGGCTCCCGTGGTTTCCCAGGTCTGACCGCCATCCAGGCTGCGACGCACCCCGTCTACCTCCGCTCCAGCCCACACAACCTGGTGGTCGGTGGGATCAACCGCCATGGTCAGCACGCGGGGGAAGCGTACGTTGGGGCACTCGGGGGCAAACTGGGCGTTGAGCTGTTCCCATTTCTGCCCACCATCGCGCGAGCGAAAGACCGCGCCCGGACGCGACCCGGCAAAGATCGTGTCCGGCTGCACCGGGTCAAATGCCACCGACCATATGGCCTTGCCACTGAGGGGTGAGGCAACAGGCTCGAAGGTGCCCCCCCCATCGTCGCTACGGTAGATGCCGTCGTGCGCACCAGCAAAGATCACTTTGGGATTCTGCGGATGAGGGGCGAGGGCGAAGACCTGCGTCTCGTTCCACATGCCTTTGCACCGGCTCCAGCTTTCGCCGCCGTCGCCGGAAATCCAGATACCCGTGCCGACCGTTCCGACCATCGTCATGTAGTTCTTGGACATCGCACGTCCTCCCTGAGATATCAGTGCTGAGCACTGAGAACCGAGTCCTGAGTCTCCGTTTCCCACGCAGCACTCATGATTCAGCACTCAGCACTAGGCTTTTTGGACTAGGTGCCCACCCAGCCGGTTTCGGTGATGTCGATCACCTGGTTGTCGGGTCCGCGATACTTGATCTCGTAATACGAGCGTGGGCCGGAGGCCGAGGCGTGAGACAAGTCCACCCGACCGATGGTGGCACTGGCGCCTGCCTCCTCCAGCTTCTTGCAGGTTTCGTCTACATTCTCCACCAGGAACCCCAGGTGGTCGATGCCGGCATAGCCGGGTATGTCACGGGGGCTTTCACCTGTGCCCTGATCAGAGGACTTGAGAATCGCCAGGTTGATGTAGCCATCGGAAAGATAATAGCCTCTTCCGGCCTGGCCTACCTCCTGCAAGCCAAACACCTCTTTGTAAAACGCTGCGGTCTTTTCGGGGTCCGGGGTGCGTATGGCGATATGCTTGATCCTGGCCATGGTTCCCTCCCTTGCATCGAAAACGCCCACCTTCAATGCTTGCTCTTGTAGCCGTATTATACGAGATACTATGTCGCTACCCAAGCGTCACGATTATAGAAGATGCTAAATCAATAACTTATAGTCTCTTCCCGAACAGGAACTGACACATCGCGCATGGAAATGACGGTGCTAACCTTACGTCTATGTCATATCAACCACAGTCACGGCATATTCGGCCTCGTGGCGTAAGACATGCGGTTTCGTGAAGTCGAGAAGCTCGGCCATAGTGTCCGCCCCTCCTTGTCCATCTCGGGACGTGGCCACTCTTTACAAACTGCCCTTCTGACCTTCCAAGAAACTCGCCAAGGCAAAATCCCGGCGAACTTCATGTGGACTGCTGTAACGCTTCAATCGTACAATGACCTACCAGGCTTTCAATGGGCGTTCGGCATGGGGATGGCTGCTCAACCACTGTATACATTCTGGGCTCGTAGCAAGGAAGAGAACCGTGTGTGGGCGTGTGTGAGTCCGTGGAGACACCTATGAGTCAATGGCAGTTCTGGATCGACCGAGGCGGTACGTTTACTGATATTGTCGCAACACGCCCCGATGGCTCTCTCGTCACCCACAAGCTGTTGTCGGAGAATCCCGAGCAGTACCGTGATGCCGCCGTGGCGGGCATGCGCCATGTGCTGGGAGTGCCGCCGGGGGAGCCCATACCAACGGAGCATATCGCCTGTGTAAAGATGGGTACAACCGTGGCCACGAACGCTCTGCTGGAACGCCAGGGAGAGCCCACGGCGCTATGTATCACGCGCGGTTTTCGCGATGCCCTGCGGATTGCCTACCAGAACCGGCCACAGTTGTTTGACCTCCATATCCAGTTGCCTGAGTTGCTCTACGGCCAGGTCATCGAGATCGACGAGCGCGTCGGTGCCCACGGCGATGTGGTGCTCCCGCTCGACGCTGCCCAGGCCCGCTCGGCCCTGCAGGCGGCTTTTGACGCAGGCTTTCGGTCTCTCGCCATTGTCTTCATGCATGGCTATCGCTACACGGCGCACGAAGCCCAGATGGCGGCAATCGCGCGGGGCATGGGTTTCACGCAGGTGTCGGCATCCCACGAGGTCAGCCCACTGATGAAGCTGGTCTCCCGAGGTGATACAACCGTGGTCGATGCCTACCTGTCGCCGATTCTACGGCGCTATGTTGACCAGGTCGCGTGTGAACTACCCGGTGTACGGCTGCTGTTCATGCAATCCAACGGGGGCCTGGCTGACGCCCTGCGTTTCCGAGGCAAGGATTCGATTCTCTCGGGGCCGGCTGGTGGCATCGTCGGTATGTCGCGTACCAGCACGCTGGCCGGCTTTGTGCGGGTGATCGGCTTTGACATGGGCGGCACCTCGACAGACGTCTCACACTATGCCGGCACCTACGAACGTGAGTTCGACACTCAGGTGGCCGGCGTGCGCCTGCGGGCGCCTATGATGAGTATCCACACCGTCGCTGCCGGGGGCGGCTCCATCTTGCATTTTGACGGCGGCCGCTATCGCGTCGGCCCGGATTCGGCCGGGGCCAATCCTGGGCCAGCGTGCTACCGGCGCGGCGGGCCCCTGACCGTCACCGATGCCAACGTCATGCTCGGCAAGATCCAGCCCGCCTTCTTTCCCACCGTGTTTGGGCCGCACGCCGACCAACCGCTCGATCCTGAGGTCGTTGTGCCGGCGTTCAGGAGGTTAGCCGAGCAGATCGATCAGGCCACCGGCGACCGGCGGACACCGGAAGCCGTTGCCGAAGGCTTCATCGAGATTGCCGTTGGCAATATGGCCAATGCCATCAAGCACATCTCGGTGCAGCGCGGCCACGACGTGACCACGTATACCCTCACCACCTTTGGCGGGGCAGGGGGCCAACACGCCTGCCAGGTCGCCGACGCCCTCGGCATGACGCAGGTCTTGATCCATCCATTTGCCGGTGTCTTGTCTGCCTATGGGATGGGTCTGGCAGAACAGACCGCCATGCGCGAGCAATCGACCGAAGCGCTCCTCGACTCTTCAGTGTTCTCAAGCGTCCAGGGACAACTCGAGACCCTGGCCGAGGATGCTGCGGCGGATCTCGAACGGCAAGGTGTGCCGCGGGCAGTGCAGCATGTGGCCAGGCGCGTCCATCTGAAATACGCCGGGACCGACACGGCATTGAGCGTCGCCTGGGGATCACTGGCCGCCATGCGCACGGCCTTTGCCGAAGCGTATCGCCAGCGCTTTTCCTTCCTCATGCCTGAGAAACCTCTGGTGGTCGAATCAGTGTCGGTAGAGGTGACTGGAGGGGCCGACACACTCATAGAGCACCCCATATCAAGTAGGCCTGCCCCCTCCGGACAACTGCCGTATGCTGCAGCGACCGTGCACATGTTCTCAGCTGGGAGGTGGCACGAGACGCCGCTGTACCGGCGAGCCGACATGGTCCCAGGCCACGTGATACCGGGTCCGGCGATCATTGCTGAAGCCAATGCCACGACAGTCGTTGAACCAGGATGGCAGGCCGCGGTCACGGCCCTTGGGCACCTGGTATTGACGCGTGTGGTCGCACGGCCGCAGCGGCGTGCTATCGGCACCACCGCGGACCCCGTGATGCTGGAAGTCTTCAATAACCTCTTCATGTCGATCGCCGAGCAGATGGGTGTGCGCCTGCAAAACACGGCCTATTCGGTCAACATCAAGGAGCGCCTTGATTTCTCCTGTGCACTGTTCGACGCGGCGGGCAATCTGATCGCCAATGCCCCGCATATTCCCGTGCATCTCGGGTCCATGAGCGAGTCAGTCAAGACCGTCATGCGTGACAATGCTGGCACCATGCAACCGGGCGATGCCTACGTCGTGAATGACCCGTATCACGGTGGCACGCATTTGCCCGATATCACCGTCATCACCCCAGTGTTCGATACGGCTGGCGGACACATTCTGTTCTACGTCGGATCACGCGGGCACCATGCCGATATCGGGGGGATCACACCCGGCTCCATGCCACCCAATTCCACCACGGTGGAGGATGAGGGCGTGTTATTTACCAACTGGAAGCTCGTCGAAGGCGGTCAACTACGCGAAGCCGAGACCCTGACACGCCTCGCAAGCGGGCCGCTTCCAGCCCGCAACCCCCAGCAAAATATGGCCGATTTGCGGGCGCAGATTGCTGCCAATGAGAAAGGTGTGCAGGAACTGACCCGGATGGTCGAGCATTTTGGCCTCAGTGTCGTGCACGCCTATATGCAGCATGTACAGGACAATGCCGAGGAAGCTGTGCGACGCGTGATCACGGCACTGCAAGATGGCGCCTTCCGCTATGAGCTTGATAATGGCGCCGTGATCCAGGTGCAGGTGACGGTGGATCGCGACACGCGTGAGGCCATCATCGACTTCACCGGAACCTCCGAGCAATTACCTAACAACTTCAATGCCCCGTCAGCCATTTCCATGGCCGCGGTGTTGTATGTGTTCCGCACCTTAGTGAACGATGCGATTCCCCTTAATGCTGGCTGCCTGAAGCCACTGCGCATGATTATCCCGCCGGGGTCGATGTTGAAGCCACGCTATCCAGCCGCCGTAGTGGCCGGCAACGTCGAAACTTCACAGTGCATTACCAACACGTTATACGGCGCCCTAGGTGTGATGGCCGCCAGCCAGTGCACGATGAATAATTTGACATTTGGCAACGCAACCTACCAATACTACGAAACGATTGCAGGCGGGTCAGGGGCTGGACCCGGATTCAACGGCACGAATGTGGTACAGACCCAGATGACAAACTCACGACTCACTGACCCTGAGGTCCTCGAATGGCGCTTCCCGGTGCGCCTGGAACGCTATGAGATTCGACCGGAGTCTGGCGGTCAGGGCCGTTGGCATGGGGGCGACGGAGGCACACGTGTCATCCGCTTCCTGGAGCCGATGACGGTATCCATCCTAGCCAATAATCGCCACCGCGGCGCCTTTGGCATGGCAGGCGGCGAGGCAGGACAAGCGGGCCGCAATTGGGTTGAGCGCATGGATGGTACGCGCCTCGTGCTGGACCATATCGGACAAGCCGAGGTGCAGCCAGGCGATGTGCTGGTCATTGAGACGCCGGGCGGTGGAGGCTATGGCCTCGCCTCCTAGTGTGGCGTACCGCAACTCCCCGCCAGTTTGGCGGGGGCTCCCTGTTTAGTGCAAGGGCGATGGCGCAGCCCATGGTGAGGCGGCTTTCACCTCCCTGATCCGCTGCCATGCTCTCGCACCGCGCCGTCTAGGCGCTCAGCACCGCTTCTATGCCACGTCTGCGACGTCGCAATAGACCTTGATCACGCCCTTGGCGGTGGTGAACTTGTCGAGCAGCTCGCGATAGTTGTCCAGGCCCTTGACGGTGTGGGTCAGCAGCCGGCTAAGCCATCACGGGTCCTCGGCCTCAGCCTGGGCCATATCGCGTACCCCCAGCTCGAAATACTCGCGATTGGCGTTGACCGTGCCGACCATCACCTGATTGCCGAGCACAAATTCCAGATTGATCTTGTCGGCTGGGACCTCGACGGTGCGGTCGCCGCCGGTGACGCTGGAGAGCACCAGCACGCCGTTCTTGCGTAACGCTTGCATGCTCTCAAAGACGATGGGCGAGAAGCCGGTGGCCTCGAAGATGAGGTCAAACGGCCCAGAACGCTGAGCGCCCGCGAGTAGGGGCACATCGGCCGTCGACTCGTAACGCGCGCCGATGGCTTCGATGAGGTCGGCAGTGAGGTCAGCTTCCGGCTGAGGGCAGAGTACAGCTTCCGGCTGAGGGCAAAGGTGGTAATCTCAAGCCCCCGTAAGCGCAAGACCAGCGTGGCCAGGAGCCCAACCGTGCCAGCCCCCATCACTGCGGCCCGCCGCGGGCGCCACACACGCAGGCGGCGGTGAATCTCATAGGCGTGGGCAATGCCCTTTTCCACCACCGTATGCGGTTCCAACAGCACCGCCACGTCTTTCAGGCCCTGCGGCACCTTGACGATGTACTCCGGATCATCCACGTCATACTCGGTCAGGTAGCCATGGCGGAGGTCGATGCCACGCTCATAGTAGGTGTCGTCTGTGGTCATGTCGTAGGTGCCAATCCGGTCATAGATACTCGCGCCGGGGCGTCGCACGGTGGCCACCACATAGTCATCGGGGCACAGTTCCGTGACATTGGGTCCAACCGCCTCGACTTGGCCAAAGCTTTCGTGGCCGATGACCAGGAAATCGTACCCAGCGGGCGCCGCGCCATATTCGGCGGCGTTGATCTCACGGTCGGTGCTGTCGACGCCGACACGCAACACTTTGACGAGTACCCCACGCCCATCGGAGATGTCGTCAAGCGACGGCCTCAGCAGATCGACGAGGTGTACACTATTGGAGTTGCCTGGTATGACAGCGATCGTTTTCATGGAGGTTCTCCTCATAGGTAATTGGCCAGGCGGGGGAAATCCCGCCATCATGCTTAATCTCACCGAAGTCTTGACGGCGCAACTGGAATAGCGCCGCACCGTAGAATCTGGTAGTGCTGTCCACATAGCAGTTCGTGTGTAGATGCCAAGGCTGACTGTTTTTGTCGCACCAAACCTCTGTGGCGTTAGACTTGGCCTCGACATTTATCGCTTGCGGTCTCCAGTTCTCCTTGTCGCGCGGCACATAGGCTCCGCGTTCGAGCAATCCGTTGTTGTATCACCCTGTACACAGCGTCCATGGCTCTCACACAGCCTGCTGTGAGCTTGTCCCCTGCCTGCTTCAACAACCTTCTCCGAAAAAAGTTCCCGACAGGATTGTCAGACGCCGGATACGCACAGAACTCTGATCATGAACGTCCTTGTTGGAGGGATGGTCGCACGCGACCACAGACTTCGGGGGGATATCCGTGTCGCCTAGAGAGCGAACCGCCTCCATGGTCTTTCGATGGGTGTTCAAAAAGGACAGACAATCAGAGCAACCATGCAAATGTTCCGCGAATGCCACAGTAGGCTGGGCATTCGGCGAAGCGCTCGCGGAGTTGGAAGAACTCTTGAATCGACAAGGTCGGGGCTAGACGATCACCAACGAACTCCGCTGGGGACGCCGTCATCTCGATCATCACATGGGAGAGCCACTCCTGCGTCTTGATCGGTAACGGCAGCGTGCGTGGCTGGGGAGGGGACTTCTCCGGCAAACTGGGGGATGGCGGTGCAAATCGGTGGCTGTGCTCAGGTGACTCCCGACGCGCCCGGCCATGGACCGGTGATGGCTTAAGTTAAGACGGGTGCCTGGAGACCCGCGCATACGCATAGATGCAGGTGAGTGAGGACTCCTACCTGTGCCCGCTGTCGGAGATCCGGTTGCCGTCCAAGGTGTTGGAGAGCTACCTGGAGTCCGTCCGGATGGGGCAATAACCCTTGACCCGCCAGCGACGGTCCGCGCGGAGTGCGATTTCCGCGTGACCATGATCGTTGACCGCCGCGTTGTGATCATAGCGCGGCGTCAATTGGGGTGGCGGCTCTATGCCGCCAATGGCCTGCCTGCTCAGCTCTCCATGGCCCAAGCGGTGCGGAGCTACCGCGTTTAGCCGGATCGGTCGCTTCCTTCTAGGGATGACTACGTGATTGACGACAACATCCCATACTATACAGCCGTCCCTGACGACGACAACAATCGCGTCTCTGATGCTGCGGACGTCTGCCTCGGCACTGTTATCCCCGAACCTGTTCCCACGGGGCAGCTTGGTGTGAACCGCTTCGCGTTAACGGACGCTGACGCCATCTTTGACACGACCCCACCAAAAGGCAAAGGGCCAAGGAAAGTCTTTACCCGCCCCGACACGGCTGGTTGCAGCTGCGGGCAGATCATCGAAGCGCTTGGGCTCGGTGAGGGGGATACGAAGTTTGGGTGTAGTAGCAGCGCTCTGAGACAGTGGATCGAGATGGTCCACTCAAGAGGACGGCGCACGGCCTTTTGTGCCGTTCTACTGGCTACCGGAGGGCTTTCACAGCGGACACCTAACGATCTGGAAAGAGGGAGTGTCCTGCATCCGGTGGTATACAGATTCGCACATGAGCAAGTCCTTCCCGCCAGATGCGCTCGGCTCTTCCGCAAGGTATTGCTGGGGGAGCGATTTTATAGTATGGTATCGAGACACTTGCAGGGAGATGGAGTGCTAGCTCTCACACAACCAGTGTGGTTATCGGATATACACCTGAGGGCTCAAGCCTTACCTGAGTTGCTCAGATGCACCGCGGGGCGGACGAATCGACGATGACGACGACATCGAAGGCACGGCACTGGGCGGATCTCCTCGCCGACGACATCATCAACCAGCGTGGTCGATGCCATGTGGTAAACACCGGTATCACACCTTCGGGGGAGATTCATGTCGGCAACATGCGCGAAGTGGTGACCGCCGATGCCATCCACCGCGTCCTCGCCGAGCGGGGGGATGAATCACACTTGCTGTATATCGCGGATACCTATGATCCCTTGCGCCATGTTTATCCGTTTCTCGATCCACAGCGCTATGGGGACGAGGTCGGTAAACCGCTTAGTGAAATCCCTTGCCCATGTAGGCAGCATTCGAGTTATGCGGAGCACTTCCTAGCGCCCTTCTTAGGATCGCTCGAACAGCTTGGCATTCGGCCCACCGTTCACCGTGCCGACCAGCTCTATAAGGCTGGTGTCTACAGTGAAACGATCGTCGTCGCGCTACAGCAGTGCGACCAGATCCGGAAAATCCTGAAGGAGGAAACCGGCCGCGAGACCCCTGATGATTGGAGCCCCTTTAATCCTCGCTGCCCGACTTGTGGGCGCATCACTCAGGCTAAAGTAGTGGGCTTTTCGGCTGAAGCTCGCACGGTCGATTATCTCTGTGGTTGTGGCGCGCAGGGCACAGTATCCATGGCGGGAGGCGGCAAACTGACCTGGCGTGTTGACTGGCCGGCACGGTGGAAGATCTTTGGCGTAACGGTGGAGCCATTCGGCAAAGATCACGCCTCAAAAGGAAGCTCCTACGACACCGGCGTGCGGATCGCACGGGAGATCTACGGCATCGAACCGCCATTTCCGGTGCCATACGAATGGCTAAGCCTGGCGGGCAAGGGGGATATGTCTTCGAGCAAGGGCAATGTTCTGTCCATCCATGCCATGCTCGAAGTCGTGCCGCCGGAAGTCCTGCGCTACCTCATCCTGCGTGTCCCGCCGAAGCGCAGCATCAAGATGGACCCAGGGTTACCTCTGCTCCAGCTGATCGATGAGTACGACGATGTCGAGGCCAAAAACCGCGACTCGCGTGCCCTGGAACTGTCGGCGATCTCTGGCATCAAACCAGTTGGGGTGCCTTTTCGGCACATGGTGACGGTGGTCCAAGCGGCACAGGGCAACATGGAGCAGTGGATGGAGATATTGCGGCGCAATGGCTACCACCTGAACAACGTCGATGGGCTGCGCCAACGTGCCGCCTATGCTCAGCGCTGGTTGGAAACCTTTGCCCCAGAGGAGCTGCGCTTCCAGGTGCAGGACCAGCTGCCGCCGACCGCCCACGACGTTAACCCCTGAACAAAAACAGGCTTTGCAGCTGCTCGGGGAACGCCTGCAGCCGGGCATGACCGGTGAGCAGATCCACCAACTGATCTACACCCTGAAGGATGAGCTTGGAGCCAAACCCGATCTGCTCTTCAAAGCCATCTATGCCGTTCTGCTCGGCAAAAGCCAGGGGCCGCGGGCGGGGTGGTTCCTGTCGACGCTCGATCCCATCTTCGTCAAGCAACGCTTTGCCGAGGCGGCGGCGATTGGGGGGGAATGAACCATGTCCCTGACCTTTGCGGAGTCCCTCAGCTATCTCGATAGGTTCATCAACTATGAACGGCAACCTGGTGTCTCCTATACCCGAGAGTCTTTCGATCTCAGAGAATTCGAGCGTTTCCTGGCGCGCCTGAACGACCCCCACCGTCGGCTCAAAACCGTGGTCGTGGCCGGGACCAAGGGTAAGGGGTCGACTGCGGCCATGATCGCATCGATCGCCCAATCCTCCGGACTGAAGGTCGGCCTGTACACCTCACCACACCTATGTTCGATCCGTGAGCGCATCCGTGTCGACGCTGACATGATCTCCGAAGGGGAATTCGCCACACTCGTGAGTGAGCTGATCCCACACATCGAGGCCGCGGGGATGGACGGGGTGCGTCGTTACCGGACCTTCTTTGAGATTTTGACTGCCATGGCACTGGTACACTTCCAGCGCACGGCAGTGGACCTCGCAGTGCTCGAAGTGGGTTTGGGAGGGCGTCTGGACGCGACCAATGTCGCGACGCCGCTGGTCTCGGTCATCACCTCGATCAGTCTCGACCATACGGAGGTGCTGGGCGACACGATCCCCAAGATCGCCCGTGAGAAAGCCGGGATCATCAAGCCCTACGGCCTGGCAGTGGTGGCGCCGCAGCGGCAGGAAGCCTTGACGGTGATCCGTGAGATATGTGCGGCGCAACAGGCCCGCATGCATGATGTGGCCGCGGAATGGTGCTGGCAACCGTTGTCGTATGGCTGGGAAGGCAGTGTTTTCGATCTGCAAGGTGGGGCGCGATCATATCCTGCCTTGGAGATCCCGCTGGCCGGACCGCATCAACTGATGAACGCCGCCACCGCCATCGCCACCGCCGAGCAACTCCAGGGGCAGGATCTGCCGATTTCGGTAGACGGCATCCGCCGGGGGATTAGGCAGGTGCAATGGGAGGGACGATTGGAGACCGTGAGCCGTCAGCCCTGGATTGTTCTCGATGGAGCGCATAATCGCGATTCCGCTTGCTGCTTGCGCGAGGCGCTGAAGACCTGTTTTCAATATCGACGCTTGATCCTGGTCTTGGGCATCTCGGCTAATAAGAATCTTGAAGGGATCATTGAGGAGTTGGCGCCCATGGCGGCCATGACGGTGGCCACACGAGCGATGGTGCCACGCGCGGCTGCACCGCAGCGAGTTGCCACCCTAGCGGCCAAGTGGAGTGATCATGTCATCGCCGAAGAAGACACCGAGAAGGCGCTCGCACAGGCGATCGCTGAAACTCAGCCAGACGATTTACTCCTGGTAACCGGATCGTTATACCTCGTCGGTGATGCGAAGCATTTCTTTCCTGACCTCCTGGCGACAAGGACGGCAGAGGCGTTGACACAGGTGAAAGGATGACATCTTCACACCGTGTGGAAGTGCACCTGAGGTCGGGCGAGGAGGGCTGTGGCTGGGCACGTGAGCAGAAGGCCGTGGCGGTCGTGGTCGATGCCTTACGCGCGAGTGCCACGATCACTTGCTTGCTCCAGCAAGGTGCCGCTGAAGTGCTGGTGGTAAAAGAAGTAGATGAGGCCTACGCCTATCGCGAGGCATATCCCTGATACACTGCTGATTGGTGAGCGGGGTGGTCTGAAGGTCGACGGCTTCGATTTCGGTAACAGCCCAACCGAAATCCAGCGCGCTGATGTCCGAGGCAAACGGGTGGCCTTCACCTCGACCACGGGTGCCCTACGCTTGGTCGATTGCCTTGGCGCCTCGGCGATCGCCGTCGGCACGACGATTAATGCCACCGCTGTGGCGCGCCAGGTGAAGGCCATGGCGCAAGCCGAGAACGTGCCGATCGTCATTATCCCAGCTGGCCTGGCGACCGACCCCAGTGTCATTGCCGACGAGGATTGGCTCGGTGCCACGGTCGCTTGCCGTCCATCTAGGTCTTCCCATCCACCAGGCCTCCGCGCCATCATTTCAGCAGTATCAACAGCTGATCCAGAGGGCGGGCCTGCTGCAGGGGTTTCTGCAATCATCCCACGGTCAATTGCTTGTGGGGCTCGGCTTCACGGATGATGTCCACCTGTGCGCCCAGGTCGATGTGATCTCCGACATCGTGCCAACCTTGACGGCTGTTGTCCCCCTGCCGCACGGGGGGCAAGGCGTTCGTTTACAACGAGGGATTTTAGAGCATGCTACGTCTCTATAATACTTTGACGCGCGCCAAGGAAGAATTCCAGCCGATTCATCCGGGAGAGGTCCGTGTGTACACCTGTGGACCCACCGTGTATGACTACGCCCACATTGGCAACTTCCGCACGTTCGTCCTGTGCGACGTCATGCGGCGCTATCTGCGCTACAAGGGATATCGTGTCACGCAAGTGATGAATCTCACGGACGTTGACGACAAGACGATTCGCGGGGCGCGCCAGGCGAATACCTCTCTTGTAGACTATGTCAAGTTCTACAGTAAGGCATTCTTCGAGGATTTGCAGACCCTCAATATTGAGCCTGCCGAACATTATCCAGCGGCCACCGAGCATATCCCTGAAATGGTGGCACTGATCCAGACGCCTCCTGGAACGCGGTTATGCCTACCAAGCTGGAGGCTCGGTGTATTTCAAAGTGGATGCCTTCCCAGGCTATGGCAAGCTCTCTCATCTGCAGGATCGTCAACTGCAAGCCGGTGCCAGTGGCCGTGTCGATACGGACGAGTACGAGAAAGAAGACGTGCGCGATTTCGCCCTATGGAAGGGTTGGACCGAGGCGGATGGCGATGTGTATTGGGAGACTGAACTCGGTAAAGGTCGACCAGGTTGGCATATTGAGTGCTCAGTGATGGCCATGAAATATCTCGGCACTCCCATCGATATCCATGCTGGCGGTGTCGATCTGATTTTCCCGCATCATGAGAACGAAATCGCCCAATCCGAGGCGGCTTCAGGGCGACTTTTCGTGCAGCGCTGGGTACACTGCCAGTTTCTCCTCGTGGATAATCAGAAGATGTCGAAATCGCTGGGCAATTTCCATACACTGCGCGATTTGTTAGAATGGGGTCATAAGCCCAAGGCAATCCGCTACAGCCTGCTGTCGACCCACTATCGTCAAACCCAAAACTTCACCCTGGACGGTCTGGTCGCCGCTGAGGCAGCCGTGCAACGCCTGCAGGATTTTATGGCTAATGTGCGGACGGCAGAGGGCACAGGCACGCCTGTGGATGGGTTGATTCGTCAGGCGCTGCAACAGTTCGAAGAGGGCATGGACGACGACCTCAATATCTCGCTTGGATTGGCGGCGATTTTCGAGTTTGTCCGCGAGGTCAATCGGTCCCTGGCCGATGGCCGATTAAGCCAGGAGAATGCACAGGCCATCATGGCGACGATGCGACAATTCGACCGTGTGTTGGGGCTGTTGGACGCGGAAGAAACCGCTGTCGACGCCGACGTTGAACGTCTGGCCCAGGACCGCGAGGTGGCCAGAAAGCGACGCGACTTCGCCACCGCCGATCGCCTCCGAACCCAGATCGCAACGCTAGGATACGTCATCGAAGATACCCCCCGCGGCCCTCGGCTGAAACGGCCATAACCATGGAGTCAACCCGTATTCTTCTCGTGCGCCACGGTGAGACCGATTGGAATGCCACCGGCCGTATTCAGGGGCATAGTGATACACCGCTGAACGAGGCCGGTCGCTTACAAGCACGGCGGGCGGCACGGCGACTCGCCCGCGAACCGATCCAGGCGTTGTATTCGAGCGATCTGGCACGCGCGTTTGAAACGGCAACCATCATCGGGGCACCGCTGGGCTTGACGGCAGTGTCTTCTTCACAGCTGCGCGAGCGGCAATATGGCGCATGGGAGGGGCTGACCGGCGCTGAAATTCAGGCGCGTTATCCGGAGCAGTTTGCCATGTGGCGTGCCCGTGCCACGGATTTCTCACCGCCTCAGGGCGAGACCAGGAGCGAGCTCCTCACCCGTGCCCTGGCCGAATTACAGACGATCGCGTGGCGGCATCCAGCAGAAATGGTGGTGGTGGTAACCCATGGTGGGCTCTGCAATGTCTTCATCAACTATGTCCTCGGGAATGCCGACGGCGAGCAGCGTGAGTTCTCCTTTGGCAATGCCTCGATTCATACGTTAGACGTGACTGGCGATCAATGGTCTGTGATCACGCTGAATGAGATCGCCCACCTGCTGGATATCGAGTGCTGAGATATGGACGGCGAACGCAGTTGTGAAAGAAGCCCGTGAGTCTCTCCCATGGACACATTTTCCGATAGGCTGATGGCAGCGATCGATCGCCAAGGATGTCCCATTACGGTGGGGTTCGATCCGCGTCTCGACCTCATGCCGCCGACGCTGGTCCGATCCTATTTCACGCGCTATGGGGAGACCCATCGGGCGGCAAGTTTGGCGATACGGGAGTTTAACCTACGCCTGTTGGATGTATTGGCCCCACACATACCCATTGTGAAGGTCCAGGTGGCCTTTTACGAAGCGTTCGGACCCGCGGGAATGGAGGTGTTCGCTGAGACGCTCCGAGAAGCCCGACAGCGTGGGCTCATCGTCATTGCCGACGTCAAGCGTGGCGATATCGAACTGACGGCGCAGGCGTATGCTGCAGCCTATTTGGGTCAGAGTCTGCCTGGGGTGACGTTGCCGCCGGGTTTTGAAGCCGATGCGATCACCGTGAATCCCTACGTCGGGGGAGATGGTATTCTACCGTTTGTGACCGCTGCAAGAGCGCACGGCAAGGGCCTGTTCATCCTGGTAAAGACCTCCAACCCGACCTCGGGTGAGGTGCAAAATCTCCTCGTCGATGGCCAGCCACTCTACGAACGGTTGGCCAGTCTGATTCAGCAGTGGGGGCTTGGGACAGAGGGTAAACGAGGCTATCAGGCTGTGGGGGCCGTGGTGGGGGCTACGTACCCGACGGAGGCCGCGCGGTTGCGTCAGCTGATGCCCCAGACCTATTTTCTGGTCCCCGGCTATGGCGCCCAGGGTGCCGGTGCAGCGGATGTCCAGGCCTGCTTCGCGGCTGATGGCTATGGTGCCATCATCAATTCCTCACGCGCCATTCTGTACGCCTACCGCCAGCAAACCCATCGGACCTTCGGCGAAGAGCACTTTCCTGAGGCCGCTCGAGCCGCCGTTCTGGCCATGAAGGAGGAACTGGCGGCTGTACTGGGACCCTTGTCGTGAGTCGGCCGCCGCTGCGCCTGGCCGTTCTCCTGTCAGGGGGCGGTACGACGTTGCAGAATCTCATCGATCACATCGAGGCCGGAAAGCTTTCGGCGTCGATTGTCGTGGTCATCAGCAGCCACCCCGATGCATACGGCCTCGTGCGGGCCAAACGCCATGGCTTGGAGGCCATGTGCGTTCCGTGGAAGGCGTATCGAGATGCCCAGGCGTTTGACGTTGAATTAAACCGGACGCTCGATCGGTACGCGCCAGAGCTCATCGCTTTAGCTGGCTTCCTCCGCGTCTTTCACTATGCCCCCCACTACCGGGGACGTGTCATCAATATCCATCCCTCACTCATTCCCTCCTTCTGTGGGAAGGGGTTTTACGGGATGCGTGTGCATCAGGCGGCGCTCGCCTATGGTGTCAAGGTCAGTGGCTGCACCGTGCATTTTGCCGACGAGGAATACGATCACGGGCCGATCATTCTGCAGCGCGTCGTACCGGTTCTGGACCATGACACGCCCGAGTCGTTAGCTGCACGGGTAGCGCTTGAGGAACAAACAGCCTACCCCGATGTCATACAGCTCTTCGCCGAGGGCCGATTGCACGTGCAAGGGAGGTGGGTCAATATCTTGGAGGCAGCTCCTTCCCCGATCACGAGGCCTGATGGAGCCCTGGGAAAGGAGCAGTAACCTAGTGTCGATGGCATGCTGGGGCATCGACTTTGCCGGAGAGCTCATCGATTCCTGAAACAGCAACGCCAAGGAAGGGCATCGCGGAACGGGACCCAATCAGCCTCGCTGCGAGGCTGGCTTAGCTGTCCTACCTGACCGCCTCCCGCAGGCTTTTCCCCGCTCGAAATTTCGGTGTTTTGCTCGCAGGGATGAAGATCTCGCGTCCGGTTTGGGGATTACGCCCCTTGCGAGCCGCACGTGACATCACGGAAAATGTGCCGAATCCCACCAATGTGACGCTGTCACCCTTGCTTAAGGCCTCCTGGACGCTATCGACGAGGGCGTTCAACGCTTTCTCGGCTTCTCGCTTGGTTATTTCCGCGTCCTTGGAAATGCGCGTCACCAGATCCGCTCTGTTCATCGCAGCCTCCCTCCCTTCGCGAAAGTGCCGCCCATTACAGCGCCGCGCGCGCACAGAGCGGCACACGGCAGGGATGTACCCACGGGATGCTACACGACGCGTGCGGATGCCTATCACAGGTCCCAATCAGCGGGATACCGCGGGTTCTGCGAGATATATATGCTGGGGGACTGCGGGATTGTCAACCATTTTTTCACGTCAGCCGTTGTGCATCGAGACCACAGATCTACCCGAGCTTTGTGCCTTCTGGGTTCATTCTTGTTCAGAGTGACCTGCCCGTAGCAGGCTTATCTCGTCGTTGATACAGCATCGTTGACAGACTTGAGCCCGTTTATTACCATGAGGCTGAGAACGATCACGACAAGCGTGGCGCGGGGGCGAGGGAGTCAGGGAGGCTCTAGAAGCGCTCCTGGGTGGTCTATGTGCGGCGCCCAAGGAACATATGACAAAAACCACAGAGATAACCAGCGGATAGGGAGAGGTCGGATGAACGAGCCGTTGCGGATAGTGGAAATCTCGGATTACCTTTGACCCTGGTGCTATCCTGCAGCCGTGCGGCTGCGGACGATCGAAGAGCGGTTCGGGGAGCGCGTGCTGATCGAGCGCCGGAGCTTCGCGCTACGGCCCTCACCCGATCCAACCGCGCAGTTCCGTGGCACCCGTCGTGAATTAGGTTGGCAGCGAGCGGCTCGTCTGGCAGCCCCCGACGGCGTGGTGTTCAAAATGTGGGAACGCGACGATTTCCCCAACTGGAGTATACCGGCTCTGGCTGCCGCCAAGTGCGCTGCGTTCCAGAGTAAGGAGGCTTATGAGCGCATGCACTATGCCTTGTTTGAGGCGTTCTTCACCAGGGGCATGAACATTGCCCAAGGCGCGGAGATCTTGACGGTTGCCGAAGAGTGTCATCTGGACATGGATCGATTCAGCGTTGATTTCGCTGCGGGTGAGGGGCACAAACTGGCCATTGAGGAATACGAAGAAGCCATCAACCGCTTCATGGTGACGGCTGTGCCCACGGTCTTCTTCGGCCAAGTCCGAGTGGTCGGTGCGGTACCGCTGCAGGATTATCTCCAGGTCCTGGAAAGGTTTGGCGTGCGCTAGGTTGCCGGCGGTCGACGAGAGGGCGGACAGCCCGTAGAAAGGGCATACATATGGCATTGACGAAGGATGAATATCGACAGCTCATCGGATGCTTCCCGACGGGGGTGACGATTATCACCATGGCGCGTGAAGGTGAGGTGCGGGGGATGACGGCGAATGCTGTGACGTCCGTCTCCCTGGATCCTCTGCTGCTGTTGATCTGTGTGGACAAGCGCACGATTACCCATCAATTTCTCGATGAAGCCAAATCGTTCGCCGTCAACATTCTGGCCGAAGATCAAGAACATATATCGCGGGCACTGGCCAGCCGTGATTCCGAAGATGCCCGACGCCTCATGGGCCATCCATACCATCCAGGGCAGACGGGCTCGCCAATCTTGGACGATTGCGTGGCCTACCTCGAATGCCGTGTAACCGAAGTGTTCCCTGGAGGAGACCATTCGATTTTCATTGGAGAGGTCGTCTGGGGCGAAGTGATGCGCGAAGTCTCGCCGCTGGTCTTTCACCGCGGGAAATACCGGCGATTGCAAGATTTATCCTGACGGGGTGACAATCAGCAGTGGGGGACACCTGAGCCTTCGGTGTCCCCTCGCTCGTGCCGGTTAAAGGCGCGTCGTATGCTGGTCGGGAATGGCGTCGTCCTGGATCTTGACCTCATCTCCCTCGATGATCAACTCATACGTACGCACACGAACACCAGGCACAGAGTGGCATTCGCCGCTTTTGATGTCGAAACGCCAGGCATGCCCGATACAAACCACCGAGTTGTCGAAAATGGGACTCATCCCCAGTGGGTAATCTTGATGCGGGCAGCGGTTGTCCATGGCGTGGAACTTTCCCTCGACGTTGAAGACCGCGAGTTCCTGTCCCTTCACCGTCACCACCCTTCCCATCCCAGGAGGCAGCGCAGTGACACGCGCTACGGTCAGATACTCTGGCATCTTCGTCTCCTCGCAGACCTCGCGTGCAATGACCTCAACACAATTCTCCTAGAGCCTCGATGAAACGATGACAGGCCTCTGGTCCATGCCTATGACAGCAGACCATTGACCTACGCTAGTTAACACGAGTGCCCCGCCATGGTCAATCGCTCGCATTACCCATGGTGAAAACATCGTGGAGTGAGGGGGCGCTATGCGCATGAGGCTCACGGGCTCCCCTGCCCGGCTTGACCGCTGCACCCATCTATGCTACACAAGACCTGTGGAGCGCGAGTGGCGACTTGGACAAAGCTGACCCGCCGACGATATTATTCACATCTCGAGCAGATAACTCTCGATAGTGGAGAGGACCGAGGATGGAACTGCTGACTGTGAAGATCGAGAAACCAGACGAGATCAATTTTATCCTCGGCCAATCGCATTTCATCAAAACGGTTGAGGATCTGCACGAAGCCCTGGTGACGTGCGTCGGGGGGATCAAGTTTGGGCTAGCGTTTTGCGAGGCCTCTGGTCCGTGCCTGGTGCGCGTCAGCGGGACCGATCCCGAGCTCCTGGAACTGGCGCAGCGTAATGCCCTAACCCTCTCTGCCGGACATGCCTTTCTCATTCTCTTACGCAATGCCTTCCCCATCAACGTCCTCAACGCCGTAAAGAATGTCCCAGAGGTCTGTCACATTTTCTGTGCCACCGCTAACCCCGTAGAGGTAATTGTCGGGGAAACCGACCAGGGACGGGCGATTCTGGGCGTGGTGGATGGCTTCAAATCGCAAGGAATCGAAACCGCGGAAGACATGGAAGAGCGTAAAGCATTGCTCAGGCGGTTTGGATATAAGCTGTCAAGCTAATCTCACCAGGTCTCTGCAAGAGCAGTTGATGGACAGCGAACAGCTGCCTTCTCGCGCTAGAGCAGTGCGAGAAGATGTCAAAAATCGCGCTTGACTTGAGGAAGGCTTTTGGGTTATGTTCCTGTCACCTGATTCTAGCTTTTCTGCTGACATACTCGGTTGAAGGTTCAGGGGCCTCACGAGGGGCGGGACTAGCTCAGTTGGTAGAGCGTCGCCTTGCCAAGGCGAAGGTCGCGGGTTCGAGACCCGTGTCCCGCTCCAGTCCCCTCAGGGCCTGACCACATGTCACGGGTCCCCGTAAGCGATTCTGCCGTACACGAACGACCCCCAGCTTGAAGTCGATGTCCTGCCACGTTAGATGAAAGAGTCCCCCTCGACGGAGCCCCGTATGGAGCGCGGTGATGAGGACTGGGGCTAACCCTTCATCAGACACTGCGAGCAGTCGCTCCATTTCTTCATGGGACGAGCACCGCAGCCGTCCATTGTTGAGAGTGTTAAAAACTAGAGAGATAGGTAGAACAACTCTCTTGATAAATCAATGAGATAGAGAGATGAATAGGGTTAATATCTCTCTGCAATTGAACACTCTCTCAGATAGGCCTGGCGGTTGTGCCGACTCACGAAGTCCGTGGGGGACACGTCCGGGGAAGACTCCGGGGCCAGCATCCCTGCATCACGCGCCCCCACACGAAAGACCACTATGGTTCCGACATTGCCGAGAATCGCCTAGCGCGACTTTCCGAAACAGTATCTATTGAGCGATGATAAACGAAGGCTAGAAGGGCATTTTAGCCCGATTCAGCCGTATACACACATGGGGGGACTGGAGGGACCAAGCGCTGATAAAGATGCCAGGCCTCTGGCTCACGCTCTTCCAAGACCCACCCACAGCGAGGTTGCCCTCGGGGGGACTCCGCGGGCCACCGGACCATGGCCAGGCGGATGGACCCGAGGACATCTAGGAGGCTCGACAGACTGCCTTGATAGCCTGCGCTCCGACTCTCGCGCTCCACGAGGCGGCTGAGCAGGAGCGCCAGCATACAGATGAACGTATGGACGCGGATCTTGTGGTCGGTCCAGTGGTATTGCGGGCGCACGGCCAGGTGACGGACATCCTTGAGCTGGCGGAAGATGGCCTCGGCCCGGCTCTGCCCCCGATAGGCCAGGATGATCTCCGCGGTGGACCACGCATGCTGATCGGTGCTCAGGATCCGCTTGCCGAAGACCTCCGTTTCCAGCTGCTCGAGCGCGGCGTGGTCAATCCCCCACGTCAATCGGTGGGCCCCTGTGTGCTGCCCGTCGTACACGATCTTTCACACCTGGGGGATGTACTGTCCCGTCAACAGGGCCGCCACCTGCTTGCGGGCGTTGGCGGGGGTGCGCGGGCCGCTGTGGGGTCTGGCCAAGGTCTGTTGCCACTGGGTGAGGGCCTGTACCCGTTTGGTCAATGTGCTGGTGGAGGCCCCGGATTGGGCCCATCCGCAGCTTGGCGCTGATGAAGAGGACCACCGTCCGCTCCACGCCCCAAATGGTGTGCTCACAGCGCTACACGGGGAGCTTGGCCAATGGCCCTGGGCCCAAGGGGGTGTAGGCTGCCGCGGGAATCGCGCTGAGGTCGGCGTGTTGGCTGGGTACGAGGGAGGCGACATAGTGCACCGGGCGCTGGTCGACCAGCGCCTGATTGGACTTGGAGTTGTTGCCTTTGTCGTAGACCAGGGTGAGGTCCTCTAATTGGCCGACCACGTGCTCCACCCGGTGCCGGATGGCGGTGAGGGAGGCGGGAAACCGCGTGGCATCCACCGTATTGCCCTCGTAGATGTCGGCATACAGGGGGATCTGCCCGTCACGGGCCACCAAGAGGGCCAAGCTGAACTGGCGCAGATCGAAGCGTTTCTGCTTGGAGTGGCCCCGCTGGGCGATGGCGGCGCGCTCATTGCCGCTGGCCAGGTCGGTGAAAAAGTTGGCGGTGTCGTAGACAAGGGTGTCCAGTTTGAGGTGGAAGTCATCGACCACGGTGCGGGTGAGCTCTGCCTCGATGGCCTCCAACGCCACCCCTGACACGGCGTCCATCTGATCCCAGCAATACTGGCTGGTCAGGGCCTCTGGGTGGATGTCGAAGAGGCGGTGGACCGAGGTCCGTTGGGCCCAGGCAGCCCAGGCGCGCTTGGAGCAGGGCCACACGGCTCGATTGATCGCCGCCAGCACGAGGGTGGTGCCAATGGAGAGGGGGCGCCGGGAGGTGGGGAGATGGCGATCGATCAGGGCCACCAGCCCGAGCCGATCGGCCATGGCCTTCAAGGCGGCCACATCCCCATGTGGGTAGGACCGGCGGGTGAAGGGGGGCTGGGGGTGCGTCAGCAGCCGCTGGAGGAGTTGCTCGGCCGTGCCCAGATGCAAGACGGGAATCGGCCGCGGTTTCCCGTTGACCCGGCGGGACTCCACGATCCGGTAGTCGGTGTGGCGACCGACTTTTACGCGCTGGAGGCTGGCCATAGATTATGTATAGATCGCCTACATGGTCCCGTCAACTCATTTGTACTAATGATCTTTTTATGCTCATCGATTATGTATACGTTCTCAGGAAAGGGACCATACTCCTAAGCCAGGCTTGTCAAATACTTCCTGACCTATCCAGTACGAGCAGACGATGAATTTTCGGAAAGTCGCGCTAGCGGAGTTCTTCCGCGAGCTGGTTGACGAGCGATGATTTTAGAAGCATCGAGACATCCTGGCCGCTCCGGCCCTTGGCCAGATTGGCCAGCACGATGCCTCCAGCATCTATAACCGTGCGACAGGAAACCGCGCTGGTGCGCCGGCCGATGATATGGCGCACGAGTGGGGTCGTAAGGTATTGCCCGATCTTATTGACGATCGGCGCCATGACTTCAGTCCGAAACGTTTTGGTGTAGGTGGCGAACTCCTGGTGCCAGAACTGGAGGAACTGGGGATCCCTGAGTCGACTGCCCAGCCTCTGCCGACATTCCAGCTCCACCAGGAATCGGTGCAGATCCAGCGAGGTTGCGCCGTTCAGACTGAACAGCCAGAGCAGGCTGGAGAGTAGGACATACTTTAAGCGCGGACCCCAAAGATCTGGCCAGGCCTCCTTCAACTGGGAAGGGTCTTAAAGGCTGGGAAAAGTTGGCGAATGGAAGAAGTCAGTACTTCAGCGCGAGTATTGATGAACACCTCAGGACGTTGGAGAGGCAAGGACAACAGGCCCGATCGTCTGGCTGA
Source organism: uncultured Nitrospinota bacterium (assembly GCA_963707985.1). GTDB lineage: Bacteria > Tectomicrobia > Entotheonellia > J063 > CAVPRW01 > CAVPRW01. The sequence continues at coordinate 81,562 of CAVPRW010000032.1, read as the reverse complement.
TCGGGTTTTTTTATTGACGTCACGAGCGTAATCGTGCGATTGACAAGCGGGGGTGGCCTGGCGATCATGGGGCGATTCCACGTGGGAGCCTGTGAATGAGGGAGACTGTGATGGAGATCCGAGGGAATTGGGACACAAAACAGGTGTGGATCGGTGGCAGGGAGGTGCGCCCTGAGCGGAGCTTGCGCGTGAGAAACCACAGTCCTGATGGGTTCTCGTGGGGCGATGGCGGCAGCGGGTCGGCGCAGTTGGCCCTTGCCTTATTACTTGAAATCACCACGGAGGAGATGGCACTCTTGTGGTACGAGGACGTTCGGTCGCACATCGTGGCACCGCTGGCCCAGGATGATTTTGTCATCGACGCTCAGGAGATCGTGGACTGCATTGTCAACGAGGTGAAAGCGGAGTTCGTGTCCGAGGCACGATCGCCAGGAGGCAGATCCGAGGTAGAGGAGGACGAGACGCGGCTGGCGACGCAGGCAGCCGCCGTCGAGGTGAATTACCGGTATACCCGAGAGGACCTCAAGGCGATCTTTGATGTGGTCTATGAGGAGGACGTTGAACGGGGCGGGCAGTATGATGGGCGGTCCGGCGCGATCCATATCTACACACATCCGTGGGACCATGAGACGCTGACACTTGAGAGCACACTCATGGGGACATTTTCTGTCGCGTGGGGCCAAGGCAATCTGATCTGGCAGATTGACCTGGAGGAGGGGTTCTCCCTTGAAGCCCTCTTGGAGGAGTTGGGGACGCTTGAGGAGAAGGCCATCGGGAGGAAAATACATGGAAGATAAGGAGAGGCTATCGTCGAGCACATCATCGACTTCAGCGCCTGCAATTAGTTCATCATGATGGTCGCCAGTATCAGGTCATGACCAACTCGCCAGACTACGATCAGCAACTGGCCCTCGATGCCTACTGGCAGCAAATCGGGGGAGTGACCATGCTGCCCGGCGCCAATCGCGCGGCCGATCAGTTGGCGCGAGCCTCGTTTTAGATCAATGCCATTTCCAAGACAGCCTACAACGTGGAAGCGATTGCCAGTGCCTTTTCGGTGATTTGCAATGTATCGGTAGCGCTGGGCATCTCAATGCCAGGGCAACCGAACATCTCGTCTACCATCTGGCGCATGGTCTCGGATCATAAGAACAAGCGCGATGACTTTGAATCAGTGCGTAGCCCGAACGTGTGTTGGGTGGATCTGCCTGACATGGATTTCGCTCCGGGGCAACCGGCGAAGAAACTCACGCTGATCGGCGGAGCAATCTTCGTCGCGAACGCGGCAGCACGCGAGATTGCCCAGGTACTGCCTCCACTGGGGCGCTTCGATGATGGCAGAGAGCTATACGTGGGTTCTCTGCGGCCGCGAAACCTATCGGTGCCCTCGTACCGTTCTCTGCAAACAATAGGACGGACGTGAAACGTTCTCCGCCCTCCCTCGTGGGATGACCCGCAAAGTTGGGGCATACTCCCAAGACAAGGGTGTCGCTATCGATACTGTGGCATAATCTCCTCGACGAAGAGATCGATGGAGCGCATGGCCTGATCGTGGGTGAGACCACCCCATTGAAACGAGCACACGAAGTAATTGGCGCCAGTGGCAACATACTCGTCCATATAGGTGCGGATGGAGTCCGGTGTGCCGGCGATGACGCTAAAGCCAGCCCCGCGGCCATCCCCACCGATGCCCCCTGGGGTCACGCGCCGGTGCCGTTGTGCCTCAGAGATCTCGCGCATCCGGTAGCGCTCACGGTCTGCCTCGCGGTCGGGCAAGCCTGCCGGTCGCCGGTTCATGTTGCCCCCGAGGAATTGCGTCAGGCCGCGCTGCTCGGCCTCCAACCGACGTGGAGCCTCAAGATTCCACACATATTCGCCCCAGGCCGGCGTGGCGATTCTCACCGCCTCCGCCTCTGAATCCGCCAGCACGATATGATTCACCAGACCAATCTTGGGCGCTGTCCCCTGGATGGTTCGTCCCTGTGCACCTTGATGCTCTGTCCAGAGCTCATGATAGCGGGCGACGTTGACCTCAAAGCTATCCAGGGAGCCAACGATCACCGTGTTCATGCCATCCATGGCAGCGGTCTCCACATTACGCATATACCACATGGGTGGGTAGGGCTGCTGCTTGGGGCGCAACCGCATAGGGAGGGCATCGAAACTGTAAAATTCGCCCTTGAACGTTAACTCCTCATGGCTCAACCCCAGTTTGAGGATGGCAAGGGTTTCGCGGTAACGCGTCAGATTTTGCTCGACGTCGGGATCACTGCCCCAAAAATAGGCTTCGAGCACGCCGCCACGCCCGACACCGACTTCTAGGCGACCATCGCTGAGATGGTCAAGCATGCAGACTTCTTCGATCAATCGTAATGGATGATGGAGTGGTAGCACATAAATGCACGGTGCCAGCCGCAACTGTCGGGTGCGCTGCGAGGCGGCGGCTAGGAAGACATTCTGCGACGGGGCCAGACTGTGGACTGCAGGGGTATGATGCTCGGCAAGATGATAGGCATAGAATCCTGCGGCATCATAGCGCTCCAGAAGATGCAAGCGCTCCCGGTAAATCTGCGTTAACGTCTCACCCGGCACGGGCTCGATATGGTCGAAGATGCCGAATTGCAACCCCATCATCACCCTCCTCTCGACGACACCAGCCGACACCTGGCCTTCATGGGAAGGCAGGGTGTCACGTTGCATCCTCCTCATGGTTCCGCTGACGAGGATAGCATGAACGATCGCAGCATGGGAAATCAAAAACAAACGTCAGGACTTGACACTAAGCACGCAAGGCGAGTAGGGTAGAGGGGACGTCCAGAACTGTGGGCAACGGAAAGGGAGGGCTCACCCATGGGAGAGATCTTAGGTATCGGAGCAACCCACTATCCGCCAGGCTTGGTGCCGGACGAATACAAGCCATGGCCGTTAGCACGGATGTTGCACAGCGATCCGCGTATCCCCGAGCACATGAAGAATCCCGCCAACTGGCCAGAGCCGATGCGCATGGAATTCGGCGATGATGAAGGGATTGCTGCCCACAAGGCACACCGGGCGCGTGTATTCAGTGCCTTCCGCACCATTCGGGAGGAGATCGACGCCTTTAAACCCGATCTTATCGTCATGTGGGGAGATGACCAGTACGAGAATTTCAAAGAAGACATCATTCCCCCCTTCTGTGTTCTGGCCTATGATAAGCTCGACTTCGCGCCCTACAAGCGCCTGCGCGGCCGTCCGAACATTTGGGGCGAGCCGGAAGACAAGGTATTCAACAATCCTGGACACCACGCTGCGGGGAGGTTTTTGGCCCGTCGTCTCCTGGAGGAAGGCATCGATATGTCCTATGCCTATCGGCCCTTGCATGAAGATGGGCTCGGCCATGCCTTCGCCAATACGCTGCTGTTCTTAGATCTGGACCGCAAGGGCTTCGATTATCCCGTCCTCCCCGTGGCGGTCAATTGCTATGGGAGCAACGTCATTCGCAACCGGGGCGGCGGCTCGCAATACTCGGACGAACCAGATCCGCCGTCCCCGTCGCCGCGGCGCTGCTTCGAGATGGGACAGGCCACCGCCCGTGTTCTGAAAGAGAGCCCCTGGCGGGTGGTGCTGATGGCCTCTTCCAGCTGGTCGCACGGCTTCCTGACGGAGAAGAACCACTACATGTATCCCGACCTGGCGGCGGATCGGGCGCTGTTGGGGCACCTCCAGGCAGGGGAGTATGATAAGTGGCGCGACCTGCCACTGCAGCAGATGGAGGCCGCTGGCCAACAGGAGGTCCTCAACTGGGTCTGCCTGGCAGGCGCCATGGCGGAGCTGGATTACAAGATGAAACTCCTTGATTGGTGTGAGACGTGGCTCTTTAATGCCCCGAAGTGCCTGGCGCTGTTCAGATAACACGCGCTTCGCCAGTCTACACACATGTCGACTCCCCCTAGGTCCTGGTTGCTCCTTCAACCGGCTCTGGGCACTGCTCCCGCATCATTACGACTAGGGTCGTCGGGGGGTGTCGACATAGTTCCCTTCTCTTAGACGACCGGACTCGACCCCATACCAATACTGTGAGACACCGCATGATGCTACAGCGCATCGGTCGTGCCCTCCGCCATCGAAATTATCGGCTGTTTTTCGCAGGCCAGGGCATCTCATTGATCGGCACGTGGATGCAGCGCGTGGCGATGAGTTGGTTGGTCTATCGGCTGACGGGTTCTGCCCTGTTGTTGGGCGTGGTCAATTTTACCAGCCAGGCTCCCACGCTCCTGTTCACGCCATTTGCCGGGGTGATCGCCGACCGCTACGACCGTCATCGCTTGCTGGTCGTCACGCAAGTCATGGCCATGGTTCAAGCGGCCGTGATCGCTGCACTGGTCCTGACGAATGTCATCGCCGTCTGGCATCTCGTCCTTCTAAGTCTGTTTCTGGGCATCGTCAATGCTTTCGACACACCGATCCGCCAGGCGCTGATCGTCGAAATGATTGAGGTTCGTGAAGATCTGGGCAACGCCATTGCCTTGAATTCCTCGATCGTGAATGGCGCCAGATTGCTCGGCCCCTCCATCGCCGGCATCCTGATCGCTTCCGTCGGCGAGGGCATGTGTTTTCTGCTCAATGCCGTCAGTTACGTGGCCGTGATCGCGGCTCTCATGGCCATGACTATCGTCCCCAAACGTATGCGAGCACAACGCCCTCAAATCTGGCAGGCATGGCGTGAAGGTCTGACATATGCGTTTGGATCGCCACCGATCAGATCGGTCTTGCTGTTGCTTTCCGTGGTGAGTTTCATGGGAATGCCGTATGCGACGCTCCTGCCGATTTTTGCTCAGGAAGTGCTGCGGGGCGGCGCTCAGACGCTCGGCTTCCTCATGGGTGCGGCAGGCATAGGGGCCCTGATCGGGGCGATGTTTCTCGCCTCCCGTGACAGTGTACTTGGTTTGGGAACCGTCCTGGTCGTGTCAGCGGCGATTTTCGGCATCGGGCTCATCGGCTTTTCCGTATCACGATTCTTCTGGTTGTCGTGTGGCATGATGTTCGTGTCCGGCTTTGGCATGATGGTCCATCTGGCCGCGGCCAATACGCTGGTGCAGACGTTTGTGGACGATGACAAGCGCGGCCGGGTGATGAGCCTCCACACCATGTCCGTGCGCGGGATGGTGCCCTTGGGCAGTTTAATTGCCGGGGGTCTGGCCGGCCAAATCGGTGCGTCCGCGACACTGATGCTCGGTGGTATCTGCTGCGTCCTCGGGGCTGTCATCTTTGCGACCCGACGTGCAGCCTTCAAAACACCCATGACGTTGAAACCCCAGTAGTTCTCTTCCCTCCACGAGTTCCTTGCCGCATGCTCACTTTGCCCTCGCATGACAATCGTTCATCGATCGCATGAAAAGAATTCGTTGGCATGGGCGCGCCAGGTCGACGATATTACCAAACAGATGGTCGATCAAATTCTGCAGAGTCCTCCGGAAAGGAGAACGACTCAAGATGGGGTGGGTTCATCATGTTCTTAATAACATGGATCTGGCTCTGGGGCTGATATTAAGTGTGATCTTAGGGTCGGTTGTTGGGCTGGCGATGAGTCATCCGTTAGGCCACCTGATTCTGGGTTCTGCCCTCGGGGTGATTTTCCTGCTGACCTATATGGCGTCATACAGCCTTGGAGCCATCTGGATGATGGGCACTCAGCAGGGGCTGATCGTTGTTTCGGTGTTTGTCTGGTGTGTGATCCTCAGCTCGTGGCTGAGCCCAACCCCTGAGATGTCATCGACACTACACTTGTTCTGACCGCAGCGCATGGGCAACCAGCCCATTTGCATCTAGGTTCCCTCCCCCTGTTACGCGCTGCGCAGCAACGCCGTCGCCTCTTGGCTGAATGGGTGCCACCTAGCGCGTGCTGCCGCGACCGCTCGCACCGCTTCTAACTCGGTCTTAAAGCAACGAGAAAAGACCGTCTTGCCGTTCAGCTTCACCCTGGCTTGCCACCGCTGCTTCGCCTTGTTCCAGCAGACCCCACGGAAGCGTGACGACTTGCCGGGTTTTCGTTGGGCTTACATGTTCTGGTTATTCTGGCTCCTGGTCGCCAGCCGCAGGTTTGAGCGCCGGTTGTTCAATCCATCGCCGTCTACGTGGTCCACGTCCGGCGTCCTCTCGGTCAGCCCGAAGACCACGCGATGAAGCATCACCGTTCGCCACTTCCCTCCAGGGGATTTGACGCTCGCTTGCGCATAGCGTCTCTTCCTATGCTTGCCATCCGTCATTAGATACCACACTTGGTTACACACTTTCTCGAAGTCCTCTTCATCCACAATCGCCTTGGCTGCGATCTCCCCGTGCCTACACACGGGCACACTACGTGTTGCCATGTCTCTCTAATTCCTCCTTTACTCCAGACCTAGACTCTTGAATATCTTTATTGTTTCACTACATCACGCCAATTGCGTGCGTACATACGTTATATATATTCCTTGAAGCGCAATCTATCAATATGATACTGTTCATCTGACAGAATTAGAATAAGAGATAATCTCTGATATAGAGAGTGACTGAGCGTTACCATCACTTCTTCTGCTCCATCGCCGCGAAGCGGCATTCCTTCGTGGCTATGTGTTCGGGTATGGACTGAGGGGAGATCGTTCAACCTGGGGCAACCTGGTGAGTCAGGCGCGGGCTCTGATCAGCACAAGGAAGGAGGCTAGTCCCTTCAGGGTCTTCTCCCTGGGCTCCGGCTCCCTGGTCCGGTTCCGGCGCAGGCTGTGGAAGAGGAGAATCACCTACCTTCTCTTCATCGGCTTCCCAGGCCGAAGGCTCCAGCGTTCGTGGGCCAACGGCAGACGGCCTCAGCGCCTGGGCGCGGAACGTGAGGGGGATGGTGACAGCGGCCTACCCTCGTTCCAGTGGCTGCGCAGCGAAGCGGAGCAGGGCGCGTGGGGCAGTGCGTATCTCCCTCCGGGGGGACCCTTTCTAGGGTAGGTTTTTTGATAGTAGTCATTATGCCCATATTGTTCCCCTCATGCATGTCCCGGTCGCTCTTGCTGCCTGAGGCCTCACGCGGCCCAGGGGCAACGGTGCCTGGTCGAGCAACGCCACCAGGATCAGGTTCCAGCCTCGGCGAAAGACACTCACCAGCCGCAGGCGTGTGGCACGCCGCGTCCGCGGTTGCTGGAAGATGAGGGCCGTGACGTCGAGGACCGTGCTCGCCGGGATGGTCTCTTCCGCCTCGCCCCCGACGCTCAGCAGCCACAAGGTGGCCACGGCGACGGCCAGCCACAGGCGGGCGGCCCGGTCGGGCTTGGTCATGTGGGTGCGCTGCCACTGCCAGCCAGCGCGTTTGGTGATCTTAGAGCCTTGCTCAATCCAGGCCCGCAACCCATACCAACAGGCCGTACTGGCTTCCGGCGGCAGATCAGTCAGGATCAACCACGGATCCTTGTAGCCGGCCTCCCATCGCGCCAGGAGAGTACAGTGGAGCTGGCGATGGCGACCTTTGAAGGCGATGCCCGTGCCCTGCCAGGAGGTGCCCGGCTGGGGCACCAAGGTCTTCAGCGGCACCCCGTGGACGCGGCCGGCAGGACGAAACGTTCCGCCGGTGTTGATGCGCAAAAATGGATGCCAGCCCAGGCGGGTGATGCGCCGAAACAGCCAGCGGGCGTACAAGCCACGATCGGCCAGCACGATCACCGTCCACGATCGGGGGACCGCCCGGTGCACCTGGCGCAGCAGGCGCAACCACTCGCGACGCCAGGCATGGGTGGCCGTGGCCGACAGGACGACCCAGGCCACAGGGATGGCGCAGCCGCGATAGACTACACTCACCACCAAGACCGTAAAACGCGTGCCCAAGGTGGTGGCATCCAGGGCCAGGGCCAATTGGGTGCCCTGCCACAGGCTCACGACCCAGGCCAGCAGGGGGACAAAGCAGCGCTCCACACGGAGAGCACAGCGTGCGGTCCCGCGTTTGGCGGCGGCTTCGTAGCAGAACTCGCGCAACTGCTGGCGCACGGTATTCTCTTGGCGACCCAGCCACGGGGCCAGGAACGCACTGACAGCGGGCAGGGCGCACGAGCGGGCCAGGACCATGCCCAGACTCCACAGCGCCAGCACCGTGGCTTACGGTTTGGTCAAGTGGGGTAGGTGGCCCTGGATTGTATAGGTCCATTCAGTCACACGGGGGTGGCAAGACATCGGTGTCCTCCTTGGGATTATGGGATTTAGGCAACCTCCTATATGATTCCCTACGGAGGGGTGTCTTGTCATCTCTTCCAGTGTGTCGTACCGTCATACGTCAAAAAACCTACCCCAGAAAGCCGGGGGGACCCCCAGCAGGCACTTTTCGCCTGGAGGGAAGATCCCGAAAAATCCGCGCAGTAAAAATCGAAGTCGGCTCACTATTCCACTCCAGCCCTTGCGCCCCAGGGCTTCCCAGATGAGCGAGCTCAAATACACGCGCAATAAAATTTTCAATGTCCGGGCCTCACCATTATGTGGCTCGCCTCGCTGGCGCTCGGCTCGGGGAGGTGGCCAAAACCTGCGGCAGACCTTATATACACATATACTGCAGAATTTGGCCACCGAAGGAGCCCAAATCAATTACTCTGACTTTTCCGCTCCTCGTTAGAAGCCGCCATCCATACGGGCGAGCGGCTGATGGTCCATGAAAGCTCGTGAAATTAAAGACGTTTTTTGGCATGGTTTCGTTTACCCGTACCCCCAGGTAAAGCTGACAGGGAGGCAAACGGGGTTCGGGGGGTTTCGGGACCGTCAACTGTGACATGGAAACGTTGGACATCATGGGCGAAAATCCTTGAGTAACAAGTACTTTCATGGGGCTTTCCCCTGGAGGCCGCATAAATCTTGGCCGTGATAACGGAGCGGAAAAGTCAGTACTCATCCCTGGCTCGCATGCCGGGGACGTTCCCTTCACGCACGAATTTATCCATCATGCGGTTCGTCCGCTTCTTTGCCGTTTCCAGGCGCTCTCATACCCCTTATTGCTCCCCAGCGCCCGTGTCTGCTAGAATCGCTCCCAACGCAGCACTGCCCATCAGGTTCACCTCTCCGGCCTGCCTCAGTCACGGGGACCCCATGCCTGCCCCAGAGCGTACCCAAGTCTTCATCAGCTATAGTCATGAGGATGCGGAGTGGCTGAAGCGACTCCAGATCATGCTGCGCCCCTTACCCGCACGCAGACCATCACCGTCTGGGATGACACCCAGATCAAAGCCGGAAGCCAGTGGCGGGAGGAGATCCAGAAGGGGCTCGCGGCAGCCAAGGTGGCGGTGCTCTTGGTGAGCCCCAACTTCCTTTATTCAGAGTTTATTGCCAACGATGAGCTGCCGCCCCTGCTGAAGGCCGCCGAAGAGGAAGGGCTCACGATCTTGTGGGTGGCGGTGAGCGCCAGCCTGTACACGGAGACGCCCATCGCAGCCTATCAGGCCGCCAATGACCCAGCCAAGCCGCTAGACTCCCTGAGCCCCGCACAGGTGAATGCGGAGCTGGTGAAGATTGCCCAGAGCATCAAAGAGGCAGTCAGTCGGCCCATTCCCCCCATGCAAGAAGGCTCAAAAGAGGGCCTCCCGTCCCTTACGCCCCAGAAGCTTGTCACCCCTCATCAGCCCTTCGAGCCCGAGATGGTCCTCATCCCTGCGGGGGAGTTCCTCATGGGCAGTGACCCTCAGCATGATGAGGATGCCCTGGAAGAAGAGCAACCCCAACATCGCCTCTCTCTGCCGGACTACTACCTGGCGAAAACGCCGGTAACCCAGAGGCAGTACGGGACCTTTGTGACAGCGACTGGCCGCCATGAGCCTGCGGGTCGGACGAATAGGACTCCCCCACATGGAGAGGACGATCACCCAGTGGTGAACGTCACCTGGTATGATGCCAGAGACTACTGCCAGTGGCTGTCAGCGGTGACGAGGAGAGGCTTACGGACTGCCCAGCGAAGCCGAATGGGAGAAGGGAGCTCGCGGCACGGATGGCTATATCTTCCCATGGGGCGACCAGTGGGATGCCACACGTTGCAACTCAGGGGAAAACCACTTGCGAAAGATCACGTACGTGTCCGAAGCCCACCCCGAAGGAGCCAGTCCCTATAGAGTGCTGGACATGGTGGGCAACGTCTGGGAGTGGACGCGGAGCCTGTGGGGACGAGAATCGCGGAAGCCAGACAACCCCTATCCGTACAGGCCAACGATGGTCGTGAACACCTAGCCGCCCGAGAGGTACACCGTGTGGTGCGGGGCGGCGCGTTCCACAACGGCCGCAGAGATGTGCGGTGTGCCTGGCGCTGCAGGGTCTACCCGCACAACCGGGGCAGGAGCATCGGGTTTCGGGTCGTGGTGTTCCTTGCTTCATAGCCGTTGATACACTGACCTCTGCCCTCTGGCCTCTGCGGGGAGTCCAGAAGGGTTCTCCCCTCTGGTCGTTCGCGTCTATGGCCGCTAGGACACTGGCACAGCATTACGGGGGTTGATCAGTTGTATTCGTGATGCAGCCGCCAGGCATGCGGCGACGCGCAAGAGGCCACGCCCTCACCTCCCGATCGCAAAGACTCTCCTCTTCCACCGCCCCGTCAGGCTTCACGCACCAACACATCAACGCGAATCGAGCGCAGCGAGCACGGGCAGCCTGGAGCTACCGAGTTAGTACTGGGGGTCGCGAGCGCCGACGGGGTGATTCCCCGCCTACGCCGCTGTCAGCGGTCGGGCGTTCAGGGGATGCAAGGGGCGTCGTTCGTCAGCCGTTCCCACGTCGGGCCTCGCCAATGCACCGTTCCAAGGTTCGCTGCGCTCCGTCCAGCGTGCCCTAGCGCGAGATGCTGCGCGGGGGCTCTTGATGGACTACGAAAAAGAAATCTGGCGTCAGCCCTTTACAATTTTTAGAGTCGGTGCTACTCTTTTTCAGAGTCCGTCATAGAATCCTCGTGATCAACTGAGGCCCAAAAAGTTGTCGCCTGCTTGGCCCCGCAGTATCCGTTTGCTCCTCTATTCCCGTTCACTGTCTCTGTGAGGAGTCTCTATGCGTCTGAGAGTTAAAGACGGTCGTGCCGCTCGGTCGTATGAGTATGATGTCTGCCTTTCCTTCGCAGGCGAGGATCGGGCCTATGTGCGCGAGGTTGCTGAGGGGCTTCGTACTCGCGGCGTGCGTGTCTTCTTTGACGAGTACGCTCAAGCCGATCTGTGGGGCAAAGACCTCTATACCCATCTCGATGACGTGTACCAAAATGCCGCCCGCTTTTGCGTTCTTTTCGCCTCGAAACACTACGCGAAGAAAGTCTGGACGAATCATGAACGCGAGAGCGCGCAAGCCCGTGCGATCCGGCAGCACGCCGAATACCTCCTGCCTGCTCGGTTCGACTCCACCAAGATTCCTGGCCTACGACCGACTGTGGCTGAAGTTGATCTCCGAGGCATGAGTGCTGAGAAGCTCGCTGATCTGATCGAGCAGAAACTCGGCAAGCGCCAAAGAGAGGACTATTTTCCGCCAATTCCGGACAGACTCTTTGCCTATGTGAAGGCGCGATCCACACGAGCACGCAGCCACATTAAAGGGCGCGCCTACGACTTCTTCAAAGCCCTGACGCGCATGAATCCAGACGAACGTCGAGCCGTATTAATGGTGTTCTTGCAGGCATGTCCCGCAGGGCTTCCGGATAACGCCCACATAAACATTGATCTCCTACGCCGCTATACCGGCTTTCCTGCCTCTAAGCTCCTCTGCCTGCTTGGTGGAGTGCAATCGTTAGGCTTTTACACGACGCTTCGAGATGGGCACGACGACACCAGCCTCGCCCCTCAAAGTAAAGTGGTCGAGGTGGAGTGGCACGACATGACCGCAGACCATGAAATCTCTGGTAACGCTACATTGGACGCAGCTACAGTGCTTGCGCTGGCAGCCGACGGTTTGTGTGAAGAATGCGCTATTGAGCGTTTGCTCCGGCTTGACTTCTCCCAGCTCGCTTCCGTGACACGTGAGACGGACAATCACCAATAACGTGATAAGGCAGCCAGCAATGGGATGCAGTGGACAGGCAGCCTCTACTGGAACGGGATACCGCCCGAATTTCTCAAGGGTGGCGGTTCAAGTAGGCAAAGGAGGTACCATGGCAGCGCGCAATCGCCAGCAGCCCCCTGAAGACAGTTTCGAGGAAGATTATCCAGAAGATGACGAAGATGAGGAGGAATTGGAAGAAGTCGATGCTGAGGAGATGCAACGGAGGTCTCGACCAACTTGAGCAGGTGACGCTTGCCGTACCTCGACTGAAGGCCCAAGCACAGTTAAATGCATCCAATTCCAAGCAACTCGGACTCCTTAAAAGCGTTGCCTCGGGGCTCTATGAGGAACTGGACAAGCTTTGCAAGAAGGCACCGGCGGAGCCGCTGACTGATCTTGCGCTGGTGCAGGCCAACGATCTTATTAGTGAGGTGAAACAACTTATCGCAGGTGACCAGTTCGTGCAGAAACTGGCAGAGTTTATTCCAGCAGGGGACAATCCCCAACATCGAGATGCAGTCATCGTCCTTCGAATGATTCGCCAGGGACTTGATCGATACGAAAAGCAACTGCAGGCTTTGTCCGTACAAACGTCGAGATTGTTGAACGAAGCCAAAGCCATAAGTGGGGTTCTTCACTTGTTTTCGGAGCGCGACTATTGGCTCGATGAGGGTGAACTGAAAAAGCGGGGAGTTGTTGTTCCGTCGGCATGGCAAACGGATAGTTTCCCGCACCGATTCGACTTCAACAAGCTGGACCGTACCGACTTAACAGCCTATTTTGAGAACGACTATGAATAGGGATTACCTTTCTCCGAATACCCCATTGCTGCGGAGTGTAGCGCAAGCAGCAGTAGATTTTGTCATCCCAAGAATGGGGATTGACCTGCCTCTTGGCATCGATCCCTTCTTGCTCTATAAGAGCAGGAGCCCTGAGCTATCAAATCTCCACTTAATACTCTTGCAGGTCTTCAATGCTGGGATCGAGTATGTGCGCGAAGGTGACATTAATGCGGCCCGGCGGTTGTTCAGCTTTCCAGAAGTTCCAGAAATTGGTCTTGGATATACGAAGAAAAGGGAAACGCGGTTCAGGTGTAGGAACATTCTTGACTGAACTCATCATAGAGACGCTTGCGGACTCAAAGCCCCTCCTTCAAAAGGGGGTAAGACATATAGAGGAAATGCAGCTTTATTCTGCGCACATAGGGCCTGACCGGGTGAGCGACATCGCTGCAAACGTCCTGAAGGAGTTTCTCATCGGCTATACACAAAGACAGTGTGGGATGTGGAACATCTCACTTGTGTCTGGCGTGCCCGTGCATCACGTGTTGAGTAGGCGTGATATGGAGTGGCACGATGGCTACTTCGATCTACCTGTGAGTCCTCACGATGGAATGCCCATTCTCCTAGTCCCCCGAAGGGTCGTTCGAACACTTCCCTGGATAAATTATAACGACTTTCTGCGCATGGAGTTTTCGAGCTACCTTCGTGCAAAGCGAGTTCGTCAGAGGTTGAGCGAGAAAGGCGATCCGACAGTTCAGTCAGGACCGCTTTCCAAAGAGACGGTTGCCCAAATCGCACGGCGCGACGTTGAGCGGGTTGAGCGCTACGTGTCAGCGAAGGAGGGGGCGGCTGCAGAAGCTCAGCCGAGCCTTCCCTATCTTGCCCAGAATAGTTTGTCTTCTGAAACGATAGAATTACAGGGTCGGCTGGAAGTCATTCCAACAGGTAAGGAATACGCATCATCTTTTCAGCGCATAGTTTTGGAAATCCTGAATTTCCTGTTCAATCCAGAACTGATTGATGGTTCAATGGAAGTCCGTACACATGATGGAACAGAGCGGAGGGACATCATTTTTACCAAACGATTCAGATAGGTCATTTTGGGCATATCTTCGTCAAGAGCATTCCTCATTTCTAATTATGTTTGAAGCTAAAAACACCGGGTCACTGGAAAATGAGCACTTAAACCAGACCGCCACTTATCTTGGAGACCGGCTAGGTCGCGTGGGGTTTATTGTGACGCGGAAGCCCCTACAGGAACCACAATTAAAGAAATGTTTTTCTGTGTACAATGACTCGAATCCGAAAAAGATCATTTTGGTTCTGTCCGACAAGGACATGGTACTTATGTTGCAGACAAAGGGTTCGAGTGGCGACCCCATGAAACATATCCAGAAGCTTTATCGTGATTTTAGGACTAGTGTCCAGTAAGAAAACAAGACGATCCTGAATCTTGCCATTAAGTCCTTGTAAGCTGAAGGCATAGTGAAGGCAAGGAGAGAAGAGCAATTAACCCTCTTCACCGCTCTATTGCAAAGACCTGCACCGCTTCCGCGCTCGCTGCACCCGGAAGCCGGAACACCACAGGACACAGGTGCTTGCAAGCCCTGGCTCAAAGTATGCTCCTCGCCTACTCGGACGTGCGTCGCGTAGAGCGCCTCTATGATCTTGTTGAACTCCTCTCCCTCGAAGCGGAAGGTTCGGTCGATGTCGTCAACCGCATGGACACCCACGAACTGTTCAGGAGTGCGCCCATCACTGAAGAGTCCTAGAAGGGAGATATGAAAGCCGCAGCTCTCGCCTGTCTTGAGTTCACGGCGTGTGTTCAGCTCGTTGGTAAGATAGTCGAGAGGGAAGAACAGCGTGTTCCTGTCCGCAAGCTCTAGGCTGATTTTCCTGATAAAGACCGAGTTAGGGCAGTAGTTCCCCACGCGAATGGCCAAAACAGCCTCTGCCGAACCTGGGCGCACCCCAGCCAGCGCAGCACTGGCCTGGACGCGCACATCCAGGCAGGCCGGAACTGGGCCTTGCTGTGAGCGCCCCAGGTAGAGCGGTCCGGTAGCGCTTCACCTCTTCTGGTGTGAACCCCTTCGACTGACTCGGACGGCTGTCGTACTGATCGTGGTGCTCCAGGCAGAGGAAGGCCAGATTGTCGGGATCATTGTTCGAGGGATCACGATCCAAGTGCGGCAATTTGTCCTTTCTTCTCGCTTAGGTCATGCCGAAGAGCGACGCAGATGCAACATCGTCGTTTCGAGATTTCTAGCACCTCCGCAACTACATTGCCTGAAATCTTCTTGCGCTCTCTCACCTCAACTCCCCACTGGACTTCTAATGCCTGTTGTCACTGATCTCGGACGAGTACCGCTGCAGGATTGTATGCTTGCCTCTGGGGAAAATCAAACACCCGCTCGCCTCGTTCATCGTGCCCTTGACTCCCTACCTAGCCTGCCCTACAGTAAGCGCTCGTATCCCGACCCGGTAGGCAGACTCGGGCATCGTCTGAGGCGAAGAGCACTCTATGGACGAGACACGACGGTTCCTCCGCTATGTCGTCCCTGCCTTGGTATTTCTGGCTGAAGTCGCCTTGCTGGCCCCTCATGACCCCAAAGAGATATCTAATCAGTAGTCTGCTCACACCGCCGGGGGCTAACAGTGCAGGTCTTATCGCTTTGCTCGTTGCCTTGGCGGGAGGGCTCGGCTACCTGTTAGTCTCGCACACCATTGCTTATTCTGGTGGTGCAAGTGGTATGGGATTGACCACAGGGGGTTTGTGAAGGCGGCTCTATCCCATGGATGGCTCAAGTTAGTGGCCTATGCAGAGAGGCCCGACGTAGTAGGAGAACGTTTGACCCGTGAGGCAGCAGAGGATGTGATCACCATTTTATGGTATCGGCCAGGGGGAACCGGGAATAGATTACAAAAATCGGAGAGACCCTTGTACGCCGGATAGATGCACTGAGCGACCTCATGCACGGCCTGGGAGCTGGGTTTATGGCATTTATGTGCGCAGGACTGGCCTGGGGTGTTGTCTACTACTGGTGGTGTCCCTACTGGTGGTGCCCCCCGCCGCGGCCGTCTTCTTGGCAAGAGTTTTTATCGCAAGATTGGCCCCCTCTCGTTTCATTGGTAGTGCTTTTTGTGTTGCACTTTTTCAACTACTGGCGCGTCCGCAACCGCTTAACCCGGTTGGTCGAGAGCGCCCTGGCTACTCACTTCGGTCAGGCCAATGCACCCGCTGTGATCTTCGTGGACTGTTCGGCTCTTAAGCGTAAACACCGATCGGGAGGGAGGAAAACCTCTCCCCCTCGATGATTTACCTTCCTCCTTGTGATGCCTTCGAGCGCATGGCCTCGCGCCACAACGCCCAAAAGCCCCAAAACGAAGAGTGCGTCACCCTTCGCGCCCGCTATCTTCTATGCGCCGCACTCACTATTCCTCGTCCGAGGCGACCATTCCCCGGAATCTCTCCGGGAGTTCAGGCGTTTCTGGGGTCACATCGATCAGCTCACGGGGCACGGCCAAGATGCATTTGGCGTAGCCACTGGGCGTCGATAATGATGCGCCGCTCGGTAGACTCGCTCTTGGTCTCAGCGTGTAACACAACTTTTGGAGCGCTCTCGCTCCTATTCAGGATGTCCTGGCTAGCTTTCAGAGACACTGTCAGGTTCTCCTCCTGCTCCATTAATTCGTTCATGCGCTCAGTCGCTCTGGGTGCTAGCTTCATCAAAACGGGCTGCCAGGGTCTTCGCCGCCTTCTCCGCTACCATCTTCGGCAGCTCCGTCCTCACCTCCGCCAGCGCGACCGCCATTTCGGCCTTGGCCGCTTCGATCAGCTCTTTCTCATGAACGGCTTCTGGAGCGAGCGGGTGATGGTGTTCCAGTGGACACTTCACAGGCTTCCGCCGTCGCTTTGTTTGTCGCGCCCTGCGCAATCATGAGGGCGATTTTCTGGTGTTGCTCGTTCTTCAGTCATGGTGCTCTGTTTCATCCTTTCGTCACATGTCGAGGTGATACCGCTCACTGGAATGGTGAATGCGCCAGAGCGGCTCACCAAACGTCTCGGTGTCTCTATCTAACTCAATGATATTGAAGGTGAATACTGTGATGACATGGCCTGTCCGAGGGGCGTCCCCCAGGGGCCGACGATGGCCCTGGCCCCCTCAGCACAGAAAAAGACGGGATGGGGCGAAGCCCTGCTATTGTCACGCTTACTCACGGAACAGGGTTAGGACCTTTCCTAACCCCTCCACACCACCCGCTCCCAGAATTCTTCGCATCCGCTTGGCGAAGAATTCTCACCGGCGGCAGCGATGCCCATGACCTGATCCAGTTGCAGTCATTGCCAGCCGTGGCAATCCCACCCGCGCCGCAACCTTTCGCCAGCAGAACCTCAGCGAGAGCCAATATTTTACCTCGGCTACCTCGCCACTGGAAGCCTAATCCCACCTAATGCTATAAGTGCTATATGAGCACAAAGGCCGCACCAGTTTTTCAACAGATGCTGCTGTGCAGAGCCATATCCGTGGTAAAGTGGGTCAGCTGCTGCGACACAGCATGACTCTGCCATACCCATTGTGGCAGGAATCCATGCCGCAGCAGCGCAGTGGTCCTGTGCCGGGTCGGCAGCTATGGGTTTGCCTAGGGTGATGATCGTGTGCATGCCAATCTTCGTCCCCGAGGCAATGAGTGTGGCACATCAGCGCCTAAAGCGATGGATAGCTTCGGGCCTGTTGCCGATGGCCTCTCGCTCTGGCGCAGGAACTCGAGTAAGCACCCGGATATGGACATGCAGGCGAAAATCGACCAGACTCCCCGACGATGTGAAACGACCGAGCCTAGGAGAAACATATGAAATTTGGTGTGACCATTCCCAATAACTGGGGCATAGACGATCCGCAGCAAGTTTTGGCTATGGGGCCACTAGCCGAGCAGTTGGGCTACGATTCCGTCTGGGTCATGGATCACCTGTTTAACAATGGTTACATTCGCGAGCGGCTCGATGATAAGCCGTATTATCATCCTCTGGCCACGCTGTCATACCTGTCCGCTACCACCAAACGGGTGAGGCTCGCCACTTCGGTGTTGGTCTTGCCCTATCATAATCCGGTCGAACTGGCCAAGTATGCCGCCACGCTGGACCACATGTCTGGGGGACGGGTGACGTTAGGAGTCGGCGTCGGGGCTATGACCGAGGAGTTTGACGCGCTGGGAATCCCCATGCGGCAGCGAGGCGCACTCACCAACGAGTGTATCGCTATCATGAAGGAGTTGTGGACCAACCCCGACCCCAGCTATCACAGCAGCCGCTGGCACTTCTCCGATCTCAAGTTCTCCCCAAAGCCCCTACAGAAACCTCACATCCCGCTGTGGGTGGGCGGCTCCAGTCCGGGAGCAAAGAAACGAGCGGCTACCATGGGCGATGGCTGGCATCCTTCAGGAATGTCCCCTGAGGAGTTTGGTGCCGGGCGCGAGGAGGTGCGCAAATTAGCCAGTGCTGCCGGACGTGATCCGGACTCCCTGACGATGTCGATCCGCGTCGAAGTGGAAGCCCACGGCCGGGCGTCGAGTCAGAGAGCCCAAAACCGGAGCCGTCTCCTCGGCGATAACGTGGATCAGATGATCGCTGGTGTCAGCGCCTACCAGCGCGCAGGAGTGGACCATGTCGTCTTGGCATTGAATACCGGAGATATCCCGAGGATTACTGAGTTGATGCAGGAGATTGCCCACAGGGTGGTGCCACAGTTCCGCTAGCATCGGGCCTCAAGAACATCGGGCCTCGAGAACAATGGTAGTGGGTCAGTCTGCCTGAAATTGATCCACTACCATTTTCTCCAGGGTTGCCCATCGCCGTACCTTATTCGTATGACCACCGCTGCCCTGTTTCGTAAGCACAATACGAATTATACAGTCGATAAGCTGGAACACGCGTGTCGGGATCTTCTGTGAGCTAATTTGGAAACGTGCGGTTACCTCTTGGATCACGGCAGGTATCCAATGGCACCATCAAGGTCATTGTTTTGGATGCTGACCCCACTGATACATGAGCTATCGGCGGCCCTCCTCAAGCTCGCTCCGTAACCCACCAAGGGTAGTCATGAGATTTTCGATCAAACCGACCGCCGCTTCGTCAAGGTTCACTTTCACGGCGGCGCCACCTTTCTTGCTCTTTCGCGTTCGTTCAGTACTCTTGTCCATCGACCTGAAAAGCTCGCCGCACTGGTGGAGAGTGCTCAATACGTGCTGTTCTGTATCGCTGAGAGCTTCGATGGCGGCAGCATCCTCTTTTGTTGACTCTGCCCCAGGGGGTAGCTTCATCAGCAACAGCGCGATCATCAGGCGCGAGAGAGCGTCGAAAAGATCCGCGGCAAGGTGGTCCCGTTTCGTCTCGGCAGGAGTCCCGAAATACCGGAACGGATTGTCGCCAGGTCGCAGCCGATCGAGAAGCTTCAGGAGCTCCTCATATGGTGCCAGCGGGTATGCTTTGCGTGGTAACGAGGCCCGGTGCTCCCAAACTTTGAGGATCGTTTCCGTTGCGCTCTTGCGTGCCTCTGAACGCTCAGCCGACGTCACCCCGTTCTCAGCTTTGTCGATAAGTTCGGCCAGATGATGAGCCATCCATCGCCCCAGTGTATCTACCCCCTCCTCAAAACCTAATTCACGGACGAGATGCCGTCCAAGTGGCAAGACGTCCTTCGGCGGCTTCGATACTTCCATCTCTCCGGAGGAGGACGACCCTGTCGAACCGTGCTTCCTTTGCCCCTTCTTCGTCATGTCGTGAGTAGTCATAACCCTTGTTCCTTCGCGTAATCTCGATCTCGACGATGAGATCAAGACCCACCTGAGTGAGAAGAGCCCTCAGCTTTTCTCTGTCGGCTCGAAGGCGCCAGCCACTGGAGCGAACAGTCTCGTCGTAGCGGATGCTGTCATCGCGCTCATCCCCTCGGTTATCCCCCCCACGCGTCATAGAAGAACACCGCGTGCTGACGGCTGGCGTCGACCCATCTCGCCTGGTCGTTGTGAGCAAACTTGAGATCGAGGGCCGTTTCTGTCTTGTGCGAGGCACGGCACCCGATGGCGCGAACCCCGTACCGGAGTGGGTCGCGCTCATCGATCCCTAATTCGTGCTCGACATCGATAAGCCAGCCTAGGAACTTATAAGGGGCAGCATCGATCTCGAGGTCGTGTCCCGCGGGAGGTATCCTATAGTCCCAGGAATCACCGACGGTCTGGAGCGCTCGCACAAGAGCGCTTGCGGTGTCGGGTGACACCAGCGCCGTTTCAACCCTAACCGATAGCATGAACTTGCGCGATCGCGTGTCGTGATAACCGCCGACGACGATCGTTCCGTCGTCACTGACCAACCCCAGCTCGGCGAGAAAGTCATCATCGCCCACATCCCCTACCCATGCATTCACGTCATCCTGGGGGGCAAACCACAGCCGGTCATCGAGAGGCTTCGGGCCGTGGAAGTCGGCGAGCCACAATGGAGGTGAGGTGACACCTTCCAGCGCAAGCCAGTGCTCAAACGTGCCATAATAGTCCTCTCCGGCTTTCGCGAGTGCTCGGGTCTGCATCAGTTCGCCTATCGCGCACCACATCGCGTGCCACTCGAGATGGGTGTGAAAGCGCTCTAGGATCGGCAGCACTCCGTGCGAATGCGAGGAAATCGAATAGTTGGAGAAGCGGCCTTGCCGTGGCTCCTGGTCCCAACGCCAAATTTCGCCCTGCGCGCCCCAATGATCGACGATCCATCGTTTGGCGACGTCGAGGAATTCTTCGCTGTTGAGATCTGCAAAACGTCCCACCGCCCCACTGTACCAATAAGGCAGAGTATCCAAGGGGTCGAAAGAGAAGCGGCGCTCATGGCGTTCCCTTTGCCTATACCTGTTGAAGTCACGGCGAGACGGCGTCCGGCGTTTCTTTCGACGCACCGGACTGGTGTTCGCCCGCTGCAACGCGTCTCGTTGAGTTGCGTCCAGAACCAGAGCTCCGCTCTCCACGAGATTACACGTAGCAGACTTTGCGAACGAGCGTATGAGGAGGTGAGGGAATTCATTGTCGCTTGCGATTTCCAGAAGCCACTGTCCGTGACGTCCCACCGCCGATAGTGCCTCAGCGGCGATCCGATCCAATGCCATCATTAGCCAAAAGCGGGCCGCAAGCCAGTAGAACCGAGCATCCGGCCTGCGGAAACTTGGCTCCGATGTGCGGCCATAAAGCTCGACGATCTTGTTGATGATGCCGGCATCGCCAAATCGAGCGAGTCGTCGGGCAACGTGAGCCGCACGCCATCGAATCCTGAAGTCGACGTCCCACATGAGAGCATAGAGGAACCGCACTATCCCTCCCGCTGCCTCGGTTGGCACGTCAGTGAGGTCCCAGTTCTCTCGTTCGGCAGCTGGGATGCGCTGAACGAGACGGTCAGCATAGCGCGTTATGACTTGCGCCGCGTCCTGCGGCTCACAGTACTGCCCAACCAAACCGACGAGCGCGTATACAGTCGGGGCATTGAGCCTATCGACATGACGCTCCATCCCCGCGATGAGTGCAGCCGGGATATCGTGTGCCGGTACACCGGCGCTTTCGAGTAGAGCTGGAAGGGGAGAATCCCCGTTGGCCAGCCAACGGCTGAAGCCGGGCAATTGATCTACCACGACCTGCATCAGATGTTCTTGGCACCAGTGACTAACAGATGGTGCTTCACGCCACTCGTCGATGGACTTGGTAATTGCCTGGGCCAATGCATAGTCAGGCACTTCCTGACACTCGCTGTGGCTCAGTGCTTCAAGATGTCGAGTTCGATCGCTTAGCCAGATGACATTCCGAATTCGATCCAAAATCGTCGAGATGGAGACAAAGGCTTCTGACGCTTGTGCGGCCGCGAAAATTCGACTGATCAGCTCGCGAATGTCTTCTGCAGAGACAAATCGATGCATCGACCAGTCAATACTATCGAGTGGGTCAGGTCGTTCGACCTGACCTGGGCTGCGCAACCGTTCCTCCTCCCGAGGGGAAGAGGCCCTGACTGGCCTTTCGATCTGGTGAAAAGCCGTCGCCCGCACTAATCGATCGAGCCAGAAGCCAGGGGAGCATTTTGTTAATAGGGAGGTCAGCTTTTCGCTGACCTCCCGCCGGACACCCCGACCGAACCGCAAGAGCTCGTCCTTGGCAAGTTCCTCCATCAACAGCTTCAGTTCAAGATCGTATTTCTGCCGGTTCGCTTCTTCTATGATGTGCATCATCAGCTTGACGCTTAATCGATCGAGCAATGGCGAGAGGGCGGAGACCTGTACCGGTGACAGCTCGTGGCGGGACAGCCCTGTGTCCAGCAGGGGTGGCAGGAAGGTGTCGCAGTCAACGATGCTCGAATCTTCCCATTGGGCTGCGGCGGCCAGGGCGAGGCATATATCGAGGATCGTGAGCGCCTCAGCGATTTCCGCCCAGGGGAACCCGTCATACCCTGAGAGGCGGACACTGACATCACTGACGACGATCGCGAGATCACAGGCAACCGCTCGCCTTTCCTCCATGCTCATGCAGCCCACAGCACGCCTGACGAGCGGCGCGAACAGTGCCAGCTCGTGAATCGCTTCAGCGTTGACTTCGCCAGCCACATCGATCGCCTCGTTGAACAGGCTCCCTGCATCTTCGTCGCTGATGGGGAGGAGAAGGCGCGCCAACCGGATAAGTGCGGTGAGCTTATTCTCCGCGGATGTCCGCGCGCGCCTCACGGCTGTCGCGTGCTCTGTGATTGTGCTCAGGATCTTTTGATGTAGCGATCGGTCCAGGGCCAGGCTCGCAAAGATCTGTGTCTCCGCAGAGTCGAAGAGATCCGCTCGTGAGCTCAGGAGCGAACTCGTGCGCTCCAAGAGAGTGGTCCGATCGAGGGTGGGAATGGCCATCAGCCGAGTGATCGATAGCGCCGCACGCGTCCTCATCCCCTGCGCTCTGAAATTGTTCGACAGCCGATACTCTTCATTACGGTAGTGAGCGACAGCATTTCGAAGCTGAGTATCGATTTCTTCTGGTGGAATCAAACCTATCAAAGCCTGACTACGAACATCATACAGGTCCACCAGTGGCCCGATAAAGTCCTGTAACTCTTTCTTCTTCTCGGCATCCCCTCGCTTCAGCTGTTCTCCCCGCTTCGATGGGAGTACTTCTGGGGGCTCAGGAGGGTCAACCCAGTAGGTCTCTAGGGCCGTCTTGCGCCCAGCCAGACGCTCCAGAAGTGCGTGTGCACGCAGGGTCAGGTCAATGAGGGCAACTTGTGAGGTAAAGAGCCGGTCACGCCGGCGCAAATCCGGGTGTGCAAACTGCTGAAGCACGGGAGTGACTCGTCGTGGGGTCACCGCCACGGGTGATGACCATCTCACAAGCTGTAAGGATCGTGTCAAGATACTCGGCAGTCGGGTTCTCGTCGCTCCACGTATCGCGCAGCGCATCAACATGGATCAGCCCGCGACGAAGAAAACTCGCAATGCTAGATTCAAGACGTGCCAGATCCACCTCTTTTCCAGCGAGCGCGAGTGGCACGAGTAAGAACAGATCCCACGGCGTCGGGATTTTGGCCTCGGTTAGGCAACGTTCGACGAGAGCCGCTTCTCCCGAGGTGATCAACTTGTGAGAGAGGATCGAAGCAACCCGCAGCGCCACGGTCCTCGGCCGCCATCGGAAGACCCTCTGTACTGCACGCCGTGAACCTGCGATACGAAGCACGGCTTCGATTTCGGCGGCGATATCGCGATCGGTGATGGACCAGCCTTGCGGTTCGGAGTTCTGGTACTCTCTTCTCTGCTCTTCAAAATTCTCATGACGACGTTTTAGCCAGGCGTCGACCTGTGTGTGTCCTTCGCGGACCGAGATGGCACTCCCGTCGCGAGCATCAGCCACCATGAGATGAAAGAGCAGAGGCCCGTGGTGCTCAATCTCGTTCGGGTTGCGTAGGACGACCCTACTAGAGCGATCACGGGCAAAGCAAGCGGCGAGATCTGGGTTTTCGACGAGCATGCGCTGGATGGTCGCATCGGTCTTGAGTGCCTCGGCGCCGATGAGGAGCGTTAGCATGGCATCGACGTTATCTCCGGTTTCTCTACACACTTTCATTGCGACACGGAGGCGTTGTAACTGGGTCTCTCGACGAAAGACCGGGTCGCTGATGGCTTTGGGTTCGCGCTCTGCGTTAACGAGAGCGATGATCTCCCGTCCACGATCAGCGACGAGCAGCGCCGCAGCGACATGGGCTGCGGCGTAGGCGTCCGATTTGTGCCGACTGCCGAAGTGGTCGGCCATACGCATCTGTATTGGGCGAAGCTGGGCTTCGGCCTCGGCACGGACAAAATGCTCAAAGTCTTCGTCGGCGAAGCCAATTGCCCCGTTGGTAAGACGCACACCTGGAGCGAGGTCGGCGCAGAGATCGCGTATGAGGGCCTCGCTTAAACCCGTGACTGCTGAAAGATCGGAGATGGGGACTGGCCTTGGCAGTGCGATGAAGCCCGCGCAGAAAGCCTGTATGTCTTGAGCCTGTCCCTGCTTGCGTAGGGCGTGTGCGAGCTGCTCCCGGAAGACCTGGACAAGCCCTTTGCCGATCGGGTGCAGATGGTCAAGCGCCCGCGCCGGCTCGGCTCCAGCATAATCCAGCGCATACTGCTGCACCCGCGGGTTGCCGTGTGACAGATGGTCGAAGTCGTCGATCCAGGTATCTGGGGCGTCGCTCCAAATCTCTCACACGTGAGCAGCGGTCTCATTTGGGGCGAATCCGGTGATCTGGATCTGAGAGAAACCGAGCGGAAGGTTGAGCATGTACATACGTCCCGTTCGCGCCGTCACGACGAAGCGGACGTTCCCGGGTAATTCGCCCAAGGAGACGAAATCGTGGATGAAGCTCCTTTCCGCCGGGGATCGGGTGTTCGCGGCCATGACAGAATTGTCCATCGCATCGACAACGATAACGAGGAGGGCGTCCCCAGCCCGAGAGGCCACCACATCAGCGGCTTTCGCCAACCGCCTCTTAAACACCTTCGGATAGTCGAGATCCGCCGATCGGCTGACGAGCAGCGGGATACGGAGTTGACTGGCCAGATCATTTGAGAGCTGGAGGAAGGCGTCCCGCGGTCGGTGCCGATAGCCGTCGGAATCCAGGTAGCGGCCACCACCATAGCAGCCGAAGATGACGACAACGGAGCCCTGAGGCAACAGAGGTTCTATCTCCTGCAGTGCTGTGGTTTTCCCGCAGCCGCCTTCGCCGTGAAGACAGATGCGCTGGTCACCGCTCAACATCCGCTCGGTCACAATCCGGGATGCCTCGCGTGGGATCAGCCGCTCGACCTTCTTGATCGCGGAAAGGCATGGGAACAACGCACGAGGGTCCGAGACGCCCAATTGGAGTAGAATTGACTGGCGAGAGATGAACTCGCCCTTCGCTTCCGGCATCATCGCGTGCCGCACGAACCGCATGAGGTCGTTGACAGCCGCCCGTACATCGATCATTGCCCGCTAGAAGTCTCAACTGGAAAGGCCAGGTGTATCGCCCTGCTTGCTGTGTATTCCTTCATGACTGCGAGCTCATGAACGTCCACGCCTTCACTTGCCTGAGGCTGATGGGTACGGATGAGTGCCACGCCATCTGTAGGCCCAATCTGATGCCTTGGGTGGTTGGGAGCGACATGAAGACAGCGCACACGCTACCATGAACCTGTCATGCTCGCCGATGACTTCTGCCAGCAAAGGAATTGCAGGTTGTTTCCCACCTCCTCTGAAGACTTCATGCTGATATGTTGTAATAACCGCCGTATCTTTTCACCAACCGAATAGCGTTGCCGAGAGACCACGATGATTCCGGCATGATCCTTGCTCGGAGCCATGTACTGGGCATGAAGATGGCAAAAATGTCCGACGTTACATGTATAGAGCACGCGGTCTTGTTGGGTCGCATGCTCCAGCTGGGCCATATCTTCACGTTCCGACATATTCGCATCGAGCACAGTCGTAACATCGACTCCCCGTGCTCGTAGTCCCCTCACGAGCGCCCGTGCCATCGCATCTTCGTCTACATACAAGCGAATCTGCATCAAGGCCGTCTCAGTGGTTGCTGGTATGCCTGCTCGAGTTGATCTGCCTCCAACTGTTCAGCTGCCAGCTCCGCTTCAGTTTCTTCACGATTCGCATGGTAGCATGCTAATGCGGCATAGACTTGCCCGAGCGTCAGGTGTGGATATTGGTCGGCAATCTCTTCAGGGGTGTATCCTTGCTTGTAGTAAACCACTACTTGGTTAACGGTCATGCGTGTGCCGTTAATCCGGAGATACCCACCACAGACGCCTGCCGAACGAACCAACAAAGTGCCTATCTGCGTGCTCATAGACGCTTGCTCCTGCGCATCATGCTCCATGGAAGAACATCGCCACTATGAATTCTATCCCGTTCGCGTCATAAATGCGAGGACATCGCAGCCCCGTTATAAGTGGATTTCTCAAAGCGCGGAGGGGGGCACTGGCGTCGCAGTTGAGCCATGGGCTGGGCGGACTGGAAACGGACCCCAAGTATGCCTCCAACAATAGCGAACAGCCTGCGCCGGCAGGCCCGCCTTGGTATAACGATGGGCCACTAGTTCAGCGATCCGTTGATGCACCTGCTGGTGTGGGCTCCTCAGCAAGGACTGATAGGCCGCCTCCTGGATGAGAGCATGTTTGAATCGATACGTCGCAGCCAGCGACAAGCTCTACTGGAGGAGCGGCGCCGCCTCGACCAAACGGACGAGGGCGAGCTGTAGCATCGCGTCATCCTTAGGGCGTCACCGCCAGTCGGCTCTGGGCTTCACTCTCTCTTCTGACGTGGTAGACCGGCAGGAGGGCACGACCCCTTTCAGCCTCTGGAGGCCAAGCCCACGGCGTTCGAACCATCCCTGAAGCACCTGAAAAATAGCAGCACTGATGACCATGGTAGTGGACGCGCCAAGCCCCTGCATCTGGTGCGTGCGCTGTCTCCGTCCTTCGCTGCGGCCTGCCCAGGCGTTTTCCATCCGCTGTTGCAGCGGCTAGGAGCTCTGTAGTCCGCATCGCGATCAGGTTCCGCAAGAGCATGGCGCTGGACTCCCTGGGGTAGTGGTGGGCTTCGTGAGCCGACACCGTGCCACTACCCGAGTTCGTCCACGAGGCTCTGGAGGGCGGTCGTGCGGTCGATCGTCCCTTCGAGGTATGGCTGGCAATGTTTGGCGAGTGCCTGCCGATAGACGGTCCAGGCGAGCGAGCGTGCATACAGGCCAAGACGGCCGGCGTATGGCTCGTACCCCGGCCTGCCGAGCTCATGCAGGCGCTGCCGGGTGAGCTCCCCAACGCTGTAGAAGATGATCACGTGTCCTAAGTCGGGGGGTGACGTCTCATTGCAGGCCATATAGGCCGCAGCTAATAGGGCCCCCATGACATTCGAGACGAGGACCGGGGACGACTCTGCATCCACGCGGTCCATGCGGGTGAGTCGGTGCCTAAGCGTCCTGAGGACAGAATCGAAGACGAGATCCCTGATGGTCACCTGGCGCTGGTAGACATCGAGGGTCGCCCGCCCGAGCTGCTGGTGCTGCGAGGAGAGGGCGTCCACGTGGTCCCTTTGCGGGACGTCCACGAGGGGCCGCCAACGCTGTGCCGTGCGTGCGGCGGTACCGAGCCTAGCTGATCACTCCGCTCCAGTGCGCTCAGATGATCAATACCCACCACGCTTATGACTCGGCTTCTACTTCTTGCACGGTGTAGGCGGCTGTGGGATACCTGGTCCTAAGGACATCCAAGGACGGTCATCAATCTCATGTTGTACCCATACGTGCAGGGTGCGGCGTCGGTGGTTCTCCGTGAGGGGAATCACACAGTCTATACATTCCGTCGGGGTGGTTTGTAGTAGATCACCGGTATTCTTGCAACAAAACCAGAAAATGCCAGGCTGGACATCATGGTAAACCACGAGACCGATGTCTTGAATTGATCATTCTTGTGCATTTCCGCACAGCACCGCGAAACCGTGCCTTTCCTGGGGGTTCCCACGTTCCACGCGACTGACAGGCCGTAACCGCGCAATTCTGAGCACTTGCTCAAGGCTAACATCCGCTCTAGCGGTGCCTCCGGCCCAGGCTATTCCTCAAGTCTTAGGCTAGCACCCGTTTCCGGTATAGACCTTGCTCTGGACAGGAGCAGGTAAATGAACGGAAAGCACCATCCACACCCGGAGCGTCCCAATGCAGGAAGACCGTGACAGGCTGATAGAGGACCTAGCAGGAGGAGGGGGCAGCAGATGAGGACCGCATTCACCATCGACTGGAGAAGAGGTTGCGTGACCCGCGTCATCGTCCTCTTGGCTTTGCTGCTGGCCATTGGGGGCCACCATAGCCTAGTGGCGAGTGAGCAGGAGGTGAACAAGCAGGGCTCCACCACAATGATCAGAGGAACTGTGGTCGATGAAAAGTCGCGACCTCAGAAGGGTGCACTTGTGCGCTGCACCAACCTCGAAGACTGGCCGGCGACCATAATCCGGCTACCAACAGTGATATTGGGAGAAACCTCTTCGCGCAAAGATGGGAAGTTTGAGCTGCCCATTTCTCATGGTGCCGTTGATAAGATCATTTGCTGGGTAGGTGGTGACGAGATGTACGAGATGGACGAACGGACCGTCCCGATCGGCAGTGACGCGCAGATTATCTTCACCTTGAAATTTGTGACCATACCGCAGCTGGATGGTTGGGTTCAGGTTCCCGCTGACTGGGACCCCCGCAAAATCTTGGTTCTGGTGCACCAATCAAACGATGTCATCCGCAGCGCACGTCCTGATCCTGAGGATGGCAGGGTCACGTTTACTGATGTCAAGGCCGGACCGGCCGAAGTGACGTACAGCTATGATGGCTTGGGGCTGGGCGGGGTCGAGCGCTTCCTAATGCCCGGGAGCGACATCTCACCAACGTTACGGTTTGCGTCGTTTCCCTCTGCCCTCATCCTGCTGATCCCGGGCGTGACGGTCCTTGGCTTGCTGGCGTATATGAATATGCGATGGAGGGAGGACCCCGACAGGCAGCGTCGGATCGGTGACCCTGCCCTCATGTTGGCGAGTCTCGTCCTGTGGGGAGTGACGTTCGCTGCCTTGTGGTTTCTGCTGCAGAGTCGAGAGGGCTCTGGACTGCACTTCTTTCACCCTACGTTGTCGTTTGCCCTCTCTGTCCCGATCTTCGGTTTCATTGGGGCCATGCTGTTCGTCATCGACTTTTTCCGGACAGGGGCCCAAAATGCACCTGATTATCGGGAATTCGCTCTGCGCCTCGTCCTTGGCCCCTATGTGGCGATTGTGATGGTGCTGCTCCTCGGTGGGACGTTACAGATGATTGACCTCAGCAAGCTTGGGTCTCAGGCCACGGCGGCGTTTTTTAGCGGCTTCCTCGTCGTGCTGGCGTTACAAACGCTGGCAGAGAAGGGCAACGAGCTGCTCGGACAGTGGAGGGCCACCTCCCGTTATGAGCCCAGCGAAATCGCGCGGGAATTTACCCTGCATATGGAGGAAGACGTAAAGCTGCAGAAGGCCCACTTAAAATACCTGGACCAGCTGCGAGCCCTGTCCAAGGATGAGTTAAAGACGATGGCGCTTCAGACCGGGCTGGGGGAAGCTTTTTTAGTCGGCCTGCAAAAGCGATTGCAAGAACATGACCTCCTGGCGAGACTCGGGCAGGAAACGTGGACGAAGCTCAATCACGAGGGTGTCAGGACGGTAGGTGACGTGGCGCTCCTGTCGTCCGAGCGCATCCAGCAAGTGGCCACGAACCAGCAAGTCGACCGGGAGGCGTTGAGCTCATTCTGCGAGGCGTGTAAGAAAATCTTCCTTCGGGACGGCGATCAGCCAGTTGCGCGCCCGTTCATGTCATCAGCTATTGGCATTTTTGAGGATCGACAGAACTGAATGGGTCTGGGACGGACGCCGGAAGGCGGTGATGGTGCCGGGAGGTAGTGTGCTGGACAGCTGTAGCCACGGGTACCTCTCTATGGGGGCGAGCGCTCCACTCCTTGCCCTGAGATAAACCGCCGGGGCCAAGGCACAGGCATGATTGGCCCCGGCGGGTCACGTCATCGATGGACGGCTCAGGATCGCAATTGGGGGGCCACCTCCTGCCCGAAGAGGCGTATCGAATGTTCGAGGCGATCTGAGCTGATCAAGCCACCGACGTTGGGCTCCATGAGCACTCCCGAAAGCCCCAGCTCATCTTGTACCTCTCTCAACCGCTTGGCCACGGTGTCCGGCGTCCCGTAGACCAGGCGATCCCGGAGTGCGGACTCATAGGTCAGGCTGGTCAGGTTTTGGGCCCGTTGAGCACGCAATTCACCGCCAAACGCGCCAGCCGTTTGCAGTAAACCCTCTCGCACGCGGCCGTAAAAGCTCATTGTACTTTCTCGCGGCTCAGAGAGCGCCCGCTCCTGATCCTCAGCCACGTAAATGCCCACCCGCAGCATCACGTCGCCGTCGCCTGGATGGCCAGCCTCGCGCCAGGCCCCCCGATACTCGCCAATGGAGCGCGCCAGGTCAGATACCGTCACTCCACCTGCACCCGCAAAAATGGGCATCCCCAACCGTCCCATGGCGGCAAAGCTATCCCTCGTGGTGGAGGCATACCGCAAGGGAGGATAAGGTTTCTGATACGGTTTGGGGATCAGGCACACATCCTTAAAGGTATAGTACTTCCCCTCGTAGGAGAAACGCTCTTCGGTCCACGCCAGCTTCATCACGTCGAAGAATTCCCGAAAGCGTTCCCGGCTCTCGGCGTAGGAGATGTTGTAGCCCTCGTAGGCCCAGGGAAAGCCGCTCCGGCCAATACCCATGTTCAGGCGCCCCTGGCTGACGTGATCCAGGGTCGCGATCTCCTCTGCCATGCGCACAGGATGGCCGAGAGGCACCACCAGCACCGCAGTCCCCACCCGGATGCGGGTCGTTCTAGCGGCAATCGCGGTGGCCATGATCAATGGGGACGCCACGACTGACGGGATGGCTCGCCCACTTTCAGGGGGTGCAAAGTGACGTTCGGCCAACCAGACTCCATCGAAGCCCCACTCCTCGGCATGTGCGGCGGTGGAGAAGGCTTCGTCAAAAGCCTCTTCCTGCGTCTTACCTGATCGGTAGTCACATTCCATCATGAGTCCAATATGCATTAGAGCCCCTCCTCTTCCTCTCCACCACGACAGGGGATGCCGCCTCTCTCACTGGTTTAAGGCTCCATGGTCCCGTATGAACGGTCGCCTGACATCCACCACGGCCTGAGCCTCATGCAGGAACCGCTAGGCGTCGACCTTGATTGTCGCCATGGATGCACATCATTGTTTCCATTGACACTTGGGCGAGGGCGAGTATACCCTCTCTGATGATGGATGACAAGGAACGTGCCGGCGCACGGCCCAAGGTTTGGATATTGGAGAAATCACCATCAAGAGCATCATGGCAGAGTATCGTCACCATGCGCACCTCCATGAGGTCGAAGCGGCGAACCCGCGTGGAAAACCGGATGATCGCACGGGCGTGAATTTCCAACCCGTCATTCGTGAGCATGTCTGAGCCAAGAATTGGCCGGCCGAATCTCAGGCGTAGTGGTCACGCAGGGCTTGGTTGAGCTGTGCAACTTGGGCTTTGAGCAGTGCGTGTCGAATATGCTGCCGCCGTTGAGGAAAGTTCGCCAGACTGCGCCGCAGGCGCGTCTTGTCGGTTTTCCATCCCACCTTTATGACATCTGTGCGCCCGGTCGGATCGGAATGGATATAGATGGGCGCAGCAATCGCGCATCAGCTAGGGGTGCACCGGCATTTCAGTTATAATGAACGCGATGAGAAGATGTCGTGTCCTTGAGCTCGATAGGCATTCATCAAGCTTCCCATGATTTCTGCTCTGGAGTGAGACGAAAGATGACACCATTCTACACTCGCGATCTGATCGGCTATGGTCCCAATCCTCCTGACCCGCAATGGCCCAATGGGGCACGGCTGGCCGTGAATTTCGTGCTGAATTATGAGGAGGGCTCAGAGCCATCCTTTGTCGATGGAGATGGCCAGTCGGAGGCGGGGCTAACCGAGTCGGCCGGGCAAAGTCAAGGGGTCAGGGGACGCGATCTTGCCGCCGAATCGATGTTCGAATATGGCAGCCGTGTCGGCTTCTGGCGCATCGTTCGGCTCTTTCAGGAGCGTCAGTTGCCGCTGACCGTATTCGGGTGCGCTTTAGCCCTGGAACGCCATCCGTTGGCTGCCCGCACCATCGCCGAGTCCGGATATGACGTGTGCTGCCACGGGTGGCGGTGGGTGCAGTACTACAACATGGAGGAAGCCGAGGAACGGGAGCATATTCGCAAAGCGGTTGCCTCATTACAAACCACGGTTGGCAAGCGGCCGCTCGGATGGTATTGTCGTTATGGGCCAAGCGTGAATACGCGCCGGCTCATCGTCGAAGAAGGAGGGTTTCTGTACGATTCCGATGCCTATAACGACGAGCTCCCATACTGGGTCGAGGTCAGTGATCGCCCACATCTGGTGATTCCATATAGCCTGGCAGTGAATGACTCGAAGTTCGGTCGTGGCGTCTTTGCGACTGCTGATGATTTTTATATATTCGCCAAGGATAGCTTCGACGTGCTCTATCGGGAGGGGGCTCGTCAGCCTAAGATGATGTCAGTGGGACTGCATATGCGTGTGAGCGGGCATCCTGGTCGATCAGTCGGACTGGAACGATTGCTGGACTATATGCTGGCCTATGACGGCGTGTGGATCTGTCGTCGGGAAGAGATTGCCCGCCATTGGTTGGCGCGTCATCCGTTCGCCCCGCGCGCGTGAATGTTTGAAGGCTCATGTCGCGCCGATCGCACTGTGGTGAGGCTACATCTTCCAGGGCCCCCTAACTCACTGGGGGGCGGGTCTGAGCCCAGGGCCGTGCAGCTTCGAAAGCGGCGGAGGCGCGAAGCACCGTAACCTCGTCGAAGCGGCGGCCGACGATCTGCAAGCCGATTGGCAAGCCCTCCTTGGTGAAACCGCAAGGCACCGTTGCCGCTGGTTGCCCAGTGAGATTAAACAGGGGCGTCATGGCAATCCAGGTCCTGCGGTCAACCACTTGACCGGCGATTTGCGTTGGCCCTTCGATACCCACCTCAAAGGGCGGTACGGCCACCGTGGGACAGAGGAGCACATCGTAGGTGGCGAAGAGACGTTGAATCTTATCAAAGATAGCGCTGCGGCGCAGCATCACGCGCGCATAGTCTTGGCCTGAGACGCCCTTCATCTCGGCGATGTTGGCCAGCAATTGCGGATCGATCTGGCGCTCATAGCCTGGATAGTCCTGCAGCATGGTGGCAATATTTACATAAAAAAAGTACTGGAAGAATTCTCCCGGGTTGTCAAAGCGGAGGTTGATCTCCTCAACATGGCAACCGAATTCGGAGAACGCTGCGACTGCTGCGGCGGTGATCTGTTTGACCTGCGGATCGACGACCGCAAACCCCAGGTCAGCGCTCCAGGCTATCCGTAGCCCATCAATATCTCCCTCGATGGCCTGCACATAGTCGGGATGGCTGGTGGGCAAAGACAAGCGGTCCCGATCGTCGGCCCCAGCGATTGCGTTCAGCATCAAGGCCGCATCCCGCACCGTTC
Organism: uncultured Nitrospinota bacterium; assembly: GCA_963707985.1. Taxonomy (GTDB): domain Bacteria; phylum Tectomicrobia; class Entotheonellia; order J063; family CAVPRW01; genus CAVPRW01. Next base: position 48,159 of record CAVPRW010000032.1, on the reverse strand, counting down.
GCGTCATCGGACCCACATGCGAGATATCGCCAATGGTACTGGCCGGATAGACTGGCACGCGGCCCAGATGCGGTTTCAAGCCGTAGATGCCGCAGAAGCTGCTCGGAATCCGAATCGACCCGCCGCCATCGGTCCCCACTGCCAAGGGGCCCATGCCAGTGGCCACAGCCACCCCTGCACCGCCGCTGGAGCCGCCTGGGGTCCGTTCGGGGTGCCACGGATTGCGTGTGATGCCGGTCACCGGGCTATCGGTCACGCCTTTGAAGCCAAACTCAGGCGTGGTAGTCTTGCCCAGGACGATAGCCCCAGCAGTCTTCAGACGTTCGACCACTGGCGCATCTTCGGTGGGAACGTCATGTTCGTATAGTTTCGAGCCCCGCATCGTCCGCATGCCCTTGGTCAGCACCAGGTCTTTGATCGACACCGGCACGCCATGCAGCGGTCCTAGAGGTTCCCCATGCATCACCGCGTGTTCGGCAGCCTGGGCGGCCTGACGAGCTGCATCGGCAGTCACCAGGCAAAAGGCGTTCAGCCGCGGATTGAGTTGCTCGATGCGCGCCAGAACAACGTCTACGACTTCCACCGGCGATACCTGCTTCGTGCGAATAACGACGGCAAGGTCTGTGGCTGACAGATAACAGAGGTCGGCGTCTGACATAGACTACTCCTTAACAGTGCCGCGGTCGTTCGATGATCACAATGCCTCTGCCAGCACCTCGACCAGATGCTTGGGGCGTTTGCCGGTGAAGTGCTCGACCTGCTGACGGCAAGACACACCCGCGGCGACCACGTCGAAGTCGCCGTTGGTCGCCTGTTGCTTGGCCTGCACCGCCGGGAACAAGCGGCGTGAGCCAATGGCCCGCGACAGGTCGTAATGCTCTTGCTCGAACCCGAACGATCCCGCCATGCCACAGCAGCCTGAATCCACTTCTTCGACCTCGAAGCCCTGAGGCAATCGCAGGACCGTGAGCGATGGGCCGGTGCCGATCAACGCCTTCTGGTGACAGTGCCCGTGCAGCAGGAGCTTGCGCTTTGTGTCCTTAAAGGCCAGATGCAGCTCGCCGCGGGCGTGCAGGGTGGCCAAGAATTCTTCAATCATGAAGCTGTTGGCAGCCACGGTCTCGACCCGTTTATCGGACACGAGATCAGGGTATTCATCGCGCAGCGTTAGGATGCACGAGGGCTCGCAGCCGATGATCGGGATGCCCTGTTCCGCATAGGGCGCCAGCACATTCACATTGTAGATGGCGTTGGCACGAGCCTCCTCCAGCATGCCTTTGGAGATCATCGGCCGCCCACAGCAGCGTTTCTCCACCAGCATCACCTCATAGCCGGCGCGTTCCAGAACGGCGACGGCGGCTTTGCCGATCTCCGGATAGTTATAGTTCATGAACGTATCGTGGAACAGGATCACCTTGCGCTCGGAGGTGGCCGCCACGGTCGGCCTGCGCTTGCGGAACCAGCGGTCGAACGTCTGACGTGCAAAGGGCGGTAACGAGCGCCGGCGGTCGATACCGACGATTTTTTCCAGCATCCAGCGCGACACACCCAGGTTCGCGATGGTCGTGGACAACGGTGCCAGTGCACAGCCGATCTGATTCAGGCAGTTCGATGTTGGCGAACAATCGGGCCCGCAGGGGGGTGCCATGGGCTTCGTGGTAATGCGCCAGGAACTCATACTTGAGCTTGGCCATATCGACGTTGATCGGACACTCACCCTTACAGCCCTTGCACTCCAGGCACAGATCCAGCACTTCGTACATGCGTGGGCTGGTCAACTCCTCCTTGGGAAGTCGGCCCGAAAGCGCCTCACGCAGCGCGTTGGCCCGTCCACGGGTGGAATGCTCTTCCTCCAGGGTCACCATGTACGAGGGACACATCGTGCCATCGAGTTTCTTGCGACACTCGCCGACCCCGATGCAGCGCTCGACGGCGCTGGCAAACCCGCCTTCTTTCTCAAAGCTGAAGTGCGTCTTGAGCTCGAGGGTCCGATACTCGGTGCCATAGCGCAAATTCTCGGTCATCGGCGGGGCATCGACGATCTTGCCCGGATTCATGATGTTCAGCGGATCGAAGGCCTGCTTGACGTCCTGGAAGGCGCGATAGAGCTGAGGCCCGAACAATTTTCTATTCAAATGGCTCCGCGCCAGCCCATCGCCGTGCTCGCCGCTCATGGCGCCACCGAACTCCAGCACCAGGTCGCTGATTTCCTTGGCGATAGAGGTCATGAGCTCGATTTCATGCTGCTCTTTGAGGTTGACCAGCGGCCGAATGTGCATACAGCCCACGCTGACATGGCCATAATAGCCCGCGCTGGTGCCATGATCGTCGATGATTTTTTTAAAGCGACGGAGAAATTCTGGGAGCTTCAGTGGGTCGACGGCGGTATCCTCAACGAAGGCGATTGGTTTGCGCTCCCCTTCAACCCGCATGAGTAGGCCGAGCCCGGCTTTGCGTATCCTCCATACGCGGCCCTGCTCGGGCGGGGTATAGGCGCGCACATAGGCATAACCCAGGCCTTTGGCCTGCAGGCGCCCGATCATGTGTTCCGCTTTGGCCTGGGCTTCAGCGGGGGTATCGCCGCGAAACTCGGCGACCAGCAAGGCTTCGGGGTCCCCCTCGATGAAGGTCATCAACCGTCCCAACTCCCCGGCATCGCGCGTCAAGCTGATGACCATGCGGTCGATCATCTCGATGGCATAGGGGTCACAGGCGAGAATTTCCTCGGAAGCCTCTGTGGAGGCAATGAGATCGTCGAAGTGTACCACACACACCGCCGTGGCTTTGGGGCGCGGCACGATACGCACCTTAGCTTCGGTGACGACGGCCAGGGTACCCTCGGAGCCGACCACCATCTTGGCCAGGTTGAATTCGCCGTTACGCACGAAGGCATCGAGGTTATAGCCGCTGACGCGCCGCTGGATCGTGGGGTAGCGCTGCTGGATCGTCTCCCGGTTGGCGTCCACGATGCGCTTGACCTGGCGATAAATCTGGTTTTCCAGCGTTCCGCCGTTGAGCTTCGCCTCCAACTCGGCTTTATCCAGTGCTTTGAGAACTATACTACTGGCATCTGAGAGGACGATCGACAGCTCCAGGACGTGATCGATCGTCTTGCCGTAGACAATCGAGTGTGAGCCCGCAGAGTTATTGCCGGTCATACCACCGATGGTAGCCCGATTGCTGGTGGAGGTATCGGGACCGAAGAGAAACCCTAGCGGACGCAAATGCGCATTGAAGTCATCCTGTATGACGCCCGGTTGAACACGCGCCCAGCCCTCGTCGGTGTTAACCTCCAGGATCTGGTTCAGGTACTTCGAAAAATCCAGTACCACGGCATGCCCCACCGTCTGCCCGGCAAGGCTGGTACCGCCACCGCGTGGCAGCACGGGGACCTGGTGCCGACGGGCGATGTCTACCGTGGCGACGACATCCCCTCGGTGCCTGGGGATGACGACGCCGATTGGCTCGATCTGGTACATGCTGGCGTCGGTGCTGTACAGCGAACGAGAATACGGATCGAAGCGGACCTCTCCGTCGATGACCTGACGCAGCTCTTCATACAACGTGCTCATGCACCCAAACCTCCTATCCACTTCTTTTAATGATGTGCTGGCCCATGTGTACATGCGACTCGTGTGGGGTAAGACCGGCCTGTTCGAGGGCAGCGCGTACGGGATCTTGCGCCGCCACCTTGTCGATGTGCAATGCCTCTTTGACATCGACAGCGGCGCGTTGCAGCAGCGCCGTGCCCACCCGGATAGGATCAGCATGAGGATCAAGGGCGAGGTCCATAATGATCGAATGATGCAGCAACAAATACCCGCGGATGTTGTCCTGCTCCCAGAAGGCGTATCCGCTGAGACGCCCGGCATAGAGCTGCAGCGTGTAGGTATCGCGCTCCCAGCACTGGGGAATGGGGTGAAAGGATTCATAGCGACTGAGCGCCACATCAGGCTTTATAGGATGAACCTGGCGCAGATCGTCGGGGTACTGTGTCTGAGGATGACCGACGAATGACCAATACCGTCCCCACGTCTCAAACCCCAAATGCTTGAAAAACGCTGCAGCGCCTTCATTGTCCACCGGCACATCCACGCTGATGACGCGTGGGCCGATGATGGACAACTTGCGTGTCAGCGCATCGACGATGTAGCGTCCGATACCCTGTCGCTGGTGCTCCGAGCGTACCCCAAGCTTGGCGATCCAGCAGCCGTAGGGGCGCTTGGTACCGACAATGACGGCAATGGGATCGTTGTTTTCGAGAACTACCATGGTGTTGCTGGGCCACAGGCTGATCAGGCCCATCTCCTCTCGGAATTGGGCCACCGTCATGGCGGGATGTTGGGGGAAGTGCACATCATGGCACGTATTTAAGGCCTGCACAATCAGCGGAATATCTTCCGGGCGGCAGAAACGATATAGGGGCATATCGCGGAGCCCTCATCACATCGCCGGCGTGTGTCCCCCCACCCTGAGGCAGAGGGAAGCGTCTGCCCTGGCCTCCTCAAGTCGACATGAGCCGCATGAGCGCTTGCCATGAGGGGAACGTCGGGCTCATTCTAAAGGGCACACCCGTGCCTGTCAATGCGTGGAATGCAACCTGGGAGATGCGTAAAACCCGACTCATCTGTCGCCACCGCCAAGCACTCCTGCAGTGGTAGGTCACAGGCGTGGGAGCATGAACATGCATGGGTAATGCGGTGGATGGGAGATGAGCCTCCTGCCCGCACGATTCTACAGAGCTTCAGTCAAGGTCAGGCGCGATGGGGGCATCTTCATACTTGAGGAGGCCCATATTGGCATAGTGAGGGCGGATACGATCACTCAGCAAACCGATCGCCTTCAAGGCCGGCACTACCCGGTTAAATCCAGATTTCTGCGCCCCGCTTTGACGCGCCCCCTGGCGCGTGGCCGCCATGCACGCGTCGACGGGCAGGCCGATCGTTTCCCAGGCGGCCACCGGGAAGACACGCCCGCGCATGCAGGCACAGATTTCATAGGCGAAGTCCTCGCGCTCACGGCGCTCGGGCTCGGGCATATCATCGTAGAACCGCCGCAGTGACAAGTTGCCAAAGGCAAAATGCCGCGATTCATCTTGCATGACGAGTTTGAGGACACGTCGCAGGATCGGCTCTTGTGCCGCACTGTACATGCGGGAAAACAGCCCCATAGCGAGGCCTTCAAGCACCACTTGCAGCCCTAGATACTTAAAATCCCAGCGGGATTCGGTAAGGATGGTTTTGAAAATGGCGTGGGTGGAATCCGCGAGCGGATATTCCTTGCCGATTTTGTCGCGCAGATAGCGCGAAAATACCTCGGCATGCCGTGCCTCATCGACCACCTGGGTGCTGCCGTAGAGTTTGGCATCGATCCATGGCACCGCGGCCGCGAGCTGACCGGCGACAAAAATCGCCAGCTGCTCGCCATGCAGGAACTGGCTCAGGTTCCAGGCAAGGGTCTCGTATCGCAAGGAGGAACGCTCCTGCGGCGTCATCTTGCGCCAGATCGCCGAGTCTTGGATCAGTGCCACATGTGGATTTTCATGGTCGAGCAGGATTTCAGCCTCAGGGTCCACCGCTGGGCTCCAATCCACGTCGACCGAGACGTTCCACTGCTCCTGCTTGGCTTTTTCGTAAAGATCACGGAGTCCTTGATGCGAGACGTCATAGTTCCAGGTCAGCACCGATTCGCAGGTCGTAGTGACGACCCATTGCCCGGATCCCATGAGATCTCCTCCTGATGCAATCCGTGACCGAGTGATGATCATGTGTCGCACTGGCGCTTGACGCTAGCACGTAGACATCGGACCTGTCAAGTGCATCTGAGCCAGCGAGCCATGCTCATTCTGAGCTTTCAAGCACATGAGTTGTTGGCCTATGGCTGGTACTCGGGCCTGTGGACGCCCGTTGTCGTGGACGCTCGGCCCTAGATTACTTACATCGTCGGCTGTTCACCCCGCATGGTTTCGGCTTCGGCGATACTCCTCAATCGCCTTGCGTTTTTCTCGCCCTAGGTCTTCCAGCGTCTCCAGCCACTGCTCTCTGAACGGCCACAGCGCATCCCGCAAAGTCTCCGTGACTTGGGGGGAGCCTGTTCACGTTCGAGGAGTCGCTGTCGTTGCTCTTCTTGGCTGATGTGAAGGTAGAGCTTGAAAAGCAGCGTGGCCGAATCGGCCAGCAAGCGCTCGAAGGCGTTGATGAGCTCATAGCGAGAGCGCCAGACCTGCCTAGGGACGAGTTTATGCACTCGCACGATGAGCACATCCTCATAATGCGAGCGGTTACAGCTTTTGATGTGGCCTGCAAGGGGCGTCTGGGCGTGTATGCACTACAGGAAATCGTGGGCGAGCTCTTCTTCCATAGGCGCTATGGCTCGCCCAGGATGATATCCACACCCCGACCGGAGCGTCTTCTCCCGACATACCAGCTGCACACGGCTGTTGCCGCGTTGCATCCTTACTCATGCCAGGATGCGCCTGGAAGTCAGAACGACCGAGAAGCCGAGAAGTCCTCTCAACTTATTCGGCAATCCGCCGGCACCACGCGTCTGTGCTGATGACCTCGCTGAGCAGCATCTGCTGCGCACACAAAATGGCCCGCTGTAATTCCTCGGCACTCACCTCCCCTGCTGCGTTACTCAGGGGCAAGGTGCCCGTCGCATCACTCAGAAACTCCACGGTAAAGCCCCGATGAACTGCCTGTCGCGCGGTGGTGTCACAGCACATATGCGTCATATAGCCCGCGATCACTACCGTATCGATGCCCTGCTGGTGCAGCCAGGGCTCTAACGCTGTTCCGGTAAAACTTCCCGGCAGATGCTTCTCAATCAAGAGGTCATGCGGGCGTGCCTGCACCTCCGGGTGCAGTTCCCACTGCGGGGTGCCGCGCCGGAAGAAGGGCTTGTCGGGCTGCGGAAAGGTGTGTTGAACCACCACGAGAGGTATGTCATGGGCTGCTGCCGCATCCATGACCCGCAGAATATTGGTCAAGTGCCCTTGGGGGTGTGTGATAGGCAGCAAACCAGAAAAATATTCATTCTGCACATCGACGACAACAAGGGCTCGTTTCATGAGTGGCTCCCTTCTTTTTCTATTTTTCATCGCGTGAATTGGCATCTGGCCAAGGTTGAGCACACGTCCGCTGCGTCCAGAGCATCCATTCCGTATGTCAGGTAAGCGTGCGGTCTATCGGCGAGTATCGTGATGGCGAGGTTCTGGAGAATGCTCAGGCCGAGACCCATCTCCAGACCTAGACCTGGCAGTAGGCAGGGATCCATGCACGCTCGGTGATCGCCGCATCGATACCGCTATAGTCGAATACCAGCGCTTCTTGTACCATCCGATTCACGTCGAGGATGACCTCGGCCTCAGGGATGTCGGCGAAAAACCGGCGCATCATAACGGGTAAAAACTTACGCGCAAACGTCACCCCGGCATGGCCGAGAAAACTCCGGCGCTCGCCGATGTGTCCCAGTTCGTCGACCATGATCTCGCCCAGCAACTCGTGCAACCGCTCTAACGCCTCAGGCTCGGTGGCAAACACCTCCTCCAGCACACGCCAGATGTGCCGGTAAAACATGATCCCCATGATCTCGCTACCAAAGGCTATAGGGGCGAGTACCCAGTTGGGACAGCGGGCAAACGCTGCATACGTGGTGCGCATCGGCCAGGAGAACAAAGGCCACTCCACACCTAACGCGAACACCTTGAACATCTCGCCAAAGAGTCGGAGATGGCAGAACTCCTCACAGAGGTGGTAGCGGGTAATTCGATCGGTCAGATTCCTGCAGCGCTCCCATGAGGGGGTCGCCAGCCATGCGGCCCGAATTCCTGCGGCCTCATGGCTGGCAAACTTATAGATGACCGTGAGGGCGAGCAACCGTCGGTCGGCCTGAGTCCGGTGCTGGGTAGTTAGCAGGTCTGCCAAGGCGGCCATCGTTCGCACGGGAGTGAGCGATTGCCGAGCGTGGAGGGGGCGCGCCTGCAGACGTTGATAATACCCCGTCTTGTGCTCGAGCGCTTGCGCCTCCTCGTGCAGGGCTCCATCCCGTTCGAGCAGGTAGGCCCAGTAGTCCTCGAAGGCGCGCCAGCGATCTGCCGGTGAGGCCGGTGCGAAAATTGCTTTGTAGCGTGTCAGCTGGGACATTGAACTCCTTGGTGGAATCTGGTCTACGCCATCACCTCTGAGCGCTGGCGTTAATTGCGCAGCGCCAATACCTGCCGCTCGAAGGTCGGGTCTTTGTCGTGATGAAAGGGCTTTGCACAACGACTGCAGGCCCCAGCCCATGAACCATCTGCATGCTGCTCTAGGACAACAACACCGCAGATCTCTTTGCCGGGAATTTTATGGACGGTGATAGCTGTCAACAAGCTGTCCATGGGGTCGCACGCCTCCGTCCGAGAGCAAGGTTGCATGGTTTCGGGCAGCTGGGGACAGCATGCACCGTCCGGCGTAGGCGCACTGGTATGAGCACCAATGCGGCCAGTACATGCGATACCGCCATGGCTGCGAACGCCGCAGCAACGCCGTAGCCATCCACCAGGGCAGCGATCAAGAACGCCCAAGGGGCGCCGATCGCTGAACCCACGGTATAGCATAGGCCATACAGCATTTCCATCGAAGTCTTGTCGGCCACATCTCGCAATCCGGTTTGCATGAGAGAGCCTTCGGAATACACCGCACCTCGGCACCGAGAGGAAGAAGGGCACGATGCGGGGGAGGAGTATGCCTTAGGCGTGGGAAAAGGCATGTGCCATGCTGACTAGCGTGACCACCGTGGAGGCACCACCGATCCGTGCACCAACGCTCGTCTCCTGGGCTAGTGCTGCATGACCATCCGCCATTCGTCTCGGTCCTCCGGGGCAATACCTCGATTACTCGCGATGGCTCCGTTTGCAACGACCCGTCCGTCATGCCAGGTCATCTGGCGGGCGTCAATCAACGATCCGACGACGCCTATATGTGACTTAGGCCCTGCCATGCCAGGGGCGGCGCTGACCCCCGGGACGGCCCGTATTGTACCCCATTCGACGCGACGAGAAAAGGGGGGGTGGATGGCACCATGGTAGAGTCCACAGCAGTGGTTACGAGTTGTTACGTGTGACTGAAATGTGGGGCAACGTGCGCGCTGAATAGACGCATTGAGCGCTGAATGTGCTGATGCGGAACGTCGGGTATAGTCATGCGGCAGATCAGGTAAGTGATGCCGAAGAGCTCGCGATAGCGGTGGATCTCTGCGGCGACCTGGATGGGGTCACCGATGATAAAACGGTCCTTGGCCAAGGTTGCGTAATCGTTCCCAGCATTGCTCAGCAAGCCCCAGCGCCGATAGCGGCCGTATGTCTGCATAAGTCCGGCTTCGGCCTCCTGATGGGCCGCGTGGGCCTGCGGCGCGACGTACACTACGCGCATCAGTGGCATCGCCCCAGGCGGCGCCGTGTGTTCTCCTGCTCCCCAGGTAGCGTGATAGAGCTGGTATTTGGCCTGCAACTCGGGGATCGATTCCAGCGCCGCAGGCAGCAGCGGATAGCCCAAGCGTGCGGCCCGTTTAACGCTGACATTGCCGAAGGCCGCCATCCAGACCGGTATAGTCGTTTGTAGTGGTTGGGGCAGCACCGCGACGGCGTCCGCTGCACTGGACGCGCCCTGAGCTCCAGCGGGAATGTGAAAGTGTTTGCCATGATGCGTAAATGGTCCCACCCACGCCTTTTGCACCACGTCCAGGCACTCTCGGAAGCGCGATCCCTTGCCATGCATGCCGATTCCGAACACGGCGAACTCCTCCGCTCGATACCCCGTCCCAAAGCAAAGCGTGAGTCTTCCGCCTGACATCAGATCGAGCGTCGCCGCATCTTCGGCGAGGCGCAGCGGATGGGCGAAGGTGAGAATGGAGAACACCCCGATGCGGATACGCTGCGTGGCACCAGCGAGCACGCCGGCGATGACGAACGGAGAGGAACACTGTCGATCGACAGAAAAATGATTCTCGGCTACCCATAGTGAATCGAAACCTAACTCCTCGGCCAGCATGGCATCCGCCAGCAGGTCGCGGCCAACCACCGCTCCCCCCAGCGTCTGCACCTGTTCCAGCGCGTATCCACCCATCCCAAACTGCATGCAGGCCCTCCTCCATGCAGGGCATCCGAGGACGACAGGGCTGCTCGGGGAGGCCTGAACCCCCGCAAGAGGTCTCCAGCCGATTGGTTTAGTTCTGCGATGGATCCCAATCGGACTCGTCGCGCTCACGCACGGCCATCGAAGCGTGATGCTGGGCCAAACGCCACTCCGAGTCGACCCACTCAAAGATATTCGTGGCTTCGATAGTGCTGACCACTGGGATGTCATTGCCCGAATCAATGATGTTTTCCACGCAGCTCACCCAGGCCATTTGGTCAGAGAGGTTTACCGAGACCGCTGTGAGCGTGAACTTAATCTCCTCCGTGTTGCTGAAGATCGCGATCCAGCTCTCCTTAATGGCGGACCATCCCCGCAACGTACGCCAGCCTGGATGGATGCAGCGCGCCCGGTTGGAATGCAGCCAGACCGCCGACATGGCCTCAATGTCAAGCTGTTCGAACGCCTCATAGAACCGCTCATTGGCCCGGAGAACTGCGGCCTCCTGTTCCTCACGTGGTGCCATGGTCACATCCTCGTTGTCCGATGTACATGCTGAGCGATTGTCAGCAAGAGCGACACGCCAACAGCCCGGCTACGACCGGCCGACAAACTGCGTGACGTTAATCACGGCCCGTTCGTGGCTCCCTTCGCCGATTTTGTCCGTTTCATTGAAGGCCTCGACATTGAACCGATACCGCTTAGTTGGTCGTCCAATGTCGACGATTTCGATGAGTGTCGCCTTGGCCCGCACCGTCTGCCCGATAGGGGTAGCCTTGAAGTGGCTGACGCTGACCTTGGTCCCTACCGACTGTTCTCCGGCGTCGAGATGCGGCGTCAATACCCGAATCGCCGTCTGTTCCATCAGACTGATCATGGACGGGGTTGAGTACATGCGCGGCGCACCAGGCCCTAGGTGCGTAATCCCCATTTCCGGGCTGGTCGCGATCTCGATTTCTGCGCTGGCGCCGACTTTCAGCGTGTCCTTCACACACCACCCTCCTGGTGATGCCTTCTCAGGCGTGCTTCTTGTCTCAGCAAATTTAAGTAACGCCACTCTAGCGCATGCACATGTGGAATGCAATCCCCGCAGCAGCCGCACTCGCACCTGGCTAGCCTGGAGATGTGGCGGTGCGGTCCGCTCGATGCAGCGCTCTCGACGGCTTGCCGTCATTGACACAGGTGCCTAGTCTCTATTATAATGTCGCTGGCCTACATGAGATGCGGCATTGACAAGGTAATGGCCCAAACCTTTTGCTGGCCCAAGCGACCGATGGAATCCGATGTAAGTATCCCACGCAGCATCCACAGTATTGACGGCATCAAGGTCCTGGTACTTAACCATACCTATGAGCCGCTCCACTTTTGCAACGTCCGGCGAGCGCTGATCATGGTCCTACAGGGGAAGGCGGAGAATGTGGAGATGAGTGATCGTGTCATCCACTCCCCGTCGCGGGCGCTCCCACTACCTGCGGTGATTCGCTTGCTGCGCTATATCCGTCGTTCATACCGCAAAAGCCTGGCGTTCAGCAAGAAAAATGTCTTCCGACGCGACAACTATACCTGTCAATACTGCGGGCGGATGGGGGCAAACCTGACGATCGATCATATCATCCCCCGCTCGTTGGGGGGTAAGACCTCCTGGGACAACGTGGTGGTCGCCTGCCAGACCTGTAATGTGCGCAAAGGCAATCGGCGCTTGGACGAGACAGGTATGCATCTGCTCCGCAAGGTGAAGCCACCACCCTTCGTGGTCTTCCTCAACTTCCCGCCGCCCTCGGCACAGGCATTTCTCAAAATCTGGCAGCATTACCTACCAGACGATCGCGACCCACCCACATGAGGTCGCGCCCGCTTGCACGGGCAGATCGATATTCCGCGAGTTCTGCAGGCCAACTATGAGGATTGTAGGCGGCCTTTTTTGCCTGCTGACCGGACTGCTGCTCGTGCTGTGTTTCCCATGGTATAATATGTCATGGCTAGCATGGGTTGTGTTCGTGCCGCTGCTGACGGCGACGCGTGGTGTAGGGTGTCGGACAGCGTTACTGTGGGGGTGGATCAGCGGTTGCCTGGGCTATCTAGGCATTCTACGCTGGATTCCACACACGATGGTCAACTACGGCGGGGTTCCGACGCTCCTAAGCTACAGTATCCTGCTGCTCTTGGTGGTCTATGTCGGGTTCTATGTCGGCGTGTTCACGGCAGGCTGGACTTGGAGTCTACGTCGATGGCCGCGGGGGATCGTGCTGATAGCCCCGGCGCTATGGGTCGCCCTCGAATGGGTACGCGCCCAGGCGTTGAGCGGATTTCCGTGGGCGAGCCTGGGGTATTCCCAGTATCTAAATCGACCGTTGATCCAGGTGGCCGATTTCGCGAGTGTTTATGGCGTGTCGTTTGCCCTGGTGCTAGGGAATGTGGCCATTGCGCAGCTTCTCGATAGCGCCATGCAGCGACGGTGGAAGCAGGTGCGGATACCATGTATGCTCACCGTCTTCAGCCTGGCAGCCATCTGGGGTTATGGGGAGTGGCGTCTGCACCAGATCTCGACGGCACCCGTCGGAGCCAACCTGCCAGTCGCCTTGCTCCAAGGCAATATCGAGCAGGACCTGAAGTGGGATGACGCCGCCCGCGAAGCGATCTTCTCAATTTATCGCGTCCTCACGCTCGAAGCGGCCGCCGACTCCGAGGTTGAGCTGATCGTCTGGCCAGAGGCCGCCACACCGTTTTTCTTTGCCAATGATCGCGTATTTCAGTCGCGTCAGTTCCGGCTTGCACAAGAAGCTGGGCACCCGCTTCTGTTCGGCAGTCCCACCTACGTCCGAGACGGCGGCCAAGACGTCATGTATAATAGCGCCTTCCTGGTGGGTCCCGATGCGACGGTACTAGGACGGTACGACAAAATCCATCTGGTGCCCTTTGGAGAATATATTCCGCTGCGGCGCCTGCTGTTTTTCCTGGATAAGCTGGTCGCGGGCATCGGTGAGTTTCGCAGCGGTGAGGCCTACACCGTGATGGCCATCCCGCCCGGACGCTTCGCTGTCCTGATCTGCTTCGAGGCCATCTTCCCTGACCTGGTGCGGCACTTTGTGCGCCTTGGGGCCCAGTTTCTGGTCAATATCACCAATGATGCCTGGTTCGGCTATAGTCCAGCATCGTACCAGCATCTTTCGATGGTAGTGTTCCGCGCCGTCGAAAATCGCCTGCCCATCGTGCGTGCCGCCAATACCGGTATTTCGGCGGTGATTGACTCAACGGGACGGCTCAGCCAGCAGACGGACCTGTTTGTACGCACCTGGGTCAAGGCACGTATCGCCCCGGCAGGGGGGGCAACAACGTTTTACACGCGCTGGGGTGATCTGTTTGCCTACGGTTGCATACTGGTGACCGCTGTGTCGCTAGGATGGGGCATGGTCGGGCGAAGGCCGAGCTGAACGAACAGTGACAGGAGGAAGGACCATGTTTGAGGAGTTACACCGACGCATCGAGACGCTTGAGGAGCGCATCAAAAGCCTTCGGGGGTATCTTTGAGATCGATGCCAAGCGGACAGAAAAAGACCAGCTTGAACGCCACATCAACCGTGAGGATCTGTGGCAGGATACCAAACGCGCTCAGGAGTTGATGCGGCAACGCTCTACGCTGCAGGAGACGATCGAAGGCTGGGAGCACCTCCAAAAGCGGCTCGAAGAGCAGGCATTGATGCTCGACCTGGCCGAGGCCGAGGAGGAGCTGTCGGTCGCGGAGGAGATTGCCGGCGCCTTAACCACGATCGAGCGCGACGTGACCCAAACGGAGCTGGCTCGCATGCTCAGCGGCCCAGACGACGCGAAAAACGCCATTCTGACCATTCATGCGGGTGCAGGTGGCACCGAGTCGCAGGATTGGGCCGAAATGCTCTTACGTATGTACTTGCGCTGGACTGAGCGTAAAGGGTTTCGGACACAGATCCTCGATATCCTGGCCGGCGAGGAGGCGGGGGTGAAGAGCGTCACCGTGCTCATCGAAGGAAAATACGCCTACGGATATAGTAAAGCGGAGTCCGGGGTGCATCGCTTGATTCGCCTCTCCCCCTTCGATGCGAACAATCGTCGGCATACGTCCTTCGCATCGGTGTTTGTCATCCCAGAGATCGCCGATGATATCCAAGTCGTCATCAGCGAGGCCGACCTGCGCATCGAAACGTTTCGTGCCGGCGGGCATGGCGGCCAGCATGTTAATGTCACGGACTCCGCCGTGCGGATTATCCATATCCCTACGGGCATCGTCGTGCAATGTCAGAACGAACGGTCTCAACATAAAAACCGAGCTTCGGCGATGAAAGTCTTGCGCTCACGCCTGTATGAGATTGAAAAAGAGAAGCGTACGGAGAAGCTTGAACAGTATTCCCAAGGCAAGAAAGACATCGCTTGGGGACATCAGATTCGGTCGTACGTCCTGCATCCCTACCGGCTGATCAAAGACCATCGTACCGATTTGGAAGTGGGGAATGTCGACGCCGTGCTCGATGGCGATCTTGACCCCTTCATCGAGCAGTATCTCCTCACCGCCCGCTAGTGCGGGCAGTCGTCGCGGTTCGACTGGCCTAGGCACGGGGTGAGCCGAAGGTGGGGAGCGGAATCGGGCGGTCGCAGACGTGATAGGCGAGGGCGGCATAGCGCCGGGGTGTGCCTGCGAGGACGTCGGTTGGCGCCAGGAGTTATCATGGCATGGTACGCGGACGGATCGGGGTCGTTCCCAATAGACAAACGAATGTTTGGTCTCCAACACAGGGGATGAGCCATACGGCCGTCGGAAGTCCGCTCCGCTGCGGGAAAAACATCTTGACTGCGACGTGTTCCCTCCATTATATTGACCTGGCAGCGGTGGGGAATCGGTATGAGGCACCTCCCATTTGAGTGGGCGCTAAGTTTGCGCTACCTCAAGGCGAAACGCCAGCAGTTGTTTATCTCCCTCATCACATGGATTTCCGTGGGCGGTGTGGCCGTCGGCGTCATGGCCTTGATCGTGGTGCTAGCGGTCATGAGTGGCTTCGAGGACTTGCTCAAACACAAGATTGTCGGGACCAACGCCCACGTAGTAGTACTGCAGCTTGACAGTCACCGTCTCCAGGATTACGAAGCCCTGGGGGAGCGGGTACGACAGGCACCACACGTGAGCGCTGTCACCCCGTTCGTGTACAGTCAAGTGATGCTGAGCTCTCGCACGAATGCAATGGGGGTCGTGATCCGCGGGATCGATCCCGCACGGGAGCAGTCAGTAACTGACCTCGCCAAAAATATCCGCGAGGGTGGGCTTGGGCGCTTGAATGAAGAGGTGTCCCAAGCCGCTATGGCAGAGGAGGAAGGGCCCTCCCGTCTCCACGGCATTGTGATTGGACGGGAGTTGGCAAAGAACCTGAACACATTTCTCGGCGATGAGATCACCGTGGTCTCCCCGATAGGGACCATCACGCCAGCCGGTATGATGCCGAAGTATCGCCGGTTCGAGGTCGTGGCGATCTTTGACAGCGGTATGTTTGAGTACGACACGAGCCTGGCGTTCATTTCCCTTCCGACAGCCCAGCGCTTCTTCAATCTCGGCGATGCCGTGACCGGCCTCCAAGTCAAAGTCGATGACGTTGATCGTGCACCCCAGGTAGCCCAAGTACTGCGGCGTGAGCTGGGGTTCCCTTATTGGACACGCGATTGGACCGAGATGAACCGTAATCTCTTCGCCGCGTTGCGCGTCGAGAAGGTCACCATGTTCGTGATCCTGGCGCTGATCGTATTGGTCGCCGCCTTTAACATCGTCAGCACGCTCATCATGATGGTCATGGAAAAGCGACGTGACATCGCCATCCTCAAAGCCATGGGTGCCACTAGGCGAGCAATTATGAAGATTTTCGTGCTGCAGGGGTTGATCATCGGTACGGCGGGGACGGCGGCTGGTGCCATTGGCGGTGTCGTGCTGGCATCTTCACTGGAACGCATTCGAGGATTCCTCGAACATGTGCTACAGATGAGTGTTTTCCCGAAGGATGTGTACTATTTTGACCAGCTGCCGGTGAAGTTGCAGGGAATGGATTTTACGCTGATCACCCTAGCGGCGATCGTTCTCAGCTTTCTGGCGACGCTGTACCCAGCGTGGAATGCTACACGGCTTGACCCGGTGGAAATTCTTCGGTATGAATAAGGGGCACCTCTCATCCGTCACAGGAGGGGCTGGCACGAAAGGGCATGTCCGGTGTTGCTGGAAGTCGTCGATGTTTACAAGGGATTTGCTAAAGGCAACACGTGGCTGGACGTCCTAAAAGGGGTTACACTCGAGGTCAGTGGTGGGCAGATGCTGGCGGTCGTTGGACCTTCGGGGTCGGGTAAGAGCACGTTGCTCTATCTCATCGGTGCTCTAGAGCGGCCCGACCGCGGCACAATTCGTTTTCATGGACGTGATGTTTTCCAGTTTTCGGAGCAGCAACAGGCGGAGTTTCGGAACCGGCATGTGGGATTTGTGTTCCAGTTCCATCATTTGCTACCGGAGCTCACGGCTTTGGAGAATGTCATGCTGCCAGGCCTGATGGCGCGTCGTGTCTGGCGCGAGGTCCTAGCAGAAGCAACCACGTTATTAAGCACGATGGGCTTGGCAGAGCGGATGGGGCATCGACCTGGAGAGCTGTCTGGGGGTGAACAGCAACGGGTGGCCATTGCGCGAGCCTTGGTGAATCACCCCGATCTTGTGTTGGCAGATGAACCGACGGGTAACCTCGACCGGCAAAGTGGGGAGGCCATCCAAGGATTACTCCGCAGCCTGAACCAGGAGCGCAAGCAAACGTTTATCGTGGTGACGCATAACGAGGGTTTTGCCAAAGCGCTCGATCGCACGGTTCGACTGATCGACGGCGAGCTATTCCCCTGCTGAGGAGGGATGGAGGCATGTTCAAGCGATTTACAGAGCGAGCGAGACGGGTTATCATCTTAGCGCGGGAAGAAGCCGAGCGCTATCATCATGAGTATCTCGGGACCGAGCACATCCTGCTGGGGATACTGAAGGACGGGGGCGGCATTGCCATCACCGTCCTACAAAAGCTGGGTGTCGATCTCAAGCAACTCAAGCAAGAAGTTGAGCGCAACCTTCCACGAAGCCTTAATACCTTGGTGGTAGGGGAGATCCCCTTCACGCCGAAGGCTAAAAAGGTACTCGAATTCGCAGTCGAAGAAGCCCGTCTCATGGGGCACAACTATATTGGAACGGAGCACCTCCTCCTCGGCTTGCTGAAGGAGAAGGACGGGGTTGCCTTTAAGGTGCTCAACACCTTCGGCGTCCGCTTGGTGGAAACGAGGGAGAAGATCTTGAGTCTGCTCCAAGAACCCGTGCAACAGAGCAAAGAAAAAAGTAAGACACCCGCCCTTGATGAGTTCGGACGTGATCTGACCGAACTGGCGAGCCATGCCAAACTCGACCCGGTCATTGGCCGGGAAAATGAGATCGAGCGGGTAGTACAGATCCTCAGCCGACGCACAAAGAACAATCCTGCCCTGATCGGTGAGCCCGGCGTCGGCAAAACCGCCATCGTCGAAGGTCTAGCGCAACGCATCATGAACAAGGAAGTGCCGGAGATCCTCTATGATAAGCGTGTCGTCGCTCTGGATCTGGGGGCGCTGGTAGCAGGCACGAAGTACCGGGGACAGTTTGAGGCCCGCCTGAAAGCCATTATGAAGGAAATTCAGCAGGCGGAAAACATCATCCTGTTCATCGATGAGCTGCACACGTTGGTGGGGGCGGGAGCTGCCGAGGGTTCGGTGGATGCCTCTAACATGCTTAAACCCGCGTTGTCGCGCGGCGAGGTTCAAGTTATCGGCGCCACCACGTTGGATGAATATCGCCGCTACATCGAGAAGAATGGCGCGCTGGAGCGCCGTTTCCAGCCCATCATTGTGCAGCCGCCGACGGTGCCTGAGGCGATCGACATCCTGCGCGGTCTCAAAGAGCGCTACGAAACGCATCATCGTGCGAAAATCCCTGACGAGGCCATCGTCCAGGCTGTCAAGCTGGCCGATCGGTATGTCTCTGATCGCTATCTTCCCGACAAAGCCATCGACGTGATGGATGAGGCTGGCTCCCGTGTGCGCCTGGCCAAAGAGACTCTGCCGGCGCGCGTCCGTGATCTGCAGCGCCAGATCGCTGAGATTGTGCGGCAGAAGAAAGAATTTATCGAGAAGCAGGAATTCGAACGTGCCGTTGAGTTGCGCGACAAAGAGGAAGATCTCCGCCGCGACGTCGAGGCGGAAAAAAAGCAGTGGGAGGACATGCGGGATGACGTTGAGCCTATCGTGACAGAGGAAGATATCGCCTATGTCGTCTCCCGCATGACCGGTGTTCCACTTTCTAAGATCGAAGAGAGCGAAGCTAGTAAGCTGTTGCGCATCGAGGAAGAGCTTCATCGGCGCGTGGTTGGCCAGGATGAGGCTATTAGGGCCATCGGTCGAGCGATCCGTCGCAGTCGTGCAGGTCTCAAGGATGCTAATCGCCCGGTCGGGACGTTCATCTTCCTAGGGCCTACTGGCGTCGGTAAGACCGAGTTGGCACGGGCGCTGGCGGAATTCCTATTCGGTGACGAAGACGCGCTGATTCGCATCGACATGTCGGAATATATGGAGCGTTTTGCAGTGTCGCGCCTGGTCGGCGCTCCTCCAGGATACGTCGGCTATGACGAGGGTGGTCAGCTCACCGAGCGGGTACGTCGCCGGCCCTACTCCGTGGTCCTCTTCGATGAGATCGAAAAGGCCCATCCCGATGTATTCCATATTTTGTTGCAGGTGATGGATGACGGTCGATTGACTGACAGCTATGGCCGCTCCATCGATTTCAAGAATGTCATCTTGATCATGACCTCCAATATGGGCGGTCGCACCATCGAAAAACAAACGGCCCTTGGGTTCCAGCGTGATAGCGAAACGAGTGCCCTGGAGAAAATGCGGGAGAACATCAAGCAGGAGCTGAAGCGGGTGTTCAACCCCGAGTTCCTGAACCGCATTGATGAGTCGGTGATGTTCCATCCGTTGAGCCTCGATCACATCGTGCAGATCGTCGACATTCAGGTCGAGCGCCTCAATAAGCAGTTGATCGAGAAGGGACTGACGATCGAGCCCGATGAAGAGGCCAAGCACTGGCTGGCCGAGAAGGGCTACGACCCCTCCTTCGGGGCGCGGCCGCTGAAGCGTGTCATTCAAAAGTACATCGAAGATCCCTTGTCTGAAGAAGTCGTACGCGGGCACTTCAAAGAGGGGGGTATCGTGGAAGTCAGGCGGAGTGGGGAAGAGTTAGCGTTTGCGCTGAAGAAAGACATGGTAGAAAGCGCTGCTCAATGATTGGGTCTGACCCCGCTGTTCCTGCTGCGATCCTTTGCAGCCCTGGTCGGTTGATCCTCCTCTTCATTGTCTGCCTGATCGCTCAGGTGTGCTATGGAGGGGAGGCACCGGCGCCCCGAATCCGCTCCATTGAGATCAAGGGTAATCAGAAAGTCGAGACCTCAACCATCCAGTTTTACATCCGGAACCGAGTTGGTGATGAGTTCTCCGTTGCCCGCATTCGTGAGGATATCCTGCGCATCTACCGCTTGGGATTCTTTAAGGATGTCCAGGTGGACGTCGAAGAATTCGAGGGAGGCCTCAAGGTCACCTTTATCGTCGTGGAGGAGCCGTTTGTCCGTGATATTAACATCATAGGCGCACAGGCGATCAAGCGCGAGGAGGTTGAGGGCAAGCTGGCGCTCAAAGCAAACTCGGTACTCAATCGCAATCAGATCCGCGATAGCCTGGATAAAATCAAACAGTTGTACCAGGAAAAAGGCTATTACTTCGCCGAAGCCGAAGCCGTATACACCGATGTTGGCCCCGAAGAGATCGACCTGACTATTCGCATCACCGAGGGGGAAAAAATCCTCATCAAACGTATCACATTTGTTGGCAACCGGGCGATTGAGCCGTGGGAACTAAAGGATGCGATGGAGACGAAAGAGGCCACCCTCATCTCTTTCATCACGGGTACGGGCGTGTACCAGCGGGAAACCCTGCGCAACGACCTCCGTCGCCTCGAGGCGTTCTACCAAACTCGTGGCTTCTTGCGGGCAGAGATCAGTGAACCCGACGTCCGCGTCGATCCGAAGGCGAAAGGCATTTTTATTACCATCACCGTGAAAGAGCAGGACCAATATCGCGTTGGCCGTCTGCAGGTGGCGGGAGATGATCTCTTTAGTGCCGCAGAGCTGAAAGGCTTAATGCGCCTGCAAGAGGGTGAAATTTTTGATCGTTCCCAGTTGGCGAACGATGTCTTAAAGGTTAGCGATCGTTACACCGAGCGAGGGTATGCGTTTGCTGATGTTGTGCCGCTAACGAACATCGACCAGGAGAAGCGTCTAGTTAATATCGACGTGCGCATCGATCGTGGACCACAGGTGCGTGTCGGCCGCGTCCTGATCGTCGGGAACGAGATCACTCGCGATAAAGTGATCCGCCGTGAAATCCGGCTCAGTGAGGGGGACATCTTCGACAGCAGTAAACTGCGACGCAGCCGGCAACGCCTCGGGAATCTGGGCTTTTTCGAAGAAGTCAAGCTGGATACGCGTCGACGCCCAGAGGAAGACCTCGTCGACCTGGAAGTACGGGTGAAAGAGCAGCCGACTGGGGCCTTTACTGCCGGGGCTGGCTACAGTTCCACGCAGTCTGTGATCGGGACGGCGTCAATTCGGCAGAATAATCTCTTTGGCCGTGGTCAACGATTGGTGTTAAGTGCCGCCTTGAGCAGCATCAGCGCCGATTTCACGTTGAGTTTCACTGAGCCTTACTTTCTGGATAGCCAGTACAGTCTTGGGATGGAAGCCTATAATCGAAGTTTCGACTATGATACGTTCGACTCCCAGGAGACCGGCGGTGGATTTCGTTTCAGCCGCCCTATCGGCGAGTATACTCGCGTCGGCTTCGGGTATCGCTATGAAATCATTAACATTACCAATATATCAGAGGGTGCTCCCCAGAACATTCAAGATCAGGCTGGGCGCAGCACCAGCAGTGTAATCACCCCGTCAATTACCTGGGACTCCCGCGATAATGCGCTCAATCCCAGTCGAGGGTTCTACAACCTCCTCTCGGTGGATTTCGCTGGGGGACCTCTGGGCGCAGAGAACAAGTTTTATAAGGCGGTTGGCGAGACCAACTGGTACTACCCGCTGTACAGCGATGTGGTCTTGTCATTACGCGGCCGCCTGGGATTTGCTGAGGGCTATGGCGGTCAGGAACTGCCGCTCTATGAGCGTTTTTTCGTGGGCACTCAGGCCGTGACGATCCGTGGCTACCGGCTGGACGAGGTCGGACCGACAGACAGTAACGGCGATCCCATTGGCGGGAATTCCATGATCCTGTTGAGCGGCCAACTACGCTTTCCCATCACGCAGGGCCTAAGTCTGATCGGCTTCGTCGATACAGGCAATCTCTACAACCAAGGCCAGTTCGATCCAACGAGGTTACGCACAGGCATAGGAGCGGGCGTCCGGTTCGTGACCCCCCTTGGACCCTTGGCGCTCGACTATGGCTTCAAGCTCGATCGTCAGCCTGGTGACAAACCTGGGGCGATTCACTTCAACGTCGGCTCACTCTTCTAAACTGGTAGTCTGACTCAGGCTCGGCTACAATAGCGCCTGAGGGCCCAAACCCTCCTGAGACCCGCTCCCCCATAACGGCGGGCACAGGAGGTTTTTTCGTTTCCGGCACAGGTCTGTGTTCATCCCGGTTCTTTCCCAAGTCAGCCTGTGTAAGTGAAGGAATGTCACCTCCAAGAGCTGCGAGCGATGGCGGTAGGTGGACATTTGGCCCTCTGATCGGGGAAACAGCGCAACATGGCCAGAGGTGTGAAACTTTTCGTGTGGGAATGGGGAGACGTGAAGGTGGGGGTGAAGAAATTTTCTCTGATGCGCATTATGCTCTATGCTAGCTTCATCTGGATGGCCCACCACGCTACACTCGGCCAGGCCTGGGCTGGGCAAGCGTCACCGTCAGCCTTGAAAGTGGGGATCGTCGATTTGGACCGGGCGCTGAAAGAATCGGTCTCCGGAAAGCAAGCCCTGTCGACACTAAAGCAATTTCGCGATAAGGTTGTCAAGGAGATCAATGACAAGAAACGGCAGAAGGATGCGAAGGAAGGGACACTGCGTGACCTACAGACAGAATTGACCAGTCAGAGCATGGTCCTCAGTGATTCCGCCAAACGTGATAAGGAAGAGAGCTATCGCCGACAAGTCCGCGATCTGCGAAAGTTTATTGAAGATTCCAATCGCTTCATTGAGGAATCCGAGCGTGATCTGCGTGAACGTGAGGCTGAGCTCACCTCCCGAATGCTGCGTGACCTGCTCGAGATCATCCGAGCCGTTGGGCGAGAGGAGAGCTTCACGATCATCTTCGATCGCAATGATCGTGTGCTCCTTTTCGTGGCTGATGCCATCGACTTGACTGAGAAAATCATCAAACGGTTTGACACCGTTAAGCGGTAGGGGTGGACTAGGGATCGGAATCAACGACCATGAGAACGCAAGCAGAGCATACGTTAGGAGAACTGGCTGCTCTAGTAGGTGGCAGCGTCGAGGGTGATCCGACGCTGCTTATCACCGGAGTCGCCAGCCTTGAGGACGCACAACCCGGCGAGATTACATTCGTCGCAGAGCCGAAATATCTGCTCACACTCAAAACAGCTAAGGCATCAGCAGTCATCCTGGATCGCGTGGTGCCGGCCGACCGGCCAGCGATTCGTGTAGACCAGCCGTATCGCGCCTTCGCAACCGTATTGACCGCCTTCTATCCACGCCCACGTCCGCCTGTGGGTATCGGAACACCCGTAGCCCTAGGAGAACGTGTCCACCTGGGACACGAGGTCGCGCTACTACCGTTCGTGACCCTCGGCGATGACGTCACCATTGGTGACCGCGTCGTCCTGTACCCGGGCGTGTTTGTCGGTCCAGGCTCATCGATTGGTGACGACTCGGTGTTATACGCCAATGTGACCATCTACGAACGGGTGGCTATTGGCCGCCAAGTGATCATCCACGCGGGGGCGGTGATTGGTGCCGATGGGTTTGGCTATGTGCCAGGTCCGGATGGCCAGCATCTGAAAATCCCACAAGTCGGTGGGGTGCGCATTGAAGATGACGTGGAAATCGGCGCCAACACCTGCATCGACCGCGCGACCTTAGGTGCGACACTGATCCGCCGAGGAACGAAGATCGATAACCTGGTCCACATCGCTCATAACGTCGAGGTGGGAGAGGATAACCTACTCCTGGCGCAGGTCGGTATTTCCGGTAGTTGCCATCTGGGCACACATGTGACGCTGGCAGGTCAGGTCGGCATGGTCGACCATGTGCACATTGGCGATCACGCCACGGTCATCGCTCAAGCTGGTATTGTCAAAGATGTCGAGCCGAGGGCCATCATGGCTGGTAGCGTTGCCATGCCGCATCGGATTTGGCGACGCGTGCAAGCTGCCACTCCGCGGTTGCCTGAGTTGTTGCGGACCGTTGCCGCACTGGAGCGACGCATTGCCGCGCTCGAAGCCAACCAAACACATGCAATGAACGAGACCGAGCATGGATGACAGCGCACAAGCCCCCATCCCCACACTATCGCCTCTGATCATGGATTGCCCGACAATCCAGGCTTATCTCCCCCACCGTGAGCCATTTCTATTCGTGGACAGGATCATCGAGCTCGAACCATACAAGCGAGCCGTTGGGCTCAAGAACGTCACCTCCAACGAGCCGTTTTTCAGGGGGCATTTTCCCGGGCGACCCGTCATGCCGGGGGTACTAATCCTCGAGGCGATGGCCCAGGTCGCAGGGGTACTGGCGTTCTATTCGATGGGTGGGCGTCGCGATCACATCCCGCTGTTCACCGGCATTGACAAGGCAAGATTCCGTGCGCCCGTGGTGCCAGGAGATCAATTGCGCCTGGAACTGGAGGTTCTACGGCGGCGCAGCAATCGCATTTGGTCGTTTCGCGGCCAGGCCACCGTCGATCACAAGTTGGCAGCCGAGGCTGAGCTGCAAGCCATGATTATTGCCGAGTCCATATGAACATCCACCTTAGCGCCAGCGTCCATCCCAATGCTGAGCTTGCGGAGGGTGTCAGCGTCGGTCCCTATGTAGTGATCGGCGAGCATGTACGCCTTGGCACGGGTACGGTCGTCCGCTCACATGCAGTGATCGAGGGTTGGACTAGCATCGGCCAACACTGTGACATCGGCGTCGGCGCGGTTTTAGGAGGGCCTCCGCAAGATCTCAAATACGGCGGCCAGCGTTCGTTCCTGCGGGTCGGCGACCATACCTGTATTCGCGAGTACGTGACCGTGCACCGCAGTGCCGAAGAGGATGGGTTCACCAGCATTGGTGCGCACGATTTCCTCATGGCTTATGCCCATGTAGCACACGATTGCCATCTTGGCGACCATGTCATTATGGTCAACTACGCGGGTCTATCTGGCTATGTCGAGGTGGAGGACCGTGCCTTCATTTCCGGCCATAACGCTGTGCACCAATTCGTCCGCATTGGGTATCTGGCGATGGTTAGCGGTGCGTCTCGGGTCGTGAAAGATGTTCCACCCTTTATGATCGCCGAGGGCAATCCCACCCGCATCCGAGGGCTCAACGTCGTGGGGATGCGTCGCCTCGGCCTCCCGCCACAGGTACGCGGGGAACTGCGCCGCGCCTATCGCCTGCTCTATCGCACCGGTCTCAATACCACACAAGCGCTGGACGGCATGCGGCAAGAGGGCTTGACCAGCCCCGAGGTTCAGCGTCTGATCACGTTCGTCGAGGGGGCAAAACGTGGCATCTGTGGCGGGCTCCGCTCCAGGGAGAGGCATGGAGCTGAAGATGAAGGGGCTGATGACGATGCCTGAATGTGTGGGGTTAGTCGCGGGTGAAGGAGAGTTACCAGCTATCGTGGTACGTGCCATGCTGGCCCGAGGCTTGGACATCGTCGCCATCGCTCTCAGCGAGCCGATCTACGCTCAGTTACAGCCGTTTGTGCAGCGTCTTCACTACTTTGGCGCCGGTCAGGGGAACAAGATCATTGAGGCGCTGAAGCACGAAGGGGTGCGGGACCTGGTGTTGATCGGCAAAGTGAGCAAAGATGTGCTGTTCCGCCGCTGGCGTTTCGACAGCCGTGCCTGGCGTGTTCTGCGCCGAGCCAAGAGCTTTCAGGATGATGTCCTCCTGACCGAGATCATTCGCGAGTTTGAGTCCGAGGGCATTCACGTTGTGGAGCAGACCCACTTTCTCCCCGAACTCTGTCCAAGGGGAGGAGTCCTGACGCATCGACGGCCGACCCGGCGTGAATGGCAGGATATCGAGTACGGCTTCAGCGCCGCCAGAAGCGTGGGAAAACTGGGAATTGGGCAGACCATTGTGGTCAAACATGGCACTATCCTGGCGGTGGAGGGTATGGAAGGCACGGATGAGGCGATCATCCGCGGCTGCCGCCTGGCACATGAAGGCGCCGTGGTGGTAAAAGTGAGTCGACCCGGACAAGACCCACGCCTGGATATGCCGACGGTCGGAATGAAAACGTTGCAAGTGATGCATGACGGGCGGGCCACCGTCCTGGCCATCGAAGCGGGAAAGACGCTTGTGGTGGGACATACGGCATTTCCCCAGGCAGCGGATGCTGCCGGTATCAGCGTGGTGGCAGGATAGCCCCCCAGCCTCCCTCATGAAGGGGGTATGGTTAGGAAAGGGTTGACAGTCGTGCCCAATAGATGAGCTGCGTATGGCACAGCGCTTATTGATCGTGGCAGGAGAAGCCTCGGGGGACCTGCACGGCGGCAATCTCGCCCGTGCCCTACGTGGTCAACAACCGACCCTGCAACTCCTCGGCGTGGGCGGACGCCACATGCGCATGGCAGGGGTGGAATTGCTCTTCGACATCCGTGACCTGGCGGTCGTTGGAGCCGTAGAAGCGGTCCATAGTCTGCGCACGCTGTGGACTGTTTACCATAAGCTACTGGCTGAGGTGGAACGCACACCGGTCGCTGCTGTGGTGTTAATCGATTTCCCGGGATTCAATCTCAGGCTGGCTAAGGCCCTGGCCCAACGCAACATCCCGGTGTTATATTACATTGCTCCCCAGGTCTGGGCCTGGCATCCTGGACGGCTAAAAAAGATTCGGCGCCGGGTGCGTCAACTGTTCGTTATTCTCCCCTTCGAGGCGCCGCTGTACCATGCAGTCGGTGTCACGGCCGAGTTCGTCGGCCACCCGTTGCTAGATCTGGTGCCATCAAGTGGCACCAAAGCCGAGGCACGTATCCTCTGTGGCCTTGATCCGGCGGCCCCAATCGTGGGACTCTTGCCGGGGAGCCGAAGGTCGGAGTTACACTATCTCTTGCATCCCATGCTGGAGGCCGCAGCCCAAATCTACACCCACATCCCCACTGTCCAATTTATTTTGCCACTGGCCGAAACGCTACGGCCGGCGGACGTCCAGAAAGTGCTTGTATCCATGCCCATCCCTGTGCAACTGGTGCAAGGTCAGACCTATGAGGCCATGCAGGCGGCCGACGTTCTACTGGTGGCTTCAGGAACCGCCACGCTCGAAGCCGCACTTATCGGCACGCCCATGGTCATTGTCTATAAAGCTCACCTGCTCACCTACGTATTGGCACGCCTGGTGATGCGCGTGTCGCGCATTGGGCTGCCCAATATCATCGCCAGAAGCACCATCGTTCCCGAGTTGTGGCAGTATGAAGTCACGGCCAAACACATGGCAGCTCAGGCGCTAGCGCTACTTACCTCCCCGCAGCGCGCGACGTCGATGCGTATGGAACTAGCGGCTTTGCGTAGCCAGCTCGGCGAACCTGGTGTGCCGGAGCGTGTGGCCCGGGGAATCTTACAATTTCTTGGCACGGTCATGCCCCCACCCCAAACTGTCGTCGAGGGGATGCCACAAGTGGCCCGGCCATAAAGGGGAGAACAGCAGGTCGATGCCTCTTCTGCTGCGTTCCTTGATACCGGTCCCCGCGACATGGTTGGTCAAGGCCCTCTGTGCAACCCTGCGCGTCCACGTACTGCGTGGTGATATCGAGCAGGCGGTGTGGGCCCGGCGACGCAATGTCATCTATGCCTTCTGGCATGGCCATCTGCTCTATCTGATGTATCGTTATCGTGGCAGTGGCGTGCGTATTCTGGTGAGTCAGAGCCAGGATGGCGAAGTGCTGAGCCGGATTCTGCAGCGTTTCGGTTTGCCGACGATTCGTGGATCGAGTTCCCGCGGCGGCCGACGGAGTCTGTTAGAACTGGTGCGGCAGGCACGTGACGGCGCCAGCGCAGGCATCGCGCCCGATGGTCCTCGGGGACCACGTCATCAAGCCCAGATGGGCATTATTGCCTTGGCCCGATTGACCGCCCTGCCGATTATTCCCGTGGCAGTAGGAGCACGTTGGAAGATCGAATTTCAGAGTTGGGATCGCTTTCTCCTGCCTCTACCTGGTAGTCGTCTTGTGGTGGCCTATGGCGATCCCGTGCTAGTGCCGTCGGATGCCGACTCGACGTTGGTGGAGCAAAAACGGCAAGAACTGGAGGGCAAACTCCTCAAGCTCACCGAGGAAGTGACGCTGGCAACGCATCCACGTCGGCCCTCTCCTTCTGGGCAAGAGTTGGGATGAGGGGCGATGTACTCGCTCTATAATATCTGCATACTCCTGGCTTCCGTCGGCGCCCTCCCGTACTTTGCAATGAAATCGCTCTCCACCACCAAATACCGCGCCGGCATCCGTCAACGCTTTGGCCATATACCCCCAGACATAGGCGTGGCGTTACATGGGGAGCGTCCGTTCTGGCTACACGCCGTGTCGGTGGGCGAAGTGATCGCCGCAGTGCCGCTGGCAAACGCTTTGCGTCAGCGATTTCCACACGTTCCTATCCTGATCTCAACGGTCACAGACACCGGGCAGGCCACCGCACGTGAGAAAATGGTCGGGGCGGCCTACCTGTATTTCCCACTCGACTATCCCTGGGTCGTGCAACAAGTGATCTCCTGCCTGCAGCCGCGCCTGTTCCTGATGGTAGAAACCGAGATCTGGCCGAATTTTCTGCGCGAGTTGGCATGGCGGGGGATTCCCGCCATCCTGGTAAACGGCCGCATTTCCCCGCGATCATTTCGCGGTTATCGGCGTCTGCGGCCCTTCATGCGCCGCGTCCTGCCAGCGATCACAAGCTTCAGCATGCAGACCAACCTGGATGCCGAACGCATCATCGCCATTGGCGCCGAACCTTCTCGTGTTCAGATCACTGGGAATATCAAATACGATCTCGCCTTCGAGCCACTGAGCAGCCCCGATGAGCGGGCCTTGCGAGCTGACCTCGGGCTTGGCGAGGCGCCAGTGT
The DNA here is from genome assembly GCA_963707985.1 of uncultured Nitrospinota bacterium. Lineage (GTDB taxonomy): Bacteria > Tectomicrobia > Entotheonellia > J063 > CAVPRW01 > CAVPRW01. The sequence goes on along the minus strand of CAVPRW010000032.1, from coordinate 19,652 downwards.
TCATGGCGGGGAGCACACACCGTGGGGAAGAGGACATCATCATCGGAGCTTATCTGCGGGCGCGCCTCCAGGTGCCGGAGTTGCGCTTGCTCCTGGCGCCACGGCATCTGGATCGACTCGATGAGATCGAAGCGTTGCTGCGAAAGCATCAGCTCACGATCCACCGACGCAGCCGCAGGCGCTTGTCCTCTCGGAGTGGCGCGGCGCCTGTGCTCCTGCTCGATACGATCGGTGAGTTGGCAAAACTCTATGCAGTCGGAACAGTGGTTTTCGTCGGCGGTAGCTTTGTGCCCATCGGCGGCCATAACATCCTAGAGCCGGCAGCGCACCGCAAAGCCATCCTGTTTGGTCCCCACATGCATAACTTCCACCAGATCGCCGCGGCGCTGTTAGAGGCGGCTGGAGCAATGCAAGTGCACAACCCCGAAGCCTTAGGCGAAGAGGTCAGCGTGCTATTGCTGCAGCCAGAGCGCCGTCAGGCCCTCGGGGAGGCAGCCTATCAGGTCCTACAAGCGAACCAGGGTGCCATCACCCGAACGGTGGAACTGATTGCACAAGTACTCAGCCAGCAGATTTCGGCGTGACGCACAGGTGCTTGTATAGCGGTCGACAAGCCGTACCGCAGTGCTAGGGCGGTCTACTATCAATGCGGCCTTGAAGCTAGACTGTGTTTCATGCTCTACCGTCTCCGCACAGTTCACGAGTGTGACGGACGGCCAGATGAGCGCTGGTACTTCTCCAACATGTCGGGTGTATAGTAGAGCTCCTCCAACTGGCGCTGCTTGGCGACAGTTTCCCCGGCATCGAAGCGTAATGGATGCGGGTAAGGACGCCCCTGACGGCTCATCTGAAAGGCTTCCCACGCCGCCAGTCCGCGGGCCTGAAAGTCTTGCATGAAATCCCACAGCGCTGCATACATGATCTCATGTGTAAAGGCGGGATACCAGGCGATGTGTACGCCGAGCGCCTGATGCTCTTCCAAGCTCAAATACCGCGGTAGCTTACCCCGCATGAACGAAAAAGGGCCGGACACCCTGGCCCGCGCCTGCTGTATCTCTTCGGTAGAGTGCGGCGATTCAAACTGCACCCAATCCACGCCAGCCACCTCTTCATAGGCTTGTAAGCGTTGTAGGCACTCCTCCATGCCACCATTGGCGGCATCACGCGCATAGCATTGGGCCATGATGACGAAATCCGGGTCGAGCTCGTTCTTCATGTCGACGGCGGCACGATACCGGGCCACGGCCTGTTCCAGCGGCACTACTTCCACCCCGGCATCTTGGGTACTGCGCTTGCCCTCGATCGGCTGGTCATCGATCCGGATACCTGAGAGGCCAGCGCGAATCGATTCCGCCACCAGCCGACGAACAGCCATAATGCCGCCATGTCCCGTATCACCGTCGATGATGACCGGGAAGCCCACGCTACGGGCAATCCAGCCTGCGATGGTAATACACTCGGTCATGGTCGCCACCCCGACATCTGCCAGTCCAGTGTACGCCCCGACCACCCCACTGGTACCCACGAAAGCTACTTCCGCCCCAGCCGCCTGCATAATCCGCGCGTGTGCAGCACTCGGCGCATGCAGCACGGCCATGACACGATCCGTGCGGTGGATAAGCTGCTGCAAACGTGTGGTGGGCTTGTTCTCAGCCATCGAGCGATCTTCCTCCTCTCGTCGACGTAATGTGTGGGGTCAGGTGGAAGGAGTCTGAGAGGCCGTTAATCGGTCCACGCCACCACCTGCCCATCGATGAACGACACCGTCCACTCGCTGCTGCCGGCATCATATAGACCCCGACCAGCCAAGCGTTCTACCGCACTTGGACGTCCTGCGTAGAACCAGGTCACCGGCCGGCCTGGCCCATCGCTACCGGACATATATGTAGGAGAACCCCATGCTACCCGCACCATGTCCGCTGGCATCCCCGCACAAATGATCCCAGCCAGCAGCGCCGCACGCATATCCGGCGGCCACTCGGGGTGCGCCTGGACGATCCCCTGTCGAGAAGCATCCAGGACGATCTCTCCCTCGTCACTGGGCATCGCGCCAACGGTCACCAGGAGGATCATCGAAGCGCTGAACATCCATCCCGCGATCATCATCCAACGCCAGTTGGCTCCGCTGAAGTGAGGTAACTCCAGGGCTAGGGTCCAGCGCACGTATTGGCACGGTCGCAGCACATTCAAGTCCATCGTACTCATCCCCCTGCGTATGCACTCGGGTGGACCGGGGGGAGCGCCGTCGAGTTGACCACCGCTCTCGCACCACCCATGGTGGGCCGCAGGCCCCGCCTGCAGCCATACGCCTAGCTGCTATGGCGGTGGCGCCGTGGCGCCGTGGCCAGCGCCCGGAGTCTCACAGCATCATGGCTTTCGTGAGCGCACATGAGCCATGATACTCCCAGGGTAGAGCAAGGGACGTGCCTAGCCCCACTTCCACGATAAACCCCGTCTGGGTGCGCCACACCACGGCAGGCCCGCTAGTGTAGTACAGAGAGGGGGTGGGCGAGATTAGGCAATCAACGAGCGCCGGCGGATCGAACGCCCCACAGGAGGTGTGCTGCCAGGCGCGCTGTGATCTGCGTAATGCTGACCATGCTGGTTAGCTCTAGCCATTAGGAAGTCAGTCCAGCGTCACGAAGATGCAGTGGCGCAAGCGCTCGTTAATAGCTTTACTCAGGTGGCCTTTGCCAGTGGTGTCTTCGACCAGGATGACTTCACCCGCACCGATGGTGCGTGCTTCGCCATCGCTGGCGGTGATTTGCACGCCGTTGTCGAGATTGATGATATACTGCCGGCGCGGGGCGTTGTGCCAGTCCAGGTCATAGGTAGGCTGAACTTCGCGAAAGATGATGCCGGTCGTCGGCAAGCGCTTGGTAAAACGCCCGGCCGGCGTCGTCTCGACGTACTCGATCTCCATATCCTCGAAATGCGAATCGCCTTTCTCATCCGTATAGAGGTGATGAATTTTCATACTGCTCTCCTTATGAAATCACTTGTGCTGTCCAGACGAGTGTGTGTGCAACCGTTTCCGGATATCCGGTCGTGTCTACTCCGGGTGGAGCTCTCTGTCAAGCAAAAACAGCCGTCCAACGATCGCTATAAGTCTTCTGGGTCGCTAGGGTGTTCAAACCATGGTACAATGGGGCACGTATCAGCCCCCATACGACTGGCCCAGTGTGATGGCGGCCGATCGCACACGAGATGGTGGAATTTGAGACTTCATTGCGCATCGCGTGCAGAGAGAGGAGTGTCACAGGATGGCGTCGACCAAAATGAAATTCGGAGTCTTCATGGCCCCCTTCCATCGCCCTGGGGAAAACCCGACCTTGGCCCTGGAGCGGGACCTGGAACTCATTCAGTGGCTGGATATCTTGGGCTTCGATGAAGCATATGTCGGTGAGCACCACAGTGCCGGTTGGGAAACCATCGCCTCCCCTGAATTGTTTCTCGCCACCGCCGCTGAACGCACCCGGCACATCCGGCTAGGGACTGGGGTGATCAGCTTGCCCTATCACCACCCGCTCATGGTAGCCAACCGCATGGTGCTCTTGGACCACTTGACCCGGGGTCGGGTCATCCTGGGCGTCGGCCCTGGTGCCCTGGCATCCGATGCCGTCATGCTTGGCATCCCGGCTGAGCGGCAACGCGAGAGGATGGACGAAGCTCTGGGGATCATCGTGCGTCTGTTCGAAAGCACGGAACCCTTGACGTATACCAGCGACTGGTTCGAGCTGCATGACGCCGTTCTTCAACTGCGTCCCTATCAACAGCCTTACACCCCCATCGCCGTGGCATCGGTACAGTCACCAGCAGGCGTCCAACTAGCTGGAAAATACGGGACATCGGTGCTGTCGCTGAGCATTCCGCGGGCAACCGTCCGGCAAACCAGCTTGAAGGAGCTATGGGCCATCGGTGAAGAGGCCGCGGCCTCACATGGGAAAGTCCTGCGCCGCGAGGACTGGCGCCTGGTGGTGCCTTGCCATCTGGCGGAAAGCCGCCAAGAAGCCATTGAAAATGTGCGCATGGGTGGTGGCCGCGAGGTGACGGAATATTTCGCTGGCACCCTGGGAAATCCAACCCCCGATGTCCCCATGGATAAGATCGTGGACTTCATGGTGGAGCACAACCAATGGCTCGTCGGGACCCCTGAGGACTGCATCGCCGGTATCGAGCGCTTGCAAGAGGCCAGCGGTGGATTTGGCGGCTTCATGATTCGGGTGGACGACTACGTTCAGCGGGAGAAGCGGCTACGAAGCTATGAGCTGTTTGCTCGCTATGTCATGCCGCATTTCCAGGGGAGCCTCAGCGGGATCATGGCGTCTAACCAATGGGCGAGCGAACGGAAAGAGGCTTTGCATGGGCATGCCGTTTCCGGGCTTAAGCAAGCCACCGATGCTTATTACTCGCGGCGCAATTGATCTGGTGGTTGGTGCGATATGCTGTCGGGCGCCTGCGGACTCACGAGGTCGTCGGCAGGAACATTGGTGTGCAGGCACCCATTGACACCTAGCGATGGCTACCTTACACTGGCGCCCTCGATCCCGACTTCGTGCAGTAGACGCTCAGCAGATCGCCTTGTCAACTTGGTGATTGTGGGGGATGGTGATATGCCCAGATTAGCGCTCGACTTGAACACCGCTGAGGACCGTCAGAAGGTTAAGGGACAGTGGAGGGTGGGCCCAGGACTAGTGCCAGGTGAGCCCAATGAAGGGCTGACCGCTCAACTCAAGGCCAGCCCGGCGCGCCTAGCGGAGTACGACGACTCGCGCTGGGAGGTCTGCTCAAATGTCCGCGCCAGCCGCTCCGAGGGCTTTACCTTCGCCTGGTATCGGATCACCGTGGAGATTCCACCAAACGTAAGCGGCGTCGACGTGGCGGGTTCACGGGTGTGGTTCGAAACCAATATCGACAACTATGGTGAAGTCTGGGTCAACGGCCAGATTGACCGGACGACGGGAGTTATCGTCGGCCTCAACGCTTCACAGCGGGTGGAGATCAGTAACAGCGCCGTGCCGGGGAGTAAACACGTGATCGCTGTGCTCGTGCTCAATGGACCATTGGCCGAGCCGCGTGGCGGCATCTTCATGCGCTATGCGACCCTCGCCTTCGAGTCCTCAAACTAAGCGCCACGCGCTGCTCTGCAAAGCTTCTGGTGTCGCCTTTCCCAGTGATCGGGACAGACACCGAAATCGAGGTCCAAAGACGTTTCCCTCTCCCTCCGGGAGAGGGAGATAAAGGGTGTGAGAGATTTTGAACAGATGCCTAGGCTAGCCTTCGGCGAACATAGCCATAGGCGAGATTGCTGCGGCCTCCGCCTCCCTGCTCGTACTGCTCGCGGAGTTGCGCAAAGCGGTCGTGGGCGAGCTCACTCTTCTGCATCATCGGGTATTTATACAGGCGGGCGTTGTTCCCTCCCAAAATGGCCGTCTTCACTGGCCCATCAGCTGGCCCCAGCGGCTCAAAGCCGTATTGCTTCTGCATGTCCTCGGGGATCTCCAGTCGGCGCAGAGCTTCGATCTGCCATTGCGGCGATCCTGTCCAGATGGCATCTGTCCCCCAACAGACGTGATCGGCGCCGAGACCACGCACCAGAATACCCATCATGGCGGCGCACAGCCGCGGGTTGGACATCGTTGACTGGGCGAAAATCTGCCCCAGGTCGCCGTAGACATTAGTGATCCCATTTTTGCCGGGAATCTCCGCCAGGTCGCTGACCCATTCGACGCGGCCTGTCTTCTCGAAATGCTCCCACCCTTCCAGTGGTCCGCCGCCCCCGCCGTAACGATAGCCCGAGTGATAGATGATGAAGTTGAGCTGCGGCCAGTCCTTGGCCGCCTTCCCCACGTCTCGCACATCGGAGTGCGCCAACAGGTGTGGAAACTTCTGCTCGATCGACGGTGGGAAGAGCCCTTTGTGCACACAAATATTGACAATTCCGGCCTTCTCGCAGCGCTCATAAAACGGATACACGACTTTCTCGTCATCCATGCGCCAGGGGTACTTACTCAGATGTTTGTTGGTGTTGTCACCGATGGTATAGCCCTTGAACGAGTCGGGCTTTAGCACCTCGATCACCTGGTCGACCTGCTCCAACCATCCCGGCTGGCCCGGTGTGAAGATCGCGTGGGATAACATGCGGCGCGTGCCGGCTTCCTGGTTGACCTTAGCGCGTGCCGCGGCCTTCATCTCGTTGGTCAGGAACCAGTCCTCCGGCAGGTCGGAAGGTGCGCCACTGATGCAAGCGACCTTGGTATCGCTGTCGAGGAAAATTTCTTTGATGTAGTTGGCGAACTTGAGGTCCTCCAATGTCTGGGGCTTTCCCGCCAAGCCAGGATTCCAGCCGGCCTTGCCAACCGCCTCACGCGCGCGCACAAAGTTCTCAAGACGGGTGTCATCGCGCAGGAAATGAGTATGCATATCCATGATGAACTGGTCAGCAAGTTCCTTGGCGCGCTCGTTGGCCAGCTCCGGCGTACTGGCTTCGGCGCGGCTCGCCGTATACAGCCTCCCATAGGTGTCATTCATGGCGACGAAGGCCGCCGCCATTCCCGCCGCAGTCGTGAAAAACGCCCGCCGGCTCATGCCCTGTCGGCGCGCCAGGGCGACGCCGTATGCCTTGACGCGGGTCTCAAACTCACGCTGCTTTGCCGTCTGCGGGGCGGGCATGAATTCGTCACTGGACACCGATTGCGTCGGTATCGGCGACGGAAACGCCGCGGTTTCGGCTGGCAATAATTGCCGAAGTTCTTCTGGATCGAGCCAACCCATGGCACCCTCCTTTCAGAATCCACTCAGTTCATTCACATCTCTTTCATCCACGGTGATATGCAGCCTCGGAAGCGCTGCCGGACACACACTGCATGCGACTACCGTCCCTATGCACCCATGTCACTCCCAGAGCTACCCTGCCAAACCGTACCGGCACGGTATGCCAGCCTGCTACCGATGTCAAGTCGTGAGCTTCAAGGCTTTGCCGTGTCCTACCGTGGGCAGGTCAAGTACATTACGGTTATGGCGCTTTGAGTCGTATGTCCTCAAACGCTGGGCCGGGGTGCAAGGGAATCGAGTTGATGGTGTGCTCAGCCACGCGTGGCCCAACGCCCTGGAGGCCGCGCAGGTCCATGATCGGGGCAAACATCGCGCGCTCAATGGTGAGACGTTGGATCTGGTGCAGAATACCCTCGCGCTTCGCACGGTCGCGCTCACGCGCTTGCTGGAGGAACAACTCGTCGATGTCGGGATACCCCCCATAGGCATACGTGCCCTTGGAATACATGAAGGCCTCTGCCCGCGTCGCAGCATTGCCTGAAGCCCCCACAGCGGTCATGAACACCCCGCGTAGCTTCTTCTCGCGCCAGGCTGACAGGAAGGCGGCACGTTCCATCGTGCGCATCCTGACGCGAATACCGACAGCGTTCAAGTAGTTCACGACAGCCTCTGAGACATCCGTGAAGGGAGGAATTGGCACCAGATCCCCGGCGTCCAGCCCATTCGGGTAGCCGGCTTCGGCGAGCAATTGCTTGGCCTTCGCCGGATCATACGGCGCCGGCTCGACCTGGAGGGCATAGTCCATCAGGCGGGGGACGATGACGCCTGCTGGTGGACAAAAGCCCAGGCATGCCGCCTGATTGATGGCTTCGCGATCGAGGGCATAATTGACGGCTTGCCGCAGGCGAATGTCGGCCCATACCGACTTCGGCTCCCACTGCTCGGCAAACTCCAGCCAAAAGATGGACGGATGCCGCGTGTCGACGAGCTTGAGGTTGGGATCCCGCTGCACCTCCTCCGCGATCGCGCCCTGCAGAGCGACGGCGATGTCGGCCTCCCCACGCTTGAGCATTGCCAGGCGAGTGGAGGCCTCGGGCACTCCCTTGATGACGATGCGCTTCAGGTGCGGCACCTTACGCCAGTAGCCCTCATAGGCTTCCAGGACCAGTTCTACTCCGGGCGTGTGACTCACAAACTTGAAGGGACCGATACCGATGGGATGTTTCTTGTACTCATCATCGCCCACCTTTTCGAGGTATGTTTTGGGCACCACCCAGGCAGCGGCCGTCGCCGTGGTACCATAGAACGTCATGAAGTCAGGCCAGGGCTCTTGTAGATGGAAGCGCACCGTCGTGGGATCGACGGCTTCGACCTGCTTGACCTTGTCTTTAAGCTCCCTGGCTCCCGCGCCTTTATAGCGCTCGAAGGTGAACTTCACGTCCTCGGCTGTGCAGGGATCGCCATTGTGAAAGCGCAGGCCCTGACGTAGCTTGAACTCATAGATCAGCCCATCCGGACTCTCGCTCCAGGACTCCGCCAGGCTGTTGCCCATGCGCTCCCCCGGCATCGCGCGGACCACCGCATCATGCATGGCATAAATGATTGTAAAAGGCGTGATCTGGGCCGGCACTTCGCCCGGATCGAACCACGCAGGTGCAATGGTGACATGCCAGGCCCAGACCAGCTCTCCCGCGGCGCGAGTCTGAGCCTCAGCCTGTGGCGTCAGGACCATGATCAGGGCGGCAACGACGACAAACCACACAACCCACGAGCGCAACGGCCTCATGCGTTCCCTCCTCAGGACGACGACCGGGGCCTTTGAGATCCAACGACACAAGCAGCGTGGGTGTATCCGCCAGGCGCCCGGCTCAAGAGCTGTTCGCACCAGTCACAACTGCCTCGTCTGTACTCCTAGATAGCTGAAATGTCAAGCAAAATCACTTGCATGAGGTTGACGCTAATGAGCGTTTCCGGCGGGGCGAACGGTCTCCTCCACTCACCCCCCCTGAAATGGCTATATCTGTGCCAAGGGCTTTGCGACCAACATCTTGATGCGCTCGATGATATCGCGCTGGTCGTAACTATGCAGCAGATTGATGCGATTACGGTTCGGGTCGCCGCCATGCCAGTACTCATAGAGTTCCTGGCGCATCCCGAAGGAGGACACGGCCAGGTCATGGGCCAACCGCAGTAGCCGGGCCTTATACTCCACATCCACATCCTTGCCGCGCATGTACTTTTCCAGATATGGCCGGAGCTCAGGATGTGCCAGGTCCCGCTCACTGGGCTGCATGATCAGGCCTGAACCGGCGATCTCACGCAGCAGCTGGACCATCCGCGCCGACGTCTGTGCGAAGAAGATGTTCATGCCGGACATCGAGCCGAGGGACATCAGCCCCCCCTTGGTCGGAAAGGCGTTATGCTCGACGCCATCCATGGCGTGCCGCCACATCTCGGCATAGGTAGCCATTTCTCCGAGCTTGGCCGCCACTTCGCGGTACTCGATGACCCCGATGGCCTCAGCGATCATCGTGGCTACGGCTGTCATGAGGCGCATGCGTTCATGGATGCGACAGAGGTTGGCCCAGCCGATGAAGTTCACCCCGCTCTGATAGCGCTCCAGGATCAGCGAGGCCTCGTATAGCGCAAACACTCGCTCCCACGGCACCAACACATGGTCGAAGAAGAGCATGGCGTCCTGCTCGTCATAAATCATGCCTAGAGGGTGCCCATAGCTCCCCACCCATTGTGAGACCGGCTCCCGACAGAGAATTTTCAAGCCTGGGGTGTTGGTGGGGATGGCGAAGGCCAGGACGGATTTGGGGTCGGCACGCCGCACGAAGGTGGCCGACAGGGAGACGTAGGTCTCGTGTGAGATAGGCGCGGCGGTCGCTAACTGTTTAGCCCCGTGCACGATCACCCCGGCTTCCGTCTCCTCGACGACGTGTAGGACCAGTTCCTCTTCGTGAATGGTGCGTTGTTCGTTCTGAGGTTGTTGGCTGCGGTCCACCTGCGGGTCGCCGAGGGCGTGCGTGAGGAAGAGGTCGTGCTCCAGAGAGTAGTGATAGTAGTTCACCACATTCTCCCCGAAGTCACAGCGGGGGTGGCGCACAGCACTCAGGGTCTCACGAATGTCGTACAGCGTAATGATATACGGGGCCAGGATATCGGGGCCACGCCCGAGCTGCCCCCAACAGTGCTCGTTCCAGATCTCGCTGTTGCGGCGCTTCTTTTTCAGGTCTTCGTGCGACCGGGGCAGCAGCCAGGACAGGCTGCAGCGTTGGCCCGTCGCGGGCGAAAGAAACGTCATCTGATCCTGGTAGGCCTCGGTGTGTTGGAGGTCGTAGATGCGGGCCAGTTCATGGACCATTCCGGTAAAGGCTGGGTGGGTGGGAACATCTTGGACCTTCTCGCCGTCCAGCCAGACTTCCCGGCCGTCTTTGAGACTCTCGATATAGCGTGCCCCGGTCATGGCACCCAGCGCTGTAGTGGTGTCGAACCCCATACCCTGCCCCCTTCCTGGTGAACGCTTCCGACCTGACATTCAATCTCGCTCCGCGCCGACCACAACGACGTCTAGGGGCGAGCTGGGTCAGGATTATACCCCAGTCGTGCAGCGTATGGGAGTTACGCCCCAGACCTTTAATCCAGCGGACTGCGCACGGCCAGCCCGCCTCGATTCAGCACATGCGTATACACCATAGTGGTTTTCACATCTTTGTGCCCGAGGAGCTCCTGGACCGTCCTGATGTCGTAGCCCTGTTGCAGCAGATGCGTGGCAAAACTGTGGCGGAAGGTATGGCAGCTGATGCGCTTGTTGAGACCTACCGCACGCCCTGCTTGACTCACAGCCTTTTGCAAAGCACTCTCACTCGCATGATGACGACGGGTGATCCCGGTGCGCGGGTCTTTTGACAACCGGTCTGAGGGGAAGACATATTGCCAGATCCAGAGTCGGCCGGCATGCGGATACTTGCGTTCCAGCGCGAACGGCAAATAAACCGGGCCAACCCCTTGAGCGACATCTTGCGCATGTATGCGCTTGACGTGCGATAAATGTTCTTGGAGCGGTATGATCAGGCTTTCAGGCAGCATAGTGACCCGATCCTCCATGCCTTTGCCATCGCGCACGATGATCTGACGTTGGGCAAAGTCGAGGTCTTTGACGCGCAGTCGCAGACATTCCATCAGCCTTAACCCGCCACCATACAGCAGCTTCGCCATGAGTCGCTGCGTTCCAGCGAGACGCTCAATGGCTTTGAGAGTTTCCTCCTTGGTCAAGACCGTGGGCAAGCGTTTAGGCCTTTTGGCACGCATGGCATCAATGGGGAGGTCGAGCGACGATTTGAGCACGTCGCGATACAGAAAGAGCAAGGCGCTGAGCGCCTGATTTTGGGTCGACGCCGCCACCTTCTGATCGACGGCCAAGTGTGTCAGAAATACCTCGATTTCTGCGCTGCCCATGTCATTGGGATGTCGCTTATGATGGAAGAGAATGTAGCGCCTAATCCAGGTGATATAGGATTCCTCCGTGCGTATCGAGTAGTGCTTAAGCCTGATGGCATCGCGCACTTGGTCAAGAAGCTTTTTAGGACGTTGTTCCATGGTTGACACCTCACACGACTGAAGTCTACAGCAACCGAGCTCGCGCCTTGGGGCAGCAAATACGATGAGGCAAAATGCCCCAGCGACCTATACCCGATGAATCATGGCAGACGAGCGTCCATGTCTTTCCCTCGGCGATTCCATCTAAACGCTTGAGGTAAAAAGGCAGGATTCGTGGTACTATGCGGAAAATTGGCGGCATATACTGCTCGTAGGGGAGATTAGATGGACATTTCCGCGCCTATCACGGGGAAGGTTAGGTGGAAAAAATTCCATCTAATCAAGCGTTCGGCCTCCTGGGAGAAATAGTGCTGTGAGACTAACGAAGGGCAAGAGGGCTGGTCACGCGTGAAAAGCGCCTGCATGTTTCTCGCCCTTCCTGCTGCTTAGCATCGCGCTGCTCACCGAGCCGCTCGCCGCCCATGCGCAACAGCCCGCGAAGGTCCACCAGATCGGGTATCTGATCTCCGGAGGTTCTCCGGCTGCCTGGGAAAACCGGATAGAAGCCCTGCGGAGGGGCCTGCGGATCTTCCTCGGCTATGTCGAGGGCAAGACAAACATGATCCTTATATTTCGATCAGCGGAAAAACGCGCCGATCGGCTGTCCGAAGTCGCCGCCGACCTGGTCCGCCTGCACGTCGACGTCATCTTCGCGACGTCTTCGGACGGAGGTGGAGGCCGCCCCGACAGGCCACCACGACGATCCCGATAGTGTTCGCGAAGCACGCCGACCCCGTCAGTCTCGGCCACGTGGCTGGCCTTGCGCGGCCGGGCGGCAACTCACGGGGCTGTCGACGCCCCTCCCACCGAGCTCGTGACCGAGGAACTCGAGCTCATGAAGCAGGCCCTACCGTCCATGACGCGGGTCGGCGTGGTGTTGACGTGACGGCGCCCTCGCACCGTCCTGCCTCGCACGCCCTCGAGGCTGCTGCCCCACAGCTTGGGGTTCCGGTCCTTACGGTGCCGTGCGAACACCCGAGGATCCTCATGGAGCCTTCGCGATGATGGCGCGAGAACGTGTGCACGGCGTGCTCGCGTGGCATCGCCGATCACTCGCGCGCAGCGCGCGCGTCTCGCTGAGCTCTCGCTGAAGCATCGTTTGCCGGCGATGTTCGGGAGCAGGGAAACGTGGAGGCGGGCGGCCTCATGAGTTACGCGACGGATTCCGTTGAACTAACCCGGCGCGCCGCGACCTACATCGACAAGATCCTCAAGGGCGCCAAACCAGCCGACCTACCGGTGGAGCAGGCTTCCAAATACGAGCTGGTCATCAATCTCAAGACCGCGCAGGCGCTCGGGCTGACGATGCCGCCCATGGTCCTGTTCCAGGCAGACGAGATTATCCGCTGAGTGCAGGTCGCCATGCACACGGGAGGCAGAGTCAATGGCCCTCGGAGCTATAAAGAAAGGTGCCCGTCCGTGGGCAGAACCTCTCGCAGAGTCTGAGCCGAACAACGCACTGCAAGCCGACGCCTTCCAGCGTCCGCTGCGCTTCCGCTTCCAGGCGCGGCTGACCGCCAGCGTTCGGCTGGTGAGAGATTTGCTATGGCACAGGACGTCATCATGCACAGTGGAGGCTCCTACGGAGATACCCCGAGCAGGGTCGAATCTTTCACACAAATATGATCTTGCATTTCGTTTGAGATAATTCGCTTTATCTTGAATCAGCTGACCGTTTCGGCTCGCGTGGCAATGTCAGCTATAGGAATCTCATTTCGAAAAATGGGGGAAGCGATGCCCAACGGAGAATTAGCGATAGACACCGGTCAGGTAGGTGGGCGGAGGGACTTCATCGCGCAAGCACAATTGAGTTCGCGGGGCCTTGAAATGGGGGGCCTACTGTTCTTCATCGTCTCTCTCATAGCACTCGCTGTCATGATCTACACACTGTGGCAGGCGAGAGGAGAGCTATCATCTGACGTTGTGATCAATATTGCACAAGAGGGGCCGGCGTTAGTTAGCTATTTCGCGTCGAAACTCCTAGTCCCATTCTTCCTGCTTCTCGCTTCTCTCTTTGGACCAGCGATCGGCTATGCGCTATTAAGGACCGCCGGGACCGCAAGAAGGGAGGTGATTCCTCGGCAAGATTACATACTCCTAAGCCAGATACTACTGTCGAACAACACGACTGCTATCGATGACTACATTCGCCTGAGTAGCCTTACTGGAGCAGTTGGCACCTTCATCAAGGTTGGACTCTCTGGACTGCCCCTCGCAACGATCGCCATCACGATGGCCTTCAGCCTGCTCTCACTGTGGACTTCGGATGAAAAGCTGAGCCCCCAATTTTTCGATCTGGCGAAACTAACGCTCGGCGCGTTTATAGGATCTTTTGTGCAGCGAAGTGTAAGCGAGCGAATCGCCTCCAGCGAGCAGCAGTCGAGATCGCCGACCTCGCCGCCGGCATCCCCTCCCTCGGGAACGACGCCACGATAAGACCGCGTTCTGCAGATTGCGGAGTACGCGTTGTCCGATAGCGGACCTTTGGTTAACTTCGATGGCCGTAGCAGTCGACCGGAGTATGCATCAGTTGCTACGTGATGAATACGCTCCAAGGCCGAACAAGGGCGTGGAGCCGACGCGGTAAACCGCGCGGCTCATACCTAGCGTTATGCCGTTGACACGATCCGGGAGATAGAAATGGACATCCACATTCTTCATAGCAGCCTACTACCCATGACGGATCCCTACGATGATCGCAATCAGTTCGATGCTGGAAGGTACGCCTTTTCAGTGATTAGCGCATCTAGGTGGGGGCGGGACGACTACCTCATGCAGGGCGGTCACAACCAGCATTCCCCGGACGTGATTATCGCTCACTCAAGCGTGTTTGAGTTTGACCTGCTCAGAATGCTGCGGTTCATTCTCTCTACGCGAGCCCGAGCACCATGGATTGTGTATGTCTTGCTTCTGAGTATGGATGAGGAGAAGGAAGTCGCGTCCTTCCCGACCCCAATTCGCGATCACTTTTCCCGCTACTTCCAGGTCGCAAGGGCGCAGTTCTCAATGACTGACATTCACGAGTACGTCGTGAGCAACATCCAAAAAATCGAAGAACTCGTGCTGGCAAAACGACTACAGTATTTCGATACTGAAATCATCTCCCGACACACCCTGGACCAGCAGATTAGGCAGGAGAGCGATACGAAATATGATTTCGCCCTTTCATTCTCGGGCGTGCAGCGTACGAAGGCCCGTGATTTGGCGAATGCTCTTAAAGGCAGAGGCTGCCACGTCTTCTTTAATGAGTTTGAAACAATGACTATCGTTGGAAAGAACCTGGCAGAAGAGCTTTATAAGATCTATAACAGCGAATCGCGATACTGTGTCCTTCTGGTGTCCGAAGAATACAAAGCCGGCCCATGGACCAATCAGGAACGAAGGGCTGCATTGGATAAGGCTATAAACGATTCGGGGGGGACGTACATCATTCCCATCAAGATCCATGATGTCGATCTGCCAGGCCTTTCGACTTCCATTGCATACTTGAAATGGCAGTCAAATCCGACAGAGCTTGCCAGCGTTCTTTACGGAAAACTTGTGGCCGACATGGTCGATGATTCGCCCCACCGTGAAAGCCACAATACGGCATAACAACCCAGTGGAGCTGACGGGCAAAACGCTGGCGCGTTTTGCTCGTCAGCTCACCGGGAGCGTTCGGCGGCGTCAGGGACTCCTCGGGCCGGAATGTTTGATTACCTCGAGTGAGGTTATCGCATCCTCGGACAGGACATCCGAGGAGTCGGACGGTAAGGCAGAGGACTGGTTGCAATAAGAGCGGCGATGCAAAGGGAGGGCTATGCACAGCACACGACGATTTCTGGTGGTCACCTTGAACGCGTCGGGCAACTGGCCGCCCGAGCTGGCCCTCATCCGCGCCCTCGCGCAGCGCGGCCACACCGTGCGCGTCCTCCAGGAGGCGGACCTCGCCCCCCAGATCACCGCCGCAGGCGCCGAGTACGGCCCTTACCACACCGTGGCGCCGCGGGACCGCACCATCCGGCGCGACACGACGTCGCGCGAGAGGGAGTTCGACCGGCTGATCCGCATGACCTATCTGAACCCCACGTACGGGGACGACCTCCTCACGGAGGTACGGCGCTTCGCGCCCGACGTGCTGCTGGTGGACCGCATGCTCATGGCGGCGGCCGTGGCGGCCGAGTCCACCGGGCTCCCCACTGCGCTGCTCTGGCACACGATATATGGGGCCTGGATGAGCACCCCCCCCGCGACCAGTGCCGCCGTGCTCGACCCCCTCAACGTCCTCCGGGTGCAGCGAGGCCTGGCGCGGGTCCCCGACGTGCGCCACAGCATGGAGCAAGCGCACGCGATCCTGGCATTTACGTATGCGGCGTTCGACACGCGCCTTCCGGATGTCCCCCGGCACGTGCACTACGTCGGGCCCCTGGCCTGCCTGCCGCAGCCGCTCCCCCCCTATCCCTGGCCATGGCCGCCAGAGGACACGCGGCCGCTCATCCTGGTGAGCTACAGCACGAGCTTCCAGAACCAGGTGCCGACGCTGCAGCGCGTCGCGGAGGCGGTCGCGCCGCTCCCGGTCCGCGTCTTGATGACCCTGGGGCCTCGGATCGCAGCGGACGAACTGCGCCTGCCCCCCAACGTGGTCGCGGAGCCGTTCGTGCCGCACGCTGCGGTCTTGGCGCAGACGCGCCTGGTGGTGACGCACGCGGGCCACGGCACGGTGATGGCGGCCGTCACGGCGGGCGTGCCGATGGTCTGCACGCCGATGGGCGGCGACCAATACGCCGTCAGCGGGTGTGTTGAGCGCCTGGGGCTGGGCCGCGTCGCGTCGATGACGGCTTCCCCGGAGGAGCTGCGCCGGACGCTCGTGGCCGCCCTGGCGGACGACGCCCTGCACGCGCGTGCGCGCACCTTTGCGGCCGGGCTGGATGTCGAGGCTGGGTTGTCCCGAGCGCTTGAAGTGCTGGAGACGTTGCACGGCTCCGGGATGTAAGGCGCCACAGGCGTGACGGCGACCACCAAGAGGGCGCCGCCGAACAACCGCCTGCAGCTGACTGCCTCCAGCGTCCGCTGCGCTCCCGCTTTCGGCAGCAGCTGAGGCGCAGCGTTGCTATGACTTCCGATGTGTGCGCCAAGAAGCTTAGTGATGGAATGGGAGGAAATCCCCATCGCCTGTACAGGCAGGCGATGAGCCGTTGGGGCTAAGCAGGATCGGACGCTCCGTCCCTGTGAGCAGCATGCCCCTGAAAGGTACGGGTGAGGCGCGAGGCAAACCGCCAAGAGGCCCGGCTTGGCTGAGAGATCATCTGGTGAGTTCAAACGAAGCGGATTTCAACCTACGGGGAACGTCGACCCCTGTCTCAAGACTTTGCCTGATGGGACCAGTCAGTGGTAGGAGATGTATGACATCGTCATCTCCCACACCGTGGCGGCTTACTCTATGATAGCCGCCAAAAGGATGACATGGGTAAACCTGATGTACCCCATGTCCACTGAGGAGCCGCGATATGCGGGGACAGGTTGTCAGATAACCGCCACCTACATGGTCTCGTGGAGTCTATCACTAGGAACTTGGGAGGCCCTTCTGACGATGGTAACGAGAGCGGAAGTAAGGAGTTGGAAACACCTCCAGAAAACCTCGGATGCGTCAGGAGGGAGTCAGCGTCGCCATAGTACTCTGAGGGCGGGAAAGCCGTCCACATGGGGAAGGGCGACAGCTTGTCAGGTGCGTCGACGTACTATTTCGCCCCTGTATACCAGGGAATCCTGGTTGGGAGGCGGAAAGGAAACGACGGTAATGGTCCTGGCAGGCGGTCGCCGTGTGCGGTGAAAGTCGCATGCACGGTGGCAACGGGGGGGATGGGAAAACACAGTTTGGCTGTGCGTCCTGTCCCTACCCACTCAAGAGTGAGCCACCGATTTTTTTACATTGTTTTCCTCCTGTTTCACGTAGTCCATCGGAAGAGCCGGAGCCAGTAAGACACGACGGTTGATCATGCTGATATCCGTGGGTTGGCTACCACCTTACTTGTATCCGTCGGGTGCCTGCCTCATTCTAGGGACGAGCGTACCTGTCGGCCTCGTAACGCCGCCGAGGGTTACACCACACCGGGGCTGCGCCTCTTCCGATGCACGTGGGAATCCTGAAGAGCTTTGGCTGCCACCAGCAGCCGTCTTTATGCTTTGGGTCTCACAGCAACTTGCTTGGCAATGGCCCACATAAAGGCACTCAATTCCCGGGCAATGGCCACCACGACCTGGTTGGCATGTTTGCCTTTGGCCATCAGGTGGCGATACCGTTTGCAGAGCCGGACCTGGGCTTTCCAGCTGATCGCCTGGATCGCTGTGGGGAGCTTTTCCAGGCGCAGTTGGCAGGTGACGACTGACCTTGGCCGGATACCGATACGCCCAGGCGCCTTCGACCAGAGCACGACGCGCATGGGTATTGCCCGTCTTGGTCATGCCGCCCTGTTGACGACGTCCCCCACGCGAATATTCCGAGGGTGTGAGCCCCAGATAATTCATCAGTTGTCTGGGGTTATCGAAGCGCGTCAGGTCTCCTAGTTCCGCCACCGTGGTCACCGCGACGGTGAACTGGACGCCACGCAGGGCCTGGAGAGCCTCGACCACGGGCGCGAAGCGCCAGGTTTGCACCTGCTCGTGGAGTTCGTGTTCCAGACGCTGCCCAGCCGTTCGGTCTGTTCGGTGACGGTCTGGACGTATTCCTGAAAGACAATTTGCTGCGCCGGGGTGGGACAGACCACCTCGCTGAGCCAGCGCAGGTGGGCCGGGCTCCAGTTGGCCCGGCCCGTATAGCGGATATCGTGCCGCAGCAAGAAGGCTTTGAGCCGCAACTTGGCCGCCTTGAGATCCCGGAGGGTATCTTCACGCGCCCGGCTGCAGGTCGCGGATGGCTTCATCGTCGACGGCGGGGACATACACGGGCGTGAGGTCCCCTGAGCGCATGAGCCGGGCCAGTTGCATGGCGTCACGCCGGTCGGTCTTGACCCGGTCGCCCGCCTTTTTGGGAATCAAGGAGGGAGCGACGACCCAGCAGACGTAGCCTTTTTTCATCAGGTAGCGATAGAGCCAGTAGCCGCAGGGACCGGCTTCGTAGACGAAGACGAGCTGCGGGCTCTTCGACTGCAGCTGCCGGATCAGCTTGTCGATATCACACTGCCGGGTCCCGATCGTGCCGAGGGAGACGACCTCGGCGCCATGATCTTGGGCGACATAGGCGACCGCGATGGACTCTTTATGGACATCCATTCCGACGTAGAGCGTGCTAGACTGTGGCATGGCTGACCTCCGAGTATGTGGCATGCCTGTTGGCGACAGGATGCGGTTCTGGTTCCGGTAAGCGAACCCGCGATGCACTCGGGGTCAGCCTACCCATCGGAAGTCATTATGTCTAGGCCACTACCCCAGGCGTTGTACAAAGTGTCAGTTCAGTAAGGCAAACACTGCTCGACAAGCTATCTTCCCGCTTGCTAAGATGAAGCAGGAGGAGTGCATGAGTCATTTACTTGAAATCCCCGATGAATTGTATACGGCGCTGCAGGCCGCAGCTGAGGCGTGTGGCACCACGCCGCTCGGATGGATCGCCGCACACCTGCCACCAGCCGCAGAGACTGCAGGCACGCATGATGCGCCTGCGAAGGCCCCCAAAACGCTGGCAGATCTCTTCGCTGGGCGGGTCGGGCGCATCCGGAGCGGTGGTGCCGACCGTTTGTCGGAGGCATGCGGCGAGAAGTTCACGGACTACGTGGAAGCGAAGCGGAAAGCGGGGCACTTGTGACGCTCTGTGACACGGGCCCCTTGGTGGCGTTGGTAGATCGTGACGATCCCCACCACGCCCGGTGTGTAGCGGCACTCCAGACGCTGCCCGCACAGCCCTTACTGACCACATGGCCCTGTCTCACCGAAGCCATGTACTTGCTGTGGCGGGCAGGCGGGCTGCCGGCCCAAGACGAACTGTGGGGGTATCTGGCAGACGGTCTGGTCGTCTTGCACATCCCCGCAGCCACCGAATGGGAGCGGAGACGGACGCTCATGCAGCAGTATCACGACGCCCCATGGACCTTGCCGATGCGTCGCTGGTCACGGCTGCCGAGCGGTGCCAACTCCGCCGTATCTTCACCTTGGACCGTCACTTTTATGCCTATCGCATCGACGGTCAGCATCCATTCGACGTGATTCCGTAGCTTCCGTCATGGTGGTGTGCATGTTCATTATGTCCCGTACCATAGTAGGCGGGGAGGGCAACCAGCAGTTGTCGGCAGTACCACGTGTCC